>NZ_JACJTU010000021.1 GCF_014698835.1 Nostoc paludosum FACHB-159 | reverse complement strand
ATATCTCAAACCCGTATTTTATCATATTCACTAGTTAGCTTTTGATGCTTGCATTTACGTCTCATAAGCTAGCCACAGCAAAGCTTTGACAGTTTTCGGAGATGTCTATTATCTAAAGACATCTATTTTTTAAGATATCTGCTATGTTTGCTCAAGTGAAATACTCAAAGTATCATGCTCTTGGTAATGATTATTTAGTTATTTCTCCTCAAGATTTAGCATTTGAATTAACCCCAGAAAAAATTGAGCGGATTTGCCATCGAAACTTTGGAATTGGCTCAGATGGTATTCTGTTTGGCCCCTTACCATCCAACAATGCGAGATTTGGATTGCGGATTTTTAACCCAGATGGCACTGAGGCAGAGAAAAGTGGCAACGGGTTGAGAATATTTTCTCGTTATTTGTGGGATAACCAGCTTGTTAAAGAAGAAGAATTTGATATTGATACCCTTGGCGGGCGAGTCATAGCGCGAGTTGCCCAGTCAGGTAAAAGTGTTCAAGTAGAAATGGGTCGTGTAAGCTTCCAAAGTGAAAAGATTCCGGTGACAGGGCACTCCAGAGAAGTTATCAAAGAAAGTATTACCGTTGCCAACCAAACTTTTAGCTTTTGTGCAGCCACTATTGGAAATCCACACTGCGTTATCCAGTTACCCGAAGTCACACCCGAAATAGCCAAGCAGTATGGTTCTTTAGTAGAAGTTCATCCTTACTTTCCCAACCGTACCAACGTTCAGTTTATGAAAGTTAAAGATCGGCAAAATATTCAAATTGAGATTTGGGAAAGAGGAGCAGGCTACACCTTAGCATCTGGCAGTAGTAGCAGTGCAGCAGCGGCTGTTGCCCACAAATTAAACCTGTGTGATTCAGAAATTGCAGTTCACATGCCAGGAGGACAAATTGCGATCGCCATCAGCGAAGATTTTACAATCACAATGACCGGCGCCGTCACCAAAGTAGCTGACGGTCTCATGTCGTCCGAAGTTTTCGAGTATTAAATATCGGCCAAACTAGGCATGAGGTGTGGGAGGTGTGGGAGGTGTGGGAGGTGTGGGAGGTGTGGGAGGAGACGGAGGGGTGGGAGGTGTGGGAGGTGTGGGAGGAGACGGAGGGGTGGGAGGAAAGGGAAGCATAAATTCTCTTTTTCCCCATCTCCCCACACTCCCCACACTCCCCACACTCCCCACACTCCCCACACTCCCCACACTCCCCACACTCCCCAACCCCCCATTTCATTGCGTCGGCAGTTTTGGATGCGTAGTCGAATACTTTGCCACTATGCTAGAAATCTCCGGGTTATAAAGCCTGAGATAATTCCAGTAATTGCCAAATACTTGACGCACGTAATTTTTGGTTTCATCAAAGGGAATGTCTTCCACAAACTCATCTGGATCTTGCGTAGTCAGAGTTTGCAGCCATTTAGAGACATTGCCAGGCCCAGCATTATAACTAGCGATCGCCAACAAGGAATTATTGTTATATTGCTGATGGGTATGATCCAAATACCATGTACCTACCATGATGTTGTCGTTGGGATTTTCTAAGTTTATTGTTTTGCTATTCAACTTGATTTGTGGGGCAATCCATTGAGCTGTACTCGGTAATACCTGCATTAAGCCAGTAGCATTTGCCACAGATTTAATTTTTGGTTGAAACCTGGACTCTTGACGGATTAAGGCAGTGACTAACAAAGGATTGAGTTGACGTTCAGTAGACCACTTTTCAATCTCTCGCAGATAGGGAAATGGATAACGCGCTTGCCAATAGGAGATTTGTTTGCTGAGAGTTTGATATTCGGCAAGTTCAGCTGGTATTTCCCGGTCTTCCAATTTAGAAATTTTGTCAATTCCTATGAGATTTTCTCCCCTTGCCAGCTGCATCAACCCTTCAGTAAATTGCTCTGCTACCGTCGGCTGAATTTTGTTCTGAAATTCTGTTTGCCATTGTAACCAAGCATCGCGGTCTTGACCCAACAAATACAATTCTTTGAAAGTTTCAGAACCCGCAGGAGGTAATGAACGCTGGGGTGCGACGACTTCCGGGTTCATTGACCGCACGTTGTCAAAGTTACCCACATTTAACCCTAACATCGTCGCCGATCGCCACGCATAGTAAGAGTAGGGAAACTGGCTAATTACATATTCATAAGCAGTTTGAGACTCTTGCTGTTTTCCTAGTGAAGCTGCCCATTTACCTACCCAAAAGCCTGCTCTGGGAGCCAAAATACTGTTGGGGTTGTTGCTAACAATTGGTTCTGCCCATTGCCATGCACCGATGTAATCTTTGTTGTTGGCTTTATCTTGGGCGATTTTCCAGCGATACTCTGCTGCTTCGTCAGAATTACCGTACTTGCCTAAGAGTAATTGCCAAGCTGAGTTAGCTGACTTTTGATCTTTGAGTGCTTGGAAAGTTTTAGCTTTTTGTACCAGTGCAGTACTAGCTTGATCGGGGAATTTACTAATTACTTGGTCGAGATAAGGCAAGCCGTCTTTGGGAGTTTTTGCTATTTCTGCTAATCGCAGCAGTGCAGTCCCAGTTTCTTTAGCTTGGGGAAATTGCTGTACCAGTTGTTTATAGGTGGCGATTGCTTTTTCTTTATCTTTGCCCCCTACCTGTAACCCCCGTGCGGTGCGGTAGAGGTTGCGGGCTGTTTTGGGCGCTTTGGCATAAGCATTCCCGGCTTTGAGAAATTGATTATTTTCCCAATAGGCTGTACCAATGAGTTCCCAATCTTCGGGTTTGAGGGTAGGTTGTTTAACTAACCCATCCAAAACCCCCACTATGCCTGGTTGGTCATAGGCGTATTTTGCCAATATCAACTGCAATTTTGGCTGATTGGGATTTTCTTGTAAGCGTTTGCGGATAATTTCCCAAGTTAAAGGATTAGAAGGAAATTGAGCGATCGCGGTTTCCTGTTCCTTTGGTTGGGCAATTAAATACAACGCTTTAACTGTGGCTGCTTCTTTGGGATATTCTTTGAGCACTTTTCGCCTGAGATCCGAGGCTTTGCCGTCTTCACCCAGCAGATCCTCTGCCTGAGCTTGTTTGAGCAAAATGTAAGGTGCGAGAATGGGATAATCTTTTTCTAATCCTTCCAACAAAGCCAGGGCTTTTTTCCCTTGGGTTCTTTCAATGTAATCACTCGCCAAAAGATAACGAGCGCGATTGCGGTCTGGAGAAGGCGACTGCCCTGCAATGGCAGCTAGTTTTGCCGCCCGTTCTGGCAGAGATTGTGATATCAGTGGAAAGACCGCTGATTGGGCAACGCTAGCCTCAGATGTTTGCTCTACCTGATTTTTACCCAATTTGAGCCATTGCCCCAGAGATTTGCCAATCTCAGGTGCTGATACCATTGCCCCAGCTGAAAAGGCAAACAGCGCCCCAGCCACAATTATGGAAATTTGCTTTTTTTGTAGTTTCTTCAGCATGAATACCCGCTGAAAAGTTCTGATGAATTTCTTGAAACTCTAGCACTCTTAACCATCAGTGTTACCAATTTTTAATTTGAGATTTTTAATTTTATGTAGAAAAATACTAATTTTCAATCTTAAGGTTGACAGTGTTGGATACATAGCATACATTAAACAGGATTACACCTATCCCCAGGATAAATGTAACAATTTTTCTCATATCCGAATAACAATTGAATACATGTAATTAGGTAACTCCAACAAATAAAAACAACCACTTGAAGTTGCTGACGGATAACTGTTGACTGTAAGTAGTGGGATATTTTTTATTTGGAATTCGTTAATAATAAATTTGGCGTTGCTGATTGAAAATATGAATTTGTCTCACGCAAAGTCGCAAAGGCGCAAAGGTACAAAGAAAAGGAAAGGTAATTTTGGCATTTCATATTCTGATTCAGCAACGCCATAAATTTTTTATTGGCTGCCTTCGTAACTCAAATAGGACTGGTATTTTATTTTTGAACTTACTCTTGGAGGGAGGCAATAGACTTATCCTTGGAAGTTAATATGCAACTGAACCAATATAGTTTAAATGACTAATCACAAAATAACAATATGACAAGGCACGTGTGACATACGTAAGATTAAATATATCCAGATTTGATTGTGGAATAAATGCAAAAATAGCTCAAAATTAATAGCCGTTTTTATTTTAAATTTACGGCGATCGCCTTTCCAAACCATCACAGATGTAAGTGCGATCGCTCTTTAATTAAAAGTAGTAAGTTGTTCTGACAGTGAAAAGCTGTCCACAATCCTTTAAATTAGAGGTAATATTTCTATTATCAGTAATTCTCTATCATTTATGACTCAAGCCATACCCAAGCAAGTAACCTTTGAGGAATTTGTCGATTGGCTACCCGAAAATTCAGGGGTACGCTACGAACTACATAACGGAGACATTGTTGAGATGGCGCAACCAGTAGGGGAACACGAAGAAGTTAAAAGCTTTTTGGGTGTCGAAATTCCTGTTGAAATCAAACGTCTAGGATTGCCCTACGGTATCCCCAACCAAGTTATCGTTAGACCTCCTGAAAAAGATTCTGGTTACTTCCCAGATGTCTTGGTGCTAAACCGTGCAAATCTGGCAAACGAAAAATTATGGCAAAAACAATCTATTGTTAGCCTGGGTGCATCGATACCTTTGGTAATTGAGATTGTATCAACCAATTGGCGGGACGATTACTATTTAAAATACGCTGATTACGAGGAAATGGGCATCCCCGAATACTGGATTGTCGATTATGCTGCCTTGGGTGGACGTAATTTTATTGGTAACCCCAAGCAATCGACAATCTCCGTTTGTAATTTGGTTGACGGGGAATATCAAATAAGTAAGTTTCGAGAAAGCGATGTCTTACGACAAGCCGCTTCGCGTCTACGCATTATTTCCCAAACTTTTCCCGAATTGAATCTCACCCCAAACCAGATTTTTCAAGCTGGTGTGGCCTAGCGTTTATCGCAATTGAAGCATAGTTTAGGACATAAACCGATTGTAAAACCCCAGCACCAAAACACTTTCGTAAGCCTGTTGCCTATTGCCTATTGCCTATTGCCTACTTTATCGTTTTGCCAATTCTGGAGTCCGCCCCTTCAAACCGATCATCAACTTCAGCATAAACACTTTTAACACAGGTACTCGTTGCAATAACCATAAACCTAGACGACGAACCAATACCACAGGTAAGAAATTATTAGAAAACATCCGGTCTAACAAATCGGTAAAACCCAAAATCGTCAGGTTTTCCAGCTTGCGCCAGCGTTCATAACGTTTGAGAATTTGAATCTCCCCAATATCTTTACCTGCTTTGTGGGCTGCTTGTATTACTTGTGCCAAAGCTGCTGCATCGCGAATACCCAAATTTAAACCTTGTCCGCCGACGGGATGACAGTTGTGTGCAGCATCACCAATTAATGCTAGTCGGGGAAGAACATAGCGATCGCTTTGCATGAGTTGTACTTGAAAAACAAAGCGATCGCCTAGTAGTTCCAATTTACCCATTTGATTGCCATAGCGGCGGGTTAATTCTCTTAAAAATTGCTCATCATCTAACGCACACAAAGCTTTCGCTTCTTCGTGAGGCGCTGTCCACACAATCCGGCAGCGGTTCCCTGGTAAAGGTAAAATCGCAAAGGGACCGCTAGACCAAAATCTTTCGTAAGCAGTGTTATTGTGGGGTTTTTCGGGTTTGACAAATGCAACGATGCAAGACTGCCAATATTTCCAGCCAGAGGTTTTGATTCCAGCAGCTTGACGAATGGGCGATCGCGATCCATCTGCGGCTACGAGTAATTTACTCTTGATAGTTCGGAGTTCGCCAGCAACTTTAATGTCTATGGCTACAGCCTCCCGTTGGTAGTGGGTGTTTACCACCTCAGCCGGACACAGATAAGTCACATTTGCACAATCTCGAACGAACTCCTGTAAAGGTTCCAATATTGCTTGGTGTTCCGCCACAAAACCCAACTCTGGCGTACCTATGTCGTCTGTGACAAATTCCACCACACCGGGATAATCGGCATCAGAAAGACGAACCCGGCAATATTTGGCGATTTGAGGCAACATTTTGTCCCAAACTCCAATTCCTTGGTAAATTAGGGACGAAAGCATGTGAATTGCATAGGCTTGACCTTTAGCTACTGCCGCTGATGCCACTTTTGCCTCAATCAGCAGCACACTCAAGCCAGAATCTTTTAAGGCGGAGGCGAGAGTTAAGCCAACAATTCCACCGCCTACAATTACCAAATCATATTCGTATCCCCGGTTGTCTGATGGTGTTTGGGGAGAGTAAAGAGTTTGATTAAGCTCTGCTAGCGCCATTGTGAAGATAAATTACAGCATCTCAACTTTTATTTTGACGCGATCGCGGCTTTTTGAGCAAGCTCAGACGAATACTAAAAGGGATTGGCGATTGACGATTTGAATGGTCTTACCAGTAAGCATCAAAATTTTTGTTGCGTATAAACACTATATTATTAGAATTATTAATGTAATAATGATTACTAAATTTATAGTTTTCCCACACTATTTTACTGTGTCTTTATCTAAAAATTTAGTACTTAAACTTATATTTGAGAGGTCTGGAAAGTTCGATATAACGGTGAACATGAAAAACATTAACTTTTTAAAATTGTATCCATAGTTAATAATTTTAAAACAGAAAGATACTCGATTTTTACAAAAAGTCGGGTATTTTAGCTTTGGCGAAACTAGTTCATTTTAGGTGCGATCGCTGCTAGTAGGCAAGGGAATCATTCTTTTCGATCTGCACATAGCTTTTCAAAAATTAAATCATAGCCCTACATCTTTTGTGTAGTTTTAGTATTACTTTAGAATTAGCTTCAAAATGCCACTAGAGAATTAGACTAATTCCTTCAGTTAGATATACACAAATACATGACTGAATTAGTTAATTTGAGATAAGTAACTCTAAAAGGCTAAAAAAGATGAATAGAACACTACTAACAATTTTAATGTTTGCATTTTTACTTTTGTTTGTCACCTCTCCCTTTGCTGCTCTTGCTAGTTTAATGCTCATATTGCTAGTTGCAGCATTTTTATCTTTAGTAGGGAATGTGTTCCAAGCAATTATTAGTGGCAACACCGACCCTAATAAATCATGAAATTCAAATATAATTAAAAAATTTTAAATTCCGAAGTCAAATAAGCTTTATCGCTGGCTTTAGAAGCTAGGTTGTATAATATTTCAACAAAATCAAATTTTCCGTAAATCTTTAACAAGTATGAATTACACCAGTTTGCAACCAAATGAGGTACACAACTAGAAAATTAAATATAAAAATTCTTCTTCTGCCCCCTGCCTCCTGCCTTCTGCCTCAAAACCAATCAATTTCTACCTCATGCAAATGAAAACTGCTGTAATTGGAAATACCCGCTGATTATGAGAAATTACAGCGGGTTGAATAATACAATGGTGTTGGTGTAAAACGAAGACTAAACTTAATTACAGATTTACTACAATTTTTTGTAGTTAAGACTAACTATTTATGAGCTTTGTGAACTAAGTGATGCTTGTGGTGTTTGTAATGTTTCTGATGAACTTTGGCAGCTTTTATTTTAGTAGAGTGGATAGTTACAGCTTGAACAGCAGGTGCAGAAATAGCTACTGGCGCAGCAAATATTAAAGCCAAAACGAAAGCTTTAGCGAAGTTATTCACTTGCAATTCCTCATCAATTGTTGAACAGTACAACTATCCAATAGGTGTATGTCATTACGTTGTAATTGATGTGAATCTTTCATGTCTCTTGGGAGAGATTTTTATTAAGAAATGCTGAGACTCATCAATTCTTCTGCAACTTCAAAGTTAGCTGTGACATTTTGAACATCATCTAAGCCTTCTAGAGTGTCAATTAATTTAAAAAGCGATCGCGCCTGTTCGGGATCTGTAACTTCTACACTATTACTGGGAACCCAGCGCAATTCAGCATCAGTCACCTTAAAGCCTTTATCCTTGAGTGTCTGGCTGAGGGTTTCTAAATTTCCGATTTCAGTAAAAACCTCAGACATTTCATCTTCAGTCATTTCATAAGACTCGGCACCACCTTCTAGGGATGCTTCTAAAAGCTGTTCTTCGTTAACCACACCCTGGACGATACAAACCCCTTTTTGGTCAAACATCCAGCTAACGCAACCTGTTTCACCGAGATTACCGCCATTTTTACTAAAAGCTGCACGTAAATCAGCGGCTGTGCGATTGCGGTTATCTGTCAGCGCTTCAATCAAAATTGCTACACCACCGGGGCCGTAACCTTCGTAGCGAATCGCTTCAAAATTGGCACTGTCTGTACCAAAAGTGCCTGCACCTTTAGCGATCGCCCGTTCAATATTATCATTAGGAATACTTGCTGCTTTTGCCTTGTCGATCGCTGTGCGAAGTTGAAAATTCAGCGCTGGATCTGGTACGCCACTTCTAGCCGCAACAATAATCGCCCTAGATAGCTGAGTGAAGGTTTTTCCCTTTTTTGCATCTACTACCGCCTTCTGGCGCTTAATATTTGCCCATTTACTATGTCCTGCCATAACCTTAAATTATCAAAACTCTACCAAAGATAGAATATACCTAGCTTTTGCCTAGATGCAAAGGTACATTTGCTAGAAGAGACTGAGGACTAGGGAACTAGGGACTGGGGAATGGGGACTAGAAAATAAATATTTAGGAATAGTTTCTCAGTATTTAATACCCAATACCTAATGCCTAATTTCATAAACATCATGCAAGATTATTTTTCGCCTCCTTGGCATCCCAAGCGAAAAAGAAACAAACTGCCCAACTACTTGAGGAAGTTGCTGCTGATATTATTGGTGGGCATAGTAGCTATAGCTGGGTGTCAAGCTATTCTACCCGGTGTTAAGCAAGATAATGTAATTCATTTAACTTTGTGGCAAGGGGTAAATCCGCCGCCAAATCGGGATGTACTGCAAAAGCTGGTGGACAAATTCAATCAATCTCACCCAGATATTCAAGTAGAATCGCTTTATGTCGGACAACAGGATCAGCAAACGCCTAAGATTTTGGCAGCAGTTGTAGGCAATGCACCTCCTGATTTGTTGTGGTACAATCCGACGATCGCCGGTCAATTGGTGGAACTTGGGGCGCTTTTACCTTTGGATGAAATGCTAGAAAAATCTCCAATTAAAGGCGAAATTGACCCTACTTTGTATGCATCAATGAAATATAACGGCAAGATTTGGTCTGTGCCGTTTGCGACGAATAATGTTGGTATTTTTTATCGTCCAAGTTTGTTTAAGGAAGCGGGAATTACTGAATTACCCCGCACTTGGGAGGAGTTTGGGCAAGTTGCTAAAAAATTGACTCGCGATACCAATGGCGATGGGCGAACAGATCGATATGGCATGTTTCTGCCTTTGGGGAAAGGGGAATTTACAGTGTTCACTTGGCTACCGTTTATGTGGAGTAGCGGTGGCGAGTTAGTGAGTGGTGATTCACAGAATGCCGCAGCTGTAGATTTGAAAGATAATCAAGGGGCGATCGCAGCTTTGCAATTCTGGCGTGATTTAATTACCCAAGGTTCTGCTATTTTATCTGGGCCAGAACGCGGTTATGAGACAGATGACTTGCTCAGTGGTAAAGTCGCAATGCAATTAAATGGCCCTTGGAATCTGGGACAATTTCAAACCACTGGCGTCGATTTTGATGTTTTTCCCATTCCTGTTGGTGAAAAACCTGCTACTGTAATTGGTGGTGAGAATCTCTTCTTTTTCAAAACTACACCAGAACGCGAAAAAGCAGCCTTTAAGTTTGTTGAGTATGCTTTGAGTGAAGAATTCCAGACAGAATTAGCCTTAGGAACTGGCTATTTACCAGTGAATTTGAAGTCTCGTGAAAATCCAAAATATCAGGAATTTATGAATAAAATTCCCCAAGTGAAAGTATTTTTAGAACAAGCAAAATATGGGCGATCGCGTCCGATTTTTCCTGGTTACAATCGAATTTCCGACAGCTTAGGACGGGCAATTGAATCTGTATTGTTGGGTAAATCTTCACCAACAAAAGCACTTGAAGAAACCCAACAACGTTTAGATTTGATTTTTGAATAATTAACCCTAAAATTAATTATCAACTATTACAGCCTTCGATAAAATCGATGACTTGGTGTAAACATCCTGGTTTAGTTACAATCAGTACAGTTGAATCAGGTTCCAGCACTGTACTACCATTAGGAATCATCAAATTTTCGTGGGGATGAGGTTGATAGCCAATAATTAGCGAACCAGTGGGAAACCGAGAATCCTGAGCAATTTCAGCAACGCTACGACCAACAACATAGCAATTATTTGGGATAGAAAGTTTTAACACCTCAATCTGTCCTTGCTCAAAATGCATCATCGATTCTACTTGTGGATACTCGATGGCATTTACCATTGTTGACACCGATAGTTCAACAGTACTGATGATATGGTTAGCTCCCGCCAGACGTAGGGGTTCAGCAAAATCGGGGTGACGCATCCGACTTAAAATATGAGGAACGCCATAATGTTTAGCAAGAGTTACCATTGCCAAGTTTAAGGCATCACTGCGTAGCACAGCAGCCAAAGAGCTGGCTTTGCGAATCCCAGCTTCTAACAATACTTCTGTACTCACAGCACTTCCTTCAAAAGCCATTGCCCCAACTTGTTCGCGGGCATAACGACAAGCGGTAGGGTCAATATCGATAACCGCAACAGTATGCCCCAACTCTACCAGCTTCTGCGCTAAACTTAGCCCCACTAAACCTGCTCCACCAATTAATACGTACATGAATATTCCTAATGCTCTTGGAGTTTGTACTTTAGTCTCTAGGCTAACAAGGAATGAAGGTCTAAGAGGTTGTTTGAAAAGTGGTTGGCTGTATCTTTGCACTTATTGATTCCCCTAGAGCAAATCCAGTTGCTCTGGATGGCGATCGCCAGTTGCTTAGTGCGATCGTTGCAATCTTTAAATAGGGATTTTAGTTAATTGCAATTAGAGTCGCAGGTAGCCAGTGCCAGTCACTAGCATTTGAGTGTTTCAATCCCTAATAGGGATTTTAGTTAATTGCAATCTTTGAACTGGGCATAAGCTTCTCTCCAAGCGGCTGGTTTCAATCCCTAATAGGGATTTTAGTTAATTGCAATTGATACATGGTTCTTTGAAGCAATGCAAGATTTGGCGTTTCAATCCCTAATAGGGATTTTAGTTAATTGCAATACAATTAGATACCCCTCTGATTTTAATATCCCAGTTTCAATCCCTAATAGGGATTTTAGTTAATTGCAATCAGGTGAATTTTTACCAAGAAGGCGATATTTATGGTTTCAATCCCTAATAGGGATTTTAGTTAATTGCAATCCCATCCATCACCACTTCAAAAAGCTTGGCATCATTGTTTCAATCCCTAATAGGGATTTTAGTTAATTGCAATGCCCGAAAATTGATGTATTCTCGCGGGCTACCGTCGTTTCAATCCCTAATAGGGATTTTAGTTAATTGCAATAAAGAGGTTCATGGGAAGCTGTGGAAGGAGTGTTTGTTTCAATCCCTAATAGGGATTTTAGTTAATTGCAATTCATACCTATCACTTCACCTTGCCAAATTTTATCAGGTTTCAATCCCTAATAGGGATTTTAGTTAATTGCAATTCAGGATCTACTACATTGCCATCTGCTGGCATGGTTAGTTTCAATCCCTAATAGGGATTTTAGTTAATTGCAATCTGATTTTACCGTTGAGGAAATCAAGGCGGCGATCGCCACAGGTTTTTTACCAGTTTCAATCCCTAATAGGGATTTTAGTTAATTGCAATCACTCTTGATGGTGTAGGTACTGCTTCTGCTTGGAGCGTTTCAATCCCTAATAGGGATTTTAGTTAATTGCAATACCCTGCCGACACGGGACTGACGCGAAGTGCGATCGTTTCAATCCCTAATAGGGATTTTAGTTAATTGCAATCACACGGGTGCATCTTTACGCGATGAACTCGACGTTTCAATCCCTAATAGGGATTTTAGTTAATTGCAATATCCGAAGTATACGCTATTATCGACGCCTTGAAGAATGTTTCAATCCCTAATAGGGATTTTAGTTAATTGCAATTCCCTTTGGTTTATCAATCGGTCCAATCTTGCGAAAGTTTCAATCCCTAATAGGGATTTTAGTTAATTGCAATCAAAGTCGGCAAAGTTAGGGTAAGGAAAGACAAGTTTCAATCCCTAATAGGGATTTTAGTTAATTGCAATGCTTGTTGTACTGGTTGTCCTGCAATCAATCGTCCCGTTTCAATCCCTAATAGGGATTTTAGTTAATTGCAATACCAACAACTCCGCTCACTGCCCAGGTTTTTTCTGTTTCAATCCCTAATAGGGATTTTAGTTAATTGCAATAGCGGGCGTCTAAAAGCGCTGTGATATTTAGTTTTCAAGGTTCTGTTGCGCGGATGGGGTAATCATAACACAAAAATTTGTAATTTTACTAGATGCAAATCGCTGAAAGCTAGGCTGGATAAGGTGCGCGGATGGTTGAGACATACTATTGGCGTCAAATTCTTACATAGAGGGCAATTTAGCCATTTTGGTAGTTAGCTGTTCATAAACACCTACCCATCCGCGCACTCAGCAAAGAGATTAGTCTGATTGGATGTAGACTTGGCACTACTTCTTGTAATTTTTGAATTGGTATTTTTCGAGCAATTCCTTAACTTGGGCGGCTACTAGAGGGTGTGGATCGTTTTGCAGTTGGGGTAGGATTTGGAAGAGGACGCGCTGTGAAACCATATTCAAGTATGCGATCGCTGCTTCTCGAACAAAGCCTGTTGGATGACGTAAACTGGCTAAAATCTCAGAACTTGTGAGTCTGATACGTGCAACTTGAGCAAAATGAAAACAGCAAGCTAGACACCAATCAGAGAGCAAATTGCCCAACAGCAGCAATCTGTGGAGGCGATCGCTAACTAACATACTCTCATATTCCACAATCTTTGCTTCTACTAAATGTTGTAATTTTTCTGGCTCTGTTCGCTTATCTAAAATATTCAACAATAGAGATTTGGAAGGCAAAGTTACGGTGTGTTCTAAGATTTCTAAACCCCGCGCTAAGTTTACCACTGAGAGCGATCGTAAATTAAACGCTGCTGCTTGCATCTTTTCTGGCGAGTAAAGCAGTCTCAGTAGTAGTAATAACCTTTCTCTTACATCTAATTCCAATTCTTTGAGGGAGCGTTGCAATAATTCACAGACAATTAAAATCCTCTCACTGGATTGATAATCGTCTTGTTTATCTACATTTTGAAAGTCGATATAAGCAGCGTAAATTTCACCTAAAAATCGTAATTCCTGCTCGATTAATTTTTCTACCCGACTTTCATAAAAGCGATCGCCTAAACCTGTAGCTCCCGGTTGTTTGTGTATTTTCAGTAAGCTGTGAAGAATATGATCTCTAGTAGTACCCCAACACCTTTCTAAATTTTCCCATAAAGCCTCCATTGCTTCTTGGGTACCAATTTGAGCAATGGTACGCCAAGCATACATCCGCACTACTTCTGGTTTGTAAATATTTGTAGCCAACTGCAACAGCATTTCTAGGGCTTCGTTTTCCAGTCGGGTTAAGGCTAACATTGCTGTGCTACGGGTTGACTTGTAGTAAAGTGCGGCAATCAGGGCACAATAGTACTCTTCTAAATGCGTTGCTGCAATCATTTCCAACACCGCACAGCGCACCCTTAATGATTCATCTTGTAACAAATTCGGAATATGAATTCGTAACGCTTGTAAATAAACTGCTTCTCTGAGGGCTTTGACTCCATTTATCCGTTCGCGTTCTTGCTTATGAGTCAGCATCCGGCGCATGGTTTTGGTAGCTGCTACTTTTTGGATGGGGGTTCCTTGGCGTAAGACTAAAGCAGCAGCGGTGGCGCGGATGAGTGAGTTATGTCGGGAGTTCAGGTATTCTTCGAGGAGGCTTAAATTGGGATTGGGTTCAGCTAGCCAAATATAGCGCAGCGCTAGGGCAAAAACTTCGGGGTTAGTTTCTTGGGGTTGTTCTAACAAAGGACGGATAGCGGGTACATAGGCGGGATTTGCGCCTCCCATCAGCATCACTTCCAAACTCTTGCACTGCAAATCCGGGGTTAACTTGACTAATAAGGGTGCTAAAACTTCCGCAGCACCTTGGGAATCAATTTGGGCTAAAAGTTCAATACAAGAGTGTTTGTCTGCCTCGTTGCCTTTTTCAGCTAATGCTTTGACTACGCCCTGCTTAAAGAATTTTAGACCGACATTTGTCGCACTCAGTTGACCCCGTGCCACACTTAAAACTAACAAATCAACATAACGCGATCGCAATTGGCAAACTACTTTTAAACAAGTGCCAGCTATCAGCATTGTTTCTGCGACTAACACCCATTTTTGCAGCGGCTCAGGTACAAAATGCCCACAAGTTAATAAAGTGACAAAAATTACCAATCCTGTCAACCCTGTGGCGATCGCTTCGGCTGTTCCGCCAGATAAGGTCTGCATCTGGCTGCGAATTGCTTCAGGAATCGGTTGATAGAGTATGGGGCCGCTACTCATCACAAAGGTGTAGCGTAAAAGTTCATCACAGAACTTGACAATTACAAGACCCCAGAAAAAGCTTTGCCCTTGCATCCCTGGAATTAAATGCAAAAATATCAGCACTCCTGGTAGTAAAAAGCCTACAGCAATTGGTAAAAGTGTGGCAGTGAAAAATACTCCCATCCGTTCAATCAGTCGGCTAGAAACAAACCACTGGATTAACAACTCACACAAGCCCAACATGCCACCAAATAGGCCTAAGAAGCTAGCGATTTCGCGGTCGTTTAAACTCGATTGGAGTTCGCGCAAATACTGAAAATCCACTAACAACCCAATCACCTGCAACAGACCGACAAAAGCAAATAAATGCCAAACATAGCGCTTCAAAGGACTTTTAAGGAAACGCTGTCGTGAAGCTTGTTCCCCAAGAATTGTAATTTGTGGAGTTTCGGGAAAAGCTGCTCGATACTGATGAGTTAAATAAAATAAAATCGCTGATCCAAATAAAATCACCACACAGGCGATGAGGATCACCTTGTTCAGTCTGGCGTACTCTACCAACCAAGGCAAACTAAAACCACTAATAACATCTGCTACCAATAGCCCACTACTGACTAGTGGGTAAGTGCGCTTAATCTCTCGAATGTTAAATATTTGATTGGCAACAATGGACGTGTTGAGGTCATTAAGCACATAAAGTGCATCTACCCACAGCCGCAGCAAAAACACTGAAATTACTGCCAGGTAGGAGACACCACTGCCCCAACGTAATAAAACTAGTAAAACTAATGGCGTTACCATGCAAGGTGCGATCGCCACAATCACCTGACGTAAAGGAAAAACCTTTTGCAACCAAGAATATAAAAAAACCAGTCCTGTACTCATTACAGCACTGGCAATATACATCCAAGGTAGTAGATTAGTCTCATATTCGCCCAAAAACAGCGCTACTGTACTATCCTCCGCCCACCGCAATCCTACAGATACAATAGTGTAAAATACGAACATCATCTGAGTGCGTTCGCTCTCCTCTGGCCGGAGATTTACCCACTGTAGCAATCGTGGTAAAGCAACTCTATTTACAGCCAACCAGTGATTTTTCAGTTCCATGCAGTTTTACGTAATGGGCATTGCGGATGGGGCATGGGGCATGGGGTATGGGGCAAGCGGGGAGGTGTGGGAGGTGTGGGAGGTGTGGGAGGTGTGGGAGGTGTGGGAGGATGGAGAAGAAATCTTTCCCCCCTCTCTTCCCACACTCCCCACACTCCCCACACTTCCTTGTCTCCCCTACCCCTCTGCTCCCTGCTCCCCCTGCTTTGTTACCTGCCTCATTCTCATCGCCCAGACATTACAAAAGTCCTGAGCAACTGAGTATTATCTTTCCCACTCAAGCTTCAGGACTATCGATTTGAGATAAATTTATACAACCTGATACTATTGACAAAAATATTTGCAATATTATGAATCCTTTGTAGAGGCGTACAGCTGTACGCCCCTACTGAAGACAACGGGGCAAGGAGATAACTCATAACTCTTAACTCTTAACTCATAACTCAGCACTTCCAATCCCCAATGCCCCAAAATGAAAAAATCCCCTGGCTAGAAGCCAAGGGATTTTCTTTACTTAATCTATTGAAAAATTAGAAGATTATTTTTTGGGTGAGAGGAGCATCATCATATTTCGCCCTTCTTTTTTGGGCGCTTGCTGAACCTCACCAAATGGCTCTAAGTCCGTTGCCATGCGTTTGAGCAAATCTTCTGCGAGATCGCTATGTTGGATTTCTCGACCCCGAAACATCACAGTAGCTTTGACTTTATCACCATCTTTTAAAAAGCGCTCTGCTTGCTTGACACGGACGTTGTAGTCGTGTTCTTCTATTTTGTAGCGCATCTTAACTTCTTTGACATCAGCCGTGTGCTGTTTTTTACGTGCTTCCCGCGCCTTTTTCTCCTGCTCAAACTTGTATTTCCCGTAGTCCATAATCCGACAAACTGGCGGGTCAGCTTTGTCACTCAGTAGCACTAAATCTAGTTCTTTCTCCTCTGCTAGTTGTAGTGCTTCTTGAGGGGGCATAATTCCTAACTGACCGCCGTCTGTGTCAATGACCCGAATTTTCGGGAAGCGAATTCGTTCGTTAATTTGGGGCAGATCGCGAGTTCTTTTTTTCTCAATCACAGGCATTATGATTTGTGGGAGCTCTGAATGAAGGATTTGGTGTGGTTTTGACTGGTATGCCTTTGAGGCAAAATACTGAAATAAGTCAGGACTGAAAACACAAGTCTACAGTTCTAGGGTAACTAATTCATGAAATAGTTGGGTCGCTGTATTTGTCATTCTACTCATTGTGAGAGAATTTCTGTGCAATAGTTAATCTAAATTACACATCATTGCTAAATATTAAGTATTGTGAAAATTATTTGTCAATACTTTAGAATCTCAGATCGGCCAGATAATGTCCACAATAGCAAGATTACAGATACAAAACATTTAGCAAATTAGAATGTAACACATTATCTTACATTTAGTAATTATAGTAACATTTATTATTAAAAATATTGTTAAATTTACTTAGATAAATGGAGTAGCTATCTTTGAGAAAGTACAATGACCTAGATACAGCAGTAGGGGTCGAGTATGGAGATGTTTTTGTAGGGTGGGTAATATTGCCCGCGCCCTAGCTGGCAGGAAAATTTTGCTTTTAGAAGGACGTTATCGTTTAATTAAACGAATTGGGAAAGGGGGATTCTGCAAAACCTTCTTGGCTGTAGATGAAGGTCAGTTTCCTCCAACTCCTTGCGTGATTCAAGAATTATCGGCAGAGTGTGAAACATCTAAATATTTTGACCAAAAGGCGCAGCAGCTAGAGCAATTAGGAAAGCATCCTCAGATTCCGGCTTTATTGAGTTATTTTCAGCAAGAACAGCACTTTTATTTAGTGCAAGAGTTTATTCCAGGTAGAAATTTAGCTCAGATAGTTGAAGAGGAAGGGGCTTTTAATGAAACTCAGGTTTGGCAAATTTTAGAGGATTTGTTACCAGTTTTGCAGTTTATTAGCGATCGCCATATCATCCACCGCGATATTAAACCCGAAAATATTATCTGTAGAACCCCCTCTAGCTCCAAAGATAAAGCAAATCTAGTCATAGTTGATTTTAGCGCGGCAAAAATTGTCACAGAACTTGATTACCTAACAGCCCAAAACAATATCGGTAGTCCAGAATATGCTGCACCAGAGCAAACAGCAGGAAAAGCTGTTTTTGCTAGCGACCTTTATAGTCTAGGTGTCACTTGCATTTATCTACTGACCGAAATTTCTCCCTTTGATTTATTTGATGTTGGAAATAATTGCTGGGTTTGGCGAGATTATCTGGCTACTAAAGGCGATATCTGGCAACAAGACGCAAAACATTTCTCTTTGGCAAAAATCCTTGATAAATTACTAGAAAATATTGTTAGTCAGCGGTTTCAATCAGCTGATGAAGTTATGCAAGCAATGGGTATCGAAGGTAAACCCCAACTTTTGAAATTACCAAATCCTCTGTGGCACTGCTCATCTACTTTGGTTGAAAATTCCACTGTATTGAGTAGTGTGAATAGTCTTGCATTCTGCCCTGAAGGCAAAATTTTAGCCAGTACTTCTGATGATAAAAACATCAAATTGTGGGATTTAAATACTAAAAAAGTTTTAGCTAAGTTATTGGGACATTCACAAGCGGTAAAATCAGTTGCTTTTAGTCCTGATGGCAAAATTTTGGCAAGTGCTAGCGACGATAAAACTATCAAATTGTGGGATATCAGCACATTAAAAGAAATAACTACTCTATTGGGACACTCTCGCGCTGTAAAATCAGTTGCTTTCAGTCCAGACGGTGAGATTCTTGCTAGTGGTAGCTGGGATAAAACAGTCAAACTCTGGAATGTAAATACTGGGGCTGAAATTTGTACCTTAAGTGGACATCAATTACAGGTCAATTCGGTGGCCTTTAGTCCCCAAGGACAAATTATAGCCAGCGCGAGTTATGACAGAACAATTCGCCTGTGGCAGATAAGTTCCCCAAAAGAATTTAAAAACTGCCCATGCTATACCTTATTAGGTATCCTTTCGGGTCATGCATGGGCAGTTTTGACAGTCGCTTTTAGTCCCGACGGAAAAATTCTGGCGACGGGTAGCGATGATAAAACTATTAAATTGTGGGAAGTAAACACTGGTCAGCTAATTACTACACTTTCAGGCCATTCCTGGTCTGTAATCGGTGTAGCTTTCACTGCCGATGCCAAAACCCTGATTAGCGCAAGTTGGGACAAGACAGTTAAACTCTGGAGAGTGAGTACAGCCCAAGAGATTGTGACTCTTTCTGGTCATACAGACTCAGTATCTGCCATTGCTGTGAGCCAAGTTACACAACTGATTGCAAGTGGCAGCAAGGACAAGACTATTCAACTCTGGCAGCTTGTAGAATAGCACGAGAGTTGATTTTGGAATATCAAGCGCTACCTGTAAAGGCAACTTCCGGAAATTTCAACTGAGCTTCTGCCATTGGGCGGTTTCTGCCCTCTTCTTGCCAGTAGTTAATCACTTCAGTTGCTTTGTTAAGCAACTCGACGCGATCGAGGTCACTAATCCAGTGTTTGGATTCGAGTTCCTTCTTTAACTCTTCCCAGGCATCATTTCTCGGCCAGAAAAAGTACTTGGTCAAAGGACTTGTGCCTTTGCCAACAACTTGATCGACTGCTAGAGCGACGTTTTCGTCTAACCACAGAATTTTCAAAATAAACTTGGTCAATCACACCTCCGGGAATTTCCGGGCATTACTTAACTAGGATAGCGATCGCTTATTTTAACGCAATACCCTATCAATGACCAAATACGTGGGGCATGGGGCACTTGTACTGAGCGTAGTCGTTGGCGCAGCCTCTCGTAGAGAAGTATGGGGCATTGGGCATGGGAAGACGACAACGGGACTGACAAATTAATGATTGAAAATGGGCTAGCATCAAGTGTAGTCGGCGCTAACTACAGATGCTTATGACTGCTCAACTGCCCGAATCTCAAATAACATCTGGTTCAGATTTGTATGAGCAAGACTTTTACTTGTGGATTCAAACCACAGCAGAACTGCTCAAACAAAAGAATTTTACACAACTGGACTTAGAGAATTTAATTGAAGAAATTGAAACAATGGGTAGGAGTGAAAAGAAAGCACTCAGAAGCAATTTGGAAGTGGTGCTGATGCATCTATTAAAGTATAAGTATCAGCCCGAAAAGCGCTCTGGCAGTTGGCAAGCAACGATTCGAGAGCATCGCAAACGCCTCAGAGAAGCTCTAGAAGAAAGTCCTAGCCTCAAACCCTATTTTGATGAGGTTCTTGGGCAGTGTTATGACCACGCTAAACTGTTGGCTGCTGATGAAACTGAATTGGATGTAGCTATTTTTCCCGAACAATCTCCCTTTACCCCAGAGCAAGCCCTCGACCCCGATTTTTTACCAAATTAATGATTGAATATGGGCTAACATCAAGTGTAGTCGGCGCTAACTTCAGATGCTTATGACTGCTCAACTGCCCGAATCTCAAATAACATCTCGTTCAGATTTATATGAGCAAGACTTTTACTTGTGGATTCAAACCACAGCAGAACTGCTCAAGCAAAAGAATTTTACACAACTGGACTTAGAGAATTTAATTGAAGAAATTGAAACAATGGGCAGAAGCGAAAGGCGAGCATTGGAGAGCAATCTGGAAGTATTGCTGATGCATCTGCTCAAATATCAAATTCAAACCCAAAGGCGATCGCCCAGTTGCCAGTATACAATTTTGGAACACCGCAGGCGAATCGAAAAAGCACTTAAGGAAAGTCCAAGTTTAAAGCCTCACTTCGATCGCATTTTTGAGGAAAGCTATCAAGCTGCTAGAGGACTGGCTGTGATTGAAACTGGGTTGCCCATCGCTACATTCCCCGAACAATCTCCCTTTACCCCACAGCAAATCCTCGACCCCGATTTTTTACCTGAGTCGTAATGGTGAAGCTCTATGATGATGTAAAACTGTTTTGCTTCCTACCCCATGACTCAAGAAACTTCTCCAAAAACAGCGGTGGTTTTCGATATTGATGGTGTTGTGCGTGATGTGAGTGGTTCCTATCGCCGAGCGATCGCAGATACCGTAGAATACTTTACAAACGCTGCGTATCGTCCAACACCTGTAGATATTGACCTATTAAAATCGGAAGGTGTGTGGAATAACGACTGGGAAGCATCCCAGGAATTAATTTACCGCTACTTTACGGCTGGTGGACAGAGCCGCGAACAATTGCAACTAGATTACAATGCGATCGTTGCTTTTTTCCAATCGCGTTATCGAGGCCCAGACCCCAACAATTTGACGGGGTATATCTGTGATGAACCGTTATTATTAGAACCTAGCTACTTAGACCAACTTACCCAAGCTGGGATTGCTTGGGGATTTTTCAGTGGCGCTACTCGTGTTTCGGCTAACTATGTCTTAGAAAAACGTCTGGGTTTGCAATCTCCAGTGTTGATTGCGATGGAGGATGCGCCAGGTAAACCTGACCCCACTGGACTTTTTGCTACAGTTCGTGAATTAGAAAATGGAATTGAGCAAAACTCAGCGATCGTGTATGTGGGAGATACAGTAGCAGACATGTATACTGTGGAGAAAGCACGGAATTTAGATTCTGCTCGCACTTGGATTGGTGTAGGAGTTCTACCGCCTCATGTGCAAGAAACACCGACGCGGGGTGAGGCATATAGTGAAACTCTCTTTAGAGCTGGAGCTGCGATCGTTTTGTCTAATGTACAAGAATTGACCCCAATCCAGATTCACAAATTAATTACCAGAGTGTGTGCTTAAAAATAAGCTAATTTAGATATAGATATTATTTCTCAATTAACCTAAAAAGGCATTGACACCTAAGCTGTAAAGCGCCAGTAATTATTAATTTCCCATGAACATTTTCAGTAACTTACTTTCTCAACCAACTCAGCCTGCACCTGCAAAAAAACAACGTCGAGGAATTGAAATTAAATCCCCGCGTGAAATTGAAATCATGCGGCAATCAGCGGCAATTGTAGCAACTGTGCTCAAAGAAATTTCTGAGTTAGTAAAGCCAGGAATGACGACGGCTGACTTGGATGCTTATGCGGAAAAACGCATCCGCGAAATGGGCGCAACACCGAGTTTTAAAGGATATCATGGGTTTCCAGGTTCTATTTGCTCCAGTATTAATAATGAAGTAGTACATGGTATTCCTAGCCCCAAGAAAGTAATCCGCCAGGGAGATGTATTAAAAGTAGATACAGGCGCTTATTACCAAGGCTTTCATGGTGATTCTTGCATTACGATCGCTGTTGGAGAGGTGACCCCACTAGCGGCTAAGCTAATTCGCGTTGCAGAAGAAGCTTTATATAAGGGCATTGAACAAGTTAAAGCCGGCGTCTACTTGCTCGATCTGGCTGGGCCAATTGAAGACCATGTGAAAGCTAACGGCTTTAGTATCGTTGAAGAGTTTACTGGACACGGTGTTGGTCGGAATTTACATGAAGAACCTTCAGTGTTTAACTTCCGTACCCGTGAATTGCCAAATGTGAAACTTCGTGCGGGAATGACCCTGGCAATTGAGCCAATTGTAAATGCAGGTTCTAGACATACGCGGACATTATCTGACCGTTGGACAGCTGTGACTGTGGATAATGCTTTATCGGCTCAGTTTGAGCATACAGTCTTGGTAACGGAAACTGGTTATGAGATTTTAACTGACCGTTCTAAAGTTTAATTGCTAGTTTACTTAAGTGTTATTAAAAGAGGTAAAGCGTCAAAAGAAGCCGATTTGCCTCTTTATTTTTTTATGTAAAGGTTTGTGGAGATTTTATAGCAGGCAAAAGGCAACAGTCAACAGAAAAGAAAGTCTCTTGTTGTCGGGCTTTTCCCATCAGTTTATGTCCTAACCTAGCTGCAAAAAATTACGAGGCATCGCCACTACTGTTGCGATCTCCAAGACTTGAGTTTGGTTAATAGAGGTTTAGAAGGTGTGGACAAATTCAGCCGATATTGGAATATTGGAACATAGGAACCATTACCCTCGCGGACGGTGACTAGAAAGGCTGTTTTGTTACGTGGATCTTTACCAATTCCATCGATGTAACCAGACTGTATTTTTTCTATTTCTAAAGGTTTTGCTTGTTTAAATCCTGGTTGTGAAATACAAATAATAGTACTTCCATCTTGATATCTACCTGAGTAAAACCAATAAGTTTGCCCTTTGGTTTGAAATTCAGATTTATAAAAAATAGTAAACCTGTCAAATTCATTTAATTGTTGATTTTTTTGGCAGCGATCGTTAATGTATATTTCTTGGGCAGTAGTTGGAGTCTTAAAAGATAAACCCAGTATTAAACTAATTGCTAATCCACTTGTCAGTGTTATTTGAGCAATGCGGTTATGAATCATACGTTATCACTGTTTACTCGATTAATCGATGATAACGGAAAAACAGTGTCTTCCTTTACTGTCACTCTATCTGGGCTTTTACAGCATTTTTCAGGTAAATCAAGTACAGAGTTAGGGGCGTACAGCCGTTCGCCCTTACAACTATCTGTATCTCACAAAGTTGCAATCTGGTGTATCTTCCGAGCTATTAATTTGAGAAAATGATTGTGTCCAAATTTACACTACTCAAGCTTTATCTTTTGACCTAAATTATTTTGATAATGCTTGGAACACTCGTGATTTTGAACAATTTATTGACATCCAAGTGTATGATGCGACAAAAATTAAGCAATTAACGCAAAATTTATAATCTCAAAACTTCTTATGAGCGAACTTTGCCTTTAATAAAACGATGAAACAGGCGGCAAGGCCAGAAAAAAGCTCCACAAATACTTACCGAGACAATAACAGCGACAACTCGCTTATTCAAATTACGCGAATTGTCAGACTCCAAAGACTGAGTTTGTGTACTTTTAACTAGTTCTGGCACAGAATCAGAGAGCTGACTGGCTGTACTCACCCCTTCAATTGCCGCTCCAATTAGATAAGCTACCAGGGCAATTATTAGCCAGTGGTTCATTCTGTTGCACTATTTGGACTGTGAGCGTATGCTTTGCAGTGAACAATCATTTGGTTTCTTGCCCTAATGATTGCCACCTTGTTCTAATGATAATCGACCTTCAGCCGTATCGCGGATTAGAGGCAGTTTAGATTTGATGTAAGTGTTGAGTGTACCATCTACCTGAGCGTCAAGCCCTTGCTTGGCTTTTAACTGCTGGAGGAGCAGTTGTACTAAAGCCGCATCATCAAACTGGAGCAGGGTATTGACCTGGGTAGACTCGATTACAGCCCAGAGCTGTTGCATCATTTTGGGAGCGATCATGAGCTTGTAACTTTTTTAATATTTTCTTTATATTTGCACGAATTCGTAATTTGTGCCTAGTTTTGATCTGAATATTTGTAAAGATATTGGTTAATGCTTGATTGTTGACGGTTGATTGGTGCGGGAAGGGAGCAGGGGGCAGGAGGGAAAAGAAGAATTTCTATATTTAATTCTCCAGTTGCATACCTCATCTATTTGCAAACTGCTGTAATAACTCTAGGACTTATGCATGGGTTTCAAGCTTCAGTGCGTAAGTGCTAAACTCCTCAGTCAACCGTCAACACTCTCAATACATAATTAACGTGCGCCTCCGTTAAAGACTCACGTTAATTATGATTGTGGCTCTATCGCACAAGAGGGTTGCTGAGCAGAAGGAGGATCGGGATAAATTGCTAGAGTGTGATAGCTTGGAGCATTTTCACCATATAACACTCGAAAAGTATACAGTTTGTTTCTACCTTGCCCTTCTGTAACAACTGTTAAAAGTGTATTGCTAGTTTTAGGGAGTCCGGGAATATTTAGTTTGGGAATTCGTCTAAGTTGAATTACGTTTGCTGCCGAGTTTTTACAATCTCCGGTAGTAGTGTTTGGTTTTTGACCAAACTGCATACATACTGGGCCATCAAAATCTATAGTTACTTGTGATGGATCGTTTAACCAAACTTTTTTAATTACTTCTCCAGCGGGAATAAAACTTAAGTTTGTTCCTTGCTGATAGGAAACCTCTAGGGTAGGTACTAATCCTCCTAAACCTTGCCCTTGGCAGGAAAATATAGAACGGAGAACGGCATTATTAGCTACAGCACGACCTACCAATAACAACATAGTAACCGAGAAAATTAAGGAAGCTATAGGTAGGAAATAAGAACTATTTAGGATATTTCCTGGTAACTTGATATTATTTTTCATGGTTGTAAATGAGGATATTGGTAGATACAATAGGGAACTAAAAAGGGAGCATCCCAAGCATATTGGAAGATAAGGTAAAAAATAATTATTAAATTATTACCTAATTCCAAATTGTGAATTTCTGTGCCTTGAAAGCTTAAAATTGGGATAATTACTATCTTTTAAAATTGCGTTTGTTGGTTGACATATATTTCAACATTTGTGCCTGCTGGCAAAAACCAAACGTTCGTTTGTTGTGACATTTGAGCGATCGCCTGTTGATTGCGTTGGGCAATTTGGGGTACTACGGAGTTCAAACCACCTTCCACAATCCCAGCTGGGATATTTTCTCCAGTGTTAGTGTTGCTAACAACTGTGCTTCCACCATTGATGGTGACAACTTGACCGTCGGTGCGATTTAATAACTCTGCGGCTTTCCCAATACCTCCCAAAACAAATAGTCCCAAATCCATTGATGCTACGGATGAACTTTGACCGGGAAATTTATTACCTATTAAAGGCCTGCCTTTGCTGCCGCGAATAATAATTGAATTGTTGGGTAAGCTTCGTTCTGTGAGGTTGCCATCATTTTGTGAGATAATTTTGGTTATGTTCATCTGCACAAGACCTTGTTCGGAAATAGAACGAATTTCAGTGAGAAATTCGGTGTTTGCAGGTAAAGCGACCTCACCATTGGCGGCTTTTAGCGGTTCTTTCAATCGAACTACAAATACGTTTTTATCTGTTTGCTCTTCGTTATTGCCTCCTCTGGTAGTTTCGCCAAATATGGCTGTTGCCAATACGGCTTTGGCACTAGTCCCGATCGCTACGGTATTCTGCCCTTGTGGTTGTGCTTGGCTAACTACGGCAGGCCCTTGTCCTGGGTTTTGCTCAGCAGGATTGGGGTTTGGTGTCTGTTGAGATGGCTGCTGAGGCGGCTGCGTTTCGTTTGTGGGTTGGGGAGCAGCTGCAATGTTATTAGGTTGTTCGGTGACATTTACTTGGCCGTAGCTACCCAACTTTGCTAGCCTTGTCCACTCATCGAATGGACTTGGTGGGGGTGGTGGGGTAATGGTAACTACGGGTTGAGTGCTGGGTCTGAGAACTGGTAGCTGGGGTGTTACTAGAGGTTGAGGCGCAGGTACTCTGACGATGCGCTCAATTGTGACCGGCTGAGGGACGTAAGCTGTTGGTGGGGGTGCTGGTATCACTTGTTGTCTCCTTGTGGAAGAAACTGATGGTTCTGCCAAGACTACTGTGGAGGTTGGTTTTGGCGTTCTCAGTCTTTCTTGGGCGGCTTTTACTGATTGTGCTTGTTCGGTTAGGGCTAATTTGGTTTTGAGAGTCTCGATTTCGCCTTGTAGTTGTTGTGAGGTTGTTTCGTTTGTTGGTTGCGATCGCACTTGTGGGGTGACGAGATTATTTTTGGGCTTTTGATTACTACCACTCATCAATTGCGACAAAAACACACCAGCCACCAAAACTACTGCTAAGGTAGCGGCACCTACTAGACCTAATTTGGCAAAGGGATTAGATGAGAGGGGTTGCTCTGTCTTAACTTCATCTGGTTCGGATGACGGTTGCTCCGTTGCAGGGTCTTCTGATGTTTGGCGTAGGCTTGAAGATTCTTCTTCAAAGCCAACCAATCTTGCCATCCGTGATTCCCAATCGTCATATTCTATTTGTGGTTGGCGATCGTCGGTGTCTAAAGTTAATAGATTTGGTGAAGGAGTTTCTGTCGGAATTGAATATTGAGTCATGGTAAAGCTTACTTTGAATTTCCAGAACAATTTTTATCTTGAATTTCACAGACATTATAAATTTCTAGTCTGGCTTCACCAAGGCGGTAAACCGCAAAGTGCGACGGTAGCGGCGCATTTGGTAGTGAAGTTGCTGGTTCATTTATTGCTCTAACTAAAATTTGTTTATTAAATGAAGTAGATTTTCCCAATCTATCATAACTACTAAAAGTTAATTGATTAGCAAGCATCTCGACTTTCCATCTGCCATTGCCTATTTTTGTAGGTTGAGATATTTTTTGGATTACTAATACATTTTCAGTGCCTCTATTGACATTTTCAAATTGGCTATCTGGATTTAAGTTAGTCACTTGTGACTTCATTTTTTGCTTAAAATCATCAGCCACGAGTTGGGAGCTAATTTCCCAGACTGTTGTTGGTGGCTGTTCCTGTGACCAGGTAAGCATTACGCTCATAGTTTCAGCTACAAAGCGCCGAATAGTTTCTGGTTGTCGCTCTAAATTCTCTTGGGGGTCTACTGTAATCACACGGCCATCAACGAGTTGTACTAGACTTTGAGGCGTGAGTTGCCGGCCTAACTGTTGTAACATAGACCCATGAAATATCAAGAGCAGTAAGGTAAATACATGTAAACTAAATGTTCCTACTGCCAACAGTGGTAAGGCGTTACTTTTTTTATTTTCTGATTTAAATATCTGCATTAATAATTTGTTGTTATCGTGAGTCAGGAGCCAGGAGTGAGAATTGAGAATTCAAGGAGTCAAGAGAAGGTTTTAGCAATGCATATACAGTATATTTGAACTTAGTGAAGTACACCATTTCGTTCTCAAAGCTCAACATAGATTCCTATAATAATTATTTTTAATTTTACTATACTAAGCATACTAGACCTTTTATAAATTCATAATTTTGGATTCTGTATTCTGAATTATTATCTGATAAAATTATCGGTTCTTTGTTGAATTTTGCATTCTTTTAATTGAGCTTCATTCAGGTTGCTGGAGTTATCTAACAAACATAAATCTCGAATTTCATAAATTTCTACTCTATCAGCGCGGACACTATAAATTGCTTTTTGCAAGTCTGTGCCACTTTCCATTTGGGGATTAGGGAAATAATCTGTTGCACGCACAAGAAAGTCTTTGTTAAAAGGAGTTATGACTCTTCTATCATCACCTCGATTTTTTTGAATTAAATCGGCTACCATACCGACTCGCCATTTACCTGGTTGAATTTCTTTTGGCGGATAAACCCGTTTAATTACTAACTCTGATGTCATTCCTTGTTTGGGATTTTCAGAAAACACTTCTGGTGGTGTGATTTCGGCAATTGTGCTTAAGAAACCTTTGCGAAAGTCTTCTGATAAAGCAAAACTAGCTATCCAGCTAGTGGTACTAATTTTTTGGCTACCGCCTTGGGGTGTTCTAATTAATATTCCTAAATCTCGTTTGGGATTTGCGACTTCTTCAATCCTTTGTGGGGGTAAGGTTCCCGACCACTTAAACATTGCAATCATGGTTTTGCTGATGAATTGACGAATTGCTTCTGGATCTCTTTTTAAATCATCAATTTCATCTACCTTTTTTCCATCTATTAATTGTACAAAATTAGGAGGTTTTCTCAAACTTAGTTGGCGAATAGTTAGTCCTTGAAATAAAAATAAAAGTAACACTAATAGATGCAAACTAAAGGTGGCGATCGCAAAAATTGTTAAAACACTTACTGTTCTTTTTCCTTTCTCTAATAAACGTACCATTCAATCACCTCCTGCGGTAAAAAAGTTTGGTTGTTATATATGATGATAGTCAATATATTTTTTTTGACGAATGATTTAAGATTGCTATATATTTTTATGTTTACTATCATGATTTTTAAATTATTCTGACTTCTGAATTCTGAATTCTTAACTATATTCTCTCCTTAACCAGAGAAGCCGCATTGTTGATAGCACTGAAGACTGCAAACCCCCCAGCAGCAGCCACAAGTAAGGACAAAATCGGTGCTAGAACTCCCAGAAAAATCATAAACCACATTAAGTCTGGGTCAACATTAGCATCTTGACCGGGGCCATTAACAATTACTGCCGAAGTCAACACAGCAATAATATTAAATGAAATTTTGGCAATCCCAATAGATAAAAATCCGGTAAGCCATGCAAAGATTGGTTTACCAGCTACAGGTAGTAAAGAAGCACCAACAGCAACTGGCCCTAAAGCTGCTATTAGCAACGATGTGGCTTCTATTAAATTTTGGAAGGCGTATTGCAAGGAAACTAAGAAGTTTTTGAGGCTCGTTTGTACTGTAGAACCTAATAAAGAATTAAATGAAGTTTCCGATACAATACCTGTGCCATATCTGATATTATCTACCTTTGTTTGTAGCCTGGATATCCAGTTTTTATTACCGTATGAATCTCGATATTTTTGCCAGAGAATATTCACTTTTTCAGCAGCTTTAGCAAAACATTCAGTTTGCTGTTCGCCAGTAAGTGACTGACAAGGACGCAGAAAAGAACCCGCTACTTCTTCAGCAACACTCATACTCAGCGCTTGTTGGTACACTTTATCTGCATCTGCGGTGACCAATACTTGTTGATTTGCACCGTCTATAAAATTTCGCACTCCCAGTGTCAAAGTAGAAAGTATACTCCCACTCCCAGAATTATTTAAGAGTACAACTACTACAAAAGGCCAGATTAATGCTGATATGGGACGAGTATATTCGTAGGTTAATAAATCCCTTAGGAATTGTACCATAAAAAATAACAGGGTTCCGACTGCAAAAAAAATACCTACATTTGTCAGCGTTCCATACAAATTTTCATTGGTATTATTTTGTAATAAATCCAGCCATTGTTTGTCCCAACCTTGGGCAATACTTTGGGAGGTTGCGACACCATTATCAACAATTTCATCAATGCCTACTTGGGCAAAAATTCGTGGAATAGCAAGTTGCATTATTTTGGTTTTATGGGCTATTTTTTCAATTTATTATGTTTTCGCAAGGTGTGTTTCTAACGATTTAACCCACACACAGAAGACATTTTAAATAGTGATAGATGTATCCAAAACTAACGTTGAAACACCAAATGTTTAATATTCTGACTCCTGAATTCTATTAGCGACAGCTTGTCGTAGCCCATTCTGAATTCTGACTTCTGAATTCTTCTTAATTATCAATTTTTCTGCCAAATAAATCTATTTGAGAAGTAGCTCGTAAAAGTCTCGCTGCTTCAGTGGATGTTTCAACTCTGCGAGCGCGATTTGCTTCTTCTGCTTGTTGGGAGATGTTTGCTAAATTTAAATTAGAGTATTGCAAAGATTGATTAGTTTGTATTGTCTGAGCAAAGGTTTCACCAATAATTTTTGATTGTTCCTGTTGAATTTTAATACTTTGTGATTGATTGGCATTAAATAGTTGTGCTAATATTGCTGTAGCTGGATCGAGTTTGGTAGGATCGAAAGCAGGAATAGGAATTTTACTTAACAAACTTTGAGTTTGTTCTTCAGCTGCTTCAGCAAGTCCGGCAATATTTTCTAGACTTCTTTCTGTATCTATTAACTTTATTTTTGAACGAATTTGTCCGTTTTCACCAAGAACACCTGCTGCTGCTCCACGGGTAATTACACGATTAAGTTCATTACTAACTAAATTTCCCCGCACAGCTGCATTATTTTCAAAGCGATCCGATCTAGAGTAGAGAATTAAATCATCACGAACTTTTTCCCCTGCACTAACGGGGTTGGGTATATTCAATTCTCCTTTAGCATTATTCAGAGCATTTCGAGTTTGGAGTTCTACAGGCTTTAAGTTGTCGCTTAAATTGTATTGAAAGTAGTTTTGTAAATCTGTGGAATATGATTGAAAATCAGTCCAAACCTTGCCTAATTGTGATTTACTTGTAGTAATTTGGGCTGCTACAGGTAGAATTGCCAGAGATACTAAAGTCAATGTGAAAATGGTAGTTTTCTGCATACATCTGTACCTGAAAAAGGTAGACGAAATTATCTAGCGAGTTAGAAATTAAGTTGGCTGAAGTATTATTCAGAGATTTTCCAGAATTAAATTATTACTGTTTGTGGCTGTTTTTGGCTATAGGCAGGCCAGACGCTTACCCTACGATCAGTTTTGGGATATTTTTGATTTAGTAGTCTCTGATAAATCTTTGAATTCCTATTAACCGCTCACAGTTCTCCTCCCTGATTAATTACTACGTAGTGTAGCTACTAACTGACGTGCGAATGCGGAAATTGCTTCATATTTATCGTTGTGAATTTGCATCATTTGGCTACGTGCAGTTTGTTCGTAGGGGTTGTTAGCCACTGCTGCCAATTGTTCGTAACCTGGATAGTAACGACAGAATGTATAAACGCCGTTATCATCTAGCAGCCATTGGCTATAAATACCTTCTTTGCGTGGGAAAAAACTTTCTGAGGCATTACGAGCAATAATTTTACGGGGATATTTTAAGATGTCTGCAAAACTATCCACTGCAACTGGTTGAATACGTCCAATTAATCGGGTTGTTAAGTTTTGCAAGATTTTCGATGCGGCTTTAGATTTGGCGATGGTGTCAGGATCTTGTGCTGATAGGATAACTCTAATACCAGCTTTAGCGCCGTTGGCACAAATTCGACCAACTAAGTCAGAAATTTGCTCGAATTCAAATAAAATCGGTGCTTCGTCGATAAAGAATATGGAAGCGGGACTACTTAAGGCGCGACGCAGTGCTGCGGAATAAGCACTTAAGGATAGTACGGCTGCATCTTCACTATCTGAAAGGTTTCTGAGAGCAAAAACCAAAAGTTGGGCGTCGGTGGGAAAGCTGGATGGTGCAGAAATGGCTTGTCCAACGCGGCTAGAAAGCCAGAAACGCAACCGCAGCTGAATTTGACTGAGGGCGTCTTCTACTCTGCCACTCAAGGAGCTAAGCTGTAAATGTTCTGGGGAACAGAAAAACAGAAAATCTTTTAAAGTCGGGGTTTTTTGCCAAGCCGGAGAACCGAAGCCTCCCGACATTGCTTTGCGATATCGTTCTTTGATACCTTCATCAGCAAAGAAGACTTCTAAGGCTAAGTTGAGAATCGATCGCACCGTTTGAGATAAAATTTGACTTTCGGTAGACGATCCTAAAACCATTGTCATTAAAGCTGATTCTAGGAACGAGGTATAATCTACCATGCGATCGCGTTGTTGTTCTGGATCTAGCGATCGTAAATCTGGTTGTTCAAATAAGTTATTTGATTGTTTGGAAATATCAAAATAAGCTCCATTTCCCTCCATAAACTGTGTATAGTCGGTAAAAGTAGACGTACCATCAGGTTTGGGAAAATCTAGAGCCACTACGGGAATGCCATAGGCCAAAGCCTGAGTTAAAATTCCCGATACCAACACTGATTTACCAGCACGAGTGGTGGCAAATAAAGCTAAATTTTTGTGTTGGTTAAACAAATCCAAATGTACCGGTGTTCCGCCTTCTTCCGCAATCAATTCAAAGCCTTGTCTATCGCCTCTTTTGGTTAAAACTAAAGGCATTAATCCCGGAACTTCACTTGTTAAATATAGCTGACGACGATTGAAGGGTGTTGCTAACAAACCTTCCCAAACTATGGGGAGAGTTTGCAACCAAATTTTCCAGGCGTACTCGGTTTCTCGAATTACCCTAGCTGGACGTTGAAAACAGTTTTCAATATATCTTGTGGCCTCGTCTAACTTCTCCACAGTTGGCCGATGTACCAAAATGGCGATACTCGTATAAATCGGAACTGCACCTTCATATAATTGTTCTTGTGCTGCTACCGACTTCTTTAACTTTAATTGGGCGTTGACATCAATGGTTTTACTTTTTTCTTGAGCCAAAATTGTCGTCATATTTGACTGTTTCAGCACTCGTTGGAGAGTAGTTTTCACCAATGCTGGATTTGCCGCAGTCAATTCACAAAAAATCTCTGTATCTACTACTGTTTCTCTGGCTAACAGTTCCCATAAATACCGCAGTTGAGCCGATTTATTCGGCCAACCACCGGGTTTTTCCAGAAATGACATTGTGCCAATATAACGATTGTTTACATGTACCCAACGGCGATCGGCACGCGGTACGCTAGACTCCATCAGCAAAGTTGTGCCGTGGATATTGTCTATCAACAATTTGCTACTAGCTAAATCTGAATTAACTTGTTCGTGGAGTCCATCTTCATCTAACGTGATTAATTGGGGAATATCTACTGGCTGGGTATCATTAAATCTTTTCCAGATGTCTTGCCAGAGTTCTACTGCACTCAAAGCTTTGACATCTAATCCCATTTTGTTAGATAAAATTTGCTCCCAACGTGAAAAACCTTGTTTGTAAGCATTGGTAATTACAGTTTCCAGGCGTTGGTTTTCAGCTTCTGAAAGTTCGCCTTTAAATTTCAACCACCAGGACTCAGCTTTGATTAAAAGTCTCTCTATCCAATCATCTGCATTTCTAGAACTGGTTTCCACTGTGTAAGTGACATAAATCCGTAAAAATTTCGGCTTACGCACGCCAGCTTTAGTCAATTCTTTGATTCTCGCTCTCTCTGCCATCAGCAAATATTTAATATCTTTTGATGGCGCATTCCTAATGAGTGATGCTAATTCTTTTTGCCGTTCTATATCTGAACTAAAAGACCCCAAATGCAGTGTCATTCTTTCACCGCTGGGAATGTCTTTCAACCCAGCTTCAATGTTATTAAAAAGTGTATCGATTTGTTCTGGTCTTAAAGTGGTATGAATTCCCTTACAATCAAAACCAAAAACAAAGCAGAACCGATCCTTTTGAGTGCCTTTTGTCAACAAATAAGCACCAATATCACGTCCATTCATGGAGACGCGCAACATTGTCGCCAGGTGTAAGGCATCTTCAAATGGCGTTAATCTAGTTTCATTTCCGGCGCCGCCGACGCTTTGTTTTCCGATTTTTTGCTTCATGGTTAACTTCCAGTAAGCTTTGATAACGAGCAAAGCCTCGTGTCCAAGCGGGAACCCCAATAAATTTGCTTAAGAAACTCCAACTTCTACCACCAGTTAATATCCACCAGGTTCCAATTCCCCAACCAGTCATTAAAAGCGTCCACAGCCATTTTTGAAATTCTTCTTGGAAAAGACCACCAAAAATCCCATTGATAATTAAGTAGGATGATAAGGCGATTACTGTCCAAGGAATAATTTGATCTGCCGGAATTGGCCCTAATGAAGGTTGGCTTCCTAGAACTTGGTTAACTGGACGAAATTCTTGTTCCCGCTCTTCAGACATTTCTCAAATTTTAAATTAATTACTGCTATTGCCAATTACAAACCGTGTGAGTACATCAGCAATGGTAACAGCTACAACGACTAATAGGGGAGTTCTGGCGATACTTTGCCAATCTTCATCTTTACGAACTGCGTTGATGACACCAACCAAAGAAATTGCAATATATAGCAAGAAAAGTGCCCGCAATATATTAAATATCAAACTTACTGCGGTGTCGGCACCACCACTGTTTGTTGTTGAACCATCAGTTGAAGATAAAGTCTTTTTGAAAAACTTTTCCGCTTCGCCAAAAAACTGCGCTTGTGCGGGAGTAGCAAAGTTATCTAACCAAAATAGACTCAGGACGATCGCCCCTGCTAAGATTTGTAATATTATTAGCGATCGCCTTGGTAAATTTACCTGCTGTCCAATTTTGTGTGTGATGACTGCAATTAAACTACCAACTAATAAACAAAATAGCAGGATAGGACTTTTTAAGCTGATAACGCTTAAAAATACAGCACAAGCAATCAAAAAAGGTACAGATTCAACTAAAATAGCCAGACTCGTTTTCAATGCCAGTCTTAACTTATGAACTACTGTAGCTGCACTACCAGTTAAAGCTTTGAAAAAGTTTCTCTGGTGAGAACTTTGTCTAAACATTTGCTAATTTTCCTATGGTTTACTATGGGCGTTGGTGTTTCAAATTTTACAGATGAGACAATCTTACATGATTCAACATTTATTTTTCTCCAAATTATAAAGTTCAGCAAAGTTATACATCATAATACGATTTTTTATTAATTTAAGTTAACAGAGTATTAATATTTCTTTAATGAGTGTGTTTGTCCTGAGAAAGTAGGTTTTTAGCTCTTAACCATAACTGTTACAGTCTTTTTAAAGTTTTTCTATACCAGCGAGTTTGCTTTAATTATCACTTTTGAGGAATCTAGGGTTCATGGCAAACAATCCTTGGTAGCATAGCGCTCTTTAATCACTATCGCCAGAGTCAAATCTGAATTCCTTATCCAGAGCTAGTTTTGCTCGCTAGACTTGAGTACTTAAGTGCTACACCTCCTCACTTGCTATAGGTTTAGCAAACAAATCAAGCAAGTGGCTGCTGTATCCCATTTGCCAAGGCTTTTGGGAATACTTTTAGAGATTATACTAACACTACCATTCACATCCGTGTTAATCAGTCTACCGTCACTAGCACTAAGTAGGCCGCATTGAAAATATGAGATTCCTATTTGGTTCCATAAAAAACTCGCGCTCAACTCGAAAAGCCTCTAGCCCTAATCTCTACTCCCACACAGACGCCATTGATAGCATTTCTACTTCCCTCCTAAGTAAATAAGTTCAAAAATTAAAGCTGATTACCATATTCAGAATGTTTAAAAATCGGTTAATTCTTGAAAAAATATAGTAAATATGCATTGAGTAAAAATACAACATCCTAAATATAGGAATCCGATTTGATTTATAAACAGACCTGTGTAGACAGGCAACAGCGAACAGGGAACACAAAAGAACCAAGTTAGAGATATACTGATTTTTTAACAAAATCCCCTACCCTTTAATCTTCTACCCTCTTACCTATTGCCTCTTGCCTCTTGCCTCTTGCCTAACACATCGTTAAGTTCATAAATTAAATCGGACTAGTATGATAGGTTTTATAAATCCTAAAACAACCTAATTCGCTTGATGGACATAACGATTATTTTGTCAAGACAATAAATTATATTCTAAATCTATTGCAAACTTGAAAGTCAAGCTTAATCGGCAAAACCATATATAGATAAGATTATGGACAAAAATCGAGATTTTACTCTGATGGAATTAATAAAAAGCGGTAACAAGTCCCTTTTTAAAAAACTTCAAAATACTGGCAATAGAATTAATTGTTTTAATCTTTTCATAATGCAACCATGATTGTAATTTTACCTTAACACTCTACTCTTAAATTCGTTAGAACATTCTGGCAGCTACAAATCATAGCAGTCATAGAGAAATCGTGAAATTTTTATTTTCTTTGGTTTAGCCTTGGCTATCGCAGATAGCAAACTGCTGCACGTCTAAGCCAAAGAAAATGATGTTCATAATTATTTGCTCTAATTTATTGACTAGTTTGTGCAAAATTGTGCTTGATGAATAAATTTTTTCGAGCCAGATTTTTGGCTGAAAAAAACTTATTTTTGAGCGCGAATTTGACGATTGGTTTTGTTTTTTTCAGGGTGCTAATCCCTAATTTAACTGCAAGGAGCTTGACATGGTTTTTTATTGCGATCGCCAATCGAATCATTTGATAAGTTCGATTTCTGTACTTGCCATCACAATTGGTTTAGTAGCAGGTCAATCTGCTAGCGAAAAATCTCTAGCTCAGACCTCCACCACTCCTCCTCCAACTGGAGTACTTTCCATAAATGGAGCAGGCGCAAGTACTGTAAACACTTTGTTTGTAGGTACAGGAACTACCGCTCCTTTCAGCCCACAAAACTCATGGTTTAACTTTTACGGTGTTGGAAATCCTCCATCCCTCAACGATCCTGCTGGTGCAACAAATGGCCCAGTCAATTCTGCCGTCACATTCAGATATGCTTCAGTTGGTAGTGGCGCAGGCCTAACAGCCTTTTTCAGCCAAACCGTACCACCTGCATCACCTGGCCCTACCATCTTACCCCCAGTCTCTTTTGCAGCTAGTGACGATCCTTTGGCAGGAACACAAGTAGAACAAGTAGTTACTACTGGTAGTGGAAAACCCAATAGTGGTAAGGCCATTCAAGTGCCTGTGGTGGGTGTCGGAATCACCTTATCCTACAACCGTACTGGTCTTACCATACCAGCAGCTGGACTGAGACTTTCGCGAAATACTTACTGTGGTATTTTGAACGGCAGCATCACAAATTGGAACGATAGCAGAATCAGAACTGATAATGGCGGCGCAGTCATCGCAGCCAATTTACCCATCAGAGTTGTACGTCGTAGTGACAGCAGTGGTAGTACATTTGTATTAAGCACTCATCTCAATACTGCGTGTCAAACTGCTGCGACTTCAGGTCTTCAAACAACCTCTGTATGGAATAGAGGAGTAGGTAGCGTAAGTACTTCAGGCACCGTACCTCCTACACCACCAGCCAATACAGTTGTTTGGCCAGCAAGCTTCCTATCTGCCTCAGGAGGTGGAGCAGTAGCAACTACGATTTCAAGTACTACTGGTGCAATTGGTTATGTTGATAGTGCTACTCGGTTAGCTAGAAGTCTACCTGCCGCACTCTTACGCAACAAAGCAGGTACATACGTTGGCCCTACAACAGCCGGAATTCAAGGCGCTTTGAGTGGTGGAACCATCGTCACATATGGTGCTGCTCCCGCTAACAGACTGGTTAGAATTGATAATTTGGCCGACCCAGCTCCTTCAACTGCCTATCCCATTTCTACAGCAAGTTATTTGCTGTTTTATGACAGATACGCAGACACTACCATAGCAACTAATATTAGGGCTTTTATCAACTGGGCTTTAGGAGGTACACCAACCTCAAGTCCCACAGCAGACAGTATAGCTATAGCTCGTGGCTATGCTCCTCTTCCGGCTGCCATTAAAACTCAATCTAGAAATGTTGTGAATACTTTTGTGAATACTACCAGCCCTTAGGTTTGGAAATCAACCTAGTAACCTATCCGAAAACTCAACTATTAATTTAGTTGGCACATCTTAACTATCGTTAGCAGTGTTGCTGAATTGAAGTATGAAATTTCAAACTCCAAAGCTGGAAAACTTTGTTGTTGCCTTTTGGTGCAAAGCAAAATTCATACTCTGAATCAGTAACACCTTTTTCTAGGTTTACTAAAAAATTCTGGTAAGGATATGAGAATTATGCTTCAGGATTATATTTATAATTCTGAAGTTTTATTTGGGCGATTATTCGTATTCGTCAATCTTGATGTTTATGATTTAGATAAATATTAACTAAGTATAAATAAAATCATTATATTAGCTTTTAGCAATAGTGTTGTAAATCAACTAACTAATAGTATTTTTCTTACTTGCTGAAACTTGATTTTATGTTTGATTTAATCTAGCAACTTCATTAACAACGCTCTTTTTCATGGAACTCGTAATCTCAAAATTGAAAAGATATTAACTCCTTTAAATAACTGCAAAAAAATAATCTGCCAACCCATATCATAAAAATACAATAATTTTTAATTTGATTTACTTAACCTAACTTTTAACAAATACTAACGTTACTTGTTTAAAAGTTCTAAATATATTCCATTGCTAACAACAAACATACAATAAAATCATGGCTGATCCATTATCCAACCTCTCGGAGCTTAACGGCAGCAACGGCTTTAGCCTCAACGGCAGTGGCACAGACTCCTCAGGCAACTCAGTCAGCAGTGCCGGAGACGTAAACGCTGACGGCATCGCCGACATAATAATTGGCGCACCAGGAGCAGGGCAAAGTTATGTAGTATTTGGTAGCACTAGCGATTTTAGTGCCAACCTCGACCCCTCGACTCTCGACGGCAGCAACGGTTTTGCCATCAACGGTGGTGCGAATCAATCTTTTGGCGGCTCAGTCAGCAATGCCGGAGACATCAACGATGACGGCATCGACGACTTAATTATTGGCGCTTCGGGTGCAGCCTCAGGAGCCGGACAAAGCTACGTGGTATTTGGTAGCAGTAGTGGCTTTAGTTCCAGCCTCGATGTTTCTAATCTCAACGGCAGCAATGGCTTTGTCATCAATGGTATTAATGCCACCAACTCCGATGGCTTCTCAGACTCCTCAGGTAACTCAGTCAGTAGTGCTGGAGACATCAACAATGATGGCATCGACGATTTAATTATTGGCGCTTCAGGTGCAGCATCTGGAGCCGGACAGACCTACGTGGTGTTTGGTAGCAGTGATGGCTTCAATCCCAGTCTTGACCTCTCGACTCTTGACGGCAGCAATGGTTTTACCATTAACGGTAATGCCAATGACTCTTTTGGGAACTCAGTCAGTAGTGCTGGGGACATCAATGGCGACAACATCGACGACATCATTATTGGTGCATCTGGTAACGCCAAGAGCTATGTGGTGTTTGGCAGCACTAACAACTTCAGTGCCAGCCTTGACCTCTCGACTCTCAATGGCAGCAACGGCTTTGTGATTAATGGCAATGCCAGCGATTTCTTTGGCGCTTCAGTCAGCAATGCTGGGGATATCAACGATGACGGCATCAACGACATTATTATTGGTGCATACAACGCCGCTTCTGGTGCAGGAAGCAGCTATGTGCTGTTTGGCGGCAACAGCTTTAATGCCAGTTTTGACCTCTCGACTCTTGATGGCAGCAATGGTTTTGTCATCAACGGTATTAACAGCAATGATGTTTCAGGTTACTCAGTTAGTGGTGCTGGGGATGTCAACGACGATGGCATCGATGACATATTAATTGGCGCACCTTTCGCCTCTGCCATTGCTGGACAAAGTTATGTGGTGTTTGGTAGCAGTAACGGCTTTAGTGCCCAACTCGACCTCTCCAACCTTGACCCCAGCAACGGCTTTGCCATCAATGGCATTAATGCTAATGATTCTTCAGGTATTTCAGTTAGTGCTGCTGGTGATGTCAATGATGATGGTGCTGATGATTTAATTATCGGTGCAACTGGCGCTTCCTCTGGTGCTGGGCAAAGTTATGTCGTCTTTGGTACTCCACAGCCCGAACCAGAACCACAGCCACAAGTCATATTTAACCTCTCGACTCTCAACGGCAGCAACGGGTTTGCCATCAACGGCATAAATGCTAATGACTCATTTGGCACATCAGTCAGCAATGCTGGAGACATCAACGCTGACGGCATCGCCGACATAATAATTGGCGCACCAGGAGCAGGGCAAAGTTATGTAGTATTTGGTAGCACTAGCGATTTTAGTGCCAACCTTGACCCCTCGACTCTCGACGGCAGCAACGGTTTTGCCATCAACGGTGGTGCGAATCAATCTTTTGGCGGCTCAGTCAGCAATGCCGGAGACATCAACGATGACGGCATCGACGACTTAATTATTGGCGCTTCGGGTGCAGCCTCAGGAGCCGGACAAAGCTACGTGGTATTTGGTAGCAGTAGTGACTTTAGTTCCAGCCTCGATGTTTCTAATCTCAACGGCAGCAATGGCTTTGTCATCAATGGTATTAATGCCACCAACTCCGATGGCTTCTCAGACTCCTCAGGTAACTCAGTCAGTAGTGCTGGAGACATCAACAATGATGGCATCGACGATTTAATTATTGGCGCTTCAGGTGCAGCATCTGGAGCCGGACAGACCTACGTGGTGTTTGGTAGCAGTGATGGCTTCAATCCCAGTCTTGACCTCTCGACTCTTGACGGCAGCAATGGTTTTACCATTAACGGTAATGCCAATGACTCTTTTGGGAACTCAGTCAGTAGTGCTGGGGACATCAATGGCGACAACATCGACGACATCATTATTGGTGCATCTGGTAACGCCAAGAGCTATGTGGTGTTTGGCAGCACTAACAACTTCAGTGCCAGCCTTGACCTCTCGACTCTCAATGGCAGCAACGGCTTTGTGATTAATGGCAATGCCAGCGATTTCTTTGGCGCTTCAGTCAGCAATGCTGGGGATATCAACGATGACGGCATCAACGACATTATTATTGGTGCATACAACGCCGCTTCTGGTGCAGGAAGCAGCTATGTGCTGTTTGGCGGCAACAGCTTTAGTGCCAGTCTTGACCTCTCGACTCTTGATGGCAGCAATGGTTTTGTCATCAACGGTATTAACAGCAATGATGTTTCAGGTTACTCAGTTAGTGGTGCTGGGGATGTCAACGACGACGGTATCGATGACCTAATTATCGGCGCACCTTTCGCCTCTTCCATTGCTGGACAAAGCTATGTCGTCTTCGGTAGCAGTAACGGCTTTAGTGCCCAACTCGACCTCTCCAACCTTGACCCCAGCAACGGCTTTGCCATCAATGGCATTAATGCTAATGATTCTTCAGGTATTTCAGTTAGTGCTGCTGGTGATGTCAATGATGATGGTGCTGATGATTTAATTATCGGTGCAACTGGCGCTTCCTCTGGTGCTGGGCAAAGTTATGTCGTCTTTGGTACTCCACAGCCCGAACCAGAACCACAGCCAGAACCAGAACCACAGCCTGAACCAGAACCAGAAGCAGAACCAGAAGCAGAACCACAGCCACAGCCACAGCTTCCACAACTGACAAACAGTGGTAATGATGTCTTTAATATCAAAAGTGGCAATGGTCAAGTAACACTCGAAGTTGCTATCACAGCCAGCAATTCTACACTGGTGAATGAGTTGGGTGTGTATGCTGTTGATGATGCTACGGGCAGTATTGATGGTATTGCTCCAGGCGAAGCAGGTTACGCTCGCCAAGCTCTAGAACGAGGACAGGTGATTTTCTCAGCTATTGCAAATCCACCCAATGGGTTCAGCAACAGCCTTGTTGAGAGTGTATTAGAATTTTCATCTGATACAAACCTGAGATTTTATTTAGTCAAAAACAGTACAACTGAAAATGTGCTAAGTAATATCACACCAATCAGTGATGTATTGTTTTCTGACTCATCAAACCAGCAGATTAAAAGTTTAGACAACAATGCATTTTCCTTAGCTTGGAAAGATGGTTCTGGTAATAGCACTAATGATTTTCAGAATTTAGTAGTAACAATTCAGCCTACAAATAATCCAATACCTTTAGGTAAAAGTTTACAAGGTCAGCCGCAAAAAGAATTAATTGACTTCAGAGATATTGAACAACAGGTAACAGCTAATTTTGTTATCAACCGAGAAGCTGCGTTCAATAATTTTGTGGGATTCTATAAAGTAGCTGATGAAAATGGTGGTATTGATACCAATGGTGATGGTACGGTAGATATTCTCGTTGGACAAGCTGGTTATGCCCAAGCTGCTGTGCGTCAGCGGGTTGCAGGAATTGATCTTACTGTGAACAACCAAGGTACGGCAAGTTATACCGGCACTTTCGAGCCTGGTTCTATCTTTGCACCATTTATCATTATCGATGGCAGACCAGATGCCATTTTAGATAACAATTCTAATAACGATCCACAAGTTTACTTCTCATTCTTAGGCGCTAACGCTGACAGGGTTGATCATATTCGTCTGTTGGGGAACAACATCTTTGGCTTTGAAGATCTAGAAAATGGTGGTGACAGAGATTTTAACGATATTATTGTGCAAGCTAATTTTAGTCTTGTTCAATAATTTGAGGAGTTTATACTAAGTTGGATTCAAAGATAGTAAATCTGACTAAGAGGAAGGAGTAAGAATATTCTGGTCGAACACAATTTAGTATTAAAACCTCTAAAGAAGGTGTGAAAAAAGCAGTCTTGAGATAGCTTAGTGTATCAAGATCACAAATGCCGTAGAATTGTTCACCCTTAGAGTTTTTGCATGATACCATCTAGTGTTGGGCACTGAATAAAAGCTGAAAGTAAGTACTTGAGCTAACCAAAACCAGTGCCCACATTAGTTTATGAGATTTATGAGATCGTGCGATCGCTATCACTATTTAGAGACTTTCAACTAAAAATATCTCACGCCTGTGTCAGTTCTGGAAGCAGACAAAGCATCTGAATCATCATTTTCACTCTCAAAATTGCATCGTCTAATTTCTAGAATTCCCTTAACCTTTATTTCTCATATTACTGAGTAAAAATAATAACTTAAGTGCAGAGTACTTAATTAATTCAAAGTAGCAATTAAATACAATCATCCTGTTCTTGATGACTAAATAGCTGTCGGTCACAATAGTTAAAAAAGTTAAACTGCCAACTATGTTATAATTAAGTTAACTTGAGAAATATTTTCGGTCATGTTAGTGACTATATAATAGAGACCTCTCCGAATCTAAATCTCTACACAGTTTGATTCTGGAGGTATTTTATTTCAGGAATCGATTTGAAAAATTTACCTTCGAGGATTCCGAAAATGAAAATTTTTAGCGGAGGAAACTGTACTGGAATACCTCTAAGAAACTCATATATTAATGTGAATTCGATGGCTCATATATTGTCTGCCCTGTTTACTCAATCAAAAAACCTCTAAGAGGTTTTACTACGCAAAATCGTCCTTCTTGGACTCGCAGATAAACTTGAACTAAAGTTAAAGGCAGGGAGAGCTTCGTCGAACTCACGTTATATTACTGTCATAAATTTCCATAACCGACAGTAAACTGTGTCAAAAATCCAAATAGTATACTGATAGTACTTGAACTTATATCGATAGTGAGTTTTTTTTATGCCTACAAGCCCTTTGCGTGAAGAACCTCGTAATCAGCGAGCGCCTGTCATTCGCACAAGTAATGAATTTATTCTTTTGGAATGGCTAAAGTCAAGTGGTCGTCTCATAGAACGCGAACATCAAGAATCTGATTATTTAGGTGAAATAGAAGAAATATCAGAAATGATAGATCTAGATGATATTCCTTACGATCATGATGATGATGATGTTGAGCTAGATTTAGAAGGTTAATGCTGCTTTGGGCAATTTCTAATTCTTAATTACCATACCCAGACATTTCTTTGATTCCAAATCAATAGTTTATGTATCTGAAGTACAGATAATTTGTAGGGTAGCACAGCTGTGCTACCCTACTTTAAATATAATTCAATACAGTTCAGTTAAGCATTTCTGGCATTGCTGAATCTAGGGATGATTTTTACCTCACGCAAAGGCGCAAAGGCGCAAAGAATCTACCTTTAGCCTTCGTCAAAAATCTTAATTCATCCCGCATTTATGCAACGCCGCATTTCTTTGTTCTCTCTGTGTCCTCTGCGCCTCTGTGGTTCGTTAAAAAAATTGACTTTGGCAAAAGGTTTTAGTCTTAACTGAACCGTATTGAAATATAATTCAGAAATAAAATCGGCTTTCTACCAAGGGTTGAAAGTTAGATTGCGTACTTAAGTTTCCTTGAAATACTGTGTATTTTGTAAATATAATTGATGTAGAAAATTTATTACTATTAGTAATAGTAACAAGATAATAGATAAACTAGAAACATGAGTTTTAAATTCTGAATTCTACTTTAGTAATAGATAAAATAATTGCCCATTACTAACTGTGACGCCAGCACGATCGCCTGGGATTTTACCAGTACCTAAAAAATAATCGACTCTACCTGCACCTTTAATTGCGCCTCCGGTATCTTGGTCGAGAACATAGCGGCTAATAATCCGTTCTTCCATGCTTCCGGTAGAATTAACAAAGGGAATAGAAGCACGAATTAATGCTAAAGCACCAGGGGGCATGAGGGATTTATCTGTAGCAATAGAACGCTCTGCTGTTAGTGGTACATTGATGGAACCTTGGGCTGGTTCGCCGTGATTTTCTTGAAAAAAAACAAAGCTGCGATCGCGGGGAATATAAATATTTAATTCTTGGGGATGTTTTTGGAAATAATCGAGAATAATTGGCATAGTCATACCTTCTAATGGTAATTTGCCATCATTCGCTAATTCTCGACCAACGCTTTTGTAATTATAACCAGTATTACCTGCATAACCTATGCTTGTTTGAGTTCCATCAGTGAGTTGAAGTTTAGCTGAACCTTGAATTTGAACCATATATGGTTCGAGGCGATCGCGGAACCAAAATAATTCTAAACCTCGCAATTTACCCTTTGCACCTTGTAAGCCATCTGCTCCTTCTAATTGTAAACGTGTAGGATGAGGTTTAGGCCAGGAGTTGATATCAGGAGGTAATCGATAAACAGGATAGCGATATTCTGCTGTGGGGACGCGACTAGCGGCGTAAAGTGGTTCGTAATAGGCGGTGAATAAAACAGCACCTTTGTTATCTTTTCCAACTGATTGATAATAAATAAATTCTCTTTCTATGGCTTGATGTAACTCCGTTGGAGAATTTGTTTTTAAGAGAATTTCGCGGAATCTTTGTAAACTTTTGAGTACGCGATCGCGACTAATTCCACTCACTTGATAGTTTTGGTAAGCACTTGCAGCTGCTTGAGTTTGTAGGTATTGTAAACTGCGATCGATAGCTGTTAATAATGCTTTTTTATCTGATACTTTTCCATACAGAACTTCATCTACACAAGAAGCATCATCTTCACAACAAGTAACTGGTGTTCTTTGAATTAATACTGGTTTTGCCTGTTGTACAGGTGCATTTTGTTTTTCACTAGTCAACGGCATTGGTATATCCCACTTTTTCACTCGACATTCTGGCGGACTGAGTTCTGGATTTGCCAAAGATTGCATCCTCAACAAAGAAATTGACAGAACTACAAGTACGCTGATAGCGATAAAGTTGTGAAACTTTCCTAATTCAGCAAATATTTTTTTCATGAAAATGCAAATGTTTAATCAATTCAATTAAAAATGTCATTCTTGGAGACATTGCAATGCAACGTCTCTACATCTACTTCGATGGGAAAAAATCGGGCTATGTGAAGTATGACCACGGATTTGCTAACAATAGCATTTAAAAATTCAGGATTATAAGCCATCAAGCTTAATCGCATAAACCATTAGTTTTGATAGCTTGCGAAAGTTCCTATTCAGCAAATTAACCAATGCCCAATGCCCCATGCCCAATGCCCAATGCCCCATGCCCATTACCTATTCATTCATATTCCGGTAAGTAGCCACCGCTGAAGGCGATATCCGGTTTAAATATCGGAATATCCAGTATTTGAAAATCGTATCTAAAATCACCGGGAATGTGGCAATAAATAAGAAGATAAAATCTCGATTTGCAGGTAATCCCCAATGGCGGGATACACCTTCTAAAAGCACTTCCCAGCCGTGGGGAGAGTGGAAACCGACAAATATATCGGTAAACAAAATGATAATAAATGCCTTAGCACTGTCACTAAGTCCATAAACAATATGATCGAAGAAATCTTTCAGCACAGCAATAGAAGACTTGCTCGTTACCATCAGCCAGATAAAAGCAACCACAGAAAACATATCAGCAAAAACATTTTTGATCGCATTAGAGCTTTCTCGGCGAAATTCTTCAGCAATCTCTGTAGCCTTATCTTTTAGCTCTATTTCTATATGCTCAGGCGACAATTGAGGTGCATTACTAATTAGATTTTCAAACTTGATTCTTTCTTCAAATCTTTGTAGTTCTCCCAAGGCTTCTTCTTCCATCTCATAATTCAGGAATACCTGGGCTTGTTCAGTAGTTCTCAATCTATCAACAGCTGGGCCTACTACAAAAGCTTTTGCTATTTGATGCGTTAAAAGTGGTACTATAATTAAGAGCAAAATAAATCTGATAGATATTATTGTTCTTCTTTGAGCTTGACGGAAACTTTGAATTACTTCTTCTTCAGAATTAGGGTCTAATTCAACTTGCAAACGACTGATAGTACTTAAAATTGAACGGGGTAAAACACCCATTGTATCAGTTTTGCCCTTTGGTTTTTTATCCGATTTATTCTCCACATCTTTAGTTGATATCTTCGGCGGTAACGCTGGAGTAATTGCTGAGTCAACTGGTGGAGTTAGAGGTTTTACTAATACAACTTGAGAAGATATTGGTTCGGGAATTGTTGTGTATTTAGATATGACTCCATCGATAAAATTGAGCCTTTCTAAAACGAAAGAAGGACTGAGGAATTCTATGCCTGCTTTATCAGCAGCTTTGTGATTTTCTTCATTGAGAAACCAGCGGCTTGCTCTAAACTCTGTTAGGCGCATTTTGGCAGTTTTTAATAGCTTGTTTAAGTCTGACTCAAAATAATCCATGACGCTGTTACTGTACATGGCTGAGCCAGTGTCTATTTTATTACCATTAAAATGTTTATCTTCTATTTCCTTGATCTTTAATGCTGCATCGTAAGCCCCATTTAAAGAACGTTCAGGAGTCTGTAAGTACCATCGATAAGCAGCAAGTAGGAAAGAATAGATTTTTTGACTAAAAACAGAGTTTTTCATTGCAGACAATCATCCAGCATTATTTGGTGATTCTTAACCTTAAGTTAACGCACGAGGTATACTAACAAATCTACAAGGAGAAAATTTGTGGTTTCTCATTCGATTTGGATTGTTGGCACCAGCCGCAGTGGTAAGACAACTCGCTTAGTAGAGCAATTTTGTAGTTGGGTAAAATCTAAAAATACGTATAATGACTCATTTTATACTAAAAATCAAGGACGTGAAAAAGGTGATAATGTCTCCAAATTTTTATATCTTAAGCCAACAGAACCAGGAGTTTTAGTCTTAGCTGCTAATGATGATAATCGTCGAGAATTAGGAGATAAAATTGTTACATCTACATTGGGAAAATATCCGGTTCGTGGGAAGACACCGCTGGGGTTTTTTCAGGATGAAGTTATTTTATTTTGGCCATTGCTAATCAATTCATTGAACCTCAAGGCGCAGTTTCCGGTGAGATTGCGGCCAGAAACCGAACAAGAGTTAGCAACTAAACTGTGGCGTTCCCAATTAGACGAAGAAATTTTACGTCTTGCGGGTGTGAATGAGTCTCGTTTGGTGCGTCGCATCTTAGATTTATTTCAATTAGCGGCTTATAGTGGTACACCTTGTGAAGATATTGCCCAGATTTTGGCTAGGGGTTTGGGGGAAAATAATACGAATTTAGAGCCGGAATTTTTGGCATCTTTGCTGTTAGATTGGCGTAGCTGGTGTTTAGAGAGAGGATTACTAACTTATGGGATGATTACTGAACTTTATAGCCAGCATTTGTTAAGCGATCGCAATTACCAAAAGCACTTAACAAAACGCTATCAAGCAATACTGGCGGATGATGTCGATGATTATCCTGGGGTAGCGCGTCTGTTGTTTGAGTTGCTCCTAGACGAAGGCGCAGTTGGGGCGTTTAGCTATAATCCCGATGGTGCAGTGCGGTTGGGATTGGGAGCAGACCCAAACTACCTCGAAGGTTTAGCAGAGCGTTGCCGAGTAGAAACCTTAACCGGGCCGCCTCCAGAGTCACTAGGACAACAACTAGCTACACAAATGGTGGAATTAGTCACAGAGTCCGTAATGCCATTGAGTTTACCTGAAATCGTACACTCAATTCAAACCACCTCCCGCGCCCAATTATTGCGGCTCACCGCACAAGTCATTGCCAATGCCATCCAATCAGGGCAAGTGGAACCAGAAGAAGTAGCCATCATAGCACCAGGTTTGGATGCGATCGCTCGTTATACCTTAGTAGAAATCCTCGTCAAGCAAAACATCCGAGTAGAATCGCTTAACGACCAACGTCCATTAATTAGTTCGCCAGTGATTCGGGCATTGCTCACCATGCTGGCACTAGTTTATCCCGGCTTAGGACGCCTTGTAGACCGGGATGCTGTGGCAGAAATGCTGGTTGTGTTGAGCAGAAAACAACAACCATTAGAAAGCACAGACGCCATGAATCGCGTTTCTACGGACGGGATGAATCGTTTTTCTACAGACGCCATGAATCGCGTCTCTACAGATATTGACCCGGTACGCGCTGGTTTAATAGCAGATTACTGCTTTGTACCCCATCCTGACCGACCCAATTTGCTACCAGTATCAGCCTTCGAGCGTTGGGATAGAATCGGCTATGCAGCTACCACAGCTTATAACGAGATATTACAGTGGTTAGAACAACAGCGATCGCAACAAGAACAACGTTTAATTCCCAGCCCCATTTCCCTTTTAGATAGGGCAATTCAACGTTTTTTGTGGAATGGTAGCAATCTTCCCTACGAACAACTAGCAGCATTGCGGGAATTACTAGAAACCGCCCAACACTACTGGGAAATTGAAACAAGGTTACGACAAGCATCTTCTGGAAGAGTAGGGGAAGAGGACGGGGGGACATGGGGACGTGGGGACGCGGCGAAAGAACTCTCCGTGTCGCCGCGTCTCCCAGTCTCCGTGTCCTCTTCATCTCCCTCAGTCGCCACTATTGTAGAATTCATTCAACTACTGCGCCGTGGTACCATCACCGCCAACCCCTACCCGGTGCGTCCCATTGGTGGAGCCAGAAAAGCTGTGACTTTAGCAACTATATTTCAATATCGAGCTAGTAGGCGATCGCACCGCTGGCATTTTTGGCTGGATGCTGGTTCACCTCTATGGGCTAAAGGCGGTGCGGCGACATTGTTCGGTGCGCCATTTTTCCTACAAGACAGATTAGGCGAACCTTGGACAGCAGAAGATGAAAAAGTAGCAGAACAACAGCGACTACGCAGGATTTTAGCAGATTTGCTCTCTCGTGTATCTAAGAGAGTTTATTTGTGTCACAGCGATTTAGCCGTCAATGGACAAGAGCAACTAGGGCCATTGTTACCCTTAGTAAATGCTTGTGTCACAGTTATTTCTGAAACTAGCGAAACGGGCGGTTAGAAACCGCGTCTACACAAAAGACTTCTTGCAGAAGTCGGGGAAAGGGAAAGGGGGAAAGGTTTGGTATTTTCCTTTCCCCTTTTCCCACAAGAGTGCAAAAGTGTTTTTTGCAAGAGACTCCATGAACACAATTCACAACGAAGGAATGAAAATATTTCTTTCCTAGTCACCAGTCCCCAGTCCCTATTTTCAAGGCAGGTCTAAATCAAAGCTACCGATCTTGGGTTTCAAACCCTTAATTTGACCTTAGTCCGCGGAGGCGGACTTTGCCTTTGTAGCCGTGAATTCTATTCGCCAGAGCTTAAGTTGACTGCCCTACTCATCACTTTTAATTATCAATTTAACAAACAAAAATATTTGTTTCTCTTAGGCAAACTTCCTAGAATATTCGGGGGTGAAATCAACCAACCGACAAATAGGTTGAGTTTCGCTTTCTAGTCTCAAGCAAAAAGTTTGTGGCGGGGGAAGCAATTTGAACATCCTAGAATTTTCTTTATTAGTATGGTTCGGCTCATTTCTGGCCGGATTTTTAGGGGCACTAACTGGGTTAGGCGGTGGAGTAGTAATTGTCCCCTTTTTAACATTAGTATTTGGGGTTGATATTCATTATGCGATCGGTGCTTCACTAGTATCTGTAATTGCGACATCTAGTGGAGCCGCATCTGCTTACGTCAAAGAAGGCTACACAAATGTGCGGCTAGGGATGTTTCTAGAAGTAGCAACAACCTTTGGGGCAATTTTTGGGGCAATTGTGGCAGCTAAAATTTCCACAGGAACGCTTGCTGTTGTGTTTGGAATCGTTTTACTCTATTCCGCTTACTTGTCTCGACAAAACCCACCCGAACACCTCAACAATTTGCCGCCAAATTCTTTAGCAATTCGTCTTCAACTCAATGGTACTTATCCCACTCCCACAGGGGAAGAATCTTATCACGTGCGTGGAGTACCTTTCGGGTTTGCATTGATGTTTGTAGCTGGTGTACTTTCAGGATTGCTTGGTATTGGTTCCGGAGCGCTCAAAGTGCTGGCAATGGATCGAATTATGCATATTCCCTTTAAAGTATCAACCACCACCAGCAATTTCATGATTGGAGTGACGGCGGCGGCTAGTGCTGGTATATATCTCAACCGGGGTTACATTGACCCTGGATTAGCAATGCCTGTGATGTTAGGAGTATTATTTGGTGCTTTATTGGGAGCGCGGGTATTAGTTAGAGCCAGAGTCAAACTTTTGCGAAATATTTTCAGCGTTGTAATTTTGGTGCTAGCGGTGGAAATGATTTACAAAGGTGTAACAGGGAGACTTTAAAAATGGCGAAAAGTAGGCGTAGTAAATCTGAGCACCGCTTTGAGAAATTTCTGGGCAACCTATTAAGAATTGGTGTGATTATTGCCACCGCTTTGGTTTTGATAGGTGGAATTTTGTATTTAATTCGCCACGGTACTGAAGCTCCCAATTATCAGTTTTTTCGGGGAGAACTACCCGAATTTCGTAGTCCATCAGGCGTAATGACATCTATTGCATCCGGTCGTCGCCGTGGAATTATTCAACTTGGACTGTTAGTCTTAATTGCCACTCCAGTTATCAGAGTAGCCTGTTCATTATTAGCCTATGTGCAACAACGAGATTTTACTTATATTATTATGACTTCAATTGTCTTGCTTGGACTTTTATACAGTCTGATTGGAGGCTATATATAGCAATTCTAAATCATTCACGAGCAAAATTTATTGCCTATTTCCTCTTGCCTCTTAATACAAATTTCGTGACTGTGGTTGAGTTGGAACAGGAAAACGAACAGGCACTTTATTACGCCATAGAATTAAAGGAATACAGAAAAGTCCCAAAATAATTACTACTCCAGTCATGAACCAAACAATTAATCGATTTGGTTTGTAATTACTGCGTTCAATTTGCCAAAAAACTTGATTGTATCGCCACGCAGCTAAGACAATTGTGACAATTCCAGAAATTACCAAAGCCAGTCCCAAATTTTCTGAATTGGTTAATGAATTTACTGGTGTTTCTTGTTGAGTAATAGCAACATTAAGCTGGCGCAAAAATATACCAAATCTAGCAATAGCAATTCCAAAACTAATTAATGCAATAGAAGTGCGTAGCCAAGCTAAAAAAGTTCGTTCGTTGGCTTGATGTTCCCTTTGACGGTCAATTTTCGGTATTTTATCCATAATTCCATTTTGGATTTTAGATTTTGGATTTTGGAGTGAGAATTTATCGAACAGAATAAAGTCGTCAGTCGTCAGAATTCAGCAATGTTTTTTGACCGAAAAAGCGGATAGCCTAGCGTAAAGCCCTAGTTCACTGCTACCCCTAAAGTAAGGATTGTGAGAATACGCCAAGCGATCGCCAAAATCTTTACAATATTAAATAAGGTAAAGATGTATATTCAGAGTCAAAATCAATGGCACTATTTGGATTTGGCAAAAAACAAAATATGCCCACGCCTGAGGAAGCTTTGCCAGGAAGGGCGCAGTCTATGTCAGTACCCACTGCTCATTATGTCAACAAAAATCCCCTAAAATCTCCTTTTCCTGATGGATTAGAGAAAGCGGTGTTTGGCTTGGGCTGTTTTTGGGGTGCAGAACGTAAATTCTGGCAACTTAAAGGAGTTTACACCACCGCAGTGGGTTACGCTGCCGGTTTCACTCCCAACCCTACCTATGAAGAAGTGTGTAGTGGAAGAACCGGTCACAACGAAGTAGTTTTGGTTGTGTTCGATCCGAAAGTGATTAGTTATTCCGAACTGCTGAAAGTCTTCTGGGAAAGCCATAATCCCACCCAAGGAATGCGCCAAGGCAACGATGTTGGCACTCAGTACCGTTCGGGAATTTATGTATACTCTGAAACTCAAAAGCAGCTAGCACAAGCATCGCTAGAAGCTTATCAACAAGCCTTGAACAAGGCAGGCTATGGCAAGATTACCACAGAAATCTTGGATGCCCCTGAGTTCTACTATGCTGAAGCCTACCATCAGCAATACCTAGCAAAAAATCCCAACGGCTATTGCGGTTTGGGAGGAACAAACGTTTCTTGTCCTATAGGTGTAGTTGAATCCCAAGCGATTGGGTAATGGGGGCTGGGGGGACTGGGGACTGGGGACTGGGGAGACAAGGGGACTGGGGACTGGGGAGACAAGGGGACAAGGAGGGTAATTCTTAACTCCTCACTCCTAACTCCTCACTCCTAACTCCCAATCCCCCATGCCCACTAAAATGCAGATTTAATCAAAGCGATCGCTCTTAGCCACAACATAATACTAATGGGCGCACCAATTAAAATACCAGCGATCGCCCAGCCCCTTTGATGTGCTTTAAAGTGTTCAATATTGCGCCACTGTCTACTTTTCCAAGCCCATTCGTTGCCTTTAGCACCAAGGGCGATCGCCATTACCCACCAACCGTGAGGTATAAAACAGAACAATCCATACCACACTTGGTTAGTCCACATCCATAACCAAGGCATGAGAAATGCGCCCCAATTCCAACCAAGAATTTCCTCTGGGACTGTTTCATTGTGATTGTTGATACCGCATCCAGAGTTGTTGATAATTTCTTTTGGCGGTAAAAGCTGATATTTGTTTGCAGATTTGACAACCAGACCAGATTTGAGGGCTTGCAGCGCTTGGCGAGCAGTAGTAAAACGTTGTTCTGGTGCAGGTTCTATCAATTTTTCTAGCCAACTGATAAAACTGGGACTGAGGTTCACGCGATCTGCAAATTGCAATCGTAAATCCTGCTGGGGTAAATCAGATGGGGGGATACCAGTTAGCAGATGAATTAAAGTCGCCCCCAAGGCATAAAGATCTGAAGCCGCTACCGCACGTCCACCAAATTGTTCCATTGGGGCATAACCATAAGTACCGACAACGGTGAAAGTAACGCCTTCTTTTGCTGCTTTATCTTGAACTGCGCCGAAATCAACTAAATAAATTCGATTATCTTCACCCCAGATTAAATTACTTGGTTTAATATCTCGGTGCAATACGCCTGGATTTAACTCATGTAGATACGTAAGAATATTTAATACTTCAACAGCAATTTTTTTAGCTCGTTTTTCACTAAACCTTTTGCCACTGGCAAGTTTATCCTTGAGTGACTCACCAGGGATGTATTCTTGGATTAAACCAAACCAGAGGGTGCGATCGTCAATACAAAAATAATCTATATACTGGGGAATTCGGGGATGATTTAGCTGTTTGAGAATTTGTGCTTCCCTCTCAAAAAGCTTCAAATCGTCCCACTGCACAGTACCCCCAAAAGCCAAAAGTTTGACCACAACACTAGAGTTCTCGCCATCATCAGCTTGTAAATCCAATGCTAGCCAAGTTTGGCGAATTCCATTGTTGCCGAGTTGGCGTTGAATTTGATAACGGTCTTGTAATATCTGTTTTACTTGCAGCATCTGACACCTGCTGGCAATTTACGCTAATCTCATTCCCTTACTATTCAAGGATAATCATTATCTCGAAAAACTGTCGGAATCTGATTATTAAGGTAGGTTATTTTCGCTATTGCCTATTGCCTGTCCAAAGGGCTTGATCATTTTACAGAATAATTCTTCCAATAATAAGCTTGATATTCCGCAGACAACAGAGGTTCCCACCAATCACGATGAGTGAGATACCATTCAACAGTTAAACGCAAACCTTCAGCAATTGTGACTGAAGGCGTCCAACCAAGTTGAGTTTTAATCTTATTCGCATTAATGGCATATCTTCTATCGTGTCCGGGTCTATCCTTGACAAAAGTAATTAACTGGCTTGCTGGACGCACAGGCAAATCAGATGCCAATTCATCCATCATTTGACATAAAAGTTCCACAAGTTTAATATTTTCTACCTCATTATTGCCGCCAATATTGTATGTTTCCCCTGGCTTTCCGCGATTAATTACTACATCTAAAGCACGACAATGATCGCCCACATAAAGCCAATCTCGGACATTTTTACCATCCCCATAAACAGGTAATGGTTTACCAATTAAAGTGTTGATACACATTAAGGGAAGCAGCTTTTCTGGAAACTGATAGGAACCATAATTATTGGAACAATTTGTAATAATTGTCGGCAGATTATATGTATGATAATAAGCACGCACTAAGTGGTCGCTACCAGCTTTGGAAGCTGAATAGGGACTATTGGGAGCGTAGGGCGTAGTTTCAGAAAAAGCTGCATCATCTGGGCCTAAACTACCGTAGACTTCATCAGTAGAAACGTGCAAGAAACGATAATCAGATGGCTGTGCTTTTGTCTGCCAATGTTGGCGAAAAGCTTCAAGAAGAGTGAAAGTTCCTACCACATTAGTTTGCACAAAAGCACCAGGGCCGAGAATCGAGCGATCGACATGAGACTCAGCAGCAAAATGGGCAATGGTGTCAATATTTTCCGTTGATAATAACTCATCGACAAGGGGGCGATCGCAAATATCCCCTTGCACAAACCGAAAATTCTCCCTTCCCTCAACCGGCGTCAAATTCAAACGATTTCCCGCATAAGTTAGAGCATCCAACACCACCACCCGGTCATCTGGATAAGCTTGACACCAATGATGTACAAAATTTGCCCCAATAAACCCCGCACCCCCCGTCACCAATAATCGCCGACTCATCCAATTTCCTCTCTTCTCTGTTGCGGTTTGTTTATTTAAACTGAAAATATTTTTTTCTCAGCTTACCATATATCCTCTGTGCCCGTAATTTAGCCATACGAATTTTCGTCAAACTTTTAATATTAGATGGCTGCTGTATTTTGTGGTCAAAAAATGTATTTAATTCATCTAAAATCACTTGCAAGCGCTTAATAATATTTTCAGTTCGATACTCAGCAAAAAAATCTTCATTTAATGTAAACACTACTGAAGAATCAAGCGCTTTTAGAATACGTTGCACATCATATTCTTGTGAATATCCAGCGATTTTATAGCAATTAAATCCAGGATCTAAGTAATCTGATAATCCACCATTAACACTAGAAAATACTTGACATCCACAGGCAAGGGCTTCCATTGGTTGCAGGCCAAATCCTTCACTAACACCTTGTTGTGTCCAATACTCAGCAGAATCGTAGAGGTAAACCTTAGCTCGGTTAAATAGTCCAGGTAAATCCTCGACATAGGAATCGACAACGAAAACATTACAATGCTTTTGTAACCCTGGAATCAACTCTTTGATTAAATACTCAGAAGATTTCCGAGCCTGAACTAAAACATCAATATCTCGTTCTAAGCCGAAATTTTTAAACTCATCAGAAATTTGATTGGGCAAATAATAAATCAAAGAATTGGGTGATTTTTCTCCCCAATATCCCATTGTATAGCGACTAACAGTAACAATCGGAATACTTGCTGGTAGCTTAAATGGGTAACCTGGGCTATGTGCGTGGTAAACAACATTGTATTGCTTCAGTTTAGGGACAAGTTGAGGTACATCAAATCCCCAATTAATTACAAAAATCACATCATTGAGATTTTTTTCTTGGAGTAAATCATCAATGAATTGCTTACCTTTTTCCCGTTGACGATAAGTTACAACATCAGCACTACAAATCTGCTGAACCAGATTGACTGTTTTCAATTCCGCCCAAAGACCACCGCAAGCAAATTTGCCATCTGTACCAGGAAGTAAGAAGTAAAGTTTTCTCATCAGTTTTTTAGGGAAGTGGAGAGTGGGGAGATAGGGAGACTTGTACTGAGCAAAGCCGTTGGCGCAGCCTCTCGTAGAGAAGTATGGGGAGATGGGGAGATAAGGACAAGGAGAATGGTTCTTTACTCTTCGTCAACAGTTAACAGTCAACACTTCCTTTATTCTTGCCATTTCACCCGGACAAAATGCGCTTCACGTCCCCAGAGGTCACGTGTACGGGTAATGTTTTCAATTGTTAGGTTAAAAGGAATGGCGGTTGTTAAGTAACGCTGTACCATAGAACCTAAATCAGGTGCGAGTTCAGCAGCTGTTGTTGCCGCTAACCCCAAACCTATAAGTTGCTCTATTGGCCGGAATGGTAACAATAAATGTGCGCCCACAGCTAATCCAGCCGTTAAGAGCATTGCTACTGATAAATTTGTGCCACAACGGGGATGTACTGCTAAATCCCATTCTCCAGCGGTGATGCGATGTCGGGCAAGTGCGACTGCACGCCGCAAATCACTGATATTCACTTGGCCATAGAGGTAGAATCCTTGCTCTGTAGATAAACCGCCTAATAGTTCGTTATCTAGTTGAACTTTCTTGGGTTCTCCTGTGGTGTGGTAGGCACTATTTGATTCGCTCAGAACCCAAACAGTGGCATGTTCTAATGCGTGAACCTGCCGCAGCATCAAAATTTCTTTCAACCCTGGAATGAACGACAGTTGCCTAAGTAAGTCAGTATCTTGTTTGGGATACGGAAAGTCTGAGGGTTGAGATTCTGAGGTTGGAACTTTTCCTGACAGAGGTGTTGTCAAATCAAAATTCAAAAATTCAAAGGGAAAAGAACCACCTTGAAAAGAAGCAGAAGTATTCATCGGAACACTGCTCTCCAAGCCGATGGAGCAACGTAGATTTCTTTCAAATGTAGCGCTTGCATCACTGAATTGTTGCTAATTTTTGTTATTGAGTATAGAGGATTGGGGATTGGGGACTGGGTAATTAGGGATTCGCAGTGCTGAGTGTTGACTCAAGAGTTAGGAGTTATTCTCTTGTCCCCTTGTCCCCTAGCCCCTTGTCCCCTTGTACATAGTTTCCGAGTCCGGAGGCTCAGCTGGCTGCACCAACATAAACTCCTGCTGAGTCAAGGACTCGGAGCTTTTGGTAGAGTGTTCACACTGTAATTAATGTGCGAGGAGAGGAACAATCAGTAAAACTCAATCTTGCTTTTTAGCATACTACACCAGATAAATCGTGTTACAACAAGTCAATTGTTTATTCGATCTGGTTAGGCAGAGGACAGCAATTGACATCATTTAAACAGACTTTGCCCCACTGTAAAGCCCAGCGGACAAGAGCTACTCGATTTTCTGTCTCGGTCTTGGTGAGAATGTTACTGATATGGTTATCAACTGTACGCTTGCTAATTTCCAGTTTCACTGCAATCTCTTGGTTAGTTAAGCCAGCGGCCACTAAGTCGATTATTTGCAGCTCTCTGTCTGACAGACTAACAGGGGTCTCAGACTTGCCACCAGCCATGACTATTTCTATCCTCCCTTGGTATATGTACTTAATCACTCTTTTTAATTCTAGAAGATTCTTTTGTTGGTAGGGGTTTCAAGTGTTAGCAGTAATACGATTGTCAATATTTTCTTTCGATTTCAAGTTGCCAGTAATTTAACTAACAAATATTTTAATGTAAAAAATATAGCATGTTTTACATAATAAACGTAGTTAAATTACTGAGACAAATGAAATATGCATTAGGGGCACATATATGTTGTTTGAGTAGTAAAAATTGCTATTGAATTCTATGAAGAACTGGCGACAGATAGCAACAATTATTGTAGATTTTATACTGGAAATTCGTAATCCAAAATCGAAACCTAAAATCTAAAATGAAATGAGCAATCCCCGCGTTTTGTGTCTTGGTGAGATTTTGTTTGATTGTTTAGCCGATCAATTGGGGCTAAAGCTGGAAGAAGTGAAATCCTGGACTCCCTACCCAGGAGGGGCACCAGCTAATGTGGCCTGTGCTTTAGTCAAGTTGGGGACGCCAACGGCCTTTATTGGGGCTGTTGGCGAAGATGAACCAGGAAATGCACTGGTGAAGCTATTACAAGATGTGGGTGTAGAGACAACAGGGGTGCAACGCCATCCGACAGCACCAACACGGCAAGTTTATGTCATACGGGATCTGGCTGGCGATCGCACTTTTGCTGGATTTGGTCAGCATGATACCTCTGAATTTGCTGATACTCGCCTGCAAGCCAAACAATTGCCAGATTCACTGTTTCAAGAGGCAGATTTTCTAGTTTTGGGTACTTTGGAATTAGCTTATCCTGAAAGCGAAGAAGCAGTTCACCGCGCCCTAGAATTAGCAGAACAATACGATCTGAAGATTGTGCTGGATGTCAACTGGCGTCCTGTATTTTGGCACGATCCAAACATCGCTCATCAAAAAATTCCAGAATTATTTAATAAAGTCGATTTTCTCAAACTTTCCAAAGAAGAAGCCGAATGGCTATTTGAAACCGCCGATCCGGGAGCCATAACTTACCGTCTGGCTACCATTGAGGGAGTATTAGTTACCGATGGAGAAAATGGTTGCACTTACTGTCTTGGTGAAAACGAAGGTAAATTACCCTCATTTTCCATTCCTGTAGTTGATACAACTGGTGCAGGGGATAGCTTTTTAGCAGGATTTATTCACCAACTCAGCCAGTATGGTATCCACAGCTTGCGCGATGCAGAAACGGCAAAACGCATTGTTACCTATGCTAGTGCTGTTGGGGCATTAACTACTATTAAACCAGGTGCGATCGCTTCTCAACCCACAGCGGCCGAAGTCGAAGCTTTTTTAGCCACAAATCAACTTTAGGAATTAACAAAACTAGCGGGAATATTAGCTCATCAAACTTGATATTCCCAGCTAAAAAAGAGATTGAAATTTGAATTTGGAATTGATTATGATAACCCAATTCAATGAAAGCAAAGCATCAAATCAACTGAGAATAACTTGGGAAGCCTTACCCAAAGATTTTCAACTAGAGGATGAACCAGTGGAGAATACAGGTCAGCCAATATTAGCTGGTGCTTTGCGTGAAAGTTTAGAAATTAGTGGTTTCATCCAACCCCAAATGTTAATCGCTTCCAACTTTGGATTATGTGCAACTGTCAACGGACAACTGGTGATTAAAGCGCCAGATTGGGTGTATGTAACAACAGTGAAAGAAGTTATCAGTAATCGCAAAAGTTACACACCAATTTTAGAAGGTGAAATCCCACTAATTGTGATGGAATTTCTCTCTGATAGCGACGGGGGAGAATATTCGGTTAAGCGCACTTACCCGCCAGGAAGATGGTTTTTTTACGAACAGATATTGCAAGTTCGTATTTACATAATTTTTGAGCCAAATGGGGGTTTATTGGAATATTACCAATTGGAAAATGGACGTTATGAATTAAAGTTACCAGACGAGAATGGTCGTCATTTCGTAGATGCAATGGGCTTATTTTTGGGAACATGGCAAGGAACAAAAGAAGCTCATACTGGTTATTGGTTGCGTTGGTGGGATAAAGATGGGAATTTGTTACCTTGGGCGGTGGAAAAAATTGAACAAGAACGCCAACGTGCTGAACAAGAACGCCAGCAAAAAGAAAGACTAATTGCTTATTTGCAGTCGCAAGGTATTGACCCTAATAATTTACCTGCTTTTGAATAGAAATGTTATTAGGTTGTTAACTGTTGACTGTTAACGGTTAACAGTTAACGCTTCCCTGTTCCCTCTGAACGCTGCCATAGAGCATCAACAGTTACAAATTCATAGCCTTGTTGTAACAATTGAGGAATGAGAATTTTGATTGTGGCAGCAACATCTTGTCCACCACAAACACCATCATGTAAGACAATCAACGAACCATTTTTGACTTGCTGCATAACTCGTTTTACCACAGTGTTGACGCCTGGTCGCACCCAATCTTCTGGTACAACACTCCACATTACTGGGCGGTAATTCCACTCAAGAAATAACTTTAAAGTAGTAGGTGTAAATAAACCATTGGGGGGACGGACATCCCGCACTTGTTCGGGTTGCAGATTGCAAGCATTGTAGATGGCAACTTGGGTTTTTTCTAAACTCTGCTTGAGTTCATTTTGTGAAAGCATGGGGAAAGAGCGATGATCGTAACCATGCAATCCAATCCAGTGTCCGCGATCGCTAACAGCTTTAGCAACCGCTGGTGAACGGTTGACGCAAACACCCAACCAAAAAAAACTTGCTGTAATTTTGTACTGGTCTAAAACTGCTAACACTTCCGGTGTATGTTGCGGATGGGGGCCATCATCAAATGTCAAAGCGATCGCTTTACTATGGGGATTGCCCATCCAAAGGCAATTGGGAAAACTCGGCTGGAGAATGCGGTAGAAAATTGGGAACAGGGGAGCTAGTTGCATTTTGCGTTTTTTTGCTGCTGAAAACTTTTTGTAGGTGTTGCTGGCGAAATTGCGATGTCTGCGACCGGCTACACCTACACTTCTGGCAATAAAGCATATTTGGTTAAATGGTAATCTATAAAAACTCGAAGCGTAGGAGTTTTTCGGCTGTTAACTGTTGACTGATGGCTCTTAACCGTCAACCATCAACAGTCAACATAAAATCCATCAGCTTATATTTGTAACAAAATCTGTAACAGCAATGTTATTTCAGCTAACACTCGTCTAAATTGATGAGAAATCTACGGGGAATCCCTGAATTAGCGGGTAATGTTGCTTAAAGATATACGAGACTACCAAATTTTATTTCTCGGCTTGTTCCTAGTCTTGGGAATCGGTACGCGAGACTGGACACTGCGACCAGAATTGATTGCAGTAGCGATCGCCACAAGTCTTTCAACTCAATTGGTATTGTCATTAGTCCTTGGTCGTTGGTCATTTGGAAATAACAAAGCGCAAAGCTTGAATCTTCGCAGTGCTTTAATTACTTCTTTAGGATTGAGCTTGCTGTTGCGGGCTGACCATTGGACAACAATGGCAATAGCTGTAGCAAGTGCGATCGCCAGCAAATTTATCTTGCGAGTCGGCGAGAAGCATTTCTTTAATCCTGGGAATTTTGGCATTATTTGTGCCTTGATTTTCACCGGTGACGCTTGGGTTTCACCGGGACAGTGGGGTGAAGAGTGGTGGTATGGGCTAGTATTTGCCGGTACTGGCGGTATGGTTTTGCAACGAATTGGACGTTGGGACACCACAGCAGCTTTTTTGGGTGCGTACTCTTTACTAGAGGCGATTCGTAATTTCTGGCTGGGTTGGACTTGGGATGTTTACTGGCACCGATTGATGAGCGGATCTTTACTGTTATTTGCTCTATTTATGATCACCGATCCGCGATCGATCCCCAACTCTCGAATCGGGCGGGTAATTTGGGCAATCTGCATCGCCGGATTAACTTTTATCCTGCGAAATTATTTCTTTGTTTCCACCGCAGTTTTCTGGGCACTATTTATCCTTGCACCATCGACCATCCTGATAGATTATCTCTGGTCTGCACCAAGGTTTTCTTGGCAAACGGGAGATGAGGAAAATCTAGCTTTAGCTTCCCAGGGTGTAGAAGATGACGAGAATTCTTATAAATCCTCACTCCTAACCCTTAACTCCTAACTCCTCACTCCTAACTCTCAACTTTTAACTTAAAAATACAGAGGTATAAAATGAAATTTTTGCGATTTTTGACGCCATTATTATTGGCAATTGTAGTTGTTTTGTGCTTTGCGCCGACAGCTTGGGCATTTTGTGGATTTTATGTAGCAAAGGCTGATACAAAACTTTATAACAAAGCATCTCAGGTGGTAATAGCGCGGAATGGCGATGGCTTCGCCAACGCCAAAGGCGATCGCACCGTTCTGACAATGGCAAACGATTTTCAAGGGGAAGTCAAAGATTTTGCAATGGTAGTGCCCGTACCAACTGTAATAAAAAAAGAGCAAGTCCGCGTCACAGAACCCAAAATTATTGAACGTTTGGATGCTTTTAGTGCGCCGCGATTAGTCGAATATTTCGACTCAGATCCTTGTGCCCCGCTTTATGACTATGCCCTACCACAAGCAGCACCAGCGCCAGCGGTAAGCAATGAATCAGCGGGCGCAAGACGCGGTGATGCTAGTTTGGGTGTGACTGTAGAAGCACGTTTTAACGTCGGTGAATATGACATTGTAATTCTCAGTGCTAAAGAATCTGGCGGACTAGAAACTTGGCTGCAACGCAATGGCTACAAAATTCCTAGAGGGGCAAAACAGTTACTTAAACCCTATATCCGCTCCTCCATGAAATTCTTTGTTGCTAAAGTCAACTTAGATAAATTCGAGAAATCTGGTTATCAGTTCCTTCGCCCGCTACAAATTTCTTACCAGTCACCCAGATTCATGCTGCCAATTCGTTTGGGCATGATTAATGCCACCACAGAGCAAGATTTAATTGTTTACATCCTCTCACCGGAAGGACAGGCAGAAATCACTAATTACCGAACAGTGAAAATCCCCTCCGATGCCAACATTCCTGTATTTGTGAAAAATGAATTTGGTGAATTTTACAAATCCATGTTTCAAACCGCCTACACCAAAGAAGACAAGAAAGTTGGTTTTTTGGAATACGCTTGGGACATGAGTAATTGCGATCCCTGTTCTGCCGATCCCCTAACCCAGGAAGAACTCAAGCAAGCAGGTGTATTTTGGTTAGATGATAATTCTGAAAGTAGTGTGCCAGCACCACCGAACTTTCGTCGTCCGTTTCCTACAAGTAGTGTGTTCATCTCCCGGTTGCATGTGCGCTACACTCGCGACAAATTCCCCGAAGACTTGATATTCCAACAAACAGGTAATCGTGATTCTTTCCAAGGGCGTTATGTTTTGCAACATCCCTTCCAAGGAGAACTCAAGTGTCAGGCGGGTAGAGAATATAAGCGTTCTTTACCCAAGCGTTTTGAACAAGAAGCGCAAACTTTAGCGAAACTCACCAACTGGAATATCCAAGACATTCGTAACAAAATGAAACTGAATGTAAGTAATTTGAGATTGTCTTGGTGGGAAAATTTTCTATCTTGGTTTGGATTGTATTAAAAAGATTGGGGAGTGTTGACTGTTGACTAAGGAGTTATTATTCTCCCCTCTACTCCCTGCTTCCTACACTCCCCCCTCCCCCCATACTCCCTCATATCCTTCATCTCCCTCATCCCTATGCCCTATACCCCATGCCCCATGCCCTAATTTCTTGATGAAAGGTAATTTTCTAAGGCGTTGTTATAGGCAATACTAAGATATTCTTGCTTTGTTCCTGAAGATTGTCATGGTTCAATTCGATGAACAGCTACGCCGCTTAGTTACCGAAGCCTGTGGATACCCACCTGGAAGCCCTCAGCGTCAGAAGCTGCTCACACAGATTATTCGTTTGACGGCAAGTAGACTCTGGAGGGAAAGTACTCCCTATTATCAAGACGCACTACAACAAACTTGGTTGTATTTCTGCCGTAATGTTTGTGAAGGTTTGACAGGCCAAAAATATGACCCCGCTTATGGTACTGTGATCACCTGGCTGAATGCTTACCTGAAAAGGAGACTGCAAGACTTTTACCTTAATCAAAACCGGGAACAAGCCACAACAGTCCCTCTTAAAATTCGTCAGTCTACATCTGGTGGAACAAGTGAAACCATCGATCCTGTAGATAACCTACCAGCTAACCCCGAAACACCTCCAATTCTGGAAGAGTTAGAGAACTGGGCGAACGCAGACTCTGATGGAGAACTTCGCAGTACTTACATCAAAGGGCGTCCAGATGTAAATTGTCAGGTGTTAATTCTTAAACGCCTACCCCCGGAAGTTAGCTGGAGAGAGTTGTCTGAGGAATTCCGACTCTCAATTCCGACATTGAGCAGTTTTTATCAACGTCAGTGTCTACCGCGTTTGCGTAAATTCGCAGAATCGGAGGGATTGTTATGAATTAGGACTTACGCATTGACGGTAAATACAAAATATGGAGTGCTTGAAAAAACCACATCTGTCGTAGGGGCACACCATTGCTCATTGGTGTCAACTTAAGGCTGGGCGAATGGAATTCGCGGCTACACAGGCAAAGTCCGCCTATCGCGCTTGCGCTGCGCTTGGCGCACCACGCGGACTAACAGAAAATTAAGGCTTTTGAAACCTGCGTAGGCAGGTTTTGTTTGTGTAGACGCGGTTTCTAACCGCCCGTTTCGCGTTAAGTTGACTATTCAATCAAAAATTCAAGATCCAAGAATAAGATTTTCCAAAAAACCTATTTCCAATACTGATGCACTTTTACCACCGCCTCCTTGTATTAACTTCAAATATTTACCCAACAGTTGTTGCATGTTTGGAGTGCGATATTGAGGGCTAATTTGATTTAAAGCATTTTCCCAATGAGTTTTAGTTGGTAAGTGACCGTATTCAGCTAGATAGATTGCTTCTCTGACTAATTTATCTAATTCTGCTCCTGAATACCCTGCTGTTTGCTCTACTAGATACTCCAATGTGGTTGAGGGGGTTGGTGGTAATTTATAAGCACTAATACGCTTTTGCAAAACTTGAAATCTTTCTTCTTTATTGGGTGGCATAACTATAAAAATTTCATCAAAGCGACCAGCCCGAAATAATTCGGGGGGTAATTTTTCGCGATCGTTACAAGTAGCTATAAAAAAAATCGGGTATTCGTGATCGTTTAACCAAGATAAAAATGTCCCAAACTGTCTAGTACTAACTCCTGAACTATCACCACCAACACCAGCAAATGCTTTTTCAATTTCATCCATAAACAGGATGTTGGGAGCAGATGCTTCAATTGCTCTGAGTGCTTGAAAAGTATTACTTTCTGATTCACCTACCCAACGAGACTGTAATCGAGCAATCTCAAAATTAATTTGAGGTACACGCCATTCTTGAGCGATCGCTCTGGCAATAAAAGTTTTACCACAACCAGGAAAACCTTCCAGTAAAATAGCACGAGGACGTAATTCTGGCTGCGAATCCTGTGTAAACCAAGACTCACGACTATATATCCATTCTTTAACTTTGCTTAACCCGCCCACATCTCTCAAACCCTGACCTTGAGGAGCATAATATTCTAAAACTCCTGTTTTTCTAATTTCTTGCTTTTTGGCTTGCAATAATAATTGTCCGGCTTCTTCTGGTTGAGACCAAAGATTACGAATAGTTGATAACTTTGCACATTGAATAGCTGCTTGTAAGGGCATACCTTGAGCTTGTTCTGCTAATCTCCAAGCGTCTGTTTCTGGCAAACCATATTTTTCGACAGCGACGCTAAAAACATTATCATAAAGTTCTTGTTCTACAGGTAAAGGTAAATCTATAATATGAACTATGTTGCGAAGAATTGTGGGAATTGTCCAATCTGACCCAATAATAATTAAAGACATTCTTGGTAAAGGTCTTTTTTGGTCGATCGCTATAATTAATTCTTTGAGTCTTCGCGTTATTAAATGGTCATCAGCACCCAGCAATACACACCAATCAGGCAATAAATAAGTATGTTGTCGGTTAAGATTTTTAGCTACTTGTTCCTGTAAACGATGTTCTAAGACTTCCAATGCTTGTAATATTAGATTATGACTGCGATCGGGCGGATTGCCTAATCGTTGCCATTGCGCTTGACCAGCAGTTGCTGGTGTTTCTATTCTTTGTTGAAAGCCTTGGGTAGTACTCCACTGTACTAACTCTCCATCTTGAATATCTTGAGTATTCAGAATTGCTAGATGAGCCTCTATTGCACAACGAATAGCGCGACTTTCTTCCGATGACCGTAGAAAAATCAACGGATAACGCGATCGCAACAAATCTTGTAATTCTTGCTTGCACTTATTATACGGAAGTTCAGTTTGCATATTCACTAACCTTGATTAAAAATCAGCCTTGTTAGTATCTGCGCGGACATCTGGAGGTGGTTCTTTTGGTTTTTCAGAATTATTTACACTACTTGGACTTGGAATGTTAGTAGTATTAACAGATTCAACTGTAGGATTTTTAGCAGTTTGAACTACAGTTGTTGGCGTTAATGGTTGTCGAGTCGGTTGCTTGGCAGGTAAGGTGATATTATTAGTAATTGGAGTTGTAATAGTTTGTACAGGCGAAGACACATCTGGGGGTAAATCTAAAGTAACTACAGTTCGATGTAAACCAGATTTAATATCTAAAATCCACGTAGAAATAATTGATTTTAGGTTAGCTGAACTAACCTTCCTTGCTGATTGTTGTTCAATAGCTTGACTGATGGCTAAACGATGTTTTTCGTGGCGAAAATAGTCATCTGGATAATTTTCATCTAATCCACTCAGATTAATAGAATAGTTAATTTCTCTATTTCCTGCTTGGGGAATTCTCACAACTAGAGTATATTCTGACATAATTTTATTCCTTTGCACCTTTGCATAGCAGTCGCTATTCAAAATTCTGAATTCTGAATTATGACTCCTGTTTTATAACCACCGTTCAGCATCTTTTTTAAGTTGTTCGCTCCAACCTTTAAACCACCATAAAGTGCCTCCTAATGCTGCTAAAGTTAACATGAGGATAATTAAGCGATCGGGAATTAAAGGTAGTTGAATAGAAAAGTTCGGTATTCTGAAAGTAACTGGTTCAGAACTGCCATCAATTTTTCTACTAGCAGAATTAATACTAACTTTGGCTTGATATTCTTCTGCTGGTTCTGCACCTACTTGTTTATATTGCAATTCATAATATCTTAAAGCTTTAAAGAAAGTTTCCAAACTATTAACAGCGTCAGTGGCATTATCAGGGAATTGACTAATACCTCCACCTAATTCTGCTATTTGTTTTAAACGCGGTTGATCGACAATAAAATTTGCAATATTTTTTCCAGATAATCTACATTTACTAATTAAATCTACTGCATTATTTTGAGTTAATTGATAATTAGTAATATCACAATTGTAGGCGCGATCGCGTAAATGTTGCAAAGATTCACCATAGCCCAAAGCATAAACTCTCACCGCCGGGTTTTCCTTTAGCACCGTTTCTACTTCAGCAAACTGTGTTTCCTCAGTTTCTCGATTCTTATTATGATAGCCATCAGATAATAAAATTACAGCCACTTTAGGGGGAATCTGAGGTGTATCTGTATTTTCATCCAATTCATTATTATTTTCGTTTTTATTAAATTGATTTGGGTTTCCTAAATACTGCACAGCAGCTTTTAAAGGTTCGTATAAATTTGTTGCAGAACAAGTTGGAGACTGAGATAAATCTGTAACTTTCTTGTCCAATTCTTGATTGTTAGCTAAGAAAAAACTTTTGGCAATAATTTGCTGATTTACCTCATAATTACACTTGCTACGACCTCCTTCGCCAAATGGTACTAAAGCAATACTTACAGGTAAATTATTATCTCTCACTAGCTTGATATACTCTCTAATTGCACTAATAGCACCATCTATTTTTTTAACTTTATTAGCATCTTCTTCTTGCATACTCCCACTCATATCAAGGAGAATCACCACATAAGCAGGTTCAGGTTTTAATTGTTCGCCTGGTGGGATTAATCGCATTCTATTAATAACTGACAAAGTTTGATTAAGTTTAGCTGCTTCAATTTTAAAATCTGACTTTTTTAAATCCTCAATGGGAACATTATTCTCATCGAGAACTTCAACCTTTAAAGTGATAATTTCCCCACTAGGACGAGGGGATACTATAACTTTGTAATTAGCTAGTGCAGGTAAAGGGAGTAACCCGAATAATAACGTCAGAATACCTAATTTAAGCTTGGGGGTCAAGCAGGCGATCGTAGAAAACAAAGCGATAAAATTTGTCTTGATTATCTTCATGGTAAAGGGTAATAATTTGATTATGTCTTAGAGTTTCCTTTTTGCTGGCTGACAAAAAACCATTTTGAATTTGTACAAAACCTTCAGCCAAACAACTAATTTCTACAGTGCCAAAATTTACTTCTAAAGCTACACATTCTTGTGATAAATGTGGAATATAAATATCAACATTATTCCCAGAACCAATAATTAATGGTGTTTTCGTGTATGTTGGTAATTGAATTGATAAACCCTCCTCAATATTTCTGTAATTCCCATCAGGAATAAACTTTAAAGATGAATTATTTAAAGTAGGGTTAAGTATTTGTGTAGGTGTTGTAGTCAAATTTGCTTGAGTTCCTATCACAGTAGTCGGGCGGCGTGTTTTTGGTTTTACGGCTTCAAACCCATGACCAGCCCTTAAAGCTACCCGATAACTAGGAATAGCAGCAAAACACAAAGCCCATCCCAACAAAGCCCCAAACAATAAAAATCCAAAAACATCTCGATATTGGCCTAAAGCTTGATTTACACCTTCACTGAGGATAGCCGCTAACAGTCCAGCACCTGCGCCACATAGAGTGCTGCGGACAATGCGTTGAGTAACTTGACTACCCTTACCATCAATACTCCGCCAACTCCAACTGACACTTTCAGCCAAACCAGCAAAAGCCCCAATTTCCATCCAAGAAATAATTCGCACCAGCACACCAGGCCAGTTACTTGCTAACAGCAACCAATTAAGACCAGTTAGTTGTAAACCTAAGAATGCACCAATGATGAAGACTCTTTTTAAAGATGTCCGCGAAATCACTCGCCAATTAGCTTGATAACGAGTAGGGTTACTTAAAAAAACCTCTGCAATTATCATTCCGCTAGTTATAAAAGGAGTGATAACCATAAACAAAATCAAATATGGGGGGATATTAATATTTTTGGGCAAAAACTGGACAAAGTTCCCACCTATATCTAGCCATAAAATCTGGCTAATACTCCAGCCCAAAAGAGCGGAAATAACACCACAGATAGCATATAAAATCGCTCTAATTGTTAAATTCATCATTTCATGCTTAATTAGTCTTGGTTTTATTATCTTTATTTGCTTTAGGTGGAAAAATATTTATAATTTTGGTATGTATTTCAATCATTGATTTTGTTAATTCTGTTAGTGATTCTTTTTGCGATTTTTTTAAGCATTTTTGAAAATTAGTAGTAGTTTGTTCATAAGGAGATTTTTTAAAGCATTGTAATGATTTGTTTTTTTTATATTCAAAATCTTCATCCTGTGATTGAGTTTCTAAATACTGCTTTAATGGCTGAACATATTCATTATTAATATTTATAAATCCCGCTTGTTTTATTATTTCTTCAAACTGTCGATTATTGCAGTTTTTAACTTGCTCAATACTGTTAAGTGAACATTGATTTTCTTTTTGTGTTTCCGGAATATTAGAGCTATCTTGACTGCTAGTTTTTTGATTGTTATCTAAGCAATTACCATATTCGCTAACTTGAATTTTTTGACACTCTTGTAATTTGACCATTCTCTTATTAAATTCATTTTCATCTCCTTTAGGAGTCCCATCAATAAATTCTTTAGCTTTTTGTTTTTGTTTTTCTTGATTTGAATATGATATGTTAGTTTGGTCTGGCATAAATTTGGCAATTACTATATTTTTCTGATATTCGTTTGCATTTCTGTAACACGATTCAAATGTTGGATAATCTACGAGCCAGTTTCCTGCTTGGTCACATGATACTTGAGGATAAATGATTGAGTGAAATATTTTACTAGAGATAGCAAGGTAGATTACAGGAACACTGATAAATAATAAACTACCTATAATAAGAAGAATTATATTTGGTCTTGGCCCAGGAGCTGGAGTAGGAATGGGATTTTTAGGAAATATTCTTGTTTGGAAGTCTAGAGGGATTTTACCAATAAGTTCTTGAGGGACTTGACTCCCACTGATGCGGTAAAATAATTCTGCTAAATCTGTTCTATTGATATTTTGAAAAATCAGAGCTAAAGGTCTGTATCGACCGTATAGTCTTTTGCGACTAGTAGAATTAAGTTTTTGATTTTTAATCTCTTCAAGTATTTCTGAAATTTGTTCGCAGAATTTTCTAACTGAGTTATAAGCACTGATATCTATGTTAGGCTGATAAAAAATTTTGGTTGCTACCAGATATGCATATTGTTGGAAGTATTCATTCCAAATGCTTTGATGTTCGGTTAGCAAGTAATTAATTTGTTGAGCTATTCTTTGGTGGTTGGGGTCGTTGGGATTAAGAGTTATTAAACTTCTCAAGAAAAAAGTAATACCATAGTAAAGAGATTCATGAAGTCGCTGTTGAACTTGGGAATTATACTTACAACTTTCTTTTAACAACTGATTTTGAAATTCAAGCAGACGGAAAATATCACTGTTATCTGCTGGTTGATTTAGCCAATTTTTGAACGGAGATGTTAAAAAATCCAAAGATGATTTCTTTTCAACATGGATTGATTTCAACAAATCTATTAGCCACTTTTGCTTTTGCTCGTAAGCGATTACGATTAAATATATTTCTGCTTTATAAATGTCGCTTATTGGGTTAGCAGTTGTGTTAAGAGTCGTTTGGTCTATAAAATCAGACCAATTTGCATTTGAGTAGTTGGCTAAATATCCAAATAATTCTTCGGCTTTTTAGTCCTTTTTGTTCTAATTGAGTTGTACTGGCTATTGCTTTAGTGTCTGGGTTATATAATTCACCCGCGAGGTTTTTACCGTCTGATACTTTGACATATTTACCATTTTCTGATAATGCTCTCACCATACTAGTTTTACCAGTGGCGCGATCGCCAATTACCACAATACTCATTTGCTACACACCCTACCTTTAATCAAAACGCTCATTTTCTAGAGGAAAACCCGTGTATGTTAATCTCTCCGGACTCACTATCCACTCTTGGCGGGGAATATCTACCAAGTCGACCGCTGTAATTTGCCCAGATAAAAAATGTAATTTTTGATTCTCAGAACCTCTCATCACTCGATCGCTAGCTTGTTGTTGTATAAATAATCCATCAATCAATAAATCAATCTGATTAAGAAATTCTTGGCTCCCAGGAATCTTATCTAATTTTATTTGTTCGAGTTTATACCCTGTCCAGCAAATTACTGTTTTTCCTACGGTTTTTACTCGGCTAGCTAAATCAGCTAAAGCCACGGACTGGGCAAAGGGTTCACCACCAGAAAAGGAAATTCCTGCTAAATCTGGTAGTTGTTGGAATTGTTGCCAAATTTGGTCTACAGTCACTATCTGATTGACTCGAAATTCTAAAAAATCTGGGTTTTGACAACCCAGACAGCGAAACGGACAACCCTGTACCCAAATCACCATCCGAGTTCCCGGCCCGTTGGCACGAGAACGGGGAAGCAAACCCGCCAAATTCAATAATCTCGGCTGAGTCACGATTTAATATCCCTGACTTTCCAGACGACGTTGGGGTGTATCCGACAAATAAGAGTCTGTGGCTGTTTGGGTTGGCGTAGCCCCAGTATCCAAATTCCGCCATTCTTGATTTACCGGTTCACCATTCCATTGAGTCCATTCCAACTGATAACCTTGCTCTTGAAATAGCTGTATGACATTAACAGTACGACTGGCACAGGACAAATCACCTTGTTGATCTTGTGGCCCTGCTAAATCAATTTTTTGCCCTTCAAACTCCACTCGCATTAGGGTATTTGCTCCCTCATGAGTTTCTATTTCAATTACGACATCACCATCGCTAATTTCGGAAATACGGGCATTGTAGTGGAATTGCTGCCAAGATGCGACTAAATTTTCGGCCGCAGCTTGAATTTGCTCAGTTTGAGACTCTAAGGCGCTAATTTCTTGATGTAATGTTTCTATATCTGTATTGGAAATATGCTGCCAGTTATTACCTGTATAGTTAATTTTCGCTTGTAGTTGTTGAGCGATGCGATGGGGAAGACGTGGCTGTAAGTTATTCAGCCTTGCTTGTACGAAATCAATTTGTGCTTTCGACTCTGCTTGAAGTTGCTGAATTACTTGAATGCGGGCATCGTCCAACGCCTGCAAGTATTTCTCTGCATCTGCCAAGTTTTGAGTCTGTAATGCTTTTTCCGTCTGCTGGAGAGCTTGTTGGACGCTGGAAGCATCGAGTAATTGTTCATCAATCAGAACTTGATACTCTGCCTGAATGCTAGGTAACTTAGTTTGTAAATTTTGCACTCGCCTTTGTGCATCCTGTGACAAAGCTTGATTGATGACATCAGATGTTGATGTTTGAGCAGACTTGATAGTTGCGTTGTGAGATGATGTTGATTTAGTACTCTGCGGTTGTTGAACAACTATTTTGCTATTGGCAGAACTAGAGCGAATGCTAGCTCTAATTTGAGCAATTTTTTGCTGAATTTGTTGCTCTCGTTGGAGAGCAGCTTCTCGTTCTTGACGCTTGCGTTCTTGGTAAGCTTGTAATGCTCTTCCAGTCATAGATACAACTGCGGCAATTGGGTCCAATAATCCTGGTTCTGATGTACTAGAAATACCCTCACTCACGTTGAATGTTTTTCGCCCACTCATGTTTGTAACTCCTACTCACTAATTTTGCTGAGTGACTTCCGTGCAAGCAAATCTTGTAATTCAGAAGGCAGCTATGCTGGAGACAGAAGGCAGAAGGAACCCACGCGCAAATAGTGGGATTGGAAACTTGGACGCCGTATTTCTTGCGCTGCGCGTCTCGAAATACATCTTCTTTTTTAGTGGGCTTTATACGCACAACTAAAGTTTTTATTGATACTCCTAACCTTCTGCCTTCTGCCCTCGTCCCTCTGCCTTTCTTTAGTAAATAAATGATTAAGTAAAATTTAATGGTTTTTGCTGAAAAAAACTACTGAAAAAAGATACCGACGTTATAAATTTACATAATTGTTGTCAATATTCATACAATAGAATCTTGACAAAAAAGACTTTTTAAGCAGTAAGTATATAGGCGATCGCTACCTCAAAACTCCAGCAAGGCCAGCACTTCACACAAATCTCAACCCACTGCTGATAAATAAGATTGTAGAAGCTCACAGATCGTTGATGGATGCAAGTGGTAACATTACCCTGGTAGCCCAAGCACCTACAGTTAGTCCTGTACGTTCCTAGTTATCACTTACCTCTTGCCATGCCCATAACTCAAATAAGCAGACCTGCTGGTGCAAATTCTCTAAAAGTGAAAAGGCAAAAAGTAATACGTTTGTCTTTCTACTTCCTAATGGGTTTGTTATGTATTCTCAGTTCACCTGTGCTGGCAAAAGTTCCTAGCTCATTCAATTCTTCAGCCCAACTGCCAGTTAACACTGCTAACTCAGTAGCTGTAGTTAACGATCCCGCTTCATTGGTAGAACAAGGCAAAGTCTTATACGATGCTGGAAACTTTGCCCAGGCGGCAGAAGTTTTGCAAAAAGCTGTTCAGGCATATCAGCAGCAAGGGGAGAATCTCAGATTAGCAGCAACATTGAGTAATCTTTCCCTAGCTTATCAACAGCTCGGTAAATGGAGTCAGGCACAGCAGGCAATTACAGAAAGCCTAAATTTGCTTCAAGGACAAGATAAAAACCCAAATCTACAAATATTTGCCCAATCACTAGACATCCAAGGTCGTCTGCAATTGGCAATGGGACGACCGGAGGCGGCTTTAGCAACTTGGCAGCAGACGGAAGAAATTTATCAACAAGCAGATAATAAAAATGGTGTAGTGCGATCGCTGATCAATCAAGCACAAGCTTGGCAAGCTCAAGGATTTTACCCTCGTGCAATCAAAACACTCGATAAAGTCAATCAAACTTTAAAATCTCAACCCGATTCTATAGAAAAGACAGTGAGTTTGCGATCGCTTGGTGATGCTCTTTTGGTAATAGGCGATTTGAAAAAGTCACACGAAGTTTTAGAAGAAAGTCTTAAAATTGCTCGTAACCTGCAATCAAAGGCAGATATTAGCGCAAGTCTGTTCAGCTTGGGAAATAATGCCCTCAAACAACAGGATAAGCTAAAGGCGATCGACTATTATCAACAAACAGTTGCAGCATCTCCTTCACCCCTAACAAAAGTCCAAGCGCAACTCAATCACCTAAGCTTACTCATCGAAGGCCAACAATGGGCAGAAGTTCAAACCCTTTTACCATCGATTCAATCTCACCTCGACCAACTCCCCCTCAGCCGTGCTAGCATCTATGCCCAGATTAACTACGCACAAAATTTCTCAAAAGTCAAGAGTGATTATTTGCAAGCATCAACTAAAAATTCTTCCTCCCCACTTTCTCCTCAAAACTCAGCAGAATTACTCGCTCGTGCTATTGAGCAATCCCGTAATTTAGGCGACAAGCGGGCAGAAGCCTATGCCTTCAAGAGTTTGGGTGGTTTGTACGAACAAACTAAACAGTGGTCAGAGGCGCAAGATTTAACTTTGCGAGGATTAGCCATAGCACAGAGCAGCAATGCACCAGAAATCACCTATGCATTAGAGTGGCAGTTAGGTAGATTACTCTGGGCAAAAGAAGATATTAAAGGTGCGATCGCCGCTTATGATGCTGCTGTGGACACTCTCCAGTCTCTCCGCAAAGATTTAGTAGTAAATAACGACATAGTTAATCAGGATGTGCAATTCAACTTTCGGGATAGCGTAGAACCCGTTTACCGACAGTCAGTAGAATTATTGCTGCAATCTCAACAAGGAAAACCAGACGAGAAAATATTAGAAAAAGCACGGCAGCGAATTGAAGCACTCCAGTTAGCAGAGTTGGACGATTTCTTTCGCGAAGCTTGTCTGCAAGGTCAGAGAATAGCCCTCGACCAAGTGGTAGAACGGGATAACCAAAGCGCCGCCATTCTCTATCCAATCATTCTTCCCGAAGAACTCCAAGTAATTGTCAAAATTCCCAAACAACCCCTGCAAAACTACACAACCAAGATTTCCCACACGAAAGTAGAGGAACTTTTAGTAGAACTGCGAAGAAACCTTGTTAATCCCACTGCTACCAAAACTGTTGAAACCCAGTCACAACAAGTTTATAACTGGCTGCTCAAACCCATTGAATCAGAATTGCAAAAAAGCGGGGTAAATACCCTAGTGTTTGTTCTGGATGGGGTATTACGTAATATACCGATGTCCGCGCTCTACGATGGCAAGCAATATTTAGTAGAGAAATATGCAGTTGCTTTGAGTGTCGGTCTGCAACTCCTAGACCCGAAACCGTTGGTGAAACAAAAGCTAGTAGCACTTACCGCAGGATTGACTCAGCCCCCGCCGGGATTTTCTAAGTTTGCCCCATTACTTGGGATAAAATCTGAATTCGACGGCATCACCAAAGCAGGAGTTTCGACAACTAGTCTGCTGGATGGGGATTTTAAGAAAAAAAATTTAGAAACTGAAATTTCTGAAACTTCATTCAACATAGTGCATTTGGCAACCCACGGTCAGTTTAGTTCTCGCCTTGAAGACACTTTTATTTTGGATTTTGATGGTCAGATTAATGTCAAAGATTTTGACACTCTCTTCCGCAATCAAAGTAAAAGCGTAGTCGAACTATTAGTTTTGAGTGCTTGCCAAACAGCAACAGGAGATAGTCGTGCAGCACTTGGTCTAGCAGGAGCAGCTGTACGAGCTGGCGCACGCAGCACCATCGCCTCACTGTGGCAAATTGATGATAAATCAACCGCGATGTTTGTTAGTGCTTTTTATCAAGAACTCAAAAGTGGCAAAATCACCAAAGCTGAAGCAGTCCACCGTGCCCAGCTAAAACTCCTGAAACATCCTAACTATAAAGCACCAAGCTTTTGGTCTTCCTATGTGTTAATTGGCAATTGGTTATAAATTCGCCCCAGAGAACAGACTTTCAACCCTGTTCTCTACTACACAACAAAAACTCAACGTCGAAATTCATTTTAGAGATTACTGGAGCGATCGCTCATACCAAGTTCAGAGCAACAGTTTGAATCACTGTAACTGTCTTCTTGATGAAAGGCAATTCTAACTACCCATCTTTAACCATCCAAAAACTTGATTGACGGTTACCGCAAGTTCAATCTCTGATAATACAGGCAAAAAATCATCACCTTGGAGTAACACTGGCTGTTGCTCTGGTAAAAATACCAAGATACTGAGGTCATCAGGGTCAAGAAACCATCCAAGGCGACTGCCATATTTCAGACAGTACAAAATGTTACCGATTACTTTGTTAGGTTTTTGTTCTGGTGAGAGAATCTCAATTGTCCAGTCTGGAGGAAGGTCAAAATTATCAGGTATTTCATTATCAACAGTAAACGGTATACGCTCCCACACAAACACAGCTACATCAGGTACAATTGAGCGCTCCCCAAAGCTACAACGTAGTTCAGGAAATGCATAGGCAATCTTTTGATTCTCTGTAAGTTCGTTCACAACAGCACAGAGTTTGCCTTGCAAGCGGCTGTGTCTTCCTTTTGGCATTGGCTTAGGAATAATCTCACCGTTAATATATTCGCTGGCAGGCTTTGTTTCGGGGAGCTTCAGAAACTCTTCCAAAGTCACAGAAGTAGTTGTGGCGCTCATAGCTCCTAAATCCCTGGAAAATGTTTTTTTAGTCTAGCAAGATGTATGAATAGATGCGTAAACTTGTTGAACGCACCCATCCATACATCAACATAAGGCGTTGCATAAATGCGGGATGAATTAAGATTTTTGACGAAGGCTAAAGGTAGATTCTTTGCGCCTTTGCGCCTTTGCGTGAGGTAAAAATCATCCCTAGATTCAGCAATGCCCAACATAAAAATTGCGGCTTCGTAGTTGCAACTCTTAATTACGAATTATCTATGCACCACTACTAAAGTTCCCGTTGAAGCCCAATTGTAAAGATTGCGAGCTTGCTTAACAGGTAAATTCACGCAACCGTGGCTGACTGGAGTTCCAAAACGGTTATGCCAGTATGCACCGTGGATAGCATAGCCTCTATAGAAATACATTGTGTAAGGAACATCAGGAATGTTGTAGCCCCTACCTCGCATCCGGTGAGTGCGATACTTAGAATTAATCCGGAATTTGCCTAAGGGTGTGGGGGTCGATCGCTTACCTGCGGAAATTCGATATGAATGAACGAGTTTTTTACCTTCCCATCCACGTAAGCGTTGCTCTGATAAGTCAATTTCAATCCAGCGAGGTTGGGACGTTTGGCTGATACTAGACACAGTGATGCTGTTTTCATCGCCTGACGTGGCTTTGGCTGTAGCAAAATTGGGGTTACCTGCTAACGGTGGTGACCAAGAAAATAAAGTCGCCGCCATCAGCACCACGCCTGTACAAAAAGTTTTTGAGGAACGAATTCCACCACTGCGAATCCAAGATTGCATTATGCCTCACTTTCTAAACTAATTAGTCATTAGCCATTAGTCAGTAGTCCTCTGTAGTTCTTTTCGCCAGAAGTCGGCGCTCAGACTTTGCACTTAGTCATTAGCCATTCGTCCTTAGTTAAATGATGAGTTTTAACTAACGATTAATGACCAATCACTAATGACGACAAATCTGTAATCTCAATACGAAATGCAAACTTTCCCCAGATTCTTATTTGCATTTGTAATTACAGAGAACTTGCAAGGATTTACGCTTATTGGTTTTAGGCAAATAGTTGCATCAAAAATTGGCATAGATAGGATTTTGGAGATTTACGAAACATGCTTTCAATCCAAAATCTCAACTCTAAAATCCAACATTTGTATTAATGCCCTGCTCTACATTTTACTTGAAGTTGAGTAATTCCGATTCCGAAGATTCCCAGCATAAAATGTTGCTGGAAATCTCCCAATTGTCTTGATTTCCAGTTATTTATAATTTTGCCTAAATTGGCTTTGGACTGCTTCACTTACTACTTATGGATAACTACTGGTGTCCCTACTGATGCCCAGCCAAATAGCCATTTAGCATGTTTAGGTGCAAGATTTACACATCCGTGGCTCACTGGAGTACCAAATCTCTTATGCCAGTATGCTCCGTGAATGCCGTAATTACCTTCGTAAAACATTGCATAAGGAACATTAGGAACATCGTAGTTTTCTCCCCGCATTCTTGTAGTTTTGAATTTGGATTGAATTTTAAAAGTACCAACTAGGGTGGGAGTGGATTTTTTACCAGAGGAAATGGCACTTCCATAAACAACTCTGTCACCTTCCCAAGCTATTAATCGTTGTTTTGAAAGATTAATTTGAATCCAGCGCTTATCCGATTTTTGTAATGTCTGGATTGTTTGAGCAATGACTTGATTTTTAGAATTTGCCCAAACTTCACTCGTTCCAGTAGTAGTAAAAACACTTAAAGACAGTGCTGTACCAGCGAGGAGTATTTTTAAATGACGCACCCAGTCAGGAGAATTTAGTTTTTTCATACTAGATACACTCACACTCAAATTATCGGGTCTTAGGAAAGTTTTCAGTTTTCACCTTTGTTTCCATATCTATTAGTTTAATAGACATGAATTTTTGATGATTTGATTCTAAGTTAACTCAACTGTTGCATTAACTTTATTGCCCTAGTTGCGATCGCCTCCCAATTCCCCTCGCTGACAAGCTTTTGGGGAAATAATTCACCACTCAAACCTACAGCGATCGCTCCTGCTTGTAAAAATTCTTTGGCATTTTCTACGGTAACGCCACCAGTAGGAATTAAGGGAATCTCGCCCAGTGGCCCTTGTAAACTTTTAATATAATCAGCGCCCCCCACCGCTTGCACGGGAAACACTTTTACACAACTAGCACCCTGACTCCAAGCGGTAACAATTTCTGTAGGCGTCAGCGCTCCTGGGATAATGGGCACATGTTTTTCTCGTGCTGCTTGAATCATTGCCGAATCAACATGTGGTGTAAACAAAAATTGTGCCCCAGAAGCGATCGCTTTTTGTAGCTGCTCCACATTGAACAGCGTACCAGTGCCAATAGTACAGCCTGGTAATTCCGAACGTAGTTGACTGATTAATTCTTCGGCGCCATCGCTATTCCAGGTAATCTCAATTAGCTGCATTCCCCCAGACGCCACAGCCATCGCCATTTCTCGTCCCCATTCTATTTTAGGAGCGCGAATAACTGCGATCGCTCTATGCTTTTGCAACTGTGATAACCAAATTTGATTAGGCATGGGGAATTGGAGATTGGGGACTGGGGATTGGAAGCTAGGATTCGGCACTGCAAACACCTAATTTTCAATACTAATACTCAATCCCACACTTGCTTGTTGCATCAAGCTATGAGATATTGCATATAAACAACGTTAATTCGATAGGCTTACCGTATTTTAATCAATACCTCAGTGCTTAGGATTCAAGGAGTAATTCAAATGACAATTGCACATCAAAACACAGTAGCATCGTTGCACGGTTCCAATAGCGTTAATCCAGAAAATGTGCTGAAGTTTGTACGGCTAGGTGCAACCAAAGCCAAGGCTTTTTGGTGGCATATTCACGCATATAGGACGATTTTGGCTGTGATGCTATTGACTTTGAGCAGTTTGATTTACTTGATAATCCATTGGTCTTTGAGCAAGTTGCTAAGAGTTCGGATGCATCGAGATGAATGGAAGATTAGTAGTAGTAAATGAGAGTAGTTGTCATTGGTTATGAGTCATTAGCCTTGGCTTAGCGTGATGTGTATTCAGCCGAGTCCGCTAGCTTCTGACTCTGCTATTCCCTAACTCCACAAAGAAACAAGCTAGTAAAAGCATTTCTGGGAGGAAAACTTCAAAAACCAATGACTAATAACCAATGACTAATGACAAATGACACTTCTAGTAGAGGAGATAGCCAATTCAAAATGAATATACTGCTATTACCAAGCAATAGTTTGATAGCTTCTAGTTAAAGACCAACTAGGAGCTTTTTTTGCTTGATTATCTACTTCAACAGGAGGATATATCAAATGAATTAGCACTTATTTAAGTACTACTTTTGGATATCAATAGTTAATTCCTATGATGGATGGAGTACCAAGAGTCAAATTGCTAATATTAATTTGTAAGTAAAAAACCTTTACCAAATTAATAATCATGAATATTCTTGCTTGGATTGTTTTAGGTCTAATTGCTGGCGCGATCGCTAAAGCCATCTACCCTGGTCATCAAGGCGGCGGTATTCTCGGAACAATCTTATTAGGAATTATCGGTGCTTTTGTTGGTGGTAGTTTGGGTATCTTTTTCAGTACGGGAACGTTAACTCTAGCAGCTCCTACTCTCAGTGTCCCAGGTATCGTAGTAGCAGTTTTAGGCGCAATTGTAGCGGTTTTCTTGTGGAATTTATTAACCCGTCGCAGTGCTGTATAGGAGCAAAATTACAGCCAATCTACCAAGAACATTTAGCAAAGCCATTTAAATATTTTATTTTTGAATTGAATCAAAATAATAGCGTTATCTTCATGGGAAGGTAGCGCTATTTTTTAGTTATTTTTAGATTAAAGAATAATTATTTCAAGCAGAATTATGTAAAGTTATAAGAGAATGTCTGAAAAGTTTTTTGTATACAGCGATCGCTAAGAAATCGAACTCATGGAAGCTAACTGTGCTACCCTACCTACGTACTTGGTTCCAATAATAAATATTTAAGTGATTTTTAATACAAAAAAACAGTAATATTTGCATTTTAATAAGTAAAAAGACGCAAATATTTGCGAATTTCATGAAATTTTCAACAAGTTACCTTAGTTCCTACACACAATTCGACGATGTTTCGCTAAGCTATAAGCTCTATGATTATGGTTTATTGAACGTCTTATGCATTGGTTGTTATCTGGGCCGTTGAGTACAGAGAAATTGACGGTTAAGATTGCAGGGTTGCCTGCATCGTTACACGGTAAAAAGTTGGTGCAGTTGTCAGATTTTCATTACGATGGTTTGCGGCTGTCGGAAGATATGCTTTCAAAAGCGATCGCAACTAGCAACCAAGCTGAACCAGATTTAGTTTTATTGACAGGCGACTTCGTAACTGAAGACCCCGAACCAGTTCACCAATTAATACTTCGACTCAAACATCTGCAAAGTAGCTCTGGGATTTATGCTATTCTTGGCAACCACGACATACTTCACAAAGACGCAAAAGCAGAAGTCACCAAGGCGTTAACTAGTATTGGAATTCACGTCCTTTGGAACGAAATTGCCTATCCACTGGGAGAAAAATTACCACTTGTGGGACTGGCCGACGCTTGGTCGCGGGAATTCAATCCTGGGTTAGTTATGAACCAGCTAGACCCAAACACACCCTGCATTGTTTTATCCCATAACCCAGACACTGCGGAGATATTACAACAGTGGCGAGTCGATTTACAATTATCTGGCCATACTCATGGCGGCCAAATCTGGATTCCCGGACTTGGCCCGGCACCGTGGATTTACAACAAAATTGCCAAAAAGTTACCCGCTAAAGTACGGCGTCGGGCGCGATATTTGGAAGAAAATACTTCTGTAGTCAGTCATTGGGAATGGGCGCGGGGTTTCCATCGTTTAGGAAAAAATCAGCTATACGTCAATCGTGGCTTGGGAACTTACCTCCCTGGACGCTTATTTTGCCGCCCAGAAGTTACTATAATCACTCTACAAAGTGAGTGAGGAATATCTAAATTCCACATGAAACAGCCTAATTCCAGTCACTATCCTAACTAACGAGTAGCTACAAATTCAATCAAGACGCGCTTAGTTTAGCTTGAGATTTAAACCAATAAGTTACAGCGCTTTTGGAGTAATTGAACTACACCACTCCCTACAGACATAGGGTTAATCGTGTCTCTACCTATTCCCTATTCTCTGTCTCAATCAGGGTCTAAATACCTGAAAACTGCTGTAATTATATTTGGAGTAGATGACATAAATTATTGCAATTTATCAAGTTGCATTTTGATTTTTGGTAAGCTGTAAGCGCTGGTATGAGGAGTATCGGTTGGCTTATGCATTGGTTGTTTACAGGACATTTAAGAGTAGATAAAGTGACGGTTAAGATTGCGGAACTTCCAAGATCTTTAGAAGGTACTAAGCTGGTACAACTGTCAGATTTTCACTACGATGGTTTGCGGCTATCGGAAGATATGTTAGCAAAAGCGATCGCACTTACTAACGAAGCTGAACCAGATTTAATTCTATTAACTGGTGACTACGTAACTGATGACCCAACACCGATTAATCAATTGGTGCTGCGATTAAAACATCTGCAAAGTCGTTGTGGTATTTACGCTGTTCTGGGTAATCACGATATTTATTACAGCCACTCCCAAGCAGAAGTTACAAAAGCGTTAACTAGCATTGGGGTGCATGTACTTTGGAATGAAATCGCTTATCCACTAGGAAAAGAATTACCACTAGTAGGACTAGCTGATTATTGGTCGCGGGAATTTCATCCTGCACCAGTCATGAATCAATTAGATTCTGTGACACCCCGCATTGTTTTATCCCATAACCCAGATACAGCCAAGATATTGCAACAATGGCGGGTAGATTTGCAATTATCTGGTCATACCCACGGTGGACACATCGTAATTCCGGGCATTGGGCCTTTGGTATTTTATTATAAAAAGCTTCTCAAGAAAATTCCCAAAAAATTACGGCGTTGGGTAACACTTTTACTAGGAGACTGCTCGAAAGTCGTGCGATATTGGGAATGGGCGCAAGGATTTCACAATGTGGAAGAAAATCAATTATATGTCAATCGTGGTTTAGGAACTTATAAACCAGGACGCCTATTTTGTCCGCCAGAAGTGACTGTTATTACGTTAATTGGTGATTAAAAAGAATTCAGAATCCAGAATTTAGAATTCAGAATTGATTGGCTGTTTAGTATCCTTGATATACTCATTCATCAAATATTTTCACGATTTTTTAATTTTTCTGACTCCTGAATTCTGACTCCTGAATTCTGACCTCAAAACAGAAACCGCCTGAAGCTACGATGGATAGATATCGACAGCTTGGGCGGTTTCTTGAAGATTGGATAATTCAGAGCTAAATAATTCAACTAACGTGGACACTACTCGCGATCGCTTTACGGAAAGTTGACATCCTTAACATATATTCCAACTAGGCAGGCATTTTCTGGCTGTGCGTTCTAAAACCTCCAAAATTACTCAATGAACACAAGGCTAAAACACATTCAACGGATGCCACAACCTAAGAGCGATCGCCCTAAAATTAGAGCAGGAGGTACAGGCTCTAACTTAAAAGTTTTACTTAACTTTTAACCTGTTTGTACCTTGTTCTTAATCTAGCACCACAGTTGTTCAACTGGGTTACATATTTACTAAAATTCAATACCATTAATTTTTTGCAATAATCTTGAAATATTGCTTAAAATTTAGCCCACTTGTTGTTGGTGTGAATACCAGCATTGTCAAGTGGGCTGAAAAATCAGAAGTGCTATTGAGCAGAATTTCCTGTAGAACCGCTATTAGATGTACTGTTTGGCTGTTCTATACCTTGAGGTGTAGTGGTTTTAGAAGTGTCGCTTTGGGTATCTGGAGTAGCGGTATTAGTAGAACTATCGTTCTGGGAAGTAGGAGTATTAGTACTTGGACTAGTACTTTGGCCTTGGGTATCATTTGGGGTTGACTGGGTTCCAGAAGGCGCTGGTTGCTGGGGTGGAACGGTAATATTAATATCCGGTTGAGGTGGTGCAGATGGAGGTACAGCCTGTTGTTGTGGAACGGGAACAGGAACAGGAACAGGAACTTCCCTGGTTCTTTCGATGATTTTCGTTTCTGGTTGAGGAGATTGGGTAGGGGTTGCACTGCTATTAGTCGGTGCAGGGGTTGTGACAGGCGCACTATTTTCAACTGCTGCGTTATTAACCTGGTTAAAGTACCAGAGGCCACCAATAATTAGACCAGATAAGGACGTGATAATAATACCCATCAGCAAACCATTAGTTGTATTATTCTCATCCCGTTCGGCTAAATTAGCTTGTTGGTATCTACGCTCAGCATTTAGACCTTCCACGTAACCGTTTTGGTAAGAGTTGGGATTAGTTGTGTTGTTTTTAACTGTTTCAGTGGTTCGTGTCAGGTGGGTGTGAGTATTACCATTAGTACCAGTGTAAGTTTCTTGACTAACTTCACTGTTTTTTATTTCGCGTTCATTAGGAATAGACATAGCTTTTGATTGCACTCCTCAGATTGAATATTTAGAAACTAAAACTTGATAAAAACAAAAGGTTTTGATGATGTGAAAAATGTGTGTTGCTGATAAAAATTGAGTTTTATTGAGTTACCCAACCGTTGGTAATTCTTAGAATAACTTCTGCGATTAGAGAATTGGCTCTATCTCCAGTGAGTTAATACTTAATCAAAAGAAAGAGTATCCTAGAGATAGATGTTATTATGCTGTTAGCTGATATTCGAGTCTGACTATAGCCAGGCAATAGACAATAGGCAACAGGTTAATGCAAGACTAAAGTGTAGGAAATTTTTTCAAAAATCAAATAGTAGTCCTATAAATGGATCTAAAATTTAGTAATTTGTTGAAATCATCTCAATTTTTAATTTGCGATTATAAGGGAATACGCAACAGGCAACAGGAAAGAAGAAGGTACAAATGTACTCTAGCTTTCACAAATGAAATAGGATTGCTATATAGGCATAATGTTGCTATTTGAAGCATCTTCAAGCTATTCTCATTTTGATGTGCCTATTGCCTATTGCCCCTGCTATAACTACTAATCTCATATCCAACGCCGATTTAGGCGCAGTAAAGATTTGATTCCCTGACAAAATCTTGTTAGCAGTTTAGGCTTTGATACACGTCTTGCTGATGACGAACTACGCGCAAAACCTGGATTTCTGAACTCTTGTTCTAACTCTCTAGCTTTATTTAAATCTGAAGTAGCTCTATATTCGTATCCGAGTTGAGAGCAAATTAACCCGCGATATTTATATGCATCAATATAGTAAGGATTGAGACGAATCGCATGGGTAAAATCAGCGATCGCATCCTCATATCTTCCTTGGGTAGCATTCTCTACTCCTAAAGTATAAAAAGCTTCTGCATCCCAACGTTTGACAGATACTTTTGTAGGTTTTTTCGGCGAAGATGAGGATGGATTTACAGTAGTGGGAGGCTCAGATGAGTATTCAGACTTGAGCTTATTGTAAGCTGCGTTGATTTTTTTGATTTTTTCTTCTGCTTCCTGTTTTTGCTTTCGATCAAAAAAGCGATCGGGATGCCAAACTTTCACCAGTTTACGGTAAGCTCGCTTCAGCTGTGCTGGCGAAGCACCGGGTTCCAACTCCAAAATTTCATAAGCATGATTGATATCGAGATCGTCGCGCATACTGAAAAAATCAGCAACTATGTAAATCTATGTTAACTATTCCCCCAAATTTCCTTTCGTCAACCCAAACACCCCATTCTGGTTATCACTGGGATGGAAGTAATCGCCGCTTCTTTGAAGGCTGGTATTATCGCGTCACTTTACCGGAAATTGGGCAAACATTCGCCTTTATGTACTCCATCGAAGACCCCATCGGCGATAAACCTTACAGTGGCGGTGCAGCCCAAATCCTCGGCCCCGATGATGAGTATTTATGCCGTACTTTTCCCGATGTGAAGAAATTTTGGGGTAGTCGCGATGTTCTGGGTTTAGGACATTGGGGTAAGACTGATTTACAAGTTTCTCCCCTGTACCTTCTACCAAAAGAGTTTGAGCATTATGTTCGAGAAGGCTATCAAGCCACGGCGACATTAAATCAGGGAATTATTCGCGATCGCGCCACTAATAATTATTGCCGTTGGCAGTATGAAATTCAACCAGTATACGGCTGGGGCGATCGAGATAGCATTCAACAGTCAACCGCAGGCTGGCTGTCATTTCTACAGATTTTTGAACCGGGATGGCAGATTTTGATGGCTCACGGCTTAGCCAGTGGCCAAATTGACTGGAATGGCAAAATTTACGAATTCAGCAACGCCCCAGCTTACGGCGAAAAAAATTGGGGTGGTGCTTTTCCGCAAAAATGGTTTTGGCTAAATTGCAACTGCTTCGAGGGGGAACCAGACTTAGCCTTAACTGCTGGTGGTGGACGGCGCGGTGTTTTGTGGTGGATGGAATCTGTAGCGATGATTGGTTTGCACTATCAAGGCAAGTTTTATGAATTCGTTCCCTGGAATTCCCAAGTTGATTGGGAAATTCAGCCTTGGGGTAAATGGCAAATGAAAGCTAGAAACTCAAATTACGAAATTGAATTGACAGGAACCACCGATTTACCTGGTACACCTCTACGTGCGCCCACAGATGAAGGTTTAAGATATTGTTGCCGGGACACAATGCAAGGAAAGCTAAATTTAGAATTACGAAAACTAAATGGAACAAAATCTCAAATAATCTTAAAAGCAGAAAGTTTTCTTTGTGGTTTAGAAGTAGGCGGTCAGCCCTGGGATAATAGTTGGCAGTCTCAGTAAAAATGCTATAATCACCAACATGGCATTTTTTTGGGGCTGTAGCTCAGCTGGATAGAGCGAGCGCCTCCTGAATAATCGGGCATCATAAGGGAAACCTTATGAGTGAATGTGGTTGAATTCGGTGAACCCTAAAGAGTGAAAATTTCCTTCTTTCAAAATGCTTGCATGATTGTAAAAAGTATTATAAGAGCTATTGATAGAAAGTAGGAGTGGTTGTGTGTTTACCACAGTGTTGACACTCCACGGGAATACCGAGCCAAGCTTGATTAAATTCAAGAAGGTGTAGAGACTAGGTAGCCACCACCTAAGGGTTAAAAACCTATGGTGAAGGTATAGTCCAGAGAGTGGGGAAACTCACACAAATCTGAAGCGCTAGGTCGTGCGTTCAAGTCGCACCAGTCCCGTAATAATTTGTAATTCGTAATTCGTAATTCGTAATTCGTAATTCGTAATTAAGATGTAGGGTGTGTTTGCCGAAGGCTAAGGTAGCTTCATTTTTTGATGGTGCGGCGCTTGACGACAACATACTCTACTTACTATTCTTTGTGTTTTTTTGAGACGCGATCGCTTTAGCAACAAAACGATTACAATTTGTCAAAAATATTAGGCGTTGTTGATTTCATGTACGAAAACGATTGTGCATGATCTCGTAAAGACGTTGCATTGCAACGTCTCTACATCTGGATTCAGACTGCAATTCTTCAGGGTTAGTTTCTCCGTGAAATCAGCCAAAAATACTATAATTTGTGAAAAACCTAATTTATCCTACTCCTAAAGACGCAAAATGACGGAGGCATCGTTGGTGTCGCTCAAAGTATTCTTCTCTTACTCCCACGCTGACGAACTCCTAAAGAATGAACTAGTTAAAAACTTGAGTATCTTGAAACGGCAAGGTGTAATTTCAACTTGGGATGACCGCGAGATACCACCTGGAGGAGAATGGAATCACCAGATTAATGAGAATTTAAACACAGCCGACATCATTCTATTGCTCGTTAGTTCAGACTTTATAAATTCTGATTACTGCTACGATGTTGAAGTTAAGACAGCAATACAACGCCATGAAGCTGGGGAAGCTTGCGTCATTCCAATTATTCTGCGAAGTGTTGATTGGCGACCAGCACCATTTGCTAAACTACAAGCTCTGCCTAAAAATCTCCTACCTGTTAAGTCTTGGAATAATCAAGACGAGGCATTCACAAATGTAGCTCAGGGAATTAGGTCTGCTGCTGAGAAATTAATTAAGGAGCGTCAAAAAAAACGGGAAATTAAAGAAGCCGCCATAGCTGAGTATCGTCAGAAGGCTGAATATTTTGCGTCTGATGGCAAAATTTCTTTTCTAGAATTGGACATATTGAATGATTTACAGGAAAAGTTAGGATTAGCAGATTCAGAAACCAGTGCAATCCGCAAGAATGCATTAGACTCTTACACGATATATAAACAAAAGATAGCTACATATAGGTTATCCTTAATAAATTTTATACATGAACAAGGATATCCATTGGATGAAAACGCTGAAACTGAATTAAAGCAATTCCAACAACACTATAAGCTTAAGGATGAAGATGTAGTTCGTATCAGGAAAGAACAAGAAGCAAAGCTTTTTACAGAAAATTTGGGCAATGGCGTAGTTCTCGAAATAGTTCCAATTCCTGGTGGAAAATTCTTGATGGGTTCTCCATATAATGAGCCAGAACGCTACGATTCTGAAAGTCCACAGCACACTGTCACCATTCAACCGTTTTTCATGGGTAAATTTCCAGTTACACAAAGCCAATGGGCTATTGTAGCTGCACTCGAAAAGGTAAATATTGATTTAAATCCCGATCCCTCAGGCTTCAAAGGCGCTAATCGACCTGTTGAATGTGTATCCTGGGATGATGCGATCGAGTTTTGTGCCAGATTATCTAACAAGACTGGGAAAACCTATCGCTTGCCTAGTGAAGCAGAGTGGGAATATGCCTGTCGTGCGGGAACGACTACTCCATTTTATTTTGGTGAGACGATTACCACTAACTTAGCGAACTATGACGGTAACTACACCTATAATTCTGGGTCAAAGGGCGAATATCGCGAGCAAACAACAGATGTGGGAAAATTTCCACCAAACCCCTTTGGTTTATTTGATATGCATGGTAATATATGGGAATGGTGTCAGGATACTTGGCACAAAAATTATAATAAAGCCCCAGCAGACGGCAGCCCTTGGATGAGTGAGAATCATAATCGGCTGCTCCGTGGTGGTTCCTGGTACCACTTTCCGAGGTACTGCCGTTCGGGCCATCGCGCCTGGATCGCGCGTGTCGGCAGGAAGAACCTCGTGGGTTTTCGGGTTGTGGTTGCGGCTTCCCTCAGGACTTACTAGCCCTTTATGCTCTTACCCTTTTGCCCTCTGTGGTGTTTTCTTTTCCCTTCTTCTCGCGCTCTGCGCGATCAAATTTTTTAGCTAAATTTTGAATGAGTGATTTACCAATCATACAGAAAACATACGATTTAATCAACTGGTATGTGCCAATTTTAAATCGTCTGCCCAGAGATCATAAATTTTTACTGGGAAATCGGATAATTACAGAATTATCGACTTTAAATGTACCTATTAAATAGATATAGTAGTCCTAAATCATTGGTAAAAATTTTAGGTTGTCAACTTTTATCTACTCAGTAAGTCCGATCGCAGTTGGTTAATAGAAAGTGCGTAGAAGGTTTGCTTCTTGTCGTTAGACATCGCCACAATCTCCTAAATAATACTAAAATAGATAGCAAAATAACAGTCATTATCAACAATGTCAACTACTAGTATTGATATTGGCACTCTCATTACCCGCCACCCTGGAATTCATGGGGGCTGTCCGATTATTGCTGGAACTGGCGTCACAGTGCGACGAATTGCCATCTGGTATAAGCAAGGTTTGAGAGCGGAAGAGATTGCTGCACGAATTGAACATTTAAGCATTACACAAGTTTATGCGGCATTAACTTACTATCATATAAATCGAGAAGAAATTGATAATGATATTGCACAAGAAGAAGCAGAAGCTAACCGAATAGAATCATTACATATAGCAAGCAGACAGTCGTGAGTCGAATTCGTTGTAATATCATAGCCAATCACTCACAATGCAAAAATTAACTCATTTACAAGTGTTTATAGAGCATCTCAATTTGATAGAAAATCCTAATAGTCGTAATCACAAATAAAATTAAATGCACATTATTAGCCGCAGGATTTTGCGGGAGTTTTGTGAAGTCCACGCAGATGCCTGTGATGCACTTTATGATTGGTATAGGGTGGTAACTAAAGCTGAATGGAAAAATCTGGTTGAGGTTCAGGCTATTTATCCAAAAGCAGAAGCCGTTGGCAATTTTACAGTATTTAATATCAAAGGAAACAACTATCGGTTGATTGTTGATATTGTTTACGAAAGTCAAAGAATCTATATTAAATATGTCCTAACTCACGCAGAATATGATAAGGATAAATGGAAAAATGACCCGTACTTTTAATTCTGAATCTTATGCTAAATTACTGACCAAGTATCAGCCAAAAATAATTACCACGGAAGAAGAAAACGAACAAGCGATCGCACTTGCTTTAACTTTAGACTACCGTCCCAATCGTACAGCAGAAGAAGAGATGCTGTTGGAACTTTTGGTGACATTAATTGAGAAGTTTGAAGAAAACCATTACAAAATCCCCCAAGGTACGCCCAATTCGATGTTAATCCATCTGATGGATGCACGCGATATTACGACCGAAGCATTAGCTGAGGTTATTGGTTCATTGGAAGTTGCGTTGCAAATTGTTAATGGCGAATCCACCATTAGTCAAACTCAAGCAGAAACACTTGCGGACTATTTTCATGTAGATGCCAGTTTATTTACCTAGCTGATTTACATTTACTTGCTTACCTGTGGAAAACTTGTGGAAAAACACCCTAGCTTTTCCACAAGGTAATTATACTTAATTAAGTTTGATTAAAAAAACTTCAAGTTTTCCACAGATTTTTCCCCAAAAAGTAAGATTTTTTCCACAATCTAAGTGAAATTTAATCAATATTTATACGTTACTTAATATTTTCAACCAATTGTTTAACTTTTAAAGCTCAATGATGAAGGCGTAGGTTGTGGAAAACTTTAAATAAAGAATTCTGAATTCTTACAATGATTTTTGCGGACGGCTAGTCATATTAATGCGATCGCTCAGTTGGCGTAGAGTTTGTGCTAAAGTGCGATCGCTCTCTTGGAGTTGAGCAATTTTGTCACAACTATAGATCACCGTTGTATGGTCTTTACCACCAAACTCTTCCCCAATTCTCGGCAAACTCAAAGACGTGTGTTGACGCATTAGATACATGCCAATTTGACGCGCCCAACTAATTTCTCGGCGTCGTGAGTTACCTTTAAGGTCATCAACTGAAACATCAAAATTCTCAGCGATAACTGTCAAAATTGTTTCTGGGGTAGCCACCACTTTTTCATTCGCTTGACCTAAAACTGGTGCGATATTTCCCACCGTCATTGGTAAACCCCAAATAGAAATGTAAGCCAGTGCCCGAATTAAAGCTCCTTCTAATTCTCGAATATTAGAAGTATAGTTAGAAGCTATATACTCAACCACATCGCGCGGCAGGCGAATATTTTCATACTCAGCTTTTTTCTGCAAAATCGCCATTCTCGTTTCTAAATCCGGCGTTTGAATATCTGCGATTAACCCCATAGAAAAACGAGAACAAAGACGTTCTTGTAAACTCGGAATTTGGTTCGGAGGACGGTCAGAAGCAATCACAACTTGCTTCCCTGCTTCATGTAAAGTATTAAAAGTATGAAAAAATTCTTCTTGAGTGTATTCCTTGCCTTCAAGAAACTGAATATCATCAACTAATAAAACATCAGCGGCTCGATAATGCTCTCGAAAACTTTGCATACTATCCTTACGAATCGCTGTAATTAAATCATTAGTAAACTGTTCAGTAGAAACATAAAATATTTTACAACCAGGAGAAATTTCCCAACGATAATGACCAATAGCTTGCATCAGATGAGTTTTTCCCAAACCGACGCCGCCACATAAAAATAAAGGATTAAACTCTCTCCCAGGAGATTCTGCGACTGCTAAAGAAGCAGCATGAGCCATGCGATTGTTCGCACCGACTACAAAACGCGAAAAAACATATTTAGAGTTTAATTCCGTAGTTTTTTGCATATTATGAGAAACGGGTTCAGAAATATTGGTAGGATTTGGTGATTCCCAAGAAACCTCCCGTTCGTTAACATGAGAAACTTCATCACCTTGAGCAACGGTAATGTAAATTTCTACAGGATGACCCAAAATATCTTGTACTACATGAGCAATAGTGTTTACATAATACTTCTGCAACCAATTACGAGCAAATGGGTTAGGAGTACGTATCACCAAGCAATTATTTTCTAATCGCTCCGCACTAGCAGTTTTGATCCAAGTTTCAAAGGTAGGCCGGGATAGCTCAAGTTTTAGGCGCTCTAGTACCTGAGTCCACAGATCTTCTATGGAAATTTCCATAATCCACCACCTTTGCTGCTAATCGTCACAATAGAAGAGAAAGCACTAATTTAGCATCGAGATACCCTAGACCTAGAACAAACTTTTAAGTTGTAATCATTTTGGGACATACCCGGTAGGCAAGATCCTAACACCCACTGGCCAAACTGAGTACTCAGCAGTAAGTTTAAAAACTTAATACTGAGCCATCTGACACATAGCTCAATGCTAGTGAACGGTCTTTTAACTCAGCACACGCTAAACTCCCTAAGAAAGCTAACACCACTTTTGTAGAGACGCGATTAATCGCGTCTCCACTCAGCACTCTCATTGACACGGAGAAGCAACGACACATGAAGACAACAAACCATGACTTAACATGCAAAAATATTAATATCAGGGCTTTGCCCCAGAGGTTGTGGATGCTCTCAATAGTGGTGTTGCTGGGGAGCTGCTCTCTTATAAGAGCCAAAACCTTTGAGAGTCAACAAACCGCTCCTCAACCTGAAAACACAATTGCTCCCAATCCGGTAATTGCTCCTCCACCAATTATCTCATCGTCTGGAGATCCTAATTTTGTGGTAAAAGTTGTGCAAAATGCTGGGTCTGCGGTAGTTAGGATTGATTCTTCCAGAACAATTACTTCTCGCGTACCGGAAGAATTTAACGATCCTTTATTTCGGCGCTTTTTTGGAGACGCAGTACCACAGCCGAGACAACGGGTAGAGCGAGGTAGCGGTTCTGGATTTATTATTAATTCCTCAGGTCAAATTTTGACCAATTCCCATGTAGTAGACGGTGCTGATAGAGTGACTGTTACACTCAAAGATGGTCGGACTTTTGACGGCAAAGTTTTAGGTGAAGACCCAGTAACGGATGTAGCTGCCATCAAAATTGACGCCAATAACCTACCAACCCTGGCTGTAGGGAACTCAGATATTTTACAACCAGGAGAGCCAGTAATTGCCATTGGTAACCCTTTAGGCTTAAACAATACCGTAACTTCTGGGATTATTAGTGCCACAGGTCGTTCTAGTAGCGATATTGGGGCTAGTGATAAGCGGGTTGATTACATCCAAACCGATGCTGCCATTAACCCTGGGAATTCTGGCGGGCCACTACTAAATGCTCGCGGTCAAGTAATTGCCATGAACACAGCCATCCTCCGCGGCGCTCAAGGCTTGGGATTTGCCATTCCCATCAACACCGTGCAAAGAATTGCCCAAGAATTAATCGCTAAAGGCAGAGTAGATCATCCTTATTTAGGCGTACAAATGGTGACACTGACACCAGAAAACAAAGAAAGAATCAAAAATATCGCAGGCGATCGCCTAAAATTGACAGCAGATGAAGGCGTTTTGCTTGTCGAAATTGTGCCGCGATCTCCGGCATCCTTAGCTGGACTTAGAGCAGGTGATGTGATTAAAAGCATCAATAACCAGTCTGTGACTAAAATTGAACAAGTACAGAAGCTAGTAGAAAATAGCAAAATCGGTACCGTCCTACCACTAGAAGTAGAGCGCAATGGACAAATTGTCCAAGTAGCAGTCCGACCTGCTCCTTTACCTGTAAGACGTGAAGGATAAAGTTATTGGGCGTTGGGCATGGGGCATTGGGCATTGGGCATTGGGCATTGGGCATTGGGCATGGGGCATGGGGCATGGGGCATGGGGCATGGGGCATGGGGCATGGGGCATTGGGCATTGGGCATGGGGCATGAGGTGATGAGGGAGATTTAAAATTGAAAGTTTCGAGTTCAAAGGCTTAATGTTCAAACTTTAAGGCTTAATGTTCAAGCTTTAAGGCTTAATGTTTAAGCTTTAAGGCTTAATGTTCAAACTTTAAGACTTAATGTTCAAGCTTTAAGGCTTAATGTTCAAGCTTTAAGGCTTAATGTTCAAGCTTTAAGGCTTAATGTTCAAGCTTATCTCCCCGATGCCCAATGCCCAATGCCCAATGCCCAATGCCCAATTCCCAATGCCCAATGCCCAATGCCCAATTCCCAATGCCCCATGCCCAATGCCCAATGCCCCATACCCAATTCCCAATGCCCCATACCCAATTCCCAATGCCCAATGCCCAATTACTAAAGGAGTTTTCTTATGTCTGAACCAATCATTCAATTAGGCAATCCCACACTGCGCCAAAAAGCTGCTTGGGTTGATAATATCCAAGATTCAGGTATCCAAAAATTAATCGATGACTTGATGGCTACTGTTGCCAAGGCTAACGGCGTAGGAATTGCTGCGCCGCAAGTTGCAAAATCTTATCGTTTATTTATTGTGGCTTCCCGCCCTAATCCCAGGTATCCTAACGCCCCAGAAATGGAACCTACTGCTATGATTAATCCTAGAATCATTGCTCACTCAACCGAAGTTGTCAAAGATTGGGAAGGCTGTTTAAGTCTTCCAGGCATTAGGGGATTAGTTCCTCGGTATAAAACTATCGAAGTGGAATATAGCGATCGCCAAGGCAATCTACAAAAGCAAGAATTAAGCGATTTCGTCGCTCGTATATTTCAACACGAATATGACCACCTCGACGGCATCGTATTTGTAGACCGCCTAGAAAACACTCTCGATATGATTACTGAGCAGGAATACCAACAACGAGTAGTTAACAAGACTTAATCCAAAAATAATTCTTGAGAATGATAGTTAACGGAAAGTTTCAGTTATACTTAACCTATCGTTAACCTCTGGTTGGGTCTAGTTATCGGGTAAATGACCAATATTATTAGTAGTCACGAGAGGTTAAGTCCGCAGAAAAGTATGTCTCCTGACTTAACCTCTCACCAGCATCAAAGTGATGAAGTAAAAGAAAATAGCAGTACAACCGATACGGCTACACAGTCACAAGTGCAACTGCCTTCAAAGAGATTGGAAATTGTTCATGCGACTACTGGGCGGCTAAGAATCCGCGCTAGTGAAGGGATTTCCAAATCAACAATCAAAAATATATCCCAAGCCTTACGGCAGCAGTATGGGATAAAACAAGTTGATGCCAACGAGGAAACAGGCAGTATAGTTGTCAGCTTCGAGCCAAAAAAACTGTCACTGCCACAAGTGTTGGGGCTATTGCAACAATTGAATATTCACCAAGCTCAAGTTTCGCCGACCTCAAACACTCAAGTAGATCCCTTTGCTGCATGGAAATCCCTTGATTTCTGGAAGGAACAGACTATTTCGTTGATTCCTTTAATGACAGGGTTAGCAGTCACAGGTGGACTGGGGATCAGCGGCTTGGCATCGATTCCAGTGTATATGATTACCGCAGAAGCAACTCGTAAGGTAATTGATGTTTTTGAAGAAGCTTTGGGATCGGAAAAGTTACAACAAGTAAAGGGCAAGCCAGACGCCCACTCCACAAATAAGGGAAATGCTTTTGGTCAGAACCAAGAGGTGCGAGATTTGAAGGGTAAAAACTCAATAACACAGCCAGCAAAAATTGCTTACAGTGTAGTCCATGCAATTCCGGGGCGTATCAGATTTCATCTGCCTCGATTAGCTGAAGATCGTGCCTATGGACGGCGGCTAGAGAGGTTGATTAACAATGATCCCCAGACCATCGGCGTGCGTGTGAATAGTGGTGCAGCATCCATCGCCATTTCTTATCAGCCTAGCCAGATTAGCGTCAGCCATTGGGTAAATCTCATGGAGTTGGCATTGCAAACTAATCCGCCTAGCGATGCCATCAAAGTTGCACAACCACAAACATCTCAAGAAGAAGTGAGTCAAACAACACAAACAGACACTACAACTGTGTTGGAGGACACAACTTTAAATGTGAGTCATACGGCACAATCAGACAACACAAACGTGTTAGAAGACACAACTCAACAAGAGAGTCGGACGGCAGAAGTAGAGAATACAAATCTAAATTTATCAAGTCTATGGGCTGATTTAAAACCAGCAACTTTGTCTTATTCGTTAGCCATAATGGCGAACTTTCCGTTATAGACGGTTCCACACTTAGGAACACTGGAGGAGAACAATGGAGGGTTCTAGCTCACAACTAGATTCAAGCGATGTCTACGAGGAACTACGCCTACGCACTTACAGACAATTTGTAAGGGTAGTTCATAGCATCACCCATACACATAACAGCCAAGTCAGATTATGTGTGTCTGGGATCGGTCAGAATTTAGAATATCAGCAACGTCTGATTGAGTTGCTGCAAATAAAGCGTCTTTGAAGCGGTAATATCGCATAGCCAATGGGATTGAACCTGCCAGGGATGTAACAGCAGGTTTGGCAAATGCCATCGCCTCTAGCAAAATTTTAGGCATCAGCAAATCTCCAATCCATTAACCAATCCGGCCAGATTGGCCGTCAATACAGCTCGTTTCAGTCTCGATGCTGCAAGATCCCCGACTTCTTGAAAAAGTCGGGGATCTGACCACCGCTTTTCCGTAAATCAACAGTCCGCTGAATAACAAAGTTTGTAAATTTATACGAGATATAACGAATGGCACAAGTCACAGTTCAACCACCATCCCTACGAGTTCAAAAATCTCAGGAGATTGTAGAGAAACAAAGTCAGATAATTCCTTTAGTGCAAAAGAATGGCAAAGTTTCTCTGACTGATAAAAATGGACATTCCCGCAGACATACTGCTCAAGTTACCTACAGTGTTGTTCATCAAATTCGGGGAAGGATAAGGTTGCGCGTGCCTCGATTACGTTATGATGCCGACTATGCTCAACGTCTTTTAGCTATAGTAGAAGCCGATCCCCTCTTTACTAATGTCCGAATCAAAACGGCTGCGGCGGCGTTAGTTGTGAATTATAAATCCAGTTCAGTTGCAGATGCGAAGGTGCGATCGCGTTTGATTTATCTGATTGGGGCGGCCAATGACATGGGAATAGTTGTGCCCAAAGCTAACAATTCATTAGCTACCCAACCAACAGAGGATGTAGAGAATTCCTGGCCTGGGATACAACTTTCGGCTATGGCTACCAGTTTAGCTGTGCTAGGAGGGCCATTGGGGTTACCGATCCCCCCTCTAATAGTGGCGGGAACCATTGCCCTAGCAACCTTACCGGTGTTCCAAAGGGCAGTGGAAGGGATCGTCAAGGAACGGAAATTGAACATTGACTTTTTGGATTTTCTGGCGATCGCAATTACCACCGTTCAAGGTCAATTTCTCACACCATCGTTGATGTTAAGCTTAATTGAAATTGGTGAAAACATCCGCGATCGTACTGCCCGTTCTTCTAAATTGCAAACCCTAGATTTACTCAGTTCCTTAGGGCAATTCGTCTGGGTTGAACGCAACGGAGTCAAAGAACAAATCCCCATTCAGGATGTACAACGTGGTGATACAGTCATTGTCTATCCTGGGGAACAGGTGCCAGTTGATGGTACCATCCTCCGGGGTAAAGCCCTGCTAGATGAGCAGAAACTCACCGGCGAATCCATGCCTGTCTTAAAAAGAAAAGGACAGCCAGTTTTTGCCTCAACCTTGATGCGTGAGGGACGAATTTATATCTTGGCGGAATGGGTGGGTAATGACACCCGTGCCGGACAAAGCATCAAGTTAATGCAAGAAGCGCCAGTCCATGATACCCGCATGGAAAACTATGCCATCAAAATTGCCGAAAAAGCTGTTGTGCCAACATTGTTACTTGGTGCGGGGGTATTTGCCGCAACTCGCAATCCAGCAAGGGTAGCTAGCGTCCTTACCCTAGATTTATGCACGGGAATTAGGGTATCAATTCCGACAACAGTTTTGGCAGCGCTGACTTATGCAGCCAAGCACGGCATCCTGATTCGTAGCGGTCGGGCATTAGAACAACTCGCAGCAGTTGATACAGTTGTGTTTGATAAGACGGGCACTCTTACAAAAGGTGAAGTGTCAGTTGTCAGAGTTGAGAGTCTCAATCCTGCAACATCGGACTTGCGGGTGTTGGAACTAGCTGCTGCGGCTGAACAGCGGCTGACGCACCCTGTAGCTGAAGCAGTGATTCGCTATGCCGAAGCACAGCAAGTAGCGATCCCCAACCGGAGTAAATGGGACTATCAATTGGGTTTAGGCGTACAAGCCGAGATTGACGGCGAGACTGTTTACGTCGGTAGCGAGCGCTTTTTGCGTCAACAAGGCGTAGACATGGAACCTCTCAATGGGCATCAGCCAGGAGACTCACTGATTTATGTCGCTAGTAACAATCAACTTCAGGGTAGAATAGTCTATAGTGATATTCTGCGTCCTGAAAGTCAGGAAGTAATTACCCAGTTATTGACAGTTGATGGCGTAGAAGTTCACATGCTCACCGGAGATAACAAGCGAACAGCTAATGCTGTGGCCGCTCAATTGGGGATTGCGCCAAAGCATACCCACGCCGAAGCTTTTCCGGAACAAAAAGCAACAGTTGTCCGCCAACTACACGAACAAGGCAAAACAGTTGCATTTGTAGGCGATGGAATCAACGATTCGCCTGCTTTAGCCTACGCTGATGTTTCAGTATCCTTCGCTAACGGTTCGGAAATCGCGCGGGAAACAGCAGATGTGGTGTTAATGCAAAATGACTTGCATGGTTTATTAGAAGCGATCGCGATCGCTCGTAAAGCCAAGCAAATAATTCATCAAAACACCAGTATTGTTGCCCTGCCTAACATTGCAGCGATGTTTGTTGCCGTGTTCTTTGGTCTTAACCCCTTAGCGGCAACAGTAGTCAACAACGGCTCAACAGTAGTTGCAGGCGTCAATGGTTTGCGTCCAATTCTCAAACCTTCACCAAAAAAAGCTCTACCATCGGCAAGATGATACAACTCTTTTAACAAGAGTATGTTAGAAAGCTTTACAACAATTTTTCAATTTAACAGGAGGAATCTTAACTATGGCACCTAAAATTACCGATTTCATTGAAGATGCAGGCCCTGTGGGAATTGTAGCTGGAATTGGCGCAGTTATCCTGGCTCCCGTCCTAATTCCCCTCGTTGCTGGAATTGGTAAACCCATAGCCAAGTCCGTAATCAAAGGCGGACTTGCAGCCTACGAAAAAAGCAGAGGAGCCTTTGCAGAACTTGGTGAAAGCTGGGAAGATATTGTAGCTGAAGCTAGGGCAGAACTAGCTGAAGACAAGCAAACTCCAGTATTTGAAGCTGCGAGTAACCCTGTTGACAACACCTTAGATAATGGTGTGTAAAATTCTCAGAAATGCGAATTGAGCATGGGGCATTGGGCATGGGGCAAGCAGGAGGTGTGGGAGGTGTGGGAGGTGTGGGAGGTGTGGGAGGTGTGGGAGGTGTGGGAGGTGTGGGAGGTGTGGGAGGATGGGGAAGCATTAATTCTTTTTCCCCCCACACTCCCCTCTCTCCCCTCTCTCCCCACACTCCCCACACTCCCCTCTCTCCCCACACTCCCCACACTCCCCACACTCCCCACACTCCCCACACTCCCCACACTTCCCCATCTCCCCAATCCCCACTCCCTTCTTTAAAATCCAACTCCAAATCAGGACGGCAGTTGTGTGTTGACAAATAGTCATGGTAGTCTGACCGAGATGCCCAAAATTATTGAGCAAACAGCTTTAAGCAATTTTTCCAAACGAATATCTACAAAAATTGTCAGCAATACTCCAGGACGGCTACGCTTGAGAGTTGCTCTACCCCATCGTCAAAATGGGGAAATGCAACGCATTGCTAATGCACTCGCAGCGCAACCTTATATTAATCAGGTGCGGACTAATATTCATCACGGTAGTATTGCGATCGAACACGATGGCAAAGATGAGACATTGAAAAATGTAATTGCCACACTCACAGATTTAGGAGTTATTTTCGCCGATATTACTGAGGGTAACTCGGAGGCAGCTGTGGGCATTACAAATGCAGTTTTTAATTTAAACAAAAGAGTAGAACTCGCAACGAAAGGCGAAATTGACTTGCGAGTTATTTTTCCCTTAGGATTGAGTATCCTTGCTGTGAGACAGTTACTAGCTAAGGGTTTGCAATTTGAAATTATTCCCTGGTATGTGTTGGCATGGTACGCCTTTGATAGCTTTATTAAACTGCATGGTGTTAGTAAACCACAATCAACAACTAATGAGTGAACATACATAACTAGGGACGCAAGCAGGGCGATGGCATCTTTTAAGAAGTAAAAAGTAAAAAGATAATCCCCATAAATAATTTAGAGAGAAGTTGAAGGGCAGGCTTATAGCAAGAAACAGGCAATAAGCAACAGACTTCAACTTCTCTTGCTGTCTGGCTTTTAAGGCAATACGGTTTAAATGGTCTGCAATCGTGTATCTTGATTATCAGTTATCAGTTTCGTCCGTTGGGTATCGCTTCCTGCACCTGTTGGTCTTTATGCTTTCTTTAGCACTACGATCGCAGCATACGCTCTGGGGTATGTTAACTGTTGACTGATTTCAAATACTGTTTGTCAGAAGTGACCAAACCATGAAAAAGCTGATTAACAAGCCAGAAGACTTTGTACGCGAAAGTCTAGAGGGTATGGCAGTCGCTCATTCTGATTTAATTAAAGTCAACTATGACCCTGCTTTTGTCTATCGAGCTGATGCACCCGTTCAAGGGAAGGTAGCAATTATTTCTGGTGGAGGTAGCGGTCACGAACCGATGCACGCTGGCTTTGTGGGCAGAGGAATGCTTGATGCAGCTTGCCCTGGGGAAGTTTTCACTTCACCTACCCCTGACCAAATGCTAGAAGCTGCCAAGCAAGTAGATGGAGGGGCTGGTATTCTTTATATCGTCAAAAATTACAGTGGCGATGTCATGAACTTTGAAATGGCAACGGAGTTAGCCCATGCTGAGGGCATCCGATCGCTAAATATTTTGATTGATGACGATGTGGCAGTCAAGGACAGTTTGTATACCCAAGGACGACGGGGTGTCGGAACAACAGTACTGGCGGAAAAAATTTGTGGTGCAGCCGCCGAGCAAGGGTATGATTTATCACAATTAGCAAATTTGTGTCGTCGGGTAAATTTGCATGGGCGGAGTATGGGAATTGCTCTGACATCATGTACAACACCAGGCAAAGGAACGCCGACCTTTGAATTGGACGATCGCCAAATTGAATTAGGTATCGGTATTCACGGGGAGCCAGGAATAGAACGCACAAATCTAAAATCAGTAGATGAGATTACCGAAATTTTGACGCGATCGCTCATTGAAGATACAGCATATACTCGCATAGTGCGCGAGTGGGATGAAGACAAGGGAGAATGGGTTGATGTGGAACTCATCGATCCACCACTTGTAAAAGGCGATCGCTTGTTAGTTTTTGTCAATGGGATGGGTGGAACTCCGCTTTCGGAATTGTATCTTGTTTACCGCAAACTTGCCGAAATCTGCCAACAACAAGGATTGCAGATTGTACGAAACTTAATAGGGTCTTATATTACATCTTTGGAAATGCAAGGTTGTTCTATTACCCTGTTGAAGCTAGATGATGAGATGATTCGGCTATGGGATGCACCAGTAAAAACGCCTAGTTGGCGGTGGGGAGTTTGATATGGTCACTCAGGCGCAGATATTACAATGGTTGCAGGCATTTGCATCGGAAATAGAGCAGAATAAAACATATTTGACAGAATTAGATGCAGCCATTGGAGATGCTGACCACGGGATAAATATGGATCGTGGGTTTAAAAAAGCGATCGCTCAGTTACCCAATGTTGCAGACAAAGACATTGGTAGCATTCTCAAAACCGTGAGTATGACCTTGATTTCCTCCATTGGCGGTGCCAGTGGCCCTCTTTACGGCACTTTGTTTTTGCGAGCCAGTGCAGTAGTAGTTCTTAAGCAAGAACTAACAGAAAAAGATATGTTAGAGCTGCTGCAAGCAGGTTTAGACGGTGTGCTGCAACGTGGTAAAGCGCAACTAGGGGATAAGACAATGGTAGATGTGTTATCTCCGGCTGTTGCAGCTTTTCGGCAGGCTGTAGAAGAAAACCAAAGTACTGTGGAAGCTATGCAACAGGCTGTAGTGGCTGCCCAAAAAGCGTTGGAGGAAACTATACCAATGCAGGCGAAAAAAGGACGGGCTAGTTATTTGGGAGAAAGAAGTGTTGGACATCAAGATCCCGGAGGAACTTCTGCTTATTTGATGTTGAAGAGTTTGTTAGGAGTGTTAGAAAGTTCTGAGAAATAAGCATCTAATGTGCCATGACATCTTTTGAACCAAATGGAATTAATGCTGTTGAAGTGAATAATGTTAAGTTTGAAATTATAGTACCGGAGCGAAGGTTGTGCTTACCCAAAAAAAATTTAGTACAGAAATTTCTGGGTATTTTGGATTTTCTGGCTACTTTTGAATCTGTATTTGCAATACTCCCAGGACATTTTTCTCCTAAACATTGTGTAGAGATTGGTATACGAATTACTAATAAAACCTCAATCCCCTTTCGATTTAGTTTTTTTATTTTGAATTTATTTCTAGAACTTGTGGATGCACAGGGGGCAATTCCATTGGAATGTGGTTGGATTAGGCTTCCAACACCCGTAGAATCTGATTATCCTCTCGTTATGCCAGGAGAAAGTTTGATATTCTTCCCTAAGATACAAATTTTTAAGATTTGGGGTAATAGATTAGGGCTTAGCATCATCAATAGAGATAATTGTACGTGCGTTTTTCAACCTCTAAAGCCAGGTAACTTTCAGTTGCGATTTATCTATTACAATCCAGATGAGAAGGTAACAATCTACAGTTCTGAAAGTAGAGGTATGGAATTAATCGAAGACATTTGGACGGGTGAAGTATTAACTCCGTTTGTCGAGTTAAATTTAGCTCAGCTTTGAAGTATAGCTAAAATTTTGATTATCATCAAGGCTGATATGAACTAAAAAATATAGCAACTTATTGTCTTTATAACAGATATCCTAGAATTTTAACTAAAGTATTCAAGTGAGCGATATTATTTCATAAGCATTGGAGAATCGATATCTAAAAGCCAATTTTCATCAACAAATTCCAAATTTTCATTGTAAACAAGAACTAATTCACCAATCTTTTGAGTGTGATTATTCGGTGCTTGTGTGGTATCAGCACTAGAAGCTATGAGGAAAAACTTTAACTGAAAAAAGCGTTCTTTTTGACTAACGCCAATAGAACTACTGACTAATTCTGCGTCTAAGTCACGAGGTAAAGTAATTGTTTCATAATATTCATCTTCATCGTCCCAGTAGCCACATACTTTATACTCACATTCTTCCAAATGTTCTTGAGCAAGTCTATTGCTATCTAAATTTTCTAATATTTCAGTTAAATCTTGCCAAACTTGATGATTTTTTAATTCGAGTCTTGCCATAGTTATATAGCTTTAATGTTCTGTTACCAAACCAGGAAAGTGTAATATACCATCAATGAATTTTGCATGAAATCGGCGGTCGCCACCTTTACCTAAGACTTTAGATTTTAAATCGTAGCCTGATTCTTGGGAAGGTACCAACCCAACATTACCACGAGGAGAGACTTGTCCTTTATCAATAGCTTTTAAATGTTTCCCTTTACGATCGTATTTTAATGCCAGCTTTATTTGTTCGCTTGCAAACGAAACTAGTAGGCCACTGATTGAAAGATATACAGTATCAGCTTGAATATCTGCCCAATTATCGGGTAAAGCTTCCATTAAATTAATACTGATACAGTAGAAGCACAATTTATTTCAGTTAAGTAAGCTAAATAAGTAAGTTCAAACGCTTCCTCTAAAATAAATGTTAGAAGTTATAATATTTTTAGCTTCAAATCCTTAAAGGGCAAGGAAAATCGTAGATATTAACTAAAAATTCCTACTTATTTGATCGACAACCGATATACTCTGAATACGCCATTTAGTTCCGTATCGAACTAAATCATATCTGACTCGCAAATTGTCATTAGAAGAACTTTGAAATTGACCATTTTCATATAACTGTGTAGCTTCTTTGACTGTAGCTTCCACAGCGGCGCGATCGCTAAATAATTCACCTTTCTCTACAGATTCAATCTTCAGGCTATGATTGTACTTGCGATAGCGGTTATCTAACTTATTTTGTTGAGCAATCAGCCGCCATTGAGACAAAGCTGAACCAGTTAAAATCTGGTCTAAACTATTAATTTGATGGTTAGGCCCTAAAGCTGCGGCTTTGGTAGATAGCCAAGTTTGAATTACTTCCTGTGCCGTTGCATTTGTCAAAGTACCGTCTGATAATTGTGGCTTATTTACATCAGGAATAAATACTGGTGGTTGATTTATCTGTACAAATAACTGTAAATCATGCTTAGGTGGCGTGGGGAAAAATAGGTTTTTTATCCATCCAAAAGCTGTTGTAGCTAACACCCAGAAAACTAATATAATAACTAGGGAAATAAACACTCTCCATACCAGCCGTGTTTTCCCTTCTATACTGTTAGCAAAAGTTCGCCGCCGTCGCCGCGCACGAGGACGAGGACGATTATCAGGTATACGTTCTCGACTAACAGGTTGAGTAGGTTTTCTTCGCCTACGCTTTTGGTTTTGACTTGGTGTAGTAGTTCTACCTGAACCATTCCAATGCTGATTATTAGGCCTGGTCGTGCGTTCAGCAGTAGGAGGCGGTGCAGCAGTTACTTCTGGTTTGGCACTTTCAGATGAATTCCATTTCGGTTGCGAGAAGTTTGAATATTCTGGTCTTTGTTGTGTTGGTGTTTCTGGTAAATTTGGGTCTGGTGTTGGATTGCGATCGAATTGTCGAAAAGTCCCAGTTGAATTGTTGGGAAAACGTGGATTATTTGTTTGTGGCTGTTGAAAAAGCTGGGGATTAATTACACCATATTCATTAGTTGTTTGGGCATCGTTGGGCAATGCTTCTAAATAAGCTTGCACCTGTGGGTTAGCAAAGTACTCTTTGAGAGAAGCTTGCTGGTTTGCCAAATCTCGAAAATGGGGAAATACTTCGTGTTGCAACCACTGTTCTGTATATAAACACAGCCCTGGTAACAAATCTGGGGAGTCTTGAGATTTTTCCCGAATAAAGACTAAAGCTTCGTACTCTTGACTAAGTTCTAAAACACGAGTTGCTTCTTCGGTTTGTCCCAAGAGTAATGCACATAGCGACTGTTCTAAATGTACATCTTGGCGATTGCCCAGACGGGCTAGCATCTGCCTTGCTTGCCGAACTAAAGCGGGTTGTCGTTGAGCAAATCCTCTGGCTATCAAAGCATAAACAGCCAAGTAAATAGCCACAGCAGAAGGACGTTTACTTTCGGCTTCAAATAACTTGTGTTGTTCTGCGACTGTTAAATGGTTACGTAATTGCTGGATAAAACGCAGAAAATCATCTATGTTTAAGCCAGAGCGATCGCTATTTGTACCATCAATGCCGCCACGATCTTCCAAAAGATTTTGCAATAATTCCAGACCCTGGCGTCGTTCGGCAGTTTTTTCTTGGGGTAGTGCTAGTAATTCTAAAATTCGATAGGGTCGCAATTTATAGAGATCTGCCTGAATTTCTGCCTGTACGCTGGTAAATAACCCTTCCCGAACCAGCAATTCCTCACCAGTTTCTAGGGATACAGCAGCATTTTCGTAGTGACCTTGCTGCCACTGTTCGCGTCCTAGTTCTAAACAAGCAAGGGCAACAGTGAGAACGACATCGGGACGTTCAGGACTTTCGGGAATTTCTTCGTCTGCTAGATTATTGCCTTTATTGTTACCGGAAACACCGTTTTTATTCACTAGGTACGGACGACCTAGTTTTAGTACGAGTTCGTATTCCCCTAATTCTTGCAAAATCAACAAAGCGCCAACTAACTCGTCTTGGGAAACATCAATACCCAAATTCTGGGCTTCAACATTCCTTTTTTGGCTTTCTTTGGGATTTTCTCCTGCTATTGTGCCAGCAGCAACATTATCAGGGTCATAGGCGTGGGCGAGATAAAGGTGATCGTAAGTACTGCGTTGTTTTGGATCTGATAAAACCACGTAAGCTTCTTCTATAAGTTGTTTACGAGAAGAAATTGCTGCTGTTGAATACTCACGTCTTGGCAATTGTACAATGCGATCGCTGTATGCCTGCCGCAATTGTTCGTCACTTGCCGCTAACGGTAGTCCTAAAATTCGGTAGTAATCTAGCGGAATTCGCACAGTCCACTTCCCCTGCAGCGCGATCGACATAATTCACCTAGAGCGTTCCAGGCCAGTAAAACCGTGCCATAATAATGCCGTGTAGAATCTACTCTACAAGTGTATATTGCAACTACTTGTTTTGTACCTTCCCGAAATTTTGAGTCACATTTTAGTACTAATTTTTCGCCTTCGCCTAGAAAGCTTAAGCTTTTTGTCTTAATTCTTAGTATTTTTTGTTTAATACGACCTTCGATACCATAAACCACAACTACTGCTGTTGTCACGGCATACAATGTTGTGGTCACAGGAGTCTATAGATTTTTTCGGGACTTTCATCAGTATGCAGTTAGTAAACTACTACTTTTGGGGGTTGACCCTGATAACTAGAGACAAAAATGATATCATATTTAACTTTTAATTACAATTACCCATTTAGGTATAGAAATTTTGGCGTCATTTTTTTTTAAATTGTTAATGGGTATGCAGAAACCAGTCTATCTTGATTGGTACTCTATCAAGGGGAATGGTGAGACAAAAAAAGCCCAAACACCAGATGTCGCATTTTAAGTTACATCCCCGCAGGGTTATGGGCGCAAAAGTTAAAATTTCGCCTGGGAAAGTTGAGGGGTATCCAAACCGACACTATCCACTTTCCCAAAAATTAAAAATCCACCTATTCCCTAAAGTCCTTTTTTGGTGCATAAATTAAAGTTTGATTGTTGACTCTTAACGTTAGCCTGTTATAGTCTCAGACGTTATCAGACCAATTTATTTAAGACCGTAACTTTAACTTGTAGAACAGGGATACTGGAAAATAATGGTTCAAGAGCGTACTTTACCCACATTTAATGCTGCCACTAGCCGCATTACCAAAGAAGAAGGGTTACGGTTATATGAAGACATGGTGTTAGGGCGTTTATTTGAAGATAAATGCGCTGAAATGTATTATCGGGGCAAAATGTTTGGTTTTGTCCACTTGTACAACGGTCAAGAAGCCGTTTCCACTGGCGTTATCCAAGCGATGCGGCCGGGTGAAGATTACGTTTGCAGTACCTACCGCGACCACGTTCACGCTTTGAGTGCGGGAGTACCAGCAAAAGAAGTCATGGCAGAGTTATTTGGCAAAGCCACAGGTTGCAGCAAAGGGCGCGGTGGTTCTATGCACATGTTTTCTGCCGAACATCGCTTGCTAGGTGGCTATGCGTTTGTGGCAGAAGGAATTCCCGTTGCAGCCGGAGCCGCTTTTCAAAGCAAATATCGCCGCGAAGTGTTAAAAGACGAAAGCGCCGACCAAGTGACAGCTTGCTTTTTTGGCGACGGTGCAGCCAACAACGGTCAGTTTTTCGAGACATTAAACATGGCCGCTCTTTGGAAACTGCCGATTCTGTTTGTGGTAGAAAATAATAAGTGGGCAATTGGTATGGCTCACGATCGCGCAACTTCCCAACCAGAGATTTACAAAAAAGCCAGCGTATTTAACATGGCGGGTGTGGAAGTAGATGGCATGGACGTTTTGGCTGTACATGCTGTTGCCCAAGAAGCCGTAGCCCGCGCCCGTGCTGGGGAAGGCCCGACATTAATTGAAGCGCTGACCTACCGTTTTCGGGGTCACTCCTTAGCAGACCCCGACGAACTCCGGAGCAAAGCCGAGAAAGAATTTTGGTTTGCCCGCGACCCAATTAAGAAGTTGGCAGCTCATTTACTAGAACAAAACCTGGCGGATGAGCAAGAACTCAAAGGCATCGACCGTAAAATTCAAGAACTAATCGACGAAGCAGTAAAATTCGCCGAAAGTAGCCCCGAACCAGACCCCAGCGAATTGTATCGTTTCGTTTTTGCAGAAGACGAGTAATTTTTGGGGAGTTAGGAATGAGGAGTGAGGAGTGAGGAGTGAGGAGTGAGGAGTCAGGAGTCAGGAGCGACGAGGAGTTAGGAGTTATGAATATTTAACTCCTAACTACAGGAAGCGTCATTGTTTTGATTTCCTGAGCGAATTATGAGTTATGAATTTTTAACACCAAACACCAAACTCCTAACTCCTAACTCCTCATTCCAAACTCCAAACTCCTAACTCCTAACTCCTCATTCCAAACTCCAAACTCCAAACTCCTAACTCCTAACTCCTCATTCCTAACTCCAAACTCCAAACTCCTAACTCCTAACTCCTAACTATCCCTCAACTTAGGACTAAAACTTGTGTTTACCATTGCAGTTCAACAGCAACAGTACAAAACTTACATCCTTTCAGATGAAGCGGCTGGTTCTCAACTGGAAGTTGTCCCAGAACGCGGTGGTATTATTACCCGTTGGCGGATACAGGGGCAAGAAATTTTTTATCTGGACACCGAACGCTTTGCTAACCCTGATTTGAGTGTCAGGGGCGGAAATCCGATTTTGTTTCCTATCTGTGGTAATTTACCAGATAACGTTTACACCCACGACGGGAAACAATACACTCTCAAACAACATGGTTTTGCCCGTGATTTACCTTGGCAAGTCACCGACCAAGTAACTCAAGATAAAGTTAGTCTCACCCTCGTCCTCAACAGTAACGAGCAAACACGGGCTGTTTATCCTTTTGAGTTTCAGGTAACTTTCACTTACGAACTCCAAGGTAATACCTTAGAAATTCGCCAGCACTATCAAAATCTTTCATCCGCATCATTGCCCTTTTCTTCGGGATTTCACCCATATTTTCTGACCCATGATAAAAACGGGCTAGAATTTGAAATTCCCTCTCAGGAGTATCAAGACCAGAGAACCAAAGAAATTTACCCCTTCAACGGCAATTTTGACTTCAACCAGGATGAAATTGATGTTGCCTTCAAAAAGCTAACTAGTAAATCAGCTAGCGTTACGGACAATAACCGAAAGCTAAAACTGACTTTAGATTATGGCGATGAATATCCGATTTTGGTATTTTGGACTGTCAAAGGCAAAGACTTCTACTGTCTAGAACCCTGGAGCGCTCCTCGCAACTCCCTAAACACTGGCGAACATCTAACCATATTAGACCCAGGCGGTAGCTACACAGCATCTGTACGCTTGAGAGCAAATTTTTTCTAAACCCCTTTACAAATCTACAGATGTCTATGCTATGATGGCAAAGTTGCGAAATGAACGAAAGGGTCGCTAACTCAACGGTAGAGTACTCGGCTTTTAACCGATTAGTTCCGGGTTCGAATCCCGGGCGACCCATAAAAAAGAATTCAGAAGTCAGAATGGGCTAGGCCCCGCTGCGCTAACAGAATTAGTACAGTCTATCGTATAGCTGCTAGAGCTAGATAGTATTGTTCACTAATTTGAAATCTGGTGTATATCTTGGGTTGACGGTTGCTAAGAGATATGTCGGTCAATCCAATCTCCATTAAATATTAATTGGTAAATACGGTTTTGGATTTTGAGAGAACCTTGTTGTTTAATAATTAGTCCTGATAGGAGCAATTCTTTTTCTTCTGAACTATCAACGGAAAGTATTTCTCCTTGGTGTAAAATTTGTCGATAAAGCTCTAGCAGTTGGTTAACTTGTAAATCGCTATTGAGAATGCGATCGCGAATTGTTCTTAAATGCTCCGGCTCATCCTGGGATTCCCAATTTTCTATGACATTTGTCACTACCAAATTTTCTATCCATTGAGCTTCAGTATTTGCCGGAATCACAGATGAAGAGTTATAAATGAGCTTACAAACCTTTTGAGTGAGAAAAGGCTGTCCGTTAGTCCAGTGTAGTACTTCTCTGATGACTTTGCGAATGGCGATCGCGTCGCTAACTTTCTCTTTTAATCCCTCGCCTAAAGGATAAACTTCATCTTCTTTAAAACCTTCTAATTGAATTGATTGACCAATATTAAACGGTGTTCGCTTGTGGTCTGAGATTAAATCTGAGGGAGTTGCTACGCCAAAGAAAGCAAAAGTTAAACGCCGATATTCTAAGTTGATACTACGCTGGTTATAACAGAAGCGTATCAAAGCAAAAAAGTCATTAACAGAAAAGTTTAAGCCTAAGACACTATCAATTTCATCGACAAATATATAAATTTTTTCACTCTGAACTTGTTTGAGTAAAATATTTTCAATAAATTGACTCAACTTCTGATTTGGTGACAAATCTTTGTACTCATTCCACCAAAAGGGAAGATTTACTTTATCTAACAAATCGAAATTCTGCCATAATTCCACTGCTAAACCCAAATACCATTGAGCAGGGGTAATGTTGTCACTACCAATGCGCGTTAAATCAATTGCCGTACAACTAAATCCTTCTTGCTGAAGATGGTGCATCATGCGTACCATCAAGCTTGATTTACCCATCTGCCTTGCATTTAATATGTAACAGAATTCGCTATGCCTGAGTGCTTGATAAAAATAACGGTCAGCAGAACGCACAACATAAGTGGGAGCATCCATTGGCAAACTACCCCCAATTTGATAATCATAGTTTGAAAGTTGCTCTGAACTTTTAAGTAGGTCGTTTTCAAATCTGAGTTTTTCTTGAGTAATTTTGAGTTCTTCTAGTGTTTTTAAGAGTTCTTGATTTCGTTCTTCAACTTTTTGTTCTAAAGTGCGGTTGTAATCTTCTAATTGTTCGTATAAGCGGGAATTTTCAATAGATATGGCAGCTTGAGCAGAAAGAATTTTTAATATTTCAATGCGTTCTGGAGTAAATGCGTGTGTGATTAAATTATTTTCTAAATATAAAATGCCGCTTAATTTAGCTTGATGAAGTAAAGGAATACAAAGAATTGATTTAGGTTGCACACCGCTAACATAAGGATCGCTGATAAATTGTCCCTCATGTTCTGCATCATTTAAAACCACATTTTCCTGGCTATGAACAACGTAGTTAACAATAGCAGCCGACAGAAGAGGTAAATGGCGAACAGTATCTACAGAATCTATGGCGAGAGATTGTAAAACCGTAACATTATCATCATCCATTGCTCCTTCAGCTTCAATGACCCAATTTTTGTCCCTCTCAAGAATCAAAAAACCTCTTTGAGCACCTGCATTTTCAATGCAGATTTTCATCAGTTTTTTTAGTAACTTATCAAGAGTGATTTCACCAGCTATGGTTTGTGAGGCTTTGACAACAGTTATCAAATCAAGTTTCTTGCTATCATTGTTACTTGTAGAGATAGTACTGCTAATGTTATTATTAATTGTTTGATTATTAATATTTACCAATAATTGGGGATATTCGGCTTCCAGACTTTTAACTTTGGCTGTTGCTCCCCATTGGACATAACAATAGTGAGCATTTTTTAAGTAAAATTGACCAATTTCTTCCCTACCAGTTGCAATATAAAATTCGGCTGCACGTTCGTAGGCTAGAGCTTCTTCATGAAGAAATTCGTATTTTTTAGCGCCTTGAATAGCTTGTTCGTAAAGTGATTCAGCTTGCCAATTTTGTCCTAGCGATCGCGCTTTTTCAGCTTCCACTAAAGCGTATTTATGTTGAAAATTTTCTGGGCAATGATTAGCCCATGTTTTCATAATTTTTTGATTTTTTTCTACTCGCTCAATTGATTCTTGTTGCTGCTTGATATTACAACTATTATAATGAGCGAGATACGAAAGCGACGAATAAAAATTATGTTGAGGAGCTGTTAAATATGAGCTAGAAGCTTTGACAAATTTTTCGGCGCTAATTCCGTTAACAAAAGCAGTACTATAATTTTTTAAAAAATAAAAATAAACTGTTCTTGCAAAATATATAAAAAATATTAACCATTCACTACTGTTCTGGAGCCAAATTTGTAAATGTTCTTCCTCTTCTGCTTGAGAATTACCAATAAATAAGCTATTAGGATTGTTTGGGTTTAATAAATTAATTACTATCCTATGAAGTATTTCTATGGAATAAATAGCAAATTGGTGTTTTAATTTTCTGAGCGACCTAGAATATTTTTGGTAATTTTGCTCAACTTCATCTAGATTATGTCCGCATAAAAACTTTATTAAGCAATAATTTATAGCTGCATAAGAAGCAAACTCATTTTCTCCTGTATCTAGACCTATCTTAAACCCATGTACTAATTTATTGTGTGCAATAATATCCGTTAAAGGCTCTTTCCAGTGCCATATTTGCCCATAATACATTTGTATAACAAACACTTCTAACTTGGGAGTATTAATTTTTTTGAGTATATTTAGAGAAAGCTTACCAAACTTATATCCATCATTAATATCTTTTTTTATGCTACATAAAAGCATCCCATAAGTAGTGTATATATAAGGTGCATGAGGCGGATTTCCATATTGAATGCAGAAATTAAGCTGAGTTAGTATTACTTCAACAAATAAAGCAAAGTTTGTTGTATGTGTAGCTGAAATAATTTGTTGTAATATTAGTGTAGCTGCTATTTTTGATTCTTCCGTCATCACAGGCAATTGAGCTAAATCTTCAATATTTTTTCCCTGTAAAGCTAATTTGATAAAGTCTTGCTGTTGTTCAATTTTCTTTTCTAAGTTGCCAGAATCTTGAGAAATAGTAATTCCAAGTTCTAGTAAAGTTTTCAATGCAATATCTATTGCCTTATCAGTTTGAAATATCGTCGAATAGTATAATATCTTGATCTGATTTACTTTGGCTTTATCGAGAATATATTTGCTGTGTTCTATAAGAATTTGAGAAAATTTTTCCAATCGCTCAAATTGAGTATTTAAGTAAAACATTTCTAAAGTTTCTAAATGTAATTCCCATGTCAATTTATACTGATATTCCCAGCTATTGGATGCTAAAAATTTTAATCCAGTTTCTAAATATTTCAGAGCAGGTTCATAGGCTGTGGATGCCTTGGACTTTTTAGCTGCTTGAAGATTCAATTTAGCTAACTGCTCTCGTTCTAGTTGTTCAGTAACTAATTCTGCACCTTCGTTGAGTTGATTGACAATATTAAAAATATTTTCTTCTAAATTATCTTCTGTTAAATTTTTTAACAAAAGACGACCTATTTGTAAATGAATTATTTTTTTCTCTTCTTCTTGAATTAGACTGTAAGCGGCTTGTTGAACTCGATCGTGCAAAAATTTATAAGGAATAGATTTTGGATATTTCGGGATAAAAGCAGAGGAAATTTCAGAAGTATCAGTTGACATTTCCTCCAAACTCCATAACAAGGGTAGTTTATAGTCATCATTTAAGGGAATAATCAATCCTTCCTTGATTGTTGGCTGTAATTCTTGAGAGGTAACTGTTTGAGATTTTCTGTTGACAAGTGAAAGAATTTCTAAATTAAATTGGTTTCCTATACAGGCAGCTAATTTTAAAACTTTCTGGGTGGCTTCATCGAGTTTCTCAATTTTCCCAATCATTAACTCAACTACATTATCAGTTATTCTTACTCTTTCAATTTCCTGAATATCCCATTGCCAAAATATCCCCTTGCTTACTACCTTGGTCAGAGAAAACTGATGGGCATTAAAAACTAATAGTTTTTCTTTGTACAATGTTTTGAGTAATTGCGTTATAAAAAAAGCATTACCGCCAGTTTTTTGATTTACTAATTTAGCGAGAGATGTTGTCTTTTTTTTGGGGCAATTTAGAGTATCAGCAATTAATTGATTTATATACTTATTTTCTAAAGGTTGAAGCATTATTTGATTAGCTCTAACTTCTGCCTTTTTAATTTGCTCTAAGGTATGCATTAAATGGTGGGTAGGGGTGACTTCATTATCTCTGTATGCCCCGATTATCAATAAATATTGGCTGTCAGCGTTAGTGATTAATAGTTCAATTAAATTCAAAGATGCTAAATCCGCCCACTGTAAATCATCAAGAAAGATAACTAATGGATGTTCTTTTTGGCAAAAAATATTAATGAATATTCCAAAAAATAAGTTGAAGCGATTTTGTGCTTCAGTTATTCCTAATTGCTCAATAGGTGGCTGTTTACCGATAATTTTCTCTAAATCATGAATTATATCAATAATAATTTGACCGTTATTTCCTAAAGCTTCTAAAATTTTTTGTTTCCAAGTTTGTATGGTTATTTCAGATTCAGTCAGGAGTTGACGAATTAAGTCACTAAAAGCTTGTGTGATTGCGGCGTAGGGAATATCTCGCTGCAACTGGTCAAATTTGCCATGAATGAAATATCCTCGTCGCTGGGTAATAGGTTTGTGGATTTCATTGACCAGGGCAGATTTGCCAATCCCTGAATAACCAGAAACTAGTATTATCTCAGTAGCACCTTGGCTGACTCGCTCAAAGCTAGTCAAGAGTTGAGAGATTTCCTGTTCTCGACCGTAGAGTTTTTGGGAAATCTGAAATTTTTCGGAAATATCCTGACGCCCTAAAGAAAACTGCTTAATTTTTCCTAAAGTTTGTAACTGATAAAGACAGTTTTCTAAATCAGCTTTTAATCCCCTAGCACTTTGATATCGTTCCTCTGGAATTTTGGCTAATAATTTCATTACAATCTTAGAAATTATCAAAGGAATTGAGTAAATTCGCTGGTGAGGTGCATCGGGTTGTTGTGCAATGTGGTAATGAACTAATTCCATTGGGTCAGTTGTTTCAAAAGGTAACTGATTGGTCAGTAGTTGATAGAATGTGACGCCCAAAGAATAAAAATCACTACGGTAATCTATTCCTCTATTCATCCGGCCAGTTTGCTCTGGGGCGATATAAGCTAAAGTTCCTTCTAATCGATTTACATTACCAATCGTCTGATTTTCTTGCGGTAAACGAGTTGAAATGCCAAAGTCAATAATCTTAACCTGCCCAGTTTCTGGGTTGTAGACAATATTCGAGGGATTAATATCTTTGTGAATAATATTGACATTGTGAATAACCGCTAAACTCTCAGTTATTTTCAGAGCAATAGTCAGAAATTCTTCTAAAGCAAACTGCCGCTGTGATATTAAAATTTTTAAAGAGCTACCGCCAAAGTCTTCTAAAAACATTACTAAACTATTCTGATATCGCTCCAACCCATAGGCTTTAATAATTCCATCAGCATTAATTGAACTCGTAATTTCATATTCCTGCTTATAGCGGTTGAGTTCTGAGGGATTAGGATAGTTTTCTTTGAGAATCTTCAAGATAATGGGTTGGTTATCAGGCTTGAGGAGACCTCGATAGACTAATGAATTATCACTTTCATAAATTTGTTCAAGAATCTGATAGTTTCTTATTTTGTTCATGATAATAGTGTTGAGTGATTACTATTGAACGCCAGTTGCTGAAAGCCTCTTAACTCGTCCAACGCACTGGCTCGTAATACTTAAAAGCCAAAGGGGTTTCTAAATCTGGATCGCAAAGCTTACCAATGAAGGAACTTGGATCGATATGAAACCCTTAATAATTCAAAGATTATCGTTAGTGTTGTTGATTTGGTTATTGTTTACTTAAGTACAACTTAACGGTATATAAGGATAGGGAGGCGAAAAGTATTCCACACCTACTAAATAGCTTTTATCGTCCTCATTTTTCTGATAAAAGGGAAATTCTCCACCCTCATCTTTAGCCTGAGACCATTTCGCAATATTTTCAATAGGTAAATTAATCTCAGAGGGTATAGGAGGATAGGGAATAATAGCTTCATAAGCAATAGAAGACTTTCCTGGTTCTACTTTTAACTCTTTTATATCACCTTTAAATTTATCCCAAGTTACCTCTAATCCATACTTGATAACTATTTCACCTGTACTCAAAATAGGTTGAGAAATTTGATGATAGTATGTTTGTCCACCTTTCTTGATCTCATAATATGCCTGGCCTGCCATCAAGAGACTTAAAGTAATTCCCTGCCAACCTTTACTACTAGGCAAAATCAAAAACCTTGCTTTTTCACCAGATTGTTCGCCATTTAAGGGATAATATACGTCAAGGTTCTTTGGTACAAGATGGTCAGGAGAAGATTGTTGATCGAAAAAGAAAATTTCTCTGGCTATCAGACCATCTAAAATATCAGAGTCAATCTCATCCCATTTACCATTAACAAAGTCATACCAAAGTTCACTTGCTTTCGCTTCTAAGTAGCAATGCCAGGTTTTGGCAATTAGTTGGGATATTTTGCGGGTATGGAGTAGAGTTCGGATTGGATCGTAAAAATTATTGGTTTCAATGGAGGGATTTTTGGAAGACTTATCTGGAAATAAAGCATTCAGAAAACCCTTGGGAAAAACGACTCCGGGAGAAGGTAGATAAGAGGCTATGTTTTTATTATTGATATCCTCTCGTTCTGGAATATAATCTTTGAGATTTTGTTGTGTTTTTTCATCAAGCAAATATTTTTTAAATTCACCTCTTTTTTGAGCTAATATTGTGGTTTCTATGTATTGTCCTTCAGTTCTCTTTTTACGAGGAGCGACTAAGAGAATCTGATAATAAGTATCATCGTCATACCACTCCCCTGGTTGTAGTGTATCTCTAGTTATCAAGTTTTTTGCCATAATAATATGCCCTCTTATTGAGTGTTAACAAAGTTGGGAAGTTGTCAAGCCAAACTATAAAAATTGCGAGGGTTATCCCAAACAATCTTTTGTACTATTTTTTGAGATAACTGTGCCTCAAGCTCTAGAACTGTGTTCACAATGTTCGGCTGATGATCCATGTGGGGATAATCAGAGCCGAAGATTAAGTTATCTGCACCAATGTATTCGATAATTTGAGGTAAGTAAGGTTCAGTAGGTGCGATCGCAATAAAGCACTGACGCTGAAAATACTCTGAGGGCTTCATTTTGACATTATCTTTTACCTCCCAATATAAGTTTTCATATTCTTCATCTAGTCGCCATAGCCAGTAAGGTAACCAACCACAACCAGACTCTAGAAAACCCACTTTCAAGCGCGGATGACGCTCTAAAACACCCCCTTCAATGAGGGCTAAAAGTGCCATCATCTGTTCCATCGGATGAGAGCAGGCGTGGAGAGCAAAACGAGTATTAAACCGCTCTGCTCCTGTGGTTGGTAACCGACTATGAGTTCCTTCATGAATTCCCACTGCCATGCCCATTTCTTCGCATTCTGTCCAAAATGGCTTATAAGCAGGGTGACTCAATATTCTTCCTTTAACTGGGTTAGGGCGTAGTAACACAGCCTTCCAACCAAACTCAGCTATGCGATTTAATTCTGTCACCATCTCTTCAGGTGCATGAAAATTAATCGCTCCTACACCTTTTAATTTATCTGGAGCATAGCTGCAAAATTCTTCATATAACCAAGTGTTGTAAGCACGAGTAAAAGCTCCCACTACTTCCGGTGCCATATCGTCAATTGCCCAAAGCCATAACCCATAGGTTGGATAAATGAATGCGATATCAATCCCCATCTTTACCATTGCTTGGACATGAGATTCAGCATCGTAACCCTTGAAATAAGCATTGGGGTGAGCCTCCATCATTTGCTGATTTCCTTGGTAACGAACTTGTTGTGAAATTTTTTCAACAATCTCTTCTCCTTGAATTTTCATATCTGCGGAAGGAGCAAAGTGCTTAAATTTTGGTTCTAAATATTTAGCCCACAAAGTTGGAGGCTCAATAACATGGGAATCAGCATCAATAATTTGATATCCATTAAGCATAGAAAAACCTATTAACTCAAGGAATTTTAGATTTTCAGTTTTGGATTAAATAATTTAAGATTATCAACTTAGCATAATATTAAATGTTTAGTTGCAAATATAAAATTTTATGTTGAATATAATCGAAATTTTTTGAAGCAATAATCAATGGTTAAGAAAGTATAAATGCTCCGCCACAAAGCAGGATTTAAATTTAATATATAAAATTTGGAATTTTTGAAAAAAATAGCAGATTTCAGCTTGATGAGGTACAAACCAATGTTTTTAAACGCAAAGGGTCGCAGAGTCAAGCGCAGAGTTACACAGAGGTTTTCTTAGTTACGCATTAATAAAATGGTGTACTAACTAAGTACCTCAGTAGATTAGGAAATGCTATATATTCACATCCACATCGGAAAAGGATTCAGTTGATTTTCTGTTAACGGCTCTTTCAACCATCCCATTTTCACAGGAACGTCATACAATCTTCCCGAACCTAAACGCTTCCACATATGGCGCATTCCTGGAATTATCACTTTAGCTACTCTCAGTCCAACGTCAGGACGAGTCTGATCTAAAATGAGCATTTCTAAACCATTTTTTTCAACGATTTGTTGACACAATTTAATATCTTCTAGCAAATCATCACTTGCGAGTTGGGGATAATCTGTGTAGATTTTGGTAGTGGTTTTGTTATGCGGAATGAGGTAAGATTGATTGGCTAAAGTTGCGGTTTTCCACCAATCTATTGCTAGGCGATCGCTATATATAGGATATTGAGTATTACCATCTTCTTTTGTAGATAAAAGATTAGGCAGAATTTGATTAACTTCAGTCAAAGCTCGACTTAGAGCTATTTTGGCATCAAAATGAGTTCCATAGCCTAATATAATATCTTCTACTGCTCGATTAATTCTCCGAGTAATGGCAGCAAAAGTAGGAATATTAAAATCGCTGGTTATATCCAACACCCACAGTTCTCGCTCAATGCTTTGGTAATATTGTTTAAGCGTGAGAAAATAAGGTTCATTGAAACTGTCTAAATCCACCTGGGGTTTTTGCAGGCGGTTATACCACCACAAAGCTACACAATCCCGTTCTACTAATTCCATAAACCCTTGCAGAATAGCTTCTTCAAGAGTATTACCAGCCGCACATCCATTGGAATCTGCCCAACAATCAGGTTCCTCAGATAAAGGATACCCATAATAACAATAAGCCGTTGGTAAATATTTAAATTCTTCGTGACTTAATGACCAAACTGGCGTCCAATCAATTTCTTTTTCAACATCAAAAGGTTTTGGAACTTTTTGGAACCAGCCTTCACATTCAATATTCCATTGTTCTCGATTTTCGTATTGTTGTTGGCTGAAGTTCATACAAACATTGGGATGAATCGCTTTTTGCAGTTGTTGAAAACTGGCTTTTTTTCTGATTTCATATCCCTGAAAAACTCCAGAATATCGCTCAATGGCTTCACAAAAACCGCTTGCTTGGGCTTGGATATCAGTTCTACCTTTTCCAGAACTTCTACCTCCAAGATTTTGGCGTAGGCTAGTTATATCGTCAAAAACACTCAGAAAGTGATGCTTGGCAACATAGGTATGGGTTAATGAATGTCCTGGTATTTTGTTCAATTCGCGAACAATACCGGTAATCGGACTAATCAGATGTTGATATTTTCTTAGGGTTTCTCCAGGCGAATAAGCACGGTGTCCTCCATCTGCAATAAATGTTTTTTTGCGGCGTTCTAAAATAATGGGTAAGGGTTTGCTTATCAACTCATTAGTTATTTCTCCACAGGTAGGACATTGAGGACGTTTAACGAATACATGATCTTGGGTTTTTAAAGTGAGAGTATCATAGGTAACTATAGCTTCTGCTAAACGTTTATTTTCTCGTTGAATAATCCATTTGAATACTTCTGTGGCTGCTATTCCTAAGGCGGTTTGTACTGTAGATGCAAAAAACCCTAAGGGAAAAGATAAGGAAGTAGAAATATTTTTATGTCTTTGAATAAATGCTTGAACTGGTCTATTATCTCGTAAGCGACGTGCTAGACATTCCCAACAAGCGGTTTTGTTACCATTAAATATTGGCCCTATCCACAGCATTGTTCCCAAAGGATTGACTAATATCCAAGGGAATTGGGATTGTAAAGCTTGTTGATTAAACTCATCTAAATTTGGGTGGAGATAGTCGTCAGTTAAGACTATTGTGAAATCTCCTTCGTCGGCTATTTGGATTTCTAGGGATTTCAGAATGGCAATAAAATCTTCGGCGTGAAGGGAACCAAAGGTTTTTACTGCTACTTTAGTCGATCGCAATTTTTGATGCGCTTTGCTAGGGCTGATATTTAAATGGTTGCAAAATATCGCAAATTGCGATCGCCTTTCATCCTCTTGTTCTACAATATAGCCCTGTCTTTCCATTTGAAATAGAGCAGACTGGGCTTTAATACTAATATCAAGAACATTTTGGAAAAAAGAATTATGGTCGGGAAATGATTTTTCATCTGGCAGTAATTCTAATTGAATCAGTTCGATAATTTCGTCAACATCCCGATTGCCATCTATTAAAGATGCTAGTAAATAATAAATGCGATCGCTCAATAAAACTGTATCTCTCTCGGATACCAAAAATACTCGATCTGGTGGGATTTTTTCAACAAGGTAACAATCCTTAAAAACAGGTTTATTGAGCATGGTTTTAGCTTTTAAGTTGAATTAATCTCATAAAATTAACGGTAAATTTCCTCCATAGCGGCAACAGGAAAAATTATTTTAACTAATATTAAGTAAATACTACCTGTCTTTTATCATCAACACAGAGGGTTTGAAAGTATTGCCGATATAGTTGAGAACTAGGTATTGCTTTATTGTTATCTAGCTTAATCAACCCCATACTATTTAATTTGTAAGCAATAATTGGTTCTAATGGTACAGGTTCACTAGAATTGAGGGTATTATAAAGAGCGATCGCTAATTCCGGTTGTTCTTGCAATACTGTCAAATGTCGCTGCAAATAATGAGCATAAATTCCACTGGATGTAGGAGCAGTTTCTAGCAATTGTGCTAGAGATATTTTTTGAGAACTTAAATAATATAATGCAATCTGTATTAAGGCTGGATGTCCCCCAACTATTGCCATTAATTGCTTTGCTTCCTCACCATCAGACCACTTCAAACCATAACGTTGAGCTAATTCCTGCACCTGGTCTAAATTAAAGTTTGGTAACTGAATTGGCAACCCAATATTAAAAGGAGACTGCTGAAGTTGTAAAGGAACATAAATTTCTGTTGAATGCACCACAACTAAGCGTAGCTTTTGCCAAATTTTACATCTTTTGGCTTCTTCAAACCACGAACGCAACAGGGGAAAAAAATCTTTTGCTACTTCTGGATACTCAAAAATATAGTTGACTTCATCTAATACTAAAACCAGGGAAGTATTAATTTGATTGAGTACATAATTTCGTAAATAAAAAGTAGAACTCAGTTTACTACCAAAATCTTTATTCCAATATTCATCTAGTTTTTGCTCCATCTGAAGCTGTTGAGTAATATTGGCACATAGCCACCGCAAAAATAGATTAGCATCACTGAGAATTGTCCGATCAACTTGCTCAAGGCTCAAGCTAACTGTACGGTAGCCCATGCGTTCTGCATAATCTAAAATCCTCAATGTTAATGAAGTTTTACCCATTTCCCTTGGAGCTTTAATCCGTATTAATGCTCCTAGTTTTGTAATCTCTGCATACACTGATTTCTGAATATTAGGATGTTCAATATAAAACGGAGAGTTCAGAGGAACTGAACCACTTGGATAACAAGGAAGTGCATCTTCTTGTATACTCAGATCCAATTCTGGAGAATTTATTTTAATTGACTTTGTTACAGGTGTAGTTTGTTCTGTGATGTAAGATTGCAGCAGGACTCGACAATTTTTTTTGTTAACCCGCCTGCCGAAAATCAAAGACAGTTTGCGATACAATCGCGGAGCAACAACATTGGTAATATAGCCGCAGCTATATCTTTCTTGTTGAGCTATTTCTTCATAGGTTTTGTTTTCACATACACCCTGTAAAACTAGAATTTCTGTGGAATGGAGAGGGTCTTCTTGGATTTCCACTAGCTTGCGATTAAGAATATCAAAGATAAAATCTATTGCCATAAAAGTTTAAACAACATCACTTTACTTTCTAGAAAAGCAAAACTGGGAAACTCGAACCTCTATACCAATTCTCTATAAGCTTGCACTTTTGTGATTACCTCTATGTTCCTTAGTGTTCTTCTCTACGAGACGCTACGCGTTGGCGGAAGCCTCTCGTAGAGAAGGCCTTAGCCGTAGCCTGCGGCAAGCCGCTTTCCATCTACATTTTTCAAAATCAAGTGCATCTTCATGGAGAATTGGTATAATTTAGACGCCTATCAGCAGGTTTACCATACTTACCTTTTGTACTGGTTTTAAATATGTAAAACTCAAAATCTCCTCTGGAAATTAGAGGTAATAGTAATTGAAAAATAAAAAGTTCAGTGTTGCTCTCACTTTTGTTAGTTTAGAGGAGTTGACAAATTTAAGTTTTAGGCTTTTGGATTTTTCCCAGATATTTTTACTAAGCTGAGATCCTCCTAATTTTGAGATTATTGATTTTTAAATAATACCGTTTTTTACTAATTATTATGTTTATTGTATTTAAATTAACATATTTTCATTTAAATATAAACTAATTTAATAAATTTATTTAAAAAACTTCTGACATCTAATTAACAAAAATTTTAACTATTCTGGAATAATGAAGTTTGTGCTTAACAAAAATTATAAAATTTCAAATCCCCATACTTTCCAAGACTTGTTGGTTAAGGAGAAAAAGGGAAGGGGAAAGGGGAAAGAAAAAACCTTTACCCTTTACCCTTTTCGCCAAACAAAATTCCGAGTTCAAAATGCAAAACCCTAGCAGTATTGCCATACTTTCAATATTGTGAAAAATTTTTATTTTTTTAGAGAATAAAAATTCTTGATAGGACATGGTTAATATCAAGTTAAATAACAGACTGACAATTATGACTGGCGTTCAGATACTCTGATGCACACAGTTTTGAAATACCACTTATTAAGTGAACTTGATATCAGAATAGTCAGCTAGGTGTTCTCATCACAGATGAAAGAAGCTATTTTATTTTATTGATTTAAAAGTAGCTGAGAAAAGGCGATCGCTCAAAATTATATATTTATCAAACAATCACTTACGACGTATGTGATGTTGATCGTTGACAAGATGCAACCCAATATTGGATATCAACTACGCACCAGACGCACCGATAGCGTACCATCCGTAGTAATTAAACAAACACCTTCTTTCGTCACACCTCATTCGCCATTGGGAGGTTTTCTTCAGAGGTTAAGCAAAAGTATATGAAAACTGTATGAGATTTATAGGTTCCATTTTTGGAAACGAACAACTACATTGAAATATAGTTAATCCTTGGTTGGGAAAGTAACTTTTACTGTACTCAACACTTATTCTCAGACACTGACATAATTTCGGTGAGTGTGGTCAATATTGAAGAGAATTTTCGTTGAGATTACATAATATTAGGTTCAATTAACCTATGAAAAATAGTTCTAAAGGCCTCCAACAGTTAAATGAGGCCAACTTTAATATGCCAAATGGGTTGATGAGTTGTAACCTCAATGCCGAAAATATCTTACAAGAAGCCACTGCCATTAGGCAAGCGCCTCAATGTGATATCTATGACAGGCTTCGCCCAACCCAGGCATCGCAACCCAAAATATTGTTGATGAAATTAATTATAAAGTAACCCCTATATGTCTAAAAACCTTGCCACACTCTTGGTACAGTTCTCTCAACCCTCTGCGGTGGAGATGAATGCTTACTTACTTTTAGATGAAAAACCAATTAGACAAGATCAAAAACTCAAAACATTAAGTAAGTACATGCAGCAGTATCCCCAAGGATGGAAAAAACGGCTGGAATTAGCTAAGTTGTTTTATGAAATGGGACGATGGGAACAGGCTATTGAGGAATATCGCCAAGTGATTGAGCGGCAACCCCAATTGCTTGAGGCGCGGCTACAACTGGCAAAAATCTTGCACCTCATGGGACAACAGACAGAGGCAATAGAGGTTTATGAAAATGCATTGCCCTTGTCGCGTAATGAAGCAAGTCGGCAGCATATACGTGGATTGATTGAAGCTTGCAAAGGTGATAACCAACAGGCAATTAAAGCTCTCGAATCTGCCGCTTCCTTAGAACCTGACAAAGTAGTTCACTGGCTGGCTTTGGGACAGGTATATATGGGAATAGAAAATACTGTTGCAGCTTTGCAAGCCTTTGATACAGTCTTATCACTCAACCCAGATGATATTGTTGCTTTGATTCTCAGCTATGACGCCCTGATAGCGATGGGGAACTTTCAGGCAGCTGGGCAAAAATTGAGCAGAGTTACAGAGTTAGCCCCTGATGATTTGCAGGTACTTCAACGACAGTTAGATGAGCGTTGTCGGATGAGATTGGTATTAGGCGAACAAGGCAAGCAGACAAAAAAAGCGATCGGCTCTGCTTTGCAACAAGCGCCAAATACGGCTGAATTCCACAAATCCCTGGCATATTACCACATTTTCCGAGGGGATTGGGCCCAAGGGGTAGCAGTTTTAGCACAATTTACTGAGAAACACCCCAATAATCCTAGTGGTTGGTATTATTACGGGCGGTGTTTGTCTGACACAGGCGAAAACAAACGAGCGGCCGAGGCGATCTTAAAAGCTTATCACCTATATCCTAATGATTGTGAAATTTATCAAGCATTGTGCGATATTTTGCCTGCTGCGGGAAGATTAGATGAACTGTATCCCTTGGCAGAAGAAATGCTTCGGCGTTTTCCCGAACGCTGGAGTGCTTGGGCTACGGCAGGGCGAACGCTAGTACAAAGCTTTAAAGAAATTGAGTGGGGGTGTAGTGTCTCTGCTAGAGTAACGCAACTTCAACCCCAGTTAGCTGATGCTTGGTTTTGTCATGGGCGAGTTTTGGCATTAGCCGGAAAACACCGAGAAGCGGTAGAAGCATTAGTGCAAGGATGGCAGTTCCTACCAGAAAAAGGAAGTTATCTACAATCTCTACCTGGGCTAGTTTGGCTTGGGGAGAGTTATCGAGTGCAAGGAAATAATGCCGCTAGTCGGCGGTATTGGCAAGAAGCTTGTCTGCAAGCTAAAAAATTGATGGAATTTGACCCAGCTACTGCTCATTACTGGCAAGGCAGAGCCTTAGAGGATTTGGGAGATGAGTTAGGGGCTATCGAGGCTTATCGAAACGCCTTGAGTCAGCAATTGCTTTACCCCGCTCATGGGGATGTCAAGGAGGCTCTGAAATACTTACAAGGTATGCTGCGAAACGGTTTTCGTGCTTAAAGCTGGTTTGATGGGTTGACTCCAATTTAACAAAAAAGCTTCTAACTCGAAAAATTCAGAAATTGACTTTGGTAATCGTCTTATACCAATTCAAAATTCAAAACTTGTACTGAGCTTGTCGAAGTATTCAAAATTCAAAATTAAGAAAGCCAGATATTAGAAGGCTTTGGATCTGTGTATCTGTCGCGTTCTTTTCTCAAGTTGGTATTACATACAGAATCAACAAATAGCGCCAAAGGATTTGAAGAATTGAAGTAATTCAATTGACTTCACAAACAGTGAAAGTTTGACTCCAAAAAAGATATGACCGCTGAAAAGACGGTGACAAAAAAATGGCGATCGCTTCTTTTTAATTGTAAGAAAAGCGATCGCTTATTTTTAGTTAACTTGGAGAAAAAAACGCGCGATCGCTCCTGTTTTGATTATTTCACAACACAAAGGCGATGATTAATTGCCAATAAGCGTCAATTTCCGCAATTCGGTAAGATAGGCATATAGCAATCCCAAATACCATCGTTATGGTAAAAACACCTCCACAAAATCAGACAATTCCCTTGTTGGAAAATGGCGACAAACTCACCCGTTGTGAATTTGAGCGGCGTTACAACGCCATGCCTCACTTGAAAAAAGCGGAATTGATTGAGGGAATTGTCTATATCATGCCTGCTGCTTTGCGTTTTAGAAGTCACGGTCAACCGCACGCTTGGATTCTCACATGGCTAGGTACTTATGAAGCCGCTACACCTGGTGTATCTTTGGGAATTGAACCCACAGTGCGCCTAGACTTAGATAACGAACCTCAACCAGATGCGGTTCTCCTCATCAACCCCGAAGCAGGTGGTCAAGCAAGGCTGAGTGAAGATGATTATATTGAAGACGCACCAGAGTTAATTGTTGAAATTGCCGCTAGTAGTGTAGCCATCGACCTCCATGCCAAAAAACAAGCTTATCGCCGCAATGGAGTCAAAGAATACATCGTTTGGCAAGTACTAGATGAAAAATTGAGTTGGTTCCATTTAGAACAAGGTGAATATCTAGAGTTAGCTACTGATAGCAGTGGAATCCTGCGAAGTCGGGTTTTTCCAGGGTTGTGGTTAGTGGTTGCCGAGTTGTTAGCAGGGAATATGCAGCCTGTGTTAACTATTTTACAAGCTGGCTTGCAATCACCCGAACACGCAGCATTTGTAGAGAAATTAGCAGATTTGGGCTGAAGCGATCGCCTTTGCTCCATGATTTGGCATATACGCTACCAAAGCCTTTAAACTTGAGGTAGCTGACTGTACAGCACCATAGACCATATTTAAAGTAACTTTAGCTTAAACTTTTTCAACATAAGCACACAACACTAGTTATAATTTCCTATAAGTTGAAAAAACTCTTAAGATTTAGCGTGATTATTACGCTTCTCTCACACCGACTAGCTGACAACCACATTAGGAGGACTATCTATGGCGCTTGTACCATTGCGGCTGCTGTTGGATCACGCGGCTGAGAACGGCTACGGCATCCCAGCTTTCAACGTTAACAATTTGGAACAGATTCAGGCGATCCTGAAGGCTGCTGTAGATACAGATAGCCCCGTGATTTTGCAAGCTTCTCGTGGCGCTCGTGCTTATGCTGGAGAAAACTTTCTACGCCACCTAATTTTGGCAGCAGTAGAAACCTATCCTCAGATTCCCATTGTCATGCACCAAGATCATGGGAACGCCCCTGCTACTTGCTACTCAGCAATTAAGAACAACTTCACCAGCGTGATGATGGATGGTTCTTTGGAAGCTGATGCAAAGACCCCTGCTAGCTTCGAGTACAACGTTAGTGTTACTCGTGAAGTTGTAAATGTAGCTCATGCTCTGGGTGTCAGCGTCGAAGGCGAACTAGGTTGCTTGGGTTCTCTAGAAACTGGTGCTGGTGAAGCTGAAGATGGCCACGGTTTTGAAGGTACACTCGACCACTCTCAACTGCTAACCGACCCCGACCAAGCAGTTGATTTCGTTGAGCAAACCCAAGTAGATGCTTTGGCAGTTGCCATCGGCACTAGCCACGGTGCTTACAAGTTTACCCGCAAGCCGACTGGTGAAATTTTGGCAATCAGCCGCATTGAAGAAATTCACCGCCGTCTGCCTAACACTCACTTAGTAATGCACGGTTCTTCTTCCGTACCCGAAGATTTAATCGCTTTGATTAACGAGTACGGTGGTGCTATTCCTGAAACCTACGGTGTACCTGTGGAAGAAATCCAAAAAGGTATCAAGAGTGGTGTTCGCAAAGTGAACATCGACACCGACAACCGTTTGGCAATCACCGCTGCTGTGCGCGAAGCTTTGGCAAAAGCTCCTAAGGAATTTGACCCCCGTCATTTCCTCAAGCCTTCTATTAAATACATGCAGAAAGTTTGTGCCGATCGCTACGAGCAATTTGGTACAGCTGGTAACGCTAGCAAGATTAAGCAAATTACTTTGGAAGATTTTGCAGCTAAGTATGCTAAGGGTGAACTCAACGTTGTTACCAAATCAGCTGCTAAAGTTTAATAAATAAAAGGGATTGGGGATTATGGACTAGGGACTGGGTAAAATAACCGTTTACTAGAATCTTCCTAATTTCTAATTCCTTTCATTTACCAATAGGGGCAAAAGTACTCCTATACTCAAAGAAAAGTGAGAATTTTAATATTGAGATAAGTAAACTGGGTGACCTTGATGCCACCCAGTTTTTTGTTTTATTCATCACAATTGGGCATTGCGGATGGGGCATGGGGCATTGGGAGTGTGGGATGATGAGGAAGAAATCTTTCCTCCCACACTCCCCACACTCCCCCATCTCCCCACCCCCTATCTCCCTCATCCCCAGTCCCTACTCCCTAAAATACCCGATGCTGTAAAGAGGGCATTTGACGGCGGACTTGTTCGAGTCTGGTGGGTTTGATTTCAGCGATCGCAATTCCCGGTTTTTCTCCAGCATCCGCTAAAATCACTCCCCAAGGGTCGATAATCACAGCGTGTCCGTGGGTTAGGCGGCGACCGTAGTTGTTGCCTGTTTGGGCAGGCGCAATGACGTAAGCGGTATTTTCTATGGCTCTTGCTTGTAATAATACTTGCCAGTGGTCTTTGCCTGTAAAGGCGGTAAAGGCGGCGGGAACGAATAAGATATCGGCTCCCTTATCTGCTAAATGGCGATACAGTTCTGGAAAGCGGACATCATAACAAATAGAAAGCCCTAAATTACCGAGTTTTTCTGAAAAATGCACTGGTGGTAGTTGGGTACCAGCTACAACAGTATTGGATTCACGATAGGTATTGCCGTCAGGGACATCAACATCAAATAAGTGTACTTTGTAGTAGCGGGAAAGTTCTTGACCGTTTGGATCGATGAGTAGAGTGGTGTTATAAACTTTGCCTGTATTATCTACCGGAAGTGGAAAGCTACCGCCCAAAATAGTAATTTGAAAGCGCTGAGCCATTTTTTTGAGGAATTTTTCACTTTCAATAGCGATGGTATCCCCTTGGGCGAGTCTGTCTTTTTCTTCTCCCATAAAAGAAAAGTTTTCTGGCAAACCTACCAATTCAGCACCTTGACGCACGGCAAGATCTATTAATTCTTCTGCCTGTGCCAAATTTTTTTGGAGATCGGGCACACTGGTTAATTGAATAGCGGCGGCTAAATAAGACTTCATAGATTCAACAACGAATAGTTGATTTATGGGAAATAGATTATCAAAATATATCGCTACTTCAGCATCTGTGAAACTTAATTAGAAATCCATGACTTGTTGCTTTTCTTGAACAAACTTATTATTCCCACTGTTTATTTTAATCTTCCTCTAGGTTCTAGCAAACTGAGCAACATTGCGATTAAGTTGTGAGCAAACCCTTCCTAAAGCTAGCAGCTCGTGGATATCTCTATTTTGGTTCAGACATTTATCGCTGTGTTTGTCTTGGCAGATGCTGTGGGCAATATACCGATTGTTTTAGTTTTGACTAAGAGTATGATGCCAGAAGAAAGAAACAAGGTCATAGATAAAGCAATTATCGTCGCGATCGCAGTTCTTTTACTGTTTGCCTTTGCGGGGCAAATCATTTTGAATTATCTAGAAATCAGTATTGGATCTTTGCGAGTAGCAGGAGGATTATTGTTACTGTTAATTGCTTTGCAAATGCTCCGCGGAGAATTAGATAGGCCGATTATTGAGGAAGGACGCGATGTCGCAATTACTCCACTAGCTTTACCCCTACTAGCTGGGCCGGGAACTTTGACCACGGTAATGTTGTTGATGTCGAAATCACAGAGTCCCCATCTTGGTGTCGTCGTAGGTATCTTAGCCTCGATGTTTGTTACTTGGTTGATTTTGCGTTTGGCAAATCTGATTGACAAATGGATTGGTGCAGAAGGTGGAGTGATTGTGACTCAGCTTTTGGGTTTTCTATTAGCAGCCCTAGCAGTGGAAATTGGTAGTGCAGGGATTAAGGAGTTGTTTTTCAGCTAGAACAATTCCTACAAATCTTAAAACATTCTTCAATTATGTACAAATATAAACAAGTTTGAAAGACAAGGAATTTAAGCCTTTCAAACTTGTTTGCAAAAATTAACCTAAAGTGACAACAGTATGTATAACTCAAGAGGATTTTGTTGCCAATTGAGTTTCAAAGATACTTTTCCAGAGTGGAAGCTAATGTAGTTTTAGGCACGGCGCCAACCACCATATCGACTTTTTGTCCACCCTTAAAAATCATTAATGTGGGAATACTGCGGATGCCGTACTGACTGGCAACATTAGGATTTTCATCCGTGTTGACTTTGACGACTTTGATTTGACCTTTGTACTGTTCGGAAATTTCATCGACAACAGGAGCTACCATACGGCATGGTCCGCACCAGGGTGCCCAAAAGTCAACTAAAACGGGTACTTCGCTGTCGAGTACTTCTTGCTTAAAAGTAGAATCCGTAACTTGTGCGGCTGCTGACATGCCTAAAACCTTCGCCAAATATATCTGAGCTTCGTGAAAATTCTACCATAGCAAAAACATCTGCTTCGGAGTAGAGGATGTACATTTGCAAAGAAGCTTTAGAATTTATTCATAAACATAAGGAACCGCCCGAACAGTAGTCCGGGCGGAGTGTGGTGTGAGGAGTGAACGGAAACATGCGTCTCCGCTATTTCTATTGTAGGCGACATATAGAATTTTTCCAGGAATTGTTTAGGGGCCTGGAAAATTTTTTTAATAATTTGATGTTGCAAATAGGGCATTGGGCATTGGGCATTGGGCATTGGGCATTGAAAGTTAGGAGTTAGGAGTTAAAAGTTAGGAATTTTCTCTTCAGCTCCCCTGCCCCTCTGCCTCTCTGCCCCTCTACCCCCATGCCCCATGCCCCCTGCCCCATTCCCTAATTTTATTTCCCCATTCCTAATTGCTGAGCTTTTTGGTAAACTTTGCCCTCGGTTAATAGGGAAGGAGCAATTACAACTTCTACCTGTTGCATTTCTTTAATATTTTTCGCTCCTAAGGTGCCCATACTGGTCTTTAAGGCACCTAAAAGATTGTGAGTACCATCATCTAGTCCTGCTGGCCCAACGAGTATTTGCTCTAGGCTGCCAGTGGTGGCAACGCGAATGCGGGTGCCACGAGGTAAGACTGGGCTGGGAGTTGCCATACCCCAATGATAACCACGTCCTGGGGCTTCGGCGGCTCTAGCAAAGGGGGAACCAATCATCACACCATCAGCGCCACAGGCGATACATTTGCAAATGTCGCCGCCGGTGATTAAACCACCATCAGCGATGACGGGAATATAATTACCAGTTTCCTTGAAATAATCATCTCGTGCCGCAGCACAATCAGCGATCGCAGTTGCTTGTGGCACACCCACACCCAACACCCCACGAGATGTACAAGCAGCACCAGGGCCAATTCCCACTAGTACCCCAGCTGCCCCAGCTTTTAACAAATTCAAAGTGACTTCGTAAGTTACACAATTCCCTAACACCACGGGAATAGGCATTGAACGACAAAATTCTGCTAAATCAAGTGGTACTAAAGACTCTGGTGACAAATGTGCTGTGGAAACCACCGTAGCCTGCACAAAAAATAAATCTGCTCCGGCTTTTGCCACTGCTTCACCATATTTGCTGGCTCCTGCTGGAGTCGCACTCACCGCCGCAATGCCGCCTTGTTCTTTAATTTCCTGAATACGTTTTTCTATTAATTCCGGTTTTATTGGTTCGGCATAGAGTTCTTGCATCAGGGCAACAAATTCATCTTTCCCCACGGAGGCAATCCGATCTAATATTGGGTCTGGGTCAGCATAGCGAGTTTGAATCCCCTCTAAGTTGAGGACACCTAATGCTCCTAACTGCGACAAACGTACAGCCATACGAACATCTACTACGCCATCCATTGCACTGGCAATTATCGGGATTTCTCGCTCAATATTGCCAATACGCCATCTAGTATCTGCCAAACTGGGGTCTAGTGTTCTGTTACCCGGGACTAGAGCAATTTCATCTATTCCGTAAGCTCTGCGAGCTGTTTTTCCCCGCCCAAGTTGAATTTCCACGCTTTAAATTTTCTCAAATCTGTTTAAGCTAGGGTATCAAATTGTGGGTGGAATTGGGGCGTTTTTTTTCTCGAACTATATAGCTAACCTTTAACCGTTGTCATTAGTCTTTAGACGCGATTAAACCAAGTCTTTCCAAGAGTTAAGAATTATTCTCCTTGTCCTCTTGTCTCTTCCCATGCCCAATGCCCAATACCCAATAACTGGATTTAGCACTAATTCCAAAATCTAAAATTGCTGTTATTTACTGTTTAGTTTTAGCTGCATCGACACCAGTGTAACCAGTTGCTAACCAAAGTATGGCTCTAGCACCATCTCTAATAGATTTTTCAATAGATTCAGGAGGATTTTCTGAAGGAACTGGCACTGGTTTTAAATAAATACCCCGGCTACCTAAAATAATTTCGCCGATGACGCAAGCCCGACGCATATGAAAGTCTGAAGTAATCAAATAAACACTCTTGATCCCACGAGCTTGCAAATCATCTACCAAAGTTGTAAAATTAGTAACTGTATCAACTGCTTCATAGTCCAAGTGTAAGCGTTTAGGATCGACACCAGCTTTAGTAAATACCCGTTGTGTATACTTTGCTGGACTACCCCCTGTAATCCAAATTGGTATATTTGGATGCTTACGGACAAATTCTGCCGTAAACTTCTCTCGCTCTAAACGTCTCGTTGAACCACCCAACACTACAACGGCTTGCGGCTGTACAAATTGGTTTTGTACTTCTTTGTATCCCCACCACATCACTATCGGTAGGGCAAAAGCCATAAATTTCAAAGATTTACCTGTAAAGAGTAGCTTATTCAAGGCTCGATAACTTAATTTACTTAGTCGAAAATTTTTTGTAGCTAAAAAACAAAAATAGTAGAGTAGTAAACTCCCCAAATAACCCGCCCAAAGTTGAATTTGGGCAAATTTTTTGTTGCAGAGCGCTTAATCGCGCTTTGCTTCGAGATATTCCTCTAATTGATGGATTATCCTAACCTGTATCTGCCGATCCATCAAAGGGTTTCAACCACTTTATATAGCAGGTAACAGCAATAGGCAACAGGCAATAGGCAACAGGCAAAGAAAGTCTTCGGGTGTAGGGGTTTTACAAGCAGTTTATGTCCTAAACTATGCTTCGATTCTTAAAGGAGTGGGAGCATCCCAATTTTATTAAAGTACGCAAAATAACGTCACCCAGTACAGACTGATGCTAATTAAAATTAGCAATGGCGAAGTCCATTAGCTGCACTTGGATGGCGTATTTGAAGAACTATTTAATGTGGCAATGCTGCCTGGGGTGCGAAAATCCCAAGGGCAATGGAGTTGAGTTAAGACTAAAAACGAAAGCTGGGGTAGGTTTGGTTGAAGAAGGATGAAACCCAACATTAACGAGATGTTGTTGGGTAATGCTTAGGCAATGACCAATTTAGACATTTACTGGCTGTTTATTAGTCTCTGATGTGTAATAAGTGTTGCGATCGCTAATTTCTAACTGCGTGACTGATTCTTGACCTGTAATTAATCTGGCTCCACGATTACGGGTGAAATAATTCCACGCCCACTGAATCATCACTACTAATTTATTGTCAAATTCAATTAAGAAATAAATGTGAATTAATAGCCAAAATGCCCACGCAAAGAACCCTTTGAGCTTGAGAAAACCTAAATCCACCACAGCCGAATTTTGCCCAATCATTGCTAAACTACCGCGATCGACATAAGCAAAGGCTGGCAAGGTTTGACCTACAAGCCGTTTTTGAATTAGTTCTGCGACGTATTCTCCTTCTTGCTTAGCCACAGGTGCAACACCAGGTAGTGGTTTACCATTTTGGTGAGAAAAATTCGCCAAGTCGCCAATTACAAAAATATTTGGATATCCTTTAATACTCAAATCAGGTTCGACGATAACACGTCCCGCGCGATCGCATTCGGCAGCTGTGCGTTCTGTTAGCACTTTTCCCATTGCCGAAGCTTTCACGCCCGCTGCCCATAATACGGTTTTTGAGGCAATCTCTTTGACTTCATCCCCTTGTTTGAGGGTGACAATATCATTTTCAATATTAGTTACTAATGTTTTTGTTTGGACAACCACTCCCAAGCGCGTTAGAGATGCTTCGGCTTCTTGTGATAATTCTGGTGCAAATGGTGGCAGAATTCGATCCAGTCCTTCTAAGAGCAAAATTTGAGCTTCTGAAGTGTCGATGTTGCGGAAATCTTCTTTGAGAGTTTGATTTGCCAATTCTGCGATCGCTCCCGCTAATTCTACACCAGTAGGGCCACCACCAACAATCACAAAAGTTAACCAGGCACGGCGTTTTTCTGGGTCGGTTTCTTTTTCCGCTGCTTCAAATGCCATAAAAATCCGGCGACGCATTTCTATAGCATCTTCTACAGTTTTCAAGCCAGGGGCGAATTCTTCCCAGTTGTCTTTGCCAAAATAAGAATGCTTCGCACCCGTGGCAACAATCAATGTATCGTAAGGTATTGCTTCGTCGCCCACAATTACTTTTTGTGCTTGTGGATCGATATTATTCACCTCTCCCAACAGCACTTTTGTATTCTTGCTTTTACTGAGTACAGAACGCAAAGGCGAGGAAATATCAGCGGGAGATAAAGCGCCTGTAGCGACTTGGTACAGGAGGGGTTGAAATAGATGAAAGTTACGTTTATCGATTAAAGTAACATTTACCGCTGTTTTAGCGAGTGTTTTTGCTGCATAAAGTCCACCAAAACCACCGCCAACAATGACAACTTGATGGATTCGGTTATTGTCAAGTGAGTTTACCATAAGAAATATTTCTCTAGATGACGACTGCTGTAACTATTCTTAACAAATTTGTCTCAAACTTGTCATTATAAATTTGTATTGTTTTTTACATTTACTAAATGATTAGTCAATCAAAGCTCCCGATGTATTGATATAACTGGGGACTGGGAAAGAAATATTTTGTTAATAAAGTAACTTTAATCTCCTAAAAATACTGAAAATATTTCTCGTGTAGATTTATCGGTGCTTGATAAGGCATTTATGCAAGTTTAAAAATGAAGGCACTGGGGACTAGGAACTAGAGGAAAGTTGAATACCCAATACCCAGTCCCCAATCCCCAATCCCTAATCCCCAATATTTAGCTACTCAATTTGAGGTACAATCAGAAGCCTGCCAATTTAATGATGCTTGCTGACAGGAGATGCTTCTATGGCCCGGATGTATTATGACGAAGATGCCAATTTAGACCTTTTGAGCGGAAAAACTATTGCTATTATCGGCTATGGTTCCCAAGGTCATGCCCACGCTCTCAACTTAAAAGATAGTGGTTTGAATGTAATTGTGGGACTATATCCGGGCAGTAAGTCAGTGGCGAAAGCCGAAGCAGCTGGTTTAACTGTGAAAAATGTTGCCGATGCGGCTAATGCTGCTGACTTCATTATGATTTTGTTACCTGATGAAGTCCAAAAAACGATTTACAAAAACGAGATTGAACCCAATTTAGAAGAAGGGAATGTATTAGCCTTTGCCCACGGTTTCAATATTCATTTTGGGCAAGTTGTACCACCAGCGAATGTAGATGTGGTGATGGTGGCACCAAAAGGGCCGGGGCATTTGGTACGGCGGACTTATGAGAATGGGGAAGGCGTACCAGCGCTGTTTGCAGTTTATCAAGATGCTAGTGGTCAGGCACGCGATCGCGCAATGGCATACGCTAAAGGTATCGGTGGTAGCCGTGCCGGTATTCTGGAAACGACTTTCCGTGAAGAAACTGAAACTGATTTATTTGGCGAACAAGCAGTATTGTGCGGTGGTTTGAGTGCTTTAATTAAGGCCGGATTTGAAACTTTGGTAGAAGCTGGTTATCAACCAGAATTGGCTTATTTTGAATGTCTCCATGAAGTCAAGTTGATTGTTGACTTGGTTGTGGAAGGCGGTTTAGCGAAAATGCGCGATAGCATTTCTAACACAGCTGAATATGGCGATTATACCCGTGGGCCGCGGATTGTCACCGAACAAACCAAAGCTGAAATGCAGAAGATTCTCAGCGAAATTCAATCTGGGCAATTTGCGCGAGAATTTGTGTTAGAAAACCAATCTGGTAAACCAGGATTTACTGCCTTGCGTCGCAAAGAAGCCGAACACAAAATTGAGGAAGTTGGTAAAGATTTACGTGCCATGTTTAGTTGGTTGAAAAAAGCTTAAAAAGAAGAATTCAGAATTAATCTTTTGTAGAGACGCGATTTATCGCGTCTTTTGATTTATCCCTCAACCATATCAGGAGATAAGTGTGTTTTTGGGCCAATATTTCCTAGAAATTGTCCTCCGCACTGGAGAACATTTAGTATTAGTTGTAATTGCAATGGTGGTGGCCGTTTCCATTGGCATTCCTTTAGGCATATTCATCACTCGCCAACCGAAACTCGCCCAACCTATTATCGGTTTAACTAACGCTATTCAAACCACTCCCAGTTTAGCTATCTTTGGTTTTCTGATTTCAGTACCATTTTTTGGAGGAATTGGCAAAGTTCCTGCTATTGTCGCCTTGATTCTTTATGCTTTGCTCCCAATAATTCGCAATACTTATATCGGTATTAATAGCGTGGAACCAGCAATTCGAGAGGCGGGGCAGGGGATGGGAATGACAGATAGGCAATTGCTGTTTCAAGTAGAAATTCCTCTAGCTTTAGGCGTTATTTTGGCAGGAGTTAGGGTAGCAACAGTTATTTGTGTGGGAATTGCTACCATTGCGGCAGCTATTGGCGGCGGAGGTTTGGGAGTGTTTCTTTTTCGAGGGATTTCTACTCTTAATAATCAGCTGATTTTAGCTGGGGCAATACCCGCCGCTTTGATTGCCTTAGGTGCGGATTTTAGCTTGGGATGGTTAGAAAAAAACCTGACACAGCAAAGTGAAAAAACTATAAAAATTAATCGCAAAACAGGCGTTTATTTTGCAATATTAACGTTAATTATTGGGGTATTAATTGGCTTTACCTATTGGCTAACGCCACCAACAATTATTATTGGTTCCAAAAATTTTACTGAACAATTTATTTTAGGAGAATTACTAGCTCAACAAATTGAATCCCATACTAAATTAAGGGTTGATAGACGGTTAAATTTAGGGGGGACTTTTATTTGTCATGAAGCGGTGAAAGCAGGTAAAATCGCTGGCTATATAGAATACACAGGAACGAGTTTCACATCTGTTTTGAAACAAAAACCTATCAGCGATCCTCAAGTAGTTTATCAAAAAGTTAAACAAGACTACAGCCAAAAATTTAAATTAGAAGTCATGCAGCCTTTGGGATTTAACAACACCTTCGCTATGATTATCCGCAGTGAAGATGCTAAACGATGGCAGATTAAAACCCTTTCCGAAGCTGCTAAATATACACCTCAAATGCAAGCAGGATTTGGTTATGAATTTCTGGGAAGACAAGATGGTTATCCAGGGTTAGCTAAAACTTATGGCTTAAAATTTGCTAAACCTCCCCAACAAATGGAGTTAGGATTGATATATCAAGCTATCAAAGAAAAGAAAGTAGATTTGATAGCAGGTAATTCTACAGATGGCTTGATTGCTGTTTTAAATTTAGTCATCTTAGAAGATGATAAAAAATACTTTCCACCTTATGAAGCTGTCCCTATTTTCAATCAAGCAATTCTGGAAAAATATCCAGAGTTACGAGAAGCTATCAATCAATTAGCTGGGCTAATTTCTACTGAAGCAATGCAAAAAATGAATTACCAGGTTGATAATCAATCTCGCCCTGTTGAAGAAGTTGTACATGAGTGGTTGAAGTCTAAGAAACTGCTCAGCTAAATGGTGTCAATTGGTTTAGCTTTCATCAAAACATGAAGAACAATAGCACTTGAAGCATAGTTTAGGACATAAACTAATCATAAAACCCCTATGCCAAGGAAGTTTCTTTGCCTGTTGCCTATTCTCTGCTATAAAATTACCACCACATTGTTCCCGGACTACCTTTAAATGGCCCGACAATATCAGCAGTAATCCATCCTCCGTAAAAATCGCCAGGTTGAGGTGTTACTAACTCATCATTGACATAACAAGCATCCATTAAATTGGGCATAAAAGCATAGTATTTTTCCAGGGAAACAAAATCAGGGGTGGGGTTAAAATATGCCCAAGCTGCATATTTTAGATATTTCTCACCAACTTTGACATCATAATATTGATATCGCCCTTTCCATTCACACAAGCCATTTTTCGACGTTTCAATCAGGTGTTCTACTTTAACGTCCTCAGGTGGAAAATAATAAACTGGAGGATGGCTTGTTTCTAAAACTCTTTTACCTTTATTAGTTTCTGCCAAAACAATACCATTAAAAATTACCCGTAGTTGTTTATTAGTATCTTCTAAACGAGCCGGACGCGGATAATCCCAAACTGATTCTTGGCCGGGTTGTGGTGGTATTGGATTTGGTTTCATGGTTAATAATCTCCTGTTTTTAGGTTGTTATTAAAACAGAATTCAGACTTCAGAATTCAGAATTAATAAACATCTCCAGAAATTAAATATGCGTTATCCTCGTTTAGGACATAAACTGATGGTAAAACCGCAGCGCCAAAAAACTTTCTTTGTCTATTGCTTATTGCCAGCTATATCTCGAACAATCCTAAAACCTGCGTGTTGATAAAAATTGGGACGGAACCAGTTGCGATAATATTTTAAAGCTTCTGTACCGTTAGTTATCCAACATCCTCCTAGCATTATATGATGTTTGGTGTCAAAAAAGATCGCAGAATTATCTTCGTAGAGATAATGAGGTTTATATCCGGAAAGGGGATTTAAATGATCGCTCAACCATTCCCAAACATTACCTCGCAAGTCGTACAATCCAGAGTGACTTTTGGCTGTTTCTAACATTCCAACTGGACTCGGCGAACCAAATTTTAGATTGAGATTGTAATTATCTATATCTTCTGATGAATTATTTCCATAAGTTGCTAAATGATATTCTGGTTCGCTCATTAAGCGAGTATCTTCACCTTGCCAACGGCAATAAGCCATTGCTTCATAGTGATTGACTTCTACTGGCCAATCTAGGGGTAATTCCATTTCATCAAACATAGCTCGATATTTATAACTGCCATTTTCAGGGAGCCAAAATTTGGGGTGTTTGATGTTATTTTGAGTTTTCCAATTCCAAGATTCCTTATGCCAATATTCGGGATTTTCGTAGCCACCAGCTTTGACAAAATAAATAAACTCGGCGTTGGTGATTAGATATTTACTAGCGAAAAAGGGTTGAACTTCAACAGTGCGATCGCCATAATCAATATCCCATCCATAAGTCCTATCGTCAAAGGCTTTGCCAAGTTTTACCACCCCGCCAGGAACTTCTATCATTTCATTCCCAGGAGTGTAACCATTAAAAGCAGCATATTTCCAATTTGAAGGGCGTTTGACTCTTCCAATTGGTAGTTGGCGAATTAACATCGAAGAAGTTTCAATGTGAATACGCTGGTGTTCAATTGCCATCATTAATGCCCAAAGGGGACAATCGGGATGAATTGGCAGAGTAATTGGAGTGGTTTTAATTACTTCTGAGATGATGGAAAATGCTTGCCTTCGATATTCCCAAGTTTGGGCAAGAGACGGCCAATTCAAATGAGCGATCGCTTCATTCAATTCTTCTGGTTTCTCTGGATCGACTCCAATTTCAAATAAAATTTCATACTCTGGATTCAAGCGTTTTTCTAATAACCCAACGCGAATTAATTTATTGATGTAGAAAACAGCCGAATGTCCCAGGTAAAAAATTAGAGGGTTTCTCAAAGGATCGGGATTGATATAAAATGTATCCTCCCCAACTAGACTTTCCATTAAAATATCTTCTAGTTGCCAAGCATTCTCAAAGTAATCGAGAATGATTTGAGAATTACAACTATCCAGTTTTGGAGGTTTAGTAGATTGTAGACTACTCATGCTGTCAAAAAAAATTTTGGATTTTAGATTTTGCCTACTCCTACGGTGAAGCAAGCTACGCGTAGCGTGTCAAAGACAAAAGTTTGAGGCAGTGTTTCTGGGAATAGTTCGGCTCGTAAAAACGCAATTTTTCGCGTTTCTAGATAAGGGTTTTGGCTTTATACCCTATTCCCTACTCCCTTTTTCAACATCGATTTAAGCTTGACAAAGAATTAACCCGAACCATTCTTGCGGATCTGTCCAAGTCTTCAATGTCTTAAGTCCGTGCATCTTTAGTTGTTCTTGCATAATTGCTAAATCAAACTTGCGCGAAATTTCGGTGAGAATACTTTCTCCCTCTGTAAAAGAAACTTGTAAATTTAATGCTTTTAAAGATACCTGATGACTCTTTTGGGAATGCAGATACATCTCAATTTGAGCGTCAGTTTGGTTATAAATAGCTTGATGAGTAAATAAATTAAGGTCAAAATTGCCTTGAAAACGCCAATTTAAATGAGACAGCATATTCAAGTTAAAAGCAGCCGTTATTCCCTGACTGTCGTTATAAGCTGGCTCTAAAATTTCCTTGGGTTTTTGTAAATCAATCCCCAAAAGAAAGTAATCTCCAGGTTGTAGAGTTTTAGCAATTTGTCCTAAAAATTTATCGCATTCCTGCGGGTTAAAATTTCCCAGAGAACTGCCTAAGAAAAAAATCATCCGTGATGCTGCAAAAGTTGATTCTAGTTTTGCTAAGGCTTGTTCGTAGGTTCCGATTAAACCCTCAATAAAAAAAGCTGGATATTTTTGTTGCAGCTTTAATACACTAGATTGTAAGATACCACGACTCACATCAACGGGTATATATCTACAGTAACTGGCAAGTTTTTGGTAAGCATCTAACAAAAATAGAGTTTTTGTAGAACTGCCACTCCCTAATTCTACGAGTTCGCAAGCACCTGTTATTTGAGCAATTTCATCAGCATATTGCTGCAAAATCCATGCTTCTGTTCGTGTTGGATAATATTCTGGTAATTCACATATTTGTTCAAATAATTCTGAACCGCGATCGTCGTAGAAATATTTTGGAGGTATACTTTTCGGCGTTCGAGTTAATCCTTGAATGACATCTTGTCCCTCGTTAGACAGAGCTTGATCGTGGTCATTCAAAATTTTTAGAGATTTTGTTAACATTATGTGAATGTGTTGATTTATTGATTTAATTCTTCAATATTACAGATTTAAAATTTAATAGCAAGTGGGATTTTTAAACAAATTCATAATTTCTTTTTATCTACTAAAAGCCAATCGGAATACTGCGGTATCTTTAGGGTTTGAATAATTCAGTCATCAGTTAATAGCCCTCTTTCATCGCTGTCTATTAGAGAATAATTTCATCCTCCGCAAGTATTAATTTTAAGCGAAAGAGCTTATTTCACCATAATGTTATGAAATGTAGAAAAAATTTTTTAATGTTGAAAAATCAACTTCGGCTTTTCTTTACCCAGAGTGGTTTAAGAACGGTAAGTGAGTGGGTGAGAATAAACAGAACTATATTATTAAAGGTAAGCCCTTGTTTAAATTTTGTTGATGAAATATAGCAAATTACAAATTATATAGCCGTAGCCACATAGGTTAGGACATTAACAAGTGTGAATGCTAGGAATGGTAACAGTTTTACCTTCTGCCTCCTGCTTGTTGCTATAATTATCAGAAGTTAGGTTTAGTTGTGCTGTTTTACTTACAGTTAAGTTAAAAAAGTTGTATGTTGAGTGGCGATCGCCAAACCAAACTACTTTTTGCTTTCAATGTATGGCTAAGCTGTGTTGAATTATAAATAGCATAAGACTACAAAAATTCTTTTAAGTAGGTAGGCATAATTAAACATTAGATAAAATTTTTAGTTAGTAGTGAGCGATTCATCGCTGATTCAGGATTATCAAGACTAAAGTTCTGACTACAAACTTTAAATTTATTTACGCCTAGCTACTTAGTGTCTGCAATCAATTTTGTCTAATTAATTGAGAGAAGCATAGGGCGATGCCTTCACAGTAGGCATCGCGGATTTTAGATTGCTCGAATCTAAAATCCCAAATCGATTTAACGATTTAGCGCCGCAGCTTCCCTTGCTGCTGCTGCTTGATCTGGGTGGATACCCAAGCGTGTAAGATTAATCCGGCCTTTGTTATCAATTTCGCGCACTTTGATAATCACTTCATCGCCCACTGCGACTTCATCCTCAACTTTGCCAACGCGGTAGTCAGCGAGTTGAGAAATGTGAATCATGCCTTCTTTTCCAGGCAAAAATTCCACAAATGCACCTATTGGTATAATCCGAGTTACGCGCCCTACGTAGACATCCCCTTCGTGCAGCTTGCGGGTCATGCCTTGAATAATACTACGTGCTTTCTTCGCTTTGGCCTCGTCTATAGCGGAAATTGTCACTGTACCATCGTCTTCAATGTCAATTTTCGCACCAGTCTCTTCAGTAATCCCCTTGATGGTCTTGCCTCCGGGGCCAATGACTAGACCAATCATGTCTGAATCAATCTTGATTGTTAACAGACGTGGGGCATAGGGTGAAGTTTCGGTGCGAGGTTCGCCAATGCAAGCGAGCATTTTTTCCAGAATGTGCAACCGGGCTGATTTAGCTTGGTGGATGGCTTGGGCAATAACGTCTAAAGACAGACCGGAGATTTTCATGTCCATTTGCAGGGCGGTAATCCCGCTATCCGTTCCAGCAACTTTAAAGTCCATATCGCCCAGAAAGTCTTCAATGCCCTGAATGTCAGTCAGGACACGGACTTCATCTCCTTCCTTAATCAAACCCATTGCTGCACCACTGACGGGTTTGATAATTGGCACACCAGCATCCATTAAGGCGAGGGTGGAACCGCACACAGAACCCATTGAGGTGGAACCGTTGGAAGAAAGAACTTCCGATACGACGCGAATCACGTAAGGGAATTGTTCTTTTGTTGGTAGCACAGGTAACAGCGATCGCTCTGCTAAGGCACCGTGACCGATTTCACGTCTTCCTGGCGCACGTAAGGGCTTGGTTTCCCCGACTGAGAAAGGTGGGAAGTTGTAATGGTGGATGTAGCGTTTGGATTGGTCTATTTGTAAATCGTCGTTGAGGTTTTGGGCATCTCCTGGTGTACCCAGGGTACAAGCAGATAATACCTGGGTTAAACCCCGATTAAATAAACCGCTACCGTGGACTCGCTTTGGCAAAAGGTCAACTTGACAAGAAACGGGACGTACTTCATCGAGTTTGCGGCCATCAACGCGGACGTTATCTTCGATGATTTGACGGCGCATGAAGTATTTAGTAATGTCTTTAAATGTATTACCAAGTGCCTTAGAGTTTGCAGTTGCGGCAACTTTGATTGGGTCTTCGTCTGGCAGTTCGGCGATCGCAGTTTCAATTTTTTCCTTGACGACATCTAAAGCGGCATCACGTTCGGTTTTACCCAACTCAAATTGCGACAGGATTTTTTTAATTTCGTCGTTGGCGCGATCGCGGATATAATTTTCCAGCGTCACGTCTACTTCTGGTGGTGCTTCTTGCACTAGTTGTAAACCGAGTTCTGCGACTAAATCTTCCTGGGCTTTGATTAAATCCCGTACCGCTTCATAACCAAAATCAATTGCCTCGATAATATCTCGCTCTGGCAATTGATTGGCTCCCGCCTCAACCATAATCACACCATGCGGTGAACCTGCTACTATCAGATCCAAATCTCCAGCTTCAATTTCTGCATAGGTAGGATTAATGATGAAATCATCTCCCACTAAGCCAACCCGCACGGCTGCCATTGGCCCATTAAAAGGAATCTGAGCAATGAGGGTAGCAATTGAAGCACCTGTAACCGCTAGCACATCGGGTGGCACTAACTCGTCCATCGACAGCGTTAAAGCCACAACTTGTAGATCGTCGCGTAACCATGAAGGAAACAAAGGACGCAAAGGACGATCTATCAGACGGCTGGTAAGAATTGTTTTTTCTGGTGGGCGACCTTCGCGCCGCATAATTCCGCCAGGAATTCTACCAGCGGCATATAGCCTTTCTTCGTAATCTACTGTCAGGGGAAGAAAATCAACGCCTTCTCTGGCTTGCGATCGCGTAGCTGTCACCAAAACAGCTGTATCCCCTGATTCTATCAAAACCGACCCACCAGCTTGGGGAGCTAGTAGGCCTACTTTCAGTCGAATATCCCGTCCATCGAAGGATATTGACTTATCAACTTCAGCCATTCAGTTTTTTTTCCTTCTCTTTCGCTATTCTCTTTCTGTGGCAATCCTAACATTTATGCACTATGGCTGACTTCTGGTACATACAAAGTTAACTGTTGACAGTTGACGGTTAAGACTCATCAGTCAACAGTTAAGAGGATCGATTGGCATCTTTCAAGGCAAAGTGCGATACAACATTAGTGCGTCTACCACTTGCTCATTTTCTAGCTTGGCAGCACGGGGAATCCGACCAACGATCTCAAATCCTAAAGACTGCCACAGTGTAATTGAAGCTATATTAGTTTCAAAGACTAAATTGAACATTACTGCCTCGTAGCCCAGGTCTGCTGCGATGGAGAGCATCGACTCTCCCATGAACCGCCCTATACCTTGACCCCGCAAGCTGGCTTGTACAATAAAACCAGCATTGCAAATATGGCTACACCGACCAGGAAAGTTTGGCTTTAAATAAAATGCTCCCAATATTTCTTTTGGTTTTTGTTTATCATCTACAGCTGATGCCCTGACAACAAAGGCATCCTTGCTTAGCCAGTAACTGGAAAATTCTGCTTGAGATAGAGGTTGCTTTTGAGGATAAGTTTTACCTTCAACAATTACACTATTTAATAATGCTCTTACCGCCTCCTCTTCTAGAGGATGCATATAATCTACTTCGTATTTTATACCAAGTTTTAAAACTTTAACAATTGGAAAATCCATTATTAATAATGTCTCAATTGAATGACAAATTACCAGTATACAATTGTATTACAATATATAAGTAATTGATAATAAATGTACTGAAAATGTAGCAAGTAAAATTTTGGTAATTGGAATTATTTAATTTTACGAGAATTTGAGTAGTTAAAAATGGCAATTTTACACGGGAATTGGTTACTAAAAAATCAAAATGGTAGTTTATTTATTTGGGGAGAAACTTGGCGATCGCCGCGAGTAAATTTGGCATCGTATGAATCTGAAGAAATACCATTACATCCATTGGCAATGACATCCGTTGAGTTAAGCGAGTGGTTGCGTTCCCAAAATATGCCAATTGCCAACTTCATCCAGCAACCCCAAACTGTAGCTACAACTAACCGGACACGCAAAGCAACTAGTACTATTGAAATTGCTTTACCAACCCACTCCCAAATCATTGCCCTACCAACTTACATACCAGAAAACACTGGTAAAGAAACAGCAGGAATTTTCCCCGTTCATTCTGCTAGTTTGGAGCTAGCAGCAGACTCACCACAATATTTACAACCCTGGCGAGTTGAAGGTTTTTGTCTCACCCCCGCCCAAGCAGTAAAATTTCTTGCTGCTGTTCCCCTAAATGCTACTAAAGGTGAAGATGCCTTTTTGGGCACAGATTTACGCTTTTGGTCGCAGGTTGCCCGTTGGAGTCTGGATTTAATTTCTCGGTGTAAGTTTTTACCAACTATCAAACGGCAATCCGATAGTTCTACACTTGCTAAGTGGCAAGTACTCTTAGACAGTGCTGTAGACGGCACCCGCCTAGAAAAATTTTCTGCCAAGATGCCCTTGGTTTGTCGCACATATCAAGAGGAGATGGGGATTGGGAACTGGGGACTGGGGACTGGGGACGAGTTTTCCCAATCCCTAATCCCTAATCACCAGTCCCTACTTTATGTAAACTTCCCCACGGAACCTCAAGAATTGTTATTGGGATTTCTCAATAGTACGATAGATGCCCAAATACGAGAGATGGTGGGTTTCCAATCGGTGATGGAAGCCAAGGCGATTGTGTCTTTACCAGCTGCGGTGCGAGAGTGGTTGCCAGCTTTAACTAGTGCATCTGGTACAGTCAATGCAGAAGCCATTGAAGTGGAACGACTAGAAGCGGCACTTAAAGCCTGGACTATGCCGCTACAATACCAATTAACTCTGAAAACTCTGTTTCGCACTTGTTTTCAACTGCGTTCTCCGGAGTCTGGCGAAACAGATTGGACATTGGCGTATTTCCTGCAAGCGGCCGACAATCCAGAGTTTTTGGTGGATGCGGCAACAATTTGGAACAATCCAGTTGAACGATTGGTGTATGAAAATCGCACAATTGACCAACCCCAAGAAACATTTTTGCGGGGTTTAGGGCTAGCTTCCCGATTGTATCCAGTCCTTGCACCCAGTTTAGAAAGAGAATATCCCCAATCTTTTCTTCTTAACCCCATCCAAGCATACGAGTTTATCAAGTCTGTGGCTTGGAGGTTTGAAGATAGCGGTTTGGGAGTGATTCTACCTCCTACTTTGACGAACCGTGAAGGATGGGCGAACCGTTTGGGTTTAAAAATTACTGCCGAAACCCCAAAGACAAAGCAGGGACGTTTGGGGTTGCAAAGTTTATTGAATTTCCAATGGCAATTGGCAATTGGCGGACAGAATATTTCCAAAGCCGAGTTTGATAAACTTGTGGCTTTAAATAGCCCCTTGGTAGAAATTAATGGCGAGTGGGTAGAATTGCGACCCCAAGACATCAAGACAGCCCAAACCTTTTTCGCTTCCCGCAAAGACCAAATGGCGCTGTCTTTGGAAGATGCTTTGCGTTTGAGTACAGGGGACACCCAGGTAATTGAAAAATTACCAGTGGTCAGCTTTGAGGCCTCTGGCGCATTACAAGAGTTGATTGGGGCGCTAACCAATAATCAGGTTATTGAACCTTTGCCCACACCAACCAACTTTCAAGGACAGTTGCGACCTTATCAACAACGCGGTGCTGCTTGGCTTTCGTTCTTAGAACGTTGGGGTTTAGGTGCATGTTTGGCCGACGATATGGGATTGGGTAAAACGATCCAGTTCATCGCTTTTCTTCTGCATCTCAAAGAACAAGATGCACTAGAAAATCCAACTCTATTAGTTTGTCCAACTTCGGTTTTAGGTAACTGGGAAAGGGAAGTCAAGAAATTTGCACCAAGTCTGAAAGTTTTGCAATATCACGGTGATAAACGTCCTAAAGGAAAGGCCTTTGTAGAAGCAGTTAAAAAGCACGATTTAGTCATCACTAGTTACTCGTTGATTCATCGGGATATTAAATTTTTAGAAAGCGTTAATTGGCAGATAATTGTTTTAGATGAAGCCCAAAATGTGAAAAATTCCGAGGCTAAGCAATCAAAAGCAGTGCGGCAATTAGCAGCGACATTTCGGATTGCTTTGACAGGGACGCCAGTAGAAAATAGGCTGCAAGAATTGTGGTCGATTTTGGATTTTCTCAATCCCGGATATTTGGGCAATCGGCAATTCTTCCAGCGCCGATTTGCCATGCCAATTGAAAAGTATGGGGATACGGCTTCTTTGAGTCAATTACGTTCGTTGGTTCAGCCATTTATACTGCGCCGATTAAAAAGCGATCGCGACATTATTCAAGACTTGCCAGAGAAGCAAGAAATGACAGTATTTTGTGGTTTGACTGCCGACCAAGCCGCGCTTTATCAACAAGTAGTAGAAGCATCTTTAGCAGAAATTGAATCTGCTGAAGGTTTGCAACGTCGCGGGATGATTTTGGCTTTACTAATCAAACTCAAACAAATCTGCAATCACCCAGCGCAATATTTAAAACAAGCCACACTAGGACAACATCATTCAGCCAAACTGCTGCGGCTAGAAGAAATGTTAGAAGAACTTTTAGCAGAAGGCGATGCCTACGGCGCTGCTGGTGCAGAACGCGCTTTAATCTTCACCCAATTTGCTGAGTGGGGTAAGTTACTTAAACCTCATTTAGAAAAACAACTAGGACGAGAAATATTCTTTTTATATGGCAGCACCAATAAAAAACAACGCGAGGAAATGATAGACCGTTTCCAACACGATCCACAAGGGCCGCCGATTATGATTCTTTCTCTAAAAGCAGGTGGTGTAGGATTGAATTTAACACGAGCAAATCACGTATTCCATTTTGATAGATGGTGGAATCCAGCCGTAGAAAATCAAGCTACAGACCGAGTATTTCGCATTGGTCAAACCCGCAATGTCCAAGTACATAAATTTGTCTGTACTGGCACTTTAGAAGAGAAAATTCACGACATGATTGAAAGTAAAAAACAACTAGCCGAACAAGTTGTAGGTGCAGGTGAAGAATGGTTGACTGAACTAGATACAGACCAACTTCGTAACTTACTAATTCTTGACCGCAATGCAGTCATTGACGAGGATGACAGTTGATCGGACGAGTCAAATTACTTAATTTGAATATAGGAATCTGGTGAAAAAACTCGGTACACTTTAATTTCCGAAAATCCTATTGCCTGTTGCCTACCTAAGCAAATAATTTCAGTAATCAAACCGGATTCCTATATTATTCAATAATTCAAAAGGTAAAATCATGACTAATTATACTCTTCAAGCTAGTCGAGAATGGTGGTCGCAGCAATGGCTAGATTTGCTAGATTCTTACCGTTTTAAAAAGCGTTTGGAACGTGCTAGAAACTACGCACGTCAGGGAAATGTTTTAAGTATTGAGTTTCAAGGTGCAAAAGTATTAGCTAGGGTACAAGGTAGCGAAGTGGAACCTTATAAAGTTTCCCTTTCTCTTGAACCTTTTAGCGATGAACAATGGGGTTATGTGATTGAAACTATGTCCCAAAAAGCAATTTTTGCTGCCAAATTGTTGGCAGGAGAAATGCCGCAAAATATAGCAGAAGTGTTCACAGCTAATGGTCTTTCGTTATTTCCTTTTACCCTTTCTGATGTTCACAGTAAATGCTCTTGTCCAGATAAAGCAAATCCCTGTAAACATATTGGTGCGGTATACTATCAATTAGGCGATCGCTTTAGTGAAGACCCTTTTGTACTCTTTCAATTACGCGGACGCACCAAAGAGCAAATCCTCAGCGATTTACGACAGCTACGCAGTGGCAAGATAGAAGCTGTAACTTCAGAAACGCCTGATGTTCAACAATCAATTCCTCACAACAAATACTCGGTAAAAATAGACTCTTTCTGGCAATACAATGAACCACTAGAATCATCTTTAGTAGTAATTGCACCTTCAGCTAGCGAGACAATATTAGATGTATTAGGAGCAATTCCTCTAGCAAAGGAAGAGGAAAATGCAGTAAATTTAACTTCCACTGATGTGGTCATGAAGTATTTGAACACACTTTACACAGATGTCAGCCATAAAGCTGTTTTAGCAGCGATGAATGTGGGAGGAAGCTAAGTTAATTTTAGATTTTGGATTCAATTAAATCAAAGTTTTTAATTGCTTAAATTGATTGATGGATCAAAAAGAAGATTTACCAGATTTCAAAGCCATCTACATTGATGTATGAAATCAATCTAAAACCCAAAATCCAAAATCGAAAATATTTCATTGTCCAAACTCAAGCCTAGCCTGTTCTACCAAATCATCTGTCACAACCTCTTGCTGAGCTTGACGAGCCAATGCCTCAATTCGAGCTTTCGCTTGAGGACGCACAAAAAAGGGAATATTTTGCAACTTTTCTTTTGCTTCGGCTGTCCAGCGCAAAGCGCCGATAAAATTTGATTCGCTCATGGTATTAATTACCTCGGTAAACTATGTAAATAATTTTGGATTGATAATTTATTTTTGATAAAGGGTTTGTTAATCTGTTTGCCCTCTTGATTTTTATAATACATTCCAAGTTAGTGAAGTATACCATCTAGACCTGTTAGCTAGAGCGAGAGTCTATTCTAATTCTGACTCCTGAACTCTGCTATTTTTTATAAAAAAAACTCTTGCTTTTACGCAAGAGTCTGTAAGCTAATTGATTGTCAGTGATGAAAAAAACTTTGTAACCTAGTCGAGGAAGTCCATCGACATTACTGGTTCATTTTCACGGTCAATACCTTTTTCAAAACCACCAGCAGCTGCACGAGCGCGACCAGCGTGCCACAAGTGACCAACTAGGAAGAAGAATCCTAGTACGAAGTGTGAACATGCCAACCAAGCGCGAGGAGACACGTAGTTGAAGGAGTTGATTTCGGTAGCCACACCACCCACAGAGTTCAGAGAACCCAGAGGAGCATGTGTCATGTATTCAGCAGCACGACGAGCTTGCCAAGGCTGAATATCGTTCTTGATTTTTTCTAGGTCAAGACCGTTGGGGCCACGCAGAGGCTCCAACCAAGGGCCACGGAAATCCCAGAAGCGCATGGTTTCACCACCGAAGATGATTTCACCAGTGGGAGAGCGCATCAAGTATTTACCCAAACCTGTGGGGCCTTGGGCAGAACCAACGTTAGCACCTAAGCGTTGGTCACGAATCAGGAAAGTAAGAGCTTGAGCTTGAGAAGCTTCAGGACCGGTAGGGCCAAAGAATTCGCTGGGGTAAACAGTGTTGTTGTACCAAACCATGATGGAGGCAATGAAGCCCATCAGCGAGAGGGCACCTAAGCTGTAGGATAGGTAAGCTTCACCAGACCAAATGAAGGCACGACGCGCCCAACCAAAAGGCTTGGTGAGAATGTGGAAAATACCACCAGAAATACAGATAAAAGCAATCCAAATATGACCGCCGATAACATCTTCCAAGTTATCAACGCTCACAATCCAGCCTTCGCCACCGAAGGGAGATTTGATCAGATAACCAAAGATAACTGCTGGGTTGAGTGTTGGGTTAGTAATGATCCGAACATCACCACCACCTGGCGCCCAGGTATCATAGATACCACCAAAGAACATTGCCTTCAGCACCAACAACAGCGCACCGCTTCCCAAAATAATTAGGTGGAAACCGATGATGTTGGTCATCTTGTTCTTGTCTTTCCAGTCGTAACCAAAGAATGAGGAGTATTCTTCTAAGGTTTCTGGGCCACGAACGGCGTGATAGATACCGCCAAAGCCAAGGACTGCTGAGGAAATTAGGTGCAGTACACCAACAACGAAGTATGGGAAGGTGTCGATGACTTCACCGCCAGCACCAACACCCCAGCCCAAAGTCGCAAGGTGAGGCAGCAGGATTAACCCCTGCTCATACATGGGCTTTTCAGGAATGAAGTGAGCGACTTCAAACAAAGTCATCGCTCCAGCCCAGAATACAATCAAACCAGCGTGAGCAACGTGAGCGCCCAGTAGTTTGCCAGAAAGGTTAATTAAACGTGCGTTACCAGACCACCAGGCAAAGCCGGTAGATTCTTGGTCGCGTCCAGCACCGCCTAAAATATTTGGTCTATTAGAGAGCGTTACCACGTGGTAATACCTCCTCAGGGAATACAAATTGTTCGTGGATCTGATCTTGAGGAGCCATCCAAGCGCGGATACCCTCGTTGAGCAAAATGTTTTTGGTATAGAAAGTTTCAAACTCTGG
>NZ_JACJTU010000020.1 GCF_014698835.1 Nostoc paludosum FACHB-159 | reverse complement strand
CGACTTGTGTGTACACCGTAGTGTCAAGGGGAGGGTTGGGGAGGGGTGTTGTCTATGTGTCGCATTCTTTTTTCAAATTGGTGTTAATTTTTGCTCTTCGATGCAACGAAGGTGCAGGGCGATGCAACAAAGGTGCAGGGCGATGCAACAAAGGTGCAGGGCGATGCAACAAAGGTGCAGGGCGATGCAACAAAGGTGCAGGACGATGCAACAAAGGTGCAGGGCGATGCAACGAAGGTGCAGGGCGATGCAACAAAGGTGCAGGGCGATGCAACAAAGGTGCAGGTCAAAAGACTTGCGTGTACACGGTGGGCGTATTGCTTGCTAGAAATCAAGTTTATTTGATAGTAAACTCTCTGCGAATAGGTTTAGCATTATTTGTTTCTGGGGCAACAATTAACTCGTAGTTTCCGGGTGGAAAACCTCGATCGCCTGTGCTGATTGAATATGTAAAATAACCAACTTTACTATTTAACTGTTGTACATCGCTGGCAATTTCTTTCTTGTTGTTACTTACTTTGCTTTGATTCGCTGGCTCGTTTTTTTGGTTACCTGTCAGTAAATAATTCCAGGTAAATTTCAGTCCAACATCTTTGGCAGCAGAATCTACATCAACTTTGGCAGCAATTGTTTTGATTCCGGAAGGAAATACAGAGGCATCATCTTGGCAACCACTATCTTTTTCCTTATTGCAAAGAATAATCTTAGCAACCTTTGTATTTGCCTGTTTCAGAGTTTCAGAATTGCGGCGTTCAGCTTCTGCCTGAGACTGCCAGACAGAAAATGCTTGATTTTTAATCAAATTACCTATTGTGAGCTTGACTTCGTATGCTCCTACTGGCAAATTTTTGGGAGCTAGTTCAAACTGGGCATTGCCATTTTGTAGTTTCAAGTTAGTTTGAATTTTGCTTACTACTTCTTCTTTTTTAGGTTCAGGAAAGTATTTTAGTTCAAGCTCTACGGGACTATTTTCTGAAATATTTTTCGGAGTTGTTGTCAGATAGAGTTTCGATGTATTTTCTACAAAGTGAGTGAGGTTTTTGGGACAAACTCCCTGTTGCAAAGAAGTACAGAGACTGAATTTATCCAAGGTTTTCAGATGAGGGCTACCCAAATTGAAACCAATGAAAAAGAGAATAAAAAACACAACAAATCTAATGACTGGTGAGTTTAGCCCCGATGGTAGCTTTGCAGCGATCGCAGTCTGAAGCGGTGGTACTAGTATCAGGGCACTGATGGCAATTATAATCGCTGGCAGAATTTGATTACTCAGTAACATACTCAGACACATCAAACCAGCAAACCCTATAAGCAACCATTGAACCAGTGTTAGAACTAATTTCATCAGCATATTTAAATTAAAATTTCAGCCTGTGTAGACATAAAACTAACCCTACGGATGAAAACTATACTTTGCGATTTCTGTGATGAAATCTTGTAATTGGCAGCCTGCGGCTGTGGGATCGCGTCTTCAGCACAAGGTCTAGTTTTAAGTTTTCCCTCAGCATTGGTTTTTCTAACAACTTGCTCGTAAGATCCAAAAGTAGCGATCGCTGTAGCTGGTATTGGTTAAACAATCCCTTGATCGATACCAAGCGCAAGGGAAGCAGCCAGAGGGGTAGTTGAGTTTTTAACAACGTGATATTATTACCTCGCAATTGCCTTCAAAATTGCGTAGCTTGCTTCCCGCTTAGCGGTTAATTGCGAATCGTTCGGTCAAATCTGGTAAAGAGTGCGGTATTGTTCCCATTGTTGAGCGAAAATCAATACTAAGTTTAAAGATATAAGGAGTGCAACTATGCCAACAATTCATTTGATAGATGGGGAAAAGGGAGGGGTAGGTAAGTCTATAGTCGCTAGAACAATGATTCAGTATTGTCTGGATAAGAATATGCCGTTTATACCAGTAGAAACGGATAGGTCAAATCCAGATGTAGCTGGCGTGTATAAGGGGATATGCCAGTATGCAGTTTTTACAGAAGATGAGAAGCAAGCTGACAAGGCGGATAAAATCTTTGAGATCGCAATGAATAAGACAGTGATTGCTAATCTAGCGGCACAATCTCATCGGGCAGTCAAGGAATGGATCGAGAAGAATCAGTTAATTGAACTGGGAGAATCACAAGGAGTATATTTTTGTAAGTGGTTTGTGTCAACAGGAGGGTATGACAGCTTAAATCTATTTAAGCAATCTGTAAATAGTTATGGTGGCAAAGTTCCTCATGTATTAGTAAGAAATTTAGGTCTATGCGATGACTGGGAACACGTAAATTCTGATGTGACAATCCAAGAGATAGTAAAAAAATATAATATTAAGGCTATAGATTTTCCCAAACTTGCATATAAAGAAAGAAATATTATCGACCAGCACAGATTAACATTTGCCGATGCAAGACAGTATAAAGAATTTGGCATAATCAGCAAACAAAGAGTAGTGAATTTTCTCAAGCTTGCCTATGCTGCTTTTGAAACCGTTGGTATATGGTATGAAGAAGTTAAATAATTCTAAGTAGAAGGCAGGAGGCAGGAGGCTGAAGGCAGGAGGCAGGAGGCAGGAGGCTGAAGGCTGAAGGCAGGAGGTAGGAGGCTGAAGGCAGAAATTAGAAACTCTTTGTATTTGATGAATCAGTCCTGGTTGTAACTCACTTACTTGCAATCTGCTGTAAAAGCGAAACTATGACTGGTAATTGTGGACTCACGTTAGGTAAATATGCTCCTCTCCACAGAGGACACCAATTTGTGATTGAGACGGCCTTAGCAGAGATGGATGAAGTGCTAGCGATCGTTTATGATTGTCCAGAGGTGACTGCCATTCCTTTAACAGTTAGGGCTAACTGGCTGCGAAAACTTTACCCCACAATTGAAGTGATTGAGGCGTGGGATGGGCCAACAGAAATTGGTGATACACCTGAGATTAAGAAAAAGCACGAAGAATATATCCTTAAAAAATTAGAATCAAAAAGGATTACACATTTTTACTCTAGTGAATTTTATGGCGAACACGTAAGCATTGCATTGGGAGCAGTTAATCGACTTGTAGATACAGATCGCAAAACTTTCTTCGTCTCAGGAACGCAAGTAAGACAAAACCCTTATGCTTTTAGAGATTATTTACATCCTAATGTTTACCGCGATCTAATTACTAATGTTGTTTTTCTAGGCGCTCCCTCCACTGGTAAAACAACTATTGCATCCCAATTAGCAAAAGAATACAAAACTGTATGGATGCCAGAATATGGACGTGAATATTGGGAACAACATCAAATAGAAAGGCGACTTTCGCTTTCTCAACTTGTGGAGATTGCCAAAGTACATTTAGAACGTGAAGAAACTTTACTGTTGCAAGCGAACCAATACTTGTTTACAGATACTAACGCACTAACAACCTATCAATTTTCTTTGTACTATCACAAAACCGTTGCTTTAGAGTTAACGCAACTAGCACATCAAGCTGTATCGCGATATGATTTGGTGTTTCTTTGTGATACAGATATACCTTATGATAATACTTGGGATCGTTCTGGAGAAGCAAATCGTAGTATATTTCAAAAACAGATTAAGAACGATCTAATTTTGAGAAAAATTCCTTTTTTTCTTCTACAAGGAGATTTAAATACACGCATTAATTTTGTGAAAAAGGTATTATCTCATTATCAAAAATATCATAATTTATTAGATTTATTTTTAAGAGATTGTTTGAAAAGTAGTTGACTGTGATTTTAGCAAGAAAGGCAGAGGGCAGGAGGCAGCAGTTCGACAAGCTCACCGACCAGGCTGAAGGGAATTCTGATTCGGAGCCTCTGCCCTCCCATAGCTGCCCCCTTCACGAACTTATCGATCCCCCCTAATCGACACCAGGACACTCCAAGCGCTCAGAGGTAGACTACAATAGTGCTCAGTTAAGCATTTTGAACTCGGAATTTGGTTTGAGCAAAAGGGTAAAGGTTTTTTCTTTCCCTTTTCCCCAAAACCCGACAAGTATTGAGGTAGAGTAGAGAATCCTTACATTTGAGAAATTTTCTGCAACCTTTCTTCCATACCAACATTACCCTGTAAGCCACCTGTGTGTACCAGCAGTAAACTTTTGCCTTTACTAAAAAATCCCTGCTGCAATAAATCCATCACTCCATAAAACATTTTTGCAGTATATACGTAATCGAGAGGTACGCCGTGCGCTTCGCCAAATTCCTGGCTGAATCGTAGCAACTCCTGATTCACTTTTGCATAGCCGCCAAAGTGATAATCACACATTAATTCCCAACAAGCAGGAGAACTATATGGAGTTGGTACACCAGAGGCGAGGTAATTTGTCAAGAGATTTTCGATTTCTTCTCTCAGAAAAGCGCCATTTTTCAACACAGGAAAAGCGATCGCTTTTTGTCCTTGATGCAACGAAAGCGCAATCCCAGCCAGTGTTGTAGCGGTACCGCAGGCTAGGCAAATATAATCAAAGGCGTAGCCAGCACTTCGACACCCTTCGGCGTCGCTCAGGGCAAGAAGCTCAGTGACCACCGTAGGCATAGCTTCACTAATTATCTCTGTACAACCGCGCACGCCGTTTAAATTATTACCGCCTTCAGGAATGATAAACACCTCGCCAAAACGCTGTCGCAGATGTTCGTGTAGCGCTGCTGTGTTGCGTTCTCGATACATCTCCCGTGAAACGTACACAAGTTCCATACCCTGCTGCACAGCAAAACTCAGCGTTGGATTCAGTGGTAACTTTTCCTCCCCACGAATTACGCCGATAGTATCAAATCCCAAAAGATTACCGGCGGCTGCGGTTGCATAGATGTGATTGGAATAAGCACCGCCAAAGGTAAGCAGCCTCGTGAAATTTTTCTGCTTCGCTTCCAAAAGGTTATATTTCAACTTAAACCATTTATTTCCATTAACCGACGGGTGCATAACATCGAGGCGTAGTACAGACAAATTAACACCAGCCTCACGGGCAATTTCGCTGTTGATTTGTTCTATAAATGGAGGAATAAATATTAATGACATCGGGCAATAGAATTCGTAATTATAGAAAATACCAAAATCTGTAGAGACGTTGCATTGCAACGTCTCTACATACCGGAATTTAGGAACGTCTGAATTCCAAAATAGTATTTTGAGATTAACTAGATTTGGCTGCTGGTTTTAATTGTGTTGGTTGGCTGAGACTGCGGAAATAAAGTCCACCTATGGTTATCCAAAAAAGCAGATAACCGACAGCTTGAACTAAATACAGTTTTTGGGTGTAGCCAAATAAGGTTTTGAGCAAAATACCAGGAAACTGGCGGTCAGGTAAGATGGTTGAGAAGTCCCAAACTTGGGGGCCTAAAAGGCAAGATGTATTTCCTTGTCCGCAAATACCCAAGACTTCAGGGTTGATTTGGCTAAAAGCGATCGCCGCAGCATCAACATGGCGCAGAACAGAAATTACCAACCCGGAGACAATCAGCAGTAGCAACACACCCATTACTTGGAAAAATCGGCTTAAATTAATTCGGATGCTCCATTTAAATAGCAGCATTCCGATGACAACAGCGATCGCTAATCCTCCTATTGCACCTAAAACTGGTGTCAAACCTTCTTGAAACTTAGCGACGATAAACAAAGCTGTTTCTAAACCTTCGCGAAACACAGCAATAAAAATTAAGCTAAAAATTGCCCAACCTGCGCTATCAGTTCCGCCCAAGGCACTTTTGACAGAACCTTCAATCTCAGCTTTGAGAAATCGTGCTTGTCGTGTCATCCAAATTAGCATCCAACTGAGCATGGCGATCGCAATTACGCCTAATCCCACCTCAAAAAGTTGCTTGAAAACAGGCGCATAGAGCTGCTTAGATGTCTGCAATCCTTGTAGTCCTACATGAATTAACAAACCAAATACAAAACTCGCTAAGATACCGATGAAAACTCCTAAGTAAACCCAACGCTGTAATTTTTGTTGTTGAGCTTGTTGTAAACACGCAAACACGATGCCGACAACTAAAGCGGCTTCAACGCCTTCTCTTAAGGTAATAAAAAAAGTTGGTAATGCAGCACTCCAATTCATAGGACGTTAATTAATAATTTCACTAACAGAGCTTTAGCGAGAGCTTTTGAGTATACTTGCTGAATTTTCAAGCAACTTCTCACAAGGTTCTGCCAAAGCTATGCTAACAGCGATCGCACTCAGAGCATTACCTAAAATTGGGGCATTAGGGGTGTTGAGTGTAGATTGTTGACTCAGGAGTTATTCTCTTTATCTCCCCATCTCCCCTAGCTCTCAAGGCTACCAACCTTTCTTCCTGGCTATAAAACCACGTCTTTTCGTTCCATCGTAGAAAAATCCAACAATATCGCCCTGATTATTGATGCCATATACATAGGTGGAATATGCACCAGGGACATTAATGACGCTGAAGCTGTTTCCTTGCTTCAAAAAACCACGATTTGCTATGCCGTCATAGAAAAATCCAACAATATCCCCTTGATTGTTAATACTACTGGCGTGGGTAAAATTTGCACCAGGCACATCAAAATTAGTAAAGTATCTTCCTCGTTTTAAGAAAGCATGATATCCTTTGGCGTCTTGAAAGAATCCAACAATGTTTCCCCAATCGTTGATGCCGTTGGCGATCGTATACTGGTAAGTCGTATTAGGGTTATCAAAGGAACTATAAGTATTTCCTTTCTTTAAGAAACCGTGAGTTCCTGTATTGTCACGGAAAAATCCGACAAAATGTCCTTGGTTATTAATATCTCTAGCTGATTGATTGCTAAAGAATTGAGCAAAAGCTGGATCTACACCAGGAACATCAACATCAGTGAAGCTATTTCCTTTCTTTAAGAATGCATGATACACCGTGTTCTGATAATAGGAACCGACAACATCCCCTTGATTGTTGATGCCATTAGCATACGTGAGAAGTGCATTAGGATAATTAAAGGTAGTGAAGCTCGCTCCTTGCTTTAAAAAACCACGATCTCCTTCGCTGGTGCGAAAATATCCAATAATATCTCCTTTATCGTTGATACTTTGAGGCTCAGTAGTAATAGAATTAGGAATCTCAAAAGTAGTAAATACAAGTTTCGCTGCTGGGATAGAAGAAGGGCATGGTTCTGGCTTGGATATTTCGTTTTTTGATAATTTATTTACAGGAACAACACTCACATTATCTAGGTTGTACCAGTAAAAGCGTTGCTTGCTAGCAAACTTTAACTCTGTGGTTTGTGATTTTGCTACAAAATAATAGGTATATTTTGTGAAACCTTGAAAGGGAACATTGACTTTTTGATCGATTAATTTTCCACCCACATATGTCTGAAATATATTCTCATTTGGATCGTCATCTGTGTTTGCTAGGTAGTAGCTCAGTTCGTATTTCTGACCTGGTATAGTCTTGAGTTTCTGTGAAATGTAAGTAAAAGTCGGCCCGTTATCGTCGTAACGTGGAGCAAGACGTACACTTAAAGAATAATTTTCAGCATTATCAACTGTATAATTTTCGAGAAAAATATTAGAGGCAATATCACCACCAATGCTATTAAACCATCCAGAAATGAAAGGATTATTTCTAGTGCGATCGTAAGGACTTAAAAGTGGATCTGCTGCAAATGTTCCGTTGACTACCAGATTTTCTGTTGGTTGTTTGGGAGTAGCTTGTGCCTTCAAAATGTGAGTATTAGTAACCACAACTGTACTCATAAAAACGCTGGTGATTCCAGAAATCGCAAATCCGAGTTTTTGAGATAATTTCATTAAACCTCACTCCAATTAGTACAAATTTCACAACAATCTATTGCCCCGCTTGCAATCAGAAGTAGGGCAATATGGAAATACTCGGTACTTCCTTAAGGATTTCTAAAAAAAATTTCCTCAGGAAATTACTTAGGCGAATTTCGCAAAAATAATTTAAAGTCACAATACCAAATTTATTGGTATTAAACAATCCTTTTGGTATTTGTTATGAAACCATAACTTAATTGGGGAGTTTTTAGAGGCAATGGGATAGACGACAGGATAATGGGTTTTTTCAGATGCAGTGTAGGCTTTACACAATTGCTTGAGTTTATTAGCTTGATATTTAACTATTCAGTAGGGAAATAATAGCAGAGAATTTCTTTACAATATAAAGCCTCATTATTTTAAAAAGAAATAAAAATTAATTTTGTTAAGGTTTAATTACCATAATATTTGGTATTTTACTCAATAAGTTGGTATTATCTTCAGTACATTGCACAGATACACTGAATTCATTTAGAAAAATGCAAACCTCTTCTGAGATTTGCAGCTAATTTTGGTTGTTGATTCATTAGTTTTTAATAACTCATATTGAAAACTAGCTATTTTGTGTCGTGTGGTAAAGAGTTGAGAGGTGAACAATTTGAAGCTTTTATGTTTTCTAACAAAATTTCTTGTCAACTGGCTTAGTTTTGCCGATAAAGACACTAATTTTGGTTAACTAAACACCTTTGACCAAAACTATCTACAGAAAATTTTAAATTACTGAAGTATAGAACTTCAGGTTACAAACGAAACATACAGCTTGGTTTAATTTTGAATTATGCTGTAACTTTTTCAATATTCCCTAAGAAACGGAGAAATGTTTTATGCGTTTTAGGCGCAAAATATCCATTGCATCTTTAATACTATCAACGCTCGTTTTCTGGCAGCCTACTTTAGCTGACTCAAATAGTAGTCTTCCCAAGATTCGAGAACAAAAGATAGCATCTATTTGGAACAAAAATAAGTGTGCTGGAGGTGTTTCACAAAGTTTTCGGTTGGATGGAGAACTCAATAATCCAACTACTTATCACTTGTACAAGCTGAAAAATTTGCGGAATACTTTAAAAAATCAAAATCCAGGATTAGTTACTGAAATTACTGTCAGTTTTCAAACTGGCTCAGGGCCAAGAACAGAAACATACTATGGAGTTCCCTTATGGGAGTTGATTAATAATCCAAAAGCAGGAAGTGGCCTCAAGCCTGGAAATTCTGGAGTGAATCCTAAAAACTCTTTTCTACGACAATATGTTTTAGTTGAAGCTACAGATTGTTATGGTGCAGTAGTGGCTATTGGAGAAATTCAACCCAACTTTGAAGGAAAAACAGTACTAGTTGCCTTTGCAAAAAAAGGTAGTGATGGTAAAGTCGTATATTTAGCAGATGAAGGATTTGCTCGTTTAGTAGTTCCAGGTGACAAAGCTGGAGGTCGTTACGTTAGTAATGTGAGAAATATTATTGTATTATCTGCTCCTCCTTCTCCTTTGAAAGTAAAATAGGCAAGAGGCAATAGGCAATTAAATTGTGATAATTTATTTTTTGTAAGTTGAAATCATTGGTAAGAGACAAAATCCCTGAGTTATCAAAAAACCCAGGGATCTGTAACTTGAAATTCTTACAAATCGGATTGGCATAGGACTTACACACAAGATATGCCCATCAATATTTATTGCCACAGATAGATGAGGACAAACAAAATAATCCAGATAACATCGACGAAGTGCCAAAACAATGAAGTTGCATTAACGCCAAAGTGGCCTGTGTCGTAATTACCAGGAATGAAAGAGCGTACTAAAATAATCAACTGCAACAGAATACCAGTCAAAACGTGCAAACCGTGGAAACCTGTGAGCAAATAGAACGTGCCACCAAATACTCCTGAAGTGAAGCCAAAGGCGAGGCTATTCCATTCAATTGCTTGCCCAACTAAAAAGTAAGTTCCCATCGCCATTGTTGCTAAAAGAAACAGGCGAAATTTCATTAAGTCATGGCGTTGAAGGGCGCGTTCTGCTAAGTAAATTACAAAGCTACTGGCAACAAGAACTACTGTATTGATTGCCGGTTCTTTGACTTCTAGTCCAGAAACACCAGCGGGTAGCCAGTTGGGAGTTGTTGTTTTGTAGATTATATATCCGGCGAAAAAACTTAGGAAAATTACGCTTTCAGAGAGTAGGAAGACAATGAAGCCAAACATTTTGTTGCCTTCTTCATCGTGGCTATGTTCTACCTCTGTGTGGTGTAATTCGTGGGAATTGATATAGCTGTCCATTGGTGGAGTTTGCTTTTTGAGGGGTAATTTGAAACGCAAAGGTACGCAAGGGGAAGCGCAGAGGTACGCGGAGGGTTTCTGCGTCTTCCCTGGCGTTATTCGGGGAGGTTTGCTGTTAAGGGTTCGGATTTGCCGTAGCCGTAGGGTTCGGAGACGATGATGGGGATTTCTTCAAAGTTTTCGACGGGGGGTGGTGAAGAAACTAACCACTCTAGTCCAATTGCCCGGTGCGGGTTATCGGGTGCTTTCTCGCCTTGCATCCAAGAAATTACCATGTTGAAAATGAAGGGTAAGGTCGATACTCCTAGGAGAAATCCGCCGACGCTAGCAACGATATTCCAAGATGTATATTCTGGGGCGTAGGAAGCAACTCGGCGTAACATTCCTTGCAATCCTAAAGGATGCATGGGCAGAAAGTTGAGGTTGGTACCGATGAAGGTTAACCAGAAGTGGATTTTGCCCCAACCTTCGTGGTACATCCGACCGGTCATTTTGGGGAACCAGTGGTAAATGGCAGCATACAAGCCCATTGTCACGGTGCCGTAGAGGACGTAGTGGAAGTGTCCGACTACAAAGTAGGTATTGTTAACGTGGACATCCACTGGCACGGAGGAAAGCATAATCCCTGTGATGCCGGCGAAGACAAACATGATTAATCCACCCAAGGCAAACAGCATTGGGGTCTTCAACCGCAATTTTCCGCCCCAAATCGTTGCTACCCAAGCAAAGACTTTAATTCCTGTGGGGACTGACACAAACATGGTTGTCAGCATGAAAATCAAGCGCATCCAACCTGGTGTACCGCTAACGTACATGTGGTGTACCCAAACGATACCGCTGACTACAGCAATCAAGATGGATGAAACGGCAACTACTTTGTAACCAAATAGAGGTTTACGGGAATAAACTGGGAAGATTTCCGAGAAAATGCCGAAGATGGGCAAAATTATCACGTAAACGGCGGGGTGGGAGTAGAACCAGAAGTAATGCTGGAACATCACTGGATTTCCACCTCTGGCAGGGTCGAAAAAGGCGGTGCCTGCGGTGAGGTCGAGTAGTAGCATTACTGCACCTGCTGTGAGTGCAGGTAGTCCAAAGAGTTGGATGATTTGGGCGCTAAATACTGCCCAGACGAACAAAGGCATCCGAAAGAAGCCCATGCCTGGTGCCCGCATCTTCACAATTGTGGTGACAAAGTTCACTGCCCCCATAATTGAAGACACGCCGGATACCGCCACCGCCAGCAGCCAGAGGACTTGACCGTTGATTAAATTACCGGTGGGATTCTGGAGACTGACTGGAGGATAAGCCCACCAGCCTGCTTGGGCTGGGCCACCAGGAATAAAGAAACTGCTCATCAAGAGAATTCCGACTACTGGCACCATCCAAAAAGCAACGGCGTTGAGGCGGGGAAATGCCATATCTCGCGCCCCAATCATTAAGGGCACTAGATAGTTGGCAAAACCAACGAGTGAGGGAAATGTCCACAAAAACAGCATCACGGTGCCGTGCATGGTAAACATGCCATTGTAGACTGTGCGATCTATTAAATCTGATTCGGGTGTCATCAGTTCTCCCCGAATCACCATTGCAAAGATACCGCCGACGAGAAAGAAGATAAATGAGGTAACGAGATACTGAATACCAATAACTTTATGGTCGGTGCTAAAGCTGAAGTATCGTTTCCAGTCGCCTGGAGATTCGTGGTGAGAGTTCTCACCTACGATACTAATGCCGTCAATAGGAACATTAGTCATGAGTTACTTTCCTGTTAATAAATTCAGGGAGTCGGTAGTACAGACGCGATTAATCGCGTCTGTACAAGGGTCGGGAGATGGGTTTTTCAACCAGGGGAATTGACCAGAGGAGGTGCAGCAGGGGGAACTGTGGCCCAACCAGTTTGGACTGATTGATTGGATGTTTGAGCATACTCAGAAGCTGCCTGGTTTTTGGCTGGGGATGGCTTTTGGGTTGCGGCTTGGGATAGCCATTGATGGTATTCTTCAGGAGATTCGACAATCACATTGGCCTGCATGGTTGCAAAATATGTGCCACTGTATTGGGAATCTGTCAATCGGTATTGACCGGGACGGACGGGAGTAAATTCAAAGTCAATATTGTGGTTGGGAATAATATCCTGTTTGAGACGAAATGCAGGAATATAAAACCCGTGGAGAACGTCTTCTGAGTTTAGCGCTAAACGCACCCGGCGATCGCTCGGTAAATGCAATTCAGTACTAGTAACATCTTTTTCTGGGTAATGGAAGACCCAAGCCCATTGTTTGGCTAGTACGTCAATTTTTTCTACTGGTTCAGCTAAAGCTGTATCTGGTGAATCTTTCGTTGCTGCATAAGCCGATTCCATTCCCAAGGGATTATGCAGGTGAACTAGTTGGGAGGGGCCTTGAATTCCCATTTGCTCGTAAACTTGGTAGCTGTAACCTGCAATCCAAAACACCAACAAAATTGGGATTGCTGTCCAGACAACTTCTAGGGTGATATTACCTTCAATTGCGGGGCCGTCGGTAAAGTCATCTTTAACTGCGCGATGGAAGATTACAGAATACATCAAAGTACTCGTTACTCCCAAAAAGATGAAGCTACCAAGGGTTACTAAGAAACTAATCAAATTATCAATTAGTTGGGATTCAGCTGCTGCTTGTGGAGGAAGCCAAGAGTAAGCTTGTTTGCCGATCCACAGACTTGTAGCGGTAACTGCGATCGCGCCTGTAAGCAGCGTTAAAACATTTAAAATCTTCTGGATTTTCATGGTCAATATTGGATGTTGGGCATTGGGCATTGGGCATGGGGCATTGGTTATTTACTAATGACTGATGACCAATGATTAATGACTTATTTGAGTGTTGTGTTGAGGTCTTGGCCTAGTTGTAGTAGTCTATCTGCTGTGTTGTGGACGCCAAACTCGGTAGCCAGTTGCGCTCCTAGTGTGCCGTGGAGGAACATCAGGAACATGACGGCTAGGCCTGTGAGTAAATAACTCCATTGCACTTGTCTTGTTGTCTGTCTATATTCTTGTTTGCTCCAAACGAAGCGCTGCCATCCTCTCCAGATGGTCATGACAACAATTACTGCTAATAAGAACACACCACCGACACCATGCCAAAGCATGGTTTCCATTGCCTGCAATCCCCAGGCACTTTTCACCTCAGCTGGTGGTGTTGCCAACAGCATTTCGTAAAAACCTGCTCCCACGGTGAAAAATGTAATGATGCTGGAAGCGAACATGTTGTACCAGCCAACTTCAAAGAAGTTGTCACGTTCGACGGTAATTCCCAAAAATTTGAACACCCATTTTTGGAAGGGGAACAAAACACCGACAATATCGAAGGTGATACCGATGATGAATAAACCTAGTGTCAGATGGACTAAGTTGGGATGAATGGGAATCGTATAAGGTAGTCCGTTTGCGCCTAGTTGTCCGTTCAATTGGTCAATCAGTTCTGAGTTCATGGCAATAAACCATCCTTTACGGCTTCCACAACTGGTACTGTATGCAGTCCATACACCCAAACAAGTTGATCTCCGAGATATACCTGCAAGCCAACTATTAAAGTTAAAACTAGTCCGGCTCCCAGATAAGAAATCGGTACTTTTTGCGGGTTACGGGTACGAATTACATAGCGCCAAGCTGTAATGGCGGCGATGATTCCTGAAAGTGACCAACCAATTAATGTATGCAAATTCAGCACCGATTTAGCTAGGCTGTAAGGCTGTGCTAAACCAGCTTCTAACTGACCAAAAACAATGGCGACGAAAATGGCGATCGTGGCGACAAACATATTCCACCAACTCACTTCAAAAAGGCGAGTTTTACCAGTGAAATAGCCAACTACATCGCAAAAAAAGGAAAACAAGACCATCGCAATTACGAAGTGGACAACGATGGGGTGTATCGTATCTGGATACGGCAAATTATGGTCATTCAAAGATGTAAAATACTCAAGCATTGTGTTCTCCTGGACATATTTACCGCACTGGAACTAAACTTCAAACTTTTATGGACACTCACTAAGCTGTCGCCCATATAACTTGCACATTTTTTGTTGTTGGCTGTTAACCTCTGATAGTTAACTCTCAACCGTCAACTGTCAACAGCATAAGTGACTGTGCAAATTAAAAAGGTAACGGCTTAACATCACCACAAGTATCCATCTATAAATGACCGGAATCTGTTCAGCAGTTATTAGTTCTCAGGTAAGAATTCTCAAAAATCAGTCATTAGTAGCCAGAATGGTTGCAAAATCAATGCTTCTACCTCTGATTGATTTTGTTCAAATTATCAAGTTTGGTTATCCAAACCTAATTAATTCACCAATTCTGAATTCTTCTCTTATCAGTCCCCCTTAAAACCTCGATCGCTGTTCGCTGATTTAATATTTGCGCGGTGCAATATGTTTAGTCATGTCTTAGCTTTTGGTAGTCAAATCTGGTGAGTTTGCCTACAGACAATATTTTTACTGGAGATTCCTTCCCTCATGCCGACAATCTACAACAGCAATTGTTAATCTACCTAAACAAAGTCGCTGTTGTTTGTTTATTGGCTTAACCTATCTTTTAGCTTAAGTAAATTTTTATGAATTGTCAAAAAAATAAAAAATAAAACTTTAAAAATTGTTTATCTAGCAAGAAAAATAGTTTTTTTATGTATCTAAATTAGCATAATTAAAATATTATTAAACATAAATACAATACTTTTATGTAAACTATTTCACATTTACCAAATATTTATTTGTAAAGTAAATCACAAAAATATATAATCTTCAATAGTTGTGGGTAAAGACGCTATTCATCGCGTCTTTACGGAATGGGAAGATGGAAGATGAGGGAGACAAGGGAGATGAGATAGCAAGGGATAAGAATTACTAACTAATGCCCTATGCCCTATGCCCTATCCCCTATAACCATATTCGGTGGGTATGAGGCCTAAATTAGTGGCATTTAAAATTGTAGTGATTGGTACTTCATTAGGTGGATTATCGGCACTGAAAATCATTCTCCAAAGTTTGCCAGCGGATTTTCCAGTACCGATCGCGATCGTGCAACACCGTCACAAAGAGTCGAACAGCACACTCCGGCAACTATTACAAGAATCAATTTCCTTACCAATTCGAGAAGTGGAAGACAAAGACGAAATACTACCAAGACATATCTACCTGGCTCCAGCAGATTATCATTTACTTGTTGAACCAGGTCACTTTGCTCTTTCCACTGATGAGCCTGTTTCCTATGCCCGACCATCAATCGATGTGTTGTTTGAGTCGGCAGCCGATATCTATGGCGAACAAGTTATCGGTATAATATTGACAGGAGCCAACCAAGATGGTATGGAAGGTTTAAAAAAAGTAAAAGCGCGGGGGGGAATCACTATTGTACAGGAACCCGCCACAGCAGAGAGCTGCATTATGCCAGAGGCAGCAATTTCAGCTGTTGCAGTAGACTGGATTTTGACACTAAGAGACATTGCTGACCAAATGGTCAAGCTTTGTTATTTATCACGGAAATGAACCCATGCAGATGGAACCCAAAGTAAACATCCTCCTGGTAGATGATAAGCTGGAAAATTTACTCGCACTAGAGGCAATCCTAGAAAAACTAGGTGAGAATCTGGTGAGAGCTACTTCTGGGGAAGAAGCTTTAAGGTGTCTGCTGCATCAGGATTTTGCAGTGATTTTGCTGGATGTGCAAATGCCAGGGATGGACGGCTTTGAAACTGCTACTTTGATTCGCAATCGGGGGCGATCGCGTCATACACCAATCATCTTTCTTACCGCCTTCAGCACCAGCGACCAAATGCTGTTTAAAGGCTATGCGTTGGGTGCAGTGGATTATTTACTCAAGCCCCTGGACCCGAATATCTTAACTTCAAAAGTCACAGTATTTGCAGAATTATTTAAGAAAACAGAAGCCGTCAAACTACAAGCAGCCCAACTAGTAGCTGTTAATGCCGAACTCAGACAAAGTGAAGAGAGATTTCGTTCCCTGAGTACTTGTTCGCCAGTTGGCATTTTTGAAATTGATACAGAAGGACGGTGTAGGTATACCAATCCGCGTTATCAGACAATTTGTGGAGTGAAAGCGGCACAGAGCGTAGAAAAGAGTTGGCTGGAATCTGTTCATCCTGAAGATAGAGAACGAGCAGTTAATAGCTGGGCTGCCTATATTAATGAAGGTCGCGACTACTCCGAAGAATTTCGTTTTCAAACTGTTCATAGCAGCGTTCGTTGGGTTCAGGTTCGCTCATCACCGATGCTTTCCGGTCAAGGGGAATTACTGGGGTATGTAGGCACTCTCGAAGATATTACTGAACGCAAGCAAGCCGAAGAAGTCCGCGCTCAAGTAATTCGAGAACAAACAGCAAGACAGGAAGCTGAAGCGGCAAATCGCATGAAAGATGAATTTCTCGCGGTTCTCTCCCACGAACTCCGCACACCCCTAACTTCCATGCTTGGCTGGTCAAAAATCCTGCGTTCTAAGAAACTTGACGATAAAGCCACTGCCCGCGCCCTAGAGGCGATCGAACGCAACGCCACATCTCAGATGCAACTAATTGAGGATATCTTAGATGTATCAAGGATTATCCGCGGTCAGTTGCGATTAAATATATGTGCTGTGAATCTGATCTCGGTGATGGAGGCAGCCCTAGAAGCAGTGCGTCCTTTAGCAGAAGCAAAAGCTATTCAATTAAATACTGTCTTGGATACTTCGGTTGGTTCAGTGTATGGCGATCCAGCCCGTTTACAGCAAGTTGTATGGAATCTATTAACCAACGCCATTAAGTTTACACCCAAAGGTGGTAGGGTAGAAGTCAGATTATCTACCTATTTTGGATATTCAATTAACGATAGCCCTGATTTAGCGAGTAATCAAGCTTCTTTGGCATTGGAATCTAAAGATAAAAATTCCAATTCAAACACTGATGAAACTAGTAATCCAAAATCCAAAAACGTTCGAGTTAGCGAAGCCGAAGCCCAAAATCCAAAATTCCAATACGCCCAAATTCAAGTAATCGATACAGGCATTGGCATTAGTCCAGAGTTTTTACCGAAAGTATTCGAGCGTTTCCGGCAAGCAGACAGTACCACAACGCGATCGCACAATGGACTAGGACTAGGACTAGCCATCGTCCGTCACTTAGTGGAACTTCACAAGGGGACCATCTGTGCCGAAAGTCCAGGCACAGAACAGGGAGCAACCTTTACTGTGAGACTGCCATTGCTACAAGACAATCGAGCTAACAAAGGCACTAAAGAAGCAGGAGAAATTTCCTCCCTTGGGGCTTCTACTCCCCTGGCGGGATTAAAGGTTTTAGTTGTAGATGATGAAACAGATACCCGTAATTTTCTCAGCTTTATGTTTGAGGACTATGGCGCCGTTGCCACTGCGGTGTCATCAGTGGATGAAGCCTTAGCAGTACTAGAACAAACCAAACCAGATATTTTGATTAGCGACATCGGTATGTCAGAGCAAGACGGTTATACGCTAATTCGTAAACTGCGTTCTTTAGAACCAGAAAAAGGGGGACGCATTCCCGCGATCGCTTTAACTGCATATACACGAGATGAAGACCGCTTACAAGCACTTGCAGCCGGATTTCAACAGCATCTGCCGAAACCAATTGACCCCACTAAATTAATTGGTGTGGTTGTTAATGTGTTGAAACTACCTGTGGAAGTCCCCGTGAGTTAGTGGGGATTGGGGAGATGAGAGACACGGGGACGCGGGGACACGGGGACGTGGAGAATGACTAATGACTAATCAAGAAGAAGTTAGGGCGTGTTTTTTGAGATCGTCGAAGGAGACTACTTCTAAAGCTCTAGGGTGAGTTGCTGAAAGGATTACTGGGGGAGCAACGCCGGCTTCGAGGGCTTCTTGCCAGCGAGAAGCACATAAACACCAGCGATCGCCTTTTTTGAGTCCAGGAAAATTATATTCAGGAGCAGGTGTACTCAGGTCATTACCACGCGATTTGGTAAACTCAAGAAACTCTTGTGTTAATTCGGCACATATAACGTGTGAGCCAAAATCTTGACCACCTGTACGACACAAGCCATCTCGGTAAAACCCAGTCATGGGGGAAGTGCAGCAAACTTCTAGTTCTCCGCCGATTACGTTTGAATTCATTGCTTCACTTGCAGTAGTATCGTTTTGATTCTACCAAGTTCAGCTAATTTGTGAAGAGGAATTCAGAACGTTAGTAGGAATGTTATCTATTGCCTATTGCCTCTTGCCTCTTGCCTCTTGCCACTAACTATTATTTAGTTCCATTAAAGAAATTTTTTCATTGGAATAAAGCCATCTTTCAAAATTCGTTTTACAGCGCGGCCATTCTTTATCTGTCATGGCAAACCAATCGGTATCTCTGTTTTTTCCACGCACAAACATATGTTGTCGGAAACGACCTTCATAAATGAATCCCATTCGTGCAGCAGCAGTCCGACTTGCATGGTTGAGAGAATCACATTTCCATTCGACTCTACGATAACAATGGCGATCGAAAAGATGTTGAAGTAATAAAAACTGTGATTCTGTATTGACTTTAGTTTTGTGGACTGCGGGAGTAAACCATACATGACCGATTTCAGCACGGCCGTGATTGTGAGCGATCGCTAGTAATGCTACAATCCCCACTGGAGTATTTGCTGAGTTTTCAAACACTGTCCAAGTCAGAGGATCGGATTTACCTGTTAGGTTTGTTTCCATCCAGTCTTTCATTGTCGAAAGGCTATCAAATGGCCCGTAAAATAAATAATTCCATACAGCTTCTTTTTCAGGACTCCCGTGTGAAGCTGCATATAAAGCATCTATATCTCTTTGTGGAATTAAGGGATTAAGTGTGACAAATTGACCGTTGAGTTGAACAAAATCAGGTGGCTGCCAAGTTCGATTGTGCATGATTTTATAACTTTTTTCTACACAAATATTACGAATTTACTAGTAATTATTGTGTAACTTTTATTTTGAAACTTTAGGTTGAATTTTTGGTATATTATGCTCAAAAATATTAATGAATTGGGTGATTCACTGAGTGTTTGTTTTGAGAAAGAAATTGCTGAATGTTAACGTTTAATTCCTTTAAAACGTTCTTGTGCTGCCTTAAAAGCTTCTTGCATCACTGACTGAATTCTCTGGGGATCTGGTTTTTTACCTCCCATTAAATCGCCAAAGTAAACGCAGGCTGCTTCCCCTAACGCCCAGGTGTAGGCGGCAGCCCAAGATGCGGCGATCGCACTGCCGAAAAGTGGTATAAATTTAACTAATTCCCGCCCGATTGCTTGTGCGAGGAAACCACCAGCGATGGCACTTACAACGCCCCCGGCTTGGGATGGCGTAAGTGTTTGCCCGTATAATTTTCCTAACAGGCTTACCATCGAAACTTGTAGCGCCGTTAGCACCGGCATTGTGGTAAATGGCAATGGCACAGCGGCTAGGGTTGCAGACATAATCGCAAAAGGCAAAATGTAACGCCGTGCTGTATCGCGGTAAAGGTTGCCAATTTGGTTACCAGCTTCTTCCCGATTCAATAGCTGATGAATTGCTTGGGCTTCTGCTTGTGGGAGTAGTTCTGCCAGCGTATCTCTCATGGCTTCCAAGCCATAAAATACGGGGTTGTAGCCATCTTCTTCTAAAGTAAAGTCAATGAGTACACAGCGATCGTACAGTCCAGCAAAAGTCTCTTGTATAAGAGTGAATGCACGGTTGACTTGGTGAAACTCTGGTGGATAAGCAGGATGATCGACAGTATCGGGGGGATAAACTTCGTGTAAGCACGTAACCGCTAACAAACACGGAATATCTGGATACTGCTGGCGCAGCTTTTGAGCAATTTGTCGTAGGGTATCAGTTGCAAAATCATTAATTTTGACGGTCAAAACTAAGATTCTGGCGGAACGAGTCTCTTGTTGCAAATCGCCAAGTAACTCTTGAATGATTGTTTGAGTATCCTGGCGAACATCACCCAATCCCACAGTATCAGTAAAAATCAGTAACGGCAGGTCATTGGAAGGATAGGCATAGCGCTGGGTGTGTTGGGTGTGAGGGCGAAATCCTTGACCGACAATTTCGGCAGAAACTCCCGTCAGTCCACGCACAATTGAGCTTTTTCCGGCTTGGGGTTTACCTATTAACAGGGCTTCTGTAGTTGGTAGTTCGGCTCGAACTTTCTCTAAAATCTCTGCAACTTGAGTTTCACTGACACTAAACCATTCAATAACCGTTTGTGCCGCTTGTTCTACTGGTAAGAATTGCGTCAAACTTGTTGTTGCTTTGTTCCAGGCACCAACAACCCGATTTTTCCAGGGATTACCGACCGATTTGTTGGTTGCACTATCGGTGAGTTCACTGAATTGCTGAGAGTCAGAATCGTGTTGCTCAGTCATTCCCATGAGAACGGTAGATAGAATTTAAATCCCGTTTATATTTATCCTAACGTTAAATTTGGTTCAGCTTGGGTTAATTTACAGTCAAAAAATCCTTGTTTACAAACAAGCACAGAGAAATCAGATTTTAAATATTCTCTAATGAGAGTAATAAAAGAGCGCTAACGTTATTAAGAATCAGCCTGTATTTTTTGTACAAAAATTAAAATTTTAAAACAGGTGGTTTCAGCATTTTACTCTAGGTTAAAAATTTTCAAAGCTAGTCCAGAAAAGACTTTGGGGTAACTTAAAATCTGGTGACAGCTTCCTTAACATCATCCCTAACCGCGGATATGTAAATAAATATAAAGCTTATAGGAAAAGATAAATTGCATTTGTGTAGTTAAAAAAGCACATTATGTTAAATAATTTCTCTTTATCAGTATATACTGGCAAAACAATGGTAAAAATAATTTAATATTATTTTTAAGTATAAAATTTAAAAATACTTACCTATTGCCTGTTAAAAAGATAATTTTTTTGTATTAGAGAGCTAGTCCACTAAATATAGCACTCCTAAATCATTCATGAGAAACAACCAAGGACAAATGACCAATGACAAAGGACAGTCAACAGGAAAATTCTCACACATCAAATGGGATTGCTATATATGTTGACAAAAACAAAAACTGGGTATTGAGTACATATGATGCTAATTATTTATCAGGTGTTTTTGTTAAAGAGTTTAAGCTGTTTAATTTGAAATTAACAACTAATAATGATTGAAATACTTACCAGTAATTTGTTCTGGATAATAATGCAACAAACTAGCATAGTGGATGCCCAAAAACGATATTAGTTTATTAAGCGATCGAGGCAAAATGGCTGACCAAGAAATACCAGAGCAGATAGAGGTTCTTCTCAGATGTAACGAACAACTGCAATTTATTCAGGAAGTGGTTCAAAGATCTGAAATTTCTAACTCATTACAGTTTGAACTCCAACAGCAAATTGACCGAATTAGGCAGCGACAACAAGACCCTAACTTATACTTAGCAGTGATTGGTGAGTTTTCTAGCGGCAAGAGTACCTTCATTAACGCGTTGTTGAAAGACGACTTACTGAAAACGTCTGCTCTAGTTGCAACAGCAGCAGCCACGAAAATAACTCACGGTAACGATCTCAAAGTAGAAGTACATTTTTCTGGCTCTCGTGCAGGTGTAGTCACAACTCAAGCTAATAGTGAAGTTGTGAATCTACCTTGGCTTCCTAGTTCTGAAGGGATACATATCAAACGATTTGTTCATATGATCAGCTCCGAGGAAGAAGTGGCTAAAGATGTTGTCGATATTACCATTGAGCATCCAGCCACCTTCCTAAATAATGGAATCATAATTATTGATACCCCTGGTACTAATGCCGAAAACCTGAAACATGGTGCTATTACACAAAGAGTAGTTCAGCAGGAAGCCGACTTGGCAATCATTATTGTGCCTGCAACGGTGCCTTTATCCCAGACCTTAGCTGACTTTCTCTCAAACTCCCTCAAACCATACCTGCATCGATGCATTTTTGTAGTTAGTCGCATGGATGCAATTAGGCCTCAACAACAGAGTGCGCTCTTACAAGATTTACGCTCCCGACTGGTTAATCAACTCGGTATTTCTCCACCTGTGCTGCATTCGTGTTCAGCACAAGTAGCATTAGACATACTGACTGGAGAGGAACCTGTATCAGAACACTTAAAAGTTTGGCATGAGCGTTTCACCGCACTAGAAAAAATCATTATTGCTCGTCTGAGTCGAGAACGAACCTTGAGCATCGCTGAGAGCCTTCTGCGTCTTCTGGCTCAACTGTTTGAGCAGCTTGACATTCACTTGCGATCGCAATGGCAAAAGTATGAGAACCGTCAGGTTAAAATCAAGCAAGAAATGATTCCGAATTTACCTGAATTTACCGTAGAACAATATGCCATTTGTGAAAGGCAACTGAGAAACTCCATCTCCAGTTACCTAGCAAAAACAGCCAGTTGTGTAGATTCTCATCGAGAAAGCGCCAGCCAGAAAATACGTACTCAGTTATTTAGTGTCACCAGTGAGGATGCACTCAAACAGGTTCTTCAGTCTGAGGCTCAAAAGCTTCTGAAGGAGGATCAAGATCAGCTTCAGAAAGACTTACAACCTTTAACACAAAAGCTGGCCGAAGATGCGATCGTTGTAGGCAAAATTTTTGATCAGAAATTTGCCGAAGCATATCGTAGTCTCCAATCTATTGGAGGAAGAGTAGAAGCTACTAGTAATGCCAGCTACAACTTTCAAGTCAACTCCTCTAACATTGCTGTTTCTGCTCAATCCCTCACTCAAAAGCTCGACAGCAGTGATGGTACAAAAATGGGTTTGGGAGCTGCGGCTGGTGCAGTAGTAGGTAGTGTCTTACTACCAGTTCCAGGTCTTGGGACTCTTGTAGGACTAGCAGTTGGATCGTGGGCATCACGGTTTTTTATGCCCTCCTTAGATGAACGTAAACAAAAGCTTTGGGAACAGCTAACTCCAGGACTTAATTCCTACTTTGATACAGTCAAAACACAAACTGACAAAGCGGCGATGACTTACACTCAAAGCCTAGAAACTTCTCTCAAACAACGAATTGACTCTTACATCGAAAAGTACAGGACGCTCATTGAAGATATTCTACGCCAACACAAAATTGAATTGGCGCGTTTAACTCAATTGCAGGAATTAACTCAAAGAGATCTGGCTGAGATAGAAAGGCGGCAGAAACGTTTAGCCGATCAACGTCAAAAGATAGCAGCAATTAATGTTTAACTTACCTAAAAAATACAGTTATGTTTGACGATATTTTTTCCACACTTCAGAAAACAACCTCTGACTTTCTGACAGATATTGAACAAGATAAATTTGATAATTTTGAGGAAAACTTGCTTCCCATTGGTCTGAAAACCGAAGTTCCAGAAAACGATATAAACATGAACGCAGATCCCACACAGAATATTTCTCAATTTGAAAATTCACATCCTCATTCAATGAATCATTCATCCGACCAAGATTTGAACACACCACAATCAAATAACTCTGCTATAGAGTTGGAGTCATTTGTTTCTGAAACATCAGGCGGTAATGAGGAAAGTAGCAATATTACAAAAGAAGAACCATCTCAATTAATTTCATCTCAGACCTCCAAAAGCATCACCAATGTAGACGAACATATCGAACCCTGGATTGAGAGTTGTTTGAAGTTAGCTGAAACTATATCCTGTAGCGAAATAATTACAGCATTAACAGAACTCGATGTTCGATGGGAGTTTCCTGGTTTTCGGCTAGCTTTTGTTGGTGAATTTAGTCGCGGTAAAAGTACTTTAATTAACCGCTTGCTAGGGCGCGATTTGCTTCCTATGGGAGCTAGACCCACAACAGGCACTTTAATTTCAATAGTTGCAGGAGCTACTGAAAAGATGGAAGTTCGGACTCCTGACCAAGGATGGGTAGTTAGACCAATAGAGGAATCATCTTGGAATGATTTGCTAGCTAGTGAAGAAACTAAAGATAACCAAAAACAATTAACTCAAGTTCGTTTGACTTTAGATCATCCTTGGCTACGAACTATTGATGTCGAATTAATAGACACACCAGGAGCGGGAGATTTGAACAGTAGTCGTACTGCTCTACTTTGTGACCTACTAAGTCAGTGTGATGCTGCTGTCATTTTAGTGAGCGCAACACTGCCTTTTAGTATCACAGAAGCGACTTTCTTAGAACAGGAAGTAATGGGTCGCCATATTCCTAATGTCCTCGTAGCTGTCTCAAAACTTGATACAGTTGCTCCAAACCAGAAAGTGGAATTACTTGAGGTGATTCGTGAGCGTGTCATGGAGGTTTCAGAGAAAGTTCCAATTATTCCAATACATCCGTTAAATGATGATGTATCTGAGGTTGATACACTCGCAAGAGTCAGAACCAAAATTGAATCAATGGTAGAGAAAGGAGAACGTAGAATCTGGCGCAGTAGAAAAGTAGCAGGACAGTTAGTGGATTATCTCAATCAGATGGTCGATCTGAGTCAAGCAGCAATTAAGTCTGTTCAGATGAGTACTCTAGAAAAAGAACAGGCTCTGCGTCAGGCACAACAAGAAAGAGAAAATACAGAGCTTTATTGGGAAGATATTCGCTTAAATTTAGATCAGCGTCGGCTGCAACATGTCCAAACATTAAGACAGAAAGTTCTGCAAGCAAAACAGGAATTAATTGAAATTTACTCTTTTGAATTAAAGAAAGCCAAAGACCTGAAAAATTGGTGGGAGCGGGATTTACCTTTTGAACTACGACGTGAACTGCTAGCTCTTGGAAACCAATTAAGTCAAGAAATTCTCAATGAACTTTCTCATGATTTTGAATGGATGCAGAATCAAGTTACTCAAAATTTTTCTAGACAATTTGTTCGCAATTTTTCAAATTCGTCATCGACTTTGAACGTCGATGTGAATTTGAGCCAATTAGAACTGACAGATATACGCCATTACGCCCTGCTCACAGGACTAGCCAGCAGTGCAACTACAATCTGTGGCTTTATTTTTGGAGGGCCTGCCGGAGCAGTAATCAGCACTGTCGCGTGGGTTCTCAGCGATCAGTTCATTAATGATAAAACAGATGAACAAAGACGACGTTTGTCAGAAGAATTAATACTCAATATCGAGCGAATAACTGATGATTACAGTAATCGCTTATCGGAGCGTCTGAGAGAACTTTACAACCAATTGATAGAAGAGATGAGAAAAGAGCAAAAAGTTTGGCAATCTGCTTGGGAGTCAACTTTAAGAAAAAGTGCTGATACACAAGACATAACTCCCTACACTCAGTTGCTTGAGCAAGCATCTGTTCTCAAGGAAGAAATTCATACGGTTCTATCTCACTAAATTATTCATCAAGGAAGATTATGACTCAAGCTATTTATCAACAATACGAAGCATTTAAAGAAAAGCGCAATACTCTTGTATCGCTCATTCGTGAACTTCAGGGAGTACTACATGCTTTAGATATGACTGACTCAGAAAATACAGTCAAGCAATTAGAGAGTTTAGTTAAGTCAGACAGTTTTAAGGTGCTGGTAATTGGTGAATTTAAGCGTGGTAAGAGTACTTTTATCAATGCTATGCTCGGCGATGAAATTTTACCAGCTTATGCTAGACCTTGTACTGCCATTATCAACGAAGTCAAATGGGGAGAACCGCGACGAGTTTTACTTCATCACGCAAAGACAGAAGATAGTCAAAATTTGCCGCCTCAAGAAGTTTCAGTAGATCAACTTGAGGAGTACGTTGTGATTCAAGATGGTGTTAGTGAAGTGCATGGAAATCGTTACGATAAAGTGGAACTTTTTTGGCCATTAAAGCTTTGTGAAAATGGAGTAGAAATTATTGATTCTCCAGGGTTGAATGAGCATGACATTCGTCAAAAAGTCACTATGGACTATTTGTCTCGTGTTGATGCTATTTTGTTCGTACTCTCTTGTGAAGCATTAGCTTCCAAGTCAGAATTAGATGTCATTGACAATATCCTCAAACCCACAGGACATGAAGATATTTTCTTCATCTGCAACCGCTTTAATATGATTCGAGCTAAGGAACGGGAAGATGTTAAGCAATATGGCATTTCTCGGTTAGCTCCTAGAACTAAACGTGGTTCGGAACGAGTCTTTTTCATCAGTGCCCTTGATGCTTTAGAAGGGCGGATTGATAATGACGAAGAACGAATTACAAAATCTGGGATGTTGCAAGTTGAGCAAGAATTAGAAAAGTTTTTAGCTAACGAAAGGGGAAAAATTAAAATCCTTCGTCCTGCACGGGAAGTGCAAGCTGCCATTTATGCAGCACGACGAACTATCCCTGAACGAGATTCTATGTTGAAGACTGATTTGAAGACTTTGGAAGCAAGACTTGAAGGTGCTAAAGAGCCTTTACATCGTCTAAAAGCAGAACAAGACCAAATAGTCAGACGTATTAGTAATTTTTGTGATGATATCAGAATAACTGTGAGTACAGAAGGATGCAGTTTTTACCGCACCTTGCCGGAGAAAGTTAATGAATGGATTAAAAAACTCGAAACTAAAACTTCTGTCAACTTGATGTCTTTGGAGGGTGCAAAACCACAAGTCGAAAGATTGGTTCAAGAAGTCGTTACTTACCTTTCTAGTCAAGTTGAAGCTGAATTTGTGGAATGGCAACGTGACAAACTACAACCAATTGTTAGTCAACGTTTAGAAAATCTTTTCCAGGAATTAGATGAGCGAGCAGAGAGTTTTATCGACAAAATTGATGGTATAAAGTTTGAGGTTTCAGGTGGCTCTGTAACTACGGATGATGTAGGACCTCGACAGGTTGGTGCCCTGGAACGTGTATTATCTGCTGCTGGGGGGTTAGTTCTGGGAGGTGTTTTCTTGGGTGGGGGTATGGCTGCTATAGGTGCTACCCTTGGCTATCAGGAAATGCTCAAGAGTATTATTCCACAATTAGCTCTTGGTATCGGAACAGTTTTTTTGGTGGGACTGAATCCTTGGGTTTTAATTCCGATTATGGCTGGAGGAGGTGTAGTTCAAACGTTCATAACCTCTAACGCTACTACTAATAAAGTCAAGGAAGAGGTAAGTAAAAGGTTTGCTGCTTCGCTTCGTGATTCGGCTCAACAGCGTGGTAATGAAGTGGCTGATGCAGTTTTAGTCAAATTACGTGAGATTCAGGAAGCTGTAAATCAAGGACTAGGAAAAGAGATTCAGAGTGTTAGCGATCAGGTCAATTCAATTGTCTCTGAGAAGCAGAAGGGTCAAGTAAATGTCGATCAAAAGCTGCGAGAACTAGATTCTCTCAGAAGAGAAATAGATGTAATTGACAGTGAGTTAGATACTCTGATTGTTGAAATTGCAATGCCTAGTTAGTGTAGCCAGCAAATTGTATTCACGAAAAATTAGTTTCAATCAATTAAATTAGGAGTGAGCTTTATGCAAGCAATTATTTGGCTGATTCTCTGGGCAGCTATGGGTTTTGTTTGTATGCAAATTGCTGAAAAGAAAGGTAGAAATCCAACACTTTGGCTTGTAGTCGGATTTTTCCTGGGAATTTTGGGAGTTTTGATTGTAGCTCTGTTACCTCATGCTTGAATGACAAGCAAAACTATTTAGGTATTGAGCCAAAATGCCGATCTGGACGATCTTTATCAAGAAGTAAAAAATAAACTTCTTGCAGAAGTCGGGGAAAGGGCAATACGGTTCGGTTAACGTGTTTATTCCTCGAAGATCCCCCCAACCCCCTTAAAAAGGGGGGCTTATAACCCTCTTTTACCCCCTTAAAAAGGGGGTCGCTGTAGGCGGGGGGATCTTAACCGAACCGTATTGGGGGAAAGGGGGAAAGGTTTGGTATTTTCCTTTCCCCTTTAACATGTATCCCTTTTCCCACAAGAGTGCAAAAAACACTTTTGCAAGAGGTCTAATAAAGTTGTCAGCACTTAATCCTTAAGAAGGGTGCGTTATGTCTATGGCTAACGCACCCTACTGGCTACTAGAATTTTGAATTTTCTTTTAAAGTAGAACTTTGGTTTTATCGATGAAATTAGCTTGAGTTTTGGGATAGTATGTTTGTTTTAAAACTGGCATTTCTAGCCAGCATGTCCGACAAAAATAGTAAATTTCTTGACGCCGGATATGGCGCAAAAGCTGATGAGAACAGCATGGACAGTTATTCATTGCTTTTTCAATTTATGAAAAGGTTTTTTAAAAAAATGTTTAGATAAATTAATAAATTGTTTATCTAACTATTTAAATAATTATGGTTTTGCTAAATAATATCTTCTGTAAAAACACTTAAAATAAACAGAGGATTTTGGAAAAATCAAAATTCCAAGTACATTTACTTAAGTAAATCTTACGCAGGTTAATTTTCCTATCAAATATATACCTTTAATATATCAGTTAGGGACAGTGTTTCAGAAGGTTACTTAGTATCAGATTGAGTCATCAAACCAACGATCGCCTCGACTAATTCATCTGGATCTATTGGTTTGGGAATATGCAGTTGAAATCCTGCTTCTAGTGCTTGCTGTTGATTGATTTCCCCAGCATAAGCCGTCAGAGCGATCGCTGGTACGTGTCCGCCTTCTTGAGGCGATCGCTTTCTCACTTCACGCATCAGCATATAACCATCTGTTTTTGGCATTCCAATATCACTGATCAAAACATCCGGTATCGACTCAGACAGTGCTTGTAATGCTTCTTGTGCTGATGCAACGGCGGTTACTTCTACACCGTAATCTTGCAGAATAAAGGTTACTAAATCACGAATATCAGGTTCATCATCCACCACCAAAACTTGAGTCTCACTGGGAAATGGGGTATCAGGGTCAGAAATAAAAGACTCATCTTCCTTATACCCAAGCTGTTCATTTGTGACTAAAAGCGGTAACTTGGTGGTGAAAGTTGGATTAAATTCTTCTCCAAGACTTTCTGCTTGAACCTTTTCACTGTAAATTAAATTAACATTTAGCATCTGACGTACCGTTTATAACTAAACAATACCGACTTGAACAGTAGGCATCCGCTAGTGTGATGAGTATCGATTTTTCAGATAAAAAATACAATCTATCAAAAGGCACAGAAAGAATTAAAAATTGTGAAATATTACTAACTTCTTAATTATGATTTTTGCTTATATGCTTAGTTTTGCGAGGGTAGCTAAGGAATTTAAGCCAAAAGATATATAGCAATTTTATTTAATTTGTGAGAAGGGCAACCCTCGGATTGCGAATTTGAGATTTTAAATTTTGGATTTGGGATTGAATTAAGATAACTCCAACAAATAAATGATTCAATTGGGCAATCTAAAATCCAAAAATGAGTCACGTCGCTTCTCTACGAGACGCTACGCGTAGCTTGCTTCCCCGTAGGGGTACGCTCCGAATTCAAAATTCAAAATTCAAAATTAACGATCTCCATAAATAAATTTAGCGCGAAGTTTGAGCGGCGGTTTCCGCCGTTGGCGCAGCCCGCCGCAGGCATCAGAACTTCGTAAGAGAGGGGCTTGTATCCTTTTCGTTTTCGGTCACCTGGTAAACGCCCTAAACCGCATGAAACCTGCACCAAAAACCAATCCTACAATCTGACCCCAGTAAATAATACCAGATTGATTTACACCAACAGGGGGAATATTTAAACTACCAATGCCATAAAATAGCTGTTGAAAAAACCACCATAATATATATAAAAATGCTGGAATTTCCAGGGGTATATACACAATTATCAAAGGCAAAACTGAGTAGATTTTCGCTTGAGGAAACTTGATAATATAGGTTCCTAAAACAGCTGCGATCGCCCCATTCGCACCAATCAATGGAACTCTCAAACTTGGTTCAATTAAAATTTGTGCCACCCCCGTCACAACGCCAGCCGCTATGTAAAATCCTAGATAGCGCCTATGTCCGAGAATATTTTCTACAGTCTTACCAAAAACCCATAAAAATAGCAAATTTCCCAATATTTGACTAAAACTTCCATGCAAAAATATGCTAAAAATTAGCGATAATATACGCCAAACCACAACTATCCAAGCAGCAAAGTTCAAAGAAATAGCATTTGTAATTGCCCCACTAATCTGGGCAGGAATCAATCCCCAACTATTGACAAAATAGCCCAATTCATCGCTAAATTCTAGTTTCAGTTCCCATAAAAACACGGCAATATTAATGCCAATAAGCCAATAATTAATTATCGGCTTATTGCAACAACGAACATTATCACTAATAGGAATCATAAATTAGTTATTAGTCAATGGGCATGGGGCATTGGGCATGGGGCATTGGGTAGTAAACAGTGGACAGTTAACTGATAACTGTCAATTCCCCATCTCCCCATGTTTCCCTTAACCTGTGGCAAAATCGAAATCAGATTGCACTTATACTGGGCAAACGAGATGTTGGGAAACACACTTGTTGGAAGATACCAAATTATTAGTAACTTGGGAGGTGGGGGTTTTGGTGAAACTTTTGTTGCTTATGATACTCAATTACCTGGTTCGCCTCAATGTGTGGTCAAGAAACTCAAGCCCCAAGCAGATGACCCAGTAACTTTGGAAACGGCGAGGCGTTTATTTGATACAGAAGCTCAAGTTTTGTACAAATTAGGCACTCACGATCGCATTCCCCAACTTTTAGCTTATTTTGAAGAAAACGCCGAATTTTATCTCGTACAGGAATTAATTGAAGGTCATGACCTGAGTGAAGAATTAATACCAGGGAAAACCTGGAGTCAAGACCAAGTGGTTTCACTTCTACAAGAAATTTTGACAATTTTAGAATTTGTCCATCAACAGAATGTAATTCACCGTGATGTGAATCCTCGAAATATTCTCAGACGGGATACTGATGGCAAGTTAATCTTAATTGATTTTGGTGCAGTTAAACAAATTGCTACCCAAATTATTACTCCCCAAGCTTCAACTCAATGTACCGTTGCTATTGGTACACCTGGATATATTCCTGGGGAACAAGCTCATGGTACGCCAAAATTAAGCAGTGATATCTATGCTACAGGGATAATTGCTATTCAAGCTCTGACTGGATTATCTTCTGAAGAAATAGTCAAAGATCCCGATACTAATGAAATTGTCTGGCAGGATAAAACGACGGTAACGCCAGAATTTGCTCAATTTTTAGATAGAATGGTGCGCTATGATTTTCGACAACGCTACCCTTCGGCAACGGTGGCATTAAAAGCGCTGCAAGAATTATCACAACCCCCGGCTGAAACAATAGCATTAACTCCTATTTCACCACCAAATAAGATAAAAAAAACTCAACAGAAAAAAGGTTTATTGGGTAAGTTGGTATTAGCAATCTTTTTGTTTGGGGTGGCTGGAGTAGGATCGATATTGATTTTGAACCACGTTAATTCTAAGAATGCCATAGAATTATCTAAACAAGGAAATACACTTTTTGATTTGCAACGTTATCAAGAAGCGTTAGCAGTATATGAAAAAGCAGTTAATATTAGACCAGATTACGCTCAAGCGTGGAATGGTCAAGGCAAAACCCTTTCGCAATTGAAAAAATATAAAGATGCTTTAGCAGCATACGACAAAGCAATTCAAATCAAGCCAGATTATTTAGAAGCTTGGGTTGGACGAGGTTTGGCTTTTGACAATTTACAACGATATCAAGAAGCGATCGCTTCTTTTAACAAAGCTTTAGAATTAAATAGTCAAAATCCCCAAGTCTGGAATGCCAAAGGAGATGCTTTAGGTAATTTAAAACAATATGACCAGGCAATTGAATCTTATCAAAAAGCATTGGAATTGAAAGCAGATGATTTTGAAGCATGGTACAAAAAAGGATTAGCTTTACAAAATCTCAAACGATACAATGAGGCGATCGCTGCTTATGAAAAGGCTGTTGAATTCAAACCAGATTACGTGTCAGCTTGGTACAATTGGGGGAATGCTTTGGTAAATTTACAACGCTATAAAGATGCGTTTACAGCTTATGATAAGGCAGTGCAATACAAGCCAAATTTTTATCAAGCTTGGTTGTCTAGAGGTAATACCCTCATGAATTTACAACGTTACCCAGAAGCAATTGAATCTTTTAACCAAGTAATTAAATATAATCCCAGCAACTATCAAGCATGGTATAATATAGGCTGGTCAATGCATCAAACCCAACGTTATGATGCTGCAATAGAATCTTATAATAAAGCAGCAAATTTTAAGAAAAACGATTATCAACTTTGGTATAACTTGGGAAATTCACAATATATTTTGCAAAAATACGAAGACGCGATCGCATCTTATGATAGAGCAGTTCGCTATAAACCAGACCATTACGAAAGCTGGTATAGTAAAGGCAATGCTCTATTCAATTTGCAACGCTATCAAGATGCGATCGTTTCTTACAATCGAGCAATAAAATATAAGCCTAATTACCAACAAGCAATAAACGCCCGCGACCAAGCCCAAATTCAACTAGAAAGCCAAAAATCAAAGCCTGTAATTGTGCCAATTCTCCCAACTCCTAATTCCACTAATCCACCACAGACGACACCCTAGTTAGGGCTACAGATGTAGAGACGTTGCAATGCAACGTCTCTTATCCCCCATTCGTCTACCGATTTTTGTTGATTAAATTACTCTCACTAGCGAATATTTAACTGTTGCAGTTGATTTTCTAACTGAAAATATTGAATTTTAGTAGCTGAATTTCTAGAGAGAGAGAAATTTTTTCTTTTTGCAGAAGCTATCTTTTTCTGAGTATATTCATTTAATTTGACTTGAGCTTCAGCATAAACTAAAGCATCACTAGGAATATTTTTCAGTAACTTGACAGCACTATCAAAATTACCAAAAGATGCTTGACTGTAAGCTTTATTTAAAAAGTAAGCTGCTCTGATTTGGCGCTTGCGATTATATTCAGCTAACTTGTCTTGAACTATAGCACCAGCAGAACTTTCTTTAGGAATTTGTCGCAAATATCTTAATGCTGTAGAAAAATCTTTTATACTGGCACTTTCATAAGCTTTAGCTAATAAATCTTCGGTTTGTGCTTCAATATTTATATATGCTTTTTGAACTAATTTATCTGTTTTATTTCGCCAATATAAAATATCTGGAACTTGACGACCCGCATCAATAACATCTGACCATTTACCTTCATAAGACGCTGCTAAAGCTAATTGATATTGTTGTGCAGCGACTTGCCATTGCTCTTGCCATCCTTCGATTGTGGCTTGAGCTTCTGGATAAATATTGCTGTGGGAGGGAATTGATTTAACTAGTGCGATCGCTTCTTGCAAATCCCCTGCTTGATATTCTTTTTTTGCTTGAGATAAAGTCTCTGTTTCTGAGTATGCAGGTGAAGTATTAACTAAAGAATATACACCAACTCCCATCAACAAAGAATTAGCTGCTAGCCCAACTTTCATTCCTGTAAATAAGGGCGATAATTTTCCAGAAACAGGATTCTGGGATTTCTCATCTTCAATATCTGGTGTTAATATTTGTTTTGGCTGAGGTTCCCAGATCATTTGTTTGAGAACCCGCAGAACTTCACCCGCAGATTGAAAACGTTTTTGGTAATCGTAGCGGATCATTTGGCTGAGAACAGCAGCTAAATAATCATTAACTGGCGTATTTTGAGAACGCCAAATAATCTCATTAGTATAAGGATCGGCTTTTAATTGTAGTGGTTCTAGCCCTGTTAAAGCTTGGATAGCAATCATTCCCAAAGCATAAATATCGCTGTTGGGTTGTGTTTCGCCAATAAATTGTTCTGGTGGTATATATCCCAATGAAGTCACAGGAATTCTATGGATAGGCAATTCTGCACCTATACCAAAATCAATCGATTGAATTGAGCCAAAATCAATTAAAACTAACTTGCCATCAGCAGCACGTCTAATTAAATTTTCTGGTTTGATATCGCAATGAATAACACCTTGAGAGTGAACAAATTCTAGAATACCTAAGACATCTAATAAAAATTCTACAACTTCCCTTTCACTCCACACAGACCCCCATTCTTGATTAATGGGTAATTCCGCAGTGAGAGCATGTCCTTCAATATACTCTTGCACCAAATAAAATCGCTTGTTTTCTTCAAAGCAGGCGATGAATTCAGGAATTTGCTGATGGCTTCCTAAAAGCTTGAGAGTTTCAGTTTCAGTTAAAAACAATAGCCTCAGTGTGTCCAAGTAGTTGGATTCAAAACTACTAGCTTTGATCTGTTTAACTACGCATTTGGCATTGTCTGGGTAATCTACATCTAGGGCAATGTATGTTTGTCCAAACACCCCTGCACCCAGGCTTTGGACAATTTGGTAACGCCCTTGTAATAATTTACCAATGATGTGGTTGATCATGACCTGGTTACTCAGTAAGTCATTTTATTTAGTTTTTCTGACATTACCTCTTAATTTCCGGAAAACATGAGAGATTAACATCAGAACTCTTGCAAAAGTGATTTGTGGTATGATTAAAAGTTTGGCAATTTGCGATTAGGATTTTGAGGAGCAGTGAAAATAGAGAACGCCAAACAGCTTACTGCAAAAAAATTTCAGCTTCGGGACTGGAGTGAGCCGTAAAACCTTTGAATTAATGGTTGATATAGTTAAAGCTGATGCTCAAAAAAAGAAGAAGCCTGGTCGCCGTCCTAAATTAACTATTGAAGACCAAGTTTTAATGGTGATTCAGTATTGGAGAGAATACCGTACTTATTATCATATTGGATTAGATTGGGGGCTTTCAGAATCCGCAGTATGTCGAACAGTATATAAAATTGAAAACATTTTAATTAGTTCAAGAAAGTTTAGCTTACCAGGAAAGAAAGAACTCTTAAAGATGCCATCACAAGAAGATTTAGTTGTGATGGATGTGACTGAAAGCCCAATTGAAAGACCCAAGAGAGGTCAAAAGAAATTTTTTAGCGGTAAAGCTGGAGAACATACTTTAAAAACCCAATTAGTTATTCACCAAAAAACAAGCCAAATCATCTGTTTAGGTCATGGTAAAGGAAGAATCCATGATTTTCGATTATTTAAGACCAGTGGTGTCAGGTTTGGTGAATTACTAAAAGTTATAGCGGATAAAGGGTATCAAGGGATTGCCAAAATTCATAAATTAAGTGAAACACCGATTAAGAAACCAAAAGGAAAAAAGTTAGCTAAACAACAGAGGGAATATAACCGAGAACTGAATCGATTAAGAATCGTTGTCGAACACGTTAAACGTCGTCTAAAGATTTTCAATATTTTATCTAATCAATATCGTAATCGTCATCGCAGATTTGGTTTAAGGTCTAATTTGATTGCCGGAATCTACAATTATGAATTAGCTTTAAAAGCTTAAAGTAAAACAAAATTAATAATGATAATTCAGTGATTAACTAATTGCTGAATCAATTAACTATATCAAATTTTTGGTTTGGTATTCTTGAACATCACTTAATATGAAAAATTTGGTATTTTCTGGCTATTTGAACTTACTCTGGCAGAGAAATAGATAAGCCTTTATTTTATCAAAAAATATTTATGCAAGAGTTCTAGTGTATCAGAACTCTTCGAGCCGATCGCCTCTACGAAAGCATGAATATTACTGGTGTTACAGGTTTAACGGCAGCACAACGGGAAACGCTGAAGGTTTTAGGAGCCGTGGAGTCAGAGTCACAATAGTTTGCGATTGTTAGAAGGCCTCATGAGGCAATCTATACAAGCTATCCTATTAGAAAAAAATGGGTTTTGTATTTGTGATTACAAAATAATCGTGCGATTCAGGATTTTAGGCAAAGGTGAAACACAACCCCAAGCTGTTAGCGAATTATTGGCACTCCCAGAAAACAACCTTTTGCGAGAAAATGCTCTCAAATTGATTACTAATTGGCGGATAGTTCTAGTTCAACAACAAAATTTCACGGGCGAAGACCAGGAACTAATTATGAATTTGTCGCAAGCTTATCAACAATGGGAACACAGTACAGCAAGGAATACAGCAGGAACGACGCCAACTTCTGGAAAATCTGTTTAAATTCAGATTTGGTTCTGTAGGTGAAAACTTTGCAAAAGTCATCGATAGTTTCTTGCAGTTACCAGCAGATTACTTTGCTAGAGTTTTACTGGAATTACCTAATTTATCCCGTGAAGAACTGTTAGGAAGACTTGATTCGGAATGATAAATAAATACAGCAGAATTGAGAATCCAGAACTATAAAGTGACTGAAAGCTGGGGACTGGGTTTGAAATCTGCTGGATGGCAATCGCCACATTTTACCTTTCATTAAAGATAGCTTTACTTCTAATTAAACAAAAACCATTTTATAGTTATCATCAGCGATAAAGCGAAGATAATACTATCTAAAACTATGGTAATATCTTGAATATATCCGATAAAATATAGTAACAATAAAATCAGAGCATAGTACATCTGAATTTTGGAATTCACAATTGCTCTCAAAATTTCTATATGATATTGTCAAGGTAGTTTTCAGGATTCAGCTTTTCGATCTGGTATCGTAATATTTAAATCAGGGAAAAACTTATGTATCGATTCCAGATCAGTGCATCTACTCAAACTGGTGAATTCATCGGTATTGTAGGTTCTACTGTGGAGTTGGGGCTGTGGGATATCAAAAAATGTGTCCCTCTCCGTACAAGTCCCGATCGCTATCCTTTATGGTGGACAGATACAGAAATCAACTTTGCGCCGTCTTTGGAGTCAGGCAATACCCAGACAGTTGAATATAAGTATGTGCGTATCGACTCCAACGGCAGTATCCGCTGGGAAGCTTTCGGACTGAACCGCTGGCTACCAATTGAACCTCAAAATCAGTCCAAAACAATTGTTGTGGATGATGGCGCATTCGGTTATTTGCAGCCTTATCCCTTTGGATATTTTATTGAAGAACCTACTGCCACGATGCCCCCAAAGGAAGAATCCCAGCAGCTGAAAATCGTAGTCATCGGCAGTTCTGTTGCCTTAGGTTATAAAGCTTGGCTCCTAAGAGGTTGGACTTGGCTATTAGCACAGGCTTTGCAGGAAAAATATGGACATGAACTCACAAACGTGTCCGAAGTCGGGGCCAATGTCACCAGAACAATCAATCGATTTGCCTCAGTCGTCATACCAGAAAAACCAGATATCGTAATTATTGCTTTGTCTTTGGGTAACGAAGGGTTAGCCTACTGTCTTCCCCACGAACGTCGGGCAATCCAGCGGCGGTTTGAAAGTGGTTTACAGCAGCTGGTGAAAATGACGCGGAACATCGGCGCACGCCCGATTCTCGGCGGAGTTTATCCTAATAACGATTATTCCCCGGAACATCACTGGCTCTTAAAGGACACACACAACCGAATGTTGAATTGGGGCGTTCCTGTACTCGATTGGTTGGCAGCATTGGATAATGGTCAGGGACGGTGGAAAGATGGGATATCCTTCGATCCGGCTCACCCCAACACCGTCGGTCACCGCCTGATGTATGAGTCCATCAATCTAGACTTGTTTGCCATCGACAAAAGCGAATTGGCAAAAGAAAAACAACGCTTCCAGCAGCCAAATGAAGTCATCGTCTACCTTGACAATGCAGGGTTTTATGTCTCTAGCTGTATTGAAGAGAAGCGTTTGCGGATTGTCAATCCATCGCAATATACCTACACCATAGCTCCCTATTGGGAACAACTCCAAACTGCACTGAAAAACAAGGCAGGATTGTTCCCTGGTATCTACATTGCCAAGTCTGCTCAACCAGAGACACTGCCGTTCTTTGCCGTCCAAGAAGATAGAGCGATCGCCACCACAGTGGACATCCCCCCCGGTGCAGATTTAGAATACAGCGCCGCCTTCAATCTGTTTTCGCCCAATAACTCAAATCTATTATTTTATGACGGGCATTTGGGAATTTTACAAGCCGACGAACGCCATCTCTGGGTGATTAACGAATCAGACAACGAGTACAACATCCATCCCATGTGGCAGGAGATTCGCCTAGCATTCAAAGCTGTGCCTCCCGGTGTCTATGAAGATCCGCTGCATCCCGACATTCCCTTCCGTACCATGATGATTGGCAACAAGGGGCTGGAAAGCCGGGTAAAAGCACCACCAAAGTCAGCGGTGCTGTTCCAATATAAATGTAAATTATCAGATATTAGTCGAGTTGCGATTCTGCCATTGGGCGATCGCTGTGCCGTCAGGATGATGCTATATAAAATGGAGTATGACGGCCCCGCCTTTCCCTTTGATTTAACGCGTACCACCAAGATTGCAGACATCGCGGATATCATCGAAAACCGTTTTTATGACATGTGGAATCCTGCCTTTTTGCATTACAATCCAGATGAACACAGAATCTACCACAGTAAATGGTCGAGTTTATCCTTTGCCCATGAAGTCGAGGACACAGACGACCCTGTAAACGATATGTCTCCCGTCCACGAACGGATGCGCCTTCGCTACAGCGCACGCTCAGAAAGGTTTTGGTACACAATACAAAACTGCGATAAAGTAATTTTCGTCCGCACAGGCATTGCCGATCGCAGTGGTGCGATGGATTTAGTCAATAAGCTGCAAAAAAATTCCCAGGGAAAGCCATTTCACCTGCTGCTGCTTTCTCCCCAATCCTCGGACGAATTTTTAGACCTTCCCCATGTGCTGCATTACAACGTAGAATTTAATCCCGATCGCATGTATGACGATTTAGGACACTGGATGTACTGCACACAGGTGATGCGGGGAATTTTGCAATCTCTTGGCATCTCCAGCAAAAACCTTTTTTGGTGTCCGCCAAATCCTCCCAAGGATGAGGCAAAAAGATAGGGGCTTTTTTTAGTGTCTACCGAAAACAGCGGAGTATACGCCAATACGGTTCAGTTAAGGTCAAAACTCTTTTTTTTAACGAACCGCCAAGGACGCCTTCTCTTCGAGAGGCTTCCGCCAACGCGCAGCGTCTCGTTAGAGAAGGACGCAAAGAGAAGAAAGTTTGATATTAATAAACAACGAATCTTTGCGCCTTTGCGTCTTTGCGTGAGACTAATTCATACTTTCAATCAGCAACGCCTCCACATAGCTATTCATGCAGCAAAATTTAGACTAATGCACGACCATCTACGACCATCTGTTCCTTTAGTAATCTTTGGTACGTATGAACAATTAAAGAAATAGCATCACGAATTTCAGCCCGAATGATAGACCAATCATTTGATTCTTCAAAATTTCCAACACTAATCAAAGAAACTTCTCGAACAATTTTCATACTAATTTTAAAACTTCCGGTCTAACTCGGCGTTGATAATAAAGATGACCGAAATAGCTCTACCACCGCAGGCTTAGTCACTTTCCCCATCGCATTGCGCGGTAATTCTTCAACTATCAAAATTTGAGTCGGCACTTTATAGACAGCCAATTGTTCTTTTGCCCAACTCCTGAGAGATTCTAATGTCAAAGTTTGCGAGCCTTGCAATACTAATGCCGCACAAACTCGCTCGCCCCACTCTATGTCTGCAACCCCAACCACTGCACATTCCTGAATATCTGGATGCGTTCTTAGCACTTCTTCAATTTCCAAAGCTGAAACTTTATATCCCCCGGTTTTGATGATATCTACACTCATTCGTCCCAAAATCCGGTAGTTGCCATTCTCAACTACGGCCTGATCTCCAGTACAAAACCAGCCATCTTGGAAGGCTTTGGCGGTTGCTTGGGGGTTTTGCCAATATTCCAAAAATACCGTCGGGCCTTTGACTTGGATTTCTCCTGGCGTTCCTGGTGGAACTAATCCATTTTCATCCACTAATCTCACTTCTACCTGAGGCAAAGGCTTTCCCACATATCCTGGTAAGCGATCGCCGTGTAAAGGATTTGATAGCGCCATGCCAATTTCCGTCATCCCATAACGCTCTAGCAGAAAATGTCCGCTGATGGTTTGCCACTTTTGTAAAACTTGAACTGGTAAGGCTGCTGAGCCAGAAACCATCAGGCGCATTTTTTCACAGCCTGCTGACATACTTTTCTGCTGTTGGCTTTTTGCATTTTCCCAAGCAGCAATCAGCTTTACATATATTGTCGGTACTGCCATAAATAAAGTTAAGTCACCGTCACAAATTCGATTCCACACAACTTCGGCGTCAAACTTGCTCAATATATGACACTCTGCCCCAGCCCATAAAGCACAAGTTAGTATATTGACAATTCCATGAATATGGTGTAATGGGAGTACATGTAAAATGCGATCGCTTGATGTCCATTCCCAAGCGGTAACCAAGCTAGTGACTTGGGCTTGAATATTTTCATGGGTGGTAACCACACCTTTGGGTTTCCCAGTTGTACCGCTGGTGTAGAGAATTAAGGCGCGTCTAGTGATATCTACTTCTGGGAGGTTAGCAATATGAGATGGGAGGGTTTGGGAGGTGAGAATAAATCGCAAATTATGTGATTTGGCGATCGCTTGCAATGTATCCTCAAAATCAGGATGGGCGACAATAATCGATGCTCCCGAATTTGTAATTACATATTCCAATTCTGGTCGCGGGTGGGAAACACACAAAGGTACCGCTATTCCACCTGCACGCCAAATCCCCCATTGAGTTGCTACATACTCAAATCCAGGCGGGATGAGAAAAGCAACTCGTTCCTCGTGTAAATCATCTGCATTCTCAAGAAGATTGGTGGCGATTTGACCTGAAGTGTAGAGTAAATCTCGATAAGTAAATACTCCTTGGGTTGTAGCGTTGGCGCAGCCTCTCGGAACGAGAATCGCTATTTTCTCGTTGTGTTCTTGAGCGCGAGTAATTAATGGGAGATTCACGTTTTTTTACTGAGTTAGAGTTGATTTAATGAAAGGATATAGCAATTTTATCTAGAAATTACTAAGAAATAAATTACTAGTAATTGGTAAGTAGAGCGCAAGTCTGCCCTTGCTTACGGACGAGCAAGACGCCCACCCCACAAGACAAGTTGAATGTTTTTTTATTTAGAAATTCGATAAATCATTACAGTAGTTTGTAACTGAGATGATTTTACAAAATATATAGGGGCGTACAACTACACGCCCCTATAGCTGATTAGTTGTTTTTCACGTCACGCGCCATATTGATATAGTAAGCATCAATTTTTTTGGTATTGGCACGACGGCGGCTGGGGGCGGGAGTTTCAGCAGTGGTATTCTGAACCGTTTGAATCGGCTCTTTATTTATACCTTGCGCCCCATCGGATTCCAAGAAATAATTAGAGCTAGTCAATCCGAAGACCCTGGTAAAAAAGCCAAAGAAGTTTTTGACAAAATTCAACAAAGGTTTGAAAACAACAGATAAAAAACCTTCCAAGCGGAGGAAGAAGTTACGAATAATTTGAGTTAAGGGAAGCATAGTACCATCCTCTATGATTGCCTATTCTTATTGTGACTTAATTCCCAAGCCCAGATGAAATTACTGTTATTGCAATCATAAATAAGCCTTAAACAAAACTTATTGCCTTTTGCCTCTTGCCTTTTGCCTATACTTAGAAACATTGGTTTTTGAGTTTACCAATAAGAGAATTCAGATTGATTTGACTAGGCCAGCCTTGGGGAAGATTTGCTGAATTATATCCCCTATCTCTCAAATCTTGGATAAATTGGTTACGGATGTAGCTTGTATCAAAGTTACCTAAACCATTAAAATAAACATCTGTCAAGTGAGCGGGATCTAAAGCCATTTCACCTTTATATACTCCACCATCATTGGAATCATCCCAACCCCAAGGTGCATTGGCTGAATTTTCACTACAAGTAGGTGTCCCAGCACCACACCCACCACTAGAATCTCCTTTAAAAGTTCCCCAACTAGCAAAAGTTATAGATGAAGAACTTGGCAATGCAGCTTCATTTAATTGATGTTGCCATATTCCATTGGAGGCAAATACATTTAACAATAAGTATTGCACGCTGCGATCGTTTCCAGAAGCAGGAACTTCAGCGATAGTTTTGGAAGGATAATAAATAATTCCATCTTCATTACTAGCTCCTTGAAAATCGCCAGCATTAGGCCAGGCTTTTAAACCATGACCTTTAGCTTCTTGAGAAGTCAACGGATGTTGCGAACCACTGTAGCTACTCGTAGTTAGGGTTCCATCAATATTTTCTGCACCATTTGTTAAAGGGCTACCAACAGGTGTATACGAGTAAAAGTCTCGATGAAATACAGTTACAACCCCTTCGAGTTTGCCATAAGTTGAACCATCCTTACGAACAATTGTTAGCAAACCTTCTAAATCATTTTCGTGTTCTTGGTCGAAGGGAATATCAGTCCAATCTTGAGGATGGAAAAAAGAATAGGTGATGAACCAATGAGTACAAGTTTCGACTACAGAATAGTAACCATGAGCATTCAAAGCAAATTGAAAAAGGTTATCCCAGTTATTTGTTCCGCGCCAATCATTATCATAATCAAACCTGGTGATGTAGTCTCCACTATACTTAGTGCTGTCTGTATCTTGATAGTGAATTGGAGCGTAATAAGCAGCTAAATCTAAATCTGTGAGAGATTGGGCAATTGTTTTGAACTGCGTCAAACTGCTCACTACTATTGCTAAAATTAAGCCGATCGCAACCAGAAAAATTCTTCTAAATATCATTTTAGCCACTCTAAGATGCACAACAAAACTTAGAATAAAGGGTGATATTTAAGAATTGGTAATGAATTTGTATATATAAAGTAAAAATTATCAAATAAAATTACTAGTTTGACAATTTATTTTATATTTTTATGTTTTGTATTGTTATTTAATAATTCACAATATATAAATTAAAATTAATAAAACTTTGAGAAGCAAGCTTAATAATTTAAATAAAACTAAGAAGCTATAGTACTTTTATTTTTTAATCATTTTACATTCAGATTCTTGATTCCGGAATTATTATCTTACCTTTTTATTTTTAGCTAATTTGGTAAGGTAAAATAACGCTGACAATAGTTTGTTGTTCGGGAATACTATTGATTATCAATTCCCCACCATATAATTTGATTATGTGCTGAACAATACTCAGCCCCAGTCCAGAGCCTTGTTGTTCGTGTAACTTGCGATTAAATTGAATAAATGCTCCAATTCTTTCAATTTCTTGAATTTGCATTCCTTTACCATTATCAACTAAATGTAAACTAAATTTATTACGATCGACATTGCTAATAACTCTCACTTGGCTACCAGGTAAGGAAAATTTAAAAGCATTCTCTATTAATTCTTCAATTACAATACTAAATTTATCTTCTGGCATTTGCACAATTGATTCTGTAAGTTCTAGAGTTAGATCTTTGGTTCGAGAAAATTCTCTAGCTCTTTGAAGACAAACATCACTAATAACTGTTTTAGTAACACATCGTTCTGAAGTATCTTGAAGTTCTCGAATTTTTTCGCTATCTCGTGTGATTAGTTCTAGATTAGAGTAGAGTAAAAAGCGTTGAGTTAATCGATTTAGTCGGTTAGCTGAGGTGTAAATTAACTCTGCAATTTCGATTTCTTCAGATTCACGCATCATGCTACAATTTTCAACTAACAACTGTGACATTCCCAGAATCCCGTTTAAAGGAGTATTGAGTTCATGAGGCAATGAATGAGCAATATTAATTCTGAGTTCATCTAGCTTAGCTTGAGATTGACGTTGAACTACAGATTGTTTATGCAGACGAGTAGCGATCGCTTTTAATAATTCTTCTGTTGTAAATGGTTTTGTTAAATAATCATCGGCTCCAATTTCCATACCCTGACGAAAATCTGAACGTTCAGCTTTAGCTGTGACAAATATCAAAGGAATATTCATTGTTGCTTCATTTTTACGCAGAGCAGCCAGTACACTATAGCCGTCTAACTCTGGCATCATGATGTCGCAGATAATCAAATCAGGTAATTTTGTTTTAGCAATTTCTAATCCAATTTTACCATTTGACGCCATCAAAGTTTTAAAGTCAGAAAGTTGTAATATCTCTTCAATATTTTCCCGAATTTGTTCTTCATCTTCTATGATTAAAATGGTGTTCATCTACTATAATATTTCAATCCTATTTATATTTAAAATTGGTAATTGTCTCATAGTTTAATACTGCAAAATGCTTCTTTTACTTGTGATGGTTGAGTAAATTGAATTTTTGCAGAATCTTGGCATTTTCTGGTGTAAGTAATACTTGTAAATTCTTGATTTCATTTAAAAGCTCGATTTCCCTAGAGCATTCTTGCTGTAATATAGCCAAGTAGCGATCGCGCTCGGAATTTGATTGAGTTTGCTTGAGCATGTGGATTGCCATATTAATATTAGAAAGAGGATTACCCAAGTCTTGTAAAAGTTTTTGTAAAACCTCATTATGCATGTCTGCTAGTTGTTGACTCTCCTCAAGCTTTTGTGAACTTGCTTGTATTTGTTGCTTCAGCTTGATATTTTGTTGACGCTCTTGTTCGTACTGTTGTCTAATTAAATCTGGTTTTTCTATCCGCGCCAATCTAATCTCAATTGCCTTGATGAGTTCTTCCGGTAAAAAAGGTTTTGTGATGTAATCATCGGCTCCCAACTCCATAGCTTGACGGAGGTCAGTACGCTCTACTTTTGCAGTCAAAAAAATTACTGGTATTGACTCAGTTTCTACGTCTTTACGTAAGCTTTCTAGCACGCTGTAGCCATCCAATTCTGGCATCATAATATCGCAACAGATCAAGTCTGGCTTTTCTGCTTTCGCAAGCCGTAATCCCTCTAAACCATTGTTTGCAGTAATAATATTAAAATCTGACAAAGTTAAAATCTGTTCAATATTTGAGCAAACTTGGATTTCATCTTCAATTACTAATATTTTTTTATTCATACTTTTACTTAAATACTCATTTTGTTGATGGAGTTCTGATAGTTTATTTTTCCCAAAATTATTTATCGATAACATATTAGATTTCCCTATAGCAATTTTTTGTAAACTTGCAGTGAATAATTCTTATATCCGAATTTCTGGTTCCTCCCCCCTACCCTAAACGCGTTCGCGTAGCGTCCCGCAGGGATGGAATATTTGTTTTAGTTGGAAGTCCTTAACTGAAGGTATCGTTAGCAACCAGCGGCAGTTCCACCCTAAATGTTGTGCCGAATCCAATTTGACTAGCAAAGGTGATTCGTCCTTTATGTAGGAATACACATTTATTCACGATTGTCAAGCCTAATCCAGTGCCTGGTGTATTACCAACATTACTACCTCGGTAGAACGACTCGCATAAGTGTTGCTGATCTTCTATTGAAATCCCAATACCTTCATCTTTAATCAGAAAAACTGCGATTTGATCTTGAATTAATAAATCAATTTGAATATTACTGCCACTTGAAGAATATTTGACAGCATTTGAAAGTAAGTTGCTCAGAATTTGTCGCAGGAGTTGACTGTCCATGATGAAGTGATTTCTGTTTGATAGATTACCTTGGTATTGAGGAGAAAAGACGAGGTGATGATTAGGAGAACTCAGTTGTAGTTCATCTATTAAAGTTTGGCAGAAATCAACTAAATTAAAAGAACTTGGCTTGAATACTAATTTTCCTGCTTCAGCTTTATTAATTAGCAAGATATCATCTAAAAGTTGAGTAGTATGTTGAATATAAGTTTGAATACATTGAAGATGCCTTTGTTTTTGTTGTTCATCTAGTTTATGGCTAAAGCTTTTTAAAATTCCCGCAGAAGAAGCAATCACAGCCAATGGAGTACGAAATTCATGGGATGTCATAGAAATAAAACGGGATTTTAAATCGCTGAGTTCTTTTTCTTTTTCTAAAGCTTTAAAAATTTGTTCTTCAACTTTTTTGCGCTCATTTAATTCTACTTGCAATTGGGCGTATAGTCCTGATTGTTGTGTGGCGATCGCTAGTTGATTTCCTAATTGCTGTAACAACTCAATTTCTCCTGATTTCCATTCTCTAGGACGCGAACATTGATGAGCAATTAATAAGCCCCATAACACACCGTGCTGAATAATTGGAATCACAAGCTTGGCACAAATTTGCATATCCTCCATAAATTGGATTAGGCAGCTGGGAGATTCGCGCAAATTGCGGTCAGAAAGAGCATAAATTTCACCTTTGAGATAACGCAAATAACATTCCTTGGGAAAACATTCAGTGGGAAAAGATTCGTTAAGGATACTTTTATATCCTGGTGTTAATGCTTCTGCAATTACTTTTCCCGTACCATCTGTTAAAGTGCGGTAAATCAGCACGCGATCGACTTTTAGCAACTTGTGAACTTCAGCTACCGTCACGTTTAAAGTTGCTTGTATATCTAAAGATTCTCGAATGCGTTGAGTAATGACATTCACTAAATGTTCGCGTTCAATTGCAGCTTCTACCACTGCCAACTGGTGTTTTAATTCTTCTTCTGCTTGTTTTTGATTTTGTATGTCTTTAACTATACCAATTGAATAAATCGGTTGACCAAAGACATCCAGAATCAGAGAAACTGTCAAATTAATCCAGATTAAATTGCCATTTTTATGCAAACAGCGCTTTTCAATTGAGAATGTTTGCACCTCTCCGGATAGAAGTTTTTGTAAACTGTTATGATGATATTTAATATCTTCAAAATAAGTAATATCTTGATATGTCTTTTTAAGTAACTCTTCTTGGGAGTAACCTAATATTTCACAGAATTGCTGATTAACTTTAACAAATTTTCCTTCTAAAGTTTCTAGTTTAATTCCTACAGCTGCTTGATTAAAAATAGCCCTTAGCTCTGCTTCGCTTTCTTGCAATTCTAAAGTACGTTGCTCTACTATAGCTTCTAAATTCCGATTCAGTTTTTCTAAAGCTTCTTGTGCGCGTTTTCGTTGAAGTTCTGCCGATGCTCTAGCGGCAAATACTTTTAAAATTCCCTCAAATTTGTTGGGGTCAGCTATGGTTTTTTTATCTACTATGTATAGTGAGCCAATTACATTACCAAAATTATCACTCAAGATAACTCCCATAAAACTTTCGGCTTCCATTGCAGCCAATCTTTGAGCTATAGGAAAAATTTGTTGAATTCCTGAAGCACAGTAGTAATATCCTTGCTTGAGCAAAATTTCGCAAGGAGTCGAAGTTGGCTCATAGGAAATATTAGGTTGTAACTGGCCATCAGACCAAAATCCTAAAGTATGGACTTGTCCTTCAATTAATTCAGTGACAATAACATGACAGACATCTAAAGCAGAAGCAATGTATTCAACTAATGCCGGAAAAAAATCATTTCCTGTGGTGGAAGCTGTGCTTTCTACCAAACTTTGTAAAGCAATTTCAGCTTGTTTACGTTCTGTAATGTCTTCAGCAATGCCGGTGATGCGATACACTTCTCCCTCGTCATTTTTGATGGGGAAGGCACGGCTACGAATCCAACGTATCCCTCCATCTGGCCGAATAATTCGGTATTCTTCATCATATTCGCCCTCAGTTCGTTTTGGCGTATCCGTAATGAAGCGCTGGCGATCGCTTGGATGAATCGCTTCTAAAAATGTATCAGATGATGTATAAACTTCTTCTGTAGAACGTCCCCAAATTTCTTCAAAAGCAGGACTTACATAGACAATTTGGCGAGTATTTCTTTTAATATCACTTATCCAAAATGTACTTTTAATATTTTCTGTAAATAAGCGAAATTTATGTTCGCTTTCTTTGAGTGCAGCTTCAGCTTGTTTATATTCTGTAATGTCCTCAGAAATACACAGTAAGTATTCGGGTTGTTGATTCTTGTCATACAAAGGAACTTTTGTTGTATGCAAAATTCTTTGCCCAAAATTAGGGCTGTCAAGAGTTTCTTGGGAAATATCTTGAGGAATACCACTAGAAAAAGCTTCTTGGTCTTTTTGGCGAAAAAAGTCTGCTTGTTCTTTGGGAAAAAATTCGTAATCTGTTTTGCCAATTGCCTGTTCGGCTGTGATACCAAATATGCGTTCGCAGGTTTGATTCCATAATTTAAATCTCCCAAAATTGTCTGGTTTTGCATCTTTAACAAACACCGCAACTGGAAGATTATTAATCATCGACGCTAAAAAATTTCGAGTCTGCTGGAGTTCTTCTTGTACTTTTCTGCTCTCGGTAATATCAGTTCCTGTACAGACAATATACTCAACTTCGTCATGGTTATTAAGTAAGACTTTATTTGACCAAGAAATTATGCGGCGATCGCTATCTTTAGTAATTAAGTCAGTTTCGTATCGGTTAGGTAATTCTTTACATGCAAAATTTTGAAATAAAGCTTTGATACATTCAATGTTTTCAGGTAATAGTAGAACATCCCAGATAAACTTGCCTTTGACTTCATCAAATGAGTAACCTGTGGTTTGTTCACAAGTATGATTAAAGCGCACAATTCTTCCCTGGCAATCCAGCACAATAACTAGAGCATCTGCAACATTCAAAACCGCAGAAACAAAGTTACGTTCTAAGCGCAGTTCACTTTCAATTCTCTGACGTTCTGCGAGTTTAACTCGTGCATAATTATAGAGTCTTGCTTGTTGAATTGCAACTCCAAGTAAACTTGCAGGAGTGACTAATCCAATCACCTCTCCTTGCTCCCCTAATATTGGCAGATGGCAAATTCGATGTTGTTTTAGCAAATTTAAAGCAGTAAAAGTATCTTTAAATTCTGCTATTTTCAGAGTTACTAGGTCTGTTGTCATCACCTCCTGAATACTGATATTTTCTAAACTATTTTTTTCTGCTGTCAGCTTAATTAAGTCTCGTTGTGTAAAGATACCGACCAACCGTGAGTTTTCCATAATTAGAACACAACTGTCGGCTTGAGATGTAATACTGTCCATTTCTTTAGGCGAATATTCCAAAGATTCGTAATCTTTGTTTAACCAATGACCAAAACTAATTTGTCGTTTATTTATTAGTGCCACAACATCCAAAAGTAAAACTTCGGGGCTAACTATTAGAGGATGACGAATAATAGTCATCTGTAAATTTTCAAAGCTGAGAGAGTTAATGAACATTAGTTTAAATGTGTAATAAATTAATAATTAAAAAAAATCACAATATTATATTTATAGCAGTCCACTTTAATTGATAAACTTATCTATCTGGGTAGGCAAGAGGGTTATAGAAAATTAAAGGTTACGGAGTTTTGTTCAAAAATTAAATAAGAGTCCTATATTTAAAAAAATATATTAGAAGTATTTTAAATTTGATTGACTTAACCACATAGTGTATTGTAGAAATTAATTTGAAATTATTATTTAGTAGAGCACCTGAACTTAAACGAAGCAATAATTTAAAATTATTTTTCTAAATATTGCTGTAATGCCTGTATTTTGTTGAAGTAATCCTTGTGAGGCAATTTTTTCACAATCTCGAACAGACTAATTAAAGTAACTGTCAAAAGCAGAAAAATTATGATGATGCCAACATTATTAACAGGTGTAAAAATTGATTTTGTGGCACGGCTATTTAAACGTTTTTTTCTACCAATCAGTAAAACAACATAAAATTGTTGTTTCAGAAAGGGAATAGAAATTCTGATGTCTACAGCATGATATTTAGTAATTTTACTACTCAATACTCTTTTGAATTCTGTTAATTGAGTATTAGTAAATTTTGATGCTGTTTCAGGAGGAATACGAGCTAAAAAATGTTGTACAAAAGGCTCGGTTTTGGCAGAAAATTTGGTTAAATTATTTCTAGACATTTTGTTTAACTATCAGTAAAAATTAGCTTCAGAACATCGGATTATGTTCGGAATCCCAACATTTATTATCGCGCCAAGTTCTACGAGTATATTGACAGTCGAATTCATTGTCAATCCAGGGAATTGATGTAGGGTTTTCTTCAAGAGATGAAAATGTATAACTAACTGAAGAAAGTACATCAGAAAAGATAGCTAAGATAGAAGCTGATAAAATCATCAAAGCCCCGATTAAAAACAAACTATTAATTGGAGTCCATAAAGGATGCAAACTTTTTTCATATTGCAAACGCTTTTTCGAGCGACGTTCCTTACCTCCCAACAAAACTAGATAAAAACTTAATTTCGCAATTGGAACTGAAATTCGTAAATCTAAATAGTGAGGACTCTTACTACTAGCAGTCAAGCTTTTTTTGATAGCTTTGATTTGTTCTTCATCAAAAGTATTTTTAATTTCTGGATCTATCTGATTCCAAATTTTTTCAAAAGATAAATTAAGCGATTGCGTTTCGATCATAGTTTGTATGTAACACTAAGTTGATAAATTTCACTGTTATCTTCAAACATTCCAAATAGTTTGGAATTTCTTGTGGTTGGGAATAACTTTATTATTCAGCTTTTAAATCAAAAAATAATCGAGGAAAAGCACTAATTTTTTGCAGAATAATTTGAGAGTATTTACTTATATTTCTATTGAAAATTTAAGAATAAATACTGAGTTATGACTCCATAACTCATGGAAATTTGAGGGAAGCTAGGGAACTGGTGAAGCTGAATTACTTGAAAAGTGCGTCAGTTGGTTATTCAAAAAAGTTGGTAGAATCTAGCTAATTTGAAAAACTACTACTGTGTAGGTAAGCATAGAGCAAAGATATCGCTCTCAAACCAAGGTTTTGATACTGTTCGTCTAGCTCCAAGGGTATGAATTTGAGTAACAGCAAATTTACTGAAAAACTCCAGAGCTTTTTACGTAAAATTGCGAATCGCATTCTTGCATAACACGCAAGAGTAGATGCAAGACAACTAGAGGGGGCACAGAGGATTGAGGATGGGGAGATGAGGAAGAATTTAGTTCCCCTGCTCCCCCTATCTTTGAAACATACCCAATTTGAAATTACATACTGTAACTTGAATGTGGGCAATATGAGAATATCTCAGGCATTTCCTCTGCTGTGTATCTCAACTCCTATCGAGGTATAACTTAGTATAAGTCATGCTATTAACATGATAGTTAAAGAGATACAATTTTGTTGAAATGCGTTTAAACGCGATCGCGTTCGTATTTTTGATCCTATGAGTCATGGTTCTCCCCTTACCATTCTGCTGATTGATGATTGCGCTCAAGAGCGGATGGAAATTTGTCGCTGTTTGCAGCCTCAGTTGCTGTATGATTATCGGATTTTTGAGTTTGGCACGGCGACAGAGGCCATGAAATGGTGTCAGCAAGAAATACCAGATGCCATCGTGCTGGATTTTTTGTTGCCTGATGGCAATGGGTTAAAGTTTGTTCAAGAATTTAGGAAACAATTTAGTACTAACCAATCGGCGATCGTTCTGCTGACCACAGAAGAAGATGAACTGGGCGCCGCCCGTGCCATCAAAAGCGGTGCCCAGGATTATTTAATTAAAGGCAAGCTCACCCCTGAAATTGTCCAACAATCAATCGATGGCGCAGTTGCACCAATTCTTCTCAGGCGGCGGCTAGAACAAAGTCAAGAACAACAACAACTTATTGCCGCGATCGCTTTGCGGATTCGTCAGTCGCTCAACCTCGAAGAAATTTTACGCCAAACTGCAACACAAGTGCGCCAATTTCTGTTGACAGACAGGGTAGTGATTCATCAATTTCAGCCAGATATGAGCGGCATCATTGTGGCGGAGTCAGTGCTTGATGGTTGGACTGTGGCTTTGGGGAAGAAAATTCACGACACCTGCCTTCAAAATAGAGCTGCAAACGAATATCGCCAGGGAAAAAAACGAGCAATAGACGATGTTTACCAAGCTGGCTTAACAAATTGTCATCTGCGTCTTTTGGAAAAATTTGAAGTCAAAGCTAACCTGGTGGTGCCGATTTTGGTAGCAGAGCAATTATGGGGATTATTAATTGCCCACCAATGTTCGGCATCTCGTCACTGGGAATCGGTAGAGCTTTCCTTATTAGATGGACTTGCCGTACAAATAGCGATCGCCATTCAACAAGCAAATGCCTATGAGCAGCTACAGGCAGAATTAGCAGAACGCAAACAAATACAAGCTGCTTTACTCGAAAGTGAAGCTCGCTTTGTGGCATTCATGAATAATAGTCCTACAGCTTCTTGGATTACTGATGAAAATGGTTTGTTGGTTTATCTGAGTCAAACTTATCTACAAAAATTTCAACTTCACAGCCAAATCAGAGAAGATTTAATCGGCAAGACAGTCTTTGAAATATATTCCCCTGAAATTGCTCAGCAGTTTGTGGACAATATTCGCCAGGTTGCACAGACTCAACAACCCATTGAGGTGATTGAACAAGCTCCCAGAATAGACGGTACGCTAGGCTATTTTCTAGTTTACAAATTCCCACTTTTGGGAACTGTCGGGCAATGCCTAGTCGGTGGGGTTGCAGCTGATATTACGGAGCGAGTGCTTGCAGAACAGGCATTGCAACAACTCAATCAACAACTCGAAGCCAGAGTGGAACAGCGCACAGCAGCTTTACGTGAAAGCGAAGAACGCCTTTGCAAGATCCAAGCGCATCTGCTGGCGGCGCAACGAATTGCCAATTTGGGCAGTTGGGAATTAAATTTACAAACTCAAGAAATCATCTGGTCGCCAGAGGTCTTTCACATTTTTGGACGCGATCCTGCTTCTGGTACGCCAACCTACGAGGAGTTTCGTCAGTTAATGAATTTAGTAACTCGGACTCGTCACGATGTTTTGGTGCAGCAAACAATCGAACAGGGAAAGTCCTATGAGATGGAATATTGCTCAAATCGCTCAGATGGGGCATTGCTTTATTTATTTTCCAGAGGAGAAGCGATATTTGATGCAGATGGCAGAGCCGTGGGCTTGGTCGGCACTATCTTAGACATTACCGATCGCAAACAAGTAGAAGCAGCCCTCAGAGATAGCGAACGGCGTTATGCAACCCTGACAGAAGCCGCCCCTGTGGCAATTTTCCGCCTCGATCCTACTGGTCAATGTATTTATGTTAACGATCGCTGGAGCGAGATGACACGTAAACCAACACAGGCGGCATTAGGAATGGGTTGGTTAAATATAATACACCCGGAAGACCGCGAACGCCTGCGGTTGCAATGGTCTCAAGGATTTTGGCCAACAGGACTATACTGCAACGAAGGCAGGCATCTGCACCCCAATGGCAGTATCAGTTGGTTCTACATCCAAGTACTACCGGAAACTAACCCCTTTGGCACCGTGATTGGCTACATTGGCACCCTCACCGATATTACCGAACGCAAACAAGCAGAGTCAGCGCTACTAGAGAGCGAACGCCGCTATGCTACCTTAACAGAAGCCGCTCCCGTGGCAATTTTCCAGCTTAATGCTGTTGGTCAATGTATCTATGTTAACGATCGCTGGAGTCAGATGACTCTGAGGCCAACACAAGCGGCATTGGGTATGGGGTGGTTAGAAGCGCTACACCCAGAAGACCGTCATCGCCTGGGACTAGAATGGTCTCTCAAATTTCAGCAAGGACGTGTTAATCCCACAGAATTTTATGAAAGCGAGGGTAGGCATGTGCGACCGGATGGTACCATTAATTGGTTTTATGTCCAGGTGTTACCCGAAATCAACACTAGTGGCGATCTTATCGGCTACGTCGGTACACTTACGGATATCAGCGATCGCAAACGAACCGAAGAACAGCTGCATCACATTTCTGAACGGCTAACCCTAGCAATAAGATCTGGAGGGTTCGGCATTTGGGAATATGATTTCGCCCAAAACAAACAGATTTGGGATGAGCGAATGTACGAACTTTACGGATTAAGTAATAGGGATTTTAACAGTTCTTTTGATGCCTGGTTAAACTGCATCCACCCAGACGATCGCTCTTATATCCTGGAAGTCACTGAGCAAGTTCTCCAAGGTAAACAAGAATATAATGTCGAGTTTCGTATCATTGAACCCAGTGGAGAAATTCGTTTCCTCAAAGGCTACGGTATTATCAAGCGTAACCAACAGGCCGAACCTGTGCGGATGATTGGGGTTAACTTTGATATTAGCGAACGTAAACAAGCAGAACAGGAACTTATTCGCAACAGGGATTTGCTGGAAGCAATTTTTAACGAATCAGCCGATGCGATTTTTCTGGTCGATCCTCAAACGCTGCTGACTCTAGATTGTAATCGGCAAGCAGTAGAACTGTTTGAGGCCGCTGACAAAGCCGAATTACTCGAAATAGATGGACAGACACTCCAACATCATCCATTCACTGCCAGCGAAACGGATGCCATCGTCGCAGATATGCAAACCAAAGGTGTTTGGAGTCGGGAAATTGAATATGTGACTCTTCGCGGCAAGATTTTTTGGGGGAACATTGCAGCCAAGCCGATTACTGTCGCCGGACGCACCATGAATTTAGTCCGGGTAACTGATATTAGCGATCGCAAACAGGTACAAGAGGCACTGGCGAAATATGCCAGTGAAGTCGAAGATTTATACAATAATGCTCCCTGTGGCTACCATTCCCTGGATAGCGATGGCCGATTTATCAAGGTGAACGAGACAGAACTGCAATTGTTGGGCTATACCCGTGAAGAAATGATTGGCAAACCCTTAGTGAATTTTTTCACAGAAGCCAGTTGCTTGGCCTTCTGGGTTAACTATAACCGCTTCCAAGAACGAGGCTGGGTAAAAGATTTGGAGTATGAAATGGTTTGTAAAGATGGCACAATTTTGCCAGTATTAATCAGTGCCACTGCCGTCAGAGATGCCGATGGCAGGTATCTTTACAACCGCGCCACCCTATTTGATATTAGCGATCGCAAACAAGCCGAGCAAGAACTAGAAAAATCACGCAAAATGCTGCAAACGGTACTGGACACATTTCCCCAACGTGTCTTCTGGAAAGACCGCCAGTCGCGGTTTCTCGGCTGCAATCCGGCATTTGCTCGCGATTCTCAAATAGACCCCGATGCCATCATCGGCAAGACCGACTTTGAATTACCTTGGGCAAAGTGGGCACATCTCTACTCTACAGATGACGCCAGAGTGATGAATACTAGAACCCCAAAGCTAGGCTATGAAGAGCCATTGGAAGGGCCTAATGGCGAGGAACTCTGGGTGCGAACAAATAAAGTTCCCCTTACCAATAGTGCAGGCGACGTGATTGGTATCTTGGTATCCCACGAAGACATTACAGATCGCAAACAAACCGAAGTCCAACTGCGGCAAACCAATGAGCAACTTGCCAACGCCAACGTCGAGCTAGCTCGCGCCACTCGCCTCAAAGACGAATTCCTTGCCAACATGAGCCATGAACTGCGAACCCCACTGAATGCAATTTTAGGCATGTCAGAAGGCTTGGTAGAAGGCGTGTTCGGTTCGATTAATCAACGGCAAGCAAAAGCGATCGCCACCATTGAGCGTAGCGGCAGACATCTGCTAGAACTGATCAACGACATCTTAGACTTGTCTAAAATTGAATCTGGCAAACTGGAATTACAGCTGAGTGACGTTCCAGTGAAAACCCTGTGTGATGCCAGCCTCGCCTTCGTCAAACACATGGCATTGAAAAAAAATATTCGCCTGAATACTCACATCGCCACCAACCTCAGCACCATCCAAGTAGACGATCGCCGTTTACGTCAAGTACTAATCAACCTACTGAGCAACGCCATCAAATTCACACCAGAACAAGGGTCTGTCTCTCTAAAAGTCTGGTTGGAAGCAGGGGAAGAGGACGCAGGGACGCAAAGACACGGGGACGCGGGGAAAGAAGACAGGGAGAACCGGAAACACGCAAACACAGGGAATTTATTACAAACACTCTCCGCGTCCCCGCGTCCCCTCCTCCCCGCGTCTTCTTCCCCATCCCTCCTTTGCTTGTCTGTCACTGATACCGGCATCGGCATTGCTGCTGAGGACATTGGCAAGTTGTTTGAGCCTTTTATCCAGCTTGACAGTAGCCTGAATCGTCAGTACAGTGGCACCGGTTTAGGACTAGCACTAGTACAACGGATTGCTGTTCTGCATGGAGGAACGGTCTTGGTTAGCAGTGAAGTTGGAGTGGGTAGTTGTTTTACAGTGCAGATTCCCTACCGTACCAGCGATGGTGTTTCCACAACCGTCGTCAAAAATCCATTGCCTAGTTATCAGTTTCTTGCCGAAAATGCTCAGGTTCTGGTGATTGAAGACTCAGTTCCGGCGTCTGAACAAATTACTCGCTACTTGAGCGAAATGAAAATGCAACCTGTTGTCTATTCAAAAGGTGAAGGAGCTGTAGAGCAAGTCCTATGTCTGAAACCAGCTTTGATTGTCCTGGATCTACAATTGCCTGACTTATCGGGTTGGGACATACTCGCTCAACTGAGAACAAACCCACAAACCAAAGAAATTCCTATTATCATCACTTCCGTGCTAGACGAACGTACCAAAGGATTTGCTTACGGAGCTGCTGAATATTTGGTTAAACCAATTTCTCGCGCTCAGTTTCGGGCAACTTTAGAAAAACTGCAATATCCTAACCGTTCTCATTTAGCAGATGCGATCCTACCGTCACCGATGGCATTTCCCGTAATTTTACTGGCAGAAGACAATCAGGCAAACATTGATACAATGTGTGGCTATCTTGAAAGTCGAGGATATCGTTTAATTTTGGCAAACAATGGACAACAAGCCATTGAACTGACTGCAAGTCAAAAACCCAACTTAATTGTTATGGACATTCAAATGCCAGAAATGGACGGACTAGAAGCGATACGCCGCATCCGTGGCGATCGCCAATTTACTGATGTGCCAATTATTGCCCTCACAGCCCTAGCCATGCCCGGCGATCGCGAAAGTTGTTTAGCAGCCGGAGCCAACGAATATTTGACTAAACCCGTAAAACTCAAACAGCTTACTGCCACAATTCAACAACTTTTAGGAAAATAGTGGAAATTCTTAATGGACACTCAACCCTCTATTTTAGTAATTGATGATGAACCAGATAATTTTGATGTTATTGAAACATTACTAGATGGGGAAGGATATCAATTACACTATGCTCCTAGCGGTCAACAAGCCCTAACTCGCCTCAGTAGTTTTCAGCCCGATGTGATTTTGCTCGATGTAATGATGCCCGATTTGGATGGGATGGAAGTATGTCGGCGCATCAAAGCCGATCCGCAATGGCAAACAGTTCCCGTCGTCATGGTGACAGCGTTAACTGCCAAAGAAGATCTGGCTCGGTGTTTGGGCGCAGGTGCAGATGACTTCATTAGTAAGCCCATCAACAGTTTAGAGTTACGCGCTAGGGTGAATTCGATGTTGCGGATTAAGCAACAGTATGATAACCTCCAAGCTTTACTCAAACTACGAGAAGATATGGTTAACACCATCGTCCATGATTTGCGAAATCCTCTCACTAGTATTGTCCTATCAACTGAGATTCTGCGATTTCCTGGTTTGTCTTTTCAAAAACAGCAGCAGAAAATTGAACAAATTGCGATCGCCTGTCAACAGTTGCAATCCTTGATTAATAGTTTGTTGATCATGGCAAAATTAGAATCCGGCAAAATGGTTCTCAATTATACAGAAGTAGACCTTTGCGGGCTGTGTATTTCAGCCTTAGCGGATGTTGAAGCGATCGCAGATCAAAAAAATCTCACTCTCATCAGTGAATTACCCAAACCAGGCGATACCGTGAAAGTAGATGCAGCTATCTTTCGCCGAGTTTTAGATAATTTGCTATCCAATGCCATTAAGTTTTCACCCTCCAATTCTCAAGTCATCTTGCGGGCAGAAAATTTAGCAGCAGGAGGTACGAAAATACAAGTTGCTGATTCTGGTTCGGGAATTCCTGAAAGCTTGCGGCAAAGCATTTTTGAAAAGTATGAAATTGGAACTGTTAACCCACAAGTGTCACAAATCGGATTAGGATTAGCTTTCTGCAAAATGGCGATCGATGCACATCATGGCAGAATTATTGTTGAAGATAACTATCCAAAAGGTAGTACTTTTACAGTTCTGCTTTAAATCTGGTAAGAGTTTTATCCTTGATTTTATACTTTTTTATTCATTTATTTCAGTAATTACCGATTTTTATCAAATCTCCCGCAGCACTTGGCGAATAACATCTGATGGCACTTCATCAGTAATTGTCACTACACCAATTTGTGTTGGCAAAATAAACCGGACTTTCCCGTCTTTGACTTTTTTATCTAACTGCAATGCTTCAATAAGTGCTTCAATATCCACCCCAGCTGGTAACTGAGTTGGTAAACCTGCTTTTTGAATTAAAGCATTTTGACGTTCACTGTCTTCCTTCTGCCACATTCCTAGTTCCACAGCAATTTTTCCAGCCGCTACCATACCGATCGCCACTGCTTCTCCGTGATTCACTAGCCGATAACCAGTCAAACTTTCCACTGCATGACCGATGGTATGTCCATAGTTGAGAATCGCTCTTAATCCACCTTCTTTTTCATCTTTGCTAACAACATCAGCTTTCGCTTGACAAGAGCGCGTTAATATGCTGCTTATCAATTCTGGTTTGACATAGCGGAGTTGGTCGAGGCGTTTACTGGCTTCCAACTGGGCAAACAATTCGGCATCCCAAATCACACCGTATTTTATCACTTCTGCCATCCCTGCCCGAAACTCGCGCATCGGCAGAGTTTTCAAGACTTCTGGGTCAATCAAAACCAAGCGTGGTTGATGAAACGCCCCAATTAAGTTTTTCCCGTGGGGATGATTAACACCAGTTTTGCCCCCAATTGCCGAATCTACCATTGCCAACAGAGAGGTAGGCACTTGTACGACATTAATGCCCCGCAGCCAAGTTGCAGCTGCAAAACCAGTCATATCACCAATCACGCCTCCCCCCAAAGCCACCATAGTCGAAGAACGTTCTAGGCGGTTTTCCAAGGCGACATCGTAGAGTTTTTGGATGGAATTAAGGGTTTTATAGCGTTCCCCAGGTGGTAGGGTGCAGCTAGCAACATCAAAGCCAGCAGATGTCAGCGATGCAATGGCTCTTTCGCCAAAATGCTTAAAAATCGTCGGATTAGAAACCAGCAGTACCTTCTTGCCTAGCTTTAGATTGGCCATGTGTTGGCCGAGTCCATCTAGGCTTGAAGGTGCGTTAGCGTAGCTCACCGAAGGTATCGCAATCTCATAAGACTGCCCTGGTAAATTCACATTAATTACAGAAGTCATTGCCCAACCCCAAACAAGCGCCCGTGGGGTGTATTCTATCGCAATCTGGGGCAGGAGGCAGGAGGCAGGGGACAAGGGAGATGGGGGAGTGTGGGGAGTGTGGGGAGTGTGGGGAGTGTGGGGAGTGTGGGGAGTGTGGGGAGAGAGGGGAGTGTGGGGAGTGTGGGGAGATGGGGGAGAGAGGGGAGAGAGGGGAGTGTGGGGAGTGTGGGGAGAGAGGGGGGAAAGATTTCTTCCCCATCCTCCCACACCTCCCACACCTCCCACACCTCCCACACCTCCCACACCTCCCGATGCCCCATGCCCAATGCCCAATATCCAACATCTAATGATTCAATAGATTTAGGAACTATTGTGGAGAAAAATAAATGTTTGCAATTGTAGCTTACATCGTCTTCTTGGGTTTATTCTTTGGTATAGCTCTTGGTCTGTTTTTCGGTCTGCGGACTGCTAAGATAATTTAACCAAGATTATTGTGGGGCAGGCAAGATGCCTGCCCTTGGATTTGGGACAGGCGAGACGCCCGTCCTACAAGAGATTTATCCCACAAATGCTGGACTGGCGGCTTTCTCCTCTCTTTGGGAAGGCGGACGCATTTGTAAACCGAGTAAATTCAGCATTTGGCGATCGCTATCATAATCTGGACAAGGAGTTGTCACGGTTAACATTTTGTTGTCATCGCTAGAAAAGATAGAATTAGCTCCTGCCATAAAGCACAAAGCTTGTTCAACTTCAGAAAGTCTAGCCCTACCAGCGCTGAGACGCACATCGGAACCTGGCATGACAATTCTGGCTGTGGCAATCATCCGCACAACATCCCAAATGGGGACATCAGGCTGATTTTCTAAGGGTGTGCCTGGTACTTGAGAAAGAATATTAATTGGCACAGATTCTGGATGCGGTTGTAAGCTTGCTAGAGTTTGCAACATTGCAATACGGTCATCCACAGTTTCGCCCAAACCAAGGATACCGCCGGAACATACAGTGACGTTTGTTTGACGAACATTCTCAATTGTGTTGAGGCGATCGCCATAAGTCCTTGTGGTAATAATTGTGCTGTAATATTCTTCCGAGGTATCCAAGTTATGGTTATAGGCGTAAAGCCCTGCCTCTTCTAATCGCTTGGCTTGATTTGGTGTCAACATTCCCAGAGTGCAGCATACTTCCAAACCCATTGCCGTCACATCCTTGACCATTTCCAGGACTTCCTCAAATTGTGAGTTATCCCGCACTTGACGCCAAGCAGCACCCATACAGATGCGACTAACACCAGTTTCTTTCGCTTTTTGGGCAATACTAACTACCGTTTCTTTTTCTAGGAGTGCTTGCGGCTTTACCTCTGTTTGATAGCGCGAAGATTGGGCACAGTAGCTACAATCTTCTGGGCAACCTCCGGTTTTAATAGATATGAGCTTACAAACTTGGATTTTTGTTGGGTCATGATATTGGCGATGCACGCTAGCAGCTTGATAAATCAGCTCTAGCAAAGACGTGTTATATATCGCCCTAATCTCTAATTCCTGCCAATCGTAGCGTATTCCCACCGTCACTATCCTTCCTGTAGACTAGGTTTATGAAGGCTGTCTTTTGGTTAAATTTCCTCTGGTACAGCGTTTGGGCAAAGGGATATTGAAGTTATTAATCACCCATTAGCTCTCAATCCTTGCGCCTAGATATTTAGACATCAGCTTATCAATATTTTCGTTGATTGGCAGATTCTATTTTTTGAAGGGGGGTGGGGAGGTGGGGAGGTGGGGAGGTGGGGAGACTTGTACTGAGCGGAGCCGTTGGCGCAGCCTCTCGTAGAGAAGTATGGGGAGACGCGGGGACGCGGGGACGCGGGGAAAAAATAATGACAAATGACCAATGCCCAATGCCCAATGCCCAATGCCCAATGCCCAATACCCAATACCCAATGCCCAATTAAGTAGTGTATGAAATTAGAATTGCCATTAATTAGAAGCGATCGCTTGTTATTGCGATCGCCAGTTCAAGAGGATATACCTCAAATTATTAAATACTTTACTGATAACAAAACCTATTTGACTCCATTCTACCCTCTTTGGGCTGATGGTTTTTTCACTGAAGAATATTGGCAGTATCAAATAGAGAACAATTTTTTGGAATTTGTCAATGGTCAATCCTTAAAGCTATTTATTTTTACTAAAAAAAATCCAACTGTAATTATTGGGACTATCAATTTTAGTAATTTTGTTCGCGGAGTTGCTCATTTTTGTTACGTGGGATATAGCCTTGCCGAAACCAAGCAAGGTAAAGGATATATGACAGAAGGGTTACAAGTAGCGACTCAATATGTCTTTCAAGAATTAAATCTTCACCGCATCATGGCTAATTATATGCCTCACAATCGACGCAGCGGCAATGTTCTCAAAAGGCTCGGTTTTGTCATTGAAGGATATGCTAGAGACTATTTATTAATCAATGGACAGTGGGAAGATCATATTTTGACAAGTCTGACCAATCCTAATTGGCAACTACCCAAATCTTAAAATAATTCGTAATCGAGAATATATCGATGCTAATGCTGAAGCCAGAGGTAGTATTAAGAGAAAGAATGAATTAAGTTTTCTTTATAATGACTCTGGCCCAAACCGCAAACAACAAAAATTCTAGCAATCCTTTTCTCTGCCTTAACTACGAAAGCGCCTTTGAATCTTTAGGCGATGACTACTATGATGAGGTTGCAGCAGAAGAATTTCCCCAACACATCTTGCGTTGGCGTAACGATGCACTTTTACCACGTTTAGGTCTCGATCCCCAAGTAGTTAAAGATGAAGATTTCATCACAGCTTTTGGCAAATTCGAGGGGCGCAAACCCTTTTTGGCAATGCGTTACCACGGCTATCAATTTGGTGAATATAACCGATTATTGGGTGATGGCAGAGGCTTTCTCTACGGACAAGTACGCGGTACTGATGGGCAATTATACGATTTTGGCACAAAAGGTTCTGGAAGAACGCCTTACTCCCGTGGTGGCGATGGTTTACTGACGCTCAAAGGTGGAGTGCGGGAAGTTTTGGCTGCGGAAGCACTGCACCACTTGGGTGTACGTAGTTCGCGGTGTCTCACCATGATTGAAACAGGTTTATCACTGTGGCGGGGGGATGAACCTTCACCGACTCGTTCGTCTGTAATGGTGAGGATGAGCAGTTCTCATATTCGCTTTGGTACTTTTGAGCGCCTACACTACTTGCAGCGCCCAGATTTAACTCAGAAGCTATTAGACCACGTAATTAAGGAATATTATCAAGACTTGGATGCTCAAGAAAATAAATATGCCTTATTTTACGCCGAATTAGTTAAAAGAGTTGCAGAATTAGCAGCCCAGTGGATGGCTGCTGGTTTTTGTCATGCAGTTCTCAATACTGACAATATGTCGATTACGGGAGAAAGTTTTGATTATGGCCCTTATGCGTTTATTCCTCACTACGATCCATACTTTATAGCTGCATATTTTGATTATTACGGACGCTATTGTTACATTAATCAACCAACCGTTTGCCAGTTAAATCTAGAAATGCTCCAAGAACCTTTAAAGGCGATTATTGAGAAAGACGATTTGAATTTTGGATTAGCGAAGTTTAATGAATATTATCAAGCAGAATACGCTTCTTTGATGTTGAAAAAGTTGGGTTTTATAGAGTTGCCACATCCACAGGCGAAAGAACTTTTGAATTTAACAATTGAATTTTTGGGCAATAGCAAAGTCGGGTATCACGAATTTTTTTATGAGATGGCTCGCACCTTTTCAGCTAAATGGCGAGATGAACCAGGCTTTGTGATGAATACTTCTGATATTGTCCCAGTACCGGGAGCATCAGGAATTTTTGATGATTGGTGTATATTGTACCATAAAATATTAAATGATTTAGATAGCGATCGCCTAGAAACAATTGCTCAAACTCTAGCTTTTTATAATCCAAAGACAGCATTGTTAAGACCTGTAATCGAATCAATTTGGGAAGCAATTTTTCAAGAAGATAACTGGCAACCTTTTTATGATTTAGTTAAACAAATTCAATCTCGACAATAGTTAAATCACATTAATACCAATTCTGCATGAAGATGCACAGAATATTAACGCGCAGTCAGTTCGTCTCTGTTGGCTTGCCAGCACCGGGTTGACCCGAACGTACCAATTGAAGATGTAGCAGGTGCGGTGATTGCGGTGCAAGGCGCTCGGTATCCAGAAAAGCTGGAGCAAATGACCGGTCGCTAAGCTACAAAAAATGTCTTTTCTGATTGCATTCCGTAGTTTATTAAGCAGTTCAGCTTAACTAAATTCTTGACCATAAAATTGGGCATAGCGACCCTTTTTTATGGTTAATAATTCTTCATGGCTGCCTGATTCGATAATTTTTCCTTGTTCGAGAACTAAAATACGATCGCACCTTTTAATTGTTGATAAACGATAGGCAATAATCAACACTGTCCGGTTTTCCATCAGTCTTTCTAACGCTTGCTGCACCAAAGCTTCTGACTCGGAATCTAATGCAGATGTGGCTTCATCAAGAATCAAAATTTGTGGGTTGAGGTGAACGGCACGAGCGATCGCAATTCTTTGTCTTTGCCCTAATGATAAGTTTACCCCACCTTCGCCCACCCAAGTACGATAACCTTCTGGTAATTCGTTAATAAATTCATGGGCGTTAGCAATTTTTGCTGCTGCTGTCACTTCTTGCATATCAAAAAAGTCTTGCCCAAAAGCGATATTCTGGGCAATTGTTCCAGAAAAGATGATGCTTTGTTGGGGAACAATGCCAATTTGTCGCCGCAGACTATTTAACTTCACATCCCGAATATCAATACCGTCAATTAAGATTTGACCAACTTTAGGATCGTAAAAACGGGGTAAGAGATTTACAAATGTGGTTTTACTAGCAGCAGAAGTTCCTATAATAGCGATCGCTTCACCCGGTGATACCAAAAAGCTGATATCCTTTAATACACGTTCCCCTGGTTGATAGCCAAAAGAAACATGACGATATTCTACTTGCCCTTTGACTGGAGGTAAAGCGATCGCATTTGGTTTTTCCATCACTGTCGGTTGAATTGCCATTAACTCAAAAACCCGGCCAATAGATGCTTCGCCTTGCTGAAATTGATTGTAGTTTTTACTAATGTGACTGATGGGATCGATTAACAGCACTACCGCCGCCAGATAACTAAAAAAATTAGCTATTGTCAAATTGTCTTGGGAAATTTGCCACGCCCCCACTATCAATAAAGATAAGACAATTGAGGTTTCTAAAAATCCCACAATGGGAATTTTCATTGCTTTTATCCGTTGGGCGGAATATTTTGCTTTCAGACTGCGTTCTGCTTCAGAACCAGAACGGGCAATTTCGTAATTTTCCGCCGCAAAAGCTTGTACCAAACGGATACCGGTAAAAATTTCTGAGATAATAGCAGATAAACCCGACACCCGATTTTGACTTTTTAAAGAATACTTGCTTAAGTGTTTACCAAACCAGGTGATTAAAATAGCGATTAGTGGTGCAACTATCACCGCTACTAATGTCAATTGCCAATTCAAACAAATCATGTAAATTGCAATTGCCACCAGCTGCAAAATACAGGGAATAAACTCGTGAAATATTTTATTTACCACTTCACCAACTCGGTCAACATCTTCAGTGAGGCGGTAAGATAAATCACCTGCTTTTGTTGTTTCAAAATAGCTGAGATTTAGCTTTTGGAGATGTGAGTATAATTGCTGGCGGAGATGAAAAGCAACTTTTAAAGCAGCTTTCGCCATGTACATATCTTGTATAGACTGGAACAAGGCTCTCACAAGAAAGATTAAGGCACAAATCCCAGTTACTTGGACGATCGCTACTACATTACCTTGTCCGAAGGGAATTGCCAATTTCCCGGCAAGATTGATTAACACTAATGTTGCCAGCACATATCCAAAAATGCCAATAAATCCCTTAGTGATGGTTCGCCACTGGGGTCGGATATAAGGTAGCAGTAGCCAATAATTATAACGCTTTTTCAAACTCTAACGTCCAGAAGAATAGGGCATTGGCTAAACAGGAAGTGTTGACTGTTGACTAGTGAGTGAGGAGTTATTATTCTCCCCATCTATATTTTGTTCGACTTCCCAGGGAAACAGCCAAGGCAATGGTGATACATTTATAGGGTAATTGACAATCCACTGCACCAATTGAAAAATTAATAAATATCACATTGACAGTAAGTTACTTTCAGAACCTAAAATTCTTAAACTCTAATATAACTGGCAGAAACGGTACGGTAAGTATATATAAGGAATCATCGCCCACATTACATTTTGCAAGTCTTTGTAGGCGACCCTCTCGGCAATGATTTGTCAGCCTAATGCGATAAAATACGAGCTAAATACAGCTAAAACAGCGCGTAGGCGTAGCCCGCACTTCTCTACGAGACGCTCCGCGTAGCTTGCTTCCCCGTAGGGGTACGACAAGCTCAGTGACGATCGTAGACATCGCTCCACCATACACCCCACAATAACATTACTAATAAGGGCGGTAGTATTCCTAATACTTCTACTTAGCCAAACTAAATTTTATACCAAATAGTAAACAGTAAAGGCAAAGTGTAGGTTTTGGCCTTTTTCCAGCCCTTGTTCACAACCACAATAAAAAGTGTAGCAATTGCGAAAAAAATCAGGTTTTCTAGAAATAGATGGAGATTGATGTTTCAGAAAAACATAAAATCTTGCCGCTAGTCTAAAAACCCAAGCCGCTTTATCCTTTAATTGTGAATTCTACCTTCTCACTTCTGACTCCTGAATTCTGACTTCTCAATTCTAAGTTATTACATATTTTCAATCTTTGTTTGCTCTATTTTCTTGTATGACATGAATAACTGATGGCACTAAAGAAATAACAATAATTAATCCAATAATTGGTAATAAATATTTATCTACCTGTTCGGGCGGTAAAGATTTTCCTAAGAAAAATCCTAACAAAGTGATGCCAAAAGTCCAAATAAAGCCACCAATTAAGTTATAAGACATAAATGTCCGGTAATGCATAGCACCAATACCCGCTACAATTGGCGCAAAAGTCCGTACAATTGGTAAAAAACGTGCTAGAACAATCGTTTTCTTGCCGTGTTGTTCGTAAAAATTTTGGGTTTTAACAATGTGTTTTTTATGAAATAACCACGAATCTTCCTTCTGAAATAGTCTTCTGCCAAATTTATGCCCAGTAAAATAGCCAACATTGTCACCCAAGACTGCACAAACAAAAGCACCAAAAATCAGAACCCAAATGTTGAGTAAATTTTGAGATGCAATAAATCCAGCAGTGAATAACAAACTATCCCCAGGCAGAAAAAAACCAATTAACAAGCCAGATTCAGCAAAGATAATTGCCCACACCCCAAAGTAGCCAAGGGATTTAATAAGTTGTGGTAAATCAAAATGCATAAAATTTCCCAGCTTTGAATAGATATATCCAGAACATCTTAACGTTGTGCAATTTTTTTGAATAAAAAGTAATATTAAATTTATGTAAAGTTCTTTTGTTATTTTTTAAAGTCAATATCGGCTCAGGGGTGCAGGATGCAAAGATATCTGAAAGTACTAAGATTATTTTGGAGTGCGGCGATCGCATCTGAGTTAGAGTATCGCATCAACTTTGTTATAGCTAGCCTCAGCAGCTTGGGGAATCTTGTTGGTAGCCTCTTTGGACTATTCTTGTTTTACCGCACCGGCTACACTTTTGCTGGCTGGTCATGGGAAGCAGCTTTAGTAGTTCTAGGAATTTTTACTTTATTGCAGGGGTTTTCCGCCACTTTTCTCGCACCGAACTTAAATCGCATTGTCCGCCATGTGCAAGAAGGCACTCTTGACTTTATATTATTGAAACCCATTCGCAGTCAGTTTTGGCTTTCCACCCACACCATTTCACCTTGGGGAGTACCAGATTTAATCTTTGGCTCCATCATCATTGGCTACGCAGGCCAACGTCTGGGTGTAGGAATAGACAAGTATTTATTCAGTGTAGTGCCGTTGTTGTTTGGCTTAGTAATTCTATACAGCCTATGGTTTATACTTGGCTCTTTTACTATTTGGTTTGTAAAAATATACAACGTTACTGAAGTATTGCGTAGTTTATTAGAAGCTGGAAGATATCCAATCACAGCTTTTCCAACTGTTTATCGGTTTTTCTTCACCTTTGTAGTACCAGTAAGTTTTTTAACAACAATACCAGCCCAAGCGATGCTAGGTCGAGGTGAAATTACCTGGGTGATTGGTGCAGGAGTATTGGCACTGGTGTTATTTTTTGTTTCTACTTGGTTTTGGCGATTTGCGTTGCGGTTTTATACCAGTGCTTCGAGTTAATGGGGATTGAGGGCTGATTTATCAAGAAAGGCAGAGGGCAGGAGGCAGAAGGCAGGAGGTAAAAAGTCTTACTATGCCTGGCATTCAAGTTTTTAAAATGTCCAACGACGCAGGAGCGTCACCGTAAAAGTGCGACGCCTTGGGAGCAAGGGTTTAAAACCCCCACCAAATTTCCAATTTGGTGGCTTTGGTATGGTTGGTTTTGAATCCCCATTTGTTGCGTAGCTTCCCCCTTTCTTACGAAACATAAGTGCCTCCTGCCTCCTGCCTTCTGCCTTCTGCCTCCTGCCTCCTGCCTTCTTCAAGTTATTTAGAGGAATCTGCTAATTTTCCCATCCCTCCAAAAACAATTAACCAAACTACTACCACAACCCAGTGAATTAAAACTATTACCCACAACGAACCTGTAAGCGCATAGGCCACTGTACATGTAATTCCTAATAATGCAGCTAAACTCAGAAAAACCAAATTAAAAAATGTGGATAATCCTGCTTTAAAAAATGTCTTAGCATTCAATGGATGATACAGAATAAATAATAACAAGCTGATAGTTACCCACAATAACCAATCAGAAAAATTGATATTTTCTGTTGGATGAGGAACTAGAAAAACTCGAAAAATTAACTCTTCTAAAATTGCAGGTGCAAATAAGCAACGCAATATCAATAAGCTTTGATCGAGCCAATTTCCAGACCAGATTTGTATCTGTAAAAACTCAAATTTCCAGCCAATAGGTATGGCGATCGCACTATAAATTCCCAACAGCAAAACAACAAGTAACCAGTCTTGAAAGCTGGGAATTACTAACGATGCTAAAAAACGATTCAAAAGAATTGATAGTGGTGAAATATTGGTAAAGGGAATCTGGATTTGTCCGAAAACTACTGTTGGGGCAATGGGGACGATATCAGCCTGCCAACCGCCTACTTGATTAGTTCGCCACACTTGGATAATTGCACCGTGTTTTAAAAATATTGCGGCGAGTTCGTCCTGTGCTTGTCTTGGCATAATTGTTCGCCATGTTGTCAAACCAGCCCAAATACTCCCATCTTGAAATGGTTCCGTGGTTTTGCCGATTCCTGTACCTGCGAGTATACTTGCTTGACTCTGCCAGTCAGCCCGGACTATCCCCAAAGGTGCTAATTGTTTTTCTAAAGCTTGACCTAATTTAATTAACTGTTGAAAGCGTAAGGTTTGTGGATGATTAGGGTTAGTGTTTAACCAAATTTGAATTTGAGGACTTGTAGCGACTTGATTTTTAATTGCTAGTATCGCTGCATACAGCGCTTGGCTAGAGTCCTGAATGCAGGAAGTTGCAGGTGATACCATTGCCCCACCAGTACCATCACCAACCCGATAACGGGCCATTTTCATCTGTAATTTTTGCTGTAACTGGTCTAAAGGCGAAAGTTTCACTCCATCAAAATCATAATCTTGGGTTACAGGGTCAAATTCGATCAGAATATCTGATACCGGACGCGTCGCTAGCCAGCCGCGTTGTAAGTTACCCATATAATCAGCCCATGTATGCGTTCCAGCAATAATTCCATCCGGATTATGGGCATAAATTTGATGATATTTCGCCTCGAAGCGTAATTCGTTAGTAAACTCGTCCCGGACAACTTCTGCAATTCCAAAAGCAAAATGTCCGGTGACAGTATAAGGTACTCCGAGAGTTTCAGCTTTACGTCCCCCAATTCCACCGAATAGGTGCAGCAAAATCGCTTTGTCGCCTTCTTGCCATTTTGAGATCGATTGATTGGGTAAATTACCAGTTTCTACTGGGTTTAACAAAAGAGTATTAAATTGGCCTTTATTTTTCTCCGTATTTTGCCAATTTGCAGTTTTGATGTAATTCAGTACTGATTCTTTGCCAGTAATGCTTTGATTGGGTTGGATGCGAAAGAGAGAACGAGGTGCGATCGCCCCCACAGTAAATACACCATTGATATCTTCAGCACCGTAAATATACCATCCTTCACTACCCGCAGGTGACCTTTCAATTTGCTGTGGACTTGAAGGGGCAAAATTTCGCGTATCTATAACTTGTTGGGGAATGCGAATAGTTTCGGAAACACCATCAAACTTCTTAGAAGTAGGGTTGTAATGCTGTACCAAAAAATAGTCAGTACTTTTTTGATTTTTGGTTGAGGAAAAAGTTGTGCGATCGGGTTTAATAATTTTTACCAAACCATAAAATCTACCAGTCACTAAAACAGGTTCGCGTTCAATTTGTAAAAGCGGTTTTCCTTGACTTTCCGTAATGATTGTATGGGAATCTAAAGCAACAATTGTATCGTCAAGAGGATTCGCCCCAGCCAAAGAACGTAGCCTCCCTACCTGATGAATTCCATTGAGTCGAAAGGGATGAATATTTCCTTGTTTTTGACTTTTAATTACTTGGCTAGTAAAATTTACATCTCGCGTTACAGCTTGAACTTCAGCCAGTAAATCTTGATTTTTTTTCCACTCCAGACGCACAATCTTTCCTACTAAACTTTGTGCTGTCGGTGGTGCATGTTGTACTTCTAGCCACACCCAATCTAAATTATCTGCTAATTGCTGTTTTGTTGGTAAAATCAATCTTCCTACCCAGTCTGCAATAGGTTTATAAAGATTTGCAGGGGGAATTTTTGTAACGGGATAAAAACTAGGTTGATTAAAATCTTGTTGAATATGTATCGCATAATTGCTGTTGTGTTCTACTCGCTGCGGTTGTTTTGGGGAAAGTTGTAACACCGCAACTAATGTTATGAACAGTAGCAGTAAAAATATTGTTAATCCTAACGTGTTTTTTCGACGCAATCGAGGCCAAATCAAGGGAATATACCTAGTAGCTATTTGTAATTAATATATTAATTCCATTTTAAGGGTGAAAAAGATGGTGGCTGATGATTTATATCATATCCGTCTAATTACCGATTGAAAAAACTCACCGTGTCTCCCTTGGGGGAAGTTCCAAACGCTGGAAGTTGGCGCATCCTAAGGGGAATTACACCTGCTTCGATAGATGTATCCGAGGAGGGTTTGGGGGTGGGGTTCTCAGAGGCTAAATTTACAGCAGGTTGCATATTCTTGGAATACGTATAGGTGGTTTAACTTCATCACGCTCCTCTGCGTTAAAAACATTGGTTCTGTACCTCACTTAACTGGGAATCGCTACATCAAAAAATGTTTATTAAAAATATATTTTTTTCATTTTGTTGCTATACCGATAATATGAGGACTGACAATCGGCAATCTGACTTGAAAATACTCATAATTGATGCTGGTAAAACCAGCTTTTTCTAAGGCAATGTCAATTTCTCTATTTGGATAGCAATTATCGGTTAACGTTTTCCAAACTGGACTAATAGTATTTTGCACTTTTCGCAATAAACTTCCTTGAGGTGCGGCGATGTGTTCAATAAATAAAAAACGTCCACCTGGTTTGAGTACTCTTAAAATTGCCTGTAATGTGTAGTTGATATTCGGCACTGAGCATAAAAGTAATGTAGTGACAACGGTATCAACGCTGTTATCTTCAATGTCTAGCCATTCACCATTACCAAAGCGGATATCGATGTTTAAACCCAGTTCTTTTGCTTGTTTTCGGAGATAGGAATGCATCTGTAGATCTGGCTCCATTCCTATTAAGTGGATATTGGGAGGATAGTAGCGTAAGTTAGAACCGTCTCGCGGGCTAATTTCTAATACTTTACCTTCGAGATTGGCAAAAAGAGAGCGTTTGCGATCGCCTAGCTCTTTATGATAAATACTGCTACGTTTAGCCATCATCCAGCCAACAAAACTTTTACCAAAGTTTACATAAAATTGATTTGGTAATTCTCCACAAATTTGGTTTACACTCATCATCCACTTCCTAATTTTTGAGGCTATAAATTGGTGTATCAGTTAACCATTTATAGCCTCAAGATATGATATTTGTTTTTGTCCTACTTCACCCACTTGACTCACCTGATTGGGTGATTTTCACTAATTTAGATGGATATTTACTGCAAGATACACCTCAATCATAACTGCAATTTGCCTACATATAGAATTCCATCAAAAAAGTTATTGCCTATTGATTTTTTAAATTTCACTCTTTTGAGATTTGTGCAGATTTTGTCTTTCTGCTAGCCAGGTGAATAGTATAACACCGCATAAGTCAGCTACTAAGTCAACTAAATCAAAGCTGCGATGGGGTGAAAATAATTGAAGTATTTCATCGATGATACAAAAAAAGATGACAATAAATGGTGTCAACGGTAATGAAATGTTAAATATTTCAACCTTACGTTTGTTTAATGCTAAGTGTCCCAAATATGCAGCGATTCCTAGCAATAAAAAATGCATAATTGTATCGAAATACGGAAATTGAGAAAGTTCAACTGGAATGATTTTTAAGTAAGCTGATATGGAAATAGACATTAAAATTCCAAAGTAAAACCAAAACGCAAAAACCCAAAGCCAATTAGATTTCATTTTAATTATTTGAAACAGTACTGCCATTCGGAATCCAGAACTCGGAATTAGTCAGCTTCAAAAAGTTAATAAGCCATAGCAGACTAGATTTCCCAATCATTCTGAATTCTTATGTAATTCCTACAAACATAACAAAGAGCATTCCGCAATTGGGAATGCTTGATTTTCGTAAATTCTGTTAAGATAATGTGAATTTTACGGATTTAAAAAAGATTGCAAGATTCAACACAAAACAAGAGTAGGGTGCATTGTCGCCAAGCGCTGCATCATCTTGATATTATATGTCGGGGTGCGTTAGCCTCCGGCGTAACACACCCTACATCACAATCCAGAATTTAAAATCCAAAATTGGATCACGCATGAAGGTTGGCTTGTTCTTGCAACCAAGGATCTACTGGTTGTCCATCTTTGCGGCGTAATTCAATTTCCACTACCATTACTTGTTTTGAACCAGGAGGCGCAGGTTTTTGATGGAAAATAATATCATAATCTAGTGGATTGTGTTGGCGTTCTTTCAACCATTCCTGCACTTTAGTTGTGGCAAATAATGATTGTCCCTGTTCAAACATTCGGGTAATCTGCATTTGCAGCGTATAAGGATTAATGCGACCCATTTTTTACCGCCTTTGTTAATTGAAGAAGAACTGAGAATTCAGAATCAAGAGTATGAAGATCTCAATTTTAAGTAGATATTGTAAAAAATTAGATATCCCAAAAGAGGTAGTTACTGAGATATCAGGTGTGACAAGATGAACTCAATGCCTATCCTTTAGTATATTTCACCAGATTACTACTTAATTTTGTTATAGATTGGAGAGAGGCACGCCGCTTCAAGAACTGACCAAAAGATTGAGATGGTTGTTATGAAGAGTAAAAATCAAGCTATTTTCGCTTTATTTGTAAAAAGCGCTATTATCTTTTCACCTTTACTATTATCTGCTGATATTGCCAGTGGACAATCTGCGCCATTATCCAAACCAGCAACATCTCCTGCTGCGGTGTTATCAAATCAGGAACGTGAAGAATTAACGCGACTACGAGCTGAAAAGCAAGTTCAATCTGATTTGAAGAGTGCTTTTAGCCGTACAACTATTTTAATCAATATCTGGCTAGTTATATTAAGTTTATTTCCCTTGGCTATCATTGCTTTACTTTGGCTATTGCGACGAGCTATTATCCGTGAAATTGTTGAGCGAGCAATGCAACAATTAGAGGGTGTAGAAAAATTACAAAATCAATTAATTAATGTTAAGCAAGATGCGGAAAATCTGATTCAAGAAGCTAAAAAAATAAATTACGATCTAGAACAGGAAACTGCTGGTCTTCAAGAAAAAATTAAAAATCAAGCAGAAAGTTTATCTCTTATAACATCTGACATAGATTTAGTTAAAACACAAATATTAAATCGGTTAGAATCGGAAATTCAAAAATCTCAAGAAAATGTAGCATCTTTAGAGTTAAAATTTGCTTCGGCGTTATCTAAGTTGGAATTGGAAGCTCAACAACAAAAAGATTTAGCACTGGAAAATCTCGGAAAATTAGCATCTAGTTTGTCTGAAGAACTGTCTAATTTAAAGTTGGGTATACAAGAACAGCAAGAATTAGCGGTTGCTGATTTAGAATTATCAAAGTCTGAGTTTACATCTCAACTGTCTGGATGGCAATTTGATACTCAACAGCAAAGGGATATAATTCTTGAGAGTTTAACTAAATTGCAGTCAGAATTTGTTTCGCAATTATCAAATTTAGAAATAGATGTTCAACAGCAAAAAAATGCCACGTTTGAGAAATTAGATAATGAATTTAAATCTCAAATATTAGACTTACAGGCAGATGCTCAAGAGCAAAAAAATAAACTTATTGAGAATTTAATAGCATTGCAATTAGAGTTTAGCGATCGCTTATCTCAATTAGAAGTAGACGCTCAAAAATCTAAAGAGTTAATCATTGAGAATTTGGAGAAATCTGGTTATGAATTTAGTTCGCAATTCTCAGAATTACAATTCAACGCCCAACAACAAAAAATTCTCATTTTAGAGAAGTTAGAAAAATTAGAAACAGAGTTTGTCTCTCAGTTATCTGAGTTACAATTGGATGCTCAACAAAGAAAAGATCTCATTCTTCAGGAATTGATTGAGATGACATCTGCATCTATTCCTAAGGAAGTTGAAAAAACAAAAGAAGAACAGCCACAACAACCGGAATTCACGGCTGAGGAATATGTAAAACAAGCAGATGCGCTGTTTTCTGAAAAACGTTATCAAGATGCGATCGCCATTTATAACCAAGCAGTTAAAACCCAACCTGATGACCCTGTTATTTGGTTAAAACGCGGCTTAACCCTCGGCAGATTAAAACGCTACAAAGATGCCATCGCCTCTTACGAACGCGCTATTCAAATTCAACCAGAATATCACCAAGCTTGGTGCGATCGCGGCGTTGCTTTTGGTTATTTACAACAGCATCAGCAAGCCTTTGACTCATTCGATAAAGCTACACAAATCAAGCCTGACGATGCAGTTGCCTGGTTGAATCGCAGTCTTTCGCTAATAGCATTGGAACAATATGAAGAAGCGATTCCATCTTTAGAAAAAGCTCTAGAATTACAACCAAATTCTCCCAAAATTTTGGATAAATACGGCTATACCCTAGTCAGACTGGGACGCGATGATGAAGCGATCGCTAGTTTTAATAAAGCATTAGAAATTAAACCAGATTATGCCAGCGCCTATTACAACAAAGCAACCTGTTACGCACTCCAAAGACAAATAGAACTATCTCTAGTAACTCTGCAACAAGCAATTGAACTTAATCCCAGATACAAAGAAGAAGCCGCAACCGACCTAGATTTTGATGATATCGCCCAAGATCAGCGCTTTCAGCAATTAATTGGAATATCTGACAGAATTCAGAATTCAGAAGTCAGAATTCAGAATTAATTTGTCTAATTTATGGAAGCAGTGCTGGGTGTTGAGTGTTGAATGTTGACTGAGGAATTATCCCCCCCCTGCCCCCTGCCCCCTGCCCCCTGCCCCCTGCCTCCTGCCTCCTGCCTCCCTGTCCCCTGCCCCCTGCCCCCTGCCTATTGCCCCTGTTCCCCAGACATCGCTTTGAGTTTAGACGTAAAAGACTCAGAGCGATCGCTTTTTTCTGGGGTAAATTGCCCTATTGGGGGACGAATAGCCGCAGGTGGTAGCAGTTTTGGTGGTTCATGAGAGACTGATGATGCACTTTCTGATGAAGTTTGCCTTTGGCTAACAGCAGACGGTAGTCCAAGTCTTGCCAAAGAAGTTAAGTCACTTGCAGTGGTAGACTTGAGGCCGTTTTTATCCTCCGTAGCTTCTTGTTGCTCTAAAGATGATTTTTGTTTGTGACCGTTCAGTTGTAGGGTTGTAGTATTACTTTTTTGATGACCATTGCTAACTTTCCCAGGTGGTAATTGAGGTTTCGTTACTTTTTCAAAAACTGGATTTTTCTTGGCTGGCGGTAACGCTGGTGCAGCCAATGAAGTTAGGCTTTGAGGAAACTTGCTACAAACCATACGTTCAAATTCCATGTTGAAATGATATGTAGCCTGTTCCCGACGCTGCCAAAATACTAAAATTTGCTGCACAGAAACCGCTTTATAACGACCTTGATATAGTGCTTCAATCACTGCCAGGTGTAGCCAATTGAGTGGGTATTGCGTTTGCCAACGTTCAACCAACTCATTGGCAGTATACCCACTGAGATCAAAACTATAGTGAATTAATAACGCGATCGCCAAATTGGCAGAGGTGTCTGGAAGTGTTGTTAACATGAGGCTGTTAGCTTTTGGCAATAGGTCTAAGATTTTTCACCCATCGCATATAGCGTATCGTGCTTTTAACTACATGGTTTTTTACCACAGTTCTCAAGTCGATAGGCAGTGTTTCCCATTCTACTTGTCAACTGCTCAAATGCAAGAGTCTATAGAGTGATTTAACAGTTATCTTTATTACTTAGCAGTCTTCATCGTCCACTGTTCGCTGATTGATAAATAGAAGGCAGGAGGCAGGAGGCAGGAGGCAGGAGAGAAAAGCCTGTTTTTATCAGGTTTTGATCGGGGTTTTTAACTTGTCTTTTGTATTTTACATTTGTTGTATGCCCTAACCATGCATTGTATCCAAACTCCAAACCTTATAAATCCCCTACTAACTGTTGGCTGGTCGCCAATTCGATCGCAGGTGTTCGCCCAATGGCAACTAACGCCTGATAAACCATCGCCGCAACTTCAGCGCATGTTGCCGGACGTAAAGGTGCAAGCACTTTTGGGTCTGGATAGTTGACAATTATCCTTTTATGTGTTGCAGTTGCAACAGCTTTTTCGGCATAGTCGGGAATAGTATGGCGATCGCTATACACTTCTAAAACATTGTTATCAGCCTGCGGTAGTCCCAGTCCGTTAACTAGAGAGACAATTACTTGTAGCCGTTTGACATTTTGATGGGGGCGAAAAGTGCGATCGGTAAATCCACCAACAAAGCCACCCCTAGCCGCAATTTGGATAGCATTATACGCCCAAAAATCTTGGGATACATCGACAAAATCCGCTGCTGGGCGTTTAGCAGTGGGCTTAAAAGCAACCGCCACCAAAGCCGCGTATTCAGCGCGAGTCATCGGTTTATCTGGCTGGTACGTATCATCAGGCAAATCGTGAATTAAATCCAGACTCCGCAATGCCTGAATGAATGGTTCTGCCCAATGGCTATCTAGAACAGACGCAAAGAGTGGGGGATGCGGGGACGCGGAAAGTGGAGAATTCGGGGACGCGGAGAGTGGGGGATGCGGGGACGCGGAGAGTGTTTGTGATAAATTCCCCATCTCCCCATCTCCCCATTTCCCCGCGTCCCCGCGTCCCCCTGTCCCCGCGTCCCCCTGTCCCCGCGTCCCCCTGTCCTCTTTAAGACCAATTAATTCCACCAATCCCTTGACTAAAGCAGGATTCAACTGATTACCTACACAAACAAGCTTTTGTGTAGTGACATTATGTAAATCAAATTCAGTATTATCACGAAAAATATTGTCAGCGGGATCTTCGCTACTACCTAAATCGGGGGTTGCATTGCCATTGACAAATAGACCACCTTGAGTATTTTTAGCAATGAGATTTTCACGCAGCACAGGACGGGCATTGCGAGAAAGTGCGATCGCTGTGCGATTTTCTGATAATTTGTTATTGGCGATCGTTGGAGCCGCAAAGTCACTAACTACTATTCCCAAAGGGTTTCTTTGAAATATATTTCCCAAGACTTCGCCCTGGCTATGGCCTGCCATCACTAACCCACTGGCAGTATTTTGCACAAAAACATTATCAAAAATTGTTGGTTTAGCAGCCCCAGTGGCAAATACGCCTTCACGTCCACAGTTACTTAAAGTATTGTTGGCTAAAGTGGGCGCACCCGATTCAATCCAGATACCAGTACCTTTTGCTGAGGTATTCGTGACAGTTACACCTAAAATACTGGCATTTTCTAACAACAGCAGCCCGATATTTTGCATTCCAAAGCTGGGGCTTTGATACTGACCGCTTCCAGAAATTACAATCCCCGCTCCTTTGTTAGCTTCATTACCTACAACCTTCACTCCTCCACGGATAACTAGAGGAAATGCCTCGCCACTAGCCACGCTGTAAATTGCAGATGCTAAATGAATGATTGTAGGGATTTTAGTTACTTTTAAAGCACGGGTGAGACTTTTAAACGGGCTTAACTTGGAACCGATATTAGTATCATTCCCTGTCATAGGGTTGACATAGAGTGTGAGAACAAGGGTAGAGTTCACCATTGATGATTGAGGGTCAGTTGTTTTAATTATGACAATCATAAATAACACTACTTCTACCAAACTTTGGGAAACTAGTATCCCTATGTGTACAAAATGTATCTGCTTTCAGTTTTCTTCCAAGCAGATAATCTGTACACAAAAGTTATAGACTCTCATGCAACATTCCAAGTTCTCATTTAGGCATTCTCAGTTCGCAAGCTCAAAATTTCAAGTAACTAGAGCAGGGAATAGGCAATAGGCAATAGGCAACAGGCAAAGAAAGTCTGTTGGTGTCTGGGTTTTACGGTCAGTTTACGTCTTAAATTATGCTTCAACTGTTATAAAATCTGAATTTAATAAACTTACTTTCCACAACCCTTCTAGTTTTCCTACTTTACGGAAGGTTACGCTGGTGTACGCAAGCATCTTAAGCAATTATGCTTACACATCGCCATACAATTGAGTTGCATCGCCATGCAATTGAGTTGCATCGTCCTGCAATTGAGTTGCATCGTCCTGCAATTGAGTTGCATCGTCCTGCAATTGAGTTGCATCGCCATGCAATTGAGTTGCATCGTCGTGCAATTGAGTTGCATCGACTTGCAATTGAGTTGCATCGACTTGCAATTGAGTTGCATCGACTTGCAATTGAGTTGCATCGTCCTGCAATGGGATTTCGATGTATAGCAAAAGCCAAGGTGGTTAGGACATCAACAGATGATAAAACTTAGACACAAAAAGACTTTTTACCCAGCCCTCAGTCCCTTGCTATATACCAATTCAATTAATGATTGCAACATATCCTTAGGTCAAGAATCGATTCATCGCGTCTCTACAAGTGGTCTATCTGTCGCATTTTTTTGAAATATTTTTATCAATATAATTAGAGCGATCGCCATTCAAAAACTATAAATTTATTGACTGTGAATATTACTAAAAACAAAATTAATTTCTATAATTAATATTTGCAAAACACAAATTATTCTCACTGCAAGTCAAAGTCAATTTCAAATACAATAAAATTATTATTCTTCAAGCGTAAGCAGTCAAAATGACGGAAGACAAAAATCGTATCAATCGCATGGAAGACCAACTTATTGATATGCGTCTAGCAGTTAGCGCCCTTTTAGAAACTGTGACGCAGCATCAACGGAATTTTGAGACTATACAGCGTAATTTTGAAACTATGCAGCGTAACTTTGAATCTACGAATACTAGAATTGACACTATTGTCATTGAAATTAGAGACATCCGTACTGATATGCAAGAAATGAGAGCTGATATGTTGCAAATGCAATCAGAAGTTCGCGGTTTACAAACCGAGAATCGCCGCATTCTTGATGTTTTACAGAATCGCAATTCCGAAGATGATTCCTTGGTATAAGAATAAAGACGTTGCATTGCAACGTCTTTACATTAGGTAAACTGTTCGATAATTCCGCCACCTAAGACTTTTTCTCCGTCATACCACACCGCAGCTTGTCCGGGTGTGATGCTGAATTGGGGTTCATCAAACACCAAACGCACGCGGGAGTTTTCTAGAGGAATCACCGTCACTGGTGTAGGTGTGGAACGATAGCGAATTTGCACTTCGGACTGAATTGGCGTAGATGGTTCGGCAATAGAAACCCAATTTACTCGCCCTACAGTACATTCTGGCTGAGTTACCTTAGTGCGATCGCCAACAACAACTCGATTATTCACCGCATCTAATTCAATCACATACAACGGCTCAGGAGCAGCAATTCCCAAACCTTTGCGCTGTCCAATTGTGTAGTGATGAACGCCATCATGCTGTCCCAAAACTTTGCCTGTGGTATCCACAATATCGCCTGTTTTCGGAGCTAAATATTTATCTAGAAATGCCCGCATGGAACCGTTGCTTTCCACTAAGCACAAGTCTTGACTTTCCGGCTTATCAGCTGTTTGTAAACCGTATTCAGCAGCGATGCGACGCGTATCAGTTTTTTCCAATTCGCCCAAAGGAAATATACTTGCCTCTAGCAAATCTTGAGACAAATCATAGAGAAAATAAGACTGGTCTTTGTTGCGGTCAACAGCCCTTAGTAACTGATAACGTCCAGTAGCTTCGTCATAGTTAATTCGGGCATAATGACCAGTGGCAATGCGATCGCATCCCAATTTTTCGCGGGCATACTGCACCATTGGCCCAAACTTCACCGTTTTATTGCACTGAGAGCATGGCAAAGGCGTGATCCCAGCACTGTAACCAGTCACCAAAAAATCGACAATATTTGTTTGGAAGACATCCCGAATATCCACAACTTCGTGGGGAATGCCCAGTTGTTCACAGATACCAGCCGCGTCGATCATACCTTCAGAGCAACATTGACCTTTGCCTTTCATTAGCCAAAGAGTCAAACCAATTACTTCATAGCCCTGATGGTGCAGGATAGCAGCGGCGGTGGAACTGTCAACACCACCCGAAAGACCAACGACGACTTTTTTCATACAAACCCAACACGGTAGTTGCGTGGTTGTCCAATTGTAGCACAGACTCTTCAAAGCCTTGCCAGTAAAGCACTTCATCTCAAGTTGCATTCAAAAATAGTAACTGAGGTATTGGGAGATGAGGGAGATGGGGAGGTAGGGGTAAAGGGTAAAGGGAAAAGGTTAAAGGGTAAAGGGATAAATTTAACCTTTCCCCCTTACCCCTTTCCCTTTCCCCCTTCCTAATGCCCAATGCCCCATGCCCTTTAGTTATTAATTTCGCCTTGCAAGCGCCGTAACAGTTCTACCGGAATGGCATAAAATGATTGCTCGCTACGAATTTGTCCGCTAGCCAACTCCTGTCTGCGCTCTAACCAGAAGGTTAATAGGCCAATCACTTCGCCCAATTGATTTAAGATAGGTGCGCCACTAATCCCGCCTTGCAGAGGAATGCTCACCTCTAACACTCGCTGGGAGCAAAGTGGGCTGGAACGAACACGATTGATTAACCCTGTATTGCAGTAGAGATTCTCAGCAAATCCTCCAGTTTCAGGAGACGGAAAGCCAATGGTCATAATCCGCTCTCCGACTTCAACCAGTTCCGAATAGCCTAACCGCAACGGTGTCAGCGAGTTAGATGCTGGCTGCACCTGCAAAATTGCAACATCGTCTGCACCCCAACTAGGCAAATGAATCGATATGACTTGCAAAGTACCCTCTGTGGTTGTCACCTGCACAGCTTGGGGTGCAACGCAGTTTCCTGTTGTCTCGTCGATGAGTACGTGGCGATTGGTAGCGATGTAATGGGAACTAATGAAAAAACCACTGCCACTGGCAGCCCAATTACCGAAATTAACCTGTATCCAAACGACTGAGGAGGTATAAATGCGGACAGTATGATTGAGGCTGGTAAAATCTGGTTGGTGAACTCCCAGCATAACTTGATGTTCGTGCAACAAGGCTGTGTAAGCTTCGTGTTGTCGATCGCGAGCCAGAATTTCTAAACCGAGTTCTACTTGCTGGGAAGACAGAGGTGCAGCTAATCGCTCAAATTGAGTCAAAGCTTCTGAGTAACGTTGCAGACGTAAAAAATGCTGTGCTAGCTCTTGAGGATCGCCTTCAGGGTTAATGGGCAAGTTTTCCAGCACACTCAACCATCTTTGATAATTGGCTGCAATGTCGATGATATCCATTTTGGCATTTTGAGCGCGTTGCAGTAGCCCATCGCCATCCTCCAACAACTGCTGTACTTGCGTGGCAATTTCCGTAGCCCGCCAATCTAAAGATCCATAAAGATCTAACCACAGGCGAATACTGCGGCTTAGTGTGTCCCATCGATCAAGTGCGAGTCTGGTTTTGTTCTCTAGTTGAATGCGATCGCGATAAATATCAAGCAGTGTATTATTATCTGTAGATGTTGGCGAATAACGTTCCCGATGTCCCTCGTAAGTCTGGATGCGGTCTTGAAAACGTAATGACAAAGCAACAATGTCTGCTGTCTCTACCTCATGCAGAGTTGTTTGCAACTGTGCCCTGAGTTTTTCTAGACTAGTTAGCGATCCCTGGTAGAGTTGTGAGTCGCGGAATCGAGTTTGCAGCGAAGTCATTTGTGCGGGGGTGAGCAAATGGGAATCGGCAATTGTAATACTTTGCTCGTTACCCGTCCCGACATCACGAGCCGTCACCGTGAGCAAACAATTAGCATCAATGTCAAATTGGACATCAATCTGCGGTACACCTGCTTGGGCGATGGGAATTCCTTGGAGGATAAATTCGCCAATCTTGAAATTCTCTTCAGAAACGGATGATTCCCCCTGAAAAACCTCGATTCTGACTTGAGTTTGGTTATCTTCAGTGGTAGTGTATCGCTGGGTTTTGGCTGTGGGAATTGTGGTGTGTTTGCGAATCACACGATCAAACTTAAATTCACCAGGTGCAACTCGGCATTTAATCCCTAAACTGAACGGTACAACATCGAGCAAAAGGGTATTCTGGACAGCATCCATGAGAATTGCCGCCTGCAATGCTGCACCACGAGCAACAATTGTCAAGGGATCGTAAGCAGAATGAGGTTCTAGATGAAATGCCTCGCCAATACATCGGCGAACTGCCGGCATGAGTCCACCCCCGCCAATCAGCAGGACACGACTGGGTTTTTCTTGAATTTTCTGGCAGGTGAAACGAATTCCTTCTAGCCAAGAGGATGCCAATCGTTCTAGTTCTGCTCGTGTCAGGGCTAATTGGATTGTGTCATCGCCAATCAAATAAGGCAAATTGATTGTCCATTCGCTTTGTGTAGACAGTTCAATCTTGAGTTCTTCACAAGCCTGACGCAAGCGGGTTGCGGCTTGACTATTGCGCGGAATTTCTTGTCCTGTTTGGGTCTTGACAAATTCACTAAAGTGAGTGTAAATGATTTCGTCTAAATCAGCACTACCAAGGGCATTATCACCCTCAATTTGCTGTACTTCAAACACACCCTCACCAGCTTGAATGATGGAAAGGTCGAAAGTTCCTGCCCCTAAGTCAGCGACTAAGATGGTTTCAGTTTTATATTCATGGATACGCTGGGCAAGACAAGCCGCCGTCGGCTCGTGGATCAATCGCAGTACGCGAATATCTGCCATAAATCCAGCAGTTTTAGTTGCCTGTTTCTGAGCTTCATTAAAGTAGGCAGGTACAGTAATGACAATGTTGTTCAAGGGAATGACGGGCGGATGCTGCGCTAGAAACTCATTCACCCAATCGGTTGGAGGAGTCGATGCCATTTTCTTGGCGGCGATGGTCGAGACTTTGGCTGCAATCTTTGTTTGCAGGTACTCCCTAGCAAACTCACGCCCACAGTTGATAATCCGGGCGGAAATTTCTTCGGCTCGATATTCTTGACCACCTGCGCGAAATTTTCGGTCTGTTCCCATCTCCCGTTTCGCTTTGGTGATGATGGCGCGGACAGACTTGCCCAACAACTCGGCAACGGGTACTCCAACTAATTCCCGTCCTGACTGGTCGATGGCAAATACTGAGGGGATCTGCCGTCGTCTTTGTCGCTCCACAACTTCCGGCTTTGCTTCTCGTTTGTTGTAAAGACACACCACGCTGTTACTAGTGCCTAAATCCAAACCGATGGCATCAATATACTCTGCTAAAACTTCTCTAGTTGCATCTGTTACCCATCTTGTTGCCTGCTCCTCAAAGCGGCGACGATCTAGGACTTCTATGCCAGGAAGCTCAATCGCTACCAAGTCTAGCCATTTTTGCCCCAGTAAACCTTGCTCTGCCAAATCTTTGATCCGCCGCCACAATTGTGCTTTTTGGCTGGGAGATTGTCCTGTGGCGTTTGCTTTGGCTGCACACAAATCAGCTAGTTGCTCCACTCGTCCAGCTTTTTGTAGCAACTCTTGGAATTGGCGATCGAACACTGTTTGCTCGTCACCTAGTTGGTGTTGGCGTAACTCTGCCGCCCGCAAGAACTCCCCGGCTTGTGCGTAAAGTGCGATCGCCTGCTCAGTTTCTCCCAACCGTTCATAGAGCAATGCAGCCATAAAGAAGTCGCCGCCTTCTTCTAGCAACTGGGCTTTTTTTCTAGTATCAACTGCTTCACCAGAGGCAGATAAGGCGACTAAAGCTTGCCCAAACGCACCTGCTTTTTCAAACAGCACAGAAGCGGCAAAATAATCCTGGGCTTTCTCAGCTTGCAGTCCAGCTTCGAGATAATTTCCCGCCGCCCCTTCTACAAGACTCCAACGCTTAAACAAGTCTATTGCCGATTGTCCCTCACAGCCTGACAATTCAGCACTCAAGGCAAAGCGAGCTGTTTTGACTGCCTCTGATAAAAGACGTTGTGTCCGTTCGGCTTCAGCTACTTGGGATTTTTCCTGCCATGCTTCGGCTACAGACTTTAGTAAGCCAACCGCTGCTAAAAATTCCTTACCCTCGATGTGCAACCTAACTGTATTCTCTAATGCATCCCGAATTTCCTGCATCCACTCAGGGGTAATGGTACGACGGTTACGAATGGCCAGCCCTAGTTCGCCAAGTCTCTGGTGACAATCGCTGACACGCTCCTGATTTCCTGCTTGTTGAAAATGTGTGAGGGCTGCGGCATGATTACTTTCCTGCCAGAAACTCTCTGCTACTTTCTCATGAGCCTGAGCGATCGCACTTTCATCACCTAAGCGATTGGCCAACGTCAACAAGCGCAACGCGTTTTCCCGTCCCGCTAAGGGCATAAGGTAACGCATCGCACTGCGGTAGTCTTTAGCTGCTTCGGCTAGATCAGCGGCTTCAATGTAGCGATCGACAACGGCGTAAACTTGATGTATTGCCGGTAGTTCATCTGGCTGCAACTGTCCAAAAAAAGACTTCCAGGCATCAGCTAGTTGAAAAGTATGATTTTCTAAAAATATCTTGACAATTTCCCAGAGTTCTGGTCTTTGTAAATTTCCTTGATTGCGCCGCTTGAGTAACTTAGCTAACAGCAGATTGCTCTCACCAATCCTTGCCGCTTGCAGACATATTTGTTGCTGTACTTCCCGCATGGATGTATGTTCGGACAATCTTTGCGATAGTCGCCATGCTGCATCCAGATTTGGAGCGGTTTGAGGTTTTGCTTCTAGCAGAAATGAGAGTGCTTGTCCAACCGCCAAACTAGGACTAGGAGCTTGTTCGCCAAAAAGCGGATCGAATTTGAAAATTACTTGAGTGAGTTCGTGGCGATCGCATTTCGTAGCTAGAAATAAAGCTTGCGTATAAGTCTGCCAAGCTTTGTCTGTCGTATGGGAATTCTCTAGTTGCTTTTGTAATTTTTCGCAAGTCTTGGCTAACTGTTTGTGGGGATTTTCCCATCCCTGTAGCTTTCTTAACAAACTGCTAACAGGTCTGAATAGAGCCTGAAATAACCTCTTCAAATTCAAGTGCCAATTAGACATTTTTTTGTAGGAAACCTTTATAGTAAATCTACGGAATTTATTACTTCTGACACTCCCTGTAACAATTTTTAACTTTTTCAATCATCAGTAAGCCTGTACTATTTATTACCCTTATTTTTGAAATACTCATCTAAAATTAGTAACAGATGTATTGTTTAGAACCTAAATGAGGTAAGTTATCACTAACGCTATACATAGAACTCCTATATATTGCGTGAAAAAACTTGCCCTCAGCTTGAAAAGGCTGATTTCCTAACTGTACAGGCGCGATTTATCGCGTTTATACTAGCCGTCAGGAGCAAATAAGTTCAAAAATCAAAGCACATTACCATAGTTGCTACAACAGCAAACTAATTAGTTCCTGACGGAAATTGCCAAAAAATAAATATTTAGATTTCTTTCTAACTAATATGTCTAGTGCAATACCAAGTCAGTTTATGCGATTTCAAATCTTCTCCTTGTTAATGGGAGGATGTTTAGCGGTGCTTGCAAACTCTACTCCAGCACAAGCACAAATCTCCCATAGCAACCTGCTACTGGCTCAAGAATTTGAACCTTTACCGCCAGTTCCCTTTGGTCAAGAATCACCGCAGTTACCACCGGCACAACCAGCACAAATTTATCAACCAGAGCAAAACTTTCAGCCGTCACAACCACTAGAAAATTATCAACCCGAACAAAACTTTCAGCCTTCTCAACCAGCACAGTTTAGTCAATATAACCAAAACTTTGAACGCTACTTAGTTTTTGTGGATGCTAGCGATTTCCAGACCCTACAACAAATACGTCGGCTTGAACCTAGTGCTTACGTTCGACAATATCAAGGACGTAACGTCATTCAATCAGGAGTTTTTAGCAGAGTATCTAACGCCCAACAACGGGTAAATGAGCTACAGTCACGAGGCATTTATAGCGCACGAATTATCAGCTTTGCTAACGGACAGGAAACCGGCTACTTTGATGGAGGTAATAGAGGTAGCGATCGCCGTTCTGCAAATGTCCCAAAACAAGTCTCTAGATATTTTGTCGCCATTCCCACCACTTCACAAGAATTACCTGCGATCGCTGCTCAAATTAGACAGACTTTAGCCCAATTCAGCCAAAATTTAGGACGATCTGGTGGAGTCCTCGAAAGAACTCAACCACGAGGCCCACACGTAGCAGTAGGGCCTTTCGCTGACCGAGTACAAGCAGAAGAATGGAACAAGTATCTCCGAAACATCGGATACAAGAATGCTAGGGTTTATTACGGCAAGTGAACAAGTTAGGAGTTAGGAGTTTAGAGTTAGGAGTTAGGAGTTAGGAGTTAGGAGTTGTGAGTTAGGTGTCAAGAGAAGTTCTAGGAGCCACAGATGGTTCAGCACTGGCATTGGCAGGGGAGTTAGGAGTTGTGAGTTAGGTGTCAAGAGAAGTTCTAGTGCAGAAATTCTACCCACCTTGCCAGGGTTAAAGCTAGCAATTAGCAGTAATATAAAACTCATAACTCCAAACTTTAAACTCCAAACTTTAAACTCCTAACTCCTAACTCCTAACTCCTGACTCTAAACTCACAACTCCTAACTCCTAACTCCTAACTCCTAACTCTAAACTCCAAATTCCTAACTCCTAACTTTTCACTCAGCACTGATGTCAGATAGGCAAGAACAAATTTCACAAGTAGTAGTAACTGCTGAGCAAATGCGCGATATTGAAGCGCGGATATTTGCAGCAGGAATGCCTGTAGTAGCTTTGATGGAAAAGGTAGCAGGCTTAATTGCCCGTCGCATTCAAAATATTTATCCAAATCCAAGACAAATACAAGAAAAGGACACGGGGACGCGGGGACACGGGGACACGGAGATTCCTTTCCCCGCGTCAGATCGTCTCCCAGTCTCCGCGTCTTCTTCTTTCTTCTCCTCAAATTCTCGTATCGGCATTCTCGTTGGCCCCGGTCACAATGGCGGAGATGCTTTGGTAGTAGCCCGCGAATTACATTTTTGTGGTTATGAAATTTGGATTTATTCGCCTTTTTCTAAGCTCAAAGAATTAACTTCACAGCACTTGCAGTATGCTCGAAGTTTAGGTATACCAATTTATCAAGAAATTGAGCAATTGCCGAGTTCTGATTTGTTGATTGATGGGTTGTTTGGATTTGGTTTAGAAAAAAATCTCACCGATCCCATCGCTTCTGCAATCGATCGCTTAAATGAATTGTCTGTACCAATTTTGAGTATTGATTTACCTTCGGGATTGCACACCGACACAGGCGAAGTATTAGGAACCGCGATTCGCGCCACTCAAACCTTTTGCTTGGGTTTATGGAAGTTGGCTTTTTTCCAAGACCAGGCGCTGGAATTTGTCGGTAAAGCTGAGTTAATTGATTTTGATATTCCTTTGGCTGATGTCGAAGCTGTTCTGGGAAACACACCCAAAATTAAACGCATTACACCAGCAACGGCACTTTCGACTTTACCTTTACCCCGTCCAGCAATTACCCACAAATATAAGGAAGGACATTTACTGCTGATTTGTGGTTCGCGGCGCTATGCAGGTGGAGCAATTCTAACTGCTTTGGGTGCGCTCTTTAGTGGTGTGGGAATGCTTTCGGTTGCTGTACCAGAATCTTTAAAATCTCTTTTGGTGTCGCATTTGCCAGAAGCACTGATTGTCGGTTGTCCAGAAACGGAAACCGGTGCGATTGGTCAATTGCAACTACCTGCAAAAACTAATCTGAGTTCTTTTAGTGCGATCGCTTGTGGCCCTGGTTTAACAACAGATGCTAGTCCCATTGTCCAAGAAGTCATAGAAAGCGATGTTCCTCTGGTTCTTGATGCCGATGGTTTAAATATACTTGCCCAAATTGCAACTATCCCCACTCTACAAAAACGCCAAGCGCCAACCATTCTTACACCCCACGCAGGTGAATTCCAGCGGTTGTTTCCCCACATTGCCGATGCCAAACATGACAGAGTGAAAGCAGTACAACAAGCAGCAGCACAAAGCGGGGCGGTAGTATTGTTAAAAGGTGCGAGAACTGCGATCGCCAACCCCCAAAGTGAAGTTTGGATTGTCCCAGAAAGTACACCCGCCTTAGCACGTGGAGGTAGCGGTGATGTGTTAACTGGGCTATTGGGTGGATTGTTAGCGCAAGCAGTGACTAAACATATCCCAGTAGAAGATATCGCTGCGACTGCCGCTTGGTGGCACTCCCAAGCAGGTATTTTAGCAGCCCAAGAACGCACCGAGTTGGGTGTAAATGCGTTTACATTGGCACAATATTTAATAAAAACTCTCAGTAGTTTTAAAAGATAAAACTGACAATAATCCTACCTTGGGCTGAACAAAGTAATTTTTAATGTAAATAATCTTACAATTAAATCAGCTAAGAAATTATATAGCAGTTATCAGCTAGGTTAAGACATAAACTAATCGTTAAACCCCCACCAAGGGAATTTCCCTGTTGCCTATTGCCTCAACCTGTTCCCTACTACATATCAATCATCAACAATTTTCTATGAAAAAGATAGCCGACTTCTTCAATAAGTCTGGTCTCTAACGCTTTGATTATAACTTTAGTTCTATCTCTATTGATGATCGATAGTCTTCAAATTGAATCTTACCATCATAAAGTATGAGCTATAGACCCTGAAATGTCTTCATTTAATTCAGTCGCCAGCAGGAGGAGATTGACTCTAGTATTTTTTATACTAGTTAATAAAGATTACAGAAAACTTGGAAACAGCATATGCCTCTTCACAAACTTGAACATTTCGATCCAAATTATCGAGAAACTTTTGGCGGAGATGATGTAAAAGCACTTGATGTTTATACCGAAGGGGGACAGAGAGTTGGCTTAGTTGTTGATGTTTTAGTTGACGATGATGGTCGTTTTCGCTATTTAATTGTTGACACCAACCTAGATTCTGTTAATAAAAAAATCTTACTACCAGTTGGTCTTGCCCGTATCAATTATCCGGCACGAACAGTCCATGTTGATGGATTGAGCAGAGAGCAAATAGAAAGGTTACCCGATCATCAAGAAATCGAAAATATTGATAGCGATTACGAAGAAAAAGTACGTAGTGTATTTCGTCCTTCAACCAGTACCGTAGCTTATAATGAGACATACAATTACCAAAAAGAACCAGCTTTATACGAGTTGAACGAGCAATATAATCAAACTTTTAGGCTCTATGAAGAACGATTAATTGCTAACAAACATCGGGTCAAAACTGGGGAAGTAGCTGTAGGTAAGCATATTGAAACTGAAACCGCACGTGTCACAGTACCTATTCAAAAAGAACGAGTTCTGATTGAACGAGTTGTACCCACTGAAGCAGGAACCGTTGATACGAACGAACTTAAATTTCAAGAAGGGGAAGTAGCACGGATAGAAGTTTACGAAGAAACGCCCGAAATACGTAAAGAAGCCTTTGTGCGGGAAGAAGTTCGAGTTAAGAAAGTAATAGAACGCGACACTGTGGAAGCACAAGACACGATTCGTCGAGAAGAGTTAAATGTTGATACTGCCGGCGAGTTACACGTGCAGGAAACCGATGAGATAAGACATGAAACTGTTTAATAGTTAACAGTTACAGCACATTTGATTTAAATGAGATAGATAACGGCAAAATTTATCATTTTTAGATGTATATCTCATTTACCTGCAAATTGCTGTATCAGTTAAAAATACATCTACTAACTGTTAACTATTTATGTTGGTGAATTAGGCAAAGTAGCTCTGATAGTTAGAGATAAAATCTGTTTTAGTCTGGAATTTTGCTGTAAATTTATAAATTATAGCAGGCAAAGATAAAAATTAACTTTGCCTGCATTTGAATTTAAATTTTTATAAATTTAATTAAAAACTATTTAGGAAATCCTACAACTTTGGATAATTGTTTATTAAATAATTTCTTTCGACAGAAGGAGGCGAAAGAGTAAATAAATGTCTACCTTAGTAACAAGTAAATGTAAATAAATTTTTTGAGGCTAAATAGAATGGTTCTTTACAAGTTAGAAGATTTTGAACCTAACTATCGCGATAGTTTTGATGGTCATGATATTAAGGGACTTGGTGTCTATACACAAGGAACTGATGAAAAAATTGGTACTATCAACGATGTTTTAGTTGACGAAGATGGCCATATCCGTTATCTAGTTGTTGACTTAGGTTTCTGGATTTTTGGTAAAAAAGTATTACTACCAATTGGTCGCGCTCGTATTGACTATAATAGCGATCGCGTTTACACCATTGGCTTGACTAGAGAGCAAGCAGAAGATCTACCTGAGTTCAACGAACGCCTGGCCCTTGACTACGATTACGAAGAACGGGTACGTGGAGTATATCGCCAGCCCGGACAATACACCACTCCAGTAGAAGCGTCAACACCTCTCGAATCATCAACATCTCTACAAGGAACAGCAGCACCAGCGCCATTAGATACGACCTATTCTACTCCTACTTACAACCGCGATAGTTACAAATACGAACATGAGCCTTCTTTATACAATTTAAACGAACAAGATCACCAAACTTTGAGATTGTATGAAGAACGACTAATCGCCGGCAAACAACGCCGTAAAACTGGAGAAGTAACAATTGGTAAACACGTTGAAACCGACACTGCACGAGTCTCAGTACCAATTGAAAAAGAGCGAATTGTGATTGAACGTGTAACTCCAACCGATGCAGGTAGAGCTGTTTCTGCACGTGAAGCAGACTTCCGTGAAGGCGAATTTGCTCGTGTTGAACTCCATGAAGAAACTCCTGAAATTCGCAAAGAAGCAGTTTTGCGGGAAGAAGTTAGAGTTAGAAAAGTCGTAGATCAAGAAACAGTTCAAGCTCAAGAAACTGTACGCCGTGAAGAATTAGACGTAAATGCTCCTAACCTTCCCATTGAAGAACGCTAAGGGAAAATAGGGACTGGGAAATAGGGACTGTTTCCTAATACCCAGTCCCCAATACCCACCCCCCAGTACTCAGTCCCTTTTACTAATAGCTAACCGATGGTAAGAAGCATTGGACAGGTAAGCTCAAATAGTCACACTAACACCTTACTAGCAAATTTAAAACACAAGGTGAAAAATTTTGTTGTGTTTGATAGTCAAGGTGAGCTAGTAGGAAAGGTTCAGGATTTGATTGTAGATAGTAATCATCGGTTAAACTTAGTTATATCTAACCGAGTGAATGAACAAATTCTCGTATCTAATCAGCATTTAACCGATAAACATGCTTCTTTATTCTGGGTGCAGAGCCAGAGAGTCAAAAAAATCGACAATCCGAATAAATCTGTTTTCATAGACTTAGATAAATCAGAAATAGAGTATATGCCGGAATATTTAGAAGCAGAAACACCAGGCGATGTCTACGACGGGCTGAGCCTACGCAAATCCGAACTATCACAAAACTCAACTAAAGAACTAGCTTATAATCAAACTACAAATAACTCTGTTGAGCCAGCAGAATTAGAAGACGTTAGTGAAGAAAAGATTATTCGTTTACTAGAAGAACGGCTAGTTGTTGAAAGCAACAAGCATAAAGTAGGTGAAGTAGTTGTTCGCAAAGAAATCGAAACCCGGATGGTACAAGTTCCTGTACGCCGTGAGAAATTAATCGTCGAACAAGTCAGTCCAGAACACAAGCAACTTGCAGAAATTGATTTAAGCGGAGGTGAAATTTCTGGGCTGGAGTTGAATGAAGTAGAAACACTCGAACTTACACACTTTGACGGTGGCTTAACAGTCAACGGGGAATTTACTTCACCTAAAATTGCTAGTTTATTATTGAATGCGATCGCCCTAGAGAAAAATCACGGATGCAATAAGGTGCGAGTAGCAATTTCTGTTGCAGATGAATCGCATCAAAAAAAATACCAGGAGTGGTTTGACCGCTGTTCCAAAGGTCAGCAACCAAAGCCTGAATAAATACAACAGAATTTAGAAGTAAAACAGATTTGAAAACTACTAAGGCTAATCTTGTGTACTTCAGCAACTTGAAATCTGTTGTAAATAAGTTTCTAGCAGATAAATCAGTAGGGCGAGCATTGCACGCCCTATTTTTTTGCCCATAATTTAGGGCTGCTATTCTGGATTCTATAAATTCCTCTGAGGCGTGTATCTTTTTGCGACAAGAAGATCTCATTATTGCTTCCTAACCCCTCCGGATCTGGTGAGTCAGGTTCTTTAAGGGCGTACCATGACTTTGATTGCTTCCCGACTATCCATTGCGGCATACCCTCTGGGAACACTGTCGAGATCGACGGTTAAATCGAGAACAGCAGAGGCATCGAGTTTACCTGCCACAGTATCGGTTAGCAGTTCTGGAATGTAAGTACGGGCGGGTGCTGCACCGCCTCGCAATGTGATGTTATTCATAAATAAACGACCCAGATTGAAACTATGGCCGCTACCGTGCGGCACGCCAACATACCCGATCGCTCCACCGGGACGCGCAATGCCGATGGCTGTTGCCATTGCAGACTCACTGCCCACACATTCAAGTACCGACTCTGCGCCACCCTGGGTCATCTCTTGCACAGCGGCGATCGCTTCCTCACCTCGACTGCTGACAACATCCGTGGCACCAACCCGTCGTGCAATCTCTAGCCGCGATTCGTGCCGTCCCAAGATGATAATGCGTTCAGCACCCAGTCGTTTGGCGGCAAGCACGCCACACAGACCCACAGCCCCATCGCCAATGACTGCAACTGTGCTACCTGTGCGGACACCCGCTGAGATGGCAGCATGATGTCCGGTAGACATCACATCGGTAAGCGGCAGAATGGCGGTGAGGAGGTCATCATCATTCTCAACGGCTTTCGGAATGACGACTAATGTGCCATCCGCCAAGGGCGAACGGATGGCTTGGGCTTGTCCACCATCGTTTGTGCTTCCCTCCCAAAAACCACCATGTACGCAAGAGGTTTGAATTCCTTTATGGCAGAATTCACAGCTGCCATCGGAAAAGGCAAAGGGAGCGAGGACGCGATCGCCCTTCTTCAACGTGCGAACATCAGAGCCAACTTCTTCTACAATTCCCATCCATTCGTGTCCTGTTCGCCAGCCTGGTTGCCACTCTTCTTCACCCCGATAGAACCAGAGGTCAGATCCGCAAACGCAGGCGTGAGTAATCCGAACAATGGCATCTGTGGGCTGTTGAATTGTGGGATCGGGAACATTCTCAACCCGAACATCACCAGGGGCATAGTAAACAGTTGCTTTCATCAAACAATCTCCTTGTAAAAAACTAATGCTTGCCTTATTTTCTTCTACCTGTGGCTTTTGCCAGTTCCTCGCTTACTTGCTGAGATGCTGAGTGAAGAAGGACTGAAGTTTGTCCCAGGGGATGAGGTTCACCCGGTTATAAAGGTCGACGTGCCCGGCCCCTGGAACAATGTAAAGTTCCTTTTTCAGGGAAGCGCGGGATCTCCACTCACTGCACCGTTTGACCGCCATCGACAACCAAGGCGTGTCCGACGATGAAGGCAGCCGCGTCCGAACACAGCCAGACAACGGCATTGGCAATCTCTTCGGGCTGGCCCATCCGTCCGATTGGCTCCTCCGAGATTACCTGCTTGCGTCCTTCAGCAGTGCCGCCAGTGAAGCGATCCATCATCGGTGTGTCAATGTAACCGGGGGCAACGGCGTTGACGCGGATGTTGTGGGAGGCATAGTCGAGAGCCGCCGACTTGGTGAGTCCGATTACGCCGTGTTTTGCGGCGGTGTATGCGGCTCCACCCTTGATGCCTATGACCCCGGCACCCGATGATGTGTTCACGATCGCGCCGCCCCCTTGCTTGAGTAGCAGCGGAATTTCATGCTTCATGCACAGAAAAACGCCGCGCAGGTCGATGTCTACGATCCGATCCCACTCTTCCTCATCGATTTCCGCTGTTGCTGTATTTTTCTGCTCCACACCGGCGTTGTTGAAGGCAAAGTCCAGCCGCCCGAAGGTCTCGATGGTCTTGGAAAGAGCCGCCTTTACGTCCTCGGCTTGCGTCACATCGCACTTGACGGCAAGCGCTCGTCCGCCGAGGTCTTCAATCATCTGTGCCGTTTCTTGATTGGCCTGTTCTGAAACGTCGGCGACCACTACATTAGCACCCTCACGGGCAAATGCCAGCGCCGTAGCTCGACCAATGCCGTTCGCTGCTCCAGTCACAAACGCAACTTTTCCTGTGTAGTTTTCATTCTCGTTCGTCGTCACTATTTTTCTCCTTAAAACCTTTGTTTTGAATGTAGGACTTTTCTAACAGTGCAAATTTGTGAAGTGTTGCCCGTAGATTTGATGATGCTTCTTTCATGCTTCATTCTAAGAATCCTGAAGAACAAGTAATAGGACGATCGTCTAAGATCGTTGTACAATTCTGCAAACTTAGAAATGAATGCTGCCAAAACGAGTGAAAAGTCCGATCGCGATTTCATGAACGACCAGCAGGCAATACGCGAGGCTTCCAGAGTGCAAGCCAACCGAGACGAATTGGCTGAACGCATCTCACAGGCGATTCCTCATGATGGGGCGATCGAGCCGCTCAAGGGCTTACATCTTCACCGATTCTCCTCACCTAGGTCAGCCTGTCATGCTGTCTCTATCCCAGCCTTTTGTGTAATCGCCCAGGGCAGTAAAGAAGTGCTTTTGGGTAACGATCGCTATCAGTACGACCCTGCACATTATCTGTTGGCGACGGTCGAACTGCCGATTATGAGCCAAATTCTAGAAGCCTCCAAAGCTCAACCTTGCCTGAACCTCCGCCTCGATCTCGATTCCACTCTGGTCGGTTCAGTCATGGTCGAGGCGGGCTATTCCGCATCCCAAAGTCGTGCCAATGTCAAAGCGATCGACGTGAGTCCACTAGATGCGCCGCTGCTCGATGCCGTTGTCCGGCTCGTTCGGCTGTTGGACACGCCCGCCGAAGCGCGAGTTCTGATGCCGCTGGTCGCACGGGAAATCATTTACCGACTCCTGATTGGAGAGCAAGGCGCGCGGCTTCGTCATATTGCCGTTCTGGGTGGCTACACCCACCACATAGCTCTTGCCGTCGAGCGACTTCGTAAAGATTTTAAGGAGCCGATCAAGATGGAAAGCATCGCGCGAGAGCTGGGAATGAGTGTCTCCGGCTTCCACCATCACTTCAAGTCTGTCACTGCAATGAGTCCCTTGCAGTTCCAGAAGCAACTGCGGCTCCAGGAGGCTCGCCGTCTGATGCTGGGGGAAAACCTTGACGCTACCAGTGCTGCTTACCATGTGGGTTATGACGATGCCTCCCACTTCAATCGGGAGTACAAGCGGCTGTTTGGCGCACCACCGATGCGCGATGTGGAGCGGTTGCGAGAAGCTGTTAAGGAGACTGCTAGTTCAATACAATCTCCTCAAGATGCCCAATATTTTGCCATAAATCGCTAAAACATTGTGGGCGTATAATCCCATTGCAGTTCCTCAATCCTCTGCTTTTGTATTCAAAGAAATTAACGTGTCGGTCGTGGGTTGAATTAAAGAATTGAATAGCGAAAAGAGTATACTGACTGCTACAAAATAAATAATGTTAGGAAAAACTGGCATTCAAACAAATTAAAAGCTTCACAAAATAGACCTAAAAATAATATACTAGTTACATTAATTTTCTTTTTGATAATTTAAACTTCCCAAGTTTACATAATTACACCTAACACTTCGACAACTAAAAATAGGAGTGTTAAAAACTGGCTATTTTGACCCAAGAGATTAATCTAGTAAGATTGAAATGCATAGGTAAAAATAGTAAAATTTGTGCCAATACAAAAATTGATAATTAGAAGTACGCCAATTTTAGGTATGGCTAAACCTTTAATTAAATTTTCTAAACCTAAATCAAAAATATTGTGTGCTTTCTCAGCTTTTGTTGGCAGAGTTTCTGGTAGTAAAAAGATTGTGATTAATAAAGCTGCGAATGCCACTGCACTGGAAACTATAAATCCAAAATCCAGAGAAATCTGCTATGCCAATAAGCTGGTAACTGGATTGAGTACAAAGCCTAATCCTAATGCTGCTCCATAAATTACAAACCCTTGGGCACACTTTTCAGGAATAGTGACATCTGAAATAATTGCTTGAGCTACGGAAGCATTTTTGCCAGTGATTTCATCTAAAATTCGGGCGATAAAAAGAATAACTGCTGTTGTCGCCGTTCCAGCAATCAAGTTAGCTAACACATTTACAGCTAAACTGATAATTAGTAAAGGCTTGCGTCCTAAGCAATTGGAAAGTTTACCAATCACCGGAGTTGCAAAAAACTGAGCTATGGAATAAATCGAAAATAACAAACTCGTCTGAAAATCGCTGAGGCCGAATTGTTTGCCATAAAGATAGATAATGGGAATTAAAACTGAGGGAATTAATAAAAGCAATTAAAGCAGTAATCCAGAAATTCCGGTTCATCACAGCCAGGTTGTTACTTTGCAACTGCACTGTAACTGAAAACAGCGGCTCTTCAACTTTAGTAATAATACTTACTTATCGTTCTTTTGGCTACCCCAGATGAAATTTCGAGTCAAGCGACTTTCACGCAAGCAACAACAGCGTTTGCTCCCACGTATTCACATTCAGATTCGAGATGGAAAGTTTGAGATTATGGGGATGGGTGTGTGGTATTCCTACTGGCGCGATCCCTATCATCTGCTGCTTACCATTCCCTGGCCTGGGTTTTTAATACTGATTTGTCTATCTTATGTAACTATTAATGCTGTATTCGCTGTAGCTTACTTACTAGGAGGAGATTGTATTGCCAACGCTAGGCCCGGCTCTTTTTTAGATGTTTTTTTCTTTAGCGTCCAAACCCTAGCATCCATCGGCTACGGTGCGATGTATCCTAAAACAACTTACGCCAATATTATTGTTACCATTGAAGCGATGATCGGTTTAGTGGGAATCGCTGTGATGACCGGACTAGCGTTTGCCCGATTCTCTCGACCAACCGCCCGCGTGATGTTTAGCCGTGTAGCGGTGATTACACCTTATGATGCCAAGCCGACTTTGATGTTTCGCACTGCTAATCAGCGCCGCAACATGATTTTGGAAGCGCAGATGCGAGTATATTTGATGCGCGACGAAGTAACCGCAGAAGGTCAGGCTATGCGTAGAATCTACGATTTGAAACTGCTGCGGAACCAAACACCAAGCTTTTCCTTAAGCTGGTCAGTGGTACATGTGATTGATGAGTTTAGTCCTTTATATGGGATGACGGCAGAATTACTAATACAGACAAATTCCATGCTAATGATTTCTTTGAGTGGCATTGATGAAACAGTTGCACAGGTCGTCCACGCCCGTCACAGCTATAGCGCTAAGGAAATTTTGTGGAATAATCGCTTTGTCGATATCTTCCACGAAACACCCGATGGACATCGCTACATCGACTACAATCGCTTCCACGATGTTTTACCTTTAGATGAAATCGAGTAAGAATTCAGAATTCAGAATTCAGCGTTCCCGCGTCTATGGGCCTTGGTGTTAGTTCTTTGGACATTGTATCGGTTTAACCACAACCCGACCATTTTCAACTACAGTACAATTTTTACCAGTATTATTGGTGTCGTTAACTGGCACATCCTGACACTGCTTTTTGTGAGAGATATTTTCCTCTTGTTGTTGATTGAGAATGACAACACAAGAGGAACAAGAAGTGGAAGACATATAAAATATTTCGATCTCTATAATCTATTATCGCTCTATTAAATGCTGTTTGGCTGAAAAATTTACTACTTGCAGCGATTTTAACTGGGTAGAATACAGATGATTGTAGAAAGGTACGGCTAGCTGTGCATTTTTACAAGAATTGTTTGGCAGGGTTAGACAATGGGTTTTTCTGATGAAAAAATTTTGGCGATACCTGGGTTTAAGTTTTGTATCTACCTTTTTGACTGCTACTCCCGGATTGGCAGCCGATCGCATTAGCTTTTATTACCCTCCCTTCGGCGAATTCTCTTTGTCTGTGGACTCGCTAGAAACTTTTGCGAAAGTTGGCAAAATCGATGGAGACTTTTCCTTCTATGCTAGCCGTGCTACTCCCGAACAACTCGCCCAATTGCGGAATCTACTCCAGCAACGCTTCAATGTTAGTCCTACAGTAGTATCTCAGGTTACCTATTCGCCAATCGGTGAAGAGGTGATACAACGTCTAGGAGAATTATTGCTCACTGAGTCTCGACAAAACGGTTTCTATGCCATACGTGCAGCTTTGATCGTAGCTGCTGCCGATCGCGATGGCTTAACAGTTATAAATTTGCTGCGGAGATTCCCCAGCAAAACTATCAGGCTGAATTATTCACAAGGGCTAAGGATTGTCGATAACTTGTCACAACTTATAGAAAAAAAGGATGAAGTTGTGGGTTTTCTGCAACAACAAGCGACGGTAGCCGCAGCCAATTCAAGGGTTGATTTCTCACAACAGCCAGATTTGCGATCGCCAGGAAAATTTTCTTGGCAGAAAAAAAGCTTTGAGCTAAATGACTTTTCTCGCAATCGTCGTTTGCCAGTAGATATCTATTTACCTCAAGCCAATTCCCAAGGTGAACTAAAACCGCCGTATCCCCTAATTGTAATTTCTCATGGTCTGGCTTCCGATCGCTCTACCTTTGCTTACCTAGCTCAACATCTGGCATCCTATGGTTTTGCGGTTGGGGTATTGGAACACCCTGGTAGTAATGCCGAACGTATTCAGCTATACTTTGCAGGTTTGGCAGGGCCGCCAGAACCAGCAGAATTTATCAATCGGCCTTTGGATATTAAGTATTTACTCAATGAACTTGAGCGTTTAGAAAAATCCGATCCCTTCCTCCAAGGAAAACTTAATTTTGACCAAATTGGGGCGATCGGTCAGTCTTTTGGTGGTTATACTGTTTTGACTCTGGCAGGAGCAACGATTAACTTTAACCAACTCTACCAAGACTGTAATCCCAATAATTCTTTCTTTAATTTGTCGCTGTTGTTGCAGTGTCAAGCTGCTGAGTTATCCCCAAAAGATTACCAACTCAAAGACGATCGCATTAAGGTAGTCATGGCGATTAATCCCATTGACAGTTCAGTTTTAGGTCAAGGCGGTATCAATCAAATTAAAATTCCAGTAATGTTGGTGGCTGGTAGTCAAGATATTTTCGCCCCACCTGTATCTGAGCAAATTCTCCCTTTTACCTGGCTGGCTGACTCCAATAAGTACCTTGCTTTGATTGAAAACGCCACCCATTTTAGTGCGATCGCCGAACCTACTCCTGAGAACAATGTATTACCTGTGCCGCCTGCCTTACTAGGCCCTAACCCTACTCCTGTTTATTCCTATCTCAACGCTTTAAGCGTAGCTTTCTTATCTACCCATCTCCTCAACCGCCCAGAATACCGCTCTTATTTGCAGCCATCTTACGCCACATTCATTAGTAAAGAACCTCTGAATCTCAGCCTTTTGCAATCATTGACACCAGATCAATTTAATCAAGTCTGGAGTGGGGCAATTCCCCAGTCATTCCGGCCATCAAATCCTCAACTTCCGGCTCCTCAAGGACAAGAAGGAAAATAATATAGCAGGGAACAGGCATTAGGTAACAGACTTAGAAGCCACACACCTGAAAACTGCTATAACTCCTAACTCACCACTCTTGAATAATTACGTATATTCACACAAACGAGTTTTTTCTAGAGTATTAGTAATTATGAAATGATGTTGGCTTATGGTTCAGATCCCCGATTTCTCTAAGAAGTTGGGGATCTTCTTAGTCATTAATGATTAAGAATTGCTATAAACAAGATAAATCTCAAGCATTAATTAGATAATCTCAAAGTTAAATATAATTCAACAGGACTTTTACTAAAGTTTTAACAAACAAAGATACTCTTATAATTGGCATTTTATATAAATATCCAGCCCTCTTATCTGATGAAAAAAAATAAGAACCATAAAGCTAAATTTTCAATCAATCAGTAAATTTACTGTCAGTAGTACACAAATTATTAATAAAATATAATTATTACAATCATCAGAAAGATAAGATGGCAATCTTAAATAATGCCTGAGAAACCAGGTATTACAATTCTTTGATGAGTCGGCATCTGAGCTTGGAGATTCTTACACATCAAATAGGATTGCTAAATATGTCTTTCTTATATCTAAGCTGTGACTTAGATATAACAATTTCCCAAAACAGAAATTAATTGTCAGGGCTTTGAGATATTTGTACTTACGTATTCATAAAAACTTATTTAATAAAATCTTTTATATATATATACTTGTGTTAACAAGTATTAAGAAAGTCTTATTAAAAGATGTTGCAATGACTTGATTTAATTGCTAACGTGTGTATGTCAACGATGCTGATGAACGCTCAAATCGAGGAGAAGTAAAATCTATGAGCTATATTGATTCAGCCAAGTACGTTAGTAATTAAGAGTAAAAAACGAGAAATTTCTGCCTCGTATAGACAATTACGAAGGATTGCAGATTAACCAAGAAATACCTCGTTGTTAAAGACTTAAATTTCAAGTGACTGGGGATTGGTGACTGGGAATTAGCGACTAGGGGGATGAAGGGCAGGCAAGAATAATTAATAACCAATGCCCAATGCCCAATGCCCTATGCCCTATGCCCAATCCTAATTAGATTTCGGAGGATAAAACCAATGGAGATTCAAGGTAAAGTAGCCCTAATTACAGGGGCTTCTCGCGGTATTGGCAGGGCGATCGCCCTGGAACTAGCTAAACAAGGGATCAAGCGGCTGATATTGGTAGCACGCGATCGCCAGAAGTTAGTCGAGGTAGCGAACAAAATTGAGGCCATGGGTGTGGAGACTGCGATCGTTGCCTTAGATTTGGCTCAGGTAATTGAGGTGAATGTCACTATTGCTCAGGTTTGGCGCAACTATGGCCCGATTCATCTACTGGTTAATTGTGCAGGAGTCGCGTACCAAAGCTCGTTTTTGCAATCTAAACTGCCCCAAGTTCAAGAAGAAGTTTCTGTAAACTTATTGGGAATGTACAACCTCACGAGTCTGATAGCTCGACGCATGGCCAGCCAAAGGCAAGGAACAATCGTCAATGTATCGAGTCTAATGGGGAAAATTGCAGCACCGACAATGGCCACTTACTCGGCTACCAAATTTGCCATCTTGGGATTTACCCAAGCCTTGCGTCGGGAACTCGCCCAATACAATATCAAAGTGATTGCATTACTACCTTCTCTCACAGACACAGACATGGTACGCGACTTCAAATTATTTCGCTGGGTGATCCCCATGACTCCCCAGCAAGTGGCTCAAGCACTTGTCATTGGAATGCAAAATAATTCAGCAGAAATTTTAGTCGGATGGCAAAGTCATCTAGCTGTGTGGTGTCAACGCCTTGCCCCTTGGTTGTTAGAACTGATTTTACAAATAGCGAGTCCACCAGTACCAACAAGAGAACACCGCCAACAAAAACTGAGTTTTTTGGCTAAGACCTAGCGTTTTGGCGATTCGTTATCAGTAAGCAACAGTGGTTAGAAGAGTTTTTCGGTTTATCCGACAGCGTTCGGGATGAGGCTTTTTTGAAGGTATTTGAGTTCATCTAACCAGAAACTTAAATCGATTAAAACTACTGTTGCCAATAATTTTATAGCTACGTTGGATGCAGGAAAGCTGAAAAAAATCCTGATAACTTTTAACAGGAATGGCGAAATAAACAATTCTATCTAGTTCTTGTTCTTCAAGTGCTGGATAGTAATTAAGATATTATTTTATCGGCAAGCTGAGAATTACTACTCAAGATTGCGAGGGGCTAATTTGTAACGTTACATCAGCTTTGGGCTTTGAAAACCGCAGTTTGCATCAATAGATAAAGTTGTAGTTCAGAAATGGCTGTGCGATCGCATAATTAGACATACCTTGTTTCGGAGCAACCAGAAATGCTGACACTACCGACTAATCTCTCTTCTTTGCCCGAAATCATTAATGGCTTGCCAAATATTTCTGGTTGGGAAACAGAAATCCTTTCTGTAGTTAACAATGATGCGCCTGTCTTTTTACCAACAACGAATATTAAGTTAGATGACGTAAATGCTGTATTTGCGATCGCTTTACATATGCACCAGCCTACGATCCCTGCTGGATATGATGGTACACTCATCAGCAATTTGCAATACATGTTTGAACATCCCAACGAAGGCGATAACCATAATGCAGCGCCTTTTGCTTATTGTTACAGCCGTATGGGAGATTTCATTCCCGAACTTGTAAATCAAGGTTGCAATCCTCGTATAATGCTCGATTACTCAGGTAATCTTTTGTGGGGACTGCGGCAAATGGAACGCAGTGATATCCTTGATAACTTAAAACGTATTACTTGCGATTCTACCTATCAACCTTATGTAGAATGGCTGGGTACAATGTGGGGTCATGCTGTTGTTCCCTCCACTCCCATAGCAGATATTAAATTACATATAATTGCATGGCAACATCACTTTGCTGCAATTTTTGGCTGGGAAGCATTAGCACGAGTCAAAGGATTTTCGCCTCCAGAAATGCATTTACCAAATCATCCTGATGTCCTCTTTGAATTTGTAAAAGCGCTCAAAGAATGTGGATATCGTTGGTTACTGGTTCAAGAACATTCTGTAGAAACAATTAACGGTGAATCTCTCGCGTACAAACATTTACCACATCGTTTGATTGCCCGTAATTCTCAAGGCGAAACAATTAGCATTACAGCTTTAATTAAAACTCAAGGTTCAGATACTAAATTAGTTGCTCAAATGCAGCCTTACTATGAAGCAAAAACCTTATCTAAACAACAATTAGGAAGTGTATTTGTACCGCCAATAGTTAGTCAAATTGGAGATGGTGAAAATGGCGGCGTCATGATGAATGAATTTCCTAGTGCTTTCAAACAAGCTTGGTGGGATATGGTAAATCATGGTGGGGGAAAATCAGGCGTTGTTGGGATGTGTGGTACAGAATATTTAGAATTAATCGAAGCTGCTGGATGTAAATCTGAAGACTATCCAACTTGCCAACCAGTCGGACAACATTATATTTGGGAGCGAGTTTCAGCAGAGAACTTTCAACCTGAGGTTGTAGAGAATGTCATTCAAGAATTACAACAAAACAACCCGAATTTTCACATGGATGGAGCCTCATGGACAAATCATATTAGTTGGGTGAAAGGATATGAAAATGTCTTGTCTCCTATGTATGAATTGAGCAGTGGCTTTCATGAAAAATTTGATAAATTACAGCAAAATGATTCAGTAGAACCTATTACCAGACAATTTGAATACCGTAACTTTCTCCTACATAACCTTTTACTGGAAACTAGTTGTTTTCGTTATTGGGGACAAGGGGCTTGGACTGATTATGCAAGGGAAATTTATCAACGAGGTAAAAGCTTGTTGTAAAAGATTTTTGATTTCATAATCCAGAGAAAAGTTCGAGCTGAGGCTTCCTCGGCTTGAAAATTCGGAGATTACAACAGGGTTTATACCTGGTTTTGATATGAATATTTGTGTACTCGGCTGTAAGATTCTATGCAAATACAGCAGTTTGCAACTAAATGAGGTACAGAACCAAGGATTCACAAATCAAATTATTCTTCTCCCTCCTGCCTGGTTGTTGAATCTCGACTTCGCTCGATTACCGCGTAGTCGAAACACTGCCTTCTGCCTCCTGTCTCAAAACCAGTGACTTTGTACTTCATGCAAAAGAAAACTGCTGTATTTGACAAATGAGTATACAAAGAGAAAATGAGCGCATTCAAATAAATTTAGATTTATCGCCAGAGCTTTATGAGACAATAAGCAATCTGGCGGAACGGATTAATGGAGATAATGCTGAGGTGCTGTTAAAGGCACTCGCACTTCTAGAAGTTGCATTAGAAGCCAAGCAAAAAGGCAAACATATTTGGATTGCAGATGAAAACCAAAACCTAGAAACTGAAATTACAGATATAAAAGATTTATCAAAAATCATTGCCAATAAAGGTAAAAAGCCGCTGGTTCTATCAATAGGAAACTTAAAGTCGCAAGAAGATGCAGAACTTGAGCGGAAACTACGAGAAATCAAATTTCAACAAGAACTTAGGAAAGATTGGATTGTATTTCTTGTGAGAGATGTAGTATTTTTTTCTGCTGCTATCTTTTTTATTTTTGCTGTCAGCGGTTATTCGTTATTTATGCAAATTTATAGATAACCTTTCTGCTCATATAAGGCAAATGAGAGATATGGAATTGAAAAACAATTATCTTTGTGTTTCTTTCTCTCTGCGTTCTCTGCCCCTTTGTGGTTATTGAAAAATCGGTATTGCTGAATCTAGGGATGATTTTTACCTCACGCAAAGGCGCAAAGGCGCAAAGAATCTACCTTTAGCCTTCGTCAAAAATCTTAATTCATCCCGCATTTATGCAACGCCAAAAAATCTTACAACTCATCTACCTCAGTAAAGTTGCGTAATTAATTTTACAGACGACGAAGCTAACTTGCTACAAGTAAACTCATTGTCATATCCAACTATTTAGATTATCCCATCAAAATAGTTGAATTCTCTTGTGCAAGTTTTATGGATTGAAATTTATGACTATCGGAGTTTTCATATTTGCTGTGGCTTTAGTTGCTACTGTTGCTCTAATTCTGATTAATGGCTACAACGATTTAGTAAAGTATCGCAATCGGTACAAAAATGCTTACTCTCAAATCGATGTTCAATTACAGCGTCGCTATGATTTAATTCCTAATTTGGTGGAAACTGCCAAGGGATATATGAAACATGAGCGAGAAACTTTAGAAGCTGTAATTGCAGCTCGAAATTCTGCGATGAATGCTAACAGTCGTGCCGTACAAAATCCTGGCGATCCCCAAGCGATGCAGCAGTTGGGTAATGCAGAAGCAGCCCTGGCGGGTGCGTTAAGTCGCTTCATGGTACTTTCAGAATCTTATCCAGAATTGAAAGCCGATCGCACTATTACTCAGGTGATGGAAGAACTATCTTCGACTGAAAACCGCATTGCTTTTGCTCGTCAAGCTTTTAATGATGCTGTGACACTTTACAACACCAAAAGTGAATCTTTCCCCAGCAATCTTGTAGCAAATACCTTTAATTTTACCCTTGCAGAATTGCTTCCCGAAGCAAATCCAGAAGTGAGAAATGCTCCCCGCGTATCTTTTTAGGTGTCTATGAATTTCTTTGAACATCAGGATCGGGCACGCCAAAATACGCAACGATTAATCGGGTTGTTCTCTCTATCCATCGCAATCATGATTGTGGCAATTTATATTGCTGCTTTATTTTTGTTTCGCATGGCTCCTCGTATTTGGTGGCATTCAGGATTATTTCTCTGTGTAGCTGGGATTACAATAGTTGCGATCGCTTTAGGAAGTCTTTATAAAATTGCCTGTCTCCGTCAGGGAGGAAGTGTAATTGCCCAGGAATTGGGGGGAAGACTTTTACTACCAGAAACCGCCGACGAACAAGGACGACAACTATTAAATATAGTCGAGGAAATGGCGATCGCTTCTGGTATTTCTGTGCCGGAAGTTTATCTCCTAGAAAGAGAAACCAGCATTAATGCTTTTGCTGCGGGATTTACGCCCAATGATGCCGTCATTGGAGTTACCCGTGGGACTTTGCAACACCTCAACCGCGATGAACTCCAAGGAGTCATCGGCCATGAATTCAGCCACATTCTTAATGGCGATATGCGGCTGAATTTGCGTTTGGTGGGACTGCTACACGGAATTTTGTTCATTTATTTAACTGGGGAATTGCTATGGCGGCTTCGTGGTGGTTCCCGCGAAGAAAAAGGTTTGCCTTTGTGGGCATTTGGTTTAGCACTAATGGCAATTGGCGGTATCGGCTTACTTTGCGGACGCTTGATTAAAGCCGCCGTCTCTCGCCAACGGGAATTTCTCGCCGATGCTTCCGCCGTACAGTTCACTCGCAACCCCAACGGACTTACCGGAGTCTTCCAAAAACTCCAACAAATGGATTCCCGTTTGATTTCGCCGGGTGCAGAAGCCGCCAGTCACATGTTCTTCGGCAATGCCCTCAATCCTTCTTTCTGGGAAGATATGTTTTCTACCCACCCACCTTTAGCAGAACGTATTCGTCGTGTTGGGGGTGTGAACGTTAGCGATTTACCAACAGTACCATCTCGTAATTACACCCGTTCCCAGGAATCTTTAGTAATGGGCTTTGCGGGTGGTGCTAACGCCACGCCACAACAGGTAGTCAACCAAGTGGGAACCGTTGCACCAGAGCATTTTACCCACGCTCAAGGGCTGTTGTCCCAGTTGCCAGAATCTTTGCGCTTGGGCGTGCGGCAGCAGGAAACTGCAATGGCCATCGCTTTTGCGCTAGCGTTAGATACGGAAAATCTCGAAGTACAAGAACGTCAAATTGCCTGGTTACGCGAAGTGCAGCCCACAGAGTTGGTAGAAAAAACTCTGGAATTGAGTAGCGAAATTAGCCAGTTAGATCCCAGCATTCGCTTACCACTTGTAGATTTGACAGTACCCGCATTGCGGCAAAATTCCGCCAAAGAATGCCAAAGGTTGTGCAAATGCGTCCACGGTTTAGTGAAAGCCAAGGGCAATTTATCATTGTGGGATTTCGTGTTGCAGTTAATACTATGGCATCGTCTCCAACCTTGTATCAATCCTACGTCAGCCATAACGGTAGAATTCACCACCATCGAACAAATTTGGCCAGATAGCATCTTAATACTATCGACACTCGCACGTGTGGGACACACCGAACCAGATGCCATAGCTTATGCTTTTCGTTCTGGAGTTTTTCGACTTCCCAAAGCTGGAGAACAAGAAAAACCAGAGACACCTGTTCCTTGTAATTTTTCTGAGCTGAAGAAAAGTATCGAACGCCTCCAACTTGCTAGTCCCAAACTCAAGCAAGCTATTATTGATGCCTGTGCCCACACAGTACTCATAGATAATAAAGTTACTCCCTCTGAAGCAGATTTATTAAGAGCGATCGCCATGACGTTAGACTGCCCCATCCCGCCATTTTTAAATCCTCAACGTGGCAATTCAAAACAAAAACAATCTTTTCCAAAGGTCAGTTAAAGCCCAATTAATTTATTGAATTATCACAAGAAAAGAGTATCATATTGTACAAAAAAACTGACTCGTAGATATAGCAGATGAAGCATAGTTTAAGACATAAACTGCTCGTAAAACCCTGACACTAAGAGACTTTTTTTGCCTGTTGCCTATTGCCTATTGCCTCTTCCCTGCTATAAGTATTAATTTACTTAAAAACTTTGGACAAAATACCCGCTCCTTTAGCATTTTAGAAATTTGATTGCTATAGTAGATTACAGCGCTTTTCAAGTAATTGAACTACACCACTCCCCATGACCTCTCTCAATCGTGGTCAACTACCTGAAAATTGCTGTAAATAACTATTCTTGCAAGGATTTGAAAGCTGTGCGGGATGATTTACAGGGCTTGGAAATTAGTCAGAATGAACTGCAAAAGCTGACTAATTTACCTGTCAATGAGGATCTGTTAATTATTACAAATGTTTTGCTAAAATTCGGAAAAACATATATAGATAAAATTAAAGGTTCCGAAGGAGCAACTGTAATATTTATTGGATTTTCTACATTTGTTTTTACTTATATTTTATTTGATTTGATTCTGAAAATATTTATTTCATGGATAACAGTTCCGTCTTGGATGTTCTTAATTGTTTTAGGTCTTTGGGTTGGTGGATTAACGCAAACTATCTTATATGTACTTTGGAAAAGCAGAACTAAGTTAGTCCAAAAAAGCATGAATAATTCTCTAAAAATACTTTTAAGTGAGGTGAATAGATATAATGCTATTATTAAAGCAATAGATATTAACGATCAAATAGAAGAAGCTGGTAACCCAGAAGTAGTTATCACCCAAAGAGACAGTGTGATCGAAGCATTGAAACTCACCAAAACTGACTTAGTTCGCGCTTTGAAGACAGAAAGGATATTGAGGGAAAATAAAAACTTTATTCTTAGTAATACAGAATTATTTGCCAACAATTTAGCAACTTTAACAGCCATGCAAGTACACGAGCAGGCTACCGAGCATGGAAGGTTACTCAACGAAGCATTACAAATTGCATTAGATGTACAACATGAAATGAAAAAATTACAGAGTCAGCGTTAAAAATATATAGGACTCATATTTGATTTATGAAAAAACTCGGTACACCTTAATTTCCGAAAATCTTATTGCCTGTTGCCTTTTGCCTCTTGCCTACCCAGATATATAATTTCAGAAATCAAACCTGATTCCTATAGGACTTACGTACACTCTACGATTCTTCTTTAGGAGACGCTAGGCGAACGCGTAGCGTCTCCTAAAGAAGGAAAGGTAGTTCGATAGCTTTTTTATTTGGAAGTTTGTAGACGTTGTTGCACGTTAAAGCTCCAATGGGTTTTTCGGTAATCCTTCCCACAGTTGCAATCCCCGTCTAACATAAATATTATTCGTGAAGCGATCGCTTATCGGCATGGACTGGAAAGAAGTTAGAGGTAACTGGGTAATCATTCCCCGAAATCCCATAGGTATCATCCATTTTCTAGGAGGTGCTTTTGTCGCCACTGCACCGCACCTTACTTATCGCTGGCTACTGGAACAACTGGCAAGTAAAGGTTACGCTGTCATTGCCACACCTTTCGTCAATACCTTGGATCATACTGCGATCGCCAAATCCGTGCTGCTCAACTTTGACCGCACCCTCGAACGCCTACATGACTCTGGGGCATTACGCAAGCTTTACTTCCCCATTTACGGCCTTGGGCACAGCATGGGCTGTAAACTTCACTTATTAATAGGTAGCTTCTTTGAAGTTGAACGCGCAGGCAATATTTTAATATCCTTCAACAACTACGCCGCTAAAGAAGCCATTCCCCTAGTAGAACAATTCAATTCTACTTTGAACATCGAGTTTACTCCCTCACCATTGGAAACTAACAGACTTGTCCTAGAGCGATACAATATCCGACGTAATTTATTAATAAAATTTAGCAACGACACCATTGACCAATCAGCAGCTTTAACCAAAATCTTGCAAGAACGCTTTGGTGAAATGGTGACAGCACAAACTTTACCAGGAAATCACACAACCCCTCTAGGCCAAGACATCAAATGGCAAACTGGAACATCTTTCACTCCCTTTGATGCCTTAGGACAATGGTTCAAGCAAGAAGCATACCGGGACTTGAATCAGCTAAAAACCAGCATTCTCCTGTGGCTGAATCCGCTTGCACCTCCATAATGTTTTATGACTTTAAAAATTCATAAATTCGACGGAAAAATCAAAATATGTTAGTAGTATTAATACAGCAATATTACTAATATATTACTAAATTTTGATGGACATATTACCTATCTATTTTTTGTCTTCGTTACGACGGCAGTTGCTCATTTCAGAGACCAAAAAGACCGTCCTAGCTGTTTTTTTTGGTTAGTGAAAAAATTAGGTATTCTTTGAGCATTAAAGAACCAGTCCATCTCATATTTTATTTTTTATATTTACAGTAAATTTTTAATTAGTTGTTCGTGCAACGTTCTATGTATCAAATACTAATAATTGATGACGATCCTTCAATCAAAATACTCCTGAAAAGGATGTTGGAAAAACAGGGGTATGAAGTAATTACTGCCAGTAGCGGCGAAGAGGGAATAGAAAAGGCGCAGGCTTGCCATCCAGCACTAATTATTTGTGATTGGATCATGCCGGGGTTGAATGGTCTTGAGGTCTGCCACCGCATTAAAACAGATTCGCAATTTTCTACCACATTTTTTATTTTATTAACATCCTTAGATTCCGTTGCCGATTGTGTTAAAGGATTAGATGCTGGTGCTGATGATTTTATCTCCAAGCCCATTGAACACAATGAATTACAAGCAAGGGTAAGAGCAGGATTACGTCTGCATCAATTAAGTAGAGATTTGCAGACTCAAAAGTTGCTTTTAGAATCAGAAATGTCAGAAGCCGCAGAATATGTGCGATCGCTCCTGCCTTTTCCCATGAATGAACCCTTCAACATCAATTTTCGATTCATTCCCTCACGACAACTCGGCGGTGACTGTTTCGATTATTACTGGCTTGATGCTGATTATTTAGCAATTTATTTGTTGGATACTGCTGGACACGGACTCAAAGCCACTCTTCCCTCGGTTTCCGTGATGAATTTGCTTCGTTCTCGTGCCCTCAAAAGTCTTAATTACTATCAACCTAGTGATGTCTTAAAGGCTTTAAATGATACCTTTCAGATGAATTATCAAAATGACAAGTACTTTACAATCTGGTACGGAGTTTACAACCGCATCAATCGCCAGTTAATTTATGCTAGTGCAGGTCATCCACCAGCAGTTTTAATCACCGGCACATCTCCCAGAAAATCCGAAATTCGACTCTTGAAAACCCCCGGTATGCCAGTTGGGATGTTTCCAGAAGCAAAATATGTTGATGCTTTTTGCAATATTGAAAAATTCAGTACCCTTTATATTTTTAGTGACGGTGCTTATGAAATCACTAAATCAGATGGCACGCTTTGGAGTTTAGATGCTTTTATTCAGCTATTAGTTAGCTTACAAAATTCTGTTGATAGCCAACTCGAACGGGTACTGAGTTATTTAATCGCTCTCAACTCCAAAGATGGTTTTGATGATGACTTATCTATTTTGCAAGTTAAATTTGATTAATTAATTTTTGGACAATAAAACCTGATTAAATGCTTCTTGGGTAGGAAATATTTCAAATATCTTATCCATATTAGTCAATTCAAATAATATTCTGACTTGCTCATTAATTGAACAGATAACAAGCTGAATATCTGCTGCTCTCAAGGTTTTGAAAGCTAAGACTAAAGCTCCCAAACCTGAACTATCCATAAAAGTTACATCTTGAAAATCAAGTAAGACAGTTTTCACGCCAACTTCGAGAATTTTAGTAATATTTTGCCTAAATTCTTGTGAGGTTGTGGAGTTCAGACTCCCACTGAGTTTAATAACTTTGACTTCTTCTCTCATAATTATTTCACGATTATTTGTGTAAATGTTGTTTGCATTTTGCTATTATATACCGATAATAGAATTTTTTTAACTATCTAAAAGTAAAGAATCAAATTGAATAGTGCTAAATTGTTCATTTTGGGAAATTACTAACTGAAACTTCGATAAATATTGGCTGTTGATTGTTTATTTAATTAAAACAGCGATCGCTCCTAAAATCTGTTCTTCAAAGTCTTGCTAAAAATGCTCAATTACTCAATATTTAATAATATTTTTTATAAATAGGTTAAATTTAGTGATTGAAAATATTGATGAATAATCTCAATTAAGATTGAGTTTATTTATATCTAATAGTTTACATAATTGGATGAATTTAGGTTCGGATTTAAGAAACTAAAGCCAACAATTTTGGTTTGGGTTCCGCCAAGCTCAAACATACAAATTAAATTAAATCGCTTTCTGGCATAAAGGTAGTAGTTTATTTTTGGCTAAGAGGAATAGTAACCACAAATTCAGCCCCACTTCCTGGCTGCGAAATGCATTCTAAGCTGCCACCATGCTTTTGTGAAATAATTTGGTAACTAATAGACAAACCCATACCAGTGCCTTTACCAATGGGCTTAGTACTAAAGAACGGGTCAAAAAGTCGCTGTTTCACTTGCTTCGGTATTCCTAATCCATTGTCAGCAATACGAATAACAACTTGTTTTTCCCTAGTGAGTTCAGTATGAATGCGAATCGTCGGAATTAGACATAGGGCATGGGGCATTGGGCATTGGGCAAGCAGGAAGTGTGGGAGGATAGGGAAAAAATCTTTCCCCCCTCTCTCCCCACACTCCCCACACTTCCCCATCTCCCCAATCCCTACTCCCCATTCAGCATTTCCCATTGCCTCCTCTAAAGCATCGATCGCATTTGCCAAAATATTCATAAATACCTGATTGAGTTGCCCTGCATAGCATTCCACTAAAGGCAAATTACTGTATTCTTTAATAATTTGAATGGCAGGGCGATCTGGTGTAGCCTTGATTCGATGTTCCAGAATCATCAGAGTACTATCGATTCCCTCATGGATATTTACTTCTTTCATATCAGCTTCATCCATGCGAGAGAAATTGCGTAAGGATAAAACAATCTCTCGAATTCGCTGGGCCCCAATCTTCATTGAGTTGAAGAGTTTGGGCAAGTCCTCTATCAAAAATTCTAAGTCAATGTCTGTTGCTAATTCTTCAATTTCAGATATGGGATGGGGATGGAGTTGCTGATAGAGTCGAATGAATCCCACTAAGTCTTGAATGTAGTCGTTGGCGTGGGCGAGATTGCCGTAAATAAAATTCACAGGGTTATTAATTTCGTGAGCAACACCCGCCACCAATTGTCCCAAACCTGACATTTTCTCACTTTGGACAAGTTGCATTTGAGTTTGCTGGAGTTCATCGAGAGCTTTTTCTAAGTCCTCTGCCTGCTGCTTTAATTGAGTTTCTGCTCGTATCCGCTCAGTGATATGAACCGTTGTTCCCACCAACCGATAAATTCTACCCTTACTGTCTTTGAGTGGATTAATTGTAGTTAGCGACCAAACTTCTTCACCTTGAAAAGTTAAGCATTCTTCATAAGTAATGGGCGTACCTGCTTCTACACAACTTATATATCTCTGACGAACTGCTATACCTTCCACAACACCAACCACATCTTCTGGTGTTTTACCAATTACTTCTGTACTACTGATACCAGTGGTACGTTCTGTAGCTGGATTCCAACCCGTAAAGAGAAAGTCACCATCTTCTAGAACATCCACCACAAATATCAAATGTTCAGCTCCCTCATAGACAGTGCGGAGGAATTGCTCTTTCTGTTGCAGTTGCACTTCTGCCAGTTTACGCTCGGTGATGTCAGTAACTGCACCAACTAAACCAACATTCTTACCCGTGCAATCTTTCAGAGAATAAGACCTGAGGAAAGTCTGCATAATCCGACCACTAGCAGACTGTTGCTCAACCTCACCTATCCAGGACTTACCGGAAATAGTAACTTGCCATATCTCCTTGGCAACTGCCGAGTTAGTAAACACAGCAGAAAAGCCCCCAAATTTCATGAAGTCCTGCACAGTTTCACATTCATACAATTTGGAAAATGCCGAATTTTGGTAGATGTGATTACCCGCAGCATCCGCTATGCCAATAGCATCACTGGAGCTTTCTACCGCTTGCTTGTAAAGCATTAATTCTGCTTGTGTCTGTTGCCGTTGAGCAATCTCAGCTTGGAGTGCCTCGTTAGTTTTAATTAATTCTTGAGTCCGTTCTTCTACTTGTCTTTCGAGTTGTGCATAAGCTTGCTGGAGTGCTTCATGGGTTTGTTGAAGCTTCTTGATATCTTTAACAATCTGCAATAGAAAGGCAATAGAGACATTTTCCTGTTGGTTTTTAACTGGACAAGTGCTGACGAGTTCCCATAATTGATTGGGAAACTCATTTGTTTTGTTGTCCTTTTGCATACCCTAAGTCCTGTTTGTAATTGAAGTTTAGATGCACCTTCCCTCTCAAAAAAGTTATCTGAGGCATCGCTTCTGCTGCTTTAGTATTCCCTGTGTCTGTTATTTCTCAACAGACAATACTAAAACTGAGAATTTATGATTTATAACTCCCCAGTGTTAACTTCTAATTCCTGACTTTCTTAACAGGTCGTAGGGAGTGGGGACTGGGGATTAGTGACTGGGGACTGGGCATGGGGCAAGCAGGAAGTGTGGGAGGATGGAGAAGAAATCTTTCCCCCCTCTGTTCCCACACTCCCCAGACTTCCCCAATCCCCAGTCCCCAGTCACCAATCCCTTTCACATAGGACTTACTTTGGCTCTATAAAGCAGCTTGTCACCTTGAAGGTAACCAGTGTAGCGTACCTTGACTAATTCTCCAGGTTGTGCTTTTCCTTCCATCAATTGGTGTAGTTGGGGATCGTAAGGTACTTGTGTTCCTACAGATGCGATCGCTTCCACTCCCCACCGTTGTAAAAGTTTTTCTAGGGGTTTCTGCACCAATGGCACTATTTTCACTGCTGCAAACTCTGGATCTTCTTGGGCTTTTTTTGCTGCTGTTGGCCATTGCAACAACAAAGACTCCAGCATCTGTAAAGTTGACTGCTGGAGTTCTTGTAGTAATATTTCTCGCTGTTGTTCTAATTGAAGTTGCAAGCGATCGTATTCTATTTTTAAATTTGTAATTTCTCTTAATAATTCTTGATTAGCTGCTGGATTTTGTAATAATTCTACACTTGAAAAATTTGTGATTAATTCACTCAATGGCATCTGTAGCACTGGCGACAGCTTCAGCAGTACATCTACCCGCATCTGCTCTAGTTTTCCTTGCCGTAACCGCAAAATTTGATGCTCTGAGACACCAGCAGCACGACTGAGGGCTTTAAAACTAGAAATGCCCACTCGCTGCATTAATTTTTGTAACTTTTGGGTGAAATCAATATTGGACATGGGGCACTTGTACTGAGCGCAGCCGAAGTATTGGGCATCGAGCATTGGGCATTGGGCATTGGGCACTTGTACTGAGCGCAGCCGAAGTATTGGGCATTAGTTATTCTCCGCGTCCCCGTGTCTCCCTTGTCTCCCACACCCCCTATGCCCATGCCCAATTCCTATTCTTCCAGCAAACTTCTCAACATCCAAGCTGTTTTTTCATGTACTTGCATCCGCTGAGTCAATAAATCGGCGGTAGGTTCGTCGTTAACTTCGTCCACTACTGGGAAAATAGACCGTGCAGTTCTGACTACGGCTTCTTGTCCTTCCACTAGCAACTTAATCATGTCTACAGCTTTAGGAACTCCCGGAGTTTCTGGAATCGAACTTAATTTGGCATATTCGCTGTAGGTTCCTGGTGCGGGATAGCCAAGCGCTCTAATTCTTTCAGCAATTAAATCAACTGCTAGCGCTAATTCTGTATACTGGGTCTCAAACATCAGGTGCAATGTTTGGAACATTGGGCCGGTCACATTCCAATGGAAATTATGAGTTTTCAGATACAGTGTGTAGGTGTCAGCCAACAGCCGAGATAATCCCTCGGCAATTTTAGCCCTACTCTCTTCGTCAATGCCGATATTCACGTTTTTGACTGTTACTTGTGATGACATAATTTTCTCCTAATTGGGTTATATGTAATTGGGGACTGGGGATTGGGGATTGGGTATTGGGGAGATGGGGAAGTGTGGGGAGAGAGGGGGGAAAGATTTTTTCCCTATCCTCCCACACCTCCCACCCCTCCCACACTTCCTGCTTGCTCATACCCCATTCCCCATTCCCATTTTCTATGCCAAGTGCATCTTCAAAACGCTACGGGGTGCTTTACGGACTCTGGCTAAAACGGTTTCTTTGCCTAAACGCTGGCAAGCTTCATACCGATGGCAACCAGAAAAGCCATAATATTGTCCATCTACTTCTAGAACATCTATCGGTTCTTGCTGCCCAATTTCGGCAATCGATTCCATTAAGGCTTGTACTTTATTTGGATCGTTTGCACGGGGCAACGGGCGTTTAATCTGATTTAATGGAATTTCTTGGACTCTAACCATAAGGAGTTTATCAACTAGTTTTTTTTGTACCTTTATATAAATCATAATCGTTATGACTTTGTTTTGCAAGTAAGTGATATTTATTTGGGCAAAACTGGTAATGGTATCATTGGAGCACTCATGCGACAAAAAGACCGCGTTACAAAGCAATTGGAAAATCAGCTCCAACGCCGCATTCAGGGGCAAAATCAGGGAGCTATGAAATTTTCCTTTTGGCGTTTTTCCTACACTCTGGTGGCGACATTTAGCCTATCGGGACTGACTGCGGCATCGGCGCCTGAGAGCAATATCCGCGATGTAGAACTGAAAATTGGGATTGTGCAACGATTTGGTGCCGAAGCCACAGCGAAGCTGCAACTGGAACCGACAAAGGGCGATCGCTTAAAGCTAAAATTTCAAACGGGTAACAAGCAAGAAGTTGTGGTTACCAATAAGCCTGTGAAGCTGGAAACAGTTATGCAAACTTTATCCCAGCCAGCAGTTGAAGAAGTGGTAGTCTTAGGTACATACCGCACCTTTGAAACTGCGGAGGACAGTGCAAAAAAATGGCGCTCTCAGGGAATGGAAGTGGAAATAGCCCAGCCAGAACGCTGGCAGGTTTGGGCGAAACGCGACGTTTACAGCACTCCTTTATTGCGACGGTTGTTGTTGCAGAACATCCAAGCTGCTAATCAAGAAAAAGCATATCTTGATAGTAAAGTTACCAAACAAGTGCCGCGAGTTAGTTGGGTAGTGGATGGTAAGCGCTACAGTCCGAATGAGTTAGAAATTAGCACCGAGAAAAACTTGATTCGGGTGAATAAAAGCGATAAACCAGCGAATGCTCGTCTTTATGCAGGGCGGCTAAATTTACAACCGAACGCTTACGGGACATACACTTTAGTTAACCAAGTACCCTTAGAAACTTATTTGCGTGGGGTTGTGCCTTATGAAATAGGCACTGATGCACCAACAGCAGCCCTAGAAGCGCAAACAATTCTTGCTCGTACTTATGCCTTGAGAAATTTACGTAGATTTGCCGCAGATAACTATCAGTTGTGTGCTGATACACACTGCCAAGTTTATTATGGACTGAATGGAGCAGCACCGAAAACAGACCAAGCGATCGCTGCAACTAGAGGTAAAGTACTGACTTATAAAAACGAACTAGTAGACGCCTTGTATTCTTCCACCACTGGCGGTGTCACCGCCTCCTTCAGCGATGTCTGGAATGGTGAGGATCGTCCTTATCTGCGTCCTGTAGTCGATGCTGCGACTAATCTTTGGAATTTATCGAAGCAAAGTTTAGCTGATGAAAAGAACTTCCAAAAGTTTATTAACATACAGCAAGGTTTTAATGAAAGTAAGTGGAATATGTTTCGTTGGCGCAGAGAAACCCGTATAGAGGATATTATCAAGGATTTACAGAAATTTTTGCGCGTAACAAATAGCCCTCATGCCAAATTTAAGACAATTCAGGCTATGGCTGTGGTGAAGCGAAGCGAGAGTGGACGCATCCTCGAACTCGCAGTCAAAACTGATAACAGCACCTTTATTCTTCATAAAGACGAGGTTCGCAGTGCTTTTGCTGCTCCCACAAGTACACTTTTTTATATAGAACCTTTAAACAAAGGCAAACCAGAACTATGGGGATACGCCTTTATTGGTGGTGGGTTAGGACATGGAGTCGGCTTGAGCCAAACTGGCGCTCAAAATTTAGCTAAACTTGGTTGGTCTAATCAGAAAATTCTGCAATTCTACTATCCTGGTACTGAGATTAAAATGCTCAGTAAAGAAGTTAAGCTGTAAAGCTAATTAGGATGGTAATTTTCTTAAAAGGGAACAAGGTTGGGGAAATAGGCAACAGGCAATACCCATATTAATAAAGCAGGAACACAATGAATTTAATGTTCCTGCTTTGTTATAAAATTAGGCTTTTCTTCAAACTATCATGAGAATGGACACATACTATTAGAAGAATATTTCTCCTAAATTCCTTGCTTGTATTATTTGAACATCAGTAACTTTTGCAAGAGATTTATTGTTGAGATGCCTAATTCTTAGTAGAGTTCCTCTTCTTTGTGAGTTTCGATTGTTACATCAGAGGTTGGGTAAGCAACACAGGTTAGTACATATCCAGCTTCTATTTGATCGTCATCTAAAAATGACTGATCGCTTTGATCGACAGTACCTGATACGAGTTTACCTGCACAGGTGGAGCAAGCACCAGCGCGGCAAGAGTAGGGTAAGTCAAGACCAGCTTCTTCAGCAGCGTCTAAAATATATTCATCATCAGGAACTTCAATGGTTTTGTTCAGCCCTTCGGCCTCATTGATGAGTGTGACTTTAAAAGTTGCCATTGGATAATCCTCTCTTTTGGAAACGGCAGTATAAGTTATGCTAAAGCAAATTTTACGGCTGGTCTGATAGGATTAGCCGCCCTTTTATATTTGCTTCAATTCTGATACTACGAGAAAAATTAAACTATGTAACTCTAATTTGACCGCGATTAGTAATGAAATTTAGTTAGTTAATACTAATAAGTTTTGTTTATATATTATTGTTGGGCATTGGGGATTGGGGATTGGGGATTGGGGATTGGGGATTGGGGATTGGGGACTGGGGACTGGGGACTGGGGGCAGAGGAGCAGAGGAAGCAGGGGTAAAGGTTAAAGGAATAAATTTAATCTTTCCCCTTACCCCTTTCCCTTTCCCCATGCCCCATGCCCCATGCCCAATGCCCAATGCCCAAAAAACCAGAACTAGTGAGTATCGTGTATAATTCAGAAGCAAGTTTGGAAAAAGCAACAGTGCGTGTAGGTTTGGTAGGTACTGGATATGCAGCAAAGTTTCGGGCTGAAGCGTTGCTGAATGATGGGCGAATGGGGGAAGGGCAAGCTGCCCGATCGCACTTAGTCGCAGTTGTTGGTCATACCCCAGAAAAAACTCAAAGCTTTGCCAGAGAGTACGAAATTGAAGCTTTGAGTTCTTGGAAAGAGCTAGTAGAACGCTCGGATATAGATTTGGTGGTGATTTCGACAGTGAATCGAGATCATGGGGCGATCGCTCGTGCAGCACTTACCAATGGCAAACATGTAATTGTCGAGTATCCGCTTTCGTTGGATGTGGCGGAAGCTGAAGAACTCATCGCCTTGGCTAAAGCACAACAAAAACTCCTCCACGTCGAACACCTAGAACTTTTGGGTGGGGTGCATCAAGCTTTGAAGCAAAACTTAGCCAAAATTGGTGAAGTATTTTATGTCCGCTACAGCACCGTCAATCCCCAGAATCCTGCACCCCGCAAATGGACTTATAATCACGAACTTTTCGGTTTTCCGTTAATTGGTGCCCTGTCGCGCCTACATCGTCTCACCGATTTGTTTGGTAAAGTATTTACTGTTAACTGTCACCAACGATATTGGGAAACAGAATCAGAATATTACCAAGCCTGTTTATGCACTAGTGAACTCTGCTTTAACAGTGGACTTTTAGCCCAAGTAGTCTATGGCAAAGGCGAAACTATTTGGCAGTCAGAACGCAAGTTTGAAGTTCACGGTGAAAACGGTGCTTTAATTTTTGATGGCGACACAGGAGTTTTCATCCAGCCAGGGGAAACAACACCTATAGAGGTTGGCCCCCGCCGGGGTTTGTTTGCAAAAGACACAATTATGGTGTTAGACCATCTTTTTGATGGCACTCCTTTGTACGTTACCCCAGAGGAAAGTTTGTACACCCTCAAAGTTGCTGATGCTGCCCAAAGAGCTGCACTGTCAGGGTTAACTATATTTGTGAAAGATATCTAGATAAAAATTGATGAGAACTGAACTAATTGTTATTTTATCCCAACGAGAATTAGACAAAATGCGTCAAGCCGGACGCTTAGCAGCCAAACTTCTACAACATCTTGAACCATTGGTGAAGCCAGGGGTTAGCACTTTGGAAATCAATGATGAAGCCGAACGTTGGACACAAGCGCATGGAGCAAAAAGCGCACCCCTTGGTTATAAAGGTTATCCCAAGTCGATTTGCACTAGTGTAAATGAGGTCATCTGTCACGGCATTCCTAATGCCAAGCAAATTCTTAAGGACGGTGACATCATCAATATTGATGTGACGCCGATTGTGGGAGGTTACCACGGCGATACATCCAAGACATTCATTGTCGGTACTCCATCTCCAGTAGCGAAAAAGCTGGTGGAGGTGACAGAAAAGTGTTTGCGCTTGGGTATTGCGGAAGTTAAACCAGGGGCACGCATTGGCGACATTGGTGCAGCTATTCAAGAGTATGCTGAAGCACAGGGCTTTTCAGTGGTGCGAGATTTTGTAGGACACGGTATCAGTAATATTTTTCACACTGCGCCGGATATTCCCCACTATGGTACGCGGGGTAAAGGCAAGCGACTCAGGCCAGGGATGGTTTTTACCATCGAGCCAATGATTAACGAAGGGACTTACGAAGTCGAAGTTCTCAGCGATAAGTGGACTGCTGTAACGCGCGATCGCAAACTTTCTGCCCAATTTGAGCATACTTTAGCTGTGACTGAAGATGGCGTTGAAATTCTTACTCTACCTGAAGGCGAGAATTACTGGCGTGTTGACGGTTAACTCTTGACTGTTGACTGGGGTAGGAGGCAGCAGGCAGGATGTTTGAATTTTGAATACTTCGACAAGCTCAGTACAAGTTTTGAATTTTGAATTAATTTGTTTCCCCATCTCCCTAGTCCTTTAGATGAAAAAGGCTGTGATTCATGGTTCAAACTCTGGCTGCGGAAAACGTCACACTTGAGCAACTAATATTGCTCTATGGATTAGAGTTAGTTGATTCAATTTTGGCAAGAGTTTAAAGAATTTGAGCAGGAGCGGACTATGAGCTACATTACCACAGGTGAGCGCATCGGCTACGAGCGGGGAAAACAGGAACAAGGACAAACACTTGTCCTGCGACTACTACAAAGACGGGTAGGAGAGTTACCACAAGAGGTTGACAGACGCATTCAAACTCTTTCTTTAGAAAAGTTAGAAGTACTTGCTGAGGCTTTATTAGATTTTACAACTATAGAAGATTTACTTAACTGGTTGGAAGCAAATCAAACAGTATAGAAATGTTAATAGCAATTCTGATGCTTTGGCAGAGCTTTCAAAAGCTCTGCTCCTGAATTCTTAGCTGATATCTATCGTCCCAATTTATTAGGAATACCTTCACAACCACCAGGAATAGTGGCTCTAGTTGCTTCGCCACCCCAAGCACAACAGTAGTATTTTACAAACTCAGACATTCTTTGCACGTCAGTGAAATCGGCTTTTTCCACCACAGCGCCAGTTTGTTCGCCTGTTTGATAATCTGGTGGTTCGGTGCGACTGCGGGGCGATGCTTTATCTGCTATGCCGTAGAAGAGGCGAACTCCGTTGAGGTCAGCACCAGTGAGATTGGCATCATATAAAATTGTGCGGGAAAGGTTAGCTTTTACTAAGTCACAGCCGACAAGATTAGCGCGGACAAGATTAGCTTCGCTGAGATCAGTCCAACGCAAATCGGTACCAGAAAGGTCGGCGGCTGCAAGCATTACGCCTAAATCGATGACGCGCACACCTTCTAGACGATCTTCGGCGTAACCACCCATACCATCGAGAATAGGTCTACCCAATCGACTGTCGCGTTTTAGGGGTGATAGCAGCTTGGAACGTGAGAGAAAGCGGAGAATTTTCGCTTTTCCACTGCCATCAACACTACTTAAAATTGCCGCAGTGCGTCCTTCAGCGATCGCTCTTTCTTGAGGCCAATCTTCTAATAATCCTTCTTCATCTAATACTAAGTCTGAAACGCCTTGGAAATAAGAATCAATTGTTTGCTGCTGGGTGATAATATTTTGCTGAACTGTTAGCAGATTTTGTTGAATTGTCAAGTCTTTGGATATTACGTATTGTCGCCAAGCTACGTAAACAGCAATGATGGCGATGAGAATTTGTCCTAAAGCGCCAAACCATTCGGCTAGACTACCAGCAGTTTCCCAGTTAATTTGGCGTCCTAAAGCAAACAAGCGATCGCCTATGCCTGTAAACCGGATCGAGCCGATGATGGCTATTATTAGTCCCAAAAAGCCGACAAACAGCGTCCGTTCTTGAGGCGAAAACCACTCGTCAAAAACTTCTAGAAACCAAGGCAATAATATTGCTAGGGATAACAGTAAAGTTACCAGTGTTCCGACAACGCCGACAATCCAGTTATTGAGAATAATACCGATAAAAGTGGCGGCGATCGCTACAAAAATCAGCAGCAATGCCCTGGGTTTGACTGTGAATTGCTTGGCAAGGGATTGTCTGAAACCAGAACGAGCTTGTTTGAGAGCCGTTGTATGTTGGGGAGATTGCAAAGACGAAATAGCTGCTAGGGCTTGTCTGTTTGCTAATTCTTCTGAGGTGAGATGATTCTCAGTTGCAGCACCATCAAAGTCATCTGGCTGCAAATCGTCTTCTGGGATAGGTTCTGGGGTTGGTAGATTTGAGGAGTTCGATTCATTCGTCATGTTTTCTATTTTGCCCCAGCAGACTCAGTTCAACATCTGTTTTATCAGAAATTGTCCGTAGTTATAGTTAGCGGTGTCAAGTTTACATCCGGTTGTAGAGTTGAGTGGCGATCGCTCCATTGCCCATGTTATCAGTATCTGAAAACTTTTTTGTTACAAATATTTGCACAGGTTACATGCCATAGATTAACCTGTAATTCAACCAATCAAATACAAATCAGATACCTTAACAATAATGATTTCAACGCAAATATCTCGAAAAACCATAACATTTTTAACACTACTAGCAGCAGTTGTCACTGTTGCTGGGTTACTTTGGTTCAAATTTCAATCATCGTCACAAACCCCAAAAACATCACAAGCAACCTCGAAAAACGCTTTGCCTTCGGAAGCTTGGCGAAATACTCAATTACTCCGTACCCTTGCTGAACCTTCCGGACGTACTCAGTGGATTACTTCCCTAGCAATTAGTTCTGATGGCAAAATCCTTGTGAGTGGTACTGACGATGGCACTGTGAAACTTTGGAGTTTGGAAAAAGGCGAACTTCTGGGCACCCTTTCTAAACATTCTGGTTCTATCAAATCTGTTGCTATTAGTTCTGATGGCAAACAAGCTGCTAGTGCTAGTGAAGATAAAACAGTAAAACTCTGGGAATTAAACACCGGAAAGCTGCTGCATAGTTTTGATGACTATACAAATGAAGTTAAGTTTATTACCTTTAATGCTGATAATCAAAGCCTAATTAGTGTCAGCGATGAAAAAGAAAATAATAGTGAAAATAAAACTAAAAAAACTATTAAAATTTGGGATTTAAATACTCGTAAAATAGCCACAACTTTGTCTGGAGGAACAGGAACAGTTAATGCTGTTGCCTGGAGTCCAAAAAAGCAAATTTTAGCTATCGGTAGTGATGGAGCAAATACAGTTGACCTTTGGGACTTGAAAAATAAAAAACAGCTAAATACTCTGATGACGCAATCTCCCAAAGTTGTTGCGCTTGCCATTGATATTGATGGCCAAGTGTTAGCTAATAGCGGAAATTTTGGTAGCTTACAATTGTGGAATTTGAATTCTAACAAAGCAGAGATGCCTTTTGGAGGCGAAGATAATAAAGGCAACTATAATCTATCAGGAAATAGCGGTACTATTGATAGTATCGCTTTTAGTCCAGATGGAAAGACTCTGTTCACTGGTTCTAGGGATTTGACGGTCAAAATGTGGAATATTAGTAATGGTGAATTGATTCGGGTGCTAAAAAATCATGCTGCTTGGGTAGAAGCGATCGCTATTACTCCCGATGGTAAGACTCTTGTTACTGGTAGTGCATTAGGTGAAATCAAACTTTGGCAAACTTCTTCTCAAGCAGCTACAGTGAGAAAAGAAGTAGCTGAAAATGTGAGAAAATTATTAGGGACTAAAGATTGTAAAGAGTGCGATCTCAGTGGTGCAGATCTCAGAAATTTCAACTTAAATGAAGTCGATTTACGATGGGCAAATCTTAGCGGTGCTAATCTTAGTGGTGTCAATCTCAACGATGCTAAGTTGCAAAATGCAATTCTGTTTGACACCAATCTCAAGGGTGCAAATTTAGAAAATGCTAATTTGGAAGGCACAAATTTAGAAAATGCTAATTTGGAAGGTATAAATTTAAAAAATGCAAAAGTGGCTGGAGCAATTCTGCCTAAGACCAAATTAAATCCAGACAAAAATCAGATTGAAAGCGGCAAATCAAATGAGTCAGTTAAACCTGATGATAAGAATAAAAAAGCCCAATAAAAAATAATACCAATTTCCAAAAAAATGCAACAGACAATTTCTAGAGACGCGATTCATCGCGTCTTCAATCTTCAATCGTCAGAATCATGCCGCAATCATTAATTGAAGGGGAAAATAGACTTCTTGCAGAAGTCGGGAAAAGGGGAAGGGGGAAGGGGGAAAGGTTTGGTATTTTCCCTTTCCCCTTTAACCTTTTCCCTTTTCCCACCTCTTGCAAAAAGCACTTTTGCAAGAGGTCTAATGGGTGCATGTTTGAAATTACCCTTTTTCCTTTCTCCTTTAACCGAACCGTATTGGCTTTGGTGGGGTGAAGTTCTTCGGTTTTGACAACACTTAATTACAAAAACTCATTCTTTAATAAGCTAAGAATAAACAGTTCTAGAACGACTTAAGTTGAGCTTATACATGGACATGTTTTTCTCGAAATTTGTCTTCTTCTATAATTAAAATTAAAGTGGTTCTAGAACGACTTATTTTTTAATTATACAAAGTCCTCGAATGATAAGTCAAAAAGAATTTTTTCTCGAACAACTTATTCTTAATTTATTAATTAACACGTTTTTGTCGAACTGACACCTTTTGAAGGGACAAATCGACACGTTTTTGTCGAACTGGCATCTTCTGAAGTGATAAATCAACATATTTTTGTCAAACTGACACCTTCAGTAGACCGAAAAGTTTTGCGATACCTTCTCTACAAGACGTTCTGCGTAGCTTACTTCTCCAAAGGAGTACGGCGGGCGTAGCCATCCTTTAGATATTCAGGATCTCAGACATCGGAGTAAAAATACAACGACAGTTAAGACCGCTAAAGCGATTAATCATATATTTAGATTTTTATAAAAACCTTAGATAAACTTTGCTTATAGTTAATACATAGTTGCAAAACCAGGTCTATGGGCAGAATACCTTGAAAAACCTGAAGTTGGTGTTGCCTTAGCTTGAATAACTAGTAATTAATAAAATTAATCTTGTTTTTCCTTAACTGTCTTAACTGTCCTTGTGTAATTAAGGGCGATCGCTAGATAATGCAAACATGATCTGCAATAAAGCCAAAGGTCAATTCATAGACCTATTGACGCTTCCTTTAAGAATTATCGAGAAAGAGATTTTTTGGTAATTGCTCTGAGTTAATTGATGTATGTATTCAAGCAGGTAGAAAAATGGATATTGAGAATATAGCTCAGATTTCTAAGCGAGATTTAGAAATCATTCAACTACATCAATTTCAACAACCCATTTACTGTTGTAATGTTACTGCGATCGCCTATGCTTTTACTGCATTGGGATATCTAACAACAGTTGATGAGATTTTTTATGCCACCCAACTGCCGATCGCATCAGTTTTAGATGATGGCATGACCTTAGCAGAAACTTACGACACCTGTAAAACTTATATTGAAAAAAAAGGATTACCGCTGTCGATTCGGATGGAGCATTTTGATAAACCGAGTATGACGCTCGAAGCATTCATCCGTGAAGTTGAAGCAGCCGTCTGTGATGAAACTGATGTTCATATTCTTAACTTTAACACTCGTATTGCCCATGAAAACCCAAGCCTAGAAGGAGGTCACTTCTCACTATTGGCAGATTACGATCCGAAAACTCAAGAAGTCACCATTGCAGATACAAATCCCAAACGATATACCCGGTTTTGGAAATGCTCGATTGAGCGATTATATGCTGCTTGCGTCGATAAGGATTCGTCATCAAATCGCTCTCGCGGCATGATTGTAATTCGCAGGCAACAGAAAAATCTAGGCGAAAACGGAGTAGTTCATCCAGCAGAAATCGCGTTGAAAGCTCTCCATTCTGAAGAGGCTTCTCCTTAACTCTACTTTCGCTGAAGTTATACCAATTGAAATATACGTAGGGTGCGTTAGCGCAAAGAGTACGACACCATTAGACTTCTTGCAGAAGTCGGGAAAAGGGGAAAGGTTTGGTATTTTCCATTTTCCCTTTCCCCTTTAACCCCTTCGGGGTTCGCCAGTCGCTCATGGGGGAAACCCCCAAGACCGCGCTGGCTCACCTTTTCCCACAAGAGTGCAAAAAGCACTTTTGCAAGAGACTCCATGAACACAATTCACAACGAAGGAATGAAAATATTTCTTTCCTAGTCACCAGTCCCCAGTCCCTATTTTCAAGGCAGGTCTATTCTTAAGGATTTGGTGCCTTATTGCGAAGCATAACGCACCCTACAGATACTTAAATTTTTTCAGTAATCAAATCGGATTCCTATATATTTTTCACAAATAATTTAAACTGCTATAGTTTTGACAAAATTTCTGGTAACAACTGACTCGGAACTTTCGATAAAGCTATATTTTGCCCCTGTATCCCTAATTCATTGTGAAAAGCACGAATAGTTTTCACCACATAAGCGAAGGTTGTTTGATAAGCTTCTGGTTGTTTACTTAATCCATTTAAAGCTTGTAAATGATGATCTAATGCTATTTCTAGATGTTGAGAACGTGTTGCTTTATCACCATTAAAAGACTTATCTGTTACTAGCTGATAGTGTGCCAGTCCCAAGTTATTATGAGAAGCCAGCAAATCAAAACTTAAAGGATTACCACTTAGCGAGTGAGCCAAAGCTATAGCTTCTTCATAAGCATTAATGCATAATTGTAGATATTTTTGCCTTGCTTCTTTAGTGGTTTGAGATAAATTTGCTAAATGCCAATAGGCAGTACCCAAATTATTTTGCGTTGCAGCGCAGGCGGCAGGAACATTAGCTGGGGTGCGATATTTCAGAGCTTCGTTATAGACATCAATAGCTAGTTGTAAATTTTCGCCGGGTTGTTCGTATTGTGCCAGATTCCAATAGGCAGTACCGATGTTGTTTTGAATCATGCCATATTTGAGCGGTTCCTCTTGGGGGTTGTAGTGTAAAATTGCTTGGTTGTAAGCTGCGATCGCTTTCTTTAAATGCACAATCGGTTGATTATATTGCCCTAAATGCCAATAAGCAGTACCCAAATTATTTTGGCAGGCAGCATACTTTAATGAATCCATATCCGCTGTGCGGTAATTGAGGGCTTCGCTGTAAGCTAAAACTGCTTGCTGCCAATTTTCAGCCGCATGAGAAAAACGAGCTAAATCACCATAAGCTGTGCCTAAATTATTTTGCACGCGGGCGTAAGTTTCTGGATGTGTCTGGGGTGAAATTGTCTCTAAGGCCAACTGATAAAATTCTATTGCTTGTTCTATGTATGTTTGTCCCTCTTCAGAATTAGGTGGTGTGCGGGATAACATCCAATAAAGTGTACCCAAGTCATTCAAAATATCTGGAATTTGTGGTGAAGTTTCGTCATAGCTAATTGCTTCTTGATAAGCGAGAATTGCCACCATCAAATTTTCTAAAGTTGACTCTCCTTGCTCAATCCGAAGGCGGTATAAATTACCTAAACGATGATAAGCTTCTGCGAGAATTTCCCCAGAAACTTCCTGTAAATGTAATTCTTCAATGTCCAACAAAATCTGCTGTGGTTGCCAGCGTTCTTCTGTATCTTGAATAATCTTGGTGTTGATTGATGCAAATACTAATTCCGTTAATTCGCTGCTAATATGAGATAAAGAAGACAGCAAATGGCGATCGCTTCCACTGCCAGATCTAATAGCGGATTGTTGCTGTTGTGGCGCAGTCTTTGATAAATCTACGATTGATGGTACTGCTTCTTGGCTTCTATCTAACCTATTTTCTTCTGTCTGTGCTGGAAAATCAGAATTATTCTCAAATTTTAATTCGCTAACTGTTGATTTGAGTTCTGCTTGGCTAACAGATTCATCTAAAATTGAATGCTCAAGATTTCCCACATCCAAACTTCTAGAATTAGAAAAACGTTCTGGATAGCCTGAATTTTGAGTTGCTGGTGTGGGTTCTCCAGCAAACACAAATACCCCAGTACGGCAACGCCAAAACTGTGGCGCTGATTGTTGGATAGCAGACAGCCAAGGACGTGGTATCCACAACAGCAAGTTAGATTCTAAAAATCGACTGGATTCTTGGGTAGAGAAATATTGCTCGCTTAACCGGAGATAATGTAAAAATAAACGCTGTATTGCTACCGGTTGCTTGGTCAGCTGCTCCACCCCCACAATCTGAAATGCTGGTATGGGAGAAGGTCTTCCTGGGCTATCTTTTGATGCTCCAATAATTGGCGGTGGATAATTAGCCAACCATTGATTGATTTGAGCTACGGGATTGGGATCGGTTAAATTTAAACGTAACGTAACTAATCGCGGATAAGCTGGAGTGCTATTTTCTTGGGCATTTGATGGCTGATATAGCACTTGTCCCACAGGATAAGCCAACGTAGAATGCAAACGCGCTGCTACTTGGTTTCTCAAGTGTAAATCATCACATACTGCCAAAAAAAGTTGTCGTCGTAAACCAAGACTTAAGGCAAGTTTTAAGCGCTGGTAAACTTGTCGGTTCCAAGTAGAATTATCGTTGTGTGGAGTATCATTCACGCTCATGGCGGCTAAAGAGCCAAAACAAAGTATATGTCACCTTTGGGGCGCATCGGAGTCAGCTAAAAATTTCATTATGAAAATGATTTTGAAGTAGATGTTGTGATGCTAAGGATAATAGCAATTTTAGATTTTAGATTTTGGATTTTGGATTAAAAGTTTTAATTATAAATCTATTCGCTGGAACTCCAAACAAGACTATTTATCCCAATTTTGTAGAATAATGAAGTATGTAATTATACTTAATTACTACCCTAATTTTAACAAAAAATAAAAAAACAGGTTCCTCCTGAAATCGGAACCTGAAAAACTAAAAAAAATGAAATTTTATTAAAAGTTTTACACTCAACCGTTCTAGGAAACTAAGAAAGCGACTGAAATTAAGCCACCAACCAAAGCTATACCAGCGATTCCTAGTATGATATAGGTTCGTTTTTGCCCCTCTGTAGGAGGTTCTGCTTGATAAACCTTTGGTTCCCTAGCAAAATTGTTCAGGCGGCCGCCCTCTTCGGTTGTATAAGGCATGAATTAATTCCTTTATCTTTATTCTTCATTTAATGTTACATAAATGGTAGAACTGCTCTGAAACTGCTAGACAAAACGTTACATTAATGGGTATTGGGCATTGGGCATTGGGCATTGGGTATTGGAGTGCTGAGTGAGGAGTTAAGAGTTAAGAATTAAGAATTATTCTTCTTGTGCCGTTGTCCTTTTCTCTCCCTTATCCCTATGCCCCATGCCCCATGCCCTATGCCCCATTCTCTAGCTAGTAATTGTCCCAGTGAGGGGCGAACTAGCACTGGCGTAGTCTTTGATGGGCATTCTGCCTGCAAGGTACGCTAAACGACCGGCGATTGTGGCTAAATTCATAGCACGAGCCATTGCGGCGGGGTTTTGAGCCAGGGCGATCGCACTATTAATCAACAAAGCGTCTGCTCCCAATTCCATTGCCTGGGCGGCTTCTGAGGGCGAACCAATGCCAGCATCTACCACCACTGGTATGCCCGCATTTTCGATGATAATTTGGATGTTGGCGGTTGTTTTTAGCCCTTGTCCAGAACCAATGGGCGAAGCTAAGGGCATCACTGTAGCACAACCTACATCTTCTAATCGCTTGGCTAACATGGGATCGGCGTTGATATAGGGCAATACTGCAAAACCTTCTTTAACTAGTTGTTCTGCTGCTTGCAGCGTACCAATGGGATCTGGGAGTAAATACTTAGTATCGGGTATTACTTCTAACTTGATAAAATTATTATCTTCCTGTCCCAACAACTTCGCCATTTCTCGCCCCAAACGCGCCACCCGAATTGCCTCTTCAGCAGTTTGACAACCTGCGGTGTTGGGTAACATCCAGATTTTTGTCCAATCTAAGGCTTCAGCTAAACCTTCGTGTCCAGGTGCTTTGGTTTGTACTCGTCGCACTGCGACGGTAACAATTTCGCATTCACTGGCGGCGATGCTTTGCTGCATTTCTTCAATGCTGCGATACTTACCAGTTCCTGTCATCAACCTGGATTGAAAGGTTTTGCCTGCAATAACCAGTGGGGAATTTCTAGAGACGCGATTCATCGCGTCTGTAGGTAATGGGGAGGTACGATGTCCGTTAGAGAAATTAGCAGAGTGAGTGAGCATTGGGGTCGGGGTAGATGGCTGGGACTGGAACCGGGAATAATGGAAATTAGCAAGTAGGGGGTCAGATTTTTGTTCCAAAACAAAATCGGCTATCAATGCTGCTGTTATCGGCGCAAGTAGAATCCCGTTGCGGTAATGACCAGCGGCTAAGGTTAAATTTTGACAATGGCTGGCGCCCAGGATGGGTAATTCGTCGGGAGTCCCTGGGCGAAATCCCCACCAGAACTCTTGAATGGGATAATTCTTTAATTGCGGATAAACCCGGATGGCAGCTTGTAATAATGTTTGAATGCCGTCTGGGGTGTTGTGGGGTGTAAAACCAACATCTTCATTTGTTGCCCCAATAATCAAGGAGCGATCGCGTCTCGGTACAATGTAAATATTTTGCCCAAATAAAATCCGCTTCAAGGGCAATTCCGGTACAAATTCCGGTACTCTCAGACTTAACATTTGCCCTTTTCTGGGACGCACTGGTAGCGGTAACAACTCATTCGACCAAGCACCGGAGGCTAAAACATAGTGGGCGGCGCGAATTACCCCAGCATTGGTTTGCACGCCAATAACTTGTCCCTGTTGTTGTAAAAATCCTTCTACTGTAACGCCGTCTTTGAGTTCAACACCAACAGACTCAGCTGCTGTCCGCAGGACGTGAGCGAGAGCCTTATTATCAACTTGTGCATCCTCAGGATACCACCAGCCACCAACTACTTCTGCTCCCAACCCTAGCTGATATTGATGAATTGCTTCTTTGTCTAACCAGTAAGCAGGGGAAGAAGACGCGGAGAGTGGGAGACGCGGTGACGCGGTGAGTAATTTCTCCGCGTCCCCGTGTCCCCGTGTCCCCGTGTCCTCTTTCTTTGCGTCACCGCGTCCCCGCATCAGAGCGTCCTCTTCAAAAACAGGTGTCAGGATACCACAAGGCCAATAGTTCGTATTTAAGCTGGTCAATTCTTCTAATTTACGCGTCCAGTCGGCATATAAAGCACGCGATCGCCAACACAAGGAACGCATTGCGCCATCCGGGATTTTTTCGGCATCGGGCGCCAACATCCCGGCGGCAGCGTGGGTAGCAGCAGCCTGAAAATCACGACAAAGCACGGTGACATTTGTCCCGCGCAGTTTAAGTTCAATGGCGATCGCTAAACCAATAACGCCGCCACCAATAATTACAATTTCACTAGTCATTAGTCATTTAGTCATTGGTCACTAGCCATTTATCATTAGTGCATGACTAATAAATCATAACCAATAAAGGAATAACTAAAGACTAGCAACCTTTACCACAAAGCTCGAATTGGCTCGCTGCCAGAATTGGTATTGGTATTTGATGGCGTGTCTGTTCCAGAAGTCTCTGTATCAACGTCTGTTGTAGTGTCAGAAGGATTCTGAGCAACGCTGGTTCTGTTGTCAGGTCTTGGGGCTACAATAGAGCGTCTGTTTCCATTTGTTTGGGTTGTTTCAGTTTCATCAGTTGCAGTTTCATTGTTCTGGCTGCCAGCACTGCTATTAACATTAATATTAGCTGGCAGAACTTTTGCTGCTTTGCCGCCGGGGTTGTTGGCGGTTTGTACGCCCATAGGAAAGTTGATGCCTAGTAATGTACCAAGCAGAATGGCTAGACCTCCAGCCATTAATATTAGGGGTGTCCATCTACCCATCTTGTTTTACTCCTTTTTAACCTTTTGGTGTCCACACTATTCGAGAACCTTGTCCCCAAAATCCATCAAATTTTGTCACATTTAGATCGCCTAAAATCTGCGTTTGGCAAGCTAAACGCAAGTCTTTTGTAGGAGAATGGGGAGGAAGCGAACGACGCGTGCGATCGCGCCAATTCGCTGCTGATACTTCGCCCTCTACCTTAACCGCGCAGGTACCACAACTGCCAATACCCCGACAGTTTATTACCTTAGCACCGTCATTGTAGAGGTCAATACCATTTTGCAGCAAAATGTTGCGGAGATTGCTTCCTTGCTCACACTCAATTGTTTTACCTTGAGCTAGTACCTTAGGCATTTTTTAAATTGCCAAACTGGCTTTTTGTTGTATATTGACATATTGCCTCGAAATTTGTCTCGTCGGCCCAAGTTTTATGACCACAAATTCCTCTCCTCAACTTTGGCTCTATGACACTACACTAAGGGATGGCACTCAGCGCGAGGGGCTATCAGTATCGATAGAAGATAAATTACGCATTGCTAAAAGACTCGATCAACTGGGAGTTCCCTTTATTGAAGGCGGTTGGCCAGGTGCTAATCCCAAGGATGTACAATTTTTCTGGCAACTCCAAGAAGATCCGCTCAAACATTCAGAAGTTGTCGCTTTTTGTTCGACTCGACGCCCCAATACTGCTGCGGCAGAAGAACCGATGCTACAAGCGATTCTGGCAGCAGGAACTCGCTGGGTGACAATTTTCGGCAAGTCTTGGGATTTACATGTTACAGCCGGACTCAAGACGACATTAGAAGAAAATTTAGCAATGATTCGTGACACAATTGAGTACCTCCGTTCTCAAGGGCGTCGCGTGATCTACGATGCCGAACATTGGTTTGATGGCTATAAGCACAATCCAAGTTATGCTTTACAGACATTAGAAGCAGCGATCGCATCTGGCGCTGAGTGGCTAGTCCTATGTGATACTAATGGCGGCACTTTACCCCACGAAGTTAGCCAAATTGTGCAAGATGTGGTCAGGGTGACTGGGGACTGGGTATCGGGGACTGGGGACTGGGGACTAGGAAGTAGGAAAGAATCTTCCCAATCACCAATGCCCAATGCCCAATGCCCAATGCCCCAAATCGGAATTCACACTCATAATGATTCGGAAATGGCGGTTGCTAATGCCATAGCCGCTGTGATGGCAGGGGCAAAGATGGTACAAGGGACAATTAACGGTTATGGTGAGCGTTGCGGTAATGCTAACCTCTGTTCGCTGATTCCCAATTTACAACTTAAACTGGGTTACAGTTGTATCACAGAAGACCAGCTAACACAACTTACAGAAGCGAGTCGTTTTGTTAGTGAGGTGGTTAATCTTGCTCCTGATGAACACGCCCCCTTTGTCGGACGTTCGGCTTTTGCACACAAAGGTGGTATCCATGTATCTGCTGTGGAACGTAATCCCCTGACTTACGAACACATTCAACCGGAACAAGTGGGGAATCGTCGCCGCATCGTAATCTCCGAACAATCGGGACTCAGTAATGTTTTAGCTAAAGCCCGCAGTTTTGGCATTGAATTAGACCAATTAAAGGCAGAAGCAAAACAAATTCTCCAGCGCATCAAAGATTTGGAAAGTGAAGGATTTCAATTTGAAGCAGCAGAAGCCAGTTTTGCCCTGTTGATGCATGAAGCTTTGGGAGGACGCCCCAAGTTTTTTGAAGTCAAAGGTTTTCAAGTCCACTGTGACTTGATTGAGGGGAAAGAAGCTAGCAACGCCCTAGCTACAATCAAAGTCGCTGTTGATGGTAAAAACATTTTGGAAGCGGCGGAAGGTAACGGCCCGGTTGCGGCGTTGGATGCAGCTTTACGCAAGGCTTTGGTGAATTTTTACCCCCAAATTGCAACTTTTGATTTGACAGATTACAAAGTACGGATTCTCAACGGACATACGGGCACTGCGGCCAAAACCCGCGTGTTGGTAGAATCAGGCAATGGCCATCAACGCTGGACTACGGTAGGAGTTTCTACCAACATTTTGGAAGCTTCCTATCAAGCGGTGGTGGAAGGCTTGGAATATGGTTTGTTGCTGCACTCCCAAGCCGAAGCAGCCGTGAAAGTTTCTAGTTGACAAAAATAGCTATCTGGTGTAAGGGAGTTGATGAAAAGCGAGGCGATCGCCAAAGTGCGATCGCTTTGTGCGATCGGGTAAAAGAGTTCAAAAATGTCTTGGATGGGGAAATTGAGTAATTGAATTTTTGGAGTTTCCTTGACAAAAAAAAGACCCCTAGCGCCAACCAGGAGTCTTTCCCCTCAAGAAAGTTTAAAAGCGTTGTTGGATTCATTAGCAACCTCAAACCCTGATATTGTTCAATTAGTTGCTTGTGAGGCGTGAATCCAAAGTAGCAAGCGAATCCAGACAGATAATTATTATTTAATAGCGAAATGCACAGGCGCAGCCCAACCCAGCCGCCGCCAATATTCCAAAATTTATATGCTCAATGGCAGGGCTTTTCATTCTAAGAGAACTTTTCCCAGGCTTGGGCGACTAATTGACTCAACCAGCGGCGTTGTTGCTGGTCTAGCAGAGGATCTTCAGCTAACACCTGAGCAGTTAATTCTTCCAAAGATTGACCCTGAGCGCGGACAATCTTAATAACTCCAGCGATCGCACTGGCAACTAGTTCCTCATCAATCGGCTGTTGTCGGAGAGCTACAATTTCCTGGGGGCTGTCTGGAATGGGATAATTCATGGCGTAGGTTTACAGTTTTACAAAATGAACAATAAATTTGAGCAAATATTAAAATTTCTTCACTGAATCTTTACGTAACTAACTAATAGGGCGGAGTTTACCTTATTTCGTGCCTTCATAAAATCTGTCATTGTGAATAGATCCACCGGAGATGTCAGGAAAAGATGAAAGAAATCCTTTATTTAGAAGTTCCAACTGCGGATATCACTGCTGTGCGTCAGTGGTTGCAAACAGATTTTCAGCCGGGATATGGGGAAAAAGTGCTGACAACAGAAGGCTTCCGCCTTAAAATTACTACCGCTACTACAACTGTTGGTGCGGTGATTTCCGAAAACTTGTCTGAAGAACTTTCTGTATTTATTTGGTCAGTGCAACGAACTACCTACCTAAAAGTATTTCGTTGGGTAGAACAACCCTTTCCTAAAGAAAAAGAAATCCTCCAACAGCTGACCAAAGAGATCAGAAGCCGTTTTCCAAATCATTATCCGGAACCCCCAGCTATTGATTTATCGCAGCAATCGATTTTTGAGGCCTTAGCGCCTTACTATCCCCTCACCGTCAAGTATTTTCAGAAAATGCCCAACGGAGAATATGACCTCAAACGCGCCTACTGGTGGGAACAGCGATGGCGGCAAGGGGTACGAAATCCTCAGCAGCCACGACAGGTGGTGTTTTCTAGTCAAGGGGACTGGGGACAAGGGAGATGGGGAAGTGTGGGGGGAAAGATTTCTTCCCCATCCTCCCACACCTCACACACCTCCCAATGCCCTATGCCCAATGCCCAATACGACATCATCTACATCGGCGGCGCGCTAGGCGTCATCCATGCAGCAGTGATGGCAAAACTTGGATATAAAGTCTTGCTGCTGGAAAGAATGCCATTTGGGCGGATGAACCGAGAATGGAATATTTCCCGCGATGAGATTCAAAGCTTACTTAACTTGGGTTTAATCACCCCCGCAGAGTTAGAGACCATCATTGCTAGAGAATACAAAGATGGATTCAATAAGTTTTTTGATGCTAATAATCCAAGGAAACTGCGATCGCCTGTATTGCACACACCCACGGTGCTAAATTTAGGCTTAGATTCCGAAAAGTTGCTGCAACTATGTGGGCAAAAGTTGCAAGCGGCAGGCGGAGAAATTTGGGATGAAACAGAGTTTATCCGTGCAGATATAAATGAATCACAAGTCGGCGTAAAAGTCAAGCATCTATGTAGTGAAATTGAAAAACAAGTAAGTGGTAGACTACTGGTAGATGCGATGGGAACAGCTTCCCCCATTGCTTGGCAATTAAATGGTGGCCGTGCCTTTGACAGCGTGTGTCCGACGGTAGGAGCAGTCATTGAGAGCGGATTTGAACCAGGGGTATGGGATTCTGAATTGGGAGACGTTCTTTACAGCCACGGGGATATTTCGCGGGGAAGACAGCTGATTTGGGAATTATTTCCCGCAGCAGAAGATGAGCTGACGATTTATTTATTTCATTACCACGAAGTCAATGGTGAAAATCCTGGTTCCTTGCTGGAAATGTACGAAGACTTTTTCACAATATTGCCAGAGTATCGCAGATGCGATGTAGACAAATTGGTTTGGAAAAAGCCGACATTTGGGTATATACCTGGGCATTTTAGTGTCGGGAGTGGCGATCGCAAAGTTGCCTTCGATCGCTTGATTGCCATCGGTGATGCCGCATCGCTCCAATCTCCCCTGATTTTCACAGGTTTTGGTTCTCTGGTTCGCAACTTAGAGCGCTTAACAAAGCTGTTGGATATTGCCCTCAAGCATAACTTATTGAGCTTCCGACACTTGAATAGAATTCGCGCCTACCAAACTAACGTTTCAGTCACATGGCTATTTTCCAAGGGCATGATGGTGCCCACAGGGAAATTTTTACCACCCCAACGAGTAAACTCCATGCTTAACACCTTCTTTGGACTGTTAGCAGAAGAACCTCCAGAGGTGGCAGATAATTTTATCAAAGACAGATGTGATTGGTTAACCTTTAACCGCTTAGCACTCAAAGCAGCTAAGAAAAATCCAGCCTTGCTTTTATGGATTTGGGAACTTGCTGGGTCTAAAGATTTAGTGCGATGGCTTGGTAGTTATTTCACTTTTTCTCGTCATGCCCTAATTAGTGCTTTACTGAGTCCCTGGTTTCCACAGTTTTTGAACCGGGTAGGTTCTTGGCTAGAACCCCGGAATCCGGCATTGTGGCTGCGCCTGCAAGCGATTAACTACGCCATCGCCACAGGCAAACCGCGATCGGCCACTCAGGTAGCAAAAACTAGCCCAGAAGCCATAATTCAGAAATTTAGTCATTAGATATGGGCATTGGGCAAGCAGGGAGTGTGGGAGGTGTGGGAGGTGTGGGAGGTGTGGGAGGTGTGGGAGGTGTGGGAGGTGTGGGAGATGTGGGAGGGTGGGGAAGCATTAATTCTCTTTCTCCCCAGACTCCCCACCCTCCTCTATCTCCTCATTTCCCCCCACACTCCCCACACTTCCCCATCTCCTTATCTCCCACTACTCCCACCCTCGTCACCTTGCCCCGTTGTCACCTTGCCCCTTCGTCCCCTTAGGCGGAAAATTCGGCAGTTCCACAGATGCTAATGACTTGCGTCCTTTGGGTGGACGCTGGGGATAAACTACGGGTGAGGGTGAATTGGCATCATTGGCATTATCACCTGATGATTCTGGCGGCAAATCCAACTGTGCCAATTGTGGAACCTCTGACCAATAGTCTTCAGTTTCTTCAACAAATATCTTGGGGGTAGATGAAGCGGGTGTAGTTGTAGACGGGTTGATTTCTACCTGCAACTGCTCCTGTTGTGGATTTTCTACTTCCTCATCATCCTCTAGAATTGTTGCTAAAGTTTCCCACACAGGCGGATCGCCCACATTGTTATCCACATCTGTTTTCGCTGGAGCTGGTGATGATGTAGATGCAGGCTGAGAGGTGAAGAACATTTGGATGAGACTATCCAATTGCTGATCTAAGTTTGGTGACTCCACAGGTGAAACAGTTTCTGTTGTATCTGGGGAATCATCAATTTCTGGAGAGGAAGGTGGTTGCGCTGATTTTGGCACGTCTTCCTTAACTGACCAGTTCCAAGAGGATGAAGTCGGAGTGGGTTGATTTCTTTGGAATGGCAGTGTTGGTGAGGGTTCTGCCCAAGAATTATTGGGATTATCGCTCAAAGATTCTGGTTCTGCTGACCAAGGTTTAATTGGCTGTGCATTGGGAAACAAAGACCGAGCTTTGCGAGAAAATCTTCCTTGGGTGGAAGTGATGTCTTTAGGATGTTTTGCGGTATCTTCTAGGGAATCATAGCCAGGAACGGGTGTGTCTAGACATTTTTCCAGAGCTGCCTTAAATTGCAGGGTCTGGCGTTGTTGGCGCATGAGTCTAGTGCGTAACTCGCGGCAAGAATTTTCTGATTGCAATAACTTCTGAGACTGTTCGTCGTTATTGGTGTGTAGCAACGTACATTCTCGTTCCAGTTGGGCAAGGCGTTGCTGACTAATTTGTAGCTGTGCTTTGTGAGTTTCGATAAAAACTTCCTGGCGTTGAACAGTTTGGACGGCAGTTTCTAATTGTTGAAATAGCGACTTTATCTGTTCTTGAGCAGCAGCTAATTCCTGAGCTTGTTGGTTAAGCATCGACTCAGTGACGCTAGAACGCGTTTTCTGCCATTGCAAAACCTTTTCAGATTCGGCTAGGTTGTCTTTTAGCTGCTCTACTTCTTCATACAACTTATTGTTAGCTGCACGCAATTCTTCGTTCAATGCCAGCAACTTCTGAAATTCTGAGTCAAGAAGTGCTTGTTTACCGCTGTCAGGCTCTGCAACCCAGTCCTGCTGGGTAGTATCTTCCGAAATTTGTGTATCTTCAGCTGGCATGAGCAGTGGCATGGAAATTGCCATATTGTCATTAGGCATAACAGAGTAAAAGGGACAATTCGCCTGCTTTGATTGTGGCGAATTAGCAGAATTTAGGGATTCCATCACAGTCCCCTTATTTGAGATGTCAGCTTCATTCATCACTCTTGACCCACTCGCTTAAAAATATTCAGCAGTGCTGGCGTTAGCATTGCCGATCAACTATGTCCGATCGGGATTTGCTCTAGAAGCTAAGTTTAACTCTCTCTAAGGAAGAGTAATTAGTCATCAATCGGTATTACTTATTTTCTATCTAGACTGATGCCGTTATAACACTATGAGGCTCTTTCCCGTCAAGAAGAGTAGAGGTTGGGGAGATTGGGGAGAGGGTAAACGCCAAACTTAAAAACTAAATTGTGAAAACTAAATTCTATTGCCTGATTTGGTGTTTATTTTTAATAAAACCCTTACCATATTTTTCTTACAATTGCAGCTATCTTAAGAAATATTTTAGTATTAGTTTAAGACATATTTTTTTATTGATTTATTTTTTACTTAAGATATATCTTTGTATAAACGCTTACTATTCCATCGGAGTTTTTGAGTTGTAGGCGATCCATCTATTTGAACCACATCTATCATTGGGGCACAAGGCTTTGCGCCCCTACCGCGTGGTCTATTTACCTGAAAATTAGTGTAATCTCAGCAAATGATTAAGGAGCTTTGCTGAATATCAATATGTCAGGTAATTTTGACAATTACGAATAAATACTCTAGCATCTTGGAAATATAAGTAATAAATATCGTAAGTACAATGTAAAACTTTGTTGAAGATCGATCTCAACTTAGTAAAAGGTTTTTTAGGGATAAACATATTCCTGACAAGAATTTTAGGCTTAGTCAACCACAAAGTTTTTCTATGCGCTTGCATTCAATTTGTGAAGTTTATTTAGTAACCACAGGAAAATTTACTCAAGTGTACTTAATTACACAATTTTAATTTTTACAAAGTATAAAAAAAAATAAAATTAGTTTTTTCTTAAATATAAATACTGATTACAGTTCTTAATTATTTATTAAATAATTATTGAAATCACTGAGATTTTTTTCTATTTTTGAGTAATTTAAAATACTAAACGTATAAAAATGTAATTTGATTATTCTGCGAAAGAAATCTTTGTGTTGTTGGGCTTGTCAAGAAATAAAAAATTTAAAATAGGGGTGCTAAAAATGACCGATATCTTTACATTGGGCGCAAAAATCAAGCAAGCAAATGCTCAGTTACAACTATTTACAGAAAATTTTGATAGCTTTTGGGACAAAGAAATTAAACAGTTATTTACAGATGAGTCTCTGTCCTTCAGAGTGAAAACTTTGAATGGAAACTATGTTAAGTACGTCAACTTAGATAATGGAGCTACAACCACTCCCTTTGCAGCTCTCAAGCAATATGTAGACGAAATGCTTGATACTTATGGTAGTGTACATCGGGGTTCTGGGCAGAAATCAGTCATCACTACACGAGAATATGATGCTAGCCGGAACATTATTCGCGACTTTGTTGGTTCATCTCCACAAAACTATGTAATCTTTGCGAAAAATACAACAGAAGCAATTAATGGAGCCGCTACACTTTGGGCAAAAAAACCTGGAAAAATCTTAGTTTCTGATATTGAACATTCATCAAACTTGTTACCTTGGATAACTAGAGATGAAGTTGTGCAGTACAAAACCCAGCCAGATGGAAGTGTCAGTCTGACTGAAATTGAAAATATCTTCAAGACACATCAAAACCGTCCTCAAGCTGAGCAAATTAAGTTACTAACGATTACAGGTGCTTCGACAATTACAGGTTACAGACCTCCGATTTACGAACTTGCAGCTTTAGCACATCGGTACGGTGCAAAGATATTTGCTGATGTGTGTCAATTAATTCAGCACGAACGAGTAGACATGCGTCCAGATGATGACCCATGTCATTTAGACTTTGTAGCTTTCTCCGGACACAAAATGTATGCACCTTACGGAACCGGTGTTTTGCTGGGGCCTAAAGAATTTTTTGATAGCTCTTACCCTTATCAAATCGGCGGTGGAAACCTGCCTTATATCACCAGAAACCTAGAAATCAAGCGTTTTTACACAGAACGTGCCCACGATCCCGGAACACCAAATGCGATGGGTGCGATCGCCATTGCCAAGGCAATTCAAATTATAGAGGGACTGGGACGTTCGCGCATTGCTCAGTACGAACATTCGTTAGTTGAGTTTACATTTACACGACTTGCGAGTACTCCTGGTGTGAAAGTACATATTGCAGGAGATAATTTAGCACATGTTATCCCCTTCGATATCGATGGGTTTGACGGACGTTTAGTTGCAGAGATTCTGGCACAAGAATATGGCATTGGAGTTCGGGCTGGGGCTTTTTGCACATATGAATACATCCGCAAACTCAAGAATATTTCAGACGAGCAAGACCTTGAGATTGCCAACGAAGTAGATAAAGGAATTACCCGCAACATTCCTAGTATTATCCGAGCCAGCTTTGCTGTATATAATACCTTGGAAGATTGCGATCGCTTTATTAGTGCGATCGCTCAAATAGCCAAAAACGGATTTGATTACTATTTACCCTACTACACGCAAGATGACACCACTGGCGTTTGGACAGTGGTAGACAGATAGTCTTTTGGGTTTTGCCCATTGCCCATTGCCTATTGCCTGTTTTCTGCCATAACAAAAGACAAATGACAAATGACAAATGACCAGGAGCATTATCTACAGGGGCGGGTTCAAGAGTACATTTGGCAAAAAAGCGCAGATGCAGGTATTTCGCGGCAGCGCTTTCTGCAAATACTGGGCACTATGGTTAGTGCAACAGCCATTGGAGGGGTGGCTAAACCAGCGCCTGCTTATAGTCAGACAGGTGTGAAAACCAAACAAAATAAAATACTTAAGCCATTACCACCAGGATATATCTCTCATGGCCAAGGCACATTAGAGATGAACTGGGAAGCGATGTATGGGCGTGGCTACATAGTACCAAATGATTGGTTTTACGTTCACAACCGCAGTACCCCTCCTGCCTTTGACCCGTCTACATGGCGCTTGCACATTGAGGGAACTGGCGTTTCCACCTCTTGTAAGTTCACTTACGATGAAATCATCGCCATGCCATCCATTTCCGTTACTTGCGCCATTGAGTGTGCTGCAAATGGTCGGCGCTTCTTTGAAGAAGCTTACAACACACCACTCTCTGGAACGCGCTGGAGACTTGGGGCGATTGGTGTGGCTGAGTGGACTGGTGTACCACTTGGATTATTATTAGAGCGGGCTGGACTCAAATCCACGGCAAAAGATGTACTCGTTGAGGGCGCAGATTTAGATTCGCTGGATTCAAAGGCAACCAATAAGTCTAAGTTCAACACTGTAGTTCCCATTAGCAAAGCATTAGCAGATAACTCTCTCATCGCCTACGCAATGAACGGAGAACCATTACCCCCAGATCATGGTCAGCCATGCCGTGCCTTATTTCCTGGTTGGGGAGGAAACGCCAACGTTAAATGGATTGAGCGCATTGAAGTTTCTGAAATGCCGATATACACCCCCTGGGTAACCGAGCAAATGGTGTTGATTGGTGCAGACTACCCAGCTATTACTCCGTATAAAGGTAAATTGATTACGTATCAAAATGTTAAAAGCGCCTTTGAATTGGCTTGGCCAGCTACACTTTCTGCCGGAAGTTACTTACTGCGTGGACGTTCTTGGTCTGGAAAAGGAAAGATTGTACGTGTGGAAGTCAGCCTAGATGGTGGCAAAACCTGGCAATTTGCACGACTCAGAGAACCAAATTTTCCATTTGCATGGGTACGTTGGGATATTGAATGGAACCCAGTTCCCGGCGAATATTTTCTGCAAGCTCGTGCTACTGACAATTTAGGTAACACACAATCGACTACAGTTCCCTGGAATGACGGTGGGTTGCTCTATGGAGGCGTTGTTAGTCATCCGGTAACAGTGACGTGAGTGGGGAGATCAGGCAGGGGGCAGAGGGGAAAGAGGAAATTTTTCATTCTTCCCAATGCCCAATGCCCAATGCCCCATGCCCTATTCACCTATATGAGTTTTCTACAAAATGAATTATTTATGAATGATTTTAGTTGGTTGATTTTAATGGCTGGGGGTTTAGTATCTGGAGTTATAGCTGGACTTTTAGGAATAGGTGGGGGTATTATCACAATTCCTCTTTTAGTCACGCTAGGTTATACTCCGGTTCAGGCGATCGCTACTAGTAGCCTTGCTATTGTAATTACCTCAATTTCTGGAAGTTTACAGAATTGGTGGATGGGGTATTTTGACTTTAAACGAGTATTTTATTTAGGAATTCCAGCTTTCTTAACTACTGGAATAGGCGTATATTTCGCTAATAAAATTCCATCTTATATAATACTTTTTACATTTGGAATTATACTACTTGCTAATATCTATTTAATTGACCTCCGCAAGCAACTTTCCTTAAAGGAAAAAGAGGATACAGAACCAATATTTAATCCATTAGTTTCTAAAATTGGCACTGGAGGAGCGGCAGGAATTTTAGCAGGTTTATTTGGCTTAGGTGGCGGTACGATTATGGTGCCACTACAAATGTTACTTTTAAAAGAAGAAATTAAAGTAGCAATTCAGACTAGTTTAGGCGTCATTGTTATCACTGCTTTAGCTGCTTGTACAGGACATACATTAGAGGGAAATATTCTGTTTATTCAAGGCCTAATTTTGGGTTTTGGAGGACTTTTAGGCGTTCAAATAAGTACTCGCACATTGCGAAAATTACCAGATTCTACTGTCAGTTTAGTACTTCGTATTTTCTTAGGAATACTATCAATTTATATTTTTTGGGAAGCTTGGGCAAATTATCAATTGATGTAAAAGGGACTGGGCATTGGGCATGGGGCAAGTAGTAGGTGTGGGGAGTGTGGGGAGAGAGGGGGGATGGGGGAGTGTGGGGAGTGTGGGGAGAGAGGAGGGATGGGGGAGTGTGGGGAGTGTGGGGAGAGAGGGGGAAAAATTTCTTCACCATCCTCCCACACCTCCCACACCTCCCACACCTCCCACATCCCATCTCCCTAAGGCAGCCACCGAGGACGAAATCCCGCTAATGGGAGTTGTTCTGGTCTAATTTCCACAGTTGTAGCGTCGGCAATGGGCAATAGGGGCATTAACCACAGGCTACTAGTAGCGATCGCATCTCCGTCATCTGTTTTCAAAGTGTTTGTAGGTAATGTTGTCGGTGGGTTTGTCTGCGGTACTACTTGGTCAAATAACAAGCCCAAACCGTCAGCAGATAAACTCATTTGCACATTTCGCTGTTCGGGAGGGAGTAACAATAGCGGTTTTTGTTGCCCGCTTTTGAGATCGATTGCCACTACATAAGGTTGTTCTATGTATTGTTCCTTAGATATTAGCTGTGTCAACAAGCAGTAGAGAGTAGGTGAGGCTGTGTCAAATTGACAGCTAAGTATTGAGCCTGTTGTTTTTACTAATTGTTTCTGCACGCCTTGGTTTGTGACTAAAAACAAATCTCGCGTGTAATCTGTATTAAATTTTACCATCGCTGCTTGGGAACCATCTTTAGAGAAAGCCTGTACTAAGCCAAATTGCGGCAGAAAATCTAAAGGTTTACTGGCGTCTCCTTGCAGTGGTAAGATTGCTGCTCCCTGTCCTTGGGCAACTGCTACGGCTTTACTGTCTGGGGTAATCATAAAATCTCCCCCTGGTTGGCTTTGCAAGCGTTTAGCAGTGGGTTTTTCTCCCGAAGCGTCGCTGGTTGCTGACATAAACCATAGTCCAAAGTCGCCGGGATTAGCTTTATTTGCCCGTTGGATGACGATGGTTTGCCCATCGGGCGATAAGTCAAATTTCAGGTTTTGATAATCTTTACTATCTAAAATTAGGTCAACTCTGCCAGCTGGTTCTACTTCTCGCCCAGATTTACCAGCAACGCCCGTTGTTACTGTGTACAGCTGGGCTGAAAGTAAGTCTGAGTTCTTGCTGGTACGAGCCGAAAATAAAATTTTCTCCCCATCTGGAAATGACTCAAAGTCCATTACTATTAAGTCTTTGGGGGTAAGTACCCTTTTTTGTTCTTCGGTTAAGTTGTAAAGAATTAATCTTCCTTGTTCTTCTTGCTCGGTTCCTATGTAAAGAATGACGCGATCGCGTGTGCGAAAATTACCCACAAAAGGCTGGATTGTCCGGTTTGTGCCTTCTTGCTCGGCAAACTTATCTTTGGCTTTCTGTAACTGCACTTTATAATTTGTGCCGTAGGGTGCTGGTGTCAGCAGTGTATAAACCATTCTCCGCCCTGCCCAACTGAATTTACCTGCTAGAGGTGGGTCGATTTTCAAGTTATCCTCTACGCTTTTGGTGTCCATTGGGCGACTAAAGGTGAGGGCGAAGGAGTTATCTTCTGCACCAATTTGTTGATTTTGCCAGGTAAAATCTCGGACACGAGCTGTTACTACATCACCTTTCAACATTATCAACCCAATCAGCACACTCAGCAGTAGCATCAATGCGATCGCTATCCGATCCAGTGGTTGAATAAATGCTTTTGATTTAGTCATTGGTTATTGGGCATGGGGCATTGGGCATGGGGCATTGGGCATTAGTTATTCACTGATGACTAATGACTAATGACTAATAACTATAAGGATTTTGCGGTTGAGGAATTTTTTTCAGAGAGGTAGCGGCAATGGTAAGTTGACGTTTACCTGAGAGATTTTCTGTTATCATTTGCCCTTCTACTTCTAGCCAAGTATCGGGAGAGTAACGTTCTTGATTATTTGGGAGTTTGACGGGCAATCCTATAGGATAAGCGTCTGCTGCACAGCAAGTTAAAACAAATCGTGCTATGAACAAATATTCTTTTCCCAGATCTGGCGGGTGAATGACAAATCCCTGAACTTTGACTTTTTGTCCTGTATATGAATCTGGTTCTGGATAAACATTTAGGGTGCGTACCCAGTCTACGAGCGATCGCTCTTCTGGACGAACAGTTACCCGAAAGGCTTGGGGCTTAACGCGTGTGGTTCCCAATAAATCAGCGGTTACACCCCTTTGCAGTGCTTTGTCACTTGCAAAAACTTGGGGTGTAATGATGAAACCCAAAATCGCTGTAATTAATAATAATGTACTGCCCCAACCAGGGGGAAATAAACTAATATGCTGGGTGTTTGGTACGACATCACGGCGGCGTCGTTGCCATAATTCCAGCATTTTGAAGAAACCAATAATAATCAAGCTAATGCCAGATACAATTACCAACCAAAAATAATTTGGATGAATTAATAGACTCAGCTTGTTAGTTAGCCAATATCTCAACATCAAAATGCCCCAAGCTGTAATTGCTAGGGCATCCAGCCAAGGAAGTAAATGAATTGGAATTTTAGGTTTGGGATTTTTTTTAGTCATTGATTATTGGGCATTGGGCATTGGGCATGGGGCATTGGTTAAAACCAAAAAAGGGCAAAGCACAAATAATTTTTAAAAGACGTGCAAGTTGAGGAAAAGTGTGAACAGAAATGTTAATTGTCCTGCTAAGGCAAATAAGTAAAAGACGGTTTTGGGTTTAAAAATTGATAACATTAAACCCACACCTTTGATATCAATCATTGGGCCAAATACCAAAAATGCAAGTAATGAACCACTGCTAAAAGTTGAAGCAAAAGATAAGGCAAAGAAAGAATCAACTGTAGAACAAATCGACACTACTACTGCTAATATCAGCATGACTACAATTGAACTAATGGGGCCAGCGCCCAAACTGAGAATTAATTCGCGGGGGGCTAGGACTTGAATAGCAGCGGCGATCGCACTTCCTATAACCATGACTCCGCCTAATTCCCGCAATTCTTGAACGCTATTATCTATCACTAGACGCAGTTTATCTGCTAAGGGTTTATTAGGAGTTGAGATGATGGTAGGCGGTATTGAATTCGGATCTATCCGCAGCGGTATACCTGCTTTTCCTCCTAAAATATAAGTCCCTGATTGCAAGATATTCGGTACTGTTGATTCCTGTTGAATTTGGTAACCCTTACCACGCCGTTTGGTTTCAGGCGGCGCAGGAGGATTATATTTCATATACCGAGCGATCGCAGGTTGGACTATAGGATTTAAGTCCTTTTGAAAACTGAAAACAAAGCCGATAATTGTGGCAATTAATAAGGAAAATACAACCCGTAATACTACTATTTCTGGCTGATCTCGAAAGGCTGTCCAAGTTGCCCAAATGACAACTGGGTTAATTGTTGGTGCAGCTAGCAAAAAACCAATTGCCACTGGTGTGGGTACTCCTTGGATTAGGAACCGCCGCGCTACCGGTACATTCCCGCACTCACACACCGGAAATAAAAAGCCGATTAAACTGCCAACTAAAGCACCCAACAGCGGATTCGTGGGCATTTTTTCTACTAATTTGCGCTCATCAACGAAAAACAGCAGCAAACTGGAGAATAAAACCCCAAGAAGCAAAAAAGGCATCGCCTCGACTAGCAGACTTAGAAATAGCGTAAAACCATTGTTGAATTGATTCATGGGCGTCGCTGTCAAAAGCGGTTTTGAGTTTTAGGGTTCTGCCTAGTCATTCTATCGAAATGGGGATCAAAAGCAGTTCGGAAAAATTAAATATCATTTAAATAACAAGCTGTCGTCCGGTTTTAATTAACGCTTAAGCGCTCCAACCCTTGTATTCAAAGCATATAGTGATATTTATCTGAGTGCATTTACTGATGATAACCATTCCTAAGATTGTTTAAGTTCAGAAATTGTTCCGATTCTAGGGGGCAAGTAGCTGCATAGAGGATTTGAAATTTCCCTATGTTTATACTGACAGTAATTTCCTGAATCAGATATTAGCTGGGCTATATTTTCATCAAGGATTTACAGTTATTCAAAATTTGGGGATCGCTCTTTGTCATTTGTCCTCTCTTACAAAGTTCTGTACCCTGGGGGATAGCTGAGCTAGAAGCTAGCAGAAACGGCAAATCGCTACTCTATCGCCAAAAGCTGGCACACTCTGGGGGATTTTGCTACAGACTTTGCGCTTTTTCGTTTGCTAATGCGCCGTGCCCAAATATCATTTGAGCTTTGGTTGACTTTTTACTACAAAAACCTTAAAAAGGCAAGAGCAAATTTTAGAAGATAGCAATGCGGGAGGAGAGGAGAGGGGGGAGTGTGGGGAGATGGGGGAGGGTGGGGAGAGAGGGGAGTGTGGGGAGAGTCGGGAGAGAGGGGAGTGGGGGAAGTGAGGGAAGAAAGAGAATTTATGCTTCCCACACCTCCCACACCTCCCACACCTCCCACACCTCCCACACCTCCCACACCTCGCACCCCTCCCACCCCTCCTGTTTGCCCCATGCCCCACTCCCTTTTAAATAATGACAGAGGCTAAGATATTAGCTTATTGTTGACTTGTCTTGCCAAAATCAGGGTGTATAGTGACAGAAGAATTCAGTAGTTGTCATAATATATCGCCGCCATTTTTGTCTGTTGGTAGCGATCGCGATCTCAATTTAGATTCAACTCTCCAAGAACTACCAATGTACAATTTCCCCGTGGAAATTAGTTGTACTGCTAGGGAAGTGGCTCATTTTTTAGAAAAATATCCACTGCTACCAGGAGTAATTTTGCTAGAGCAGGGAAAGTTCGTGGGAATGATTTCGCGGCGACGACTTTTAGAATTTTTGATTCGCCCTTATGGACAGGAGTTGTTTATTCAGCAACCATTAGCCGTTCTCTACGGCTATGCACGGACACCGATTTTGTTGCTTGATGAGACCACATTAATTTTAATTGCGATGCAACTGAGCTTAAAGCGATCGCCAGAATTATTATCAGAACCAATTGTAGTGCAAAGTGCTTGTGGTGCTTATAGATTATTAGATGTGCAAGAATTAAATTTTATTTCTTGGCAAATTCGCGGTATCAAAAATTTTGTGCGATACGAACGCAGCCAAGCCCAAATGATTCAAAATGATAAAATGGCGAGTTTGGGGCGTTTGGTAGATGGGGTAGTACACGAAATTTTAGACCCCGTGGGTTTTATTTGGGGTAACATAACTTACGTCTCAAACTACAGCCAAGATTTACTCAAGTTAATAGCAGCTTACGACAAAGAATTACCATCATTTTCTCCGAAAATCGACCAAATAAAAGAAGAAATTGAATTTGATTTTTTAGAACAAGATTTATTGCGATCGCTTGCTAGTATTCGCACTGGAGCCGAAAGATTAAAAAGACTTGTCACCAGTTTACAAAACTTCTGCCATCTTGATGAACTTTATCCCAAACCCGTAGATTTACATGCCTGTATCGATAATATCATTTTATTAATTAATAGCCGGATTCAAGGAGAAATTGAAATCGTTAAATCCTATGGGCAACTGCCACCAGTGTATTGCTTTATGGGGCAGTTAAATCAGGTTTTAATTAATCTTTTAAGCGAAGCTGTGGATACTTTACTCAATGAAGCAGTGCGACAGCAGTTGCATCTAGAAGATCCAAAAACTATTAAAAAACCCCAAATTAAGATTACTACAGAAGTTATTTCCCAAAAACCAAGTAAACCACATGCACCAGATTCTCGCTGGATTTTAATTCGTATAGCTGACAATGGCCCTGGAATGCCTCAAGAATTGCAAGACCAAATTTTAGAATCTTTTTCTTTAGAGACAAAAAATGGCAAAGAAACTAGTTTAGCAGTCAGTTATCGGATTATAACTGTGAAACATGGAGGTAAATTCAATTTCCGTTCTCAACCAGGTGGAGGTACTGAATTTGAAATTATTCTGCCCTTGGTTTAATTTAATTGGATTTAACGCAGCATATATTTTCGTGTTGGCTGTTAACTGTTGGCAGTCAACGAACTTATACCAATTTGATAAAAGAATGTCACAGACGTATCGTAGGGGCACAAAGCTTTGCGCCCCTACAGATTTTTTGAACTGGTATTAGGAAGTGACTGTGTAATTTAAAAGCTTAATTGTTTATTTCTTGCACGTTGTAGTATTTTTTTTGATCAAAATAAGAAAAACCTGCCCATAATTATTGACTCATTTCAGAATTACAGGCAGGTTGTAAAAAGCTATAAAAATCGATAGCTGCAATTTTTAACTAACTGGAATAGGTTCACCGCTAGAGAGAACCAAAGGAAAATTATGGACATTGGGAGCGTGCATTGCACTTATACCAAGATTGGCACGGTTGAGTATATCAGCGTCGGTTCTAATGACTTCACCCCGACCATCTAAGATGGAATGATTAAAGTTGAAGCCATTGATATTAAATGCCATCGAACATACACCCATCGCTGCGAACCAAATACCCAACGTTGGTAAAGCTGCTAATAAAAAATGGAAAGCACGATGATTTTTGCTAGCAAAGGTAGGAATCAACAAACGCCCTAAGAAGCCATAGTGTCCTGCCAAATAATTGTAGGTAACTTTCTTCTGACTCAACTTATGTCCGGCATTAATTGATTGATTTTCATCAGTATTCCGAATTAGCGTTGAAGTCACCAAAGAACCATGCAAAGAACTCAACAATGCACCACCGAATACACCTGCTACACCCAACATATGGAATGGGTGCATGAGGATATTGTGGTCGCCTTGGAAAGCCAGCATAAAGTGGAAAGTTCCAGCAATTCCCAAAGGTAAACCATCAGAAAAACTACCTTGACCAATGGGATAAACTAGCAAAACGGAAGTAGCGGCGATAACGGGTGCAGAATAGGCAATTGCTATCCAGGGCCGAATTCCCAAACGATAACTCAATTCCCAAAGTTGCCCTAAAAAGCACCAAATACCAATGAGAAAATGCAGCACAATTAACTGATATGGCCCACCATTGTAGAGCCATTCATCCATAGATGCAGCTTCCCAAATAGGATAAAAGTGCAAACCAATAGCGGCGGAAGTTGGTACAACTGCGGCTGTAATTAAGTTGTTACCATCCATCAGTGAACCCTTAATTGGCTCACGTATGCCATCCATATCGACGCTGGGAGCGGCAATAAAAGCCAAAATAAAACAAGTGGTAGCAGCTAGCAAAGTGGGAATCGACAACACGCCAAACCAGCCGACGTAAATCCGATTTTCTGTGCTAGTAATCCAACTACAAAAGCTATCCCAAAAATCAAAAAAATTAAATTCTTTTTGACGTTGAACAATGGTACTCATGATCTGTAGCTCCTAAGCAATTCCAAGTTCAAAATTTTGGCGTTGCTGAATCAGAGTATGAATTGGCTTTTTCGATATAGGACTCCTATTTGATTTTTGAACAAAACTCAGTACACATTCCTTTTCTAAAACCCTATTGCCTATTGCCTTCCTACGCAAATCAGTTCAGTAATCAAAGCGGATTCCTATAGTATATGTTGTATATAGTAAAAATCCTAGTAATAATTACGACCCATATACAACATGAGTAGTATGAAAAAGGTGGTGAATTCTCAAGCTAGTTCAAGCAATAGTTAAACATCTGTATCTTGAAGTTAAATCAAGACTTTGAGGAACTTGTGAAGAAATACAGTGCTTATTAAAACTTAAAATAGCATACAAGTAAGTGCTATTGGTATAAGAAAAGTTGCGCGATCGCACCTGATAAATTAACACGATAATTGCAATATATTTACTGTAAGTTAGCCCTCTTCTGTCACTTTCCGAGTATTCTTAATAAAAGGATTAAAAGAAAAAACTCTGGAAGGTAAGCAGGGCATGGATGTAGAATTACAAATCCTGAAACATTTGGCTAGAGACGCCCACCCAACAGTTGCGATCGTAGATGAATATTGTGCAGAGTATAAAGAGTTATTTAAAGAAGTAAGGAATTATGAG
>NZ_JACJTU010000002.1 GCF_014698835.1 Nostoc paludosum FACHB-159 | reverse complement strand
GCGAAGGCTTCTATAATTGCGATTTGAGACATGGGACAGATGCATTAATATAGAATTTGCGCTGCATCTTACCATATACTGCCTACATTTAGAATGAAATAGCCCTGGCCTGAAAGTATTGAAAAATCAAAATTGATGTCACCTTCCCAAGGTGAACGTCGTGGGTTCGAGTCCCATCGCCCGCTTTTGAACTTGTACATTAACTAATTATTTGACCACGGACAGCTGCCTTAGTCCTAATTATGTTGGATGCGCTGTGCCTTTCTCCAGGCTTGGGGAGTAGTTCCGTGATGCTGGCGAAACTGGCGGAAAAAATGACCTTCATGCTGATAGCCAACTGTTTCGGCAATCTGATTCACGCACAGGTTACCTTCTAAGAGTAAGGTACGTGCTGCTGCCATTCGACGTTGGACAATCCAATGATTTACTGTTTGTCCTGTATGACGGCGCACTAAGTCAGTTAAGTAAGCTGGACAATAACCAGCTGCAAGAGCAACATCGTGCAAGCTAATTGGTTGTCGGTAATTTGCTTCAATGTACTCAAAGACTTGATTGAGATGAAAATCAGCAGGAAATATCAATTCAGAATTTAGGGATTTTGCCGTTTGAAATGCAGCCGATACTGAAACTTCTGGAAACTGGGTAGTATAATATTCCTTAAGATCTGCTTGCTTTTTGAGTCGAGTGGCGATCGCTGCTAATAATTCTTCTACAGTAGAGGGCTTGGTAAGATAATCGTCAGCTCCTAAATCCATACCTTGACGAAGTTCAGCTTTGGTAGATTTAGCCGTCAAAAAAATAAAGGGAATCATTGCTGTCAGACTATGTTGGCGCAGAGTACTAAGAACCCCATAACCATCCAGTTCAGGCATCATAATGTCGCAAAGCACCAAATCTGGCAAATTTTCTAGTGCTTTCTGGACACCTATAACACCGTTTTCTGCACCGATAGCTTCAAACCCTTCTATTTCTAGGCTGTCTAGAAACATATCTCTAGTTTGTGCTTCATCTTCTATCACCAAAACTTTTGTCATATAAAACTCCTATTTGATTATCTTGTTGTATCTTTGCAACTTTACTAATCACCTCTAGTAAATCTTCGATTGTACAAGGCTGAGTCAGATTGGCAATGTAATTGTAAAAGTAGTACCTATGCCAATTTCACTTACTAAACTAATTTGGCTATTATGTAAGTCTACTAGTTTTTTGACAATTGCTAATCCCAATCCGTTACCTGGAATGTTGCTTACATTATTACCACGATAAAATGGCTTAAATACTTCTTGCTGTTCTTCAATAGAAATACCAATTCCACAATCTTTAACCTGAAAAATAACTTTTTTGTCTTCGCAACAAAGTAATAAATCAACTTTACTACCTGCTGAAGAATATTTGATAGCATTTGAGAGTAAATTTGTTAAAATTGGGTGTAGCAATTTTTTGTCTAGACATACTGATTTGCAATCACCTTGACTGATAAAGTTAATTGCGCGATCGCTCTTTTTACTCAAATTCAATTCTACTAATATATCACGGCAAAATATCTCTAAATCAAGCGGTTTTGGCTCCAACTGAAATTTTCCTGCATCTAATCTCCCAATAATCAATACTTCATCCATTAATTGAGTGATTTGTTCAACTGCTGTTTGTAGATGCTGTAAATATTGTAATTTTTTCTCCTGGGCCCAACGATGACTATGACGTTTGAGCAAGCTAGTAGAATATGAAATAATGTTCAGCGGAGTCCGAAATTCGTGAGAAACCATAGAAACAAACTGCGCTCTTTGCTCAGTAAGTTGTTTTTCTTGTTCTAAAATCCGGCGAACTTCTGCTTCTGCTTGTTGGCGTTGGGTGATATCTCGAAAACTGCACACTGTACCAATTCTTTTTTCGCCGAGCCGCAAAGGTTTGCTATATTGCTCGAAAACCTTCCCATCCTTTAATTCCAAAATATCGCAGCGTCTAAAATCCTTTTGGCTGTCAATTTCAAGTTGCTCAATATTTTGATAAAAAGTTTCTGGCTGTTTAAGTTGGTTTCTATAAAAAGTTAGATATTGCTGATAATTACGTGAGATAACGATAGAATCTGGAACTTGCCACATTTCGACAAATTTTTGATTGAAGGTAACAATATCTCCATTACATCTAACCGCAATAACCCCATCAGGATTGGATTCTAAAGTTGCTTGCAATAAACAAAGAGAGTTTTGTAATTCTGCTTCTACCCACTTACGCTCAATGATTTCGCGGGATAGTTGCTCATAGTTCTGCTTTTCTTTAGTCAAGAAGTCTTGTGTTTTGCGCTCTAGCACTTTATTCGCCTGCTCTAAAGCAAATGAAGACTCCTGACGTTTATTGATATGGTTAATCAAAATACAGCTAAACTCGCAACTTCCATATTCAATGTAGGTGATATTGATTTCCAATAAAAAACTTTGGCCTTTATTATTCCAACATATAGATTCAAAGTGCAAAAAACCGTCTTGTTTAATATTTTTATAGTCCTTTGACCAAATTTCGTGCAAAAATTCTAAGTTGAGGTCTTGAATACTCATAAAAAGTAATTCTTCACGAGAATATCCAACTAAGCTACACGCTGCATCGTTAACATAGATAATATTTGCGTTCGGCTTAACCCAAAGTACTGCATCTGTTAAAGGACTCTTAAGGAATTTGGTAATCTGTAACTGCTTTTCTAGCAATAACCTAATTTGAGAGTTGCCTTTCTCCGAAATATAGTTCTTAACCATAGTTTAACTAATAGCAATTACTAAGGATTAACAGCAATCTTATTAGGAAAATATTTTTTTTTATCGTAGGATTAATAGATTTTTGAGTTAGAAAATATATTTAACAAATATTAATAAATAAGTAAAGAATCTTATAGATCGACCAAAGCACTTTTGGAAAAAATTTGTTGAGTATGAGGATATTTGGTTATTTATACTTATTTAATTTATGCTCAATTAAATCCAAGTCCTCCCATCCAACTACCAATTTCATCGCGGTTAGTATGTGCAATTGCCTTGAGAGGAGAAACTTGTCCTTTATAGATTGCACCAATGCGATCGCACAATGCAAACAATTCATCCAAATCCTCAGAAATTATTAGTACTGCTGCACCTGTATCTCGCATTTCAATCAATGCTTCATGAATTCTAGCTGTGGCCTGCACATCTACGCCCCAACTCGGATGCGCTGCAATCAACACTGCCGGATTTTGGGATATCTCCCGCCCCATAATAAACTTTTGCAAGTTTCCCCCCGACAAAGTAGCAGCAACAGAATTTACTCCTGCTTGATTGACATTGAAAGCATCACAAATTCGTTGAGTCCAGGTTTTTAACTTGCCAAAGCGAATCATTCCCCGGCGTAACAACCCCTGCCCGTGGGCTGTGAGCAAAGCATTTTCTAGTAAACTTAAACTTGGCACTACACTTTTTTCTAAACGTTCTTCTGGAACATATCCCAATCCCAAGCGGCGACGTTGAGTAACATTACTTTTGCCTATGGGCATTTCTCCTAGCATAATCATTTCTGCCTGAGGAGAGATGATTTCACCACTCAAAGCTGATAATAATTCTGTCTGTCCGTTTCCTGCAACTCCGGCAATACCAACGATTTCGCCAGTGTGAATTTCCATATTAATGTTGTGCAAGGTTGTACCGAAAGGATTTTGGGGTTTAAAATGTAAATCCTTAACCAGCAAGCAAACCGGCCCTGGTGGTTGGTGTTTGCGTTTTGTACCAGCTATTAAATGACTATCAGAAGATGAGGCAGAATCCCCCCCCATCTCTCCATCCTCTTCCCCAGTCCCTTGTAAATCAGCACCAATCATCATCCTGACTAGATTTGCTGGTGTTTCTGCTTTGGGGTTACAATTGGCAACGACTTGACCTTGACGCAGGACTGTAGCATGGTTGCACAGAGATTGCATTTCTAATAACTTGTGACTACTGAATAAAATACTGCAACCATCAGAGGCGATTTGCCTTAAAGTAGCGAAGAGTGTTTCTGTTTCTTGAGGAGTGAGAACCGCCGTTGGTTCATCCAAAATCAGCAATTTTGCACGGTGATATAAACACCGGAGAATTTCTAGCCGCTGTTTTTCACCAACTGAAAGAGTATGAACGGGGCGATCGCAGTCTATATTTAGTTCGTATGCTGCTGATAGAGTAATAATTTTTTTAGCAACTCGTGATAAATCCCATTTTTCGCTACGAGGTAGCGTCAGGGCGATATTTTCTGTAACAGTCAGCGTTTCAAATAAATTAAAGTGCTGAAATACCATTCCAATTAACAGAGATATCGCCGACTCTGGACTATTAATATTAACCTGTCGTCCCTCCCAAAAAATTTCACCAGCATCTGGACGCACCAAGCCATAGATAATTTTCATTAAAGTACTCTTACCCGCTCCATTTTCCCCTAAAAGTCCATGAATTTCTCCCGGCTGAATTGCTAAGTTTACCTGATGATTTGCCACAAAACCAGAATAGGATTTACTAATATTTCTAACCTCTAAGCGAGAAACCGACTTATTCATTTATGAATTTCTCCTACTTTTTGTACCCTTTTTTTACTCACCGTACAAATTAATAGAAATCTGGTGAAGATTAATTATACCGATTCAAAAAATGTTTGCGACAGATACCCCAATACGGTTCGGATAAGCATTTTTCATCTCTGATGTGGGCTGGGAAAAGGGTAAGGGGAAAAGGGAAAAAGTTTGAAATTACCCTTTTCCTTTTCCCTTTCCCCTTTAACCGAACCGTATTGACAGATACCCCACCCGCCTGACGGCATCCTCCCCTTACCAAGGCTACGGTGTACACAGAAGTCTCTTGACCTGCACCTTTGTTGCATCGCCTTGCACCTTTGATGCATCGCCCTGCACCTTTGTTGCATCGCCCTGCACCTTTGTTGCATCGCCCTGCACCTTTGTTGCATCGCCCTGCACCTTTGTTGCATCGCCTTGCACCTTTGTTGCATCGCCCTGCACCTTTGTTGCATCGCCCTGCACCTTTGTTGCATCGCCTTGCACCTTTGTTGCATCAAAAAGCAAAAATTAACCTTCTGTGTCTTACACAACAACTCTAAAAGACTTGTGTGTACACGGTAGCCTTATCAAGGGGAAAGTTGGGGAGGGGTCTTGTCTATGTGTTGCATTCTTTTTTCAAATTGGTATTAAACATTGTGATGGAAGATAAACCCTCCACCAAATAAGAATATGTTTGAAAAGTCTTTTTGTTGGTATCAAAAGTCTTAGATCCCTCTAAATCTGCCTTAAAAAGGGAGACTTTGATTCGTTATATTCTTAACAGGGAACAGGAAACGGGCAACAGGCAAGAGGGTGATTCCCATAATTAAAATTAACGTGAGTCTCCAACAAAGGCGCACCTACAGGAAGGGCGAAAGAAACAAGTCAAATCCTCTTTCCTTTTGCCTCCTGCCTCCTGCCTCCTGCCTCCTGCCTCCTGCCTTATTTCTCAGGAGAATCAGTGATTTTCTTTGTTACTAGTTGAGCGAATGGCTTTGTCCAGATCCCGCAACAAGTCTTCTTCTGCGTCGCGTTCTTGCTTGAGTTCTCGAATCATTTCCTGGCTTGAACCAATCAGCAAGCCAGCAACTGCACCAACAATGGCATATTTTTGATCCAAATCTTTATACATTTGGCTTGTGTACGGACAAGGAAGTAAATGAGCAAGGGTAAAACCTATTCCTGCACCTAAAAATGCGGTGACGATGCCAGAAAAAGTAATTAGTTTGGCGTTCATTTGCTTTACTCCAATGCTCAATATTCCCGCTAGATTCATGCGAGTATACCTTGATTATCTTTGTAATTTACAAACTCGCGCCTTAATTTTTACCTCTTGTAATATCAAAATCGGATTCAAAAAGTAGAATTTGGTTAAGGGGAAAAGAAAAAGAAAACCTTTAACTTTTTCCCAATACCAAATTCTGAGTTCAAAATTCTTAACCGAGTAGTCTATTCTGAATTTTGCATTCTTTTTCAATGCTTTGAATCATTAGATCCGTTATCGTCGTTATTTTGCGTTATGGTCACAGGTGATTTAGCTTGTGTATTGGCCGTAGATATCGCTGTTGCTCGTCCATCAGAGGAAGGAGACTCAGAGCGAGTAGAAGGTTTGCGCTTTAAGAAGCGTTCTTCCAAATTTTTGATGATTACGTACAGCACTGGAACGATGAGCAAACTCAAGATTGTGGACACGAGTAGCCCGCCAAACAACGCCGTTCCCAAAGACCAGCGCGAGGCAGAACCGGCTCCTGAGGCGATGACAAGGGGGAAAAATCCCAGCAATGAGGCACTTGATGTCATGACAATCGGTCGAAATCGCTCTTGGGCGGCGGTTAAAGCTGCCTTTTGAATTGTCATCCCTTGTTCAAAGGCTTGGTTAGCAAATTCGACAATCAAAATCGCGTTTTTGGAGGCAAGCCCGATTAACATTACTAATGCGACGTTTGCGTAGACATCGTTCACTAAACCGCGCAAAGACAAGGCACTCAACGCACCTAACAACGCTAACGGTACGGTTAACAAAATAATCGCAGGGTCAACATAACTTTCATACTGAGCGGAAAGGGTCAGAAATACCATCACGATTCCGAAGCCAAAAATTAGAATCCCCAAGTTACCTGCGGCTAATTCTTCGCGGGCAGTTCCTATCCAGTCACTACCAACGCCTGGTATTGCTGCTGCGTTCACCGCTTGCTGCATTGCTTGAATTGCTTGACCGCTACTGTAACCTTGGGCTTCTCTACCTTGGATGCTGATAGCCCGGAAGCCGTTGTAGTGAGAGATGACGGCTGGCCCTGTAATGGGTGTAAGTGTTGCCACCTCACTCAATCGCACCATTTCGTTGTTTGCCGATCGCACATACAATTGACGAATATCATTCGGCGATTGCCGATAGTCGCCCTCTGCCTGGACATAAACGCGATAGCTTTGCTGTCCGAGGGTAAAATCATTCACATACTGAGAGCCAATGGCAGCAGAAAGTGTGTTCACAGCTTGCTGAAAATCGACATTGAGTGCTTGTAGGCGGTCGCGATCGAAGTCGATTTGAAACTGGGGTGTGCTGGCGGTAAACTGTGTAAACACGCCGCCGCTCAAGGCTGGTTGTTGGTTCGCTTGGGCAATTACCGCTTGGGCATTAGCAAAAAAATCATCGATTGTCAACCGTCCGTTGGTGCGGTCTTCTAGCTGTAACTCAAATCCACCTAAGGTACTAAAGCCTTGAATTGGTGGGGGACTGACTGCGGTGATAATTGCTTCTGGAATCGTTGCAAATGCGCCATTGATTCGCCCCAAGATTGCCGTGGCACTTTGATTGGCTTGAGTACGTTCTTCCCAAGGTTTGAGCTTGGCAAAAAACACGCCGCGATTCGATCCGCTACCTGCAAAGCCAAATCCTGAAGTTGCGAAAACGTTATCAATTTCTGGTTCTTTTGCCAGAATTTGTTCGAGTTTTGTAATCACTCCATCGGTATAAGCAAGGGAAACCCCATCGGGAGCTTGAATAATGCCCAACACAATACCCTGGTCTTCACTGGGGACAAATCCTGTGGGTACATGGGTAAACATGAAGTAAGTTGCCGCTAAACCCACCACAAACAATGCCACGACAGCGTAACGCAGGCGAATCAGAAATTTGACGATCGCAATAAACCGTTGAATAATCCATTGCTGTATCTGATTAAATTTATTGAAAAACCAGCCTAAGGGGCCGCGTTTGGGTTTTGGCGGGCGCAGTAAAATCGCAGCCATACTAGGACTGAAGGAAAGCGCGTTAAACGTCGAGATGGCGATGGAAAATGCAATCACTAAGGCGAACTGCTGATACATTTTTCCGGTGGAACCTGGAAAAAATGCCACCGGAAGAAACACCGCCATCAACACCAGTGACGTTGCAACTACGGCTCCAGTCAGTTCCTCCATTGCTTCAAAGGAGGCTTGCAGAGGTCTAACTCCCTGTTCAATTTTAGCGGCGATCGCTTCCACAACGATAATCGCGTCATCAACTACCAATCCGGTGGCTAAGATTAATCCAAATAAAGTTAAATTATTGAGTGAAAATCCAAATACGTAAGCAAATGCTAATGCGCCAATCAGCGAAACCGGAATGGCAACGATGGGAATAATTGTGGCTCGCCAGTCTTGGAGAAACAGAAAAATTACCAACACAACCAAAGCGATGGCTTCCACTAAAGTTTTCACCACTTCTTCGAGGGATGCTTGCACAAACCCAACGGTATCGTAAACAATCTGGGTTTTTAATCCCGGCGGAAACTCTTTCATCAGGTCGTTCATCTGCGCTTCAATGTTTCTCGCCACATCGAGGGCATTACTTCCTGGTGATTGATAAATTGCCATACCAATGGCAGGCTTACCATTATTTCTCGCATTACTAGCGTAAGTCTCCGATCCGAGTTCGGCACGACCTACATCTTGAAGTTTGATTAAATCCCCATTGCTTCCGGCTTTAATAACGAGATTCCCAAACTCGGAAGCATCTTTAAACTGGCCGTTGACTCGCAGCGGAATTTCATAGCTTTGGCCGGGGGGTATCGGCGCTTGACCCAAGGTTCCTGCCCCTGCCAAAATGTTCTGCGATCGCAATGCCGTCGCCACATCTGCTACAGTTAATTGCCGACTCGCCAAGGCATTGGGATCGAGCCACAGCCGCATGGCATAGCGTTTTTCACCAAAAATCGTCAAATCCCCCACTCCCGGCGTTCGCAGGAGTTGATCGCGCAAATTCAGGTCAATATAGTTACTGATAAACAGTGGGTCGTATTCATTATTTTCTGCATAAAACGTATACACCAACAAAATACTGGTGGAAGCCGTTTGCGCGGTCACACCAAGTTGTTGCACGCTCGTAGGTAAGCGGGGTGTGGCACGGGCAATCCGATTTTGTACGTTTACTTGGTCAATATTTTTATCAGTTTCTGACCCGAAATATACTGAGATTTGGCTACTGCCTGCGGAACTGTTTGAGGTCATGTACTGCATACCCTCGACACCGTTAATCTGTCGCTCTAGGGTTGTTGTGACTGCACTTTCCACCGTTGAAACATCCGCGCCAGTATAGTTTGCTGAGATTTGAACCCGTATCGGTGCAATATCTGGCAAATAATTGAGTGGGAGTAGCGGAATACACACACCCCCTAAAAGCAGAATCACTAAAGAACAAACGGTAGTTAAAACCGGGCGTTTGATAAAGTTGTTCGCGATCGACATGAGCGAGTGTCCTAGATTTAGGATTGCGGTTGAATGGGTGTGCCTTCTCTAAGTTTGAGAATGCCAGAGGTGACTATGGTTTCGCCGGGTTTGAGTCCGTCGAGGACTTGATAATTTGTTCCTTGAATCTCACCCAGACGCACTAAACGCTGATGTACAATTTGCTGCGGTTTGCCGTTGACAGTTTTGTTTTCTGTGACGAAGACAAAACTTTGTCCGCCAATGCGAGAAATGGCAACGGTAGGAATTAATACACCCGGTTGTCGGTTCCAAATTATTCGAGCTTGAACGTATTGCCCATCCCGCAATCGCCCTTGGGAATTGCTAAAGCGTGCTTTACTTAAAATCGATTGCTGGTTAGAACTTACCGTTGGAGAAATATAGTTAATCGCACCGGTGCCTATTACTTGTTGGGTGGTGGGATTGAGCAGCTGCACCGGCAATCCAACTCTCAGTTGCTGCAATCGATTTGAGGGTACAGAAAGATTTAAATCCAATGCATCGTTTTGGGTAATTGTGGTAATTGTTTGTCCGGTGTTGACGTAATCTCCAACTTTTACAGGAAATTCACCGACTATGCCAGCGATGGGGGCTACTACTCGTTTGAGGTTAACATTGACTTGGGCAGCAGCCGTACCTGCTTGGGCTTCGCGTATATTGGCCTGTGCTTGCCGCACTGCTGCATTAGCCGCGGCAACTTCTTTTTCTGCGGCTTGTAAATCAGCGATCGCAGCTTGTAAATTATTTCTGGCTAAATCTAATTGTTGCCTGGCTTGGGCGCCTTCGCTAACTAATTGTTGGGTACGATTGAATTGTGTCTGCTGAAGTTGGACGTTTGCAGTTTCCTTAGTACGCTCCGCTTGGGCTTGTTGCAGTTGTGCTTGAGCCGTTTTTAACCCCGCTTGCGCTGCATTGACAGCTGCGATGGAACTAGCCACATTTGCCTGAGTCTGATCTAAACTCAAAGATGCGATCGGTGTTCCCTTCTGGACTCGCTGACCGCTAGACACGAGAATCGCTTCAATTCGCCCTTGAGTTTGCGGCTGTAGCGTGACTTTTTGCTGCGCTTCTAGACTTCCGACAAAATCTGAAGTTTGTTCGGTGGTGGTAGTACCAATTTGCTGGACTTTCACCGGCAATGCCGAGTTTTTACCATTTGCTGCGGGAGCATTTTGAGTGGGGGTAGCTGATTGCTGAGTTCCAAAACGCGAAAACACAGCCATCCCGCCAATAGCTAAGACCAGACCCAACCCCAAACCTACCAATAACCCTTGTTTTCCTGAAAGCTTTCCTAGAGAATTATTAATTTTAGAAGTTTCCAATGACTTACCCTCCAACTGCCTAAGCACAACAACTAGAATTAGTCAGCGATCGGCCTAGTAGTCACAAAATTATCAGGCTGAAAGCGAGGTAATAGCAATTCAAAATTCAAAATACTGATAGACTCGTAAATCTTCCATTTAGTCTGGGTCTTAAACCCATTTTTTCATCTGCAAATCTGATTCAAATTCATACTAAATTTTGGGACATTAGTCCGGAATTATATTGATTTAAAGTAATCTTTAAGAAAGATAAAATATATTTTTAGCCGCCACTTCTATCAAAAGTACAATAATAAATAAACAGAGAGTTACTTCTAAAGTATTAAAAGTATTTCTTTCAAGTGGTTCTCTAGAAAGATGTTTTATTGCTTGAGGTTTGGTGTCCTAGTTCTTGTGTGCGTGCAATTTAAATTTTCCAGTTTGAAAATGCTAACTTGTTTTGTAATATTTTCATATATATATGAAATAATAAATAATAGGACTTAGCCACAAACTCTCTGAAACTCTTATTTCTCTATGCCTTCTGCGTCCTCTGCGGTAGCCTGCGGCAAGCCGTTTTGCGTCTAGGTTATTTCATTAATTGTGCATAACCCATGAATAGAATAAATTGAAAATCAGTAACTCAATTATACAAATTATCTAAAATTCAGGAACACATCCCAACTCAAAAACCCTTCTGGATATGGCTTTGCTAATTTTGAATTGCTATTAGAAGATAGCTGATTTTGAATAGAAGTTTTGCAAACAATATAGTTGGATTTTGCCCTATGAATTACCTGATTGCGGTTTTACCAGATAAGTCACAAGCAGAAGCAGCTTATTCTGCGTTAACAAAGGAAGGTTTATCTCCAAACCAAGTAGATATTTTGGGAAGTGGCTATAAAAGTGCTGATCATTACAACCTCATCGACCCGAATCAACAAGCTGCCAAAGGAGCAAAGCGATTAATATACTGGCTAATACCTTTTGGATTTATTGCCGGTTATGCGTTTAATTATCTAACTGGCATTAAAATTTTAGCGATCGCTGATATCGGCAATCATATTATTGGTGGACTTTTAGGAGCAGCTTCTGGTGTTTTAGGTGCTTATTTCGTTGGTGGTGCAGTTGGTTTAACCGTAGGTAGTGGCGATGCTTTGACATATCGCAATCGTTTAGATGCAGGCAAGTATTTAATAGTGGTTAGAGGAACAGAGGAGTTAACTCGCCAAGCTACGCGTATCCTACGGTCTTTTGAGCCAGAAAATATTCAAGGGTATGTAGAGCCAACTAGTGCTTAAAATAATCTCCACCTCTAGTGGTCTATCAAGACAACTTTGCATAGTAAGACAAATTTTTATTTCTTTTTTCCCTTCTTCGTTTGCGTTCTTCTCTAACGAGACACTGCGCGAATGCGTCCTTCGCGGTTCGTTCTTTTACCATTCAAACTCCGCTTGATAGACTACTAGTAGGATTAGTTGTACTCGATACATGAAAAATTTCATCTGTTGTGTTGCTTTGCTTGGATTTGGTGCTAGTTTATTAGCTAACAGCCCCAGTACTGCTAATGAATTCTTGATTAATAGGAAAATTGCACAAACTACTAAAAGTGAAGAATTCATCGCTAGAGGTACAGAACCGTTTTGGAGCGTTCTTGTGAGTAAGAGGGGAATTGTCTACTCTTCACCCGATGTGCAAAAGCAAACTTTCTCCTATATTGCACCCTTAAAAGCAGAGGCGCGTCCCGCAGATTTGGTGCGAGTCTACCGACTTCAGGGCAAAGGCAACAATATCTTAATCATCAAAAAAGTTGATGCCTGTAGCGACGGTATGTCAGATAAAGAGTATCCTTACTCGGCAATTTTTATCCTCGGAAATAAGGTTTTAGAAGGTTGCGCCGAGAAAAAATAAGGTATTGGCAAAGTAATATTTTACAGGAGTTAGCGGGGCGATCGCGTCAAATTCAAGTATGCCTATACCTACGCAAGTAATTGGTTCTGGTCAAGCCATTGCACATCGTTATCTTAAAGTTTTGAGTGTTCCCTTTTTTGAAAGTTATATTGCCGAACAACCAAGTTACTTGTCATATTTGAGTACAGATTACGCTAATACAATTAGTCAGCAACCACTACCTTTAAGTTTAATTAAATCTCTAACTTCTGAACAACTAGAACAAGCGTTTCAATAAGAAACCATAACGCTAATACCAATTTAATATGAAGACGCATATAAATACCCCACCCGCGCTAGCGCGCACCCTCCCCTTGCCAAGGGGAGGGTTGGGGAGGGGTAAAATTCTATGCAGCTTCACGAAGAATTGGTATAAGATTGTTGTTTAGGAATTGACCCTTCAATTCCTTCAACATACCAATCCATTGCCAGTTGTTGCTTATCATCTAATACCTTGCCTTTTGGCACTCGTACTACACCTTTTTGGTCTTTCACTGGGCCGTCAAAAGGATGTGCAGTACCTTGAATAAATTCATCACGCTTGGTGTTTATTAATTGTTGTACATCAGCCGGAATCACTTGATTCATCGGAGAAATATCCACCATTTCTTGACCAATACCATCCCAAACTTCTTGAGATTTCCAAGTATTAGTCATTACAGCCAAAGCTCTATCTGTATAGAATTTGCCCCATTTATTAATAGCTGATGTCAAATGAGCTTTTTGACCAAACTTGCTCATATCTGTGTTATAGCCAAAAGCATAAATCCCTTTTTCCTCAGCAAATTGTACAACAGCACCAGAATCGGTATGCTGAGTCAGCACATCCGCACCTAAATTAAACAATGCTTGAGCCGCTTCTCTCTCTTTAGCTGGATCGTACCAAGTTTGCGCCCAAAGTACCTTAACTTTTGCCTGGGGATTTGTTAACCGCATTCCTTGAGCAAATGCACTGATTCCACGAATTACTTCCGGAATCGCGTATGCTCCAATAAAACCAATTACATTTGATTTTGTCATTTTGCCAGCAATCATGCCGGTTAAATAACGCGGTTCTTCAAAACGTCCTAAATAAGTGCCAACATTAGCAGCACGTTTGTAACCCGTACAGTGTTCAAAGAAAATATCAGGAAACTCTTTGGCAACTTTAATTGTTGGGTTCATGTAGCCAAAGGAAGTTGTGAAAATTAATTTGTTACCATCTAATGCTAATTGGCGGATTACTCTTTCAGCATCAGCGCCTTCATTCACATTTTCCACAAAGGTAGTTTTTACCTTATCTTGAAGATTGGCTTCCATGTGTCTGCGACCTAAATCATGAGCATAAGTCCACCCAAAATCGCCCACAGGCCCTATATAAACAAATCCCACTTTCAGAGGTTCATTTACAACCACAGGTGATGCTACAGGAGATACTTCACCTGATGAATTGGAATTTCTGCCTTGAATACAACTAGTTAAGGCAAAGCTAGATCCTGCTAAAGTAACATAGTTGAGAAATTTCCGACGATCCATATTTATCGATATTGGTTGAACTGCTGAAAAAGTTTTTTCTGATTTTTAGTAGCGACAGACACAACGTTTAGTTAATTTTACCTTGAGGAGTGGGGAGAGGAGGCAGGAGGCAGGGGAAAAGGTTAAAGGGAAAAGGGAAAAGGAATAAATTTAATCTTTTTGCTTTTCCCCTTACCCCTTTCACTTTCCCCATGCCCTGTTTGCCTAATGCCCAATGTCTAATTCCCAATACTTTTTAGAGGTTTTGCAATGAATTTATTTGAGCTTTTAGCAGGGGAAGACAATCATCTAGCCTTGGTTACGCCTGAGGGGCGATCGCTAACTTATAAGCAATTGCGCGAAAATATTACTGGGCTAGTATCTCAACTCCACAGCTTTGGACTCAAACCCGGAGAACGCATTGCCATTGCCATGAATAATGGTTCGCCAATGGCAATTACTTTTCTGGCTGCTGCTTTATCTGGTACCGCCGCACCTTTAAATCCCAAATACAAACAAGATGAATTTGCCTTCTACTATGCAGATACCCAGGCAAAAGCACTGATTACTCTGTCTGATGAACCAGAAGCGGCCATTGCTGCCCTCACTCCCGACATGATGTTGATTAATGCTAAGGTCAATACTGACGGTACTTTGAGTTTTGAATTGAGGCATGGGGCATTGGGCATGGAAACAGGACAAGGTAGCAATCTTTCTCCCTCATCTCCCCACCTCCCCACCTCCCCTTCATCTGACGATATAGCGATGATTCTCCACACCAGCGGCACCACCAGTCGTCCCAAGCGGGTGCCAATTCGTCATCGCAATCTCATTGCTTCTGCTAACAACATCATTGGTGCTTATTCGCTCACCGCAGCTGACACTACACTTTGCTTAATGCCCTTATTCCACGTTCATGGTTTGGTAGGCTGTTTGTTGGCAACTCTGGGATCTGGCGGTACGCTAGTTTGCCCCAATGGTTTTAATGCTCTAGAGTTTTGGAAACTGGTAGAAACTTACAAACCTACCTGGTACTCGGCAGCGCCAACTATGCACCAGACAATTTTGGCACGCGCTAGCCGCAATACAGAAATTGTCAAAGCAAATCCCTTCCGTTTTATTCGCTCTAGTAGTGCTTCTTTGCCCCCAATTATCATCGAACAACTAGAAACAACTCTCGATGCTCCTGTGGTGGAATCTTACAGTATGACTGAAGCATCTCACTTAATGACTACCAATCCTTTACCACCAAAAGTCCGCAAACCGGGTACTGTCGGTTATGGCTTCGGCGTGGAAGTCGGCATTATGGACTCGGAAGGTAACTTGCTACCCCAAGGAAGTTTGGGCGAGGTGGTGGTAAAAGCGCCAAATGTCATTGACGGCTACGAAAATAACCCAGAAGCCAACGCCACTGCTTTTGTAAATGGTTGGTTCCGCACAGGGGATCAAGGCACAATCGATGAAGATGGCTATCTGCGCCTGACTGGACGGATAAAAGAATTGATTAACCGGGGTGGAGAAAAAATTTCTCCTTTAGAAGTAGATGATATTTTGCTGCGCCATCCCGCCGTCGCCGAAGCCCTAGCATTTGCCGTCCCCCACAAATCTTTAGGAGAAGATATTCACGCAGCTGTTGTTCTGAAAGCAGAAGCTAGCGAAAAAGAACTTTTAGCTCACTGTTCAACTATGCTGGCAAATTTCAAAGTGCCCAAGCAAATTCACATTTTAGAGCAATTACCCCGTGGTGCCACTGGGAAATTACAACGCTTGGCAATGGCGAAGCTGCTTAGTATTGGGGAGTAGAGAGTAGAGAGTGGGGGATGGAGGGATGGGGAGGTGGGGAGAGAAGGGAGTGTCGAGTTGTGAACTCGGAAAGTAAGGCTTTGAATTAGAAATTTGGTGGAGGTAATCTAAAATCTGTTTTAGTTAGAGTGTTGTTTTCCTCTACCAAAGAAGAAGTAGTAAAATATTGCGATCATTGCCCAGAAAACAACCAAACCTAACCTTGGATCTCCAGCATCGTTGATAGTTAAGACAGCAGGTGTCGGAATTACTGAATCTTTAGTATTAACGAACAAAAAAGCAAAAATATTATTAGCTGCATGGACACCTAAGGAAAGTTCTAAGCGATTATCTTTTAGGGTAAGTGCTGAAAAAAATACACCCCATGAAAAGTATTGCAATGCCACCCATATTTCTCCCCGTTGCATTTCTGGGTTACTCAAGTGTGGCAGCGTAAACAACAAACTGGTAACAAGGATTAATACAAGTCGCTGCCGAGATAATAGTCCCAGTCCTTGAAGTAAATAACCGCGATACAAAAATTCTTCGGCGGAGGTTTGGATGGGAGTAAGCACTAAAACTAAGGGAAAAAGGGGAAGCCACTGGGCTAAGTCAAAAGTCCAAGAATAAGCTTGCGGTTGTATTAGGTAATCTACTCCTGTGAAGGCTATTAAAATAATTAACCAGACTAGAAAACCTGATATTAGACGCTGAAACTTAAAAGAGCTATCAGCACTAATTAGAGTTTTTATTTGGCGTTTGTGCAACGAATTAATAGTTACAAATATACCTAGCCATGCACACAAAACAGGAATACTATAAATAACAAAATAACGAGTTTGCGAAGCCTGTAAATAAAGCTCTAATTGGTTTTGGAATTCAGACGGTAAATTAGAAACTTCATTTCCATTAGCAGCACTAGAAACCAAAAATAAAATAGTTGCTAAAATCCCTGAAGCGAATGAACCTATATACCAATACGAAAAGACAATCAGGAAAACTCCTAGTAAGTAGCGCCACCAATTATTTTGACCTTTCTTAGCAGCATCGAGAAAATTTTGGTTCATATATTATTCCTGTTTTTGTGAAATTATTTGTAGGCAATAGGCAATAGGCAATAGGCAATAATAATAAAAGATTAATTGTCTGTTAGCTCTTGCTCTTTGCGTTAAGGTATACGTAATTTTTACAAAATTAAATTGGATTCATATAGTTGCTTTGGATAGTTATTACAGTTAAAGCAACTTTACTATAGATTTGTCGGCTAATAAGATTTTTGAATTTTTCAATTTAAAATCGTAATAAACTATAATTTATATCCTTTTGAAAATATGAAAATCTGTATTGTTGGCGCAGGTGCGATTGGTGGATATTTAGGAGCAAAATTGGCATTGGTTGGTGAAACAGTGACGCTAATTGCTCGTGGTTCTCATTTGGAAGCAATTCAAAAAGATGGGCTGAAACTAGTGATGACGGACGGTTCTAGCCAAGTTGTTCGTCCGGCTTTGGCAACTAGTAATATTCAGGAAGCGGGACAACAAGATGTAGTAATTTTAACTGTTAAAGCTCACAGCGTTCCAGCGATCGCCCCCTCCCTTTCCACACTCTACAACCCTGACACAACAGTTATCACAGCCCAAAATGGTATTCCTTGGTGGTACTTTCATCATCACGGCGGTGAGTATGAAGGAACACGCATTCAATCTGTCGACCCAGATGGAATTGTTGAAGCTGGTATCGGTGTTGACCGCGTTATCGGTTGTGTTGTTTACCCGGCAACTGAGATAATTGAACCAGGTGTAATTAAGCATATTGAAGGCGATCGCTTTACTCTGGGTGAAATTGACGGCAGCAAAAGCGATCGCATTCAATTATTAGCCCAAACTCTCAAACAAGCAGGATTCAAAGCACCAATCCGCAATCAAATTCGCACGGAAATCTGGATTAAATTATGGGGTAATGTCGCCTTTAATCCCATTAGCGCCTTAACTAGTGCCACTTTAGAGGATATTTGCCGCTATCCCCTCACCCGCGAACTAGCACGGCAAATGATGACAGAAGCCCAGGCGATCGCCGAAAAATTGGGTATAAAATTTGGCATTACCTTAGAACAGCGAATTAATGGTGCAGAAAATGTTGGCGCCCACAAAACCTCAATGCTACAAGATATTGAAGCCGGACGCCCCACAGAAATAGATGCCATCGTCGGCGCGGTGGCAGAATTGGGTAAACTCACTCAAATTCCCACACCTCATATTGATGCTATCTTCGCCAGCGTTAAGCTGTTAGAAGCGACCAAACAAAAGAATAATTACTAACAGGACTTACGCAAAATATCTCTCAAACTCTCATTTCTCCGTGAACTCTGTGCCTCTGTGGTAGCCTGCGGCAAGCCGCTTTGCGTCTACGTTCTTCCGTGACTCGTGCGTAAGTCCTAACTAATTACCAATTATTTGAGTTTGCTTAGCAAAATTTTTGTCCGTCAATTCTGTGGGTGAATTCGCCCGCACAGCGCGGAACATTCCAAATCGGCACAGCCCTGTACCAAATGCCAAACGCATCAGCAATAAAGTCGGCACCTCCCGCACAGACTTGATAAAACCAGACAGTCCAAAACGCACTAATCCCTCCGGCCGGGCTATTCCTTGCCAGATGGAATCTAACCAAGAAGGAAGCGTTTCCCTCGTCCAGTCTGCCGTAACCACCTCCCCCTGGACTAATTTCGTCTCTGCCAAAAGCTCGCTAAACCCTTCTATGCTGGAAAAAGCTGGATGAGACCACTGTTCGAGGAGTTGTTTCATTACGGGTTTCTCCCAAAAATTGAGTGGCTTTTGGCGGTCATCCCTCTGATTCCAGTCAGCTACAACCAAAACCCCACCAGGCTTTAGCACCCGCATTAATTCTCTAGCAAAAACAGCTTTATCGGGCATGTGGGGGCCTGCTTCAATCGACCAGACTACATCAAAACTGCCATCTGGAAATGACAGTGCCATTGCGTCATCGACCGCAAACTGGGCGTTTAGCCCTTGGGGCGTTAAATCTTGGGCGCGTTTCACTTGCTGTGGACTAATCGTAATCCCTGTGACAGCAAACCCATAATCTCGCGCTAAAATCCGACTGCTGCCGCCGATACCACAGCCGACATCCAAGACGGTGATACCAGGAGGTAATTTATCTAAACCACCCCATTTAACCATTTCATGTACAAAGTCAGATTTAGCAACTAAAAAATCCTTGCGTCGTGGCGGCGAACCGTAGTGACCGAGGTGAATGTGTTCTCCCCAATAAAACTCTAAGATGCCGTCAACAGTCCATTCATCGTAGGAATTGGCGACTGTTGCAGAAGATTGATATTTGCGAGGAGTCAGGAAATAAACCCCGATTCCTATCACTAAAATCAGAAGAACAGCAATTGCAAAATATACTAAGGTTGACATTGTTTTGAAAGCTTCCCATACACCTAACGTAGCTGGTTGGCTGACAAAACTCAACTAGCATAGCGCAACTTGCCGAGATCGGAGTCTGACCAATTTGCCATAATTTTCGAGCAAATGTGTAAAGAAAATCTAAATTTACGAAAAAGCGATCGCCTAAAAACAGGATAATGCAGCTGAGTTAGCTAATCCTTCTCATTTTCTAACTATGGCATCTACACCGAAAATCCTAGCCTTTGCTGGCAGTACCCGTATAGATTCTTACAACAAAAAATTAGTAAAAATTGCAGCGGCTGGTGCCAAGGCAGCAGGCGCAGAAGTTACATATTTAGACCTACGGGATTTGCCCTTACCTCTGTATGATGAAGATTTGGAAGCTCAAGAAGGAATGCCTGCCAACGCCCGCACACTGAAGGATTTGATGATTTCTCATCAGGGATTTCTCATTGCTTCACCTGAATATAACAGTTCCATCACAGCAGTTTTGAAAAATGCGATCGATTGGGCATCGCGTCCATATCCAAACGAAGCCCCCTTGACTGCTTTTGCAGGTAAAGTTGCTACGATTATGAGTGCTTCACCTGGTGGTTTTGGTGGTTTGCGGGGGTTAGTTCACCTGCGTTCTATTTTGGGAAACATCAAAGTTTTGGTACTTCCCGACCAAATAGCCGTATCCAAAGCTTATGAAGCCTTCAATGCTGATGGCACATTAAAAGATCCCAAACAGCAAGAATCTATTGAAAAGTTAGGTGAGGGTTTAACAAAAATATTGTTCAAGCTCAACTAAATTATTCAGGTGTTCAATAAATAGCGAACACCTAATTATCATTCAATACTGCAAACACTTTCACTTTAATATCTAGGCCGTTGCAATAACCAAACAAGTACTATTCCTGTAATAATTCCATTGACAGTACCAAAAATAATTCCGAAACTAACTAAGGCTAGGACTAAATTGCTGGCAATTACGGACACATTCCAAGATATAGTACTGCTTAAAGCACCACTTATTGTCCAACCCAAAGCACTAGTTAATGTCCAGACTATCCACAAATTAGCTAGCAAAATATGTCTTCTAAGCAATAACCATTGGTATGCTCCAGTAATAGCCCCGCCGATCGCGCTACAAGTAGTGTAGCTAATAACCCAGCACACATTACTATCTACATACTTTGTACAAAAAGACCTAAAATTATAATTTAATAGATAAAAAAAGACTATTGCTACTACAAAGACCCCTACAAAATTCGTGAGCATCCACCATCGGCTGAGTCTATTAATTTGCTTTTTGAGTATTAACCACTGAGCTAGTCCAGGTACGATTGGAGTGATAAAAAGCGAAATCATAGCAAAGCATACACAAAAACTAACTGCATTAACTAATACCCACTCTGTCCAAAAATTGTCGTTTGTTTGCTGGTTCGACATGTAACCTAAGTCTTGTCAAATAAAGTAGTAAGTATAATTTGAGCGAGTGGAAAATAAATATATAGAGCATAGAATGATGTAAAAACCTTAAATCAATTATTAAGGCAAGAATCTGAATATTTCAATTTTCAGAAATTATAAATTAATAGCCTTAGATAAAATTGATTTGGGTAACATTCCATGTACGCCTTTTTGGGGACTATTCACAACTTGAGTGATGCGAAAATTGACAGCTAAACTACACAATACATAAGCATCTTCTGGCGACAAATTGGCGAAGCGTTCCAGAAAATCAATCGTATTTTTTAAAGCCAGTTCTAATGCTTCATCTAAGGTTTGAGCAAAACCCATTGTGATAATATCAGTTGGAGTTTCGGCAATTGGTGTTGTTAATTTTAAATCCTTGCGGAGTTTGAGTGTAATTCTACCGTTCATGGAAGTCTCAATGGCGGTTACATTAACTTCGCCATCTCCCTGTGCAGAGTGTCCATCACCGATTGAAAATAACGCACCTGGAACAAAAATCGGCAAGAATAAACGAGAACCTGCTTGAAGTTCGCGGTTATCGATATTACCGCCGTAATAGCCTGGTGGGACGGAAGTTCGAGAGGTTTCTGGGGTAGCAACACCAAGAATTCCAAAAAAAGGTTTAACGGGAATTTTAATTCCAGTACCGGGTGGAAATTCGGCAATATTGTTTGCTAAATCCAAAGGAATGAATCTTAAAGCTGGTTGAGAAAACTGATGTGGTAAAGCTCCCCAACCTGTACGAATTGCATTAAAGCCTACAGGTAAACTAGGTGCGATCGCTTCTAATTTTACTTCTAAAACATCTCCTGGTTGGGCATCCCGCACGTAAATCGGCCCTGTGAGTAAATGCGGCCCTCCAGCAATTTTGCGTTCTGGTAAAAGATTTTGGCAGATGTCGAGAAATTCTGGCGTGAGAAACTCTGGTGGCGCTTTCTCATAAATGTAATAACCAGTATAAGTTTCTACATCAACTGTATCGCCGGAGTCAATACTGAGTGCTGGGTTTAGCAGATGCGAGAAACCACCTAAATGCACGGTATCCTTAGTAGCTTTTAAAGTGTAGTGAGCGATCGCTCTACCTCCTTCTAACTCTGGGAATTTCCAATTTCAGGTTTCCTAAGTTAAAAATTTTCTTTAACTTACCCATACAGAGAATAGACATAGTACGGCTACTATTGCAATACCCACCCTATAACCAATCCCCTACCTTGGTCAACAACCTCAATTAATGCTGGTTACATTGCCTTGGTTTCGGTATTCATGTTGCTGTTATGCGGCGGTATTTCCCAAGAAGAATTTTTTGAGTCTTTGGGTTCGGATGTCGTCTGGTTAATGATAGGTGCGTTTATTTTGGGAAGCGCAGTCAAGCACGCTGGTTTAGCCTTTAATTTGGAAGCCCCCATCGCGTTTTCTAGAAAAACAGAAGTCAGGGCTGACATCGACAGCCCTGACTTCCCACGCTCTACAATGATTATTATTTATAATCACTGAGGATTTTATTTTTTAAAAGCCCTTATAACCGTGAAAGTGTACTAATGTTGTTGACGTATCCTTTGCCACACAGTAAAGCCCAAAAGCATAATAATACTACTAGCGGTAGCTAACATTACAGCGAAAGTCATACCTTGTATTCTCATTGCTAGCAAGTTGCAAACCAAAGTAATTCCCCACAGCGTGAATGCTGCATGACGTTGGGAGAGTCCCCAAGCTAGCAAGCGGTGGTGTAGGTGGTCTTTGCCAGGAGTGCTTAGAGGGTTATTTCCTGCTAATATCCGCCGTACAAATACTTGAGTAGTATCTAGCACGGGCAATAGCAGAAATAAAACCGTGGGTACAAGGGCGTAGACTGTGTTTTGTTGCAGTTTGCCTAAAATACTAGTTGCTGCCAAGACATAGCCGAAAAAGTATGCTCCAGCATCACCCATAATAATCCTTGACGGATGGAAGTTGTGGCGTAAAAAGCCCAGTGCCGCACCCCCCAAGGCTGCCAAAACTAAAGTTGCCGCTGCACGGTTGTTAAATTGGGCTGCAACGCCTAACAAACTCATGGCGGTAATAAAGCTGATTCCTCCCGCCAAACCATCCATCCCATCCATCAAATTGATGGCGTTGGTAATCCCTACTACCCATAGTACTGTCAGGCACATGGACAGAAGCGAGTCGATGGGTGTGCCAAATAGTACTTTGACACTGATGCCGTTAGCTACGAGTAACAGTGCTGTGACAATTTGTGCCCACAAACGAACGGAGGGCGGTAAACCGAACTGATCGTCAATAAAGCCTACTAGAACTAATATTGAACCCCCCAACAGAATAGTTAGTACCTGAGCCAATACGTTTTGGAGTTCGATAGGTCGTAAAAGACTGGCTAATACCAGCGCGGCAATTACACCCGCGTAGATAGCTAGCCCCCCTGCATTGGGCAAAGGTTCTCGGTTGAGCCGCCGTGCGTTGGGTTGGTCTGCCCAACCTACTCGCAAGGCGAATTTGCGTACAGTCGGAATTAAACGCCAGGTTACAAGCCAAGCTAAGAGGAACGTAAATACCACTGCCAACCAGCCGGTGCCGCTAGGGTCGGCAATACCAAGGGATTTAAGGGAGTTGTCTAGGTTCATCTCCCAATTCAAGCATTACTGCCAGTATTTAATATGAGGATCACCTGTATATTAATCAATTTTTCATTTCCATTTGTAACTTGACTTGCTGGAGACATTAGCACTCTTGACCTGTGAGTGCTAAATTGTCTAATGGAAGCGCTTGAGAAATAAAACATGGCGAAAATTATTGCATTTGACGAGGAATCGCGGCGAGCTCTAGAAAGGGGTGTTAACGCCCTTGCCGATGCCGTAAAAATCACCTTAGGCCCCAAAGGTCGTAATGTCCTTTTAGAAAAAAAATTTGGCGCACCTCAAATTGTCAACGATGGTATCACTGTTGCCAAGGAAATTGAATTAGAAGATCCTTTGGAAAATACAGGTGCAAGACTCATCCAAGAAGTAGCATCAAAAACTAAAGATGTTGCTGGGGATGGCACTACAACTGCTACAGTTCTGGCACAGGCTTTGATTCGGGAAGGTCTCAAGAACGTTGCTGCTGGTAGTAACCCAGTGAGCTTAAAGCGCGGGATCGACAAGACTGTCGAAGCGTTGGTAGAAGAAATTGCCAAGATAGCTAAGCCTGTAGAAGGAAGTGCGATCGCTCAAGTTGCCACCGTCTCCGCCGGTAACGACGAAGAAGTTGGTGATATGCTAGCCCAAGCAATGGAAAAAGTCACCAAAGATGGTGTCATCACCGTTGAAGAATCTAAATCCCTGACAACTGAACTAGAAGTAGTTGAAGGGATGCAGATTGATAGAGGTTATATTTCTCCCTACTTCGTCACCAACAACGAACGGCAAATTGTGGAATTTGAAAACGCCCGCATCCTGATTACTGATAAAAAAATCAGCAGCATTCAGGATTTAGTGCCGGTGTTGGAAAAAGTCGCCCGTTCCGGTCAACCTTTGCTGATTATCGCGGAAGATGTGGAAGGAGACGCCTTGGCAACTTTGGTTGTGAACAAAGCGCGGGGCGTACTTGCTGTAGCTGCCATCAAAGCCCCTGGTTTTGGCGATCGCCGCAAAGCTTTATTACAAGATATTGCCATTCTCACCGATGGACAAATGATTTCTGAAGAAATCGGCTTGAGTCTGGATACTGCTTCTTTAGAGACCCTGGGAACTGCTCGGAAAATCACCATTGACAAAGAAAATACCACAATTGTCGCTGGTAGTTCCACCAAGCCAGAAGTGCAAAAGCGCATTGGTCAAATTCGCAGACAGTTGGAAGAAACCGATTCTGACTACGATAAAGAAAAACTCCAGGAACGCATCGCTAAGCTAGCTGGCGGTGTGGCGGTGATTAAAGTGGGTGCAGCCACAGAAACCGAACTCAAAGACCGCAAATTGCGAATTGAAGACGCCCTCAACGCCACTAAAGCAGCCGTCGAAGAAGGCATTGTTCCTGGCGGTGGAACCACCCTGATTCACTTAGCCAAGGCAGTAGAAGCATTTAAAAACACCCTGGAAGCAGAAGAAAAAATTGGGGCTGAAATTGTTCAGAAAGCATTAGAAGCTCCTTTGCGTCAAATAGCAGACAACGCTGGTGCAGAAGGTTCTGTGGTTGTTTCTAGAGTTCGGGATACCGAATTTAACATTGGTTACAACGCCGCTACCGGAGAATTTGAAGATTTGATCGCAGCTGGCATTATTGACCCCGCTAAAGTCGTGCGTTCGGCTATACAAAACGCCGGTTCCATTGCTGGTTTAGTCTTAACCACCGAAGCGATCGTTGTTGAAAAACCTGAAAAGAAAGCCGCTGCTGCTCCTGACATGGGCGGCATGGGTGGCATGGGCGGCATGGGCGGTATGGGCGGCATGGGTGGCATGTTCTAAGCTCTCCCCATCTACAGATGTAAGAATTCAGAATTCAGAATTCAGAATTCAGTAGCCAAGCCAAATCCCGACATAAATATTTTTTAAGCAGTTTGTCTTACCAAGGCAAACTGTTTTTTATACCATTGCTGATTCAGAAGCAATATGTTATCTCTATTGCTGGTAACTCACTGAAAATAAATAAATTCATCCCATTTTCAAAAATATTTGCGATACATGAATTGGCAGTAAGGGCGTACAGCTGTACGCCCCTATCCATAGATCTGTCGCATTTTGATTGCAAATTGGTATTAATTATGCAAGTTTCAGTAATTAGTGGTAAATACAACTGACTACTAACAAAATGCTGATGCTCATATGAGCTACGTAAATAATTACAGAATTTAGAAATTACCACCTTTTTATTAATTTTTGTAAAATAACGTGTATGTCATTTGCCCTCTGTTATTCGCTAATGACCAATGACCAATGACTATTAGGTAATATTTCATGCCACGAAAATTGCGCCGCGCTCTGAAAGTAGTAACAAAAGCATTTGAAGAGGAGTTCCATCACCAACCTGGAACTGTACCGGGAACGATTTTTATTGATGCAGACGCTCCACCGCCAATAATTTTCTTGATTGACTATTGCCAGACGAATTTTATTCGCGAACAAATAGCAACTCCAGAAGAATGTATTCCATATCTAGAGATGGAAAGCGTTTCTTGGGTAGACGTACAAGGTTTAGGTAGTCAAGATATATTACAAAGATTGGGTCGAGTTTTTGATTTACATCCTCTTGTTTTAGAAGATGTGGTCAATGTACCAGAGCGTCCGAAAACAGAGGATTATGAAGACCAATTACTTTTCATTTCTCGCATGGTAGTACCAAAGGAAAAAACATGTGGTTTTTATAGCGAACAAGTGAGTTTGATATTGGGTAAAAATTATTTGCTCACAGTCCAAGAAGAACCAGAGCATGATTGCTTTGAACCAGTGCGATCGCGAATTGAAAAAGGCAAAGGGATCATCCGTACTCAAAAAGCCGATTATTTAGCTTATGCTCTGTTAGATGCCATTATTGATGGCTATTTTCCAGTACTAGAACTTTATGGCGAGCGAATCGAAGAATTAGAAGAGGAAGTAATAGTTAAACCGACTCCGCAAACACTACAAAGTATTTATCAAATTAGGCGAGAATTACTACAATTACGTCGTGCTATCTGGCCACAGCGAGATGCAATTAATTCGTTGATTCGTGATGGCAGCGATCTGGTTAGCGAAGATGTGCGAATTTACCTGCGAGATTGTTATGACCATGCAGTGCAAGTCATGGATATGGTGGAAACTTACCGAGAACTAGCATCTGGATTAATGGATGTATATCTTTCAGCGGTGAGCAACAAAATGAATGAAATCATGAAAGTGTTAACAGTGGTTTCGTCAATTTTTATTCCATTGACTTTTGTTGCCGGAATATATGGTATGAATTTCAATACCGAGAAATCACCATATAATATGCCTGAATTGAATTGGTATTGGGGTTACCCAATGTGTTGGGCATTAATGTTAGCGATCGCACTTGGTTTAGTATGCTTTTTTTGGCAACGAGGCTGGCTGCAAAATTCTGTCCCAGTTAAACGTGATTAAATATTGCAGGCGATCGCCCAGTGGAATATACATTCATTAGTACGGGAGTTAATATTTTAGAATTATGAGGAGTAGCGACCAGAATTTAATAATTTTGACGATTTATATTATTGTTGTCTCTTATGTTTTTAACCGGATGGTTGAATCCATCGACGACCAAATTAAATTTGAGTTTAAAAAAGGAACTGTTGACGATCAGCTAAAAGAACAAAATCTCGACGACAAAATTGGGATTTCCTTTAAATTCAAATCTTCATACCCAATTGACGACCTCAAAGATTTATCGCTGAGTATTGAAAATAAATCTGAGAATATCGCCGTATACGTTGATTGGGACAATAGCTCTTTGGTAGTTGAACATAGCAAACAATCGCGTCGAGTAATTCGCAAATCACCAGACTTAACCCGCGACTTAGCTGTACCCCAAAGCCCTAGCTTGATTGCCCCCAAGAAAACACTTTCCGAAACAGTGACAGCAGAAGATGTTTTGCAGCGCGATCAAGCAACTGGAACCTACTCAGCTAAAAAGCCACTAATTGATATCAATGGGCTGCAAAAAGGGCAAAAAAAATTGTACAACGACTTTATAAATAGAAGAAAGGAGTTAGACTTTTCTCTGCAATTAGTATTAAGAATATCTGAAGTGCGTGTAGGTTTAGCTCCCGGTGTTAATTTCCCTCCTATTAGCATTATCAATTGTCCTTTCACAGTCAGAAAACTACCTTGGACTTACGCCCTACCTTGGAATAAAAAGAAGTAATAAGCTGGCGAGAGCATCTAAGGCAACAGTCAACATGAAATCTTATCCCCCTTTGATGGCTGGGATCGGCTTACTAACTTAACACAGTATGCCATCCAAGATTACACTGGATGTAGGGAGAGAGTAGGCGCAGGCGGTTGCAGATCCGTGATAGTCACTGGTTTGAGGAAAGTCCGGACTCCCGAAAGACCAAACTTGCTGGATAACGTCCAGTGCGAGCGATCGTGAGGATAGTGCCACAGAAAGATACCGCCAAAATAGTTAGGAGTTAAAAGTTAGGAGTTAGGAATTATTAATTCTTAACTGTCAACTCATAACTCCTAACTAAATTTGGTAAGGGTGCAAAGGTGCGGTAAGAGCGCACCAGCAGCATCGAGAGGTGCTGGCTCGGTAAACCCCGGTTGGGAGCAAGGCCAAAGGAACTACGGTTGGTCTTTTACCAGTTCCGCTCAACAAGAGCCGCTAGAGGCGTCTGGTAACAGGCGTCCCAGATAGATAACTGCCCTCGTAAGAGAACAGAACCCGGCTTATGTCCTGCTCTTTCCTTCAAAATGGAGTATCAAACTTTTTCGGTTTGTACTCCATTATTTTTTGTACGGTTTTTGTGCGATCGCCAATTCATCAAATGTAATACCAATTTCAAAAAAGAATGCGACAAATACACTGGGTAGGGGCGCAGAGCTGTCATTGGTATCAACTTAACGTGAAACCCGCTTTGTGAAGAGGTTTTGCCCTCACCCCCAGCCCCCCAAGCGAGCTACAGTGTACACACATCTCTGTAGGAAACCAAAATCCTCGTAGATCCGTCATTATCCTCCTTAAAAAGGAGGACTTTGAAAGATTTTGCCCCCCAATTTATCGGGGGGTTGGGGGGATCAAAAGTCTGCGGCGCAACTCTAGAAGACTTGTGTGTACACCTTAGCCCCAAGCGAGAGGGGAGCCAATGATTTAATTCCCCTTTTCCTGTGGGAGAAGGGGTTAGGGGATGAGGGCGTAGTATTGTCAATAAAACTTGTTCGTTACTTACTCCAGAACGTCCCGGAGTCAATAAAACTTGTTCGTTACTTACTCCAGAACGTCCCGGAGTCACTAAAACTTGTTGATTGAGAATTTAAAAATAAAATTTTTGACTAAAACTTCTATTTGACTTATCGTTGAAGCCTTATTTATAATTAAAAATCTAATTTTTTGAGAAAAGATTTATTTTTACTTATCAAAAAACATAATTTTCTAACTAAAAATCATTTTGTATAAGCTCCGCTTAAGCTGTATTAGCTCAATCTTCTAGTTTCCTTATTAAAGGACGAATTTTTGTTACTTATCTTCATAAAAATATTAAGTCTATACACCACAGGATACAAGGAATTTTTCGCCCAGGTTCGCGTAGCGTCTCGCACAGAGAGGCTAGTTTTTTCCGCTGTTCCCGCTCCGAAGAAGCTTTATAAAAAATCGATCGCTGAGTAAGCAGGGAAAACAGAGGAAGAAAAATCTGATAGTCGCCTTCGATGGAGGAATTAAGTAAACTGAGTTAATAGCCTACTTGTACCAAAAATGTACTACATATATTACTCGTACCACTGTTTGATCGCTCAAGATTACGATTAATTTGTACGTTTTGAAAAATAGTAATCTGAAATACGTGTAATATCATTAATCTGGACATGACTCGACTTACTACCGACTCTTTCTTGATTTGTGAATGAGCAATAACTAATCACTAATCACTCTTGACTAAGAACTGATGACCCTAGTTTATCCACGCCGTCAACGACAACTCGAAAGCTTAGTCAAAAAATTTGGTTTGCCAGCACAAGCACCAATCAAATGGCAACTATTGGACTTAGCGCTAACTCATCCTACTGTTTCTGACTCAGCAAATTATGAACAGTTGGAGTTTGTTGGTGATGCGGTGGTACGGCTAGTATCAGCTGTTGTGTTGTGGGAACATTACCCAGATTGCCCAGTAGGAGACTTTGCGGCAATTCGTTCGGTGTTGGTGAGCGATCGCATTCTCGCCCAATTAGCTAGAGAGTATGGTTTAGAACTATATTTACTAGTTGCTGGCAGTGCTACGGCTGATAAAGTTGGTCAAGAATCACGACTAGCAGATGCTTTTGAAGCAGTTCTGGGTGCGCTTTACTTAAGTACTCAAAATTTAGAATTAATTCGCCCTTGGCTAGATCCCCACTTTCAACAACTAGCAACAGAAATTCGCCTCGACCCAGCTAGACTTAATTACAAAGCTGCTCTACAAGAATGGACACAGGCACAATTTAAAGTTTTACCAGAGTATCGAGTTGTAGAAGCCAATCAACCCCACCGCAATCAAGAACGTTTCCTTGCTGAAGTCTGGCTACACGGAAACATGCTCGGACAAGGTAAGGGACGCTCAATCAAAACCGCCGAACAAGCCGCAGCTAAAGTAGCTTATTTAGCAATTGCAAATCAGGAAAAACCCTGAACTCAAAAGACTGGAATTAAACTAATAATTCAGATGGTTGTCATTGGGCATGGGGCATGGGGCATTGGGCATGGAAAGATGAGGGAGACAAATCAATTCAAAATTCAAAAACTTCTGCCTTCTGCCTCCTGCCTCCTGCCTCCTCTTTTCCCATGCCCTATGCCCAATAACTAATGACTAATAAAAAATGACAAATCAAATTAAAATCGCTGTTATCGGAGTTGGGCGTTGGGGAGTGCATTTACTAAGAAATTTTTTAGCACACCCACAGGTAAGTGTTATTGCTGTAGTAGATCCCCACCCAGAAAGATTGGCAGCGGTAAAACAGCAGTTTAACTTAAATCAAGATGTAGTATTAACAACACAGTGGCAGGATTTAAAGCAAGTGCCAGGGCTGACAGCAGTGGCGATCGCAACTCCGGCTACCACTCACTATGCTTTAATTAAAGACGCTCTGCAACAGGGATACCATGTTTTGGCAGAAAAACCCTTAACTCTCGACCCAATAGAATGTCGAGAGCTTTGCCAGTTAGCAGAGCAGCGTCATTTAATACTCATGGTTGACCACACCTATTTATTTCACCCAGCAGTTGAGCGGGGACAAACTATAGTTCAAGCGGGCAAATTGGGCGATCTGCGCTATGGCTACGCCACCCGCACCCATTTAGGCCCTGTGCGCCAAGATGTAGATGCTCTATGGGACTTAGCAATTCACGATATTGCTATTTTTAACACATGGTTGGGTCAGTCCCCTGTGAAAGTACAGGCAACGGGTACAGTGTGGCTACAAGGAGGTGGGGAGCAGGGGAGCAGGGGAGCAGAGGAGAAGAAAAATATGAATTCTCCTCTGCCCCTCTGCCCCTCTGCCCCTCTGCCTCAAGGTTTGGCTGACTTAGTATGGCTAACACTGACATATCCAGATAACTTTCAAGCTTATATTCACTTGTGCTGGCTGAATCCCGATAAGCAGCGACGGTTGGGGATTGTAGGCAGCCTTGGCAGCTTAATTTTTGATGAAATGTCGCGATCTTCGCCTCTAACCTTGCTACATGGAGAGTTTGAACAACAGGGCAACCAATTTATTCCTGTAAATCAAAGTCAGGTGATGCTGGAATTAGAACCAGGAGAACCATTACAACGGGTTTGCGATCGCTTTGTTGTCTCTATTCTTAACAATACTCCTCCAGAGGTTTCTTCTGGCTGGGTCGGCACCCAGTTAGTAGAAATTCTTGCTGCTCTAACAGTATCTCTTAAAGAAGGCGGCAAACCTGTTTTTCTCAATGAATGCTCGACTAATACCATTTCACGAAAAATGTGATACAGATTTAAACCCTGAAAACCTTGCTGTATCTAAGTTTTTTAATTGCGAATTGCGAATTGCGAATTGGTATAACGTCCCGCTACGCTAATACCAGCAAGTGGTGTGAAACAAATCCAAAATCGGACTTGTGCTGAGGGGAGCCGAAGGAAGTTGAAGTAGGGTTCGCGTAGAGAAATCAAGGTAAGCCGAAGTCTAAAATCCCAAATCCAAAATCGTCTTACCTTTGAGAAGTCCCATTTGCGTAAACCCCTCCTTTTGGAAGACTTAGCAGGATAGTCTGTTGGGGCGAAAGACTAATTTGATAAATCTCCTTACCAGGTAGCTGCTGAAGCTTCGCGGAGTTCTTTTTGTCTACCCCTACTTTCTCGGATTTGTTGATTCCCACAGCCACAGTTCTTCCAGACTCCTGTGGACTCGGCTGACGGCTTACCTTTACCCCATCGTTCCCAGAGGAGAATCCAAGATCCCCTGCATTTCGCTGTTTATTAGAAATAGGTAACAGGGAAATATCAATCAAAGGTAAGGTGATTTTAACTGTTGTACCTTGATGAAGTCCCACACTTTCAAGGGTGATGGTACCTCCCATGAGTTCGATTAAGTTTCGTGAAATTGCCAGCCCCAGTCCAGTACCTTCATATTGACGTGTGGTTGTGCCATTCACCATTACAAAGGGGCGAAACAATTTGTGCTGTTGAGCCGGATCGATACCTATACCTGTATCTTTAACGATCGCGACTGCCTGAGATTTACCATTAATATATTCAATTTCTGTACTAATGGTAATGCTTCCAGCGTCAGTGAATTTAGTAGCGTTACCGATAACATTAATTAACACCTGCTTGAGTTTTGCGGCGTCTGCGTTAATTGGTATCGGTTCAGTACCTAATTCACATTTCAATTGCAAGCCTTTTTGTTGAACGTTAACTGATTGTAAATTGATGACCTCTAGCAATAATTGTCGCAGGTCAAGAGGTGCTGTGACTACTGAAAGTTTGCCTGCTTCAATTTTAGAAATATCGAGTAAATCATTAATAATTCCTAACAAGTGAATTGCTGTTTCATCTGCACGTTTGAGAAACTCTACTTCTTCATCTCGGTCGTCACATAAGCCATCTGCGACCAAGCGAATACAGTTAATAATAATATTCAATGGGTTTCTCAATTCGTGGGAAGTTGTAGCCAAAAACTGACTTTTAACTTGGTTAGCACTTTTTGCTTCTTTCCAAGCGGTTTCTAGTTCTTCTGCCCCGGCTTTGAGTCGTTGTACCATTTGGTCTAGCGCTTGGGCTAGTTGATCGAATTCTTTGATTTTGAAGTTACGGGGAACTGGCTGTGCGGCGTGGTGAGAGTGAATATTGAGAGCGTAGTCTCGCAATTCTTCTACAGGACTTGCCAAGTAAGGAGCTAGATATAGGGATGCTAATAAACTTGCACCAATTAAACCAACTGTTAAAACGATGAGGATGAGTTTGATTTCTTCTAAACCAAAAAGGGCATTATCAACTGTGGTAACAGCTAAGATTATCCATTTTTGTTGGTGTTGCTGACTGAGTGGATTGGCGATCGCAGTATAGCCGGCAACTAATTCTCGATCCTCAAAAGATAAATTTATGGAATCGTTACGTCCAGCAATTGCATTTTTGATTATGCTTTTGAGTTGGGAAGCATTTGGATGCTGTTCGATATTAGTTCCTACCCAACCTGTTAATGGATGGGCCAAAATTGTGCCGTCTTCAGCAATCACTACCATAGCGCCTGTGAGCGATCCCGGCCGATTTGTAGTTTTTTGGTACAGTGCTGACTTAATACTTAAACTGTAAACTAAATTTTTTCGGCGATCACTAACTGGTGCAGATAAAACTAATTGCAGCTGATTTTGCCTGTTTCTTTTTCCAGTCATTCCTGACTTTGGCGGAAAGACTGCTTTGACATCAATTCCGTCACTAGGCAAAGGGTATTTTAAGTCTCCAATTACTTCATCACCACAATCGCTGGCAATTATTTTCTGACTGAGGAGTTCTGTTAATTGGACGCACTCAATACTCCCTGGGAGTTGTTGCCTAAGCTGTTTAAGAATTTCTTCCTCTTCTAACGGCAAAATTGAGGGAATTACTGTTGTTTTACTTACACTCAACAAATGCGCTTTTAATAGAGCGATCGCATCTACAGTTTTCTCGGCTTTACTAATAGCGCTTTCTGTTAAATTCTGACGGGCAGTTGCCAATATGCTAGAACGTGCCTTATTCAAAGCCACAATTTCACCTACTAGTAAAACTGGCACGAACAACAGCAATATTCTCGTTACTAAAATTCGGCGAAAGGATGATTGGCGGGAATTAGTCATCGACTGTCTCACTTTGCATCTGCAAACCGTAAAAGCAAAGATATGCAACTTAGAGCGGCTAAATGAGACATTTCATCATGTTATCATAACTTGATTTTCAATGTTTAAAAATAACAAATTGTTATAGTAGAAAAAGAAACGTAGTATACCAAAATTTATATACGGTGGATGTAAAAACGATTTGTGTTGCATATGAATACAGTAGTTAAATAGTGAAACAGTAGTTTGTAGGCAGGAATTTTTTTCCACCTACACACTTTAAAGCAAAACTCCAAAAATATGAAAGTAATTGAATGCTGCAACATCGTCCTCATACTACAGTTGTTTTAGCGATGAGTGCAGATGGCAAGATAGCAGATTATAGGCGATCGCCTGCTCGGTTTGGTTCAAGGGCTGATAAAGCACACTTAGAAAAACAAATCGCTGCCTCTGATGCCGTTTTATTCGGTGCTGGTACTTTATGTGCCTACGGAACAACACTTACCATATCAGATCCGAACTTATTGCAACATCGGGCACAAAGGGTTAAACCCCTCCAGCCAATTCATATAGTGATTACACATTCTGGAAACCTCAATCCGGAAATTAGCTTTTTCAAGCAACCAGTTAAACGTTGGTTACTGACGACGACAGCGGGAGCTGCTTCCTGGAATAAACGCGAAAATACACTTAGAGGCCACTTGCCTCAACTGGAGAAAGGCGAAAATGGTACTGGCTCCCCAAAAGGGCGGCACTTACAAAAACTCTCGGAACCAGAGCAAAATATCGTCTCCCAAACCTCTGCCCAGGAGTATCCTCCAAAATTTGAGCAGATTCTGGTTTTTGAAACACCAACGGGAGAAATTGATATTTCCACAGCTTTGAAGCATCTAGCCACTCTACATATAACACGCTTGGTGGTTTTGGGTGGCGGTCAATTAGTAGCTTCCCTGCTGGAATTAGATTTAATTGATGAATTATGGTTGACTGTCTGTCCCCTGATTTTAGGCGGTAATAACGCACCTACACCCGTAGATGGACAAGGATTTTTATCCCATTTAGCTCCCAAATTGCAACTTCTAGAAGTTAATACAGTCGATCAAGAAGTATTTTTGCACTATCGCCTGCAACGATGAGCTTTCTTAGATTAGGCTAATTAAGGGATTGGGGACTGGGGATTGGGGACTGGGGGAAAGGTTAAAGGTTAAAGGGAAAAGGAATAAATTTAATCTTTCCCCTTTTCCCCGGTTGGTGAGCTTGTCGAACCATACCCCTTTCCCTTTCCCCATACCTCATGCCCAGTCCCCAGTCCCCAGCCCCCAATCCCTTAACAACCGACACGATGGTGGAACAACTCAAGCCCCGCTATTCTGTTCTTTGGACGGACAAAATCGCCGAAGTACCGCAAAATGCCTGGAATGCTTTGGCAATGCCACTTAAAACACCATTTTTAGAGTGGGAGTGGCTGAATAATCTGGAAACTTCCCATAGTGCTACGGCTAAAACTGGTTGGTTACCAAATCATTTGACGTTGTGGCGAGACAGAACACTCATTGCTGCTGCCCCACTTTATCTAAAAGGACACAGTTCTGGTGAGTTTGTCTTCGATCATCAGTGGGCAGAGTTAAGCGATCGCATTGGCATACGATATTATCCTAAACTGCTGGGAATGACACCATTTACCCCCGCTGAAGGTTATCGGTTTTTAATTGCCCCAGGAGAAGATGAGGATGAAATTACAGCGATAATTGTGCATGAAATTGATACTTTTTGTGCTAAAAATCGCATCTCTGGTTGTCATTTTCTATTCGTCGATCCCCAATGGCGTCCGATGTTGGAACGGCATGGTTTTACAAGTTGGCTACACCACAGCTTTATCTGGGAAAATTCTGGTTTTAAAACTTTTGATGACTACTTGCAAGTATTCAACGCCAATCAACGTCGCAATATTAAGCGGGAACGTAAAGCTGTAGAAAAAGCAGGTTTGCGATTGCAACCATTGGCTGGGGATCAAATTCCTCAGTCTTGCTTTCGTTTGATGTATGAGTTTTATGCTGACACCTGTGATAAATTTGGCTGGTGGGGTAGCAAGTACTTGACACAGCGGTTTTTTGAACAGCTAGAGACTGATTATCGCCATCGAGTTGTGTTTTTTGCCGCATATAGCGAAGCAGATAATTCTTATCCTTTAGGAATGTCTTTTTGTTTGTTTAAAGATGACAAACTCTATGGAAGGTATTGGGGAAGTTTTCAAGAAATAGATTGCTTACATTTTGATGCGTGTTATTATGCACCGATTGAGTGGGCGATCGCTAATAATATCCAATTTTTTGACCCTGGTGCCGGTGGACGCCATAAAAAACGGCGTGGCTTCCCTGCTATGCCCAATCACAGTCTGCACCGCTTTTACAATAATCGTTTAGGACAAATTCTCCGCCCCTATATTAAAGAAGTCAATCAACTCGAACAGCAGGAGATTGAGGCGATTAACGCAGAGTTGCCATTTAGTGATAAAAATAGTTGAGAAAAAGTAATTAATTTTGTAACAGAGTTTGCCGAATAATCAAAATTTACTCGGCAAACAGATGCTTATTTTCCTTATTTCAAAATCGTGAAATTAAACAGTTAGCGTTCGAGACGGTATTTCTGCTACCATTTCTCAAAATTCACCCTCTTGGATGCCCCGGCGGATAATTTCTTCGTGTTGCTGTACTGCCTGTGCTCTTTCTGATTCTCCTCTTGAAGTGAAAATAGCAGCAGCTTTCTGTAAATCTTCAATTCCCTTTTGTGGTTGTCCTTCTAAAGCCAGGGTATTACCTCTATAAAAATAAGCCTCGGCATAGTTAGGATCGAGCTCGATTGCTCGCGTGTATTCAGCAATTGCGTCTTGAGACTGACCTTGTTTAGCTAATTTACGCCCACTTCGGAAAAATCCTTGTGCACTTGCCATACTTGTTGAATTTTGTCCTTGACTGCTTGGACTACATGAACCATTTGAATCGGTGATTTGCCCCGATGGACACGCTGGCTGTTCTTGAGCTTTGGCTACATCAAGAATTATAGAGAAGATAAAAAACGCAGAACATACGCCAAATATAATCGACAAATAATTTGTGATTATTTTCATTTTAGATTACTCCTAATTCTAATAGTTTATTGTTGTGCTAGGTAATCCATTCGTTCAACTTCATTAAGCATCAAATCCTCGATACGTAAAGTTGTGTGTTGACCTACTAGTAGTTTTTTTACCTCAACTACACAGGGAATATAAGCTTCCTGCTCCCGGATGAAGTTCATTGTAAATGTGTATGGATCTTTTTTTATATTCCTGACTTCAACTTGCCGAAGCTGAGACTGAAATTCACATTTAAAGTTTTCTTCAAAATACAGTTTTTCTTGTAGAATACCATTAGTGTAAAGATGATATTCAATAGTGCCAGATGTATCGCTGCCAGCGTAGTAAATAACAGAAGTATTCATAAATCCTGAAAGTTTTCTAGCATCTTCTTCTGTTAAGTAAATTCGTATTGATGATCTGTATAGCTTATAAATTAAGCTCCAGGGATGTCCTCGCAACTGAAAAACAAAAGTGCTTTCATTCTGAATTTCAATTTCGCACTCATACGCATTACGTACCCAGACATTCATTTGTTTTAAGGTGCTAAATGCTTGCGCTACTCGTTCTACAGATGCTCGAACAAGAACAAACACAAGATTTCTATCAATTGTTTCTATTCCTCTACGCTGCTCTAGAGGGATACCTTCTTCTCTGACAAAATATATTGACATTTTGGTAAATATAATTCTAAATTCTACCAGGAGTTCCAGGGCCACCATAATCTGTTGGAACCCTTAACTTTATGATGTACACAATGGGATTTAATAGTTCAGCTTTACCCATCTGAAGATTACCAAACGGGGGTACAATCTCACACCCTATGGAATGCCAAACTCCAATATCCCTATTAGTAGCTTCAGCAATTGTTTTAGGACTTATTGTTCTGACATCAGATGTGGTGAGAAAAACAATCGCCGGGTTTTCATCCGCAACAGCCCCAGGACTCCTGCTGAGAGCATCCAGATGACCAAGAATTTGATAGCGCTCATAGCTGGGAGGTAGTAAAGTCCTTTGCACAGCCTTTGATTCATAAAAGACGCTTTCGGGGTAGGTGAAACTAAAAAATGGTCTCAAGTTAACGACAAGCGTAACTACTCCATCTGGTTGTACATTAGCTATACCAGCCTTTATTTGCCTTAAGGGTGAGGGAAAAAGTTTTTTGTTAGAAGCAATTGGATCGCCTGGTTTGAGTGTACTCAGTGCAAACTCTTCAAATTTTATTCCAACTTGAGATAGTGGGATGCCTTGGTTAGTAGCGATTTGATCGAGTCTGCTTTTAGTCAATGGTGTTTGGCTGGAATTAGCGCAGGTTTGAGCTTGAACAGCAAACGGAGTCATAGCAAATGTAGCTGCTACCCCAATGAATAGCGCTACTTTTCGTATGTAATTCATGATTAGAAGCTAAAGTAAGTAAGCCTTTAACAGGGCTTTGAAATTTTCTTGAAATTTCAGTATATAGTTTTTTTTTATAGCTACGACTACAGTAAATTGACGTAGGAAAATAATTTGTTTATTTGATAGTAAAAGTATAATTTATTGCAAATTATCGGAGGTGCTTTTAAGTAAAAGCAATCAAAAATATCTGAAAAATATCAATAAGACTTAGGAAGATAGGAATTACACTTGAGATAGAGTGTAAAAACTCTTAAGAAAAAATTTGCTTTTGATAATGCTTACGGATTTAATGGTTAAAGATTTAGCAGCAATTGACGATCGCCTTTCTCAGCGTCATATTGACCTCGATCCCGGTGGATATTTTATCATTTACTTGGATAGAGACGCAGGGCTAATTTATGCCAAGCATTTTACAAATGCGATTGATGAACGAGGTTTAGCAGTCGATCCAGAAACGGGAAAGGTAATTCCTGCACGAGGAAAGGTAGAACGGACTAACACCACAGTTTTTAGTGGCAGAACAGCCAAAGAACTTTGCGTAAAAATCTTTGAGGAAACTCAGCCTTGTCCAGTCACTCAATTAAATCATGCAGCTTATTTAGGTCGAGAATTTGTCAGGGCTGAAGTCGCTTTAATTACAGAACAAGAATATGTTCAAGATTAAGAGAAGTTAGGAGTTGGGAGTTAGGAGTGAGGAGTGAGGAGTTAAGAGTTTGGAGTTTGGAGTTAAGAGTGTTAAAAGGAGGGTGTTAAGAGTAAGGAATTAGTAATGAAGAGTTAAAAGTTAACAGTGAGGAGTTAGAAGTTAAAAGTTACAAATTCACGACTCCTAACTTCTAACCCTTAACTCCTCACTCCTCACTCTTAACTCCTAACTTCTAACCCTTAACTCCTCACTCCTAACTCCTCACTCCTAACTCCAAACCCCTAACTCCTAACTTTGTCATTACCCATCAGATGATGGCTGATTTATCTGATAGATGTAGTAAGTCGCCATTGGAATAACAGTGGCGGCAATTAACAATCCTATGACCCAAGCTGTAGCACTACCTTGGACAGCTTTAGTTTCTTCTGCGTTCTTGAAAGTACCTTCTACCTGCACCTCATCAGCGATTTGGGGTGGCCCTGGATCGGGTTTGCCTGACAGGACGGCAACGAGGCGATCGCTAGTATCGATAAATGCTTGGTTATATTTGTTGCCTTTTCGCAAGGGTGTACTTAGAGTTTCATTAGCTACACTCTCAGCAATCGAGTCTGTGAGCAAAGATTTAACGCGATCGCCAGTAATAATAGCGGTATCGTTGGTTGCTGTGTCAAGAACCAATAAAGTTTGATTAGCTTGGGCTTCTTTAGTAGGAAACCATTTTTCAAACAGTTCTTTAGTAAAACTTTGGGCTGTTTCGCCGTAGTCAAAGTGACGAATGGTAACGATTCTGACTTCATTACCGGTTTGTTTTGCCAAATCCTCTAAAGCGCTGCTAATCTTACCTTCATTCAGACGACTGATGACTTCACCTCGATCTAAAACCCAGGTGTCATTCCCTGATGTGAGGTCGGGTATTTGATATACACCCGTGGCTAAAGCAGGTGCGCTAAACAGCGTCGCTGCTAAAATAACCGTCACTAATGGTAGAATTAGCCGGACAAAATGTTTTGTATTGCTAAATAATTGCTTGATGATCTGTTTCATCGTATTAACTCTAAGACGGGCTTGCACCAAAAATACTATAGAACCGCTGTAAAAATCATCTGGTTCTCAGTTTTCAGCAACAGAAAGTTTCTGCTGCTACCAGCAGATATATATTTTACAGGATTTTTTTATTGCACAAATTTATGATGAATGGGGCTGCAAGCATTAATCTTGACGCTAACACACCTGCTAGTTGCAAGAAATACCGCCCCTATGGGAATTAACCCAAATGCTGAGGGCGGAATTTGCAAACCATCTAGAAATGATATCGTACTTATGAATATTTTTGGTAAAATCAACAAGATTTTTTTGATATCTGCAAGTAGCAGAGAATAGGCAACAGGGAACAGGCAATAGGCAATAGGCTTAAAAGTTTATCTGCTATAAATTCGATTTGTATCAATATAAATAAATACATGACTATAATTCTCACTAATGATGACGGTATTGATGCTCCTGGTATCCGAGCGTTGGTAAAAGCTGTAAACGGCAAAAATGCTATTGTTGCGGCTCCTGTGGATCATCTGTCTGGCTGCGGGCATCAAGTCACCACAACTCGTGCCATCAACCTGCAACGACGTTCTGAAACTGAGTATGCGATCGCGGGCACTCCCGCTGATTGTGTGAGAATTGCCATAACACAAATTACCCCAGATGTCAAATTTGTACTTTCAGGTATCAATGCTGGTGGTAACTTAGGAGTCGATGTCTACATTTCTGGGACGGTTGCTGCTGTGCGAGAAGCAGCAATGCACGGTATTCCCGGAATTGCTTTTTCTCACTATCGCAAAGCCAAGCAAAATTTTGATTGGGATCTGGCTGCTAAATTTACAGCTGAAGTTTTAGGGGAATTACTCAACCGTCCCCTCGAACCTGGATGTTTTTGGAATGTAAATTTGCCACATCTGCAACCAGGAGAACCAGATCCTAAAATGGTGTTTTGCCAACCCTGTATCAAACCTTTGCCGGTGAATTATCGCATTGAAGGTAATGATTTATATTATGTTGGAGAGTATGGCAAACGCGATCGCACTCCCGGTAGCGATGTGGATGTATGTTTTTCCGGCAATATCGCCGTAACTCAGTTGAGAGTTTGATATCAGGCAAAAGGCAAAAGGCAAAAGTAAAAAGAAGTATTGACTTAATATTTCTTTTTGCTTTTATAGCAACAGCCAAGGTGGTTAAGACATCGACAGATGATAAAACTCAGACAAAAAAAGACTTTTCACCCAGTCCCTAGTCACCAGTTCCCAGTCCCTTGCTATATCTTTTTAATCAGTATCTCCTTTAATTAAATACATAAATCTATCTAGAGTTTGTGTCAGATCGTTGAGTTTTTGCAGGGAATTTTGCTGAGATTCGGCGAGAGTTTGTACTGCGTCACATAAAGCAACAATTTGATAGCCTTGTTGCTGCACCTGGTGTCCTTGTGCTTCGAGTTGTGTGCTGACAGTCTCCAATCTTTCCGCGAGACGTTCGATTGTTTCTGTCGTCGAAAGTACTGCTTCTCCAATTTGTTCCACAATAGATTCCAAACGATTTATTTTTACTTCAACTCCTGTTGCAATCATTTTTACCACCTTAATTTTGAGAAAGCATATTAGTAAAATTCCTAATTTAAATTGAAATAATTAATTTCAGTACAAACATTAGATAACACTATCATTCCGACACTATGTCTGATTTTGTTGTTTGATGCATCTATCTAATGTTGTGTTTAAGTGCTTATCTGGTTCGGCTTTGATTTTTGAATTTTTCTGTGTAAGTAGGCAGTACGCAACAGGGAATCAGGCTTTTTGAGTTGAGAGCAAGTTTTTTCAAAAATCAAATAGGAGTTTTCTAAGTACTTAATGAATTGCAATTTTTAATCAACCTTATTGATTAGATATCTAGAATAATTAACCATCCAGAAAAATACTTATTAGTTTTTAAGCTTTAATTGATACAACCCTTATCTCCTTATAAATTTTATCAAACCAAGATTGAGCCAATCTACAGTTACAATCAATATTTTTAATAAGGCTAAGTTTATAGTCTTATTAAGTTTAAGTAATTATACCTTTGTTGTTTAACATTTCGTCAAACAATCAAGCAAGACGATAAATCAGGATTTTTCTAAGTACCAATTCTCAAAACTGAGAATTGCAATTTACATTTCAGTTTCAGTACACACTAAGAGGAGCGATTGTAGGAATATTAATTTTATTCCTTTTATTTATGGCGATCGCCATCGCTGGCAAAATCAATTAGTCTAAATTTTCCTGACTCAAAAAGCGATTTACTTCGAGAACAACTATATATGTATTTGCCAATAAATTTTTATTAGTTCTACTAGTTGCAGGAACAGATGGCGGGGACACACAGTTAGCTATGCATCCCTACGAATGACTGTATTTTATTGAACTAAAATACTTGATTTAGACAATCGAATTGCTCAAAAATACAATAGCGATCGCACACAAACAAAAGCCAATAATACTAATTTTCCGGGGTACAATTCGGTTGATTTCGCCCATACCCATCGCAATACCAATTTCTCTAATACTTATGGTAACTGCAAACTGAGTTAAGGTTATACCTAGTATGTACGCAACCAAAGGTATTATTCCTGTACCAGTAATCGATTGTCCGTGAATGTAACCCTGAAATAAACCAACACTAATACTTCCCACAGCAAGTAACATAAAGTTTACATGATTTGCGTTGATTAGCATTGTACCTAAGAAAATAGTAGAAATACTTATGGCTATTTCTATCTCCGGTATATTTATCTCAAATAAATGAATTATAGTCCCCAAAATTACTGCTAAGACAAAATATCCAACTATCAAAGCGCTACGAATAAATATAGCTGATAGTAAGCCAATAGCAATAATACCAACTAAACATTTTGAGTTAATGACTGGATCTGCTATTCCCCAGATAAAGCCTTCCCAGAAATTAGAGATCGTGCGAACAGCTAGCGTTCCACTCCACGAACTCAGCAAGCTAATTAATATGAGAGCTGCGATCGCTGCAATATGGCGATCGACTACCTTCAAGGTATAAAATTCCGGTGTAGCACGGAATTCTGATAATTTAGTTTTGAACATAGCTATATAGGAAATTAGGTTTTTCGGTAATTTATACTACCCACCTACTTTCCAAAACTAACGTGATAATAACGATAAATCATCTTAACTTTATAAAGTTATGTAAAGTCTCAGTAGCGATCGCAGTATGTGAGTATTTAGTGTATTAATAATTACTGAAAGTGTATTGAAGAGGCGATCGCTAATCACTATCGTTTCAACAACCCTTAACAATACAACTAAACTATAAAAATGAATCTAAAGTACGGTGAATTCGATATATTGGAGCGATGGTTTGCAAGGCACAAAATCCTCTTTGTAATGATTGCCCTCTCTCAGCAAAGTGCAATTATGTCCAAACACAAAGTAACTCAAAGTAAAAAAATATAATTTTTTTTATAACTCACCCCATCAAACATATCAAAAAAGTTTTTTCTAGATTTTTCTGACAATATTATCAACTATATTTTGAATCATTTGGGCATCTGTTTCGCTTAAACTTTCCAACTCAATTGTGTTGCTTTCTTGTGGATTACTAGAATTAGTACTATATATGCGACGGCTCAAACCTACAGGACTATTTTCATAAAAAGTTGTGTAAAATACACAGGCTGCGACATATATATAATGACCTAGAATTAATTAGAATTTAAATGCCCAGTTACGAATTACGAATTACGAATTATTTTAATGTAGTAATTCCTCAACTTGATGCTGGCTCCACAAATTTCTGTAAAGTCCTTGTTGTTGTACAAGTTCTAAGTGATTTCCCATCTGCACGATTTTGCCCTTCTCCATGACAAAAATTCGGTCAGCAGCAGCAGCAGCAGATAATTGATGGGTAATAAAAATTACTGTTTTTTTCTGAGTACCACCGGAGAGATTTTTGAGAATTTGTGTAGCTGTTTGATTATCTACACTGGAGAGGGCATCGTCTAGAATTAACACTGGCGCATCAACCAGCATAGCTCTAGCTAGGGCAGTACGTTGGCGCTGACCGCCAGAAAGAGTAATACCGCGTTCCCCAACTATAGTTTCGTATTGCTGGGAAAAATTATTAATTTCTCCATCAATTTGAGCCAGTTTGGCTACCAACTCTACCCTTTCTTCTTCGTTAACTGGGTCACCATAGCGGATATTATTTTTAATTGTGGTGCTAAAAAGAAAACTATCTTGGGGAACGTAGGCGATCGCACTTCGCAAATCTCCCAAGGCTATTTTAGTAATATCGTGCCCATCTAAAAACAATTGTTCTGCTTCAATATCCAGCAAACGCGGCAAAGCATTGGCTAAAGTAGATTTTCCCGAACCAATTGCCCCAACAATTGCCACAGTTTCCCCTGGAGCAATGGTAAAGTTAATATTTTCTAAAGCGGGAGTAGCGGAACCAGGATAAGTGTAGCTAAGATTTTTCGCCGTCACTTCTCCTTTGAGTTCATCCATTGTTAGATTTACCGCATCGGCTGTATCTTGAATTTTCGGTGTAACACTGAGAATAGATTCCAGCCGGTCTATACTAACTTCACCCCGTTGATAGGTGCTAATTGTAAATCCTAAAAGAGTAGTGGGGAACACTAAACGCTCTACATAAATTAAGAGTGCTAAAAAGTCCCCGACTTCCAAAGTCCCAGAAGACATCCGCGACGCACCTAGCCAAATAATTACCAGCGAACTGACATTAGCTAGGCCGCCAATTAAAGGAAAAAGCGTATTGCGGCTTTTTGCCAGTTCCAAATTAGCAGTTAATAGTTGCTGATTTTTCTTGGCAAAAGCTCGACGCTCGTTGGCTTCTTGGGCATAGATTTTAATTAGAGCAATACCACTGATATCTTCTTGGATGAGTTCGCTAATCTCAGAGAGTTGCTCTTGGACTGCTGCTTGTTGTTTGCGTAAGCGATCGCTAAACAAACTCACCAACAAGAACATAAAAGGGTACACTGCCAAAGAGGCTAGTGTCAGATCTACACTAATGGCCAGCATTACTGGCAGTGTTAAAGCGTAGGCAAAAACTGTATTTGCCAAACTCAAGACGGCAAAACCCAGCAACCGCCTGATATTGTCCACATCACTGGTAGCCCGACTAATCAAATCACCAGCAGTATTACTGGCAAAATAAGACGGTTCGAGCTTCAGTAAGTGTTCAAAAATCCGTTGTTTGAGGTCAAATTCCACCTGACGCCCTACCCCAAATAGCCAAATGCGTGACGCCATACGCATTAGCCACATTGCGGAACTGAGCAATACAATAATGACTACGTAATGTAGTATTTGATTCCAGCTGAAGGATGTTGATAATCTGTCAACCCCAGCACGAATCAACCAAGGGATATAAACGCCAAGGGCATTAACAGACAACAGAGCGAGAATGCCTAAAGACGCTTCCCGCCAATGGGGTCGAAGGTAAGCACCGAGTTTAGCGAGTCTTCGAGATTTTGCCATTAAAGCAATTTTGCAACTTTATCATCCTAAATTAACCGCTATTCCCAGAAGGCAGCTGGGGAATATTGCTTGGCGGCAATCATAGCCTAGACTAATCCAGCCACTAGTACTGCGTTCCCTAAAGGGTAGCAGTACTAGGGAGTGGGTTGTGGCCTTTTGAGTATTTCTTTTTTACTTTCTTACCGCTGAACACGCAAGAACCTGTAAATTTCAGTGAGATAACTTTCCCAAGTTCTTGTTGTCAATTGCAAGGTTTCCGCATTAGGTACAAAGTCTTCAAGTCGTAAACCGCGTGTGCGAATATCTTGAGGATTTCCTTGCATTAGGTAGGGAGGCACTCTCAAATTATAAGAAAGAATGTTATTCCCCGTCACATCTGAAATGTTTGCTGCGCTGGTTTGTTGCCCTAAAGCTACTAGTGTTTCAGGTGTTGATAGAGCAGTTGCTCCTAAAGGCGCTCTATAAAGAAAATAGGCGACTGCTGGTGTACTCGCCAATAGCAAAATCGTTAGTGCCCAACCTACTAAGTATCCTCCTGGTTTGTCTATCCCGCCTCCTTTAATTCTCTGGGCTGCAAAAATCATCATTAAGACAGAGGCTCCCAGAGGCTTGAGTGGGAAAGACATCATCCTCCACAACGAGGCCACAGCGGGTTCATTGGGGTTGAGAAACGATAGGGCTACGATTACCAACATAACGACTAAGATTAATCGCCCTACAAAAGTTCCAGAAGGATAAAATCGCTGGAACAGAGAATATACGATAGTGCCAATCAGCAGCCACAGCAGTACCCGGCTTAGCAATAGAAACATAGATTAACTCTCAAATTTTCTGGTGCGGTGAGCCAGTGCGGTGGTGAGGCAGTCGCCTGTAGATTGGGGTTTTTGTGCCAGTTTTTTTACTTGGCTATTGCCCAGCAAAGTCATGGTTCCCCTCCAAGGAACTACCGAAAGGTTTTCCCGATTTCAAGCAGTGGGTTCTTGTAAAGACAGTTTATTGGTCGGAAAATACCCACCGAATGCACTGTCTACCCATGAGCCACTAGCGTCAACTGGCTAACCCGTAAGGTTTAGCCTAGAGGTTCCGGGAAATGGATTTATTTTATCGTCAAATTGTAATTGCACCATTTGACTTCAAACACCTCAAACCTCACACCGAAAGACTACCGTCGTAGTGATTTTAGTGCAATTTTTTGACACTGCGTCTATTATTTATAAATTTCCAGAAGAGTAATGTGGCACCAGTAAAGTGAACTACGCCACTGCATAGGCTCTGACAATTTCTCGGCCGTCCATGGCCACTCTTATAGTTATCTATTGAGCTATGGGGAATTCCACCGAATTAGTTAAATTAATTCAGTAGTTGTGAACTTAAAAGGAAAAACTATGTCATCTCGAAAGCCTACGATTTTGGTAACAGGGGGAGCTGGGTATATTGGCTCTCATACAGTGCTTGCTCTCAAGCAAGCGGGTTACAACGTTGTCATTCTTGATAATTTGGTATACGGTCATCGCGACCTAGTAGAAAAGGTTTTACAAGTAGAACTGATAGTAGGCGATACAAGCGATCGCTCTCTACTCGACCACCTATTCAAAACCCACGATATTAGCGCGGTGATGCACTTTTCTGCATACGCCTACGTGGGAGAGTCGGTAACTGACCCTGCCAAATATTACCGCAATAACGTCCTTGGGACTCTCACGCTGTTAGAGGCCATGTTGACGGCTTCTGTTAATAAATTTGTATTTTCTTCCACTTGTGCCACCTATGGTGTACCGGAATTCGTGCCAATTCCAGAAACCCATCCCCAAAATCCGATTAATCCTTATGGGGCTACTAAGTTGATGGTGGAGCGGATTCTGACTGATTTTGATGTAGCTTACGGTTTCAAATCAGTACGTTTTCGATATTTTAATGCCGCTGGTGCTAATCCCGACGGTTTACTGGGTGAGGATCACGAACCAGAAACACATTTGATTCCTTTGGTATTGCTGACAGCTTTAGGCAAACGAGAGTCGATTTCAATTTTCGGTACTGATTATCCTACACCCGATGGTACTTGTATTCGTGACTATATTCATGTAAATGACTTAGCAGATGCTCATATTTTGGGATTGGAATATTTATTAAAAGGTGGCGATAGCGAAGTTTTTAATTTGGGTAATGGTAGCGGCTTTTCTGTCAGAGAAGTAATTGCAGCAGCTGAGGCCGTGACAGGAGCTAGCATAAAAGTTGAAGAACGCGATCGCCGTCCTGGCGATCCCCCAATTCTGATTGGTAGCGCCGAAAAAGCCAGAACAATGTTAAACTGGCAACCTCAATATCCATCCATCAAAGATATTGTGGCTCATGCGTGGCAGTGGCATCAAAAGCGACATCAATAGGTGGGGAATGGGGCATTGGGCATGGGGCATGGGGCATTGGGCATTTGTCTCCTCTGCTCCTGTGCCCCATTCTCCACTCCCTACTCCCTACTCTCCGCTGCCTCCTCTCATCCCTCGCAGTGCAACAAATAAGATGGCGATAAATCCGAGGATTGGCAGAGCGATCGCCCAAAATGGTAAACTTTGATTCTCGCTCTGGACTAGATCGCCATTGACATTTCGTGCATTATTTGTAGATCCAGCTGCCACGGTAACTTCAAATTTGAACTCAAAAGGTTTGAATCTTGCCCCTGAGGCTGGTTTACCATTCAGTTCCAACTGATAAAGGCCTGGCTTGGGAAAGACAATTTCTGCACCTGGGATGCCTTGATAACGCTCAACTGCCACAGCTTTTAGGGTTGGTTCTAAGAGTGCTGGCTCTCCGGCTGCGTAGGGTTCGGCATAAACAGCCAATTGACAATTGCACTGAGCTAGGGGAATTACCTTTCCACCTCTGCGGGTGAGGGCAAACCAGGCTTGACTTGGTTCTCCAGCACGAGGATTATCATTTGGTTCAATGTGAAGGGTGCCACCGACATCTCCAGAGACTTCTACCTTATGAGCAGCAGCAGGGTAAAGATTAGTTATTGGTATAGCTAGGCAACTCAGGAATAACAAATACTTGATTGTTCCTTTGTTGAGGTAATGCCTCTGTTTTGAACTCGTTGGGATGGAGGCAGAAAATAACAATGATTTACCGCGATTTAGTTGGGGGAACATAAAACTTTTCTAAGGCTAACTTTGACCAGAAAAAGCGGGAACGTACTAACAAAACACAGAGGGTAACAATTCCCATCAGTACTGCCGCTAATTTATTTCCCCAAGTTGATTGCCAGGAACCCAGATAATGGGAACCAATCAACACAGTATGGATAGCACTCAAGAGCAAAGCTGGCACACCCAATAGATGAATCTGTCGCCAACGCTTGCCCCAAGATTTTTGCAATGATTCCCAACTCGTTAAAGCGGCGGGGGACATTAATATCAATGCTACAGCACCCGCAGCCATCCCCCACTGAAATTGTGGTGGTAGGAAAGAAAAACGAGCAAAATCCCATTGAAATGAATGTGCAATCATGTGAACAGTGTGAGCCACAGAAAGCACAAACGCTCCCACACCCAAAGCACGACGATAACGCAGTGGTGACGCCCACAAGCCACTAATGGGACGCGCAATTAACGCCAGGATTAAGCAGAATAAGGCGGCATGTCCGGTGTAATCTACCATTGTGTCGCCAGTCCGCAGCAAGGTGATAACGCCGATGGTGAGGGTAACCCAACCACCTAATCGAAACAACTGACTGCGCCTGTCTTTACTTACCAAAGAGGTGGACACAGCGACACCTAACATAGTGGGTAGAGTTCCCAAGCCAAAAGCCAGCATAGTTGCTGTACCCATCCATAAATTCCCAGTTCCAGCGGCTTTAATTTGAGCAGCATACAGAAAACCACAGGGCATAAAACCCCAAGTCATTCCCAAAAGCAATGGTGTCCACCATTTAGTTTTTAAGGAAAGTTTCATCATTCCGGTGCTGAGGCGATCATGTAAACTGCCTTTTAGTAGAGGATGTAGCACGGGAATGTGGGGCAACAAATCCGGTTTTATTTGTGCTAAGCCAAACCAAATCAGCATCACACCAGTGATAATTGCCATCCAACGCCGGAAGTCGCTGCCAATACCCGCTAGTTGTCCGCCTTGCAGCAATACCGAACCCAGCGCCCCAATGCCAGCGCCGACTAGAGCATAGCTCAACATCCGTCCCAGATTTAGCAGGATATGAAATTTTAATTGCTGTTGCCAAGTGTGGGGCTTTTCTAAGGTTGATGTCCGTCCACGGGAAGCTGTGTGTGGAATTTTTGGCTGATGAGATAGAGAAAACGCCACTGTTAGGGGGCCACACATGCCAAAGCAATGACCAAAACTACCCAGGAACCCCAGGATTGCGATCGGCAATAAATCTACCATAAGAAAAGTCCTGAGTTCTGAGTCATGAATCCTGAGTGTCAAAATAAAGATTTTGAAGAATTAAGAAGAAATTGTTTTTCTCTTTTTTGCTCAGTACTCAGTACTCAGCACTCCTCTAGTGGGGCACTTTAAGTGAAGTTGCGCTCTCTGTCAAAAGACAAGTTGTCAAACTTGATAAGCTGTTCCACATTTAACTTGCATACGCTGGGCAGGCTTTCCGGCGCACCTTACAAAAATTTAATGAATTTTAATGATGCCAACTAAATGTGTTTTAGCTTAGAGAAAATGTTAATAATCTTACTGAAACATTTACCATTTATGGTGATGTTATTGCCAAAGAAATCCCTTACTTTAAAAAATTTGCAGACTTAAAGGTAGTAGAACTGTAAATCTTGTCCAACCATGAATACTAGTAACTTCTACTGTGCCTTGGAGATATTCTAAGAGCTTCTTAACTAATGCCAAGCCCAGCCCTGGACCGCCATTTTTCCAGAAATCGTTGTCAGGAATCCGGTAAAATGGCTCAAATATTCGAGATTGTTGTTTTGTAGGGATTAGGACGCCAGAATTGCTAATTGTAATTTCAAAGAAGGGCACTTGAGAAGTAGTTATTGTCTGAAATTCAGTATCATCATTGATGAAACTTTTTGTAGTGTAGATTAGCCGGACAGCTAATCTAATCTCTTCATCGGGAGGAGAATATTTACAGGCGTTGTTAAGTAACTCTGAGACAATTTTAGTCAGAATAGCTAAGTCTGAAACTATAGCTGGTAAATCTGGGGGGATGCTAAGGTGGAAAATCTGCTGCTGAGATCTGGCACGTTCTCGAAAATGTGAAGCTACCTGAGGAAGCCAGTCTTGAAGTTGAAATGAAGTTAATTTTAATGGATGGACATCTGCATCAATCATTTGCACAGACAGCAAATTATTTACTAAATCTAGCCCTTGTTCGCAGTGTTGACGCAAAATACTTAAATACCCAGCGACAGATTCAAATGGAGAAAGTAGTTCTGAATTTAAAATGTCCTCGCGCTCCAGAATCTTTTCTAGCACAGAGATTGTCATTTTGATGTTCCATAAGGGCATTCGTATTTCATCAGAGGTGGTTGCTAAAAAATTCTCTTTTAACTCGTTGAGCCGTTGTAATTGTGTCAATTGTTCGTTTTGATAGCGATTGAGTGCTGTTTGAATTGCAACGTAAAGTTGTTGCTCTTTGACAGGTTTGAGAATATAACCAAAAGCATTTGTCAATTTAGCTCGCTCTACAGTGCTTTTGTCAGAATGTCCGGTGATGTAGAGGACAGGGATTTGAAGACGATTCCAGATTTGCTCTGCCGCCTGAATGCCGTCTATTTCACCCCGTAACCGGATATCCATCAAAACCAAATTCGGGAGTAGCTCAGATGCTTTGTCAATTGCTGTTTCTGCGGAATCAGCAATATCTAGAATAGTGTATCCCAGCGATTCTAAAATTTCTTGTAAATTCATAGCCAGGATATACTCATCCTCAACAATCAGAATCCGAACTGTCTGTGTTGTCTGTATGTTTGATAGAATGCTGGTTCCGTTCATATGTTGCTTTTTTTATAAACATTTGTAGGCATTTATATAAGTAATAAATGCTATAATTATAACTTTTGTTATCGAGGGAAAAAGGCTAAAATATTCTCGTTTTGTCTAAATATCAAGTATCAATTTTTGCCCAGCAATTAAGTAGTATTATTTCAATCAATCTAACCTAACGCGATCGCAGTTTGGAAAAAGAAAATGCCTTCTTGATGGACTCTTTAATTGAGTTGGTATTTCTTTGAGCAAATTTTTAAGTGAGCCAGACAATTTTAGATTATTAACCCCACGAATAAATCTGGGGCTTGGGAATTTTGGATGAAAAAACTTTCCATTGATTCCACGGATAAATCTGCTGGCTCTGTACGTCAAGGAATCATTGGTCATTTGATTGTATGGACACTCCAGACACTCAAAAAGTCCAATCATAGATAATTGAACAAACTACAACTTGGATAAGCCAAGGATAAATCACATGAGAAAATGGATCTGGCTGATACTGTTGGTGGTGATGACAGTTGTCACGGTGAGTAGCAGAGGTAGCACTTTTTTTGAACAGCCTCCCTCACCAGAGATTGTTCAGAGCATTCCAGTAAAAACACCAGAACCACAGCCAGGGTCTCAGGAAGTTGACAGTACCCTACAAGTGTCTGGTGAAAGACTGTTAAACCATATCCAAAATTTGAATTTTCAGCGTTACACGACAACAGAGCGATCGCGTACTCGCACATATATCACAAATGAACTGAAAAAATTCGGCTGGACACCTAAATTAGAAAAGTTCTCGGACGGTGTAAATATTTTTGCCGAACGTGCAGGAACTAACAAAGCCGCTAAAGCAATTCTCGTAGGAGCGCATTACGATACTGTTGCCTCTTCTCCAGGCGCCGATGATAACGCCAGCGGTATAGCCGTAATGCTGGAAGTTGCGCGGCTGTTGGGTTCCCATCCCACACCACGGACGTTACAGTTAGCTTTTTTTGACCAAGAGGAAGCAGGACTTTTAGGTAGTCAGGCTTTTGTCGCCAAGAAGGCACGTTTAGAAAATTTGGGCGGGGCGATCGTCATGGATATGGTAGGTTATGCTTGTTACACGTCTGGGTGTCAAAAATATCCTGCTGGATTGCCTGTTACACCACCTAGCGAGAAGGGCGATTTTTTGGTGGTAGTTGGTGATACAGAACATTTACCTTTATTGAATGCGTTTCAAAACTCCCAGAACATTCCCCTAACTGCTCTGAATAAACAAGAATCTTATTTGCCAGCACTTTTAAGGCTGCCAATTCCTCTCAAAGGCTTACTGACACCAGATACTTTACGCAGCGACCATGCACCGTTTTGGTATCAAGGAGTGGGTGCTGTACTGGTAACGGATACCGCAAATTTACGTAGTCCCCACTATCATCAACCCAGCGATGTTCTAGCGACTATTGAGCGATCGTTTTTCACAGGTTCAGCGCAGATTGTGGTCAATGCTACCACTGCTTTATTAGAAAAAAACGAGGATTTAGCAACTCAACCAGCGACCTAATTCGTAATTAGTGATTCCGAGATTTTGGAAAATACTAACTTTAAGCATTTCCAAGAAATAAAAAATCTAATCTTGTGGTGTGGCGTCTCATACGCCCATAATTAAGAGGTTGTTTGAAAAGTACTTACAGCAGTTTGCAACCAAATGAGGTAGACAACTATAGCAGTCCTAAATCATTTGTGAAAGCTAGAGTAAATTTGTACGTTCTTCTTGACTGTTGCCTGTTGCCTATTCCCTACCTTCATGAGGAATTTTGCAACTCCTACACAGATTGCTATAGAGAATTAAATATAAAAATTCTTCTCCCTCCTGGCTCCTGCCTCAAAGCCAATCAATTTTTACCTCATGCAATTGGATTAAAAATGTTTACTATTAATCGACTTTTACTTGAGGGAAAGTTAATGTCCAATTCTTTTTATCATTGATCTGAAAGTACAAACCTTGGAGAATCAATCGCACAGATGTTCGAGTTCTAATGAACTTTCTCAATAGATAAGTTCCTGGCTGAGCAACAATATTATCAATTTTTTTTCTATAACCGAATTGTTTTGAACAGTAATTGCCAGCACCTTTGACTGTTAACACAAAAAATGGAGCTTTTTTGTATTCATCAGGAATCATAAAGATTCCGTATGATTTATGTTTGCCATGCCACGGCTGAACAACAACTTTACTGGCTTCTACTTGAAACTTTGTAGTATTTGATGCTAAAAAAGCCTCAGAATTGCAAACAGAATCATTCACAGGCCACCATAATGCAATAGTACTTAGCGAGATCAGAAAAATAAAAATATAAATGAGTCTGGGAAGCATAAAATTAGAAAAAAGTGTTGGTGCTACTGGCGCAATTTGAAGAGTAATGGTAGTGCAGCAACAGCAATAAGACTATTCACCTGCAACAGATTATTGATTGGGCATTGCGGATGGGGCATTGGTTATCAGCAAGGGGCTAATAACTAATGGCTAGTGACTAATCACAAAGGAAATTTGTTGCAATATTTAACTTAGTTGAGAAACAATCGGTTTTTTGTGGCTATTAACACCGATTTTGACTCAAATTTTTAGCTGTAATAAATTGTACAGTTCTTTGTTTTTGTGATGTTTTTGATGAGTTGCGATCGCATTAGCAAATACATTTACCACTTAGGGGCGATCGCTATTAACTTCCAACAAAAAATCTGCGTTTATTTCTTGACAGCAAATGAAGTAGTCAAATACACGAATATCCGCTATATTCACGTAAGTATGAATTGGTGAAAATCTTCATGGCTAGAAGTTGGGAAGGTCTGAAAAAACTTGGTAGTTTTTTGTGCGCCATTGCACTGACGCAATTCAGTACAAATACTTGTGCAAAAGCAGCTGACACAGTTGTTGTTCGTTTTGGTCTATTTACAGAATCCATCACCCTTGCTGAGTTGCAAAAGGCTGCAAAAACTAGGGAATTACCTAGTAGTTTGCAGCCTTACACTAAACGACTATCCCAAGAACAACGCGAGTTCTTTTTGGGTGCGTTAAACACGAATCTACCGTTAAATGTTGTCACCATTAATAGATTACTTAATACGCAGATTGGTACAAGTATTCTCAACGATCTGGCCACTGCTTTAGCCAGGGAAGACAAAGCTGGAGTACAAGCACTCAGGGCAGGATTAGTATTAGGCTCTACTGCACCAGAGGGTCTTTCTATACTCAGTTTTATCGCTGCTTATCCGAGTAAACGCTTAGAAATAAATGTACCGCAGGCTTTTAAGGTTGCAGGGAGTTTGAATACCGCTTTTTGGCGCACTCAGCAGTTTATGTTGGCAATTGCACCTCAACTTGGCCTCCTGACACCACAGCCCTTGACACCCCAGGTTGCTTTTCCTTTTGACCCCTCGCAACCAGGAACCGCTAAAGTAGAAATACTCAAATTAGACTTGGATGACCAAAAGCACAATCGCAAAATTCCAGTTGATGTTTACTGGTCAACTGCTGCAACTCCTGACAAACCTGTGATTGTCTTTTCTCACGGTTTCGGTTCAATCCGCACGGACTTGCGTTATCTTGCGGAACATCTAGCATCCCACGGTTATGTAGTCGCAGCTTTAGAACATCCTGGTAGTAATGCGACAAATGTTGGCTCAGCCTTACAAGGGAAAAACAGATTTGTCAAGCCTGAGGAGTTTTTGCTTCGCCCTCAAGATATTAGTTTTGTTCTCGACGAGTTAGAAAAGCTCAATCAAACAGCTAATAACCCCCTTGCTGGGAAACTTGCGACTCAGAACGCGATGGTTGTTGGCTATTCTTTTGGTGGTGGTACAGCTTTGGCAATTGCTGGTGCCGAGTTACAACTAGAACGTCTCAAACAACGCTGCAAACAGAACTTGGCGATCTTGAGTTTAGGAGAAGCTATGCAGTGTATCGCTCAAGAACTGCCAGAAAATAGCTATCAATTGCGGGATAACAGAATTAAAGGAGCGATCGCTCTCAATCCTACAACTTCTCTGATATTTGGTGAAACTGGGTTAAGCAAGGTGCAGGTTCCTACCCTGGTGTTAACAAGTTCAGCAGATAAAACCACCCCGGCTTTAACCGAACAAATTGTGGGATTTGATAAAATCCCATCCCCCAAATGGTTAGTTGGTGTAGTTGGAGGTACTCATTTGAGTGTCAAAGACCCAAGTACCACTCAGGATCAAAAGGGAAAACCAAATACACCTATCAGTGGCGGTGAAGTTGTCAACGAAAAAGCAGCTGATGTTCGTAAGTTAGTTAAAGCTTTAACTTTATCCTTCGCTGCACAACTGACTCCAGAAGCGAAAAACTACGCTGTGTTTCTCACATCAGATTATGTCAACTCTACATCAACCCCGGCATTTCCATTCCGGCTAATTACCGAAATTCCTCCTAATGCTATGGCTGTAGTCAAAGAATACGTTGGAAATAACTAACCCTTTGTAGTTGGGCAGACATGTAGTTCCAGAAATTAATTTTTAATCTTTGTCTTTTCTCATTTGCCTTTTGCTAATGAAAAATGACAAATGAATCCGATTTGATTGTGTGCAAAAAATTACTTACATCTGAAGGAAAAAGGCAATAGGCAATGAATACTTTTGCTATTGCCCTTTGTTTATTCCTTGAGGGTATAAATAACTGTACAAATCACATCTAAGTGCTAATATAACTGGAGCTTATTGGATTCATAAAGCTGCTGGTAAAGAGAAAATTTAACTTTTAACCTGTGATTGTTTTAGCAGGTTAATAATATCATCCTCAATTGTCTATTTACAGTATTTTTCAGGTAAATGACATATACGCGTAGGGATGCAACAATGTTCCCTACTAATCTCCAATCTGCTGTAAATTAAATACCAAAACTTTTGACTATAAAATAATACTAAGTATGTACATATTTATAGCTTGTATGAAGTTGAGATAATCACTTGCGATCGCAACTTTCTGCTTTTCTACATTTCTGTATTATCAGCGCTTGTAAGTCTTTGTAATCACAAATTATCCCTGATTCTAAGAATATTCAAATTTTAACTAAAATACTTACTCTTAAAGTAAGAATACTGATATTTTACGCTACATACTATCAGTATTTGAAAATCTATACTAAATTTTTACAATAAAACTAAACACTTAGATATTAACTTTATAATACTTTTGTTAAAAATATTATTAGCTTTTAAGGGCTAAAAAGGCAGGGGGATAAGGTCAAAAAAAATAAAAATATTTTCCATAATACTACAAATGATGCTCACAAATAAATTACTTGAGGCTGAAATATATTTTTAGCTATGTGCATTTCTCTAAATTGAATCGCACGAAATATTAAAACGATTTTTATCTGGTAATAATTACAAATCAGCCCAAAATGCAACATCATGAAGGCTGATTTTTTAGATAAAAATTGATTCAGCTATCAGATAGCATCATCAAATGAATTTGAATTCAGCATTTAACAATTACTACACTTGACTGACGCTAATGCAACTCTATACACCTATTGAAATTGAACAACTTCAGGAAAACGAAGACCTTCCCTACTTCATTCAAATTTTAGATTGGGTTAAAAATTTTTTAGGAAGACCTCATCCTCATTTAGGAAGACCGGGTGCAGTTTGTCCTTTTGTACCCCACTCTCTAAGATCTAACAATATTCGTTTGGCAGTTATTCGCACGAAAGACTTGTATCCAGAACAAATAGAAAATATTGTCAAACGCTATCGAGATATCTTTCTAGAGATGGATGTTAAAGAACATGAATTAAAACTTAGTAAAGCTTTTTTGCTAATATTTCCTGACATCCATATAGAAGATGCTACTAAAAGCATAGATAATATACAACAAAAACTTAAACCTTTGTTTGTCGAATCAGGACTAATGATTGGAGAATTTCATAAACGCAATCAAAGTCCGGGTTTACACAACCCAGACTTCCGTCCACTACGTAGCCCTGTACCTTTGTTAGCTATCCGATTTATGGTTGAAGCAGACTTGCCTTTTCTTCAAAGTCCGGCTGACCCACACTTACGCATTAGATATCTGGAAGCTTATTTAAAGCGGTTTGGCCAGAAATTTACAGATGAGACTAGGTTTAAAACTGCTTATCAGGCATTGGCTTTAGCGAAAGAAGAAGTAGAAACAGCAAACTTAGTGATTTATTAAAGTTTCAATCAGCTATAAGTTATCATTTACTACTGATAACTGATAACTGATAACTGATGTCAAACTTTTATTGAATGTTTCTACCAAACAACCTATGGTTTTAGCTATCTTGTTTGCTGTTTAGAGTTGGTCTTTCGTGTTCCCTGTTTTATTCTAAAAATTTGTCAAAGATTCCAGTGCGCCACTTCAAGCATTGCTGAAATCTGGCTTCTAGCTTTTTCATTTAACTGACTCGACGACCTTGACAGATAGTTGCAGTCAAGCGTGGGACTACACCATCATAATGAACAGCTATCGCATCAGCTCGTTTACCTAGTTCGAGACTACCGCGATCGCCAAATAGGTGAATAGCTTTCGCTGGATTACTGGTAAATAATTGCATCGCTTCATAAATTGGCTTACCAGTTTTGTCAGCAATGAGAAAGATAGCTTGCAGCAGGCTTTGGGGAACGTAGTCAGAAGAAATAACATGGACTAAATTTTGCAAAACCAATTCCATCGCCGAAACATTACCAGAATGAGAACCGCCCAAAACTAGATTAGGCGCACCCATCAAAACTTGCAGTCCAAAACTGTGGGCTGTTTTTGCTGCTTCTAAAGTGGTAGGAAACTCGGCTATTACTACTCCATCTCGTACCGCTTCCTGAACATGTTCCACTGTTGCATCATCGTGACTGGCTAAGGAAATACCTTTGGCTGTGGCGATTTCCACCAAAGCCGCGCGGTTTTTTTGTGCATATATTTGTTGTTGTTGGTGACGAACCACGATGAAATCATCAATTTCCTCTGGTGTGGCTCCGTGTTTGCCCATGTAATATTGTTTGAACTTGTCTAAACGGACAAACTGCCGCTGACCAGGGGTATGATCCATTAGAGAAATTAACGATAACAGCGGATTGTCTATATATTGTGCGGTAATTTCATAAGCCTTATCGTATGCCAGTTCGCAACGTAGGTGAATCCGGTGTTCCACACAAAAGCGTCCAGCTTTTTGCCCGCGACAGATAATATCAATCATCGGGGCAAAATTAGTTAAACGTGGGGAACCAACAGCTATGTCACCAATGGCGATCGCATCACATACAGTTGTCACTCCAGCACTAGCTAAATCTCGGTCATGGTGAATTGCTGCTGCTTCCAAAGGCCAGCGAATTCCCGGACGCGGAGATACACAGCGTTCTAAATTGTCCGTGTGCAGTTCAATCAACCCAGGCATGAGATAATCTCCTTGACCATTCAACCCATGAGTAACAACTCCTGGCTGAATGTCAGCAATCAATCCATCTCGCACTACAAGCGTACCCAGCACTTCCTCATGGGGAAGTTGGAGGCGATAATTTGTGTATACTTGCTCATTCATAGGATTTGGGCATGGGGCATGGGGCATGGGGCATGGGGCATGGAATTTTCAAACGGTAAGCCCAAGCTACGATTATTTTGAATTTGCGATCAATTATCCTTAGCAAAGGTTAATTGGCGGTTACAGAGTTGCATTTGCACTTCTTGATCGTGAAAAATTCCAACTAAAGCACAGCCAGCTGCTTTGTGTTCTTGGAGAAGTTCTATGACTACTTGGCGATTCGTAGCATCTAGGGCTGATGTAGGTTCATCGAGTAGCAAAATCGGATAGTTTACACACAGGGCGCGGGCGAGATTAACCCGTTGCTTTTCGCCTCCAGAAAACGTGGTGGGGGAGAGTTTCCATAAACGTTCTGGTAGGTTGAGACGATGAAATAATTCTTTTACTTTGTCAAAAGCAACTTCTGTTTTTATCCCTAATTCCATCAGTGGTTCTGCGGCAACTTCTAGGGCGGGAACTCTGGGAATCACTCGTAAAAACTGGCTGACATATCCTATGGTTTTCTGCCGCACCGCTAACAGTTCATGGGGCAGAAGTTGACACAAATCAACCCAATTTCCTCCATGCTTTACCCAAATTGAGCCGCTATCAGCGCGATAGTTACCATATAAACAGCGCATCAAAGTAGACTTCCCGGAACCAGAAGGCCCAGATAAAGCTAGACATTCCCCAGCATTCACACTCAGGGATAATCCTTCTAAAACTGATAGGCGAACGCTTCCTTGCTGATGCAAAGTAAAACCTTTTCGCAGATTTTCTACTTGCAAAACGGTGTTGGTAGAAATGTTAGTGGAAAGATGGCGATGATTATTTAATGATTGCATTGTTACTGGGGATTGGGCACGGGTTGAACAGAAAGTGTGGGAGGTGTGGGAGGTGTGGCAAGAAATCTTTCTCCCCTATCCCCCCACACTCCCCACACTTCCCCATCCTCTTGTTATGGTGTTAAGGCAGCGCTGACTAATAGTTGAGTGTAGGGATGCTGGGGGTCGTCGAGTACTTGGTCAGTTAAACCTGATTCCACTACTTGCCCTTGTTGCATGACTAGCAAGCGATGGGCTAGCAGCCTGACAACACCTATATCGTGTGTGACTACAATGACGCTGAGATGAAAATTTCGCACTAGCGATCGCAATAAGTCTAATAACCGCGCTTGCACTGATACATCAAGTCCTCCAGTTGGTTCATCCATTAATATCAGCCGGGGACGTGTCACTAATACACGAGCTAGTTGTAATCTTTGCTGCATACCTCCAGAAAAAGTTACTGGTAAATCATCCATCCGCGCTGGATCGATTTCCACTTGTCGCAACCAGTGAGCAGCTTCATCGCGAATATTGCCGTAGTGCCGCACGCCAACATCTAGCAGCCTTTCGCCAATATTCGCTCCTGCACTCACTTTCATTCGCAAACCATCACGGGGATTTTGCTGGACAAAACCCCACTCAGTTCGCATCAATCGGCGGCGTTGAGGTTCGGGAAGTCGAGTAATTTCTAAGTCTTCTTGGCTACGAGTTGTATAAGTAACATTACCTTGGTCAATGGGGAAATGGTTGGCGATCGCACCGAGCAAACTAGACTTACCCGACCCCGATTCGCCGACGATACCCAGAACTTGCCCAGGATATAAATCAAAGCAAATGCGATCGCACGCTTTAATTGCGCCGTAAGATTTACTCAATTGGTGAACTTGTAAAAGAGGTTTAGTCATAGGGTATTGGGTATAGGGCATTGGGCACTTGTACTGAGCTTGTCCTGAGCGTAGTCGTTGGCGCAGCCTCTCGTAGAGAAGTATGGGGCATTGGGCATTGGGAATTGGGCATTGGCGATGAACCTTTGATATTCGGCGATGAACCTTTGATATTCGGCGGTGAACCTTTGATATTCGGCGGTGAACCTTTGATATTCGGCGATGAACCTTTGATATTCGGCGATGAACCTTTGATATTCGGCGGTGAACCTTTGATATTCGGCGGTGAACCTTTGATATTCGGCGGTGAACCTTTGATATTCGGCGGTGAACCTTTGATATTCGGCGATGAATCTTTGATATTCGGCGATGAACCTTTGATATTCGGCGGTGAATCTTTGATATTCGGCGATGAATCTTTGATATTCGGCGATGAATCTTTGATATTCACTCCCCTGCCCCCCTGTCCCTCTGCCCCTGACAGTAGTCTGTATCCGAGCAAATCCACATCCTGCCGCCTTGGTCATCAATTACTACTTCATCTAAATAGCTTTCCGTAGAACTACATAGCTCACAAGCTTTGTCCCAACGTTCTATGGTGAAGGGATGATCTTCAAAGTCGAGGCTTTTGACTTTGGTATAGGGGGGGATTGCATATATGCGCTTTTCTCTGCCGGCGCCAAATAACTGGAGTGCAGGATTCATCTGCATTTTAGGATTATCAAAGCGCGGGATTGGGCTAGGACTCATTAAATAGCGATCGTGTACCATCACCGGGTAGTCGTAGGATGTGGCAATGTGTCCGTGTGTGGTGATATCTTCATAAAGTTTGACGTACATTGAGCCGTATTCTTCTAGGGCGTGCATTTTACCCGTTTCAACAGATGAAGGTTCTAGCCAGCGTAGGGGTTCGGGAATTGGTACTTGGTAAACCAAAATTTGCCCTTCTCGCAGTGGTGTTTCTGGTATGCGGTGGCGTGTCTGAATTAAGGTTGCTGCTTGAGTTTGTTCTGTTGTTTGCACGCCACAAACTTTTTTGAAGAAGCGGCGAATGTTAACTGCGTTGGTTGTGTCGTCTGCTCCTTGGTCAATCACTTTTAGCACATCGGTTTGACCAATAACGGAGGCTGTTACCTGAATTCCACCAGTTCCCCAACCGTAAGACATGGGCATTTCTCTAGAAGAAAAGGGAATTTGATGTCCTGGAATAGCAACGGCTTTAAGTAAGGCGCGACGAATTGAGCGTTTGGTTTGCTCGTCTAGGTAGGCGAAGTTGAAACCTGTTTCGGGGGACTGAGGACTGGGCATGTTTTCCATTGTTAATTTTTGCTGTTTATTGGTGATGTCTGGGGTAAGGTGCGTGAATGCAAACAGGCATTAAGAGATGGAATGAAGTGGTTTAAATCTGGGGTTTGCAGGTTAGCTACTTTTGCTTGGTCGTCATAAATTCTTAGCTTGACGGCATCTTCGGCATAAGGTTGAGAAATGAAAGTCTCGGCTGCTTCAGGAGAAAACTTACCTCCTTGCAGTTCTAAGCTACGCACAGAACCACTTGAGAGAGTTGACCAATACTCAGAATTAACTTGGCACAGATAACGTTTGGCGGCGACATGAAGACGAATTGGTTCTGTGACTGCCGGTGCAAACATCTTATTTAGTAGGGGTATGGCTCGATATTCATGACGGTCATCGATGCCTCTGGTAGCGGCGTTATCCCCTAAGTTATGGATGAGATGCCCTACATCATGGAGCAGACAAGCAGTAATCAATTCATTGCTTTCACCTGCGTTTTGAGCTAAGGTGGCGCATTGCAGTGCATGTTCTAGCTGGCTGACAGCTTCAGCGCCATATAACTGGGAACCTTTTTCGGTAAATAGCTGAATAATGGTTTCAATTGTGGCAATCATTTTTTTGTGTTTAGATTGTGAGGTAGATTTAGCTCATGCAGAGGCGCAGAGAGAAGATTGAGCGGTTATAAAGAATTTAGGATTGCTGTAAGTATTTAATTGGATAGCGGGCTACTTCTTGTCCTTTGATGTAGACAGATGCGATCGCAGTAGGTAAAGAATTATTGGGGGATATCAACAAGAAATCTGCATCTAACCCAGGAGAGATTTTGCCTTTGCGATCGCTAATTCCGGCTGCTGCTGCTGGACGGCTAGAAACTAGCGTCCATGCTTGTTCAAAACTCATCAAGCCTAATTCAGCTACTTTAAAGGGTGCATGAAATAAGGAAGGATAGTGGTAATCTGAGCAAAGGCAATCCAAGACATGATTTTTAGCGGCTTCCGCCACACTCATGTAGCCGACATGGGAACCACCCCGCACTAAGTTCGGCGCACCCATGAGGACTGCTGCACCATAGGCACGGGATTGGGCAGCTAAAGCAATACTCCCAGGAAATTCGGCGATCGCAACCTGACGGCGTTTACTTTCTGCTACCTTTTCTTCACAATCATCATCATGAGAAGCTAAGGGAATATTGTAAGTATGAGCAAGCTTAACTAATTCCTCTACTTGTTTGTATCCCTCGTCTCGCCGTTCTTGTACTTGGGCGATAAATTCTTTAATTTCTTCGTCAGACATAGATATTCGTCGCCGTAAACCATTGAGGTATCGGCTTAACATTTGCTCATCTCCAGCAGGTGGCAAATGGTCATTAATCGACAAAAGTTGAATGCGACCAGATATCAGCCAATCACATAATTCTTCATGCCCTTTTGTATTTGCTTCTTCATGTCTAATATGAATTCGATGATTGCAACTTAAAACCTGCTTTCCCGTTTCCAAAATAAACTCAATCAAAGCCCGAGCTGAATCTCGACTTCGCAAACCCGGTTCATAAGAGTCAGTAATTGAACAGAAAAAAGTCGTAATTCCAGCAGCCAAAAGATTCCGGTCATTTTCAGCGATCGCCATTGATAAAGGAAAGTTAACTCCAGGACGAGGGCAAATCATCCTTTCAAAAGCATCGCCATGCAAATCCACAATTCCTGGCAACATCTGGAGTCCTTGAGCATTGACAAAATCAAACCCCTGAGGACTACTCCCCCCATCAATACTAATAAACCGCCCATCTTCAATTAAAACAGTTGCATCTTTAATCCAACCCTCTGGAGCCAGCACATCTGCCCCCTGAATCGCAATCTTACCTTTAGTTAATGTTGTTAATTCTTGAATATTTTGCATTATTCTTACTAAATCATATTCTCTTTAATCTCTCTTTCCTCTCTGCGCCTCTGGGTGATAAAAATAATTAACCACACCCAAAAAACTCCATACCTTCATAAGGAACTTCTCTAGTTGCAGCAATTCGAGAAAACAAATCACCCACATGCAATTCCAACTTATGAAAATCTGGGTCAAAAATATATAACGATTCCCCCTCACTAATATTTTCCTTCCACTTTTCCACACCCAGAGAAATCAGACGATCGCTATATTTTTGAAACTCTTTTTCAGGAACACTAAAAGCAATATGCGTATACTCAGCCGCAAGACTTTTGCGCGTATTTGCATCTAAAGATAAACACAACCAAAGATTACCTGCAAGTAAATAAGCGCCTTTTTTCCATTTGGCGATCGCTTGACAACCAAGAATTCTGGTATAAAAATCAAAAGACCTTTCCAAATCAGAAACAGACAAAGTAATATGATTAATTCCTGTAATCATTTGACTTCTTCCAAAACAAACTCAGTTTGATGATTTTCTGTAGTTAATTCAGGTGATGATTGAGTGTTTGGCTGTTGTTGCCGCATCTTTCGTACTAGATTTAACTCTGCTTGAAAATCAATGTAGTGAGGAAGCTTGAGATGCTGAACAAAGCCCTGTGCTTCAACGTTATCTGAGTGAGAAAGTACAAACTCGACATTTTGGGCTGGCCCTTGGACTGTTTCGCCAAATTCCTCAGCTCGCATTGCCCTATCTACCAACGCCATTGACATGGCTTTGCGTTCGTTATAACCAAAAGTCAGCCCATAGCCGCGAGTGAACTGAGCAGGTAATTCCTTACTACCTTTAAACTGATTTACCATCTGCACTTCAGTAATAGTAATATCAGCGATCGCCACTTCAAATCCCAATTCCTCCGGGCAAATCACCACCTCCACTTCCCCCATCCGAATTTCCCCAGCAAAAGGATGATTTCTGCCATAACCTCGCTGAGTCGAATACGCCAAAGATAATAAAAACCCCTCATCCGCACGCGCCAAATTCTGGAGTCTCGCATCCCTTTTCGCAGGAAAACTAAGCGGTTGACGCGTCAAGTCAGAACAGGGCGCGGGGAGTGTTTCTGATAAATTCCCCTTGTCCCCTTGTCCCCTTGTCCCCCCATCCTCTTCCACCTGCATTAACCCTTCCCGGTCTAAAGCATCAATCACCCTGGGAACTGGTTCGTTAATTGCCTCTGCTTCTTTTGCTGTGGGAACTTCTGATTCTGCCATCAGCTTAAAGTCCAGCAGGCGATGGATGTAGTCAAAGGTGGGGCCTAAGTTCTGCCCTCCGGGAACATCCTTAAAAATTGAGGAAATTCGCCGCTGTATTTGCATTTTGCTGGTGTCTAGCGGCTGGCTGTAATACAAGCGTGGCAGTGTTGTGCGATATGCTCGTAACAAAAAAATTGCCTCGACTAAATCGCCCCAGGATTGTTTAATAGCGAGGGCTGCTAATTCTCGGTCATATAGGCTGCCTTCACACATTACCCGCTCAACAGCTAAAGTCAACTGTTGTTCAATCTGCTCTAGCGTCAGTTCAGGGATAGCAGGATCGCCCCGGCGTCTATTCTTAAGCAGCGTTTCTGCATTCTCAATCGCTTGTTCGCCACCTTTGACTGCAACATACGGCATGAATTTTTACCTTTTTCAATTGTTAATTTGGTAACTTGGCTGGACTACGCACTTAAAACTCCAGCCATGCTGCTCGAATCCCAGTGCTTGATAGAATTGGTGAGCGCGATCGCGTTTCAAATTTGAAGACAGCGTAACTTTATAACACCCTGCCTCTGCACTGATTTTGAGTGCAGCTTTCATCATCAAAGTGCCAATTCCTTGACTGCGAACTCTTGGAATAACAGTCACCGCATCTAGAACTGCAAATTTGTGATAACCCCGATGCATCATTGTGGGAACATAAAGCAGACTAAAAGTACCTACAGGCTCTTGATTCTGGAAGGCAAGATAAATCTGATAGTTGGGAATTTCGGCGATCGCATTCCAAATCTCTGCTGCACTATCCGTCGGCAAGGGTGACTCACCATCCATCTGTGCATAAAGCTCAACCAGCACTGACAGATCCTCACGACTAGCAACGCGGATATCAACGCTCATAACAGACCTCAGATTTTGCCGTGCGAGGTAGTCCCATAACTGCATTTTCTGTAAATAAAAATACATCAACACCCTGAGGATAAGCTTGGTGATTCTTCACCCAGAAATCCCAAAAATGGCAAGGGAGATTAGGAGCAATTTCTTTGCGATCCAAAATTCCTGGCCCTGTTAGCGTCGCTCTTTGTCCTCCTTCCCAACTTTCAACTTGTATTAGTAGCGTTGTCGAAGCTTCAGGTTGTTCTGCTGTACCCCAGCGAAAATTAGACAATTCTGGCAATGCTGCCAAATCTCCAATCAGCGCAAAGTCAGCCTCCCCAGGTTGCAACGTAAAGCAACAACCAGTGTGAAACAGTAACCAATCTCTAACGGTAGAAGCAAAACTCGGTTGCAGCCAAACCCGAACATCCAAATCTAGCAACGTCAGACAAGCCGCAGCACAAGCAGCCGTTAAGCCTAAAGGCACGCTCATGTTAGCAGTTATCGGGTATGGTGTCCCCGGCCTAGCATTCGCATCAAGTAGCGATCGAAATGTCTGCTGGGCATCATGAACCGAATCCTCAAAACCTGGTAAATAAGTAAGTTTAGTCATTAGTCATTGGGTATTGGTTATTTCTCCCCCTGCTCCCCCTGCCCCAAATTCTTACCCTTCCCCCCTCACCATCGTGAAAAAGTTAACTTTGGTGGCGGCGGTTTGGCGTTGTTTGAGTTCTTGTTGTTCTCGGCTTATTGTTTGCAAGGGCTGAATGACTTCAGCTTGAATTCGATCGCCCCATTGAGAACTTTGCAATAATGCATCGCACAGGGCTGCTAGTTCTGCATGACGGTGCGATCGCCCCGCGACATATCCAAAACCGGCGATCTTTTCATCTGCTTGGCTCTCTAGTTGCACCACACAGCGAGTCATGGTAATTTCTCCTAAATTAAATGGCTCTCCTGTACCTCCAGCACGTCCCCGAACCATCGCTAGACCAATTTCTGGAGAGCGTAAAAAGCTATAACTCGGCAATGTACCTAATTTATTCACCAGTTCCTCTAGTTGCTTGAGTTCAGCTTTAGCTAGTGTATTCATCCATGTTTGTCGCGGCGTTACAGTATCCATAGGTCATACTATTTTGGATTTTCAATTTGGGATTGCCAAAAAGTTAGTCAATAACCCTTTTCACAATCGAAAGTGTTGCAACTATTTTTCTGTTTGATAAGTATGCGAATATGCGAATTTAAGGCTACCAAATTTTAAATTGGAGAATTCTGGCTCCTAACTCATGAATTCTTTTTTGTTAAACTATTCTTAATTTGTCTAGACATCTAGATGAAAATAGAGTAGCGCAATTTGAGTAAGTTGACAATCTAAATATTGATAATTGATATATGAACAATGAAGTAATGCCTATTTACGCCCAAATTGCTGCCGAGTTGCGAGAAAATATCCAACAGGAGGTTTATCAAGTTGGAGATAAATTACCAACAGAAACGAAGTTAGCAGAACAATTTGCCGTCAATCGCCATACAATCAGGCAGGCGATCGCATTGCTCAAAAATGAGGGATTGCTACGAGTTGACAGGGGGCGCGGAACTTTTGTCGCAGCTAAAACTATCCGCTATGCGATTGGTAAACGGGTACGTTACAATCAAACCTTGAAAGCACAGGGTTGGCAAGCTAGGTTTCAACTACTCCGCACCTTGGAAGTTACCGCAGATATTAACGTTGCCAAAGTATTGGAGATTAATTATGGTGAATCGGTGGCTTTAATTGAGCGTTTAGGTTTAGCGGATGAGGAACCAATTAGTGTGGGGACAGGATATTTTCCCCTCAAACGGTTTCCAGATTTGTTAGAGCCAAAAAATATTGAGATTTTGCGAGAAAAGCAATCAATTTCTCAGTTTTTACAACAGGTATATGGATGCGATCATATACGTCGCAGTACTTGTGTTTCGGCGCGTCTAGTTCAACCTCGCGATGCACAGTGGTTGGCACTTGGACTCAATCAACCTATTCTTTTAGCTGAGTCGGTAAACGTCGATCAAAAAGGTAATGTAATTGAGTATGGCGTTACTCGACTGCGGGGCGATCGCATGGAATTATTTTTTGAAAATGACTTGACAAAATAATTGTATTATGTACTTGGTAATAGATATTTAAACCTCAGTTTTAGAACTCAAAAATGACACAAGCCAAGGGAAAGATGTTTTGCCTGGGTTCATCTTGGATTTAACTGAGGTTTGGAAATAAAAGAGACTGACAATTGAGAATTACGAAAAATGGCGAAAGAAATAGAGCGTAAATATTTAGTAATCGGAGATAGTTGGAGAGGATTAGCTGAAGGTAGCGTCTATCGTCAGGGATACATTCCTACACAAGATAAGGCAACTGTACGGGTACGTATAATAGGTGAAAAAGGTTATTTGACAATTAAAGGCCCGACTATCCAATATTCAAGAGCAGAGTTTGAATATTCTATTCCAATTCAAGATGCTCAAGAAATGCTTGAGACATTGTGTCAGCGTCCATTTATAGAAAAAATCAGATATAAGATAAATTCTGGCGGTTTGATTTGGGAAATAGATGAGTTTGAGGGCGCTAACAAAGGGTTAATTATAGCCGAAGTTGAACTCACTGATGAAAATCAACAAATTGAACTACCAAACTGGATTGGAGAAGAAGTTTCTCACGACTCCAGATATTTCAACAGCAATTTAGCAAAACATCCTTTTTCACAATGGTAATTCTTGATATAGACGTAGCAATGCTACGTCTATACATTCATTTTTATCAAATGCCTATTCTGAATTCTGATTCAAACTAGCCAACCTCTAACTTTGGCTGAGAAAAAATCAATAATACCTGTGGCAAGAATCAAAATAATCAAAATTGCACAGACTTTTTGATACTCAAAAGCTCCGAAACTTTGATATAAAGAAACGCCAATTCCACCAGCACCAACAATTCCTAATACAGAAGCGGAACGTACATTTGATTCAAAGCGATAGAGAGTAAAAGAAGTCCATAAAGGTAATACTTGGGGAAGTACGCCAAAGATAATTTCTAGAATCTGATTAGCGCCAGTTGCTCGAATTCCTTCCACAGGGCCAGGATCGATCGCTTCCACTGCTTCAGAAAATAGCTTCCCAAGTGTACCGGCTGTATGAACAAATAAAGCTAATACCCCAGCAAAAGGCCCTAAGCCTACGGCTACCACAAAGATGAGTGCAAAAACAAGTTCGTTAATAGCACGCATGGCATCTAAAAGTCGGCGTGTTGATTGTACAATCCAAGGCGGACACATATTATTCGATGCCAAAATAGACAAAGGAACCGCGGCGATCGCAGCCATCAAAGTTCCCCAAATTCCCATCGATATAGTAATCAGAGTTTCGGAAAAATAATATTTCCAATCAGTAAAATCAGGCGGAAAATATCCACGAATATATTCCGCCATATTGTCACCACGCTGAAATAATAATGGAAAATTTAGTTCTCCCTGGATATAAGAAAAAATTAGTATAACAACAATAATTAATAGAAAAATTAAGCGACCATTAGTAACAAGTTTTGCTTCTTTTTCTAACATTGCTAATACCGCAGGAGAAGTATTAGCAAGAAGATATCTATCTTTTTGAGATTTTTTCATATATCAAAACCTATTTGATTTTTTAATAAACTTTGTAGACATCAAAAATACTGATTCCCGACTTTTTCCAGAAATCGGGAATCTTGTTATTTATCAACAGCGCAATAGCTTAGTTTGTGTGAATTTGCTGGAGTTGCTGATTTAGTTCTGCTAACTTTTGTTTTTTATCTTGTTCGCTCAAATCTGCTTGAGATTGTGTTTCTTGAATTTTCTTAGCAATTTCAAGTTCTCGAATTGTATTCCAAACTTTATCGTCCGCTGGAGCAAAAGCAGCAATTTTAAAAGGTTTCAAGATTTTCTCATCTTTATAGTTGTAGAAAAAGTTTTGAAATTTACTTTTGATATCTGCTGGTAAGTCTTTGCGGTAAGCAATAGGATCGCTGGGAATCATAGATGATTTCCAAATAATTTCTATTTTTTTTCTAGCTTCAGGATTTGTTAGCTCTAACCGTTGTAAGGCTTCACTACTAACAGTAGCAACATCTACTTGCTTATTGGCAACAGCTAAAGCACACGCTTCATGATTACCAGCAAAAATCAAGCGTTTGAAAGCCTTTTTAGGGTCAATATTATTTTTTGTAAAAATGTAATAACTTGGTACTAAAAAGCCAGAAGTAGAATTAGGCTCGTTAAAAGCAAAGGTAAGTTTAGCGGCATTCTTAACTACATATTTATCGCCACCTTCTGCCTTAGCTTCAGCAGCGATGGGATTATCTTTATTGACAATCAAGTGTGAGTAATAGCCTTTTGTACCGTCTTCACTAACAACCTGAGCAAATGCTTCGGCATTAGCAATTTTTGCAGCTTCAATATATGATTTACCACCTAACCAAGCTACCTGTACTTTACCAAAGCGCATAGCTTCTATCACTGCTGCATATTGTGTTACATAAAATGGTTTGATGGGAATACCAATTTCTTTAGACATTGCAGCAGCAAAAGGTTCCCAAATAGGCTTTTGATTTGCCTGAGATTCTGTAGAAATAACCCCAAAGTTAATTTCTTTAATACTTGCAGCATCTGAACTAGAACTAGAGCTACAGGCTGATAGTATTTTTGCACTTCCTAAGGTGAGGGTAAACAAAGAAGCTTGTTGAATAAATAAGCGTCTGTTCATGATTTTTCTTAAGTGTTTTTGAAACTATTGATATTTTTTGAATAGCTAATAGCGTTCTATTACTAGAAAATTTAGCCAAATTTCTTATCCGATAAGTTCTCCATGTCCTCTAAGAACAAGCTCTTCTACTGCTGTACCATAAAGTTCGTTAAGCATCTCATCATCTAATTTGCCGATCGCACCATCAAACATGACTTCTCCATCTCTTAGAGCGATCGCTCGGTTGAAATACCTACGCACCATTTGAATTTGATGTAAGGAAGCTACTACTGTGATTTTGCTTTCTCGATTTAGTTCAACGAGTAATTCCATAACTTTGCGAGCAGATTCAGGATCGAGGGAAGCAATGGGTTCATCTGCAAGGATGATTTTCGCTCCCTGCACCAGACAACGAGCGATCGCTACTCGTTGTTGTTGTCCCCCAGAAAGCATAGAGGCTCGTTTATATGCGTGTTCCAAAATCCCGACTCTTTCTAAAGCACAAAGAGCTTGAATTTTTTCGGCTTTAGTAAACAAATGCAACCCCGAACGAATGGCAGGCGATCGCGCTAAATTACCAACGAGAACATTTTCAATAACTGTTAGCCTGTTTACCAAATTGAATTGTTGAAAAATGTATCCTATCTGACTTCGCAAAATCCTAATTTTTGAATGCAATTTTCCCTTGCTTTGCAAAGCAATTCCAAAAATAAAAACCGTTCCCTCATCTCCAATCTGCAAGCCATTTATCTGCCGCAATAGCGTAGATTTTCCCGATCCAGAAGCACCTACAAGCGCTACCATTTCTCCATCATCAATCGTGCATGAAACATTTTTCAGTGCTGGCTTACCCTTAAAGCTTTTTGACAGATTAATTACTTCTATAGCCACTGTAGTTGCGACGATTTAATATTTATATGACCTTAAATAAGGTTAAAGTTATTTGATTAAGGTAATCTTAAGATATGGATAAGAAACAACAAATTAGCCCTAAATTACTTCTGAACAAATCTACTTTCTATTCTTCAATCTTCTAGGGTGAGCCTACTACCTGCTCTTATGCCCTTTGTTGAAATCGAATGTGATGCAATTCAGTAATTTTACATCTACAAAATAGATTGAAATTTTACTATATTTTGACAAATGGAACTTGATATATTATATGGAATAAAAATAAAAAACTATAATTTAGTTTTTTAAAAAACTCCGTACAACTTTAAAACTCTTATTCACTATTTCCTATTCCCTGCTTAAATATAATTCCTATAGTAGTGAGTATTTAGGCAACTCAATCCATAGCGATTTTCATTTTAATCCAGCACAGGTTAGGGTAGCACAGCTGTCCTACCCTACAAATTGTCTCCACTCCAGGCAATCGTAAACTGTTGTTTTGATGAAAATCAGGTGATGCAAAACCCAACCCAACAAAGCAACGTCTGTGTTCGGTTGCCTCTCTCAAACACCACTTACTTTGAGTCAAGAAACCTTTCCAAAGTAAGGCTGTCGGAACCTACAATCAATACTATTTCTTTGTTAGGCTGCGCCAAATTCTCTTGAGTTATATCAATAAAATTTTTAATCGCCTCTTGTTTTTTAGCACAATCTATGCAAATCTCTTAAATATATAATACGGTAAATCAATCAATTTACCGTATTATGAGTAAAAATAGAGTAAGTTAGCCAATAAACTCAAATTTAGTTTCTTGAGAGTCTGTCTGGGAGTGGGCAAGATGGAGAGCACAGGGGCAGTTGCAGTAAGTCTTTCGCCTTTGCTTCATCCTCTTTTGCATGACCAATCCCCAAAATTTAGGAGATAACATCATGAATGCATATCAATCAGAGTCAGGCAATAGTTCTACCATTTCTTCGCAACTGAATTTAGAGGCTGATGTTCTAGTCATTGGGGGCGGGCCATCAGCGACTTGGGCGGCTTGGAATGCTGCTGCCCAAGGAGCAAAAGTGATACTGGTAGACAAAGGCTACTGCGGTACGAGTGGAGCGACAGCACCCTCTGGTACTGGTGTTTGGTATGTGCCTCCCGATCCACAACAACGGGAAGAGGCAATGGCTAGTCGGGAAGCTTTAGGAGGTTTCCTGTCAGAACGCTCTTGGATGGAGCGTGTATTGGATCGTACTTATATAAACCTAAATAAACTGTCAGATTGGGGCTATCCATTTCCCGTAGATGATGAAGGTCGTCCCCATCGCCGATCGCTCCAGCAAGCTCATGATTACATGCGCCTAATGCGTAAAAAGATTACCAAAGCAGGCGTAAAAATACTCGACCACAGTCCAGCTTTAGAATTACTGGTAGACGCAGCAGGGGCAGTTGCTGGAGCGCGGGGGATTTGTCGCCAAACAGGCGAACGCTGGCAAGTCAAGTCTGGAGCAGTGGTAATTGCTACTGGTGGCTGCGCTTTCCTGAGTAAAGCTTTAGGCTGTAACGTCCTCACAGGAGATGGTTATTTGATGGCAGCTGAAGCTGGTGCCGAAATGTCAGGCATGGAATTTTCCAATGCTTACGCCCTATCACCGGCTTTTTCCTCAGTTACCAAAGGAGCTTATTATCGTTGGGCAACCTTTTATTACGAAGATGGTACAGAAATTGAAGGTGCTGGTTCGCAAAGAGGGCGATCGATAATTGCCCGTACCCTACTCACCCAACCCGTTTATGCTCGTCTGGACAAAGCAACTCCTGAAATTGAAGCGATGTTGCGGACTATCCAACACAACTTCTTATTGCCATTTGACCGTATGGGCATTAACCCCTTTACCCAACTTTTCCCTGTGACTCTGCGTTTGGAGGGAACAGTACGTGGTACGGGTGGAATTCGGATTGTTGATTATACCTGCGCTACCACCGTACCCGGTCTTTATGCTGCTGGTGATGCTGCAACGCGAGAATTAATTTGTGGTGGCTTTACTGGTGGTGGTAGTCATAACGCCGCCTGGGCAACCTCTTCGGGATATTGGGCAGGTGAAGCAGCAGCAAACTACGCCCGTCAACTAGGAACTAAAGCGAATCAACGTTCCGTGCGAGGACTGGGAGAAACTGGTGTAGCTTCCGAAAAAGGTAGCAGCAATAGTTTTATTCCCTCAGAAGTAACTAAAGCAGTCCAAGCCGAAGTATTCCCCTACGATCGCAACCTATTCCGCACCGAGAAAGGATTGACACAATCCCTCGATCGGTTACATCAGTTGTGGAAAGAAGTCCGCAACACCGAAACAGTGCCAGAAAATCAAGCTGTCCAAGCTAGGGAAGCCACAGCAATGCTAGCAACAGCCAGGTGGATGTACGCCAGCGCCCTTGAACGTAAAGAAACTCGCGGGATGCACAAACATCTAGACTATCCAGAACAAGACCCGAACCAATACCACCGTTTACTGAGTGGTGGTCTAGATCGAGTTTGGGTCAAGCCCCAAAAACTACAAACTGCCGTTAAGGAAAGGGAGTTAGTAACACTGTGATTGAACTAGTTAGTGAATCTCGCTGTATTAAATGTAATATTTGCGTTTCCGCCTGCCCCACCAACGTTTTTGACAAAGTTCCAGACGGGCCACCAAGAATTGCTCGTCAAAGCGACTGCCAAACCTGCTTTATGTGTGAGTTGTATTGTCCAGCGGATGCCCTCTTCGTTGCCCCACAGGCAGATGAGTCAGTCCCAGTTGATGAACAGGCTCTTATAGAAGCGGGATTTTTGGGGGGATATCGCGAAACCTTGGGCTGGAAACCCGGAGGCACTCCAGCAGGCGTGAGAGAACAATCTGCTCGAATGTTTATTGGTCGGAGCAATTTACCTACTGATTCTCAGGGTAGAATTCTGCCTTGGAGCAACCAGCCTAATTCCCAGTCAAATTAACTAAATGAGCTGTGTCACGCTAGTGGTCTATCGCATTAATTTTGAGGGCTAAGATCCGCGACTTCTTCAAGAAGTCGCGGATCTGACCACTGGCGATCGCAATATATATGAACCCGCTCTTTAGTCAAACCCTTGCTGACGGAATTATTGCTCTGGTGTAATCAACACAAGAGAAAAAATTTCGCTCTCAACTCTATCGATCTGAAGTTCTTGATTATAGCATTGTTCTTTAAGTCTTTTAAATTTGATAACTATACTTGCAATAATAATTATTAGTTTGACTATAAATAAATAGTTAAATCAAAAATTACGACATTTAGAATTTTCAAATTTATTAATTTATTTAGAAGATTTCCAAATTTAGTTATTATCAATACTACACTATGAGATTAATTAACTGTAACCTAAATAATTGGGATGATAGCAAGCAAAGATTTTTTTAACTTTTGATTCAGGCTGAAAAATTAAGCATGAATGTATTTTCAATGGTTTTATTTTGTCTAGTCAGGGCAAGAAACGCCGGAATCATTGATAACAAAGTTCTTCATTGCTTTCATGCCAAACAAATTTCGCCACCAGGTGAAGATTAGCTATGTTCAATCTACTAGCTAGTCAGTTTGTAACTGAAAAAATCAGCAAAGGTTATTAATACTTAAATTGGCTAAGCAAGCTGATATAGGCAGTCTCAAGAAGGTGAGGAAACTCAACAGCCAACAAATCCTAATATATCAATCCACATTTTTACTGTTGCTCGTTGCCTGTTGCCTGTTCCCTCGACGGAAGGTCGGTGAATTTGAAATACAGTAATATTACTGGAGAAGAAACCAATGTTTTTTGGACAATTTGAAAGAGAATCTTTGTATGGAGAAATTTGGTCAGTTTGGCAAACAACTAAATTGCCAGAACATTTACAGTTACTAGTGGATCGAGAGCAAGTAAAATACGATATCTGGGAATTGCAAAGCGAAAAGTCTGATTCTAAGACTACTCCTGTTAGTCGCGATCGCACTTCTAGCGATTCACAAAATATTTGACTCAACGCTTTTTGAATTCATACTGCAAACCTATTGAGCATCACATAGCAAGAGAAGGAATCAATAACGATGCCACACCTGTTTGAACCATTCAGGATTCGTGAAGTTACTTTTCGCAACCGCATCGCTGTTTCACCGATGTGTCAATATTCAAGTACAAATGGATACGCCAACGATTGGCATATGATACATCTGGCTTCTCGTGCAGTTGGCGGTGCAGGTATAGTGCTAACAGAAGCGGCAGCTGTGGAACCACGTGGACGTATTAGCCCCCAAGATTTGGGCATTTGGTCAGATGCACACATCCCAACTTTAGCCAGGATTGTGGGATTGATTCACAACTTTGGAGCTGTTGCAGGTATCCAACTTGCTCATGCAGGCAGAAAGGCCAGCACCGCCAAACCGAGTAAGGGAGGAAAAGTACTCGATGAATCTCAGGAAGGTTGGCGTCCTTTAGTTTCCAGCAGTGCGATCGCTTTTAGCAAAGATAGTCCTGTGCCTGAAGCCCTAAGTATTGAGGGAATTCAAGAAGTTATTGACGCCTTTATTCAAGCTGCTAAACGTTCTTTACAAGCTGGTTTCAAAGTTATTGAAATCCATGCTGCCCACGGTTACTTACTACACCAGTTTCTCTCACCCCTGTCTAACCATCGTGAAGATGATTATGGTGGTAGCTTTGAAAACCGTACTCGTTTGTTAATAGAAGTAGTTCAAGGAGTCCGAGAGGTTTGGCCTCAAACACATCCACTTTGGGTACGCATCTCCGCCACCGACTGGGTAGACAAGGGTTGGGACATTGAGCAGAGTATCGCTTTAAGTGACAAACTTAAGTCTCTAGGAGTCGATCTCATTGATACTTCATCAGGGGGGCTAATTCCAGGGATCAACATCCCAGTTAAACCTGGTTATCAAACTCAATTTGCCGAACGCATCCGCCGTGAAGCTAATATCCAGACAGGAGCCGTAGGGTTAATTACATCCCCAGAACAAGCTGACGAACTGATTCGCAAAGAAGCAGCTGATATAGTGCTGTTGGGACGGGAATTACTCCGCAACCCTTACTGGCCACATCTAGCAGCCAAACAACTCGGACACGATAAACTTTGGCCCGTTCAATATGACCGCGCTTGGCTGTGATGGGGACTGGGGATTGGCAATTATAAGATGGTTTGGCAGGTTGCCAAACAGAAATGCGATCGCCTTAAATATCACAAATCTATTTCTAGCCCTTGAGGCGATCGCAGCTGCCCACTCAAACAAAATTATTTGATATTTTAACAAGTAACAGAAGTAGGAATTAATGCGATCGCGAGTGTGTCAACATAATTTATGGGATTATAAAATCGAAAAGTAGATTAACCTAAATCTACATAAATATGAAATCGAGGCAACGGTGTGAGTACATTCTTATCTAGTGTGGCTGTATTACTCTCTACTTTGGCTTTAGTATGTAGTGGTTATGTAGCTTACGAACTTTTCACACTGCGAGAGACGCTAAATACCACCAAGACTAATACACTAAGCAATAGCACTCCCACTCAAGTACCAAGTCCCACAACTACAACTTCTTCAAAAGAACCAATAGCATCACCATCGCCATCGCCAGCTACTGCTACTAACTCAGCAATTCAACCCGGTCAATTTGTGCAGCCTGCTTTTGGCAAGAAGGCAGAAGTGGAATTACTTTCAGCCAAGCGAATTAAAGATCCACAAACTGGAAACCGTGATGTCATAAATGTGCAAATGCGTATCCGTCGGCTTGCCACAGACGGAGTTGTTGGTAGTGATATCATATCCGTTTCTAGTACAACAGCCCGTAATCCTGACACTAGCGAAACATACAAAGGAGTTGCTTTAGATCGCTCAACAGGAAGTGTTTCTTTGTTCCAAGTACGTCCACAAGCCTCAGCAGATGCTTATATCTGGCTAAGAGTTCCCGATGGTGTTAATAATTTGGACATTTTTGTGCCAGATACAGCCGCATTTAAAAATGTACCAATTTCTTCCTAGTTAAGTAATAAATATCAAATTAACTCACCACTAGGAGAGTCAGAATACATGCTTTGAGCATTTATTCTTTGTTCATAAGCTAATCAGCATTTAAGCTGCACTATTGAAATTATGAATAAATGGCTTAAACCCTCTCCTGTGCTCCTCTGCTCCCCTGCGGTCTAAACTGCAAATTAGGTGCTTAACAGCTTAACGTGCAAGATTCCCAACTCCTTCACGAAGTCGGGAATCCGAAAAACTCAAGTCCAACAAAATTATTTCATGCTTTAAATTAGCAACCTCAAATTAATGATGGTAGATGACTGAAGCTGCAACTTCAAGCATGATTACTCCTCTTCTTCCCCAAATATTTCATCTATTAGTTCTTGCGCTCGTTCATCTGAAATTCTTAACGCTTCCTGAAGTTCAGATATATAATCTTGTTCAATTTCCGGTACTTCTTCATCAATACCCACTACTAAGATAGCGGTGATATATGCAGCTTCTCGATAAGCTCTATTTGGTAAAGATTCGATCGCTTGGGCTACTAAGTCTTCAGGTTCTTCTTCATCAATCAAGCTGACGACTTTCTCGGTCAATTCTTCAAAGTCATCATCAGAGTAATCTTCAAATAAGCCAACCTGACTCAGAAATTCACTCAAAGCATATTCTTCTGTGGAAGAAATACCTTCACCATCAGCAGCTGCGGAAAAAAGTCCCAAAATTGCGATCGCAACTTCTGGTTCTAAAGCAACCGAACTAGCACTACGGCCTTTGGGCAACCTGCGTTGAGGCATAATTATCCTTTAAAAGTTATGTGATCTTTGAGGAAGTAATACCTTACGGTTTATACAGCCTCGTAGATTTAGGATTCCCAAAAGAATGCGGAAATATACATTGGGATGAATCTTTTTTTCATAAAAAATACGCAGAGAATATATTCATCTACGTATAAAAACGGTTAAGTTGCCTTAAGTCATAAGGTTTTTAGTACCTGTGTGTACACAAGTTGAGGTAAGTCGAAGTGTGGGCTACGCTTACGCCTTCCGGGAAAAGTCCGCGATATCTTTTATTTAAGCTACTCCATACCCCGTGTACGGACGTTTATAAGGTGGCTGTAAACCCAACACAATATCGTCTTTTGGTACTCCCATTTCCAATAGTTCTTGTGCTAAATCTACATCTGTCATATTCTGCTGAATCCAGATTTTGTGATTTTTAATATCAAAATGAATGACACTGTGATAGATGCGACTTAAACCATTCCAACCTACACGCATCAACTGATAATGATCGTGTACTGTATCAAATATTAGTTCACTTTCAATGTCTTCACGCAAGGGTTTATACTCACCGTGTTTAGTTAAAATCGTTTGGATATATTGGCGATATTGCTCTAGTTTGTCCATCCCACAATCATCTCCATAATTGGTTCATATATTATTAGTTTTAATCGATGTCGCCGCACCGCGATTTGAGCAAGTCGGGTCTGGAAAAATGTTTCATAAGCATCAACTGGAACAGCCAAATATAATTGACGTTCTGGTTCTTTTTCTTCGAGTGCAATTTGATAATTCAGGAATTGTCCCAAAGCCGTATGGAAGTCGCTAACCGCAGAGTTACTTGCAAAACTTTTAATTTCCACGGCTATTTTTTCCCCTGCTCGTTCTGCTGCTATCAGCCTTTGGGCACCTAAATCTATTTTAAACGTCACTTCCTCAAATTCTATTTTTAGAGGATCGTCGGTAACTATCCAATTTTCTTTCTGGAGTGCATTTTTTACCGCTTCATGAAATAAATCTCTAGCTGACATCAGTAAACAACTTTGTTCACATTCTTAACATAACTGCCCGTATATTTTATTTAGTGCCGACATTTTTGAACGCCAAAGGAAAGGGGTCAGGAATTAAGGGAATTCCATCATCTTTTTCCCCTTCTCCCCGATCCCCTACCTTTCTAGTCAGAATTATCAAAAAGCGTTACAACTTCGTCCCACACTCTGCACAGAAGTTATGAGTAGGAGCATTTTTCGCATTGCAGTTATTACAATACACTGGCTCTGCTGGGGCTTTGGGCTGTTGCTTGGGCAAGCCGACCATTTGAGCGTTGCTCTTACCAGGAGCTACCATTGGATAGCAATTTTCGTCTCTGGTAACGTGGACATTCACAATTACCGGGCCTTTGTGTGCCAGCATTTCGGCGATCCCATCTTTTAATTCGCTGCGATCGCGGATTACCATGCCCTTTATCCCGTAGGCTTTTGCCAATAACTCAATGTCTGGCATCCCTACTTCCATGTTGGAGGATGAGTAACGTTCGCCATAAAAGGCTTGCTGCCACTGGCGTACCATCCCTTGCCAACCGTTGTTAATAATTATAGTCTTGACATTGATGCCGTATTGTGCTAATGTCCCCAGTTCCTGTAAGCACATCTGGAAACTAGCATCGCCACTAATACAGATGACTTCTTCATCTGGAAACGCAACTTTCGCGCCCATAGCGGCAGGTAGACCAAAACCCATAGTTCCTAGACCTGCGCTAGAAATCCAGCGTCTTGGGCCGTTTTTCAAAAATTGTGCTGCCCACATTTGATGTTGTCCGACATCTGTGGTGTAGAAGGCGTTAGGTGCTTGGCGGCTGACTTCGACGATCGCTTCTTGGGGTGAAATGGTGTCGGGATGCTGGGGTACTACTAGGGGATAATCTTCCCGCCAACGGTTAACCTTAGTTAACCACTCTTGGTTTTGATTTGGTGTCGGCTTGATGCCTGTTTCTTTGAAGCGACGCAACAAGTCAATCAACACGTTACGCACATCGCCGACGATGGGCACTTCAGGTATGCGGTTTTTGCCGACTTCCGCCGGATCGATGTCGATGTGAATTACTTTGGCGCGGGAGGCGAATTCGTCTAATTTGCCTGTGACGCGATCGTCAAATCTTGCACCGACGCAAATTAGCAAGTCGCAATCACTAACGGCAAAGTTAGCGTAAGCGGTGCCGTGCATTCCCAACATTCCCAAAGCCAGGGGATGATGTTCGTCAAAGGCGCCGATCCCCATTAAGGTTGTGGTGACGGGAATACTGAATAACTCAGCTAATTGTTTGATTTCTTCATGGGCAGAAGCGGCGATCGCACCACCACCTACATACAGTAGCGGACGGCGACTTTCAGTAATCAACCCAATTGCTGCCTGAATTTGTCGGGGATTTCCCTTGACTGTAGGACGATAACCGCGTAGCTTTACTGAACCTGGTTTCACAGGCACATAGTCAAATTCTTCTAAAGCTACATCCTTCGGCACATCAATCAAAACTGGCCCTGGACGCCCCGTGCTAGCGATGTGAAAGGCTTCAGCCACAATCCGCGCCATATCTTTGGGATCGCGCACTACATAGGAGTGCTTCACAATTGGTAGCGTAATCCCATAAATATCGGTTTCTTGAAACGCATCTGTACCGATGGCTGGACGTGAAACCTGCCCCGTGACTACAATCATCGGGATGGAATCCATGTAGGCTGTGGCAATGCCTGTTACCAAGTTGGTTGCTCCTGGGCCAGAAGTACCAAAGCATACTCCTACCTTTCCCGTGGCACGTGCGTAACCGTCCGCAGCGTGGGCTGCGCCTTGTTCGTGTCTCACTAAAATGTGCTTAATCGCACCAGTAGCTTCCACTTTGTACAGGTCGTCGTAAATTGGCAGAATCGCCCCACCGGGATAACCAAAAATATACTCAACACCGTGGCGATGAAGGCTGTCAAGCAGAGCAAAACCGCCAGATGCACGTTTGGGCACGACTGGCGGGTTTGAATTACGGGAGTGTTTCTGATTCTCGGTTTGTGGAATACTGATTTGGGAAGGCAATTCTCCAACGGAGACACTTTGTGAACGCACGGTCAAACCTCAGACTATAGCTAAAGTTAATGCTGACTTCTGTAGTTAAGATTTCATTTTAATAGAAAACTTCAATTAAATCCCGATTAATTTAATTTATAGATTAAAAATAAAGCCAGATTATTAGCCTACATTACTTAAATTACGTCTTGCAAGACTCTGCGGGTATTTTGCCAAGCCCAGACACCGACAACTACGACAACAATACTCATGACTACAAGCACTGTTCTCAATCCCAAAGCGTCAGTTAATGGCCCGGTAATTGCCAAAGGAGCAGATAAGGCGATGTTGACAGCGTGATTTTGAAAGCCAAATACTTTACCATGCATTGTCGGTGGCGTTTGCTGTTGAATTAAAGTTTGCATAGGCACGCCAATAAAGGCAGCACCGATACCTAAAATTGCACACAGTCCGAGTGCCACCATTAAATTGTGCGTGAAAGTGAACACTCCTAAAACTAGGGCTATCATCAAAAATCCAATTAAAGGTAAAGGCTTGTGGTGCAATTTATCACCCCAGTGGCCTAAAAGCGCCGCACCGAATACCATACCTACACCGGCTGCGGCCAAGAAAAAGCCAAACTGTTTTTCTTTGAGACCAAATTCTTCCGCTAATCGAATTGTCAACACTGTTAACGCTGCAAAGACACAATATAAGGTTGTTAGTTGCAGCATCGCGTTCAAGACCAAACGATTTTTCTTGAGATAGCGCAGACTCGCGGTAAATTCAGCCCAAGGGTGATTTTCTTGTTGATGTTCCTTTGGTGGTTTGTGTTCTTTAAATTTAATGGGCTGCATGATGCCAGCCGATAATATGTAGAGTCCACCAACCACAAGTTCTTGACCGTATTCTTCACCCATCAAGCTTTTAGCCAAACTCAAAATCGGTTCTCCTATGGCAAAGCCAACAATTAAAGCTCCCATCATGGTGCTGCTAAATAGTGCGTTGGCTGCCAACAAATTTTCTCGCTTCACTAACAAGGGAATGGAGGCTTGCTCAGCTGGGGCAAAGAACTGTGTAACAGTGGAAATGGCAAAAGTCAGAATTAAGAGAATCAAAAACTCCCTTGGTAACAAAGGAAGACACAGGGTTAATATTCCACGCACAACATCTGAGCCGACCATAATCAGCTTTTTTGAGAAGCGGTCAACAAAGATACCCCCAGCAGAACCAAACAAAATTGCTGGTATTGTAAACGATAGCATCAAAGTTGAATACATCGAGTTTTGTGCCAACCCAGGAAGCGGTGAGTAGTTCTCCAAGAGAGCAATCATCAAAACAAAGAAGACTTTATCTGCTAACTGGGACACTAATTGCCCAATCCACAGGAGCATAAAACCACGGTTTTTTAGCAGTGCGCTAAAGCCATTATTAACAGCAGCAGGTTCTGTTGGAAACATCAGTTACTTTGGGTAGATGGGGCAGTATCGGGCATGGGGCATGGGGGATGGGGCATTGGGCATGGGGGAGAATAAATGCTAACTCCTAACTCCTGTACAGAGACGATTAATCGCGTCTTTACTCCTAACTCCTCATTCCTAACTCCTGTTGACTTACTCCATTGTCCGGATTAATTTGCTTCATAGCGTTCTAACAGCATACGCAAAAATGCAGCGGCACTCAGATGGCCTTTGGGGGGAAAAATTCCAATGGATGAATCTACCCACCAGCCCTGTACAGTTTCAGGCGATCGCCAAATTGACATATGATCGACTGCTGGGTCTGCATAAAAGTTATTTTGCCCACTACCAAGCAAACTAGAACTCCAATGGGTGAAATAATCATGACTCATCCGATGAATTGGGAAATTCCCCTGTAATGGCACCCCCCATCCATCTATAGCAATAAAGGCTTTGACACGACCACCCAAGTGTTGCCACAAATGTGCTGCGCCTATGGCCCCAACAACGCCAGCACTAAAGCTAATAAATATCAGCGGTGATTGAAAAGAGTTGTTGAGGCGATCGCGCAAAAATTCTAAAATGTGCAAAGCGGATAAATTTAAAAAGTCTTTTCCCGGAAAAACGAGTATATTAGCTTGATTTTGCCCAATTGAGCCATCGAACAATCCCGATATAAAGGATTGGGTGAAGGTGCGATCGTGGATTCCAGGGCAAACAATTATACTCATATGTCTGTTGCGTGTTAGCAGCTTGCACAATTATTAATAACTTCAACTTTAGCCGATGGTTTCTGAAGATAAATAAAAGCGCTATCAAACTGAGATGCCAGTGATAGCGCTAATTTTTAATGATTTGAGGATTGCGATCGCAAATTAGACTTGAGCGAAAAAACTCGTTCTTCAGCTACTTGTATTTAGCAAGACCCATAAAGCATACGCCTTCATTGCCGACGAAATCGATGAGTGACAGTGCCGGAAGTGAAAAGCCTTCGGTTGACTCAATCACCTTGGTATGGCGCAAGATCTTAGTGAATTCTGGTAATGTTCCCAAGAAGTTTTGAGCAATCGATTTACCATCCTTCCAATTGTTCTTAAATGCCCAGCTAATCATTAAACCAACATGAGTGCAACCCCATACTGTATCAACAATCGTACCGATATCACCACTATTACGGGCAAGTCTGCCTTGCTCTTTACCAGTGTTGGAAGTGACAGCGAACCAAGCACAGTCAAATCCTACGCCGATCCATTGCAAAACCCAAATGAGGTTACCAAAGTCAGTGTCATTGTCACAACCAACGCTGCCACCACCTACAACCCAGGGAATGCTGAACACTTGGGAAGTGAATTCTAGACCTAGAGTAGCTACACTGAGTACACTAATAGCATCCCCCATTTGAGCACGGATTTTAGTAAATCTAGGACTGAGGTTGGCAACTTCAAAACCACCAGACACATCATCGGGCGGAATAATATCCAGTATTGCTTCAAATCCACCATAGAAGAAGTAATTAACGCTATAGAAGATATCGAAGAGTGGCTTGAATGACTTAAGGGAGATTTCTGTGGCTTGGGCTGCTTCTGCCCGCGTGGCCATTAAATGGCTGGGTTGGTTAGCCAAACCACTTGCCCCAAGCAAGTTTTGCGTGGTGCAAACTGACTTAAAGGTTTGGAGGCTGGCGTCATCGGGGAAGGGAGCCTCTTGAAATATAATCTTGTAAACTACAGTGCCAGGAATGGCGACGATCAAGGCAAGCAGATCCAAAGCAGAAAGCTGGCTTCCATTGGTGATGAAGCTGTAAAGATCGGAGACAAATGGAATATTCCATTCTTGATTTAGCAAGTTAAGTATTCCTCCCAAGGCTGCAATCACTCCATCAAATACCAAGCCAATGATGGTTTTTGCCATGTCTAGGGCCAGTAGAGCAATCCCTTCAACTACCTCCAACAGTCCGCTAATCGCCAGTTGCAGTATTTGATCCGGATTCTTTTTAATTTGGGAGAAATAATCAACTGCCCGTGTAAACGCCTCAACTGATTGAAACTGTTGGGCATAATTTGTGAGTTGGACAACTAGATTATCAATTGCGCTGTTGCTTTCTGGGCTGAGTGCCAGCAGTGTGCCACCATCAGTGATTTGTGTACTAGAAGCATGGTTGATAAATCCTGTATAGAAAATATTGGTGACTACATTAGACTGCACCGATGGTTGCGGCTTCACATTCGTTTGCTCTACTTGTGTTATTGTCTGTGTTGCGGCGATTTGTTGAATGTAGCCCTCAAAGGTGCTTTGGATGTTGCGCTCAAAGGCATCTATGCCACCAATTACTCGATTTTTAACAGAAGTCAGTCCTGCTTGAATTACGGGAATAAACTGATTAAAGGTGTATTTGATGGCTTCTTTGGAGCGTAGAATGTCATTCCAATTGAATAGAAAGCCAAGCCAGTCAAACAAATCTTCAAAGAATATTTTCACATTCTGAAAGATCCCTTCTGCTATATCAAATACCTGTTCCAACAGATTGATTGCGCCGTTCCACAGCACATTACCCACGAAGTCTTCAATTTTGACAACGACCTGTTTAACAAATTTGGTAACTGGATCGACAACCGTCGAAACAAATAACTTGCCTAACTCAATCACACCATCTTTAATACCTTGCCATAAGTCGCCCCAAGAAAACCCAACGCTGTGATTGCTGAGTGAACCTAATGCCCGCAGTGCCAAGGGTTGTACAATAGTTTCCAAATGAGGCGTAATGGAATCAGCTGTGTGTTCCCCATAGACTGGGATACCGGAAGTAAAGTCCATTTCCCAATGCTGTTCTGTAACCGATGCTAAATGGAGTTCTCCGAGTATCGTCGGTGCGATCGCACGATAGCGTAAACTTTCTGGGCGATCGCTACGAGCGAACATCAGTTGAGTATCTTGTGTATTTTGGGGGTCGGAGGGCTGTGTTTTGCCTAAGGACATGGTTTGATTAAGTCCCTTTTGCAGCGCATTAGCTACATCTTGATTGCTGTAATTACCCTGCAAAAGCGAAGACCCATCGGCTTTCTTGGCTTGCAAAAGTTGGTCAGCTGTAATGGTTTCTAGAGTGTTTTGAATGTCAGTGTTCGGCTGAACTTCGATTGCATGTCCATCTGGTAAGAAGTCACCAGAGATACTTAGGACACTGGTTGATAATTTATTTGTGCTGCTGGTAAGAATCACCTGTCCAGCAGCATTGGTGGTACAGGATGCAGGAGTGGTAGCATCAATGATGTAAGTTTGCCCGTTAATGGCAACATTCATCGTGGCTGAACTAGTAATTTGTAAGTCCGTATAAGCCATTGGTGTCTGAGCCCGATCCAATAGCGTAATCGCAGTGCTATAGGAACTAAAGGCTTCAATCTGTTGGGTGGTGTCAAGTTCAACTTGGCTGTTGTCCCAATCTCTGGTTTGGCGATCGCGCACCAGCCACCAAAGTGTATGGTCGAATCCGACATAAAATAGATTTTCTGTACCATCACCACTTTGAGCAACACCCATGTGAGCAGCTTTCTGAAGTATTTCTACTGGGTCTTGCACACCCGGAACTGCATGATAGATTTTGGCATCGGTGGTGTGTACAAACACATCTACTACACCATTTTGATTGCGAATAGCCGCGACTCGATCGATGGGGGCTGGCAAGGTACCCATCTTCATCAATCCCAAATTCGGATCGTTGAAATACAGGTTACTACCTGCTGCTGCAAACAACATTGAGTTACCATCTGTTCCTGATACTACTGCCAGTATGTTATGGGTTTCTCCCCCTCTGGCAATAATATGATGGTAGGCAGGAACGCCGCTAAACTCTAGCCGAGGAGCGCCATTCTCATCAATGTAGCTGACAATCACACCATTTCCTAGCGGTTCGAGGCTGCCAACCACTAGATCGAGAATGCGGTTTGGCTTGCTCGTGGTCAGCAGAGGACTCCAAGGTATTGGATGCTGTCCCGGTTTTAAATGCAAAATTTGGATAGCGTATTTATTGGTGCTATCTATGTCAGTTTTTTCAGTAACAATTGCTACCAATGGTTGCTGATTGGCATCAAAGCCCACACCAAGCTTCACAATGGTGACATTGCTCATGCGTCCACAGAAGATCCACCGCTCTGATTCTGGTGCGGTCTCAAAGTTCTTGACATAGTAAATGCTGTTGCTGCTTGGATCGTTTGGTGTAGCTGCAATAGCAACAAGATGATCGTTACCCTGCCCATCGGTGGCGGCAGCGAACGCTTGGATTGGTTGCTCCAAGGTCAGCACTTCTCCATTCATGTTCAGATCGAGTTGCCGCCAGCCTGTATCACTTTCGGTAGTGGACTCAATCATAAATAAATGCCGATTGCTGGCGATCGAAAACACTCTAGAGCCGTCTCCTGCTTTACCAACCGCCACAATTTGAGTATCACTGGAAACGGGGGTGCTAATGCGATAATTCTGCATCAGCTTAGAGGAAGCGATCGCTTGATTTGTGTTAGCCATTACTAAGTAATTCCTTTACAGTTAATGAAGTATGAAGCAAAATGTGTAGTCAAATAGATACAAAAGTTTGTATTGATGACAAAAGATAAAGCATAGAACAAAAGTTTTGACAGAACGTTCTCATGCTTCATGTGTGCATTACTTGGATTAACCCTAATTCTTGAGGGTTACATCTAACATGAAGTTGGCGGGTAACTGAACATTGGAATATTCAAACAGCGACTTCGCTGGTAACTCTACACATGCCATTGCATTTGTCAGTGCATTACTAAAGCCGTTGTCTTTTAGCAAATTATTTACAGCATGTTTGACAGCATCTGTGACTACTTTGTAACCAATTTCTAGGAAGCCGGCAGTTAAAATATCTAAAATAATCCGTACTGCTAAATTATCTTGGTCGCTGCTGACTTTGATATCAGTTTGACGCGTTTTATATTTCAGCTCGCCATTTTCAACATAAATTGACACGTAGTTAGATAAATTTGCGATGCCAGTAATTGTAATCGCTGGGCCAATGTGGCCTTTCTTGCGATATTCAATGTCCATCGCAATCTCATTGTTGGAGATGTAGACATCAAGCTTAGTGAACGAGCAGCCTTTGAAAGGCACATTTTCCTTCAGCGTTGCTTTGGCAGGATTATGAGAGAGGTTGAATGAGTCAACACTTATTGGGCAATCGACATCCTTGCTTTTGAGTCCATTAACGATGTTTGGCAAGATAAATTTACTGAGAATCTGGTAATCTGAAGCGATAAAAGTTGCTTCATCGTTGGTCAACACCAAACTATGGTCAAATATACCCGCAGTAGGTTCAGTAGGTAAGAGTTTTTTATCCGTCATCAACAGGAAATTCAAGCAATTGAACTGAGGGTTAGATGGATCGCTATAAACTGAGAAATCTCCACCTGTAGGAGCTAATGGGCCTACTGTTTCAGGTACATTTGGCACTTTCACAGAACCAAACACAAAGGTAGCATTGTTCTGCTTCTGAAGTTGCTCAAGGTATTTCTGTAGTAACGTTGTGATGCTCACTAATGCCTGCCCATCAATATCATCGATTTCAAATCGAGAAACTAGATGTGGATCGCTCAAGTCTAGAAACAGTCTTTGCACTGTAAAATCAGCCGAATGGAAATCAGTATCATGTAGCATTTTCAGAGAGCTAGTTAAAACAAATGATTTCCCTGAAAGATCGTAAGATACGGAAGTAACTTCTGGCTTACCACTTACAATTTTTACTTGATAGTAAGTGTATGCCCCTGCCACGATCGGCACTATTAAAGATGCACCTCGATTCAATGGAGTATTGAGATCGATCCTCGGTATACCAAAAGTTGCTTGAATTGTAGAACCATCATCACTTAATTCTGCATTCCATTGAGGTAGAGTATTGTCCTGAAACACCAGTGCAAACTGCTCATTTAATGCTTTTTCAGTGATGGCCATCACGAGATCGTAACCTTGCAAATCTTGTAAAGTCATTGGTAGTTCCTTAGTTAATTAGTAGATTGAGTGATGCAAACTGGACTTTGACTTATAGCTCCTCTTCGCTGGAAAAGCATCTTCGTCTTCCTGAGGAGTTACACGGATGACTTTGAGAGATTATGCAGTTCTCTCTCAATAAAAGTGAAAAATATTTTTGATGTCGTTTGATTGCTTTGTAGCGGTAGTGTTAATCACACCCTACCAAGGTTAGTAGCTTTGGAAGCGTACCTTAAAAAGGAAAGGGGAAAGGGAAACAAAAAGAGTCTTCACTCTCCTGCTTACAAAGAAAGGCAGAGGGCAGAAGGAAAGAAGTACTAATAAAAACTTTAGTTGTGGGTCTAAAGCCCACTAGTATAAAAAGATTTGTGTCGAGCGGAAAGTGCCACGAGACACAAGGCGTCCTTATTTCAATCCCGCGTTTTTAAACGTGGGTTCCATAAAAGCCTTCTGCCTCCTGCCTTCTGAACCCTTTGCCAACTTCTGCAAGAAGTCTAGTAATTACCAAAGTATGTCTTTTGATGTATTATTTTGATTTTTGCACCTATCCCATCCGGGGGGATGTGATAATAAATTACTAATAGGGGAAATGTTCAAGCTAATCCCCTAAGTTTAAATTCTCTGCACTCTGGTTATATTGAGGAAGTTATTGTGGTTGCAACGCCGGAAAAACTACAACATACTCACGAGCAATTATTAGGTAAAGACCGTGTAGCTGTACTGCTTATGGGCTATGGCGAAGTCGAAAGCTACGAAGATTTCGCTAACTATAACGAACAGGCTTTAAATCTACTCACCGCCAAATTCGCACCAGTGCCAACCTGGATTTATCCGCCTCTGGCAAAACTTTTGGCGCTATTTGACCGCCATGAGTGGGGACACACACACCACGATTTCATCTCCCCACACAACGCCATCTTTGAACAACAGCGGGCTGGGATTGAGAAGAATTTACAAGAGAAATGGGGCAATAATGTCCAAGTTTTCAAAGCTTTCAACTTCTGCGCCCCCTTCTTACCCAAACAAGTCTTGACAGAAATTAAAAATCAAGGCTTTGATAAGCTGCTAATTTATCCACTGCTAGTTGTTGATTCTATTTTTACTAGTGGGATTGCGATCGAGCAAGTTAATAATGCCCTTGTTGAGTTGGCTGATGGTGAAGAACACTGGGTGAAAGCACAGCGCTATATTCCTTCTTTCTTCAACGAACCAGCCTACATTGATTTGATGGCTCATCTAGTTGAAGAGAAAATTAACGCTGATTTAGCAGCAGCTTACCTACCTTCCCAAATCGGGATTGTACTGATGAATCACGGCTGTCCCCACAAAGCCAAAGGATTTACCTCTGGAATTACCGAAAGTCAGGCGCTATACGATTTAGTACGGGATAAGTTGATTAACCGCTATCCTCTAATCTCCGTGGGTTGGCTCAATCACGACACACCTTTGATTGAATGGACGCAGCCAAATGCACAACAAGCAGCAAGTAACTTGATTCAATTGGGCGCAAAAATAGTGATATTTATGCCAATAGGTTTTGCTACGGAAAACCACGAAACTCTGTTGGATGTACATCACATCATCCATGCTTTGGAAAAACAGCATTCTGGTATAAATTACGTACAAATGCCTTGCGTCAACGACCATCCGGAATTTTTAGCGATGGCAGCGCAATGGGCTGATGCTCATATTGCACAGTTATTGTCGGAGCAAACTGTGGCAGTTAATCCCCAATTAGCTGACCATCACCATCATCACCACCATTAAGTTTGATTTTGTGGGGTGGGCAAAGCTTTGCCCACTCCAGATTGATGGTTAGTTTCAGGCACAAATGCAGTTTAAGTCTCAGATACTCCTCAAGCCTTCATTTCCGTCTGCACCAAAATACTGAGATCCAATTATTTTTTTTCATCTTATTTTAAGTAAAATTCCGTTTAAACTCAGTATTATTACTCAGGTTAACTGGAATTGTTAAAGTTATTCTGTAACCAGTAATATCACATTGGCTAGGTACTAAAAGATTACAATCTATTGATATTGAAATCCAGGCGATCGCTTATTATTAAAATTGCTGTGCGTCAGAGCGTCCCCCACAATGATAAGTGTTTAACGGGACATGATATGACCAGTCACACAGCAAATTTTGGCGTTGATTATCTCATACCAGTTCTGTGTAAAGATGCGCCAAAATCTGAGTAATGGTGATGAAAGTGTAGACCGGCGCAAATATCAAGAGATTAGGAAAAAAACCATAATTTCGCTACCTTATTGACTATTTAAAAAGATTTGGTAGTGAAAATTTTGCCCAGTAAATATCCGAAAATTAGGGGTGCTGTTATCAAACAGCAGCCAAATTTTTGTGGAATGAATGCAATGTTTTTTGTTGTTTTAATGAAATCCAACACTGAAATAAAAGGATTTACACATGCCAGAAACATTAGTTGGAACTTCTTTAAGTTACTACTTAATCGCTTTTGACGCTAATGGCAAAGAACGCGAAAATAATGGAGAACTAATCAGTCAAAAAGTAGTAGATATATTATCTCAATCTAGGCAATCTGGGCAGCCAATCACAGATGTTTTTTTGATGAGTCACGGTTGGCAAGGAGACATTCCGGCGGCAAAAGACCAGTATGACAGATGGATTGCAGCTATGGCTAAAAACCAAGCTGATATTCAAAAAATGCAACAGTTAAGGCCAGGATTTCGCCCACTGTTAATTGGTCTGCATTGGCCTAGTAAGCCCTGGGGAGATGAAAACTTGAATGCAATCTCACCAGACAAAACAGTTGTGTCTTTTGATGTAACAGATAATTCTCAAGAAGAGTTAATTAATCAGTATTCCCAAAGTATTGCTGATACTGAAGCTGCCAGAGAAGCCCTGAGAACAATTTTTACAGCAGCAGCAGAATATGAAGTTGCACCCGATACATTACCAACTGAGGTACGTGCAGCCTACGAGGTTTTGATTAAGGAAGCATCTTCGAGCAGTGAAGGAGAAGATGCAGATGGCTGGGGTGAAAGCGAATCCTTAAATTTAGATCCTGATAGTGTATATGAAGCTAGTCTTGCACAAGAAGACGAGGATGTCAGCTTCGGAATTGAGACAAGTGTAAAATCAGCGGCTGATGCATTTTTGAATGTTCCGAGATTGTTATCTTTCTGGAAGATGAAAGATCGAGCTAGGAAAATCGGTCAAACCAGTGGCTTGAATTTGTTAAACAGACTTCAACAAGTCACAGATAATACTGTGCGATTTCATCTGATGGGGCACAGTTTTGGATGTATTTTGGTCTCAGCCACCGTAGCAGGTACTAAAAATAACAAATTACTCCGTCCAGTTAATTCTCTTGCTTTAATACAAGGCGCTTTCTCACTTTGGGGTTTCTGTGCAAATGTCCCTTATAGAAACAATGTTGCTGGTTACTTCCGCTCTATTATTACTGATAATAAAGTTGCAGGCCCAATTGTTACTACCCAATCTGTGTATGATAAGGCTGTCAAGAATGCCTATCCTATGGCGGGGACACTTGGAATACTTGGCGGTCAAGATATAGACTTTGGTGTTGATACCTCAATTTATCCTGGTGTTGGTGCCATTGGTTGTTATGGAATCCAAGGTGATGGTTTGAACATCAGCACTGAGATTACATACATGCAACCTGTGGACAAACCCTACAAATTTGAACCAGGAAAAATTTACAACCTGAACAGTAACGATTATATTTATGTTCCTCCTAGCTTACTAGATCAGTTTGTAGGCGCTCACAATGCCATTGACAAACCTGAAGTTGCTCATGCTGTGTGGTCAGCAGCTTTTGGTAATTAAAAATCAAAAGTAAAAGGTAAAAAATAAAAAGATAATTTCTGTAATTAATATTAGGAAATTGTCAGCGATCGCCTTTTTTTCTCAAAAAAAAATATGCGGTTTACAAGCATTTTTTATTTTACGTTTTCACTTTTTACTTTTGTCTTACCTAGTGAATTTATAAATAGAAGGATGACGTAATATGAGCATAGAACAACTGACCAAAGAGCTATATTTCAATGGAATTGACGGTGCATCAGGAGAATATTTGTTGCCTCCTTTGACACCAGAGCAGCTTTCTAAAATCGCTCAGGGTGAAGAGTTCGATCCTGTAGAAATCAGCGAACTCAAAAGAAAGGATTCCCATGTTAAAGGTTTAGAACCCGACTTTGCTCCCATTGAAGGCGTAGATCCGAAAAACCTCGCAGAAACCGGTTGGGGAGTCATCTTCGCTCATAATGCTGACCCAGCAATTAGGGAAGCACTCAAAGAACTGTTAGAACATCGGCAAAGACAAGCGACGAAAAATCAAGAAAATTACTATCAGGAATATATCGGCGCTAAGGGCTATCGTCCAGGGGAATCGAAGAATCAATTTTTGTCGCGTCATGGAGTTGGCCCCGGCCCTGCCGACCCAGATAAAATGCCTTATTATCTGTTGATTGTTGGCGACCCAGAAACCATTCCTTATCGCTTCCAGTACCAACTTGATGTCCAGTATGCGGTAGGGCGGATTTACTTTGATACGCCCCAAGAATATGCTCAGTATGCTCGTAGCGTCGTACAAGCTGAAACTACTGATTTAAACCTAGCTCGTAAAGCTAGCTTTTTTGGTGTATGTACCAAAGGAGATGCAGCCACTGAACTCAGCGCTAAGAACTTGATTCAGCCGCTAGCTGAATGGATGCTTGACGAGAACAAAGATAATAGTTGGGCAGTACAAACCTTACTTGCAGAAGAAGCTACAAAGGCGCGGTTAGCGAAAATATTAGGTGGTGAAGAAACACCTGCTTTGCTGTTCACTGCTAGTCATGGTATGGGCTTTCCCAACGGTGATGAGCGACAACTACGCCATCAAGGTGCTTTGCTCTGTCAGGACTGGCCTGGTAGAGAGTGGGGTAGAAAACCAATTCCCGAAGATTTTTACTTCTCTGCGGACGATGTTGGCGATGATGCTAAGTTACTAGGGTTAATTGCCTTTCACTTTGCTTGTTATGGTGCTGGTACGCCCCGATTTGATGAGTTTGCTCATAGAAAAGGCTCCAATGAAAGATTAGAAATCGCTCCTAATGCCTTTGTTGCTCCTCTACCCCGTCGGCTTCTGAGTCATCCTAAGGGTGGTGCTTTAGCCGTCATCGGTCACGTAGAACGCGCTTGGGGTTGCTCTTTCGTCTGGGGACGCACTGGCAAACAATTGGCAGTCTTCCAAAGTACCCTCAAGAGACTGTTAGAAGGACATCCTGTGGGGTCAGCTGTTGAATATTTCAACGAACGCTACGCCGAACTTTCATCTGATTTGAGTACCGAATTAGAAGAAGTTAAATATGGTGCAACTGCCGATCCCATGAATTTGTCTGACATGTGGACAGCAAACAACGATGCTCGTAGTTATGCGATTATCGGTGACCCCGCAGTTCGCCTAGTTGTGAGCGATAATTCAAGTGGCGATCGCGCAGTTATCGCATCAATAAATCTACCCACTGCACCCACAACACCCCAGGTATCTGATAAATCTGCAATCCAACAAGCCCAGACAAACCTCAACCAAGCACTAGAACAATTTGCCAAGACAGTCGAACAAGCTTCAACTGACCGTGCAGAAAAGCTCCAAGCAGCACTTTCAGCGACAGTTAGCCTACTCGAAACTTTGAAGAAATTTTAATTAGGGCATGGGGCATTGGGCATGGGGCATTGATTATTCTCCGCGTCCCCCCATCCCCGCGTCCCCCATCTCCCCACTCTCCCCATTCTCCAATCATGAACACCTTCGAGATTACCATTCAACGCAAATCAGGAGATAATTGGCCGGTTGTGGTGGAACACACCCAACCAGGTATTCTTTTGCCGTTGCGATCGGAGGGTAATTTCCGGCTAACTGAGGAAGATTTGCAGCGTTTGACGAGTCTTTCAGGACAAGTAAGAGATTACGGTACGTTTTTGGGGAAAGCACTGTTACGAGACGAGGTGCGCGATGGATTTGTCAGGGCACTCAGTCACAATGAAGAAACACTGCGGGTGTTGCTGTTTATTGAAGCCGCAGACAAAGAACTCAGAACCTTACGTTGGGAAAGGTTATGCGCTCCTATAGATGGGGACTGGCAGATGTTAGCCATTAACCAACGTGTGCCTTTTTCCTTCTATATTCCTGCCATTACTGACCGACTCTTTCCCCCCATCGGACGGCGAGATTTGCGGGCGCTGGTATTGGTGGCGAGTCCATCGGATTCACAAAAGTATAAATTAGATACTTTTGATGTGGAAACTACTGTAAAAAGTGTGCGATCGGCTTTGGGAGATATTCCCACAGATGTCTTAGCAGCAGTTGATGGTGCAATTGGTTTACCTACTCTTGATGAACTTTGCACTCACCTAACCGATAGAAGTAAGCAGTATACAATATTACATTTTGTTAGTCACGGCAGGGTAATGGATGATGGCGAAACCCTGCTCTACTGGTCAAAAGCTGATAATACAGTGGAGGTAGTGACGGCAACAAGGTTACTGGAAAGAGTGCGGGTGTTAAGGGGAGCTAGAGGGTTACCGCACTTTACTTTTCTCTGCACTTGTGAAAGCGCCAGCCCAGATGCAGAAGCAGGACTGGGGGGATTAGGACAGCGCTTGGTGCGGGATTTGGGGATGCCTGCGGTGGTGGCGATGACTGAGAAGGTGACTATCAAGACGGCTCAGGCGCTAACAGAGAAGTTTTACTACCAGCTTAGAGAGTCGGGAGAGGTGGACTCAGCTTTACATGAAGCGACAGCTGCTTTGGCAGAACGTGGTGATGTGACTGTACCTGCACTGTTTAGCCGTTTGGGGGGACGACCTTTATTCAGCGACCAGCTTGACCGAGAATTGACCAACGCTGAAATAGAATATGGTTTAGAGCAGATAGTAAAATTATTGCCAGAGCGATCGCCTGTTCTGGAAAAGAAGTTTGCAGAGATAGCACAGCAACTAAAAAATACGTTAGGCGCAGATGTCGCAGCTTTGAGCAAAGAAGCCCTCAAAGAACGAGAGCAAGCTTTAGAAGAAATTAACAATCTCTGCGAGGAAATACTAGACATCAACTTTCATGGTTTGGCGTTAGGTCACCAACCACCAGTTTATGATTCTCGTTGTCCGTTCCGGGGTTTGTATCCTTTTAGGGTGGAAAACCGAGAATTTTTCTTTGGGCGAGAACAACTCATTAGCCAACTGCAACAAAAGTTGACCGAACACAACTTTTTAGCAGTCTTAGGCGCTTCTGGTAGCGGTAAATCATCGGTGGTGTTAGGAGGTTTAATACCACTGCTACAGGAAAAACAACCTGATTTGCAGTTAGCCTACATGACACCAAGCTCTCATCCCATAGAAAAACTCCAAACTAGTCTTTCTTCTGTGCAAGGCCAATGTTCAATATTAGTAATTGACCAATTTGAGGAATTATTTACCCTGTGTGCTGATGAAACTCACAGGGTGACTTTTATCGAAAAATTGTTAAGCCTGATTCCATTTCAAAAAGTCATCGTCACCATGCGGGCAGATTTTTGGGGCGAGTGCGCCAGCTACCGCAATTTGAAAGATTTGATGGAAGTTAGGCAAAAACTCATCGGCCCGATGGATGCAGCGGAATTGCGGAAAGCGATGGAGATGCAAGCAGCCCAAGTGGGTTTGCGCTTTGAAGCAGGCTTGAGTAACTCGATTTTGGATGATGTCCAAGGCGAACCGGGAGCCATGCCACTTTTGCAACATGCATTGTTGGAGATGTGGAAGCGGCGACATGGTAGATGGTTGCGGTGTAGCGAGTATCAAGCCATCGGTGGTGTGAATATGGCGATCGCTCAAACTGCCGATGATTTTTATAATACTTTATCAGCTACAGAACAAGACCAAGTTAAGAATATCTTTATCCGTTTAACTCGCTTGGATGAAAATGCGATCAAAGGCGAAAAACGCCGGGACACCAGACGGCGAGTTTGGTTAGATGAACTAGTACCCGCAGGTGGTGATTTAGTAACTACTAAACAGTTGGTGCAACAACTGGCTGGCGAAGGAGCGCGATTAGTAGTAACGAGTGTAGATGAATCTACAAATCGCGAAGAGGTGGAAGTTGCTCATGAAGCCTTGATTCGCTACTGGCCGCGGTTGCTCAAATGGTTAGATGAAAATCGCATCAATTTAAAACTGCGCGAAACTATCCGTCAAGCAGCTTTGGATTGGGAAAAGCAGCAAAAAGATGAGAATTATCTGGTGCATCGCGGAGGTAGATTAGAAGATGCTCAGGTGTTGGCGAAGCACACTAGTTTTTTGAATCAGTTAGAAGCTGACTATGTTAGTGCTTGTATGGAACTGCGTCAGCGCCAGCAAAAAGAAAAAGAAGCGCGTCGCCGTCGAGAAATTAGGATAGCTTGGGGAATAGCTAGCGGAGCATTAGTTGGCTTAATTATCACTGCTTGTTTAGGATTAGAGGCTTTAGATCAGAAAAAACAAGCGCAAAGGACAAAAGCTGAAGCACTAGGTTACTATTCCTCATCCCTCTTTAACGACCATCAAGAATTCAACGCACTCATTGAAGGGATTAAAGCAGGGAATATTTTGAAAGAACAAAAAATAACCCAACCTCTAGTTGTGACAGCGTTGTACCAAGCGGTTGATGGAGTAAGAGAGCGTAATAGTTTGACTGTGCATGAGCAACAAGTTACAAACATTGTCTTTAGTCCAGACGATAAAACTATTGCCTCTAGTAGTAACGATAAAACTGTCAAACTCTGGAATTTAGATGGTAAACTCCTGCACACCCTCCAGCACCAAGAAGGGGTGACAAATGTTGTCTTTAGCCCAGATGGTAAGACCATTGCTTCTGGTAGTTGGGATAAAACTGTCAAACTCTGGAATTTAGATGGTAAGCTCCTGCACACCCTTCAGCACCAAGAAGGGGTGACAAATGTTGTCTTTAGCCCAGATGGTAACACTATTGCTTCTAGTAGTTGGGATAAAACCGTCAAACTCTGGAATTTAGATGGTAAACTTCTGCACACTCTCCAGCACCAAGAAGGGGTGACAAATGTTGTCTTTAGCCCAGATGGTAACACTATTGCCTCTACTAGTAATGATAAAACTGTCAAACTCTGGAATTTAGATGGTAAAATTCTGCACACTCTCCAGCATGAGAAAGAAGTCACAAATGTTGTCTTTAGCCCAGACAGTCAAACCATTGCTTCTGCTAGCGATGACCATACAGTCAAACTCTGGAGTTTAGAAGGTCAACTCGTGCATACTATTGAGCATAAAGATAGTGTTAATAAAGTAATTTTCAGTCGAAATGGCAAAATCCTAGCCTCTGCTAGTGACGACAATACAGTCAAACTCTCAAATTTAAAAGGTGAACTCCTGCATACTCTCAACCATGATGATGAGGTCGATAGTGTCAGCTTTAGCCCAGATGGTAAAATCCTTGCTTCTGGTAGTTGGGACAAAACTGTCAAACTCTGGGATTTAAATGGCAAGCTGCTATACACCTTTCAACATGAGGATGGAGTTGAAAACGTCATTTTTAGCAAAAATGGCAAAATTCTAGCTTCTGTTAGTAATGACAAAACCATGAAAATCTGGGATTTACAGCCTAAAAAGCTAAATATCCTAGAGCATGAGGATGATGTTAAAAGCATCGTTTTTAGCCCTACTGACAAAACGCTGGCCTCTGCGAGTCAGAATACAGTCAAACTTTGGAATTTAAATGGCAAACTCTTACGTAGCTTCGCACATGGGGATAGGGTCAATAGTGTCGTTTTTAGTCCCAACGGCAAAACCCTAGCCTCTGCTAGTGACGATAATACAGTTAAACTTTGGAATTTAAATGGTACCCTCCTACGTACTTTCTCACATGATGATAGGGTTAATAGCGTTGTTTTTAGTCCCAACGGCAAAACCCTAATCTCTGCTAGCGACGATAATACAGTCAAAATTTGGAACTTAAATAGCTCAAATAACAAACCCCAGCAGACTGTTCAGTATCAGGAAAAGTATCAAGGTATACTTACATTTGCTTTCAGCCCAGATGGCAAAACCTTAGCCTCTGGTAGTAGCGATGGTACAGTCAAAATTGGGAGGATTAATGACAAAAACCTCCACAGCGTAGAGGATCGAGATAAGCATCAGGATGTAATCACAAGCCTTGTTTTCAGCCCAGATAGTAAAACTTTAGCTTCTAGTAGTAAGGACAAAACCGTTAAAATTTGGGATTTAAATGGTAAACTTTTACACAAATTTACCCATCGCGAAGCAGTTTTCAGCATTGCCTTTAACCCCATCGACAAAACTCTAGCCTCTAGTAGTTGGGATAAAACCATCCAAATTTGGGATGTAAATGCCAAACCCCTACATACTCTCCAAAATCAAGATGTAGCTATGAGCCTTGCTTTTAGTCCGAACGGCAAAACTTTTGCCTATGCCATTAATAAAACTGTGATTTTCTCTAATTTGGACGATTTAGCTCTAGATCTGCTTCTGGTTCGCGGGTGTGATTGGGTACGAGGCTATCTGAACAATAGCCAGCAGGTAAAAGAAGAAGATAAGGCTTTGTGCGATCGCATCAGCCTTAATAAATAGCCAACATCATTAATCATAGGGCTTAGGCAACAAATAACCACAACTCTAAATTTCATCTAGCAGCAATTCACCAGATGCTAAACAAGGATTATAAAATACTTAGCTTTTTACAAAAAAATATCTTAAAATAAGTAAATTTTATTAGGAGGAAAAATCAAGTTTTAGGATTAAAATGCAGCACTGATTGAAGAGTAAAAAAGAGAAGCTTTGTTGGCGTAAGCGAACGAATCTATTCAGCCAAAATACAGAATTCAGGATTGAATTTTGCTAGCTGAGGCGTTGATTATTTTTTATTGAAATAAATTTATAATTATTAATTCAAAAAAACTAAATTTTTTACTGATTTTTCCAAAGTTATGCTATCTTTGATTAACTCATAAATATCAATAAAAATATCTACCATTAGATGCATTTTATTGATATAGATAGGAATAAATTTACTAAAAATAGGAAAAAATATGTCTCTAGCTTCTCATCTTATATCTTCTTCATTAAGTCTCTCAAAAACAGATGTACAAAGTCTTCTGATCCTTTTATATAAATTAGTAAAACTTAGTAAGGCTTCCTTACAATACATGCAATATGACTACAACTATAATTATATCCCTCCTTTAGCTATGACAGGCGCTCTCCCGTTGCCGGTCATTAAGATACAGGTTCCAATTCAAGAATTACCAAATTTAAAATGGGTACTTTCGGTAGCTCAAAAAATAACACTACTTTTAGTAAATGATACTCTAACTAAGTTTCCGAATTCCTCAGATTCTAATGTGTCTTATGGAATCGATGCTGATGCCGAAAGTAATAGCTCAGCCATCGACAGTCCAGTAGAAGCTTTACAAGATATGGAGCAAAAAATTAAAGATGCTGAGACTTGCGAAGATTTAGAAAAAATTGCTTTGAATCTGGCATCAATTACCCAAGAAATTACTGAAGAAATTGTTAGTCATAATTCCTCTGATATTGTCTCTTTTGATACTCAAGAAATGTCAGAGTTTGAGGAGCATCTCAACAGGATTGATGAGGAGTTTGAATTGCACGAATTCCACAAAGAGCCTGGAAATATAGAATTTTTAGCGCCATTTAGTTTAGAAGAATCAATTACAGATTTATTAAGTTCTGCTTTCAAAAAAATAATTGATTCTGATGCTAAATTATTGGAATTAAAAGAAAGCCAACCATCTTCTATGGATGTAGATTTTTCTACACATGATGCAATGAATCCAAGTATTGAAGATTATAATAAATTATTTGTGAAAATACCTCTACCACAGATTAGTTCTAGGTTTAAGGAGGATCTAGTTTTTGGTTATATGCAGGTTGCAGGGCCAAATCCGCTAATGCTGCAACAAGTATTACAACAAGAAAAAAATTTAGGAATTAGCAACGAACAATATGAAAAAATTGTCGGTATTCCTAATGATTCTCTGGAGGCAGCAAGGCAGGAAGGTCGGCTTTATAAAGCTGATTATTTTAAGTTGAAAAATATGGAAAATGGTAGTTTTCCAAATCAGCAAAAGTATATCTATTCGCCTTTAGCATTATTTGTAGTACCGCCAGCTAGCAACCCATCTCGGTCTTTACTACCACTAGCTATTCGATGCCAACCCGAACATCCAGTGTTCACACCTCTTGATGGCGAGAACTGGGCGATCGCCAAAAGCATTGTGCAAATGGCAGATAGCAATTACCATGAACTAGTTAGCCATCTTGCTCACACTCACTTATTTATCGAACCTTTTGTAATTGCTACTAAGCGGCGGTTACCAGCGAACCATCATTTAAGGATTTTACTGGAACCTCACTTTGAAGGAACTATATTAATCAATTACGGCGCACATCAACTTTTGATTGCCGATCGCCGACAAGTAGATGCACTTTTAGCTAGTACAATAGAGAGCGATCGCCAACTTACTGTTCAAGCTGCCCAAGATAATCTGCATCATTTCAATGATGCAATGTTTCCCAAAACTCTAAGAAGTCGCGGTGTTGATAATATTTCTCAACTACCTGAATATCCTTACCGAGATGACGGACTGTTAATTTGGAACGCTATTCATCAATGGGTAAGTGCCTATTTGAGCAGTTACTATATCACTGGGCAACAAATATTAGCAGACCAAGCTTTACAAAATTGGGCAAAGGAATTAATCTCCCAACAAGGAGGCCGCCTACAAAATTTTGGTGAAGACGCTTCCGGCACAATTAAAACCCTAGATTATCTAATTGATGCTGTTTCCACCATTATTTTTACTGCTAGCGCTCAACACGCTGCGGTTAATTTTGCCCAAGGCGAATTGATGACTTATGCACCTGCTTTTCCTCTAGCCAGTTACTCTCCAGCGCCGACAAATCCCGACGAACAAGGCGACTTTATGAGTATGCTACCTTCCATAGAGCAAGCTAGAACTCAACTGAAAGTCACTTATTTGCTTGGCTCAGTTTACTATACACAGCTAGGGCAATACTCCAACTCATATTTTAAATCCAAGCCACAAATTAGTTCAGCCTTGGCGACTTTTCAAAATCAACTCAAAGGAATTGAGAAAGAAATTACTCAAAGGAATCGTACAAGAATAATGCCTTACAAATTCTTGCTACCTTCGCAAATTCCCCAAAGTATAAATATCTAATTTAACTGAATCTCAGCAGAATTAAAATGTAGAGACGTTGCAATGCAACGTCTCTTTTGATATCATGCAGAATCATTTTCATACATGAAATCAGCAACGCCAATAATTTTATGCCCAACCTATAACTAATTAACCCCCCGTAGCTTGCGAGTGTTATCAACTAAACTTTGGGCAAATTGGTCAAATCTTTGAGAAAGTTTCTCATCTAATAGCTTACCTTCAGGACTGAAAGCACTCCAAGCTTGTCCGATGGCAATTTGTTCTGGAATCACCCAACCGTGTACCCAACGGACAATTAGCCTCAGGTCATTCAACGCGTTACTGTTAGACTGACCCCCTAATACACTAATCAATCCCGTCACTTTATCAGATAGTTGGTCAAAGCTCATCAAATCCAGAGCATTTTTCAGAACACCACTTACCCCACCATGATATTCAGGTGTCGCCAAAATTAACCCATGAGCATCACTAACTGTATCCTGCAACCGCTTCACATCTGGGTATTCTGGATACTCCTTTGCACCGGTACAAAATGGTAGCTGCAACTCTCGTAAATCGATAATCTCTACCTCTCCACCTAAGGCTTCTATTCTTTGCATTGCAACTTCCAAAGCCAGCTGGGTATAAGAATTAGGTCTTAAACTACCGCCAATACCAACAATTTTCACCATGATTAACTCACAAATTACTAACTACCTACTATCGCAAAGCTATTTAAAGCGAAGTCGTTATGACTATGTTTATTGTAGCGATTTGTATCAGAATGTGTCAAATTAAAATTTTGGAAAAAATTGTTGGTTTTTTCCCCTAGCAAGGGTGAGGCTTCGCCAACGATTCAGGAGCCAGTTGCAGCGGGTCTTCTAACTTATGGCTTATACAGCAAGCAACAGGCTTAAAAATATCTTGGTGTCGGTTTTGGGATAGATTTATGTCCTAATCTAACTGGCAACTGCTATAACTATTTCTGTGTAAATTATCTAGCTCATGGAGTTTATGCAATAGTTGGAAGACATTTGGGAATGTTTTTGTCTGGAAGTTAGACTAGATAAGAAAACTGTAATATCCAGTTATTGGGATTTTTGCTAGAAGAATAGGCATAAAACCACAGCTCAACTTCTGCCAGCAGACAAAGGGTAAATATTATGACAAATTTGCGAAACAAAGCGTTGATAAAACAGGGGTCATCAAAGCGCGTTGCTTGGATTGGTGGGCTAGCAGCTAGTTTGATGATGTTGCCAGTAATTTTTGGAAGTACACCTGTTTTGGCACAAAAACCAGAGACCAACTCTTTAAATTATGGTGAGTTGATTAAGAAAGCGAAGGCGGGAGAAATCGAAAAAGTTGAGCTTGATGAAGCCGAACAAATAGCAAGGGTTTATCTCAAAGGGCAAAAAGAGAATACACCACCGCAACAGGTGAGACTTTTAGCGCAAAATACAGAATTAATTAACATCCTCAAAGATAAGAATGTTGAATTTGGTGAGATTTCTTCTGCGAACAGTCGGGCTGCTGTTGGCTTGTTGATTAATCTCATGTGGATTTTGCCGTTGATAGCTTTAATGCTATTGTTCCTGCGTCGTTCTACTAATGCTTCTAGCCAAGCGATGAATTTCGGTAAATCCAGAGCTCGTTTCCAAATGGAAGCAAAAACTGGGGTGAAATTTGAAGATGTTGCTGGGGTTGAAGAAGCCAAAGAAGAATTGCAAGAAGTTGTTACCTTCCTGAAACAGCCAGAAAGATTTACCGCTGTGGGGGCACGTATTCCCAAAGGAGTGTTGTTAATTGGCCCTCCTGGTACAGGTAAAACTTTACTAGCAAAAGCGATCGCTGGGGAAGCCGGCGTACCATTCTTTAGTATTTCCGGTTCGGAATTTGTGGAAATGTTCGTTGGTGTGGGTGCATCCCGCGTGCGTGACTTGTTTAAAAAAGCCAAAGACAATGCACCTTGCCTGATATTTATCGATGAAATCGACGCCGTAGGCAGACAACGGGGTGCTGGTATCGGTGGCGGAAACGATGAGCGAGAGCAAACCCTCAACCAACTGCTGACCGAAATGGATGGTTTTGAAGGTAACACTGGCATCATTATTATTGCTGCCACAAACCGCCCGGATGTATTAGATGCAGCACTGCTGAGACCAGGACGCTTTGACAGACAAGTAATGGTGGATGCGCCAGATTTGAAGGGACGGTTGGAAATTTTGCAAGTCCACGCCCGGAATAAGAAGATTGACCCTAGCGTATCATTAGAAGCGATCGCCCGCCGCACCCCTGGTTTTACCGGCGCAGACTTAGCCAACTTACTCAACGAAGCTGCCATTCTCACAGCGAGGAGACGCAAAGAAGCCGTCACCATCTTAGAAATCGATGACGCTGTAGATAGAGTAGTTGCGGGTATGGAAGGCACCGCCTTAGTAGACAGCAAGAGCAAACGCTTAATTGCCTACCATGAAGTCGGACATGCCTTAGTCGGCACATTGCTCAAAGACCACGACCCCGTGCAAAAAGTCACACTCATTCCCCGCGGCCAAGCACTGGGATTAACTTGGTTTACTCCCAACGAAGAACAGGGATTGATTTCTCGTTCCCAACTCAAAGCACGTATTACTGCGACTTTGGGCGGTCGGGCTGCTGAGGAAATTGTTTTTGGTAAGCCAGAAGTAACCACAGGCGCAGGAGATGACCTGCAAAAAGTAACAGGAATGGCACGCCAAATGGTTACACGGTTTGGGATGTCAGAATTAGGCCCCTTGTCCCTAGAAAATCAGAGTGGAGAAGTATTTTTGGGACGTGACTGGATGAATAAATCAGACTATTCCGAGGAAATTGCCGCAAAAATTGATTCCCAAGTCCGCGAAATTGTCAACAATTCCTACATCAAAGCAAAAGAACTATTGGAAGAAAACCGCGTAGTTTTGGAGCGTTTAGTAGACTTGCTAGCAGAACAGGAGACAATTGAAGGCGATTTATTCCGCAAAATTGTTGCTGAAAATGTTCAGATAGTGGATGAAAAAGTGGCTGTATCTCATTAAAAGATTAGTCAATATTTCATAGTCAATAGTTGATAAAGTGTCAACTATTGACTATGAAATATGGGTTTTAGTTTGTACTATTTATTTGTAAAATACAGCGTATTTCAGATAAATGAAGTACGCGGGTAGGGGCACAGCCATGTTCCCTACAATTATCTGTACCTCACGCCTGTTGCAATTTGCTGTAAATGATAAATCTTTATTAAACGAACCGCAAAGGACGCAAAGAGCGCAAAGTAAAGTACGATTGGTGATTTCAATCTTCAAAAAGCCCAAAATCTGAGCGGATGATTCAAGATGCTAGTACTGAAACAACGTGTTTTCGTTGGTCACCTTGAAAGGGCTAGTTCTATAAAGCTTAAAAAAATTAGGTTCTTCAGTAATTGGTATCCTAAATAAACCTGCGAAAAAGCTGAAAATATCACTGTTAAACATAACTCTCCATCCACCCGATTGCGGTAAAGTTGCAAATAAACGTGCATCTACCAGGAGGAAAGAGTCGTGAAAGCAGTCTTAATGACAGCAGCTGGCAGTCCGGAAGTTCTGCAAGTACAGGATGTGCCAAACCCTGCTGTTCCTGTAGGAAACACCGAACTTTTAGTCCGCTTAGTGGCGGCTGGTCTTAACCCCATTGATACCAAACTTCGGAGTAGAGGCACTTTTTATAGCGATCGCCTGCCAAGTATTTTAGGATGTGATGGTGCAGGTATTGTGGAAGCTGTAGGTGCTGGCGTACAACGTTTTCGCCCAGGTGATGAAGTATATTTTTGCTATGGCGGTTTGGGAGCGCACCAAGGCAATTATGCTGAATATACCGTTGTGGATGAGCGGTTTGTGGCACGTAAACCCGCGTCTATTTCCTTTGCCGAAGCAGCAGCAGCACCTTTAGTCTTAATCACAGCTTGGGAAGCTTTATACGAACGCGGACGATTGGAACCTGGGGAACGAGTTCTGATTCATGCCGGGGCTGGTGGTGTCGGACATGTAGCAATTCAATTAGCAAAACTCAAAGGTGCTAGCGTTTCTACTACCGTAGGTTCTCAAGAAAAGGCTAATTTCGTCAAACAATTAGGTGCTGACCACACAATTTTATACAAAAAAACTGACTTTGTACAAGCGGTATTAGATTGGACAAATGGCGAAGGCGTAGATTTGGCCTTTGATACCGTAGGCGGCGAAACCTTCCACAAAACCTTCCCCGCAGTCCGAGTGTATGGCGATATTGTGACGATTCTCGAACCAGATGCCAATACTGTTTGGAAAACTGCTAGACTACGTAATCTCCGCATCGGCTTAGAATTAATGCTGACACCAGCATTGCTGGGATTAGAAGAGAGTCTCCAACATCATGCAGAAATTCTCGAACAATCTGCCACCTGGATCGATGAAGGTAAGTTAAAAATTCATGTTGGCCACAAATTTCCTTTAGAAGAAGCCGCTAAAGCTCACCAATTACTTGAAACTGGTTCTGTAACGGGTAAAATTGTTCTGCTGATTAGGGACGAATGATCGAGCTTGCATAAATTATTTGTTAAACGCAAAGGCACACAGAGGTTAAAGGCAAAGGTACGCAAAGTTTTTTCTCTGCGTAACTCTGCGCTTTCCTTTGCGTTCCTTTGCGTTTTATTAATTCTTCTCTTCCTCCCCCTACCCACTTGGGCAGCGCCACAACCAGAGCGCACACTTTTAACTCTAGAATTATTACAAGAACGACTGCGTACTCCGACACTCCGCGAAGGTAGTTTGACGGTGGATTTGCAGAAGATGGTGATTGATTTACGCCCAGAAAATGCTAGCTTTCGCGATGCTTTTTACCAATTACTGCGTAAAGAATTGGGTACAAAACCTCTGGGTTTAGACTTGAGTTATGCTTTGATTTTAGGGGATTTTGTTGGTAGCGATTTGGGTTTAAGAACACCTTTATATGCTCAAGCGATCGCTCCGATTTTTACTGCTAGCGAACAAGAAGAATTAGAACGTTTGCGCTTCGTTTGTTTGGAATTATTAGCAATAGCTTTACCAAACTCTAAAGATTGTCGATCGCTTTTGGCAACATCAACCCAATCAGGGGAAATTACTGTTTTTCGTGGTGCTTTGATACTGGCGCAAACTCGCTTCAATGGAGAAGTAAAGTTTTCTAATACATTCTTTCTTCAGTCTGTAGATGCACAAAACGCCACATTTGTCCAAGCCAGTAACTGGGCTGAAACGAGATTTGCTCGTCCTGTTAGTTTTAGCAGTGCTAGCTTTCGACAACCAAGCAATTTTTTTGGCAGTATTTTTTTTGAAAAAGCTAATTTTAAACAAGCTCAATTTCAGGAAACTATTGATTTCCAAGGTAGTTTTTTTGAAAAAACTGCCAACTTCAATCAAGCAAATTTTAAGCAGTTAGCTAAATTTAATAGTGTCCAGTGGCAAGAAAACGTTGATTTTTCTCGCGTGCGTTTTGCTAACCAAGCACAGTTTAGTAAAGGTAATTTTAATCAGTTGGTCTTATTTCAAGAAACTGCTTTTGAACAAGCTGTGATATTTCGAGAAGTTGAATTTAACCAATCGGTAAATCTCCAAGGTGCAAGTATTATTAACCAAGCAGATTTTAGCGATGCTAGATTTGCTAAAGAAGCCTTTTTAAATGTATCTGGTCTAACTTTTAATTCTAACCAAGCGAAAATTTTAGGTAATCCTGGTGAAATTGGGAAGATGTTTTATGTACCTACATTCCAAGGGAATCAAAATATTTTGCGGAATTTGGGGCAAAACTTTCGTCAACAACAGCAAGTTGCAGATGCTAATGATTTAGAGTATACAAAACAACGATTAAGATTAATAGAGTTAGGTCGCAAATTAACGGCTACAAATATTAATAGTGCAACTACTACAAATTTGATAAAGTTGGGTTTTTCTAAAACTGAATCGGAAGCCATTACCGAACGTCGTTTAGTAAAACCATTTCGCAATACCACTGAGTTACTTACTTTAGCAGACATCAATTTAGAAACATATACCAAATTAAGCGATCGCTTGAGTGTTGGCGAACCTCTTTCAATAGGTACATGGTTACTCCAAGCTTGGAGTTGGTTGGCATTAAGTGTACTATTATTGTTGAGTGGTTATGGTACGAATTTTTGGTTAGTATTTGGTGTTGGAGGAGTAGCGATCGCTTACTTCGGTTTGCTATTTTGGCTAGTGGATCGGTGTCGCCGTTTGCATCCCGTACCAATTATTCCCACTTCCTACGAAACCATTGCTATATTAATCAATTTTAGCGTTATAGAATTCTTGAGCTTATTGGCTATTTTTCGCAATGCAGAACAACCTTGGCTAACATTGGGGTGTCTTTTAATAATTATTGTTCCCGTTCCAGTGGCTTTATTAATTCGACTTTACCAACAAGGACGTTATCACGATTTAATGGATATTTCTTACTTTACAGAAGACGGAACATTTAGGCAATTACGATTGTTAATTGGACGTTTGCCAGTGATTCCTAGAAATCAGACATTTCGTGAAAGATACATGCCTTTGTTGTGCGATCGCCGTTGGAATTGGCTGAATTATTATGATTTTAGTCTCAACAACCTACTGAGATTAGGATTTAATGACATTCGCTTGCGAGACGAACATTTACCAGGCATTATTTCTGCACTTGCTTGGTATCAATGGTGCTTAGGTTTAATGTACATTACCCTAGTTTTGTGGACACTCTCGCGCACAATTCCCGGATTGAATTTGCTAATTTATTTGAAGTAATCTTGCCTGCTACAGCAAGTTTGGATTTACACCCAATAAATGTTTGCCAGGGAGAATATTTTAAGATATAAAACTGTTTCGTTCATTCTGCTGAGAGCCAAGCTTGTAAATCAGCCATACTAGTAAAATCTAACAATGCTTCACCCAGATTTTCTAATTGTTCGAGAGAGAGAGTTTCAATACGTTCGCGCACTTGTGAAGGTAATTCTCCTACACGTTTAGTTAGTTGACGACCAATAAGGGATCGCGCTTCCGCTTCTCGTCCTTCTTCTCGTCCCTCTTCCTTAATTTCTCTGTAAACTCGCGTTTCTTTGAGTGTTATTCCTAACATTTGTTCAACCTCCTTTCGACTTAATTGTTCAAATTTGTACACCATTATTGTAGTCACTAATTCAATTATGGCGCTATTTGCGGTTTCAGGCTGTTCAACAGAAGAACGCTCAAGCAAATATCGGGCTTCTTGTGGTGCAAGTTGTTCTTCTACAGTAGTTAACACCATCAGCGCTACCCATATAGGTAATTGGCGAATATCCCCCAATTCATCTAAATATACTCGATGCACTTGATTACTGTTAAGAAATCCCCGATGAGGATGAATATCCGTTTGTTCGATACTGCGTGACGGATAAATAATTACTGCTTGCCAATCACTAAATCTGGCGCGGTTGCGGTAGAAATATAACGATGATTCTGCAAATACCCTTTCATAAAGTTGTTCATCTTTTTGGAACTGCACTTCACAAAAATAAACAACCCCAGCACCTTCATTTTCTGGTGGTAAAAATACCCCGTCAATTTCAAATTTTGGTTCTTTGATGGCGACTGAATCAAATCGATAACTTTCTGCATTTATTGGAGGATTTGTCAATAATTCAAATACTAAACTCGGTGATTGTTGAAATAGTTTGTAAAAGATTGAGTCTCGACGCATGAAAGCATTAGTAATTTTTATGTTTATGGCTGAAGACAAAACCAAAAGCGATCGCAGCTATTATTCTTCTTGAAAAAATTCAACAGCGATCGCTTTTGATATTACTTCCCTATAATTTGTAACAAAGCTTGTCGATAAATTTTTAGTCCTTCTGCATTCAGATGGTCACCATCACTGGTAAAATCCTTTTTCAGAACGTTATTTTCATACAATGGGGCTACTCCTGCTGCGGCAACTGGTATTTTTTCTGTTTGGGCAACTTGATTAATTAGAGCATTGATTTGTTCGACTCTAGAATTGGGTGCTGCAACAGTTGGATCTGAGCTAGCCTCAACCGTTGAATAAAAAGCTGGAATCAGAAAAACCTCTTTAGCTCCCATTGTGCGGACAAGTGCGATCGCCTCTTGCAGATTCTTAGTAAACAAATCATCACTAATTCCATACAAAGCATCATTTCCACCTATGGCAATAATGGCTTTTTCGCATTTCACCTTAGTAGGAATTAAAGTTTTAAGTTGCTCTACTAAGGAAATTGTACTTAAGCCATTTAACCCAAAATTAAAAGTACCATTGCCAAGAGTATTGCCAAGTCCAGCCGAAATTGAATCACCAAATAAACAACCTGAAAACTGTTTATCTTGGGCGGCTAGTGTTTGATATTGCAGTGCAATTTTTCCTAAAGGTGAAGAAGTTACATTGTCCTTCGGCGGCGCATCAGCAGAACCAGAAGATGAATTTGCCAGACCGACTATTCGAGAAATTTTTGACACATCAATAACTATTTCATTACTAGGATAAGCTTCTAGAAATGTGAGGAGTCCTAAACCTTCTGGCGATTTAGCCCCCAGGATAATAGCAGATCGTAGCGCTTGGATATTGGCTTCATCCCGACGAGCGATCGTTTGGGAAATAAAAGATAAAATTTGTTTGCCAGTTGGTGTATTTACCAGCTTATCTAAAGCCACAATATCAAGCGACATCTTCACTTGCAACGCATCTTGAAACTTCTGTTTTTCTTCAGCACTCAGACGGCCTAAAATAGTTTGCAAATTAGCAGAAACCTTTTGCGTCTCGCTATAGTTGCGTATATCTGCTACAGGAATCGCTTGCTCAAATAAACCGTATCTCACAACAACATTTTCGGCTGCCAAACTAGGCGATGCGCCAAAAATACTATGCAGCAGTGGAAATATTGAAAAACCAGATAGGCTTAGTAAAAGACGATAAAAAGATTTCATTACAAAAGCTACTGAGGGAATTAATAGTCAATAGTTAATATTCAATGGTTAAGAGTCAAGAGTCAAGAATTTGGGCATAGGGCATAGGGCATGGGGAGGTGTGGGAGGATGGGGAAGAAATCTTTCCCCCCACACTCCCCACACTCCCCCATCTCCCTTGTCTCCTTGTCCCCAATTTGGGAATACTCAAACCAGTGGCGTGAGGGTAGAAAAGTGGTAGAAGAAAGTGCGTATTGGGTAGCTTGGTCGCAAATTTCTGGGATTGGCCCGGTATTACTGCGACGGCTGCAACAGCATTTTGGTACGTTGGCAACCGCTTGGAACGCTACGAAGGTAGAGTTAGGAGAAGTAGAAGGTTTTGGTTTTCAAACACTGGAAAAAATAGTACAACAGCGATCGCGCCTACATCCAGAACAGCTATTCACCAAACACCAACAGGAAAACCCTTATTTCTGGACTCCAGCAGATGCAGATTATCCCCGATTACTATTGGAAACTCCCAGTCCCCCACCGATTTTGTACTATCGCGGTGAAGTTGAACTTCAGGAAAATCTCGGACAAAAACCGCTAGTTGGTATTGTCGGAACGCGCCGCCCTTCAGAATATGGCATTCGTTGGACTCGTCAAATCAGCACAGCTTTGGCTAAAAATGGCTTTACAGTAGTTTCTGGCATGGCGGAGGGAATTGACACCGAAAGCCACGCCGCCGCCATGAAAGCTGGTGGAAGAACCATCGCAGTTTTAGGAACTGGTGTAGACGTAATTTATCCCCAAAAAAATCGCGATTTGTACAAGCAAATTTTGACTGCTGGGTTAGTTGTGAGTGAGTATCCCACAAAAACCCCACCCGATCGCACTCACTTTCCCCGCCGCAACAGAATAATTGCAGGTATGAGCCGCGCTATCCTGGTCATGGAAGCCCCATTAAAATCCGGCGCCCTAATTACAGCCACCTACGCCAATGAATTTGGTAGAGATGTCTATGCATTACCAGGAAGAGTGGACGATTATCCATCCCAAGGTTGTTTGAAGTTACTAACTCAAGGCGCTTCTTTGATTGTCAAAGAATTAGACGAATTATTAACAATGCTGGGAGCAATACCACAAATAGATAGAGTTGAGCAATTGTCAACAGTACAACAGTTAAATTTGCCAACTTTATCACCCGAATTGCAACAGATAATGGATGCGTTCGCCTGTGATATTTTACCCTTTGATTTAATAGTCCAACAAACCGGCATGGCTGCTGGCTCAGTTTCCAGCGCTTTGTTACAGTTGGAACTTATGGGTTTACTCTGCCAATTACCGGGAATGCGGTATCAAAAAAGTTAAAGGGCATGGGGCATTGGGCATTGGGCATTGGGCATTGGGCATTGGGCATTGGGCATTGGGCATTGGGGCAAAAAAGTGGAGTTCAAAGACTCATTAATGGAGTTCAAAGACTCATTCACGAGTATTAAACACTCGTCAGCGAGTATCAAAGACTCATTCACGAGTATCAAACACTCGTCAGCGAGTATCAAAGACTCATTCACGAGTATCAAACACTCGTCAGCGAGTATCAAAGACTCATTCACGAGTATCAAACACTCGTCAGCGAGTATTCAAGACTGATCCGCTATGCCCCATGCCCCATGCCCAATGCCCAATGCCCCAATCCTTAAAATATGCCAAGTAAATATGCCTTCGCTGACTGAGACTGTCACGATCATATTAAGTAAAGAGTAAAAGGCAAGCTATTTTGACTTTTAACTTTCTCCTTTTGTTCAACTTTCCACAACAGGAGGTTTAATCTTGAGTAAATTGAAAGTTGGTATCAATGGCTTCGGTCGAATCGGGCGACTTGTGCTTCGCGCTGGCCTAGATAATCCCAACATCGAGTTTGTCGGCATTAACGACCTAGTACCACCAGATAACCTGGCCTACCTATTAAAGTACGATTCAACCCACGGTAAATTGACCAGAAAGGTTGAAGCCAAAGACGATGGTATCGTCATTGATGGCCACTTCATTCCTTGCGTATCCGTTAGGAATCCCGCAGAGTTACCTTGGGGACAACTAGGCGCTGATTATGTCGTGGAATCTACGGGACTTTTCACCGGCTATGAAGGGGCAGAAAACCACCTCAAAGCAGGCGCAAAGCGTGTAGTAATTTCCGCTCCCACCAAAGATCCAGATAAAGTTTCTACCCTATTAATGGGTGTTAATCATCACTTGTTTGACCCCAACAAGGATCTAATTGTCTCCAATGCTAGCTGTACTACAAACTGTCTAGCTCCCATTGCTAAAGTCATCAATGATAACTTTGAGTTGACTGAAGGCTTGATGACCACAGTTCATGCCATGACTGCCACCCAGCCAACAGTAGACGGCCCCAGCAAAAAAGACTGGCGGGGTGGTCGAGGCGCAGCCCAAAACATTATTCCCTCCTCCACAGGTGCGGCTAAGGCTGTAGCACTGGTTTTACCAGAATTGAAGGGTAAGTTGACTGGTATGGCATTCCGAGTTCCGACTCCTGATGTCTCCGTAGTTGATTTAACTTTCAAAACTGCCAAAGCCACCAGTTACAAGGAAATCTGTGCTGCCATGAAAGAGGCTGCCAACGGTGCATTAGCAGGTATCTTGGGTTACACAGATGAAGAAGTAGTTTCCACTGATTTTCAAGGTGATACCCATTCCAGCATCTTCGACGCAGGTGCTGGTATTGAGTTAAACTCCAACTTCTTCAAAGTCGTTGCCTGGTATGACAACGAGTGGGGCTACTCGAATCGTGTGGTTGACTTGATGTTATCTATGTCACAAAAAGAGCAACTAGCACCGACGCCTGCTGTGGTTTGATTCGTCATTAGTAGAGACGCGATTAATCGCGTCTGTACAAAAGTCATTAGCTTTTAGCTCTTGACTTTTGACTCTTGACTGTTGCCTTTTGTCCTTTGGGATTTGGGTCAAATGGTAAATACCGGAAAATAAAACGCAATCTAGTATCTTTACTTAGCAAACCAGTGATATGAAGCACGTGTGAATTTGGATGCCCTATTAAGATGTCCAAGCTAAGTTGCCTTGGACATCGCAATAATACAAATTTTCCAAAAGCAGGCTAAAGATTTAAACCGGGAAAGCCAAATAAAATCTGAAGTCTGTAATTAGGAATTACGAATTCGTATCAAGCATCCACGTCGCAGGTTATTCCCTCAACCCTTAATCCCTATGCGTCGAACCAAAATCATTTGTACTGTTGGGCCTGCTACATCTGCACCTGAAAAGCTGCAAGCCTTAGTAGAAGCTGGAATGAATGTGGCACGCTTGAATTTTTCCCACGGAGCCTATGAATTCCATGCCCAAACGGCTCAATATCTCAGGCAGATTAGCGCTGAGCAGCAAAGACCGATCGCTATCATGCAAGATCTGTGTGGCCCAAAGATCCGCTTGGGTATCTTACCACCAGAAGGGTTAAATGTGGAAGCTGGGAGTGAAGTTACCTTTGTTTTGCAAGAGAAGGGTGAAAGTATTGACGAATTGCCTTTACCATTGCCGACTTTGTTTGCAATGGTGCGACCAGGCGAACCAATTTTAATTAATGATGGTCGCGTCAAGCTGATTGTTACAGATCGCGATGCCGATCGCATTCGCGCACAGGTGAAAATCGGCGGCTTAATTTCCACCCACAAAGGAGTTAATCTGCCCCAAACTCCTTTACCTGTGAGTTCGATCACCGAAAAAGACTTGCTAGATTTGCGTTTTGGGATTCAGTTGGGTGTAGACTGGGTGGCAGTATCTTTTGTGCGATCGCCACAAGATTTAGAACCCGCCCAAAGGATGATTGAAGCTGCTGGCGCTTCTATCCGCTTAATTGCCAAAATCGAAAGAGCAGAAGCAGTAGAGCAATTTGACTCCATCCTGAAAGTTGCCGACGGCATCATGATTGCCCGCGGCGATTTAGGTGTGGAAGTGCCAATTCATGAAGTGCCTCTGATTCAAAAAGATATCACTCGCCGTTGCAATCAAGCTGGCAAGCCAGTGATTACAGCCACGCAAATGCTGGAGTCGATGATTAGCGCCCCCGATCCTACCCGCGCTGAGGCAACGGATGTGGCTAACTCCATCTTGGATGGTACAGATGCGGTAATGCTTTCCGGTGAAACCGCCGTGGGAGAATATCCCATCGCCGCCGTCCAAATGATGCACAACATTGCCATGCGAACAGAACAGGCTTTAGATGAGGGCAGCAGACGTTCTTGGTGTCATGAACCAGGTAGTCTCAGCGTTACCGAATCGGTGGCAGAAGCAGTGTGTCGCATTGCCTATGAAACCGGCTCACGAGCAATTCTCTGTAATACAACCTCAGGCAGTACGGCGAGAATGGTATCTAAATATCGGCCAACTTCTCCAATTATTGCCTTGACCTCCGATGCCACCGCTTACCGTCAGCTAGCACTTTCCTGGGGAGTCGAACCTTTATTAATTCCACCAGTCCACCATGCTGAAGAAATGTTTACAAATGTGGTCAACAGAGTCTTAGAAAGAGGTCTAGCCAAGAAGGGAGATCAGGTGGTAATTACCTCTGGCGTCCCAATTGGTAAATCAGGAACAACTAGCTTAATCAAAGTGCATTCCATTGGACAGCCAATTTCTGCATAAGCCATCTAAAATAAGGCTGTGGCTCTGGATAGCAAGCAAAATTAGGCAATAGTTAAGAAAAATTGCCAGAATCGGGATTGAAGGTAGTGGGGAGTGGGGAGACTTGTACTGAGCGGAGCCGAAGTATGGGGAGATGAGGGGACAAGAAGAATAACTCTTAACTTCTAACTCCTAACTCTTAACCCCTAACTCTTAACTCAGCAATAACTTGGGAATTAAGTAAATCCTAAACAAACATCACGGAGTATTTTATGTCTAAAAGTTTACTAGAACAATTGCGAGAAATGACTGTTGTGGTTGCAGATACAGGGGATATCCAAGCAATCGAAAAGTTTAAACCCCAAGATGCTACCACAAATCCCTCGTTGATTACTGCTGCGGCGCAAATGCCGGAATATCAAGAAATTGTCGATCGCACTTTACTTCAAGCAAAAAAAGACGCTGGAGCCGGAGCTACCCAAGCACAGATAGTTTCTCTAGCCTTTGACCGTCTGGCAGTGGCTTTTGGATTGAAGATTTTGGAAATTATTCCGGGTCGCGTGTCTACGGAAGTGGATGCTCGTTTGTCTTATGATACTGAAGCTACAGTGACTAAAGCACGGGAATTAATTGCTCAGTATAAAGCTGCTGGAGTTGGCCGCGATCGCGTTTTAATTAAAATTGCCACCACCTGGGAAGGCATTCGCGCTGCGGAAATTCTGGAAAAAGAAGGTATTCATTGTAACCTTACCTTATTGTTTGGTTTGCACCAAGCGATCGCCTGTGCAGAAGCCGGCGTTACCTTAATCTCTCCCTTCGTCGGTCGGATTCTCGACTGGTACAAAAAAGATACTGGACGCGATAGCTATCCCGCAGCCGAAGATCCAGGAGTTTTGTCAGTCACCAAAATCTATAACTACTACAAGAAATTCGGCTACAAAACCGAAGTTATGGGAGCTAGCTTCCGTAATCTTGGTGAAATTACTGAACTGGCAGGTAGCGACTTGCTGACAATTTCACCGTCGCTTTTGGCTGAATTACAAGCAACTATTGGAGAACTGCCACGGAAGCTCGACCCAGCCAATGTAGCAAACTTGGAAATTGAAAAAATATCCATTGATAAAGCTACATTTGACAAGATGCACGCTGCTGACCGCATGGCAACTGATAAACTAGACGAGGGCATCAAAGGTTTCACCAAAGCACTAGAAGACCTGGAAAAACTTTTGGCAGACCGACTGGCTCGCCTGGAAACAGAGCCAGTAGCAAGTCATTAAAATCTGATGATAGTTGATGGTTAGTGGTTCATCAAAAACCACTAACCAATTATTAATTGGCGTTGCATAAAATCAGTATGATTTTTGTGGGGTGGACATCCCTAACCGCCGAAAATAAAAGGGACGGGCAAGATACCCATCCTACAAAACCATCAAAATCATCCCGCAAATATGCAACGCCAATTAATTGGTTACTTGTCTGAGATTAATACCATTGCCTGTAGTATCGTTGCCGCCTGAACTCCCGTTGTCTTAACCGCTGCTGTCGAAAATTTTGATATCTTCTGAAACGGTCGCCTCGTCGAATTATTCGAGTTCGTCCGTAAGGGTCGCGTCGGATTATTTGATATCTTCCCAATCCCAAAGGCTGCCGCCGTCGGATTATTCGATATCGTCCTGACCGTCTTTGAGCAATTAAAAGCTCTCCTTTTCGCTCTGCAATTAGGTTAGCCTCTGACGCCGCACTTTGTTCATTAATACCATTACTTAGAGAAATATCTTTCGCTTGTGCTAATGAGGGCGGATACACAAAGGCAAATAGCAATAGTGCTATCGAGGATAGCTTCCTGAAACCTTTCATGTTTTTGCTTCTCTAAATTTTCGCTAATAACTTTATTAAAACACTTTAAAATCAGCAATTATCGTTCATACAGCTTTTTTTAAACTTAATTTAGTATGAATTTATGTATTAAAATTTCATTCTTAGGAATGATTGTGAATTTAATAAAAATATGTATTGATATATTATGTTTTTAACCTACTATATATTTGATTTTTGAAAAGATAGGTGGATACTTAGTCCCAATCTCAAGTCTTTTTTACGGAGTTAAAAAATCTAAATGTTCACCAGATATAAGTTGCATTTCTTTAAGAACACCTTGCATTTTTAACTGTCCTTTATCTAAAAGAACGATAAAATCCGCACGGAGAATCACTCTAGGGCGATGGCTGATTATGATTGTGGTTTTGCCTTGTCGATGATGTAAAAGTTTATCTAAAACCTGTGATTCTAATATTGGATCTAATGCACTAGTAGATTCATCTAAAATTAGTATTGGTGGCTCTGTAACTATTGCTCTGGCTAAGGCTAATCTCTGCTTTTGCCCACCGGAAATATTGACACCAAATTCACCTAATACAGTTTGGTAATTATCTGGTAAATCACAAATGAATTCATCAACGCCGGCAATTTGGCAAGCCCGAACTATTTGTTCAAATGTAGCCTGAGGATAGCTAAAGCGAAAGTTTTCTAGAATTGAACGACTCCAAAAGTGGGGTTCTTGGGGGACTAATACTACCTGCTGTCGTCGGCATTCTAAAGATAAATCTTTCTGGTTATAAATACCAAAACGAATATTACCCGATCGCAACGTATATAAACCGGCTATCAATTTAGCTAAAGTGCTTTTTCCACAGCCAGATTTACCAATCAGTGCTGTAACTTTTCCTCCGGGAATAGTTAGGGAAAAGTCTTGTAATAAGTCTGCCCTACCTGTATGGTGAAAATCTAGCTTATTACAAATAATATCGGCATTACCAGAGATTACAGCCCAAGGCTTCTTTTCTTCATTTTCATCTTCTGGGGTACTTTCAATTACTTCAGTAATGCGTTGGGTTGCAGTCTGAACTCTGGCAAATTCATCTACAAAACCAATAATTGTAGTAATGAATATATTAAAATTAGCATTCATCGCGTTAAATGCTAGTAGTTGACCAATGCTTAATTCTTGGTTAATAACTAGACTGCTACCAAACCAGAGTATGGCAAGATTTCCAAAACCAGAAACTAATCCAGAAAACACATTATTAATAATGCCAATTTGAACAGTACTAAAAGTCAGATAAGCCAGATTCCCAAAACGACTTTGAATTTCCTCCCAAGCTTGGGGAGCCGCATTAGCAGTTTTGACGGTAAGTATGCCTTTGAAAATCTCTACTAGCATTCCTTGATTTTCAGCTTGGGTAACCATAAGGTTACGGATTTTTTGGCGTAAACTCGGCAGAAAGATGATAGTCGATAAAGACATGAGTAAGGCGACTAACACCGATAAACCTAGTAACTTTGGACTATAAAATATCATAAAAGCTAGCGAAATTGCTGCCACAAAAAGCCTACTAGGAAGGGCAATAACGACTTGGGAAACCATCTGATTAATTTCTTGAATATCTCGAAGACGGCTGACAATTTCGCCACTACGACGGGCTTCATAGTAAGTCAGAGGAAGGCGCAAAATTTGTCTGCCAAATTCTAGAGTGAGTCCTAATTCTAGGCGTTGAGCAAAGTGGGCAATCAAATTAGATTGTACGAGTGTTAGCGTACTATTAAAAAGATTTATCGCTATTACACCAATAGCAACTGTAGTTAAAAGTTGGGTATCTCCTCTAACTAATACATCATCTGTGAGAATTTGAATTAAAAAAGGGCTTGCCAGGGAAAAGATTCCCATAGCCAAGTTAATTAAAATTGCTTCAATTAAAATATGGCGATAAGGTAAAACTCGCGCTAAAAAGCGACCAAAACCTGTAATTTTATCTGATTGTTGCTGATAAAAACGGATTTCGTCGGGCAATAACAGTAACATTACATAATTTGCCCAACCTATAGTTAATTCTTCAGGAGTGAGATAGCGAATGCCGCTGCTAGGATCGGCAATTACATATTTTTTACCTTTTTTTCCATATAAAACTACCCAGTGGTAACCTTTCCAGTGGATGATGGCGGGGAGGGGTGCTTCATGAAGTTTTTCAATTAGTTGTGGCGTAGCTCTAACTGGACGAGCATTAAATCCAAGACTTTGGGCACCGCGTTTCAAACCCACAAGAGTTGTACCTTGCGCTCCTGTACCAACAGCTTCTCGAACGCGAGCGATCGCCAAATTACGTCCGTAATATTTAGCTATACTGGCAATACACGCTGCCCCACAGTCTTCTTCACTATGTTGCAGCACGATTTGATATTTCATTGTTTCTATAGCACTCCTGTTTTGGGAAGTATTAATTATTTCTTGCTTGTTGCTTGAGATATAGGTTATTTTTTCAGGTAATCAAATTTTGTATACCTCACATTGTTCCTTAGTAAAGGAAGATTGCTCTTTTACTCAGAACGAATTTTAAAAGGGAACAGGGAACTCTTAACAGGACTTGTGTTGGGGGTTCGCGGTAGCGTGGCGTAGGCAGGATTTAGACCCTGCCCAACACAATCGCCCCAAGGGACGGGGCTTCTGACCCACCGATGAATCCTTGGTGAAACTTACCAACAAGCCAACAAGTATTTTTACTTAAGGTTAAAAATAATTTAAGAATAAATTATTACTTGCTGTTCTTCAAACTATGTAATAACATGGACGCGAGTGTAAATTTATCTTTAGTTTACCGTAAGACAAAATTATGCCTGAAAACAAACCAGAAGAACTAAATTCACAAGCAGTACCGTTCTTTGCGCGATTTTTAGAAGGGCAAAGCTTTGAGGACTTATCTGATGAAGCATCAGAAGCAATTAGTGGTGGTTCTCATCATGTAACCAAGAAGAAGGACGATGAAATTTTCGTCACTCAGAAGTTCCCATCTGATAGTGATGAGTACGTTACTTTGAAGTATCCTTCAGATGGCGATGACGAGTTCCCCACAGAATAACTGTCTACCTTGGATTACGATACAGATACAGTTTTGAAAAATTATTACAAAAGAATACTGCTAGCTTTGCCAACTCCATTTAGGGGTTGGTTTCCCATTTAAACTAAGTTTATTTTTTTATAAAATCGAATCAAGATATTTTATGCACCTTGAGCGTGATGTAGTTTTATTAATTACCCACAGTGGTGATTACTTCACAATAGATAGAGTTGCTGAAGCTGTATCAAAAAGAGGCGCACAGCCATTTCGCCTTGATACAGATAAGTTTCCCATCGCAATTCAAATTGAGGCTAATTTAAGTAACTTTGGCAATAATCATACACTGAAATATGGTGAAAACTCCCTCAACACGGAGCAAGTACAAGCAGTATGGATGCGGCGCATCTGGCAACCCGATTTAGGTAAAGAATTGGCTCCACAATTTCAAGCAGCTTGCTCTAAAGAATCACTCGCAGTTTTGGATGGCTTTTGGGACAGTCTCAGAACAGCCAAATGGGTGGATGATTTACAGTGCATTAGTGCAGCGGAAAATAAGTTACGTCAACTGCGAATCGCATCAGAAGTAGGTCTTATTATCCCTCGGACTCTCGTTACTAACAACCCTCAAGAAGCACGAGAGTTTTTCCACCAAGTTAACAAAAAAATGATTACCAAGCTGCTCAGGCCTCTTTCTTATGGTATGCAAGCCTCGTCTTTTTTCATGTACACCAGCGTCGTTAAAGAAGAAGATTTAGCTGATGCTGAAACACTGCGTTATTGTCCAGCAGTATTTCAAGAACAAATTCCTAAACAATTAGAATTACGCGCAATTTATGTAAATGGTAAGCTTTTTGTGGGGGCGCTAGATGCATCTGAATATGCAACATCTACCCAAGATTGGCGACGTGGAAAAAAAGAAGCTTTAATCTGGGAACCATATCAATTACCTGATAAATTAATCGGTTGTCTTGGTGCTTTTATGGTCAAATTTGGATTGCTTTTTGGAGCATTTGATTTCATTCAAACACCATCAGGTGAATATGTGTTTTTAGAAATTAATCCTACGGGAGAATGGGGAATGCTGGAGAGAGATTTGGACTATCCTATTGCGGAGGCGATCGCTGATACACTACTTTTAGAAAATTCGTAATTCGTAATTCGTAATTCATAATGACCGTTTTAATCATTACTCACAGCCAAGACAACGAAAGTATTCCTCTAGTTATTCAAGCAATTGAAGCCCAAGGAGGGAAAGCATTTCGTTTTGACACAGACCGATTTCCCACGGAAATGCAATTAGATGTTTATTATGGGAAAACTGAAAAAGTTACTCTTAGCGTCGATGACCAAACATTAGATTTAAATGAAGTGTCAGCAGTTTGGTATCGACGCATTGCTATTGGATCGAGAATTCCCGATTCGATGGATAAACAACTCAGACAAGCTTCATTGAAAGAATCTCGCGTCACCATTGAGGGAATGATTGCCAGTATTAAGGGTTTTCATCTCGACCCTTTGCCAAATATTCGCCGAGCCGAAAATAAGCAATTGCAATTACAAATAGCAAGAAAAATCGGCTTAGATACCCCAAGAACATTAACTACAAATAATCCCCTGGCAGTGAAACAATTTTCCCAAGAGTGTCAGCAGGGAATAATTACTAAAATGCTCTCTTCCTTCGCTATTTATGACGAACAAGGGCGAGAAAAAGTTGTGTTTACAAATCCAATTTCATCTGAGGATTTAGATAATCTTGATGGCTTACGTTTTTGCCCAATGACATTTCAAGAGAAAATTCCCAAAGCATTAGAGTTGCGGACAATTATTGTAGGTAAACGCGTGTTGACGGCTGCGGTTGATTCTCAAGCTTTGGATAAAGCGCGTTACGATTGGCGTAAACAAGGAATTGCCTTACTTGATGCTTGGGAAAGATACACTTTGCCTGAAGATGTTGAAGAGAAACTGCTCAAACTAATGGCAGAATTTCGTTTGAATTATGGTGCTATTGATATTATTTTGACACCCGATAATCGGTATGTATTTCTTGAGGTTAACCCAGTTGGCGAGTTTTTCTGGCTGGAACGCTGTCCTGGCTTACCAATTTCACAGGCGATCGCACAGATTTTACAAAATTTGGCTAATTAACTAAACTAATTTGCATAAATCATTGTCGATTTTCACATAACAAAATATGCTGACTTCTGAATTATTCTTAATCAAACTAAACAATATTGAATTCAAAAATGGCTGATGTAAACTTACCTTCACCTGGTATTTCTTACCCCAATGCAGAGGGAGTAACTAATCCAGACTCCCTGCGCCCAGCTAATCCTAATGAATTCTTGCCGCCTATTAGTAATTGGACAACTATCGGCGGCATAGTTCTCCTTATCATCTTTGCTGCTAGCATTATTTTGGCAAGCATTCTGAAATATAAAATTACAGTCAAAGTTGCAGCGACTGTTCGCCCTGCTGGAGAACTGCGTCTAGTACAAGCAGCAACGGAAGGAACGATTAAAAGTATTGCCGTGCAGCCAAATCAGGCAGTGAAAAAAGGAGATGTTATAGCCCTGGTAGATGATAATCGTCTTCAGACTCAAAAAAACCAACTGCAATCGAATATTCGCCAAGCCAAACTGCAACTATCTCAAATTGATGCCCAAATTCTGGCGTTAGATGGGCAAATAATAGCAGAAAGCGATCGCACCAGCCGAGTTATCGCCTCAGCTAAAGCTGAACTCAATCGCAGTCAACGCGATATCCAAGACAAGCGAACCACCTCAATTGCTGAAGTTAGGGAAGCGAAAGCAAATTTAAGCCAAGCTCAAAAGGAATTACAAAAAACTCAAACACAGTTAAAATCAGCAATAGCGAATTTAAAATCTAGCGATGCTTCCTTAAGGGCAGCAAAAGCAAAGCGAGACAGATATCAACCTTTACTCAAAACCGGCTCAATTTCTCAAGATCAATTTCAAGAAGTGCAGCTAGCTGTTGAACAACAAGAACAACTTTTAGAATCCCAAAAAGCTAGTGTAGAAGAACAACAACAAGCAATTCAACAACAACAACAAGCAGTAGAAGCAGCCACAGCTAGATTACAAGGCGCGTTTGTTAATCTCAATCCTAGTGATGCTAACGTGGCAATTTCTCAAGAAAAAATTGCTGCTGAAAGCGCCACAGGTAAAGTCAGCTTAGGAAAATTAAATCAAGAACGAGAGCAACTATTACAACAAAAAGTAGAAATTCAAAAGCAATTGAATCGGGATGAACAAGAATTACAACAAACTCTTCGAGACATTGCAAATACAGCCATTCGTGCCTCAGCATCTGGTATTATTCAAGAACTAAATTTGCGTAACCCTTCTCAAGTTTTGCGTTCTGGTGATACTGTTGCTAAAATTTCTCCCAATGATTCACCATTAATAATTAAGGCATTAGTGCAATCTCAAGATATTCGTAAAGTAGAAACAGGCCAAGAAGTACAAATGCGGGTTTCTGGTTGTTCTTATACTGAATATGGAACTTTAAAAGGTAAAGTCAGTGCTATTTCTCCAGATGCGATCGCACCTCAAAATCAGGAGAAAAATGCTGCTAATTATGAAGTAACTATTCGACCAGAAAAGCTAGTATTAAGTATAGGCGATCGCCATTGTACAATTCAATCTGGTATGGAAGGCAGAGCAGATATTATTTCTTCTCAAGAAACAGTTTTACAATTTATTTTGAGAAAGGCAAGGTTTATTACAGATATTTAAGTAGTCGCGCAACATTTATGGAGAGACGGAAATAGTAAAACCCCAATACCAAGACAATTGCCTATTGCACACTATACCAAATTAAGGATTGCAGTACATACATTGCCCTGGATCGGCGTATTCGCTGCCATTAGGAAATAGTTTTTCTTGACTAAACCCACATTTTTGACATTGATAAACAACTTTCAAAGTTAAAGCAGTTGGCATATCGCAAATCGCACAAGGTAATCCCGGAATTCTTTCAGTGACTTCAAAACCAGGCGTAGAACATTCTGGACAACAACTTTTAATTTTTCTCACTAAATGTTGAGTAGCTTTAGCAATGTTATTCATACGGGTAGGATTATACATTGCCCGCATATCTGTTTCCAGATGTGCTTTACCTGTCGGCGAGTTTTTGATAACAAAATTCACAGCTTCTACAAGTTGCTTTTCTGTAGTAATTCCTTTAATCATTTCCTTACTATCTTGAGGAGATTCGCTAAACATAACGACTAAACCATGTTCGGGAAAGCCTATTTTTTTAGCAAATTCAAATGCCTGATCAACGGTTTCTACAACAATATGATTATGATTAGTTTCTAGAGAAAATTCTTCTCCAATAATTTCTAAATTCTGGTTTGTATCTAAAAGAATTACAATTTCTCTATTACTAGAAATAAAAGGTATGCTAGGGTGGGGTAAAAAACTACCTTCACTAGCTAATGCTAAAGTTTCGCCAGTCAATTCTAATGCTTTTTGTGCTTTCAATCTAGCAGCTTCAATTTGATTGCCTGGACGTTTAATATCTCTAGTAAATGTACCAAAAACATCAGTATTGAAATCTTGCGGCACGATAACTTTAATGCCTAACTCTGCTTGTAAAATTGGAGCGATCGCTTTTTCTTTTTGGTGCATTGTTGCCAATACTGCTATCCGATTAGTAAATAATGAATTTGTTTGCATTTTTACCTCTTTTGAAATAGCCACAATCCTCCAGAGGATATTAACAACAAAGGTGTCAACCAATCACCCCAACGCACATATAAAGTCTTTGTCTGCCGCCGATAAATTGTTTCGGCATGAGTTTCGTAGGTATTATATCCAGATATCCACAAAGTCCTCCCGTGAGGATCTACAAAGGCTGAATATCCTGTATTAGTTGCTCGTGCTGACCATCTATCAGTTTCGATCGCCCGCATGATATCCTGTGCGTGATGCTGGAACGGCATAGACGGACTGTAATGGGCATCATTAGAAGAACTGAGAATAAATTGCCCACCTGCCGCAGCTTGATAGCGAAATTGTTCGGGAAAAGCAGATTCATAACATATACTAGCGATCGCTCTACCAAAAGGAGTGTCAAATACCTGATTTGCTGCACCCGCAACTTGGTGTGCATCCAAAGGCGACAACCGCTGAACTATTCCACCTATAATTCCTTCAAAGGGAATATATTCTCCCAGAGGCACTAATTTCGCTTTGTCGTAGCGGCTGACAATTTCACCTCGATTATTAAAAGTAAACAAGCTAATTGTATAGCTGCGCCCTGTTTCCCCAAAAGCCCCAATCCAAGCAACTACGCCTTTTTCCTTCACTGCTGCCACTAAGGTAGTTGCCATCAAGTTACGCTGGAAAACAGGTAAAGCTCCTTCTGCCGTAAGCACTGCATCCACACCTTGATTTGCTAAAGCTATATACCCATTGGTGTAGTTTTCTTCGGCGCGACGAAACCCTTCGGAACTCCGCAAAAGTCGGTTAGGAATATTACCTTGCACAATCCCGACTTTCAACGCCGCTTCTGGTAGTTGAGCGACGGGGCGACTGTATAAAATAAAACCTATCAAATGTAAAGTAATTAATAATCCAGCGGCCGTAGCTAAGTATTTATTGACGAACCACAGAGGCGCAGAGAAGCCAGTGCGTTGGGCGGGTTCCCCGACTTGTTCGCTCTTAGCGTTCCCGAAGGGTAGCAACTGGCGCGACACAGAGAAAATTCTCTCTGCGTTCTCTGTGTCTCTGCGGTTCGTCCATCCTTCAGCAATCAACCCGTTCACAACGACTATTGCCGCAGTCACAGCATTAGGCCCAGAAAGTTGACCAAGGTGTACAATTACGAGATTATGCGGACTTTGCGTGTAAGCCAGAGAACTCCACCATAGAGGCCCAGCACTCCACAGACTCTCTAACCCACACCACACTGCTGTACCAATTAGTACACGCAGCCAAGATTTCTGCTCGCCCAGGCGAAGCATCACAGCCGCCCAAATACTAAGCAGTATCCCTCCCAAGGCACTGATGAATCCCCAACAAAAAAGTGCGATCGCCAAACTCGGCCACCAAGGAACGCCTAACCAAGTCATGGGATGAATTCCCATAATCCACGAAAGGGCGATACCGTGATAGGCCATACCCCAGAGGAAGGAGGGGAGAAAGGGGAAGGATTGCTTTTTGGATTTGGAGGAAGTAACAACCAACACCCAAAGGGGAGCCAAAGCAATCCAAGCCAGGAACCACGCGCCAATGGGGGCGACGGTCACCCCCATCAAAACGCCACTAGCGAAAGAAATTAAGTAAGGAAGTAAAAAACTTAACTCCTTACCTTGGTATTTATTCTGCTTCTTCTGCATCGCCACTATCAGGTGGAACTATTGCCACTCCGGTAATAGCGTCGTCTTCATCTAAACGCTGCACTCTTACCCCAGTTGCCGATCGCGATTGTATGGAAATTGCATTTACCGCTTGCCGAATGATAATACCGCGATTGGTGACCATCATAATTTCGTCGTCATCGTTGTTCACAATGCGTAACGTTGCTAATTGGTCTTTGGTTTTGCGGTTTTTGAATTTGGTTGCCATTAAACCCTGTCCGGCACGGTTTTGCAGGCGGAATTGGGCGACTGGTACGCGCTTCCCATATCCTCCCATCGTAATTACCAACACCCAGGGGCCGACAATGCCATTGCTAGGTACTTCTGCTGACTCTTCATTGATTTCGATTTCTTCGGTTTCAATTTCTTCAACTTCGGCTTCTGTAATGGTATCCAAAGTCTCAAGAATTGCCGCAGGCAGAATATCCATACCCACTAATTCGTCTTTGTTTTTCAACTTCATGGCTTTCACCCCACGAGTCGCCCTACCTAAGGGACGTAGTTGTTCGTGGTTACACCGGAAGTGAATCGCCATTCCTTGACGAGAACCAATAATCACGCTGTCTTCTACTCTGGCGCGTCGTACCCAGCGGAGTTGGTCACCTTCTTCTAAGGAAATGGCAATCAAGCCATTGGCGCGAATGTGGCTAAAGGCTGCCAATTCGGTTTTCTTGATATTACCGCCTTTGGTGAGCATCACTAGATATTCCTCGTTGCTAAATTCGTCAACGGGGACAATGGAGGTAATTTTTTCTTCTTTAGGAATCGGTAGCATTTGGACGATGGGCGTACCGCGACTGGTGCGGGAACCCACGGGAATTTGATAGGCTTTTAGGCAGTAAACTACACCGCGTTCGCTAAAGAATAAAACGCTGTCGTGGTCGCAGCAAGTTAAGAAATGCTCAACGGTGTCATCATCTTTCACCTTGGCTGCCGCTTTGCCTCTGGTAGCACGGCTTTGAGCTTCAAAGGTGTTTACGGGCATCCGTTTGATGTAGCCTTGTTCTGTCAGTAAAATTATGGCTTTTTCGTTGGCAATTAAGTCACGTTCGTCTATTTCGCCTTCCCCTGGTAAAATCACCGTCCGCCGGGGCGTGGCGAAGCTAGTTTTCAGTTGGGCGACTTCGGTTTCAATGATTTCCAGCACCCTCTCCCGCCGTGCCAAAATATCTTGTAAGTCAGCAATCTTGGCTTGTAATTCTTCGTGTTCCAGACGAATTTTGTCTGCTTCTAAGGCAGTCAACCGCCGTAATTGCATTTGCAAGATGGCATCTGCTTGCACTTCGGAAAGTCCGTAAGTTGTAATTAACTCGCCTTTAGCTGTGGGTGCATCTGGAGCATGGCGAATCAAATTAATAATCGCATCTAAATGGGACAGGGCAATCAATAACCCTTGTAAAATGTGGTCGCGTTCCTCGGCTTTTCGTAGTTCGTAGCGGGTGCGTCTGGCAATGGATTCAATGCGGAAATCCAAAAAGACGCTTAAGAACTGCTTGAGGGTGAGTACTTGGGGTTCGCTGTTCACCAACGCCAACATGTTAGCGCCGAAGTTGGCTTGCAGTGGCGTTTGTTTGTAGAGGTTGTTCAAAACGACGCGGGGATAAGCATCGCGCTTGAGTTCGATAACAATCCGCATCCCGTCGCGATCGCTTTCATCTCGGATATCTGCAATGCCCTCTAGCCGCTTTTCGTTCACCATTTCGGCGATTTTTTCGATTAGCGCCGCTTTGTTGGTTTGATAGGGCAATTCTGTGATGACAATTGCTTCTCGCTCTGGGCGTCCCCGCTGTTCGATGGTTTCAATGTTGGCAACACCGCGCATGGTAATGGAACCACGCCCAGTGGTGTAAGCTTCCCGAATGGCAGATGTACCCAAAATCTGCGCCCCAGTGGGAAAGTCGGGGCCGTGGACATACTGCATTAATTCCAGATCGGTGATTTCTGGATTGTGAATCAGTGCCACCAAGCCGTCAATTAACTCGCCCAAATTATGCGGCGGAATGTTGGTTGCCATACCCACGGCAATCCCAGAGGAACCGTTGAGCAGCAATTGGGGAATCCGGGCTGGTAGTACTGTCGGTTCTTGCTGGGAACCGTCGAAGTTATCGGCAAAGTCTACGGTTTCTGATTCGATGTCATGCAGTAGCCCAGCACTAGTTAAAGCTTTCAAGCGACATTCTGTATATCGCATTGCCGCTGGGGGATCGTTGTCCACCGAACCGAAGTTACCATGCCCGTCAACTAAAGGCGATCGCATGGAAAAATCCTGCGCCATCCGCACCAAAGCATCATACACAGCCGTGTCACCGTGGGGGTGATATTTACCCAACACTTCCCCCACCACACGGGCACATTTCTTAAACGGGCGATCGTGCAGCAGACCTAGCTCGTGCATTGCGTAGAGAATGCGACGATGCACAGGTTTTAGACCATCCCTCGCATCTGGCAGCGCCCGACCCACTATCACGCTCATGGCGTATTCCAGATAAGACTGCGACATTTCGTTTCGCAAGTCTGTCGGGATAATCCTCTCCTGTGAGGTTGTCATAACCTAAAAATCTCCAAAAATCGTAGATTTTAGCTTTTTTACTCGACACAGCGCAAAATTATTCTAAATTGCTCTTGAATAATTGCCATAATCTGATATAATTCTAGCATGTGTTGTCTATTCCTGCCCGGATAGCTAATTTAAGCATCTAACCATAAATTAGTAAATAAATATACTTATTTAAAATCTAATCCCTGAAACATAAGGCGCTGTATTAAGGGTTTAATTAAGTAAATTGACTGAATTAAAATATATTTTTGTAAAATAAATTACGGACTTCAAATAGTTGAGTTATTTACAGAAACTACTTAATTTCAAATGTTATTAATTAGACTTTATTATTTAAAACATCCTCTTAATTGCCAATTAGTATAAATAGCAATTTAAGCCCCAAGGTAGTGTATGCCTTGCAACTAAAAAATTTAAGCTTGGTGTATGAGTTCGCGGAAATAACTATGAATAAGGAAACAGTTCCTAGTCAAGCTGAAAAGATGAATCCAGAAAGCGATCCATCACAATTAAGTCCAGAGGTACTTGACAAAATCAAGCACCCTCCAAAAATGGACGATGTGATTCGCGAACAATCACCCGAAGAACGCAAAGCTAACCCAGCTTTAGTGCCGGAAATGCTGGAGCAACCAATCGAGGAATTATAGCAGGCAACAGAATTGAAAGTCTTTTGGTGTCGAGATTTTATCATCAGTTTATGTCCTAAACTATGGTTCGACTGCTATAACTTAAACTTCTTCCAAATTAAGAACTGGAGTTTTTCAAGAAGCAACTTTTAAATAGGGAAGGGATTTTGAAAAAACTAGGGGTTTCAAAGTAGACCTGGTTTAATTACCTAATTTCCTGTAATTTTTTCGATTTGACACCCAATCCCTAATCCCCAGCCCCCTTTTACCTACAAATACTTCTGCAACAATAACCCTAACTTTTCTTTCGTTGCTGCTGGTGCTTTATCCAATTGAGTCAAAATCGCATATTTCAAAGCCGAATGTGCTTCACTTGGTGGTGGATTTTCACTTAATCGGCGCACAGTTTCTTGAATCACCTTTTGAGCATTCACCGCATTTCGCAGCAAATTCCCAATTACCATTTCCACCGTCACACTGTCATGGTCTGGATGCCAACAATCGTAATCTGTGACTAGTGCTAAAGTTGCGTATGCAATTTCCGCTTCTCTAGCCAACTTCGCCTCTGGTAAATTCGTCATCCCAATTACTGTTGCACCCCAACTGCGGTAAAGATTTGATTCTGCCTTTGTGGAAAAGGCTGGCCCTTCCATACACACATAAGTACCACCGCGATGGAGAGTGACTTCTGGTAAATTAAGAGAAGCGATCGCATCTGCCAACACAGCAGCCAAATTCTGGCAAATCGGATCGCCAAAGGCAATATGAGCTACAATTCCTTCACCAAAAAACGTTGAAATGCGATTTTTGGTTCTGTCAATAAACTGATCTGGCACCACCATATCTAATGGTTTCGCCTCAGCTTTCAACGAACCCACAGCACTAGCAGAAATTAAATACTCCACACCCACTTGCTTCATCGCATAGATATTAGCGCGAAACGGTAACTCAGAAGGTAAAAGCGTGTGGTTGCGGCCATGCCGCGCCAAAAAAGCTACCCGCGTCCCATCCAAAGTTCCTAGAATCAAAGCATCAGATGGCGAACCAAAGGGAGTCTGAACTTGGACTTCTTCGATATCTTTGAGCGCATCCATTTTATACAGACCGCTGCCACCAATAATTCCAATACTAGCTTGAGGCATGATACTGAACCTTTTCCTTGCTGAGCTGCTAAGTTATTTTACTAGATAGGGAAGGAGCGGATGATATCAAGTTCAATAAGTCAGTAGTGCTTTTCAACGCACAGGCACGCGGAGTTTTTCACAAAATAATTCGCTATGAATTAATGAAACTTAAGATTTTCTGAATTCTGTATTCTGTGCAGATAAATCCATCAAATTCGCTAGCTTATAAACTACCCGCGCCCCAACATTTCCATCCCACTCTCCATCGCCGACTTCGCAGATATCAAAGCCAATAATCTTTCTACCACTATTTACCAATTCCCGAAACAGACAAAACGTTTGCTCTAATTCCAAACCACCTGGAACAGGAGTACCTGTACTCGGACACAGTTTTGGATCTAAACCATCGGCGTCAAAGCTAACATAAACATACTCAGGTAAATTATTGATAATTTCTTGACATAAATCAATCCAAGTCGTGCCAGAGTAAAGTTTTTGCTTGATAGCAGGATCGTAATAAGCAATAATCCGACCATCAGATGTGTTAATCATCTGAACTTCATCATGCGAAATATCACGTAAACCAACTTGCACTAACTTGGAAATTTGTGGTATTTTCATTGCATTAAACATGATCGACGCGTGAGAAAACTCAAATCCCTCATAGGCGTCGCGTAAATCTGCGTGCGCGTCAATGTGCAAAATCCCATAATTTGGGTATTTAGCTGCTAATGCTTGGAAAAAACCTAAAGGTGAACTGTGATCTCCTCCAATGACTGCAACTCGTTTACCATTGTTAATGGCTTGCTGACAACTATCAAACAACCATTGATTAACTTGTTGACAAGCATGATTTATTTCTATGAGTACAGGTGTTAAATCTGGTGTATCTGAGATTTTTTTACCCTGGGCTAATCTTTCGATAATTTTTGCTGCCAAGGTACGATAATATTTGTTTTTTTCTAAGATATCCTCAGGGATTTCCACCATGAAAATTCCTTGTTTCCAGCCATCAGGGCGATCGAAATCGAATAAATCTAATTGAGTGGAAGCCTCTAGAATGCGCTGTGGCCCGTTAGCTGTACCTGCACCATAGGAAACAGTGACTTCCCACGGTACACCAAAGACAATCAACTTTGCAGACTCGTAATCGAATGGTAAACCTAAAAGGTTGCCATTGATTTCGCCTACGCCACTGGGATTGTAATCTTGTAATTGATTAATCATTGATTATTTACTGAATTGAGGTAGAAAGTACGCTGCCTAGTAGACATCTGCATTGTAATAAAAATTTTTCATCGCCGCTAAACTACATATCTGACAAAGATATTTTTTCTACATTAACATTGCTAGCAAATAGCTGCGTAAATATATACGTATGTATATTTTTATTTCAACTCAAATAACTATTGTATGTTTGGGCGATTGTTATTTAGTACAAGCGTCTTCAATGAGGATTTGACTACGTTGTCCATCACGCAAAGATCCCACAACCTGGGCTAACTGCTACCCTTCTCATAATAGAAAACCTACGCGTAGCAAGCGTTAAGAGTAGGAAAAAAAAGGTGAGTCCACAGACATCAAAACTTCAGCCGCAAACCTAAATCTATTAAAGACGATTTCCGAAATAGGCAATTTCGGAGTTGTATATAAATGATGCCTAAGTTAATTCCAAAAAACACAGAATAAAACTACACAATCTGTTAAATTTAAGTATTTTTTAAACTTTTTAGTAAAAAATAAAACTTAAATTTAACTCATAAGCGTAATTGGACTGTAATGTTCAACCAATTTATTTGCGTAAACCATCCATAAAATTCATGGTGTGTATTCCAACTCCGCGAATCTTTTAGTCCAGTAGCATTTTGTATATTAAAATACCTGATATGATGACTCTAACAAAGACATTAGTTGAAACACAGCGGCGAGAAAATATCAATCATGACTCAAAGCGAGCTGATTTTTTGCAAGAAGTAATCGAAGGCTTGGAGGATGGGATTTTAATTTTAAATAAGTCTGGAAAAGTGCTTCATGCTAACGCATCTGCTCATCGAATTTTTTCTCAATTCGATGGAGAAAATTGTACTGATAATTTTGTACCGCCAGCTATCTGGAATCTGTGTGAATCATTGCTGAGCAACCAATCTTTGCTTTCTGATAAAATGATTATTTTTTCAGATGAGATTGTACTTGACAAATCAAATATTTTTAGAATTCGAGTCAGACTACTTAATCTGGATGGATTTGATGTACCTTGTTTATTGATAACCATCCAAAATAAATATGAATCTCTCAAACACGTAGCCCTCAGCGAAGTTAAAAAATTTGAACTGACGCGGCGAGAAGCAGAAATTTGGTTCCTCTACAGAAACAACCACAGCTACAAAGAAATTGCTAATAAGCTTTTCATCACTATCAATACAGTGAAAAAGCACATGAAAAACATTCACGCTAAGCGACAAGCATCTGCCATGCTTGAGGAACGGTATCAAACTCAAAATTAAAAAGAAGAATTCAGAAGTCAGAATTCAGGAATAGGAATCAATTTGATGGTGGACTTAGCACGATTTTCCTGAAATGGTGTGACTTTTGGATTCTTTCTTATTAATTTGTCAATAGCAATGGCTTGTACGTAGGCAATGGAGAGTGTTGACTGTTGACTGATGAGTTATTTTATTCGTCCCTCTGCCCCCTGACCCCTGTCTCTCCCACTCCACTGCCCTTGATAGTATAAAAAAATTAAGTATGTAGATTTGATTATAATTACTGAAAACATCCCTCTTTTAGCCATTTGGGCGTGAATCATAATTAAAGTGAATTAGCAATGCCCAAAGGTTAAATTCTGCGAACAGTTATCAGGCGTATGGTGGGGGATTTAAATCATTTACCAGTTCTTAGTGTTCAACGATCGCTCATAACTGGTAACTATATAGTGGGGGCTTAAACCCAGCGACGAAACTAACAACGAATAACTCATAACTGTTAAAGGGGTTGCTTTGATTGTCAGTCAAGTTGAGAATAAATAGGCGAAGCACACGGGGAAACTAACGTGAGTCAAGAATTTGATTACGATTTAGTCATTATCGGCGCAGGTGTGGGCGGACATGGCGCAGCCCTACACGCCGTTAGTTGTGGTTTAAAAACAGCGATTATTGAAGCTGCTGATATGGGAGGAACCTGTGTTAATCGCGGTTGTATTCCTTCTAAAGCACTGTTAGCAGCATCTGGACGTGTGCGGGAGTTACGGAATGCCCACCACCTCAAGTCGTTGGGAATTCAAGTAGGTAGTGTGGAATTCGATCGCCAAGCGATCGCCAATCATGCTACCAATCTCGTCTCGAAGATTCAAGGCGACTTAACTAACAGTCTCAAACGTCTGGGAGTCGATATTATCAAAGGCTGGGGAAAAATTGCCGGGGCACAAAAAGTTTCCATCGCTGGAGACGGCGGTGAAAAAACCATCACAGCCAAAGATATTATCCTTTCCCCTGGTTCAATTCCTTTTGTCCCTCCAGGAATTGAAGTAGACGGCAAAACTGTGTTTACCAGCGACCAAGGTGTGAAGTTAGAATCACTACCAAACTGGGTAGCGATTATTGGCAGTGGTTATATCGGCTTGGAATTTTCTGATATTTACTCAGCCTTGGGTTGTGAAATCACCTTGATTGAAGCCCTAGACCAGCTAATGCCAGGATTTGACCGCGACATTGCCAAACTTGCCGAACGGGTGCTGATTACTCCCCGCGACATTGAAACCAAAGTGGGGATATACGCCAAAAAAGTCATCCCCGGTTCGCCAGTGGTAATTGAGTTAGCAGATTTCAAAACCAAAGAAGATGTCGATGTCATCGAAGTAGATGCTTGCTTGGTGGCTACAGGACGCATTCCAGCGACGCAAAATCTTGGTTTAGAGTCTGTAGGTGTGGAACTCGATCGCCGGAACTTTATCCCCGTTGACGATCGCATGGCAGTATTGTCAGCGGGCGAAGTAGTGCCGCATCTCTGGGCAATTGGTGACGCCAATGGCAAAATGATGTTAGCACATGCCGCTTCTGCTCAAGGCATCGTCGCGGTGGAAAACATAGTTGGCAAGGAAAAGAAAGTAGACTATCGCAGCATCCCGGCAGCGGCGTTTACTCACCCCGAAGTTAGCTATGTGGGCTTAACAGAAACAGCAGCTAAGGAATTAGGACAAACCGAAGGGTTTGAAATCGCCACCAGTAGAAGTTACTACAAAGGAAATTCCAAAGCCTTGGCAGAAAATGAATCCGACGGTATTGCCAAAGTGATCTATCGCAAAGACACAGGAGAAGTCTTAGGCGTCCATATTTTCGGACTCCACGCCTCAGACTTAATTCACGAAGCATCAGCCGCCATCGCTAACCGTCAAAGTGTCCAAAGTCTAGCGCATCTAGTTCACGCCCATCCAACACTTTCAGAAGTCCTAGACGAAGCTTATAAACGAGCGATCGCTATTTAGGGATTGGGGATTGGGGATTGGGGATTGGGGATTGGGAAGAATTGTTCCCCAGCCCCCAGTCCCCAGCCCCCAGTCCCTAGTCCCCAATCCCTAGTCCCCAGTCCCTACTCCCCAAGTTATGCAAATCCGTCGCCGTTCACCTAATCCAGCTATTGCCGTATCTACGTTACGCTATCAGGCTGCTGTACCTAATTCAGAACCAAACAATATTTTGGAAGAAATTGTTTGGCACAAAGAACAAGAAGTTGACCAAATGCGGGAAAGGTTACCTTTGCGGGAATTGCAACATCAGGTACTTTCCGCGCCACCCACCCGTGATTTTGTAGCGGCTTTGCGTCAAGGAAAAACAAAGCCAGCGGTGATTGCGGAAGTAAAAAAAGCTTCTCCCAGCAAAGGAGTTTTACGAGCAGATTTCGATGCAGTAGCGATCGCCCAATCATATCAGCAAGGTGATGCCAGCTGCCTTTCTGTATTGACAGATGCCAAATTTTTTCAGGGCAGCTTTGACAATTTAGCCAACGTTCGCGCTGCGGTAGATTTGCCCCTACTGTGCAAAGATTTTATCATCTATCCTTACCAGATGTACTGGGCACGGATTAAAGGCGCAGATGCCATTTTGTTGATTGCGGCTATTCTCAATGATGGAGATTTGCAATACTTCCTGAAAATTGCCAACAACCTGAAAATGGCAGCCTTGATTGAAGTCCATAGTTTGGCAGAACTTGACCGGGTGTTAGCCTTAGATGGGGTCTCCTTAGTGGGAATCAATAATCGCAATTTGGAAGATTTTTCTGTTGACCTCGAAACTACTTGCCAACTTTTGGCTGCAAGAGGTAGTCAATTGCAACAGAAAAACATCCTTGTTGTCAGCGAGTCAGGATTACACAAACCAGACGACTTGAGTTTAGTAGTTAAAGCAGGTGCATCCGCTGTACTCATTGGAGAATCTTTAGTGAAACAACCAGATCCCGGTGCTGCCATCGCCCCTTTATTACCCAGGAATTTCTAAAAAAAACACCCTGCTCCTTGCAGGGTCACTGTACATAATAGTTTGGCAATTGGGCATACTATACGTGGATATACAGCATTTTGCTGCCTAATATGAGCAATATCTTTGCTAAATCTTTATCGCTAGGTAAATCAAAGCCCTAAACAATTAGTTATTTATTATGTAACAATTTATTAATAAGAGAAAAGTCTAATGGTCGGCTTCCCAGCATCAGAACTTCAAAGACAAACTCTGACTCGTAAAAATCCCAAATTTGAAATTAAACTCTAACTTCATGGAGCAAATTCCCCTACCTTCACCTATCCACTACGAACTTATACTTCAACTTTTAGAAAGACAAACAATGTCAGCTGTCAATGATAATCCCGATTTACGGTATCAGGTGAATCAGCTAATTATTACTCTCCGGAAAGCTGCTGTGCAACAGAAACGACTAGAAGAAAATTGCCAGTTTTCCTCTCTTGGTGTCGATCACCGTTGGTCAATCAACCATCATAACGGTAACAAAGTTGTTGCCCCTGATTGAAACTGATACGGTTTTGAATTGTATATTTTGGATTGGGAATAGCTTTGGTGAATCTGTGTTTAGTAAATCCATCAGTTGCAATCATTTTTCCAATTAGTATTAAATGTTTCAACTCCAAATTTTTGCTCGTTATTAGGATTAGCTTACCACTTAACTTTGTCTGCCCTGCAAAATATCTAGACATCCTATAGCAATCATATTTAATTTCTGAAAATTGTCAGATTGAGATACCCGACGGATTACATAAGTCGGGTATCTTGTTGAGTTTATAGCATTTGTAGCATAGTTGAGAAGATAGAGCGATCGCCAAACTTTTATATCAATAGACTTTTAAGTCTGTTGCCTCTTTCCTGCTACAAATAATTAAGTATGGCTAGCTATACTGAAGATTAAAAATCCGCAATCTAAATTTATACAACCTCAGCTATATAAAAAGCATATCGTTTGATAAATAAATAGAAGACAGCTAAAATTTTTATAAAAAAACGAAATATAAAAATCAGCCATCAGTCAAAATTGAGTTGTGTATTCTGTAGAATTAATTTCTGAAGTCTGCCTCCTGAATTCTGAACTATTCTGCAAAAAAATTCTCTCTCAAATTTGATGAAAGAATGAAATATAACAGCATTAATCAACTCTTCAGAAATAATCAGGCTTGGGTTGCCGAGAAGCTGGCTCTCAACCCATCTTACTTTGAAGAATTATCTAGCGGACAAACACCACCATTTTTGTATATTGGTTGTTCTGATAGCCGTTTGCCGTTAACAAATTTTACCCGTACAGAACCAGGAGAATTATTTGTACATCGTAATATTGGTAATCAGGTTTCTCTGACAGATATGAACTTTTTAGCCGTTTTAGAATACGCAATTCTCCATCTGGAAGTAAAAGACATTATCGTTTGTGGTCACTACGATTGCGGAGGAATTAAAGCGGCTTTAGAATGGAAAACCATCGGAATTATTGATAACTGGGTAAATCCAATTCGGGAATTGTATTTACAGAAAAAAACAGAAATTGACGCCTTACCAACAAGAGAAGAACGCCTGAACCGTTTGGCGGAATTGAACGTTGCGGCGCAAGTAAAGAATCTTTACCAAACTTCAATCATGCGTCAGGTACTTTATACGTCAAAAGCGCCTATGGTTCATGGCTGGGTACTAAATATCAGTACTGGATTAATCAAAGATTTGAACGTTTCAACCCTGGAATGGCAATTGCATAACTGCCCCTTGCTTTTAGATTGGAATATAGACTAAGGGCATAGGGTAAGTAGGGAGTGTGGGAGGTGTGGGAGGTGTGGGAGGTGTGGGAGGTGTGGGAGGTGTGGGAGGTGTGGGAGGTGTGGGAGGTGTGGGAGGTGTGGGAGGTGTGGGAAAAAATCTTTCCCCACTCTCTCCCCACACTCCCCCATCCCCCTCTCTCCCCTCTCTCCCCACACTCCCCCATCTCCTCATACCCCATGTCCAAAAACTCCACCTACAAAAGGATGGAGTTTTTTAATGTTCAATTGACATGGGGTAACAAGACACGATACATCATGATCGAGCCATTAAATTTTTTCAAATGATAAATTTCTCTAATTCCCAACTTTATCAGTATCAGGAGGGGTGGAAATGGATGTCAGCTTGATAGTATCCAACATCCTGAATCCGCCAATCCTGTTTTTCTTTTTAGGTATGACTGCCGTTTTTGTCAAGTCCGATCTAGAAATTCCTCCACCAGTACCGAAACTGCTTTCGCTTTATCTGCTATTAGCCATTGGTTTTAAAGGAGGGGTAGAACTGATTAAAAGCGGAATCACTCAGGAAGTAATTTTGACACTCATAGCAGCCATGTTGATGGCTTGCTTTGTCCCCATTTATACGTTTTTTATCCTCAAGCTAAAGCTAGATATTTACGATGCTGCGGCGATCGCTGCAACCTATGGTTCTATCAGTGCTGTCACCTTCATCACCGCTAGTGCCTTTCTCAACGAGCTTGGTATTACTTTTGATGGCTACATGGTAGCAGCTCTGGCATTGATGGAATCTCCAGCCATCATTGTTGGTCTGATCCTAGTGAATCTATTCTCCGTGGATGAAAAGCGAGAATTTGCCTGGGGAGAAGTTTTGCAAGAAGCATTTCTTAATAGTTCAGTCTTTCTCTTAGTTGGTAGCCTGATAATAGGCTTCTTAACAGGAGAACGTGGCGGGAAAACTTTAGAACCCTTTACTCAGGGGATATTTTATGGTGTTCTCAGCTTCTTTCTCTTGGATATGGGACTAGTTGCTGCCAAGAGAATTAAAGACTTGCAAAAAACCGGATTTTTTCTGATTTCATTTGCAATTCTAATTCCGATAGTTAATGCGGTGATTGGGTTGGCGATCGCCAAATTCATCGGTATGCCTCAGGGTGATTCGCTTTTGTTTGCGGTGTTGTGTGCGAGTGCCTCTTACATTGCTGTGCCGGCTGCGATGCGGATGACTGTTCCAGAGGCAAACCCTAGCCTGTACGTTTCTACAGCTCTAGCAGTGACATTCCCGTTCAATATTATTGTGGGAATTCCGTTATATCTCTACGGAATTAACCTGTTTTGGAGGTAATAAGATGCACCTAGTTAAAAAGATAGAAATTATCGCCAACTCTTTTGAGCTTGGCAAAATATTAGATACCCTAGACAAGTCTGGCGTACACGGTCATGCTGTAATCCGAAATGTTGCTGGCAAAGGATTACGAGGAACAGCGGAAGATTTAGACATGACGATGCTTGATAATGTCTACATCATCGCCTTTTGTATGCCAGAACAACTCAAACCTGTTGTAGAAAACATTAGACCACTGCTCAACAAGTTTGGAGGCACTTGTTACGTCTCCGACGTAATGGAAATTCGCTCAATGAAATGTGTTGCATCGTTATAAAAAAATCATAAATCCAATGAAGCATTTCATGGAACGTCGTGACTTTTTAAAATTAGGAGTCACAGGAGCATTCGGGATGATGCTAACTTCCAGTGATTTTCTCTGGCGAGTTGAACAAGTAAAAGCCGCAGGATTGCCACCTCAAAACCTTAGTCCCGACGCCGCATTCCAAAAGTTAATAGACGGAAATCAGCGGTTTGTTCAGCATAAACCCCAATATCCCGATCAAACTGCGGCTAGATTGCAGGAAGTCGCTCAAGCACAACATCCATTTGCAACTATCCTCAGTTGTGCGGATTCACGAGTACCCGCAGAAATTATTTTTGACCAGGGTATCGGAGATATCTTTGATGTTCGCCTAGCTGGAAATATTGTTACGCCAGAATCCCTTGGTAGTATCGAATATGCGGTTACTTTATTGGGTACGCCGGTGCTAATGGTGCTGGGTCATGAGCGATGTGGAGCCGTGACTGCTGCTGTTAAAAATGAAGCGTTACTCGGCGATATTGGTAGCTTTGTTGAGGCGATTAAGCCAGTTGTGAAAAATGCCAAGCTTCAGCCAGGGGACGCAGTTGAAAATGCTGTGGTTGCCAACGTGCAATATCAAATTACACGACTGAAGCGATCGCGGCTCTTAACTGAGCGTTTACAGTCTGGTAAGTTAAAAATTGTTGGGGGTCGTTACGATTTGGATACGGGAGGAGTAACTATAATTACTTAATTCATCAAGATTAGTAGCGTATTCTCTCGATCGGATATCCGATAACTAATTGCTTGAAGATTGAGAGCGTCCGCTAATATTTTGCTGGAAAAGTAGTTTTTAATTAAAGGCGATCGTAACAAAACGAACCCATCATTAGTTATTACTTCAATTCGCAACTAATTCACTCAGTCCACTTTATCAAGTTTAGATATTTAAGCCTTATTAATTCTGAATTCTGAATTCTGGGTTCTGAATTCATTTTGTAGAGGCAATTAATCAATCACCTCTACACAAATCTTCTTCAGCTTCTTTAACGCCGAAATTTGGTACACTCAACCTACCCTAAAAATAATTATTTCTTAGCAATGACCCACACTGCATGAATAATGCCAGGAATGTAACCAAAGAGCGTTAAAAGTATATTAATCCAAAAGTCTAAACCAAAACCTACTTGCAAAAAAACTCCCAAAGGCGGGATAAAAATCGCACACAAAATCCGAACTAAATCCATTTCAACCTCCTGTTAATTTCATGCCAAATAGCTTGTTAGGCAACTCATTCATCACCCTTCAAGCATGTTTATATTTGCAATACTTCTCAAAGATAACATCGGCTTTCTCAATTTAGATTGCGGTAGAGATGCGGTAAACCGCACTTCTTCAAGATTAGCCACCGCTGATTTTAGCTTTGTAGCCTAGCTTGGTCAAAATCTCGACAATTTTCTGCTTGTGGTCGCCTTGAATTTCAATTTCGTCGTCTTTAATTGTCCCGCCTGTGCCACACTGAGTTTTCAACTGTTTGAGTAAATCTGCCAAAGTATCTGGCTTGGCTTGAAAACCGGTAATCACAGTAACAGTTTTGCCTTTGCGTCCTTTGCGGGAAGCTTGCACTCTCAAATTTTGTTGTTGTGGGGGCAATTCTGGAATTGGTCTTTCTGTAGCGGGGGAGTTCTCGTTACCAAATTCACGGTAGACAAAGTTTTTATCGGAAGATTTGGAATTGGAAGAAGACATAAAATTTTTATTAAGAAAAAAATTAAACAGTAGAAAATTCAATCTCAAGGTTTGGGTAAATAAAAAATAATTATAGCAGGCCATTTAGCTATGGTTTAAGTTGCCCTGCAAATCATCAAAGTCATAGCAAAGACATCTACTTGTTTCAGGCTAAGACTGCAAGAAAGTCTCAGCGGTTTCATCCAGCAACCGCGGCGGCTTTTTCCAGTGACATTCCCTGTACCTAATACGAGTAAATCCCAGCAGCAAAGCCCATATCGCGTACAAATTATTCCGGATTCAAGCGACAGGCACTAAATACTTCTTCTGGCAGATTAATCGTGACTAACGACAGAAATTTACCTCTGAAAATTTTGAGTAATGTATTTCTTGCTGTATCGATCAAACTCGCCGTAAGTAGTAACTGGAGATTGGGTTTGAAGCTCTAAAATTATGTAAAGGGCTTTACACCACTGCTAAATTTTGTCACATTCCTTAAATCCCCAGATAGGCTTAGACTTTCTTATAATAATTAAGTTCTTTCCCTCATCAAAACCAGCCTGTGACTACTACTCCCCTGTCTACAAATTCAACTACTCAAGTTCCCGATACGCTAGGCCGCTTTGGACGCTTTGGCGGTAAGTATGTACCTGAGACGCTAATGCCTGCTCTTGCTGAGTTAGAAACAGCTTATCAGCAGTACCGCAACGATCCTGGGTTTCAAGCAGAACTACAGCAGTTGTTAAGGGACTATGTAGGACGTGCCACTCCATTGTATTTTGCTGAACGCTTGACTGCTCATTATGCCCGTCCCGATCGCACCGGGCCACAAATATACTTAAAACGTGAAGATTTAAATCACACTGGCGCTCACAAAATTAATAATGCGCTTGGCCAGGTATTGTTAGCCAAGCGCATGGGCAAACAGCGGATTATTGCCGAAACTGGTGCTGGACAACATGGAGTAGCCACAGCGACGGTTTGCGCTCGTTTTGGACTCGAATGCGTAATTTACATGGGCGTTCATGACATGGAACGCCAAGCATTGAATGTCTTCAGAATGCGGTTGATGGGGGCAGAAGTACGCCCGGTGGAAGCAGGAACGGGAACCCTCAAGGATGCCACTTCTGAAGCAATTCGAGATTGGGTGACGAATGTGGAAACTACTCACTACATCCTGGGTTCAGTCGCAGGGCCTCATCCTTACCCAATGATGGTACGGGATTTCCATGCAGTCATCGGCCAAGAAACTCGCACCCAAGCAATGGAAAAATGGGGTGGATTGCCTGATATCCTCATGGCTTGCGTAGGTGGTGGTTCCAATGCGATGGGACTATTTTATGAGTTTCTCAATGAACCTTCAATACGGTTAATTGGAGTTGAGGCGGCCGGAGAAGGGGTCAATACTGAAAAACACGCAGCGACATTGACAAAAGGACGAGTTGGTGTATTGCACGGAGCTATGAGCTATCTGCTGCAAGATGAGGATGGGCAAATCATTGAGGCACACTCAATTAGTGCAGGGTTAGATTATCCGGGTGTGGGGCCAGAACATAGCTATTTAAAGGATATTGGCCGAGCTGAATATTATAGTGTGACGGATGCAGAGGCTTTGGCGGCCTTCCAGAAATTATCGAAATTAGAGGGGATTATTCCCGCATTGGAAACAGCCCATGCGATCGCCTATTTGGAAACCCTGTGTCCCCAACTAACTGGCAGTCCTCGAATTATTATCAACTGCTCTGGACGCGGTGATAAAGATGTGCAAACAGTAGCCAAATTTTTAAATCCCGCCTAAGTAAATATACGTTAAATATTGGGGAGAAAGCAACGATGGATCGACAGCTTCGACATGGTATGCTACCGAAAACCACTCAAGACGAGTTGGCACGCCAAGAGTTTGTCCAAAGTTTAAAACTGCACATTTTCCGGAATCTCTCTCCTGGCAACAAAGTAATTTATGAAAAACTAGCCAAGCCAAAGTTTGAACAAGAACATCAGCGTCCTCCCCAGAACCGTTATGAAATTCGGGAAGTAATGGAGGAGGAACCCTACTACCGTTGGACTGGTGTCCTGAAACGAATCAGCCAGGAAATGTTATGGGATGCTGTAAATACCAGCGTTGATAGGCAACTGCCAGAGTTGATTGAGCTTGCCAAAGACAAGGGTAATGAACTTGGCACCTTAACCCTCGACCCAAATTTTTCAACACCCACTTATCAAAAAGCTGTAGACATTCACTGTATGCCTGGAGGATATCACAGCGAATTTACTGCTGACGATGTAACCGCTGGTGCAGTTTACGATCGCGGCACTTATGTTTATGGTGTGGGTTGGTTGGGGCCGCTCAACGATGACATGGGGCTATCCATAGTCCAAAATTATCTCTTACCAGAGTATCCCGACTTTCGACCCAGAAAAATTCTCGATATGGGATGTTCTGTTGGTCATAGCACATTACCCTATGTAGATGCTTACCCAGATGCAGAAGTCCACGCCATAGATATAGGAGCATCTATGTTGCGTTACGGTCATGCAAGAGCCGAATCTTTGGGTAAACGGGTACACTTTTCTCAACAAAATGCCGAACACACTAACTTTCCAGATGAATCTTTTGATTTAGTGGTTTCTCACATTTTGCTACATGAAATTCCCCCGCCAGCCGTCCGTAAGGTGATGCAAGAGTGTTATCGTTTACTGGCTCCTGGTGGTATGATGCTCCATGTGGAGGCACCACTGTATCGTCACATGGACGCCTACACACAGTTTGTTTTTGATTGGGAAACCGCCAACAACAACGAACCCTTCTGGAGTGCTGTACGCGATTTGGATTTGGTCGCCCTAGCTACTGAAGCTGGTTTTGCAGCAGATAAGACTTTTGAGAAATTTGTTCCTAATGGAGCATGGAAAGCTCAAGGTGATAAATCCAAAAGCTTTGGCACTTGGTTTGTAGTTGCTGCAACTAAGTAACTAGATTAATTCGTAATTCGTAATGACGCTCCTTCGTCGCTAACGCTTCGCTAACGTAATTCGTAATTATTACCCGACTCCTAAGAGGATGTCTGAAAACTTTTTGGTGTTGTATTTAAGATTTGTAGATCCCCCTAAATTCCCCTTAAAAAGGGAGAGTTGGAGACATTTTCCCCTCTTTTTAAAGGGAGCCAGCGCGGCCTTGGGGTCTCCCGAAGTGAGCGACTGACCTGGGCTAGGGGTGATAAAGCAAAATATTTAATACTTCTCAGACATCCTCTAAAGGAGGAAGCTTGAATTGCGAATAAAATTTACTTTTTTCATCAATAAATTCAGGAACTTATACCCTTAATTTTAATTACGAATTACGAATTACGAATTAGTAATTATCTGTTATGTAGCCTTGTTTTTGGAAAAGTGGAGTTAGAATGGTAAAAACAGCCAAGGGTAAACGACCAGTTTACTTAGAGAATCAGCAAGTTGATAAATTATTGGCGATGGTTATGGCTTTGACTGGTGAGGTGTCCGTGCTGCGCGATCGCCTCGACACCATTGAACGATTGCTAGAGGTTAAAGGTATTTTATCTGCTAGTGAGATTGAAGGTTATCAACCGGATGCCCAAGTAATTAATGAGCGAGAAAAATGGCGTGCAGAATACATCGCGCGGGTGTTGCGTGTAGTGCAGGAAGAGTTACAAACTGTCAGCCAAGACTCATAGAAATCACGCAGAAGTTATACTAAAAAACTCGTACCACTGTTGAGGAATCTAATAAAAATAATCTTCCTAATGGAAGAGGAAAATTGTCTGGAGACAGCACAATTTTTTTGTAAGATTGTAAATTTAAAAGTTTGCTGGTAGTTTTTGAAGCTATAGCAGCATAAGTAGAGGTATATAGACTTATAACCAAGTTGTTTAATTAATAAGAGTTTGGTTAGATGGTCTGGAACTTTACTTTCAGCAAATGATTAGAACAACAATCTACGGCATTGGTTTAGGAACTCTTTTTCTCAGCAGTGGAGCGATCGCTACTTCTGTAACAGAGCCAAATTTAATACCCATGTCTTCACAAATATCAAGTGATACTGTTAAGATTGCACAATCTACCATCAACACTGCTGCTATAGAACAGTCGGTTTTCACCCAAATTAATAATTACAGAGCTTCTAAAGGATTACCAAAGCTGACTCGTAATTCTACCATCGATAATCAAGCCAGGATTCACAGTCAAAACATGGCTAGCGGTAAAGTAGCTTTTGGACATACTGGATTTCAAGACCGCCTGAAAGCGATCGGTATTAGCTACACAGGAGCTGCTGAAAATGTCGCTTACAACCAGGGATCTAGTGACCCTGCCACACAAGCTGTACAAGGCTGGCTCAAAAGTCCAGGACATCTAGCCAATATCGTAGGTAATTATAATTTGACGGGGGTTGGTGTTGCCAGCAACAGTAAAGGGCAAATCTACTTCACGCAAATTTTCCTTCGCACATAGGTTAGGGAAGATTTAGGTATTACCAACAAATAAATTACTAGTAATTCTGGGGTGGACATTTTGTCCGCCCCTAATTATAGGCAGGAGCTTGTCCCGGTTTGAGTTTGAGAAGGTTCGTTTTACTACGCAAAACCTCTAAGAGGTTTTTTATTAAGCAAATTGGGTAGATACTATATGAAGCATCGAATTCACCTTAAATGAATGAAAATCTTCAATTATCAGTGAAAGTAATGGTGATTTTACCGAAGGTAACCTATGGAAATATTGACAATGGGAAATGAGTGTTTGTATGCCATGTAAACGATGTGGTCAAATTGCCGAAATTCATCAATCCTTAATAGTATTCTCGTATATATTTTTGGAACTATGAGGTAGAGTATAAGTCTTATATCTCTACACATTACGCAATTCTCCATGTTCCGACAAACTGCTTTTGGCATCGCTTTAACTGCGCTTGTCCTTGCTAGTGGATTAACAACTGTTCCGATACCAGGGCACAATTCTACAAATACATCCACCCGTAATAAGCTGTTGTCGCTTTTTTCCAGTCAGGCTGCAATATCGACTCCTACTTTTAAACCTACTGAGCTAGAAAAATCCGTTTTTGACGAAATTAATAAATATCGAGCTGCTAAAGGGCTACCAAAATTGACCCTAAATGCAAATATCACACGGCAGGCAAGAATTCATAGCCAAAACATGGCTCAAGGTAAAACCCCATTCAGCCATCATGGATTTGAAGGGCGAGTCAAAGCTATCCCTATTCGCTACAACAGTGCAGCGGAAAATGTGGCTTTCAACCGAGGATATAGCAACCCCGCAGCTGAAGCTGTTACTGGTTGGATCGAAAGCCCCGGACATCTGAAGAATATTAAAGGAAATTACAACCTTACTGGAATTGGCGTTGCTACTAATACTCAGGGCGAAGTCTACCTGACTCAAATCTTTTTTCGCACTAGGTAGATTTAAATTTTGATATTTTTGCATAATAATGTAGTGTCTGACAAGACTTTTGTCTGCTGGACACTGCTATTATTTTTGAACATTTCATGACATTACAAGATTTTCAGGTGAGCGATCGCGACCTCAGTGATGCAGCCGTTGGACAATATTTAGAATCAACAGCGATCGCAGTCGATACAGAAACGATGGGATTATTACCACAGCGCGATCGTTTGTGTCTGGTTCAGTTGTGTAACCTAGAAGGAAAAGTCACTGCAATCCGCATCGCCAAAGGACAAACTGACGCCCCAAACTTAAAAAAACTTCTGCAAGCGGCGAATGTTGTAAAAGTTTTTCACTTTGCTCGTTTTGACCTTGCTACTTTGCGAGCCTATTTGGGGATTCAAGTTCACCCTGTTTTTTGCACCAAGATTGCTAGTAAGTTAGCCCGTACTTACACAAATCGCCACGGACTCAAAGATGTAGTGCAAGAATTAGAACAAGTAGAACTCGATAAAAGCGCTCAAAGTTCTGATTGGGGTAACGCTGCTAATTTATCTGAAGCTCAATTGAGTTACGCCGCCAATGATGTGCGCTACTTACTGAACGTTCAAAAAAAACTTACAGAAATGCTCAAACGAGAAGAACGTTGGGAACTTGCTCAACAATGTTTTGAAGTTCTGCCAACAATAGTTTCTTTAGATTTATTGCAATTTAAAGATTTGTTTGAACATTAATTATAAGTAAGAGAACAGAGAAGAGAAAAAACAGGTTTATCTAAATTACATTGGGTTATACTGTTCTATTAATGCAAATCCCACCCCTCAAAAGGGATGGGATTTGAAGTTAAGTTTTGACTTAATGAAAACCAGTTCTTTCAATTCTTTGAACCACCACAGGCGTACCATTAATTGTTAACCGTCAACAGCCAACTTCTAACCTACGCCTAATGACTGATTTTTCAGGCCATTTTTAGCCTAAGATCCAACATTAGAATCATCTGGGCTAGAAGCTCTAGATTCATTAATGCCTTCTTTAACTTCACTAGCTTTTTCTTGAATACCTTCTTTGAGGTTACTAGCGCCTTCCTTGAGGTTGCTAGCTCCTTCTTGAATGTTATCCTTGAGGTTACTTACTCCCCTTTTAATACTGTCAGCAGTACTTTCGCCTCCCTTTTGCTGATTTTCTGCATGATTTTGTAGCCGAGCTACCACATTGTAATCATCAGCACCTGGGGGAGTTTTTGATTCAATAATACCTTCGGTGGGGCCGCCGATCGCCTTCCATGCGCCAAGACCACCTTTGAGTTGAGAAACATGTTCAAACCCGCTAGAACGCAGTTGTTGTGCGGCTTGGGCAGTTTCTTCATCATTACCGCCGTAAACATAAATATCGCGGCTTTTTTCCAAAGAAGCTGCTGCACGGTCTACTAATTCATCTATTGGCATGGGCATCGCTCCCATAATGTGACCTTCGTTAAAGGTTCTGCGATCGCGCACATCCAATATTGTAAAAGCTGGTTCGCCCCATTCCAAACGAGATTTCAATGTATGAACATCAGATTCTGCTTGTATTGGTGGCTGTGGGGGAATGATACCGCCTACTAAATTATTCATAACTATTCCTTACTCACGATGTTAATAGCAATTTAACTAAGAAAATAAAATTAATTGCTCCTTCCCTAGTATGAATATCTTTAAAATATCTCTTCAGATAGAGTAAGGAATTTCAATAATTTCTACCAATTAATAAATTGCAAATTTGGTCAATTAAGACTATGCGAATAATCATATTACTATGAATAAGAATTCATAGTTCAGTATGATTTTTGTACTATTATCTTGGTCATCAAAGTCTGATTTACTGGATTCGGAGTTATGAAACGTTAGAATTATGTAGCTTTTCAATATCGGCGATCGCTAACAATAATGTATTCTCAATTTTCTGCCGCGCTGTAGGACTTACATCAGCAGCACTGTTGAGACAATCTACCAATAATTTATTCACATCGTAATATTTTTGGAGTAATTCTTTTTGTTGCTCGTTGAATTCCCAGTCGTAACCAATATTACGATACTTAATCAGGAAATATCTTAATTGTTTACCCCAAACTTTACCTTTGGTTTGCCACCACTCTCTGAATCTTTCTAGATTACTGTCTAGATCTGGCAGTTGTGTTTTCAGTTTTTGCAAGGCTTGTTTCAATTTAGAAGTACTAACAAGCTCAATGGCTTCGTTAAAAGCAATAGCAAAGGCATGAGCATAATCAAGGGCATCTTTTAGGTTACGCTCAAATGCAAACTCAACGTCATTAAAACAGGCAATAGTACTATATAGAAACTCATCAAGGGCAAGGTCAGAGTCAAAAGCTATGTTACCAACTAGGGCGTACTCAAGGTTATAACCAGAAATATAGATTAAGGCGCGATGGCTATGGTGAAGGCTACGCTCAACACAAACTAGGTAAAAAGCACGAATAGCTGCTGCTTTATGGCGGGTATAAACTGAACTAGATTTTTGATGTAACCAAGTTAGAAAATACTGTAATCTCTCATCATTAGCCACTAGCAAATCAATTTTTTGCTTCATTAACTGTAAAATTTCGTCAGCATTAGGCAACATATTAACAGTTAGTAAAAATACCTCTCGCCAGCGCTTTTCAGTCATGTGACTAACCAGATACTCCCAGTTTTGGGCTTGGGAATTTTCCACATTGTTTCTAGCAGTAAAATACTTTTGGAATATCAGATGAGAAAATGAGTAAATTTCCTGTGACCGTTCTATCAATAATCCATGTTCGACTTCAATTGCTTTCAGCACTGCTTCGTTATCCAGCTGCAATTGAAGTTTTTGCAAATAATCAGCAATCAATTCCAGTATTTTTTCCTTTGACAAAAAGTAATTTTCTGTATCAAAATTGATAGCTGCAATTTGAGAAATTACCTTTTTTTTGATTGCCAAAGTTAAATTACTAGCAATGCGATCGCGTTTAATACCTCTAACTTCATCCCATTTATAAAAGAGAATATTCAATGCTTGCTCATATAACTTAGCCTGGTTTAAAGGAAATTCATTTTTCCCTTGGAACACTAAACAAATCCAATGCAGCAATAATGGAGTGAAGCTCAATTCTCGGATATGCTGATTTTCCTGTAGATTTAGTTGATTAATAAATAAATTTCCTCTGGCTTGTCCATCTTCTTTGTACTTGGAAGCAACAGCAACAAACCATTTTTTGGCAAAAACTTCTACTTGCTCTTGGTCAAAGTCTGCCACTTCAACTTCAGTAAATCCGTGAAACCTATATTTGTGAGCAGCAATTCGGCAGCTAATAATAAACCGATTTTTGTAAAATATCTGAGTAAAGCTCCGAATTTCTATTGTTAATTTTTCTATTTCTTCTATTGATACTTCATCTAATCCATCCAATAAAATCAGCAGCTTACCATGAGTCAACAAAGTTTTAGTTAATTCTTTTTCAACATCACAACTGAGAAATTCTTCGCTGATATAATCAAATAAATTAAATTTGCTATCATTTTTAGCATCTTCAGCAAATTCTTTTGCTCTGATAAAAACTGGTATTTGGTTAGGCTGAAATTGACCTTTGTTGCACTCAATAGCTAGATATTTTAAAAATATAGTTTTACCTGAACCTGGCTTACCCAGGATCGTTAATTTTGAGTGTTGCAAAACAGCTTCTAATCCTGTTAATTTTCTTTCCCGCTTATATGTTCTTAGTTGGTTAAAATTTGACTCAGATTTAAAGTCTTTCAACCAGTCATCAATTTCTCGCCATTGCAGGTTATTTATCTCTTCTAAAACATTAATACTGGTATAAATGTCTATCAATTTAACTGTTTGGGGAATGTCCAACATTTGTATAATGTTGCACTGATATTGGATTTTTTCTTGGCGCTTTTGCCGCACTTCCTTAACTAATGTATCGAGGTCAGCATCTTTGAATCGCCCTTTACCACTTTGCTCAAATACTAAATCTTCAGGTAAACCAGCAACCTTTTGCCAAGATAGCCCTAGCTGTTGACAAATTTGCACAAAACAAGAGCGAGAAACTGACTCACCTGCAAAAAATTTGGAAACTGGTTGACGTGTAATCCCTAAAGCTGCTGCTAATTTATGCTGACTCCAAGTTTTGTCTGTTAAAGCTGTTTTTGCTGCCCTTATGCCTTCTGGTGATGCTCTGAGTCCTTGGCTTGCCATATTAATTCATAACTATAGCTCATTTATAAATGCCGTTAATTTTGAAATATTAATTAGTAAATTTTTTCTATGTCGATCGCTCGATTAAGTCCCTATGTCCATCCATCGGGAATTACTAATTATTCTGCTCATAGGCTTAAACTCAAACTTGTAGTATAGTATATGCTTAAGAAGATAACTACATGCAAATGCACGTCAAATAAATTTTCGTAGGCCTTCTCCAGCAGAACACATCCCTTGGCTAGAGTACAGTTTAGTAGGTAAAAATTAGAATCTAGATTGATTTATGGCTTAGTTTGTGAAGCTTGATAGAAACTTAATGAATCAGGCAGTGTGTTCCTTTACAAAGTTGTGGCGATCGCTATTTTCCTAGTGTTTCTTGGATGTATTTGTGGTGATGGAGACGATCTTCAATACACTCATTTTACGTGTCTAAGGTTAAATATCACACCGTCAAAATTCAAGAATATACTAAAGTCATACAATACTTATACAATTGATAAACATAAATATGGCTGAAGTTTTGATTGACTTCATGGAAAATTAATTGTAAACAAGTACTACAGTAGCGATCGTGGTCAGCAAAAATCGACGTGGATATACTTTCAACACAAACACGTAAAGCAAAACTAGCCCAACAGCTAATTGCCCAATCAACAATAGGCAGCAAGGCAGCATTATGACTATGACCCCTGATACTACTCCGAAAATTCTCATCGTTGATGACGACTTCGGCGTCCGAAATCTCGTCTATCGTTTTTTAAGTCGGAAATATCAAATAGAATCGGCAGCAGATGGTAAGACTGCCTTATCATTGTTTGAGCAATTCAATCCATCCTTAGTGATTTTAGATTGGAATTTACCAGATGTTAATGGCTATAGCCTCTGCCAAGAAATGCAGAGTCGTACTAATGTTTTAGTAATGATCTTAACTAGTAGAACTGACGAGGCTGATAAAATTAAAATTTTAGCCGCTGGTGCTGATGATTTCATGACCAAACCCTTTAGTCTTGCAGAAGTTGAAGTCAGAGTAGAAGCGCTTTTGAGGCGAATACGCTACATCAATCCTTCTCCAACACAGCGCATAGTTTTCAAGCAGCTAGTAATTAACCCAGAGGGTAGGGAGGTAACACTTAACGATAAACCTCTAGCGTTAACAGCACTCGAATTTAATATTTTACATTTTTTAGCAAGCCATCCTGGTCAAGCTTGGAGTCGTCCACAGCTAATCCAAAAAATTTGGGGTTGTGACTACATAGGAGATGGCCGAGTGGTTGATGTACACATTGGTCAGCTTCGCAAAAAGATGGAAATCGATGCTAGTGTACCAGAGTATATTAAAACTGTACGCGGCTATGGTTACAAATTTGAAGTAGCTGACGACAATACTAATTCATAAAGATTGAGGATTAAGAGTGCTGTTAGCGGTAGCGGGGCGTTGAGCCAGTGCTTAATAGGAGTTTAAAAATTATTTTCCTTTTCCCCTTGTCTCTTTATCTCCCTCACTCGCCACTCGCTACTCCCTACTTCCTGTGTTTATTAAAAGGCTAGATTTAGCGTAAAAAGCTACTAACCAACCACAGCAAGATAAAAGTCAGCACCGTAGAAAATTGATTAGATCCCAGATTTATAAATGATATTTGTGGTAACAACCAGCTAGCAACAAGGCCTCCGGCAATTAAGCCTATTATTAAACTGATCAGGGTGAACAAAACTGCTCGGCCAAATTTGCCTTCTTTACGATTGAGAAAGTAAATACCGATACTTACCCCAACCACCAATGCTAATTGTAAAACCTGGTCGCCCCCCTCTGGGTAAAACAGGCTAATAGCACTCAAACCAAGATACCAAGCTCCTGGCAAGAGGATATCAGCGGGGGTTGGCTGGTCTAGTATTCGTTGCAGCCATGCAGGTGAATGCTCGCGAGGGGTTTGAGTTTCTTTCGGAGGCGATTGCACTCGCAACTCTGGAAACCGGATACGTTCTGGAACTTTGATTTTACCTTCCTGGCGCATCCGTAAGCGATCCATTAAAATCGCATCGTAAGCTGCTTCAATCACTTCTAGATGCTTGGCATCGCCACTATGTTGCTCGAATAGACGATTACGAGCATCCTGAATTTCATCGAAGGAAGCCTCTTCTGATACCCCAAGTTTTTCGTAGGGATTTTGATCGCTCATGGGAGTTTGTTACTTCAGCCTCAGTCAGCAGCAGTCTATTGTCTAAGAAAAAACAAATTTAGATTTTGCTTGAATCGAAACTAAACGTCTCGACTTATTATTTATGCTCTACCAGGATAGTAGCACGAGTTAGTTTAATCGACTTTAAGATTTAGACTATAGTCACTTTAACATATCGCCATAACTCCGTGTATACCCTCATGTCGTTGCTCAGTTCTGGCTCTAATCTAGAATTTGAACTTACAGTACCTAAAACCCATAGTTTTCATGAAGAAATTAACTTTCCTGTTTCAGATCTGGCAACTTACTGTGCCCTAACAGAGTTTTTTTTAATTATACTGACGATCGCTTGTGGTGCAGAACCACATCTCGATTTAAAATTGAAACGTTTTAAGTTACCACCTAACTGGGTTCAAAAAGTCTTGAGTTTCACAAATCGCTTTGGCTGAGGTTTGAGCGTCTATTTGGTCAGCATAACTATTGATAGTCAAAAGTTCTGCACTTTCTCGCAGCACTGCACTATAGCTTTCCAGAAGTTTGTCGTTCTCATCGCCTATAATCCTGATTACAGTACTAATTATTAGAATAATCAGGATGTTCATGCTCTAGCTATGTAGATTCTTAATAACTCCCAAAGTGGCAACTCTGTGTTATTACGCAACCTTCTTGTTAATCTTACGAATTTTTGTGTAAAGTGATGGTCATGGCTCCCGCCAAGATTCTTGTTGTTGACGACGACCCTGCGGTTCGGAATTTAATCCAACGCTTTTTGATCAAGCAGAACTATCAGGTGGAGGCTGCCGAAGACGGAAAGACAGCCTTAACTCTATTTGAGCAATTCAACCCCGATTTGGTGATTCTAGATGTGAATTTACCAGATGTCATTGGGTTTAACCTCTGCCAAGAGATGCAAAGTCGTAATGGTGTTTTTGTTTTGATGCTAACTAGCCGTGCTGACGAAGCTGACAAAATTCGCGGCTTTTCTAAAGGTGCTGATGACTATCTCACCAAACCTTTTGGGTTGGGAGAGCTAGAAGTTAGAGTAGGAGCGATTTTGAGGCGTCAGCGAGTTATAACTACTGCCGAACAAAAACGCTTGGTATTTGAAAAACTGATGATTGACCCAGTGCGACGAGAAGTGGCACTCAATAACCAACCAGTACCCTTAACTGCTCTGGAATTTGATTTATTGCATTTTTTAGCCAGCCATCCAGGTCGAGTTTGGCGGCGTGCAGAACTAATTCAAGAGGTGTGGGACTATGAATATGTTGGCGACCAGCGGGTTGTAGATGTACACATCGGTCAAATTCGCAAGAAGATTGAAATTGATGCTAGTCAGCCAGCATTAATTCAAACTGTACGCGGTGTAGGGTATAAGTTTGAGTCTCCTGCTCACTCCCAACAGTTGGAAGCTAAGTCCTGAGTCTATAGTCTGGAGTTTTTTGACTCTTGACCGAAACAATTTTGGGTTTGAGATTTTGGATGAAATTTATTTTGGTTTTAGAACCACCAGGAGGAACTGCCAAAGGTTTAAGAAATTTGAGCAAACTGGTGACCGTTCGTAGGGTAGCACAGCTAACTGTGCTACCCTACACCTGTTGCATTGAAATGAGAAGGAATAGGGAACAGGCAATAGGCAACAAGCTTAAAGTCTCTTGATGTCAGGGTTATATAGGCAATTTATCTCTTAAACTATGGCCTTAACTGCTATAAGAAGTAAGTGCTAAACCAATCGTAATTTTAGATTTTAGATTGTTAAAGAGTTAGTGGTAATCGCTTGTGGCGATTCATTTGTGGCAATAATTTTTCAAATCGGTATAAATTAGTGGAAGTTTTCTTGTAATTCTAAATCTTGCGTTTTTAGTAAATATTTTTGGCGATACGGAAAACTATTAGAAATTTTTTTCGATCGCAATTTACTTTTGTTTTTGATTCTCTATCTCCCCCACAAACACCACTGCTCTCAAAATCTATTAGTGGGGCACGGTAAACCGTGCCCATTTAGGGCATGAGATAGAATAACGCCCTTCATAGCAGTACCTATGGGGTGTCTAGTAGATTAGCTGTTGTTGGTATCACCTTGTGTATTTTTACTTAGGAATGATGAAACAAAGTTTCCAGATAGACTCTGGCAGCACGGCGATCGCTTTCTCCATTTTGGAGTAAAAACAATGATAGCGCCGCCGTCAATACTCTGTTTTCATCCCAATCAGGATGGGTTTCTAAGTAGTTCTTTAAAGATTCGTGAAGTGATTCAGGAATTTCTGTAAAAATGCTAACCGTTGCTTTCATGAGATTTTCCTCCTATGAGGTCAATCAAGAGGGATAATTTGCTTGCGGTGAAGCAGCTTCAGGCTACGCCACACAATCTTTCGCCTGCCCGCCAATCTATGCCAACAACTCACGTAATTTTACACAGTTGATGCCAACGGTTGAACGGACTATAGAAGCAAGCCGAATCATTGTGCGCTAAGAGGGGGTGGGTTTGTCAATGCTGCGAAATGTTAACAAGGCTTGTATAAAAGATAAATCAGCACGAAGCAATCAGGGTTTTGCCTTATTTTTCGTTACTTTACTTTACAAAAACTCAGTCCTCCAAGTTCCTGACCACTGTTAATTAACAATCCCCAGTAGATAGCCAGAAGCTGATTAGATCGTAGAACACCTGTGGAAAACTGCTAAAATCCCTGTGGAAACCCTGTGGAATTAGTGAGGAAAATTGCAGCCGATGATAAGAATTACAAAAATGTTATTAAACGATGACATTTAAGCTGATGAAATTAGCTTCCCAATTCCAGTTATCTTCTTGGTTGCCTTCGATACATCCTCAGGTATGGAGTTTGGCCATTGGTAGATTTTTTTCGGAAGTTGGCACTGGATTTACTCTGTTTTATGCGCCCATCTTTTTCGTCAATGAAGTTGGTTTATCTGCAACCGCCGTTGGTGTAGCCTTGGCTGGTGGCTCGATTTCCGGCATTGCTGGGCGGGTTATGGGTGGTTCTTTAGCTGATTCCAGGAATTGGGGACGACGCCGCACTTTGTTGCTGGCGATGGCGATTTTAGCAATTGCTTCTCTAGTTTTCGCTGCAACCAGTAATTTTACTATTCTGGTAATCGGTAGCTTGATTCACGGCTTAGGGATAGGTTTTTATTGGCCGGCTGTGGAAGCCGTTGTTGCTGACGCAAGCGTTATTGAGAATCGCCGCGAAACCTTTGCTATTAGCCGATTAGCAGATAATCTAGGGTTAGCGATCGGAATTACACTGGCAGGGTTTTTAATAGGAATAATTGGGAGTTATCGCTGGCTATTTATTATTGATGCCATCTCTTTTTTAGTGTTTTTTGGCGTTATTTATGTAGGAATTACTGAAACCAACAAGCAGGAAACCGACCACGAAAAAATACAAAATTTTGCTTCTTGGATGGCAGTATTAAAAGATGGCCGTTTCCTCGTCTACATTGCAGCCAATATCTTCTTCACAATTTACATTTCGCAAATACACAGTATCCTGCCGCTTTACTTCAAAAACTTTGTCATTGAAATTACTGACAAAGGATTTGCGGAAACTATGATTAGCAGAATATTTGGTTGGCATCTGTTGGTAGCTATCATCTGTCAGTTGCCTGTTACCAGCGTCTTAAAACGTTTCTCTCACACACTCGCCCTCACTGTTTCTGCTATTCTTTGGGCAATTGGTTTTGGGCTGATTTGGTTAAGCGGCACTGCTGCATCTTATAATTTGCTTTGGGCAATATTGGCATTGGGAGTATTTGCTATTGCCATTGTTTCCTATACCCCATCTGCTGCCTCTTTAGTTACCGAGTTAGCCCCAGAAAATCAACGCGGCGTTTATTTCTCTATCAACGCTTTGTGCTGGGCTGTTGGCTCTTTTATTGGTCATCCTTTGGGTGGATGGGCATTAGACCAGCCGCGAATGATTACCGATCACTTTTGGTTAGGCTTTTCTTTAAGTGTGGCGATCGCTGTGGCAATTTTACAGTACCTGAACCGAATTTTGGCTGATTTAAAGCCGGAATTTAGCCAGCATTAATGGACTTTCAAAAAATAACTATCCCAAATTATTTGTACATTTGTAGGGGCGCATAGCTATGCGCCCCTACCACGGAATATTTTTTTAACTGAAAGTTCCTAATTGTGACTTGTTTTTTCCCTTTATCGGCGACGTTCTTGAAGCTTACGATATACAGATTTTAAATCAACTTGATGATGAGCTAGGGCCACCAAAGTATGATATAGCAAATCAGCGACTTCACCAGCGATTGCATCTGGTTCATCATCCTTAAAAGCCATTACCACCTCGGCACTTTCTTCACCGATTTTCTTTAAAATTTTATTATCACCACCTGCTAACAACTTGCAGGTATAAGAACTTTCAATAGGATTGTCGCGGCGATCGCAGATTACTTGAAATAATTGCGACAATGCATCTCCTGGTGGAGGAGCTATTTTTCCTTCTATTTGGTGAAAGCAACTTCTTTCTCCTGTATGGCAAGCAATATCTCCCACTTGCTCTACACCAATGAGCAACGCATCACTATCACAGTCATAACGAATACTCTGCACTTTTTGGATGTGCCCAGAGGTCGCTCCCTTATGCCAGAACTCTTGGCGAGAACGACTCCAAAACCAGGTTTCTTGTGTTTCTAAAGTCTTTTGTAACGACTCCTGATTCATCCACGCCATCATCAGGACAGTGCCATCCAAATAATCTTGGACAATTGCAGGCACTAGACCCCGTTCATCGTAGCGAATTTCCTCAACAGGAATGGCGTAATGTAGCGAATGCGAATCGTTAGAATACATACTTTGCTAGTCTGCTCTAATGAGAATGATTCATGGATTCACGATACCATTCTAAATAGGGCAGGTGGTATGTTTTTTTGAAATTCAGTTATCTTAATTTAGCTCTAAGCAACAGCATTTCGTTCCATAGCTGAGTGCATCTTCACAGCACTCAGCGCGACTCGATGAGCTTTAGAAGCTTCACCATACCAATGAATTGCCGAGTTAAAAGCTGCCCGATATAGATCCTGGGATGCCTCAGATAATCGAGTCCGAATATCTAAAGGCAAGTCTTCATTAGACTTGTATAACATATTGTTATTTTCTTGGTTCCGCTAATTTTATACGATAGAAGTTCTAAGCAGCTTTTGACCCTATCCTAAGATAGAGCTTTTTATTGCCCACAGTTAGGAGAGAACCTTGGTAAATACCCCAATTAAAACAACAAAATCACAAGAAATCTTTGCCGCTGCTCAAAACCTGATGCCAGGAGGAGTCAGTTCTCCAGTTCGTGCTTTTAAATCTGTAGGCGGACAACCCATAGTTTTCGATCGCGTTAAAGACGCATACATTTGGGATGTAGATGGCAACCAATACATAGACTATGTAGGCACCTGGGGCCCGGCTATTTGCGGTCATGCTCATCCGGAAGTCACCGCAGCGTTGCGTGAAGCCCTCGACAAAGGCACTAGTTTCGGTGCTCCTTCAGTACTCGAAAATGTGTTAGCAGAAATGGTCATCGATGCAGTTCCCAGCATCGAAATGGTCAGATTTGTTAACTCTGGAACTGAAGCCTGTATGGGAGTTTTGCGAGTGATGCGGGCTTTCACGAACCGAGACAAAATTATCAAGTTTGAAGGCTGTTACCACGGACACGCAGACACATTTTTAGTTAAGGCGGGTTCTGGTGTTGCCACACTTGGTTTGCCAGACTCGCCAGGTGTACCGAAATCGGCAACTAGCGGCACTCTCACAGCCCCTTACAACGACTTAGAAGCTGTCAAAGCCTTGTTTGAAGAAAACAAGGATGAAATTGCTGGCGTAATTCTAGAACCAGTAGTCGGCAATGCTGGGTTTATTGCGCCTGACGCTGGTTTCCTCGAAGGACTGCGGGAACTTACTCAAGAGTATGGGGCGTTGTTGGTGTTTGACGAAGTGATGACGGGCTTCCGCATTGCTTACGGTGGCGCTCAAGAAAAGTTTGGCATCACTCCCGATTTAACAACTTTGGGTAAGGTTATTGGCGGCGGTTTGCCAGTGGGAGCCTATGGCGGTCGTCGCGATATCATGTCATTGGTTGCTCCTGCTGGGCCCGTATATCAAGCCGGGACTCTTTCAGGTAATCCCTTGGCCATGACTGCTGGTATTAAGACTTTGGAATTGCTGCAAAAGCCTGGTACTTACGAGTATCTTGACCGAATTACTAAAAAGCTAGCAGATGGTTTGTTACAAGTAGCTAAAGAAACAGGTCATGCTGTTTGCGGCGGTCAAATCAGTGCTATGTTCGGCTTATTCTTTACCTCTGGCCCAGTTCACAACTACGAAGATGCGAAAAAGTCTGATACAGGCAAATTCGGACGCTTCCATCGCGGTATGTTAGAGCGCGGTATTTACTTAGCACCTTCTCAATTTGAGGCTGGATTTACATCTTTGGCTCACACCGAGGAAGATATTGACCGGACTTTAGCCGCTGCACGGGATGTATTGTCTAATTTATAAACAGGAGTCAGAATTCACAATTCTGAATAGTTTGTCCATAAGGATTATGAAGCTTTGGCGGAGCTTTTCTTGCTTCGCTGGTGAGTTCTGAATTCTTGTTCATAAAAAGGCGTCCATTGTCCCATCTTTAAAAAGAATGGGATGACAGACGCCTTTTTAAGTCGTTAACTATTGACAGCTAACAGTCAACAGTCATCGGTTATCAGTTAATAAAAACTACAAGTCAGGAGGCAAAATCACGTTATCGATGGCGTGAATTACACCATTGCTGGCTGTGATGTCAGCTTGAGTGACTTTAGCATCATTGACAGTCACACCATTAGCACCATCGACTTTAACGTTAATGACGCCACCTTCTAGGCTTTTAACTTCACCAGACTTCAAATCTCTAGACAATACCTTTCCAGGCACCACATGGTAAGTTAAGAGCTTGAGTAATACTTCTTTGTTCTCTGGCTTCAACAAATCTCGTACTGCGTCTGCTGGTAATTTAGCAAAGGCCGCATCTGTAGGCGCGAAAATGGTCAAATTATCTTTGCCTTGCAAAGCTTCAGTCAATCCTGCTGCTTTCAAAGCTTTGGTTAAGGTTGTAAAAGAGGCGTTTGATTCAGCCAAGGCTAACAAATTTTTGCCTTGAGTTTCGCTTGTTCCAGCAGGTGGGGGAGTTGTAGGTGTGGTAGATGGTGTTTCTGTGGGTGGTGTGGTGGGTTCGGTTTCAGGGGTAGAAGGTGTGGCGCTACCACCACGGTTGTAGGGAGGCTCGTTGAAAATACTAGGTCTGGGATTTAATGCCCCACCACCAGTACTTTGGGCTACTTGTTGACCTTTGGTATTGTCCTTTACTTGTGCAACAGTGTTACCAGGGGTGTACTGAGCGTTTGCTTGAAGACGCTGACCTCGATTATAGGGCGCTTCGTTGAAAATACTGGGGTTAGGATTTAATACTTCTTTGGCATCAGATGGTAAAGTGATGAGAAGGCTGAAACTACTTAATCCTGCTATGCCTGCCAACGTGGTCAGCAATTTGCCGTAATTTGTCTTCATAAATTTTGTTTGTCTTTTTTGTTCACGCGTTACATAAAGATTTATAACATTTTGCTATGCACAAAATCTAACTGAAGAGGGAAGTAATATTTTTCTCTGGAAATACTTCATGCTAGCAAGGTTAAATATCCAACTTTCCTTACTGAGGAGAAGTATTAAATATACCTAATACATATCTCATTTAAATTGAGCGGATTTTCTGTCTCAGGGTCAAAGGAGTTTAAAAGTTTCATTTGGTGTGGTGTAGATTCTCTAAAAATATGAAAATCTCACATTTACGAGCGATCGCTCCCGTTAACGCCCCAAAGACTATCTACTAAAAAGCAAATTTACATCCAATATTTTTAGGTAATTTGCAGCCGATTAAAAAGTTAGAATCCATGAATCACAGCGGTAAAAAAATCAGATAAAATTTAATCCTCCATTGAGTAAATCTTAAGTTGAAGTTTGTGTCGGTTTTACATCGCGCACGACTATCTAAGATGCTGCGTAGGATATTTGACTATGTTGTTGGTGACAAATCACATCGAAATATATATACCCAATACACCCTACATGAATTTTATTTTTAATTTATAAATGCATGACTTCTAAAATCTTTTTAAGGAACCGCAAACAACACAAAAAACGCAAAGGAAGAGTATAGATAATCTTATGGCAAGAAGATAATAATGCTAATAAAATTTACTTAAACTAAAGATACAATTGTAAAGTTAAGAAGTAAACCAGTAGTTATAAGGTATAAAATATGCTTGAATTATACCAATGGGAACTATCTCAATACTCAGAGAAAGTGCGGCTAATTTTAGATTTTAAAGGATTAGATTACCGCAAAATCGAGGTTACGCCTGGGATTGGACAAGTAGAACTGTTCCGACTGACTGGTCAAAGAGAAGTTCCAGTATTAAAGGATGGTAATAGATATATTGTAGATTCTACGGATATAGCTAAGTATTTAGACTTAGAATATCCCGATCGCCCATTAATACCACAAGATGCCAAAAGGCGAGGTTTAACTTTATTAATAGAAGAATGGGCAGATGAGTCCATTGGCATCAAAGGTCGTAAAGCGCTGTTTGCCGCAGTCAGCCAAGATCAAAATTTCCGCAAATCTTTGTTACCCACTTCCACACCAGATATATTTAAAAGTCTAGTTGAAGGAGTACCCAGTGACTTGCTGACCCTGTTGGGTATTGGTGTAGGTTATAGTCCAGAGGTAATACAGTCAGCGATCGCATCCTTAAAACAAGACTTGGAAGCCTTAACATTATTATTGGCAGATAGTCCTTATTTAACAGGAGACGAGCCGACTTTAGCGGACTTAGCGGTGGCAGGTTTATCGATATTGCTGAAATTCCCCCCAGGCCCCTATTTAGATTTACCAGCATCTATCAGAGGAAAAGGACTGCCAATATTAGCCGAAAATCCTGATTATGAGGCATTTTTTAGTTGGCGCGATCGCCTTTACGCCCAATTTCGCAAACCTTTAATTACTACCACTCCACCATCGGCAAGTGCGCCAACTTCGATTCAAATTGATTAATTAATAGAATGCCCAATGCCCAATGCCCAATGACTAATGACTAATGAGATGAATTCGGGACAGCCATTAGGTTCGGTTATTCAAGGTTCTCTAACTGAAGGGTTAGAAGTGCGATTGCATCCTGACATTTCTGTGGAAGACATGCGGGTAGGTAAATTCCTTGTTGTTCAAGGGATGCGATCGCGCTTTTTTTGTATGCTGACAGATGTGGCACTAGGAGCTGCTAATGCCCGAATTATTGCTAATCCCCCTAGTTGGGAAGACACTTTTTTACGAGATGTTTTAGCGGGAAGCGGCACATACGGAACTATCAACCTCGCGCCGATGTTGATGTTTACTCCGGAGTCTCAAGAATCTTTTTCGCCCACAAATGGCAAATCAGCAAATCCTTTTATGCCATCGGTGACGGGTTTGGCTTCATTTGTGCCGCAAACCAGCACGACAATGGAATTATTGCCTGTTAAAACTATTCCTAGCCACTTTAGTCAAGTTTACGAAGCCAGCGTTGACGATTTTCGTCGGGTATTTGGTTGGGAAGATGACCCCCAAAGGCGCAATTTCTCCATCGGCAAACCTTTGGATATGGATGTGCCGGTTTGCATAGATTTGAATCGCTTTGTAGAACGCAGTAATGGGGTTTTTGGAAAATCTGGTACTGGCAAATCTTTTTTAACGCGTTTACTTTTAGCTGGAGTCATCCGTAAAAGTGCGGCGGTCAATTTGATTTTTGATATGCACTCTGAGTATGGCTGGGAAGCTGTTGCAGAAGGTAAAAATGTCAATACCGTTAAAGGCTTAAAGCAATTATTTCCTAATAAAGTTGAAGTTTACACCCTCGACCCAGAATCAACAAAGCGCCGGGGTGTACGGGATGCTCAAGAACTTTATCTGAGTTATGAGCAAATTGAAGTTGAAGATATTAAGTTATGCGGTCGAGATTTAGGACTTTCTGACGCAGCCTTGGATAACGCCAATATTTTGTATAGCGAATTTGGCAAATCTTGGATTGTCCAGCTGCTAAATATGAGTAATGAAGAAATCGAGATGTTCTGCGATGAGAAGCGCGGGCACAAAGGCTCGATTATGGCATTACAGCGCAAACTCTTGCGGATGGACAGTTTGAAGTATATGCGAGCCGTTTGTCCGCAAAATTATATTACTAAACTTGTCCAGTCACTGGAAGCTGGCAAGAATGTTGTGATAGAATTTGGTTCCCAGTCGAATATGCTCTCTTATATGTTGGTGACTAACATGATCACCAGACGTATCCACGAGCATTACGTTAAGAAGGCAGATAAATTTCTGCAAACCAAAAATCCGAGCGATCGCCCGACGCCATTGATGATTACCATTGAAGAAGCACACCGTTTCTTAGACCCGGCAGTGGTACAAAGCACTATCTTTGGAACTATTGCCAGGGAGTTGCGAAAATATTTCGTCACACTTTTGGTAGTAGATCAACGTCCGTCGGGGATAGATAATGAAGTTATGTCCCAAATTGGGACTCGCATTACCGCTCTCCTGAACGATGAAAAAGACATTGACGCGATTTTTACGGGTGTATCTGGTGGTGGAGGACTGCGATCGGTATTGGCAAAGTTAGACTCTAAGCAACAAGCCTTGATTTTAGGTCACGCCGTTCCAATGCCAGTAGTAGTGCGTACCCGTCCTTATGACGCAGCTTTCTACGAAGAAATTGGTGACCCAGCCTGGGAAGAAAAACCAGACGCAGAAGTATTCGCTGCTGCTGAATTAGCGAAGGCTGACTTGGGATTTTAAACAATTGGGCATGGGGCACTTGTACTGAGCCAAGTCGTTGGCGCAGCCTCTCGTAGAGAAGTATTGGGCATTGGGCATTGGAGTTAGGAGTTACGGGTGTTGTTAGCGGTAGCAGGGTGTTGAGCCAGTGTTGAGTTAGTAATTAAGAATTATTCTCCTTCTCCTTGTGTGATGCCTGATACCCACTTGTCCGGAGCGTACCCCTGCAATACGAGCAAGCTAGGCGTAGCGTCTGGCAGAGAAGGGATGCCCAATGCCCCATGCCCCATGCCCCAATTCGTAACATCCCTCCATTCTTAGAGCAAATCAAGTTCGGTTATCCGGCTAATTTTTAGCAACAGAAGAGGGGTTTTTGGCGTCACTATAGATGTAGTAAGTAATTTCAAGGAAGTTGAAAATTTTTTTGGCAAAGCGACAATTTTAAATTATAATTACAAGCTTTATCTTAAGATACTTTACTATCTGCCCGATTTATCGTATTATAAAGCTAAGTAAAACTCATATCCACTTCGGATTTTTCAGTTACAGTCAGTAACTGGCTAAGAGAAGAATTCTCAAAAACGACCCAGCGTGCTTATAAAAGATTCAAAAATTTAGGGAAGGTAGGGGAACCTATCTGAGGGGCTTACCGTCTTAACAACGGCTTTATCAATCGATCTCATTGCTTTTGGTAGCTCCTAGCGTTCCGTGATATATGTACTACCTTTCTCAATTAACTTTAGTAAGAAAAATTACATTGTGTTTACGGAGTAGAGGACAACGCACCAATGCCTACTGTCAATACCCAAACGGAAAACCTGAACACCAAATTCACGGCTGATATGGTGCGAACCTATCTGCGGGAAATTGGTCGCGTACCACTGCTAACCCGCGAACAAGAAATTGTCTATGGGAAGCAGGTGCAACAAATGATGACGCTAATCGACGCCAAGGAAGCTTTGGCGAAGAAACTGCGTCGGGAACCAAGTTTACCAGAGTGGGCTGACCACGTTCGCCAATCAGAAACTGAGGTGAAACAAACAGTCGCACAAGGTAAGCGTGCTAAGCAAAAAATGATTGAAGCGAATTTGCGCTTGGTGGTTGCGATCGCTAAGAAATACCAAAAGCGTAACATGGAGTTTCTGGATTTGATCCAAGAAGGAACACTAGGATTAGAACGGGGTGTAGAGAAATTCGACCCAACAAGGGGTTATAAGTTCTCAACCTACGCTTACTGGTGGATTCGCCAAGCGATTACTCGTGCGATCGCCCAACAAGGTCGTACTATTCGCTTACCGATTCACATTACCGAGAAACTCAACAAAATCAAAAAAGTGCAGCGCGAGTTGGCTCAAACCTTAGGGCGATCGCCTACTCCAGCTGAAATTGCCAAAGAACTGGAACTAGAACCTGCTCAAATCCGTGAGTACCTGAATATGGCGCGTCAACCAGTGTCTTTGGATGTGCGAGTTGGCGACAACCAAGATACAGAGTTACAGGAAATGCTCGAAGATGACGGCCCGTCACCAGAGTATTACACCAACCAAGAGTTCCTACGCCAAGACTTGAACAACTTGCTAGCAGAACTAACTCCCCAACAGCGCGAAGTTTTAGCCTTACGCTTTGGTTTAGAGGATGGTAACGAAATGTCATTGGCGAAAGTCGGTGAGAGATTAAATCTCAGCCGGGAACGCGTCCGCCAGTTAGAGCATCAAGCTTTGGCTCATCTGCGTCGCCGTCGTAGCAATGTCAAAGAATACATCGCTAGCTAAAATCACCAGACGCAAAAATTTGCGTCTCTACACCACCTTGGTGAAGCGCCTCCTGAATTCAGGGGGCGATTTTTTTGTAGTTACTGCTGGTGAATCACAAATCATACACGATTTTTCCCTATTCAAACACATATAGAGACGTTGCATTGGAACATCTCTACTTCAAAATCTCAGACCATTGCCATAGTTCTACGGAGATATAGTTAAGAAAAAATATCACTATTTTTCTCTGGTGAAAAATCTAAAAGGCTAGATGCCAAAGTTAATTAGGAGTACTAGATTTGGAATTAACCTCACCCAATGGAATGAATCTGCTGGATGAATCATAAATAGTCTAAGTGATGGTAATCTAGGATTGTTAAGCTAAATTAAATAAAAACTTTAGTTTTTGAGACTTTCGTTTTTCGGACAATAGAAATTAAGTCATTAGCAATCAAGACTTGATTATGGGTTAAGTAATTTCTAGGAAATGTAGTTAATTTTTTAACAGGAGAAGTAGGGTGCTTAACAACTTTCATCGGTTATTATCTCCCCGTCAGTGGGGAATCTCCCTTGCGGGCTTAGGCTTACTTCTCGCGTTCGGCTGTATAGGCAGCCAGACTGATGTTGTCTCAGTTAAAAATGCTCCATTCTCATCGGCTCGGATTCAAAAAAGCTCTGAAACTTCTCTTTTGTCAAGACTCAGACAAATTCGAGAACAGAGAAGTCAACAGCAAATAGCTTCTACTGATAGAGAAATTTTTGGGGATAAGAACCAAAAAACAGCATCTACAACCACAGAACTGGCTCCAGATGCTCAGAGTGGGACAAAAGGGGTAGGAGTTTTACCACAAACGAATTTTCCCACAAGAGATGGAATTTATCTTTACGGTCAATCGCCGCAAGCAAATCAGCTTGGTCAAGCTTACATCATATTTCAGAAGCAGCGGGACAGGGTGACCGGTGCTTTATATATGCCCCAATCAGAGTTTAATTGTTTCCGGGGTACACTCGACCAGTCAGGAGAGTTGGCGATGACGGTTAGTGCCCCATCCACTGAAGCAAGTGCTGATGGCTCTAATCGGGTGGCTACAAGCAATAGATTGCCTCAGGTTACTGAAGATGAGCTAAGCACCTATGCTTACTCAGTAGCTTTGCAAGACTTTCATCGGTTAAATTTTATCAGTAATGGCGATCGCCGCATCTTACAAACGTGCAAATCATCTTTTAGTTAATACTCAATTCCTGGTTGCGCTTTCACACCTTGATCGCGAAAAGGATGCTTAACTAGGGTCATCTCTGTTACTAAATCCGCGCGTTCAATTAAAGCAGCTGGCGCTCCTCGCCCTGTTAAAATAACGTGTTTGTTAGCTGGTTTTTGTGCCAAACCTGCTAAAACTTCTTCTATTTCTAAATAAGCCATTTTGAGAGCGATATTGATTTCATCTAGTAGCACAAGATGAAAGTCTGGATTGCGGATATATTCTAATGATTTTTGCCATGCGGCGCTAGCTTTATCAAGGTCGCGATCGCGGTCTTGAGTTTCCCAGGTAAAGCCTTCCCCCATTGCGTGAAATTCTATCTGGTCTTCCCAATGGCTGAAAACCCTTTTTTCTGAAGGTTCCCAGCTACCTTTGATGAATTGGACGATCGCTACTTTATACCCGTGACCGAGCGATCGTAACACCATCCCCAAAGCCGCAGTAGTTTTACCCTTACCGTTACCAGTATTTACAATAATTAAACCTTTTTCTGGTATGGCTTGTGCTATGCGCTTGTCCTGCACTTCTTTGCGTCGCTGCATCTTTTTGCGATACTGTTCCTCAGTCAGAGATGAGGACATGACTTCATCAATCAAACGCTCAATCTCTCGATCTTGGTTTAATTCTTGTGGTGTGTCGTTTTTCATTAATCTTGTGTACAAATAACTGTTAAAAGTGTTGAGAATGAACCAAAATTATCTTGATTCTCTGATTTTAATTAAATCAGACCATTGGATATGTCAAGTCAGATTGCAAGCAAAAATATTGACCCTGTGTTAGATATTTGTACATATTTGGCAAACAGATATGTAAAAATCTATGATAGACAAATTCAAGTTATTTTTTGAGTTAAATATTACTATTTTTAATAATTTAATTTAGTTGATATAAATACTTCGCTGAACCTTGTATTAGCGAAGGTAGTTCGGGATTGAGTGTGCTTTCTAGCAGCGCAAATAAATCTTGCAAAATTAAAAATTTTCAATTCTAAATCCATAATTTATAGTTGTAAGTAACGCTATTTTTTATACTTTAGATACAGAAGTTATTTTCAGAATCATTAGCCGAGTAAAGCTCACAGTAAGACTTTCAACGCCATAAGCTTAATGAAATGTTAATGATAATAGTTTGCGTTTTACTTAAAATCCTAGAGATTTGATATGAATAGTAACACTCGTTTACAGATGATTTTAACTGATACAGCTATTGATAGAGTATTACCTGCGATCGCTCAACTAAATTTACCTAACTGGTGGTTAGCCGGAGGTGCAGTCAGAAACACAGTTTGGCGTTCAATTTTTGGCGATCGTTGTGGCTTAGGTATTAAAGACTTTGATATTGCATTTTTTGATATCGAAGGAAATCGTTCCCAGGAACTAGCAGCAAAAGCAAATCTCACAGAACAATTTCCTCATGAGCAATTTGATGTCAAAAATCAAGCTAGTTTTGCGCGTTGGCGTCTTGGCACAAAACCCTACACTAGTACAGAAGACGGTATTACAAATTGGTTACATACTGCTACTGCTGTGGGAGTTCGACTAAACGCACAAGGTCAATGGGAATTTTTCACTCCTTACGGGTTAGATGATTTATTTAATGGTATTATTCGACCGACACCAGCACATACTCATAATATTGATGCCCACAATAAAGCGTCTGGGTTTTTACAAAAGTGTCCTTATCTGCGTTTAGCGTAAAAGTGGTATGAAGCCAGATGTAGAGACGTTGCATTGCAACGTCTCTTAATTTTTTGTACGGAATCACAATGTTAATAATTTTCTACGTATTGGGAATAATTAAAATAGAACCCCTTTTAGGACAGAACTGGGGGTGAAATTTTATAAATTTATAATCAAAAATCAATGCCAAATCGTACTGGATATCAAATCAACTCAACTCTCCATGAAGGAATTCAAACTGTTATTTATCAAACACAAAGACCAAACACGCAACAGCAAGTTATTATCAAGCTGCTTAAAAATGAATATCCTACTCTCGAAGCCTTTACCCGGCTGAAAAATGAGTATCAAATTCAGCAAAATTTAGACCATCCGAATATAGTTAAAGCCATCAGTTTAGAAACTTTTGAAAATCGTGTAGGGCTGTTATTAGAAGACTTTGGTGGTCAGTCTTTAGCCCAAGTTTTACAAACAGAAAAGCTTGATTTAATTAACCATTTAAAAATTGCTATACAACTGACTAAAGCTTTAGATTACTTGCATAAAAATCAAATTATTCATAAAGATATTAAACCTAGTAACATCATCATTAACTTACAGACGGGTATTGTTAAACTGACGGATTTTGGTATAGCTTCTCGCCTGAATAAAGAAAATCCCCAATTTACTAACCCTAACTCTGTTGAAGGCACACTTGCCTATATGTCTCCCGAACAAACTGGGAGAATGAATCGTATCATCGATTATCGTAGTGACTTTTATTCTCTTGGTGCGACTTTATATGAAATGCTCACCAAGCAAACACCATTTTTTAGCGAAGATCCCCTAGAAATAGTTTATAGCCATATTGCTGTTCAACCAATAAACCCACAGTCATTAAATCCTAAGATTCCGGCGGCCATCTCGGAAATTGTGATGAAGCTGATGGCTAAAAATGCCGAAGATAGATATCAAAGTGCCACAGGATTATTAGCAGACTTGGAATTATGTCTCAGCCAGTTAGAAACTCAGGATACAATTACTAATTTTGTTCCAGGTCGTTTAGATGTTTTAAGCCAATTATTAATTCCGCAAAAATTATATGGTCGCGAACAACAAGTTAATGAACTGTTAGCAGCATTTGAGCGCGTTACTAACCCCCCTGAATCCCCCATGAGTAAGGGGGGATTCAGGGGGGTTGAAATGATGCTAGTTTCTGGTTATTCTGGCATTGGTAAATCAGTTTTAGTCAACGAAGTTAATAAACCCATTACTCGCAGACAAGGTTATTTTATTTCTGGAAAGTTTGACCAATTAAAACGTAATATACCTTATGCGTCTTTAATTCAAGCTTTTGCTTATTTAATGCGTTATTTACTCACAGAAAATAATGAAAAAATAGAATTATGGCGTCAGAAAATATTATCAGCTTTAGGAACCAATGGAAAAGTTATTACTGACGTAATTCCAGAAGTAGAATTAATCATTGGTACACAGCCGGAAATTGCTCAAATCGGGGCAACAGAATCGCAAAATCGCTTCAATCGTGTTTTTAAGGAATTTATCCAAGTTTTCACTAAAAAGGAACATCCATTAGTCATCTTTTTAGACGATTTACAATGGGCAGATTCAGCAACCTTAAATTTAATTCAACTGCTGATAACTGACAGAGACAGTCAACATCTCTTGTTTATTGGGGCATATAGAGATAATGAAGTTACTCCGGCACATCCATTAATCCAAAAAATAGAAGAAATTCAGAATAGCGGCACAGTTGTTAATAATCTGGTGTTGCAACCTTTAAACTTAGGAAATGTAACTCAACTAATTTATGAAACTCTCCAAGAAACAGAAACCAAAGTTTTGAATCAGCAAATTATCCAACTAGCTGAGTTGATTTACAATAAAACCGGAGGTAATCCTTTTTTCATTACACAATTAATTCAGGTTCTTTATCAAGAAAAACTATTAAAATTTGACTTTTTTAAAGGTCAATGGCAGTGGAATTTAGAGGAAATTCAAGCAATTGGCATTACTGACAAAAATGTCGTAGAACTCGTTGCCAGCCGCGTTGAAAAGCTGCCTCAGGTAACCCAACATGTATTAAAATTAGCAGCTTGTGTGGGTGATAGATTTAGTTTAGATATTTTATCGATAGTCAATGAAAAGTCACCTTCTGTGACAGCCAATGATTTACACTCGGCTTTGCAAGCAGGATTAATTCTGCCTTTAAGTGAAGCTTACCGTATTCCTTTAGTTTTTAATCAAGAAGAAGCGGTAAATTTAAATTTTGATACTTCACGAGTGGGTTATAAGTTTTTACATGACAGGGTACAGCAAGCGGCATATTCGTTGATTCCAGAGGAACTTAAAAAATCGACTCATTTAAAAATCGGTCAATTACTGCTAAAAAATATACCCCAGGAGGAAATAGAAGCAAACATTTTTGATATTGTAAATCAGTTGAATGTAGGTATTGTTAACCTGAGAGAGCAATGTCAAAAAACTGAATTAGCACGATTAAATTTAATTGCTGGACAAAAAGCTAAAGCCTCTACAGCTTATGAAGCTGCTCTGAAATACTTAACAACTGGGATAGAACTTTTAAATATAGACTCTTGGCAAACTGAATATACCTTAACTGTAAGCTTATATGAAGGAGCCGCAGAGGTAGCCTATTTGAGTGGTAGTTTTGAGCAGATGCAGCAATGGGCTGGCGTAGTCGAGCAAAAAGCTAAAATTCTTTTAGATAAAGTCAAAGTTTATGAAGTACAAATTATCGCTTCAATAATTCAAAGCAAACAAATTGAAGCAATTAAGATAGCAGTATCGACTCTAGGATTGTTAGGAATTAGCTTTCCAGAGGAACCGACATCAGTTGATATTCAGCAAGGGATAGATGAAATTGCTGCTGATTTAAAAGGGAAAGTTATTGCAGATTTAATTGACTTACCATTAATGACTGAGCCGAACAAGATTGCAGCCATGAGAATCTTAATGGGAGTTCTCCCAGCAGCTTTTCAAACTGCTCCGGCAATGATGCCAATTATTGTCTGTAAAATGGTGAATTTGTCTTTAAAATATGGCAACACGGCTGTATCTGCTTATGGTTATAGCCTTTATGGATTACTTCTTTGTGGAGTTCAAGGAGAAATTGATTCTGGCTATGAATTTGGCAAATTAGCTTCTAGTTTAGTGTCACAATTCAATGCTCAAGAACTCAAAGCTAAAATTCTGACAGTTGTTAGCGCCCATGTAATGCATTGGCGGGAACATGTTAAGGAAACATTAATATCATCAATGGCAGGGTATTCTAGTGGGTTGGAAACCGGAGATTTAGAATATGCTGGTTATTGTGGTTACATTTATCCCTATCATTCATTTTGGTTGGGTAAGGAACTTTCGACTTTAGAAAAAGAGTTTCTAGCTTATTGTGATTCGCTGAAAAAAATCAAGCAACAAGTAGCTTTAACTTGGAATTTAGTATATTTGCAAACAATTTTGAATTTGCAAGGAAGTTACGAAAATGTTGACTGTTTAATTGGTGAAGCTTACAACGAGCAAAATATGTTGCCAATTCATCAGCAACTTAACGATCTTTATACTATTAACCATCTATTTGTAAATAAGCTGATGCTCTCTTACTTATTTGGGGAGTATTTTAAAGCTGTAGAAAATGCTGCGATCGCAGAAAATTCTTTAGGTGGCGTTACAGGTTTATTTGTTGTCCCACTGTTCTATTTTTACGATTCTTTAGCCCACTTGGCTATTTATCATACCGCTAAAGAGTCTGAGCAGCAAGCTATTTTGGAAAAAGTCGCAGCTAATCAGCAAAAAATGAAACTCTGGGCTACTCATGCTCCCACAAATCACTTACACAGATTTTATCTTGTGGAAGCAGAGCGATATCAAGTTTTGGGTCAAAAGCTCGAAGCAATGGATTACTATGAAAATTCTATTACCACATCTAGTGAAAACGGTTTTCTCCAAGAAGAAGCTTTAGCTTATGAGTTAGCAGGAAAGTTTTATCAATCTCTAGGCAAACAGTTAATTTCTCAAACTTATATAACTAAAGCCTATTATGCCTATATTCGTTGGGGTGCGATCGCTAAAGTTAAACACCTAGAATTACAGTATCCTTTTCTAGTAGGACAGACTACTAATGTAGAAACTTCTATTTCCAAATTAGATAAAATTCAGCTTACTACTACTACGACTACTAATAGTAGCTTAAGCGATTTTTTAGATTTTAATGCATTCATTAAATTTTCACAAGCGATTACCAATGAAATTGTTTTAGAAAATTTGTTGAGTAAGTTAATCAAAATCTTACTAGAAAATGCTGCTGCACACAAAGTATCACTACTCTTGCTTAAAGACAATCAGCTTTATATCGAAGCTTCAGGAAATACTACCGAAAATATAGTAACGGTTTTACAGTCTATTCCTGTTGAACACTCTCAAGATTTGCCGCTGACTGTTATTAACTATGTTTTGCGAACTCAGCAATATCTCGTCTTAAATGATGCCGTCATTGCAGAACCATTTAATCTTGATATTTATATTCAAGAATCTAAAACAAAGTCAATTTTTTGTTTGCCGATTATTTATCAATCACACCTGACTGGGATTATTTATTTAGAAAATAAGTTATCATCAGGAGCCTTTATTCCAGAAAGGGTAGAAGTCTTAAAAGTTTTAGTTTCTCAAATGGCTATTGCCATAGAAAATGCGCGGTTGTATACAAGAGAGCAAGAGAAATCTAAGCAATTACAACAGTCAATTCAAGATTTACAACAAGCACAACTACAACTTATCCAAGGTGAAAAAATGTCTTCACTGGGAAATTTAGTTGCAGGTGTAGCACACGAAATCAACAACCCCATTGCTTTTATTACAGGTAGCATCGCCCACGCCAAAGATACCGTTAAAGATTTAATCGATTATTTACAACTGTATCGAGCAAAATTCCCTCATCCTGGTGTCGAGATTGAAGAGAAAGGCGAAGAAATAGATATAGATTTTGTGCTAACTGATTTACCTAAAATGATTGACGGAATGACCGTGGGGACACAGCGTATTCGTAATATTAGTACTTCTCTTCGGACTTTTTCTCGTGCTGATACTACCTCTAAAGTATTAGCTAATATCCATGAAGGTATTGATAGTACTTTAATGATTTTACAGCATCGCTTGAAAGCAGATCATAACCGTCCTGCCATTCAAATCATCAAAAATTATGGAGATATTCCATTAGTAAAATGCTATTTGGGGCAATTAAATCAGGTGTTTATGAATATTCTGGCAAATGCGATCGATGCTTTAGAAGAAGCAAACATTGGTCGTGATTTTATAGATATTCAAGACAATTATCCCAATATTATCACTATCTTCACTCACCTGAGTGAAGATAAAGAGAATGTGCTAATCAAGTTTCGAGATAATGCTAAAGGAATGCCCGCAGAAGTTAAAGCCTGCATATTTGAAAATCTATTTACTACTAAATGTGTAGGCAAAGGTACAGGTTTAGGATTATCTATTAGCCGTCAGATTATAGTAGAAAACCACGCAGGTAATTTGATTTGTGAATCCGCTTTGGGAGAAGGAACAGAATTTATAATTTCTATACCCATTTGTGGAGAATAAGATACTTTTGTCAAAGCAGGATAATCCCAGATACCCGGCTTGCCAAATAAGTCGGGTATCTTCCTGTACCATGAACGATCGCAGATTGCTATAGTAATTATATTTAAATTGGAAAAATTGATAAGATAACTTTTATTTTTTTGCTAATAAAAATATGTAAGTATGAGTTTAATTCCTTAATCAAATCAACACAAAAATAGCTGCCATTAGCACTAACAAATTTATTTCTTGACTGTTATAAATAGTTATATCAATCAAATCTTGTACTAGTTTTATCATTTATTAGCTGATATGAAAATAAGCTCTAGCTAAATATGGGTTTAGCAAGTATTTATGAGCTAAATTTATCAGCCTCAACTTTAGTTGGCGAGAAAGTACAAGATGCGAAAATTGTCACAATTAAGGGAGTCATCTTGTGGAAAAAAGAAGAGAAAATGGGCGAATCATTTCCAAAGCTATCTCGTTTTTGTTAAATCGCATAACTTTGATAGTGCTAGCAGCTACTCTTGTGCTGTTTGTTGGAGGTAGGTTTGAAATAGCAAGTGCAGCCCAACCTAATGCAGAATTAGAAATTCAAAAATTAGCAAACTGTTACGCCCTGGGAACTGACGCCATTGGTAGAGGAAATCTATTAGAAGGAAAGAATATTTATCAAAATTGTTTTACTCAGGATGCAGTCCTCACTGCTGTTTTTCCTGATGGAGCGAGTGAAACACGCTATGGGACAGATTCTTGGGCAGATTTTGTTTATTCGGTATTCCAAGGAAATGGATATCAAGCTACGCAACACTTGATGGGTACGATAAACATCTCAGTTCAAAATAATCAAGCAACGATGACCTCTTACCTTCACGCGACTCATAAACGTTCAGAAACTAGTATCGATGTCGCTAATGGCACTTATGAAGATGAAGTCGTCAATAAAAATGGACGGTGGAAAATCCGTAATCGTACTCTGAAACTTATCGATTTCTTAAATTTAAGTTCCCCAACAACTGATTCCTCCGCTGCTGCTTCCTCAGCTACTGATTCCTCAGCCGCTAATGCTCGAACCACTAATTCCTCACCTACCTTTGTCAGACCAAAGATACCTCGCTTAAAACACTAATTCTTCAAGCTAAATAAACCAAAAATAAAAAGTTAAAAAGTAAAAGAATGAATTCATATTTCTTTTACTTTTTACTTTTTATCGTAAATTCAAGGGTTTAAGACCCCAAGCATTACACGTAGTATCAGTTGAGTTGGGGTTTAAATCCCCGACTGCAACTGTTTTGAATTTTGAATTGTTAATAATCCTCTGTTAAATCGATAATTTCATCAAAGCAAAAGTTACGAACTAAATTTGTTAATTCTTCTGCAAAGTTAGAATGAGTTGGCTCAATTTGTTCAATGAGTTGGAAAATTCGCTCGGCATCAACTTCAATGGCTGCTTGATTTAATTGTGATATCCATTCAGCAGGCATCATCGCAATTGCAGAGTGAAGATCCAAAATGGGAGATTGAATATTATCCGGCTTTTTCTCTGTGGCATTTTCACTGATTTGTTCTGCATAAATATAATCCACATGCAAATATTCAGCCATTTTTTCAAAAATCACTTGTTCCCGGAATGGCTTACGAACTAAGTCGTCACAACCTGCGGCTAAGATACTTGCTTGTTGTTCTTCAAAAGCACTGGCAGTTAAAGCGATAATTACAGTGCGGTGATTGGTATCTATGTTTCTTTCCCTAGCTCTAATTTCTTTAGTTGCGTCATAGCCGTTCATTACAGGCATCCGCATATCCATCCAAATTAAGTGGGGTTGCCAATTTTGCCAAATAGCGATCGCATCTTGTCCATTATTCGCAATTTTGGTATTAAAACCAACACTACCAAGCAATTGTACAATTAAATCGCAGTTTTCTTTGCGGTCATCAACCACTAAAATACGATAATCTGGTTGGTTTGCTGCCAGTTGAATCACGCGACTTTTACCTAACTTTGGTGTAGCTTTTAATGCTGGAATTAAATTTACTTCGATGTCAAAGCTAAAAATAGATCCTTTCCCAGGTGTACTGGTAATGTGAATGTCGCCTCCCAACAATCGCACAAACTGGCGGCTAATAGTTAACCCTAATCCAGTACCCTCCTTAGTTTGGATACCACTTGATGTCTGCACAAAAGGCTGAAACAAATTATTCATTTCTTCTTGTGCTATTCCCCGTCCAGTGTCTTCGATTTCAAAAATTAGGGATTGGGGCATTGGGCATGGGGGAGCCACTGCGGTCATTTGGTCTCCAAATGTGGAGCAAATGGCGTCATGGGGCATAGGGGAAAACTCTTCTCCCCTGCTCCCTGCTCCCTGCTCCCTGCCCCCCATCTCCGTCATCTCCTCATCTCCCCATCTTCCCAACCTCACCCGCAAGGTTACCCCGCCAGCCTGAGTGAACTTGACGGCGTTACCCAAAAGGTTAATCAGGATTTGGCGCAGTTTACCTTCATCTGTTTGGATGTAACGGGGGAGATTGGGGGACATTTCAAATTTGAGGAATAACTGCTTGGCTTGTGTCCGCACCTGGAACATTTCTTGTAATGTTTGCAACAAGAAATAAAGGTCGAAGTCTTCGGGGTTGAAAATGATTTGTCCGGCTTCAATTTTGGACATTTCCAAGACATCGTTAATCAGGTTTAATAAGTGTTCTCCACTACGGTTAATGGTAGCTAAAGATTCACGCTGATTCGATTTGAGGCTGGTGTCTCGTTCCATTAATTGAGAAAAGCCGAGAATCGCATTTAAAGGTGTGCGGAGTTCGTGGCTCATGTTGGCTAAGAAAGCGCTTTTGGCTCGGTTGGCAGTTTCGGCAGCTTCTTTGGCAATTCTCAGGGCTTCTTCTGCTTGATGTCTGGCTCGACCGATCGCTATTATTTCACCAACCAGTTTCAATAGATTAATATCTTCTTGGTTCCAGGTTTTCGAGGAGTGAATCATCGCTGCACCAACAAATCCAACGACTCTGCCAGCATGAGTCATCGGTACAGCGAGTAAAGATTGAAACGACATGGTTTCAAACAGTTTTCGCTCAGGAAGATGGGGCGGTAGTTCTTGTACGCGAGATATCTGGCGATGTCTACCACGCAGAATTGGCTCGTAGAAATAGGGGAAAACATCCACCGGCGAACCTTTAGCAATTTCAATTAATGGTGGAACATGTTCACCACACCATTCATGAATGAGGTAAAATTCCTTTTGATCGTTGGAGCATTCAAAAATGCAACTGTGTTCAGCATCAATAAATTGAGCGATCGCTTGCAGTGTAAAATTAATTGCTGTTTCTAAATCTTGGTCAATAAATTGCCGAGAAATGCTACTGATTAAACTTTCTGCTTGGGTACGACGTTGCAGGGCTGCTTCTGCTAGTTTGCGATCGGTAATATCACGAGCTACCCCGACAATCTCAAAGTTACCTTGGGCATCTTGTGTGCGGGCTATATTAGCAGTTTGCCAAACCCAACCGCCATTACGATGTCTGCCCCGAAACTCAATATCCGAAATTCCCTCACCTGTTGCGAGGACTGTTTTGGCAACTTCTCCACATTTTGGCACATCATCAGGATGAGTAAATAATGCCAAGGAATTACCTTCGATTTCGCTAGGGTCAAATCCGGTAGTCTTCAAGATGTTTGGAGAAATGTAGTTAAAAACCCCATCGGCATTGATTACAAACAGCACATCATTGACTTTTTCAACAATAGTGCGAAACTTTAACTCACTTTGCTGTAAAGCTGCTTCTGCTTGTTTGCGTTCCAATTCAGCACCGGCACGGGCAGCAAAAATTTTGACAATTAATTCTCGTCCAGGATCGGGCTGCATTGGTTTGACATCTATCACAGCAAGATGTCCAATGATGTCGCCGGATGAACTGGTGAGAGGAACGCCAAGAAAACTTTCGGCATTCATCGCCACTAAATCTGCATCTTCGGGAAAAGCGGCTTGGACTCCTTGGAGATAATGACACATGTTGCCTTCCAAGGTGTGTTGATAAGGAGTACCGCGCAAATCATATTCCAAATTATCACCAATATTTCCGCAACACCAAAATGCTAATGTGCGGACTTTGGTTTTTGGCTCATCACCAAACTCAGTGACTAGGGCATATTGAACTTGTAATACTTCGGCAAGATAACGAACGCAGGAATTAAAGAATTCATCACCAGTTTTAGCTGCTGTACCCTCAACAATTAAGCGTAAAGCTTGTTCTTGTTGTTTGCGATCGCTAATATCTGTAACTACACAATCTAGACAAGATTCTTCAGAGTTGAGCCGCAGTGACAATAATAGCCACACCACAGAACCATCTAAGCGACGCATCTCTACTTCATAATTGCAGACTTCGCCGTATTCTTGTACCTGTTTTACAACCAGCGCCCGTTCGTTGGGATTTACATATAAATCGGGAATAAAATACTTGTTAATTATGTCAGAAGCACTGGCAAAACCTAAAATATTAGCACCGCGATCGTTAGCATCAAGAACTAAGCCATCTTCTGGACGGGTACGAAAAATTCCCACTTGGGAATTCTCAAAGATATTGCGGTACTTCATTTCACTACGACGCAAGGCTTCTTCTGCTTGCTTGCGTTCCGTAATGTCTCGTCCCACACCGGCGATCGCAATTTCACCGCTAGAAGTATTGATTGTGGAAGTGTTAAAGTTAAACCATCGCCAACTACCGTCTTTGTGTCGCAATCGCACTTCAATATTAGTCAGCTTTTCGCCAGTTATCGCCCTTTGTAAGGCGGCGGCGCTAGTTGGTAAATCTTCAGGTTTGGTAAACTCTACCACAGAATGGCCTTCGATTTCCTCCAAGGCGTAACCCATAATTGCAGTTACATTGGGCGAGTGATAAGTAAAAATTCCTTCTGGCGAGAGAACAAATATCAAATCATTGGCATTTTCGACGATGCTGCGGAATTTTAGCTCATTTTCTTGCAAGGCTGCTTGGGCGCGTTTGCGTTCTGTGGCATCGGTGCCGACTGAAAGAATTTCGACTAAGTTTCCTTGTTCATCTAATATCGGTTTATTTGCCCAGACTATCCAAACGCGATCGCCATTTTTGCACAAGTTCTCGTTTTCGTTAAATATATACTTTTCTGGGTACTCGCAAATATCCACCATTAACGCCTGCAAGTCCCGTCCGGAAGTTTCTGTTTCTGGAACAATTGTACCAACAACATTACGTCCTGTAATTTCATCTAAATCGAAACCAAAAAGCCTTTGACCGTAGTCATTCAAAAATATAATGTCACCGTTACTATCCCAACGCAGAATGATACAATTGGCTGTCTGCACCAAATCGCGATATTGTGCTTCACTTTGGCGTAAGGCTTCCTGAGTGCGTTTGCGAGCAGTAATATCTCGGACTATTGCTAAAATATGTGGCTTGCCATTATAAATACAAGTCGTTCCTTTAACTTCCACATCAATTAAAGTGCCATCTTTGCAGATATCAACTGCTTGTCCATAAAATTGCTCGCCAGCTCGTGTTTTTTCCACAAACTCATTAAAAACAGGATGTGAATCTGGGTGAATATAAGCAGATGGATGCAAACCTATAAATTCTTCGTAGGTATAGCCGTGCATTTGACAAGCAGCAGGATTTATTTCGATGACTGTTTCAGTTTCTATTTCAGTAATAAACAGTCCATCATTGATAGCTTCAAAAATACTGCGGTATTCCAACTCACTTTGCCGCAGTGCTTCTTCTGCCCTTTGACGTTGAGTAACGTCGCGAAAACTCCACACTCTACCAATAATCTGTTCGCCGACGCGCTGAGGACACGAGTAGCGCTCAAATATTCTGCCATCGCGCAGTTCTAAGGAGTCGTAACTAACTACTTCTGGGTTTTGGTATAACTCTCGGACGCGTTGTAAAAATCCATCGGGGTCTTTTACTTGGTTTGCCAGATGTGCTAGCCGCCGAGGATGACTTGGTTCGCTCAAAAGTTCTGGTGGAATCGACCACATTTCTAAGAACTTTTGATTATAACTAGTGATATTACTGCAAGTATTTACTACTAAGATCCCATCTTGAATTGATTCAAAGATAGCATTTAACAAAGACAAAGAATTTTCTAGAGCTAGCTGGGTTTTTTTGCGATCGCTAATATCGCGCCCTAAAACAAGCATTGCTTTGCGTCTACCATCCTGGTGAAACAAAGGAGCTTTAATCATATCTAAACTGCTCGTTGTGCCATCAGGTCGGGGTACAATCTCTTCTACCCGATGCACAGATCCCAACTGCCAAGATTGTTCATCTGTTTCGCTGCAATTTAATAAAGCATCCCGGTAAAAAGTGCTAAATTCTGCTAATTCTGAGTCAGTTTTGCCTCGATAATCTACACCTTCTAGCTCTAAAAATTCCAAGTTAGCTTGGTTGGATAGCAACCATTTTCCCTCACCATCTTTTAAACAGATGATATCTGGTGTAGCGTTAATTAATGTTTGTAACCGTTCCTCAACTTCTTGCAAGGATTCTTGAGCTTGTTTCGTTTCAGTGATATTGCGAATCACCAATATTGCACATTTCTCATCAGTTAATCCGATAGAGTTACCGGAAATTTGTAATGTTAAAGTCCCTTGACTTTGCTGCAATTGATAATTTGTTGTTTGATATTCCCCATTCAGTATCCTGATATCGGGATAGGCTGGCAAAGTAAGTAACTGCCCAGCTTGTGTTAAAGGTAGCAAGTCAATTAACCTCAAGCCGCAGACAGTACCGTGGGCTTGGTTAACCAAAAACTCAAAGCTAGAATTGCACCATTGAATACGTTGGTCTTCTCCCACCCAGACTACAGCATCAGCGATCGCATCCAGTGTGACTTCCATCTTATTCAAGGTGGTTTGCAATTGCTTCACCTGTAGCTGTTGTCTACTCATCAACGACTGACTCCTTTTCAAATAATTCCTAATAACCCTCAGTTAAACCCTTTACAAATTAATAATCATGTGATGTTGATGATACTCATAAATATGTATAGTGATTGTATCGCTACTCCATCGCTGGAATATTCGGCTACAGTAAAACTACACATTCCCTTCAACTTTTACGGAAGTCACAGCAGTTTTTACAAAGAAAGGCAGAAGGCAGGAGGCAGAAGGCAGAAGGGAAGAGTTTTTTGGGCAACTTTACTTTTAGTTACATATTTTGGTTTTTTTACGCTGTTCTACTTATCCACCTTGAAAGTGCTTAGTGGCTAATTGATATAAAGATTGAATTGTTAGTCCATCACTGGGGTATTCGACTACAGCAAAGTTACATGTTACCTGAAAGCGATCGCCATCAAAAGCTGTGAATATTTGCTGGCGTAATGTAGTTAAAATCTCACTCAAGCGATGGTTAATTTCTGGTTTTGTTAAGCCAGAAATTCCCACTACAAAATCTCCGTTACCCCAATAACCTAACACTTCACCACTGCAAAACTCCGATTGAAATAAGCGACTCCATCTTTGTAATACTTGATTACCAGATTCATGACCATATTTAATATTAATTTGACGCAAATCATTCACACTCAAAATCGCCAAACAAACAGATTGCTGATTTTTCTGGGCTTGAGTAATTAAGTGTTCCAAATTGCGGCGAGAGTGGAACTGATTTGCTATTCCTGTTAAAGGATCTTTCGTAGAAAGAGACTGAAGTAAACGACTGCGTTCTAGGCGATGGGTAATACGTGCTAATAATTCGGCTCCAACAACAGGTTTAATCACATAATCATCTCCCCCCACAGCAAACACCTGCTGTACAATTTTGATTTCTCGATGAGCAGTGAGAAACACAATTGGTAATTCTTGCCATTGGGGATCGGTACGAACTGCTTGGCAAAGTTCAATGCCGCTGATTTGGGGCATATCTACATCTAAAATCAACAAATCCGGTGTCGTCGATTGCAGTACCTCCCAGAAACGTAAGGGATTGTCTAATGCCGTCATCCGCATACCCCAAGGTTCTAACATTGGGCGCAGTGCTGCTAAAATCAGGGGATCGTCATCTACTGCCAATACATTGATCCGCAAAGAGCGAGTACGTTGTAATAGTTGAGACGAAACATCCCACACCTGAGCAGCCGTTACAGGTTTGGCTAAAAAACCCCGCGCCCCGCACTGAGCAAAAGCTACGCGTTCTACTAACTCATCATTACCAGCCAGCACTAGCACGGGTACGGCTGGGGTACGCGTTGCTAATTCTGACAGCAATGCTAAACTTTCTTGGCGTTGCCCTACTTCATCTACATTTAGTACTACTAAATCTGGGGATGTGGTTTGTAAAAAGTTTTTTGCATCCTCTAAGTTTGTAATTTGCTGCCAACACATTCCCATGCATTCAACAAGTTGTTGCAATTGAGAACCTAGTTGGAGATTGGGGTCGATTAATATTAATTGGCTACAAATTTCTGGGGAGATCGCTGTAGTAGTTTGATTATCTACCTTTTGCCCCATTTGATTAATTAATTTACCCAAATCTTCAATCAGCGTCAGCAATTGCCGCTTTTCACCTACAGACAAATCCCCATCTTTTCCTAAAATCTGTTCAATTTCCCGCGCTATTTGAGTGCCATTGTCTTGTTCAAACATTCCCAAGACACCAGCTAATTTATGCGCCTCTCGTTCTGCGGATTTGCGTAACTGGGCATTGGGCATTGATTTGTGAGAAAGCGCAGCGGCTAATTCTTCTAGCACCGCCAGTCGTTGCAGCATCAACCCTTCGTATTGTTTCCACAAGCCACCCATTGCTTGCTGAAACTGCTCCTCAACAGGAGAACTTGCAACTTCCGATTTTTCTTTCCCCCCCTGCTTCCCCTGCTTCCCCTCCTCTTTTCCAGGATTGAGCCGATATCCCAAACCATAAACGTTTTCAATCCAATCTACTGCTCCGGCTGCTTTTAACTTTTGTCGTAAGTATTTAATGTGTGATTTTACAGTCTCTTCCTGGGGCGGATCGTCAAAAGTCCACAAATGCTCAATGATATCCCCACGACTAAAAACACGGGAGGGATTCCGAAGAAATAGCTCCATCAAACTGTATTCTTTGGCAGTCAATTCTATGAGTTTGTTGTTATAGGTGACTTCGCAACTACTCGGATCTAGTCGTAGTGCGCCTACTTCTAGTATCGGGGTAATAGGGCGATCGCCTCGACGTAGTAGCGCCCGTATCCTTGCTTGCAGTTCTCCCAAATCCAAAGGCTTGATTAGATAATCGTCGGCACCTGCATCGAGTCCCTGAATCCGCTCTTTAGTTCCATCTTTCGCCGTCATCAACAGAATCGGAGTAAAACATCCACCAGAACGTAATCGCTGACACAATGTAATCCCGTCCACTTTCGGCAATCCTACATCTATGAGCAGCAGATCGTAAGTGGCATTTTGGGTGTATTCCCAACCCATTTGCCCGTCCTGTGCCACATCTACAACATAGTGTTGTTTAGTCAAAGACTTCAACAAGACACTTGCTAAAACTTCCTCATCTTCGATTAGCAAGATTCTCATCGCACCCGTCCAATATATAACTTGCTACATTCCCCAAAAAAGATAGTAGACTAAATAGTTAATTTTCTACAACAAAAAAATATAAATAAATAATCGCTATTGTTGATTTGATGTATAAAAACGATTATGCATAATATCAACATCCTTGTAGAGACGTTGCAATGCAACGTCTCTACATTGTTGCATTGCAACGTCTCTATTCCAGAGGAGGTCGGGCAATGAATCCAGTTTTTACTCCGCGCTTGAATCCTGCGCGTTCGTAGAAGCGCAACGTCTCCTCACTTTTTGAGCTAGTTAGAAGCATCACTTTGTAACAGTTTTGCTGCCATGCCAAATCCAAAGCATAATGTAGCACCCGTGTTCCAAATCCCTGTCGGCGATAATCAAAGTGAGTGACAACATTTTCAATAATCCCGTATGGACGTGCGCCCCGTGTCAAGTTGAGAACAATGGTTAAGTTACACGTAGCCACTAACTCACCACCAATGTCAGCAACTATGTAATACAAATGCGGATCGCCCAGAATTTGCTCCCAGATGGACTCTAACACATCATCAGCAGGTAGAGGTGCATCAACAGGATTGAGATGTTGATACAACACCACAAGTTGGGGAAGTTCGTCGCGTGCAATTAGGCGAACGGTGATTGGGGTTTTAGACAAAGCTGTAGTTTACTAGTTATGGCAAAAAGTGTATTTGACAATTTGCATCTTCACCAAATGTCAAATTACGCGAATGTCAATTCAGTAGATTTAGGGTGTGCAAGATCTTGTTTAGCTGACGAATCGACAGTTTTAGCGGGTTAACTAACTGTATTTCAAAAATTAAAGATGAGTTTTATATGTGTTTTTGAACTACTAAGATATACTATGCTACGTCTTACCTAAGTATATCATCTAACTCTGGTGATATTACCCATTTTACGTAGAAAATATATTTTATGACTTTTTCCTTAAAACCCTTGCTGACACAGTTACACAACCAACTAAACGCCTTTTCTGATTCCGAAAACTTCTGGAATTTGTTAGATACTGTTTTTGGTAAATACAATAGTACTAGTGCGGAAAAACTGCGATCGCAATGGCAAGCTGGTGATTTTACTGAATTACCTAAAATTGAGGTAATTAATAGCAGCATTCTGGGTAATGCGATCGGGGCTTATGCTGCCAGCAAGAATACAATTTATCTGTCTGATAAATTTGTTGCAAGTGCCTCTAGTGAATCGATTAACGCAGTTTTATTAGAAGAAATTGGACATTTTATTGACACTTACATTAACAAAAAAGATACACGAGGGGATGAAGGAGCAATTTTTGCAGCCTTAGTACAAGGTAAATTTCTAGACACTGAAACCTTAGACGTGCTAAAAGCGGAAGATGACCGCGCCACGATTACCCTTAATGGTCAGCAAATCCAAGTAGAAGAAGCGAACTATTTTGGCGACAACAATGCAAATAATCTCGTCGGTGGCATTGACAACGATCTTTTGATTGGTTTTGGTGGCAATGACACCCTTAATGGTGGTGCTGGCAATGATGGACTCTATGGCGACGATGGAAATGACTCCCTCGTTGGTGGTGCTGGGGATGATAATGATAGTACCTATTTGGGATTTTTTGATACGAGTCGCTACGGAGGACTCTATGGCGGTGCTGGCAATGATACCCTCAACGGCGGAGATGGCGCTGACTATCTTGACCCAGGTATCGGCATTGATAGTGTCATCGGCGGTACAGGCATTGACACCCTTAACATCGACTATACCGGAGAAACCACACCCCTGATAATTAACTACCTCAACGATACCTCAGCACTAGCTACTGACCGGGTGAAAATTCAGGGAGTTGAAAGCATTTATATCATTGCTAGTACAGGCAATGATAGCATCAAAATCTCGGCAACCACTGGTAAAGATACAGTCTTTGGTGGAATTGGTAACGATGCGATCGAAACGGGTTCAGCCAATGACCTACTCGTTGGAGAAGATGGCAATGACACCCTCAATGGTGGTGCTGGCAATGATGGACTCTATGGCGACGATGGAAATGACTCCCTCGTTGGTGGTGCTGGGGATGATAATGATAGCACCTATTTGGGATTTTTTGATACGAGTCGCTACGGAGGACTCTATGGCGGTGCTGGCAATGATACCCTCAACGGCGGAGATGGCGCTGACTATCTTGACCCAGGTATCGGCATTGATAGTGTCATCGGCGGTACAGGCATTGACACCCTTAACATCGACTATACCGGAGAAACCACACCCCTGATAATTAACTACCTCAACGATACCTCAGCACTAGCTACTGACCGGGTGAAAATTCAGGGAGTTGAAAGCATTTATATCATTGCTAGTACAGGCAATGACAGCATCAAAATCTCGGCAACCACTGGTAAAGATACAGTCTTTGGTGGAATTGGTAACGATGCGATCGAAACGGGTTCAGCCAATGACCTACTCGTTGGAGAAGATGGCAATGACACCCTCAATGGTGGTGCTGGCAATGATGGACTCTATGGCGACGATGGGGATGATTTTCTCAGAGGTGGTACTGGGGATGATAATGATAGCACCTATTTAGGATTTTTTGATACGAGTCGCTACGGAGGACTCTATGGCGGTGCAGGGAACGACACCCTTTTAGGCGAAGATGGCAATGACGATCTCTACGGTGGAGCAGGCAATGATAGCCTTGATGGCGGAGTTGGCAACGACTACTTCGACCTTGGCGGTGGACTAGATACCATTATTGGGGGTTCTGGTTATGACACCTTGTATTTAGACAATAGTGGTGGCACGACTAACTTTACTATTGGCTACACCAACGCCAGCGTTTTTTCCACAGGTTTACCCATCAAAGAAATAGAAGTCATCAACCTGGTTTCTGGCAGTGGTAGTGACAGTCTCAATATTTCTGCTGCCATTGGCAATAACACTGTCCAAGGTGGAGCAGGCAACGATAACATTACCACAGGCATAGGTAACGACTTAATTTTGGCGGGAATTGGCAACGATACCGTCACAGGAGGAGCCGGTACTGACGGACTCTATGGTGATGATGGCGATGATTTCCTCAGAGGTGGTACTGGGGATGACAACGATAGCACCTATTTGGGTCTTTTGGGCAGTAGTCGCTACGGAGGACTCTATGGCGGAGCCGGTAACGACACCCTTTTAGGCGAAGATGGCAATGACGATCTCTACGGTGGAGCAGGCAATGATAGCCTTGATGGCGGAGCAGGCAATGACTATCTCGACTTGGGAGGAGGAGCAGACACCGTTATTGGCGGTTCTGGTTATGACACCCTTTATTTAGACAATGGTGGTGGCACAACTAACTTTACTGTTGGTTATACCGACGCCAATATTTTCGCCACAGGCGGCGTACCCTTCAAAGAAATAGAAGTCATCAACCTGGTTTCTGGCAGTGGTAGTGACAGCCTCAATATTTCTGCTGCTATTGGCAATAACACTGTCCAAGGTGGAGCAGGTAACGACAACATTACCACAGCAATAGGTAACGACTTAATTTTGGCGGGAATTGGCAACGATACCGTCACAGGAGGAGCCAGCAGTGATGGACTGTATGGTGATGATGGCGATGATTTGCTCAAAGGTGGTACTGGAGATGATAACGATAGCACCTATTTGGGTCTTTTGGGCACTAGTCGCTTCGGTGGACTCTACGGCGGTTCAGGCAACGACACCCTTTTAGGCGAAGATGGCGATGACGAGCTTGATGGTGGTTCAGGCATTGATAGCCTCGACGGGGGAGACGGCAACGACACTTTAAGACCAGGGACAGGAGCAGATACTATTGTTGGGGGAGCAGGTTCAGATTACCTCGAATTAGATCATTCTGATTTATCGACCCCCTTAACCCTGAATTACGTCGATCTTAATGTTTTTGCTACCATCGCTGACAGCACCTTTAGACAAGTTGAAACCATCCGTTTATTGTCGGGCAGTGGCAACGATAATATCAACTTAAGTGCAGCCATTGGTAATAACTATGTCGAAGGCAGAAACGGAAATGACACCATCTCAGGAAGTGTAGGCAATGAAGAATTTAGAGGTGGTCTTGGTCAAGATAGTCTTTTAGGACAAGCAGGCAATGATAATCTTTATGGAGAGGCAGGTAATGATACCATCTTAGGGGGAGAAGGCAATGATTCCCTTTACGGAGGTACAGGTAATGATAGCCTCTTAGGTGGGGAAGGTAATGACTATCTCAAGCCAGAAGAAGGAGCCGATACTATCTTGGGAGGAACTGGCTCAGACCTTCTCGATTTAGACCATTCCGATCAATCTGTTGCTTTAACACTAAACTACACCAATGTCAATACCTTAACTACCATTGCCGATACCACCTTTAGAGAAATAGAAACCATTAGTCTGTTATCTGGAAGTGGCAATGATAACCTGAATTTAAGTGCTGCCATTGGCAATAACTATGTTGAAGGCAGAGATGGCAATGACACCATCTCTGGCAGTGTGGGAAATGAAGAATTTAGAGGTGGTCTTGGTCAAGATAGTCTCTTAGGACAAGCAGGCAACGATAATCTTTATGGAGAAGCAGGTAATGATACCCTCTTAGGAGGAGAAGGCAACGATAATCTTTACGGAGGTGCAGGTAATGATAGCCTCTTGGGCGGAGACGGTGATGACTATTTCAACCCCGCCGAAGGAGCCGATACGATTATTGGCGGCAATGGTATTGATACTCTACAATTAGACCGTTCAGGCAATACCATCACTACTAACTTTACTGTTACCTACACCAATGCTAGTGTCTTCGCAGTTTTAAACGATGTCAATTTCAAAGATATCGAATCTGTTAACTTCATATCTGGCAGTGGTAACGATGTTTTGAATTTCAGTGCTACTACTCGGCAAGATATTATAGAAGGCGGAGATGGCAACGATAACATTATCACAGGCAGCGGCAAAGACCGCATTTATGGTGATACAGGCAATGATACCGTTTCCGGGCAAGCTGAGAACGATTTGATCTTTGGTGGGGTAGGTAATGACAGCCTCTCAGGTGATGGTGGCTCAGATGGTCTCTACGCTGGGGAAGGAGACGATTACCTCAAAGGTGGCTCTGGTAATGATAGGGATACCCTTCTGTATACAGAATATGTCTTCATTGATACTAACGGTAATTTTATCGTCGATCCTGGTGAACTGATTCCCATTAATTACTTCGCTGGACTGCGGGGCGAAGAAGGTAATGATACCTTAGACCCCGGACTCGGTGCTGATTATGTAGATGGCGGCACAGAAACGGATTTACTCAAGGTTGACTACTCTACCATTACTGCTGCTGGAATCTCTACCACTGTGGGTAATAATGGCAGTGGCATCATTTCCGCAGGCGATAGTACTATTTCCTACTTCAATATTGAGCAGTTTGATATTCTTGGCACCTCACAAGCAGATAACTTGAGGGGAGGAAACCTCAGCGATACTCTCCGAGGCGGTGCAGGTAATGATACTCTCAATGGCAGTGGAACTAGCCCCAGTCTAAGTCAAATAGACATTTTAACAGGAGGTTTGGGACGCGATCGCTTTGTTTTAGGAGATACAAATACAGTCTTTTACGATGACAATAATCCCCAAACTGCGGGAACAGACAGCTATGCGAGAATCACTGACTTTAGCACCACTGATGATTTCATTCAACTTCGAGGTGTAAGTACTGATTATCGTTTAGTTATCTCTGGTACCAACACCCAGCTATTTAGAGATAAACCAGGAACCGAACCCGATGAATTGATTGCTCTTATTGATGCTCAAACTGGGTTGAGTCTAACTAGCGGTTACTTTAATTACTCATAACCGTTCGCGGTGCGAGCATTGGTCAAAATAATTCGTAATTCGTAATTCGTAATTCGTAATTAATAAATTGAGGATACAAGCTCCTTAATTTATTAATGGAAAATAAAAAAGTTATTCATTATTCAAGCCCCAATATGCGTTATGGGGTGTAATTACGAATTACGAATTATCAATTACGAATTACTTTGACTAATGACTAATAACAATTCGGTGCGAACAACGCCCGCACGTTCGTGACGAGCTAGCAATTTAACTGTGCTACCTTGGGTAGCACGTACTAACCATTCCACCTTGGCGCGATCGCTGGTAGGATCTCTTTGTGGTCTAGAAGGTACTGAAGGTTTGTAGGCACGTCCTTCTAATTGACCTAACTCTTCACGGCGCTTACCTGTTACCAATATTGCACCATCAGGCAATTCAATTTCACAGATGCAACCTCGTACCAGCTTTTTATCCAAGGCTTTTTGGGTGATGTATGTAGGCAACCAGCCTGTATTATGTATTACTAATCGCACTCGATAAGTATCATTACCCAAGTTCTGAACGCTGGCTTCATAAATTTCTAAACGAGGGGAAATCAACAGATGCCACACCAACCACTCAGGGAACAGGGCTATTTCCTTTTCGAGAAACTCTGGAGGTGGATTTGTCCAAGCGTACATTGTATCCCAACCACCCAGTTCAATCTTTCCAAGTTGGGGATGGTCGAAGGGATACCAATCTATGTAACCCTTACCTGATAGTTTTTCGTCGTTCCAGCGCAGGAGTTTCAAATCATCTTCTAAAGGGTGTTCTCGCCGCCAGTCAATGTATTTGTAATCAGCGATTCCGGCTTGGCGCTGGGGACTCCACACTTCTACTGTCCAGGCAAATAAACCTTGATATTCATAAGCCCAGTCATCAAATGTACCTGTAATTACGTCTTTGGGGTCGTAACGAAATTCATGAAAAGCAGAAATCGCTGGGTATTGGGTGAGTTCAGTACCTTTTTCGCCAATGCGTTGGTAAGTGCGGAGGTCGTTAACCGGGAATTCGTCGTCGCTAAGGTGGGTGTAAGGACGGATGAGGACACCGCTATACGTATGAAAAGCGATCGCCCCTGTAATATTCAGATGTGTGGTGATAAAATCGACGAGCGATCGTACTTCTGTTTCCGATGTTGGATAGGAACCAGCCCCCGGTTGCTCAAATTCTTGCCGCCACAAAGATGGAAAATTCCGGTTTAAGTCTAATCCTTCTTTAGTAGGCTGAATCTGAATCTGAACTCCGTCATAATTTTCTATTAATCCTTCTGGCAGTAAGCGATAATACTGACCACCTATTTCTGTTGGTTCGCGTCGCACCAACAACCGTGGTTCGCTGGGGCATACTTTCCAAGCGCCATTGGCATCGGGGATTCGCATCAGCAAAATCCGACCATCGCCATCGATATCTGACATGACTAACCCGTCGTTGGGTTCTTCATCATGGGGATAGGGACGGGTGGCTGAGCGAATAAATTTCGGCTTGTCAGCTAGTGCCAACTCCGCACCATCAGGGTTAACGCGGGGACAAATATAGAAGGTACGCGTATCCAAACAACGGGTAATTTCTGGGTGGGTGCCGTAGGCTGTAACTAACGTTTGCAAAAAGTACAGGCAAACACTCGACGGCGCCAGTTCAGTGGCGTGGATGTTGCCATCAATCCAGAGAGCAGGTTTTTCTACATCTAAACCAGTGGCGAAGTTAGTAACCGTTAATAGCCAGATGTCACGTTGTTCGTAACTCTTGCCGATGCTTTCGATGCGTACTAATTGCGGAAATTCCTCAGCATAACCGTGAAGAATAGGTGTCAGGTCTTCGTAACGGTAATATTTATCAAATCGAACATCTGGCATAACTAAACCTCACTATGCACCTGTCAATCGTAAATCTACAATATCACTGACGAATCAAGCATCCGGCCATAGCTCAAGAGCAACCAAAAAAGTGCGATGCCTACGGTGGTCACTTCGACAAAGCTCAGTGACCACCGTAGGCATCGCTAAAAGTGCTGAGTCATTTCAGCCAGAAGAAGCCAAAGATGAAGAATCTGTTAGTCGTCTTCACTCTCAAAATAATTTCTCGAATTTCCTCAATAAACTTATTAAATAATTATTAAAAATATATACAATCCTAAAATTTATGCCTGAAACTAATTAATAACAGGTCTAAGAACTAAATCTAATTTAGCACTCTCAGCTTGCAAGTGCTAAATTTTAACTAAAATTTCATAGGAAATAATTCAGGAGCTATTCGTCAGAATTCTCAAATTAAATTTTGTGGAATGCTGAAGGAATAAGTGAGCTTAAATCACTCCCTGATTACATTCTGAGTTTGAAATTTTATTTTAATACCTACGATATAGACAGGAATTACACTTTTTCTAGATGCTTTAGGTATTTGTAAAACATTATTTTAAGAATACAAATTTCACGGTAGTAATTAAAAACTGGGAGGATTACTATGAAATACACTTTTGATATTGTAGGAGTATCTCCACTTTTACAGTTTTTTGATCGCCAACAACAGAGTTGGGAACAACCAGCCCGCCAAGGCGTAGAATATTTGGGAATGCATACCTGTACGCTAGATACATTTCTCAAATCTCTAGAATCAGTTCCAGCGCAGCGGGGTTGGAATATGGATAGAGTTGTAGATACAGTGATTCAGTTTTGGGTAAATAATTCAGACAGTATTCGTTATTGGAAATTATGTTTAACTAATGCTGGGAAAGATAATTTATTAATCACAAGGTTGGCAGATATAACCGCTTTACAAGCTGAATTTGAATCACTATTAGATAAATAGGTATAAGAATCAGGTTTGATTCGGAGAATTTATTTGTCTGGGTAGAAAACAGGGAACACAGAAAAAGGAAGGCATAAGTTTAATGATTTTTTCAAAAATCAAATATGATTTCTATATATAGCAATCCTAAATGACTCGTGAAAAATATTGATAAGGAAACGACGCTTTCTCTGCAAGAGGCTTCCCCAACGCGTAGCCTCTCGTTAGAGAAGAACGCCTAGACACCTAGTGGCTTACCGTAGGGTAGGATGCAAAGATAAGAAAGAAGAAAGAGATATATAATTTTCACAAATGATTTAGGACTGCCATAGCAGTTATAATTAAGCTAAACCCATCTCTTTTTAGGGATGGCATTTGGTGTTGATTTTAGACTGTATGATTGATGATTTTTAACGGAAAGTAGTGTGAGAGGGTATTCCCATCGCAAGAAGGAATCGAATAAAAGACGCTTTTTTATAATTTAAAAACAACAAGAACCCGACTTTTTTGATCGGTCGGAGTTTTGAACTTTGGGATTTATTGCCTATTTCACTACTTATACAGGATTTACTTACGTGTACCAATTAAAGTTGCCCATTAATACTTATCTTTACTTTTAGCTTGAGTATTTTTTTATTCTGAAAACTCTTGTACATTCAAGCTTTGAAGGTCATAAGCACTTGCAATTTAAAATTTACTTTGTTTCAAATATTGCTCTCAGTGTTGACAATTCATAAATAATCGAATAACAAGGTGGCAGCAGCTTAAAAAAAAAGCGTTAGTGCATTCCTACCTAGAAACTAATTAACGCCCTTCATGAAACTTCATACGGAAAAGATAATTATGCCAGAAAATACTGAATACAAAGCTTCCAAGTCAGGAAATCAGAGTATTGCCTACAAAGAGCGCCTAAATTCTTGGGCGATCGCTCGTTTGCTTCCTGATACAGAACGGGAAATTGTTGCTCGCTTCCGTAGTCGTTCTAATGCAGATGGTTATATACAGCACTTACGCCAGGAGTTTCCAAACGCTTCTTTCGTGGTTGTGTTTGATTGTCAACGTGAAGAAGCTGTGATTTAAATTACAGGTTGTTTTTCAACTTTTGGATGGAGGTTTCTCCATCCGATAAAATTTTTGCTTTTCTGGGTGCGTTCTCTAGCTTGAAAATAGGGTTGACTGTTGAGTGATGACTGTTAACGGCAAAGAAATATTTCACGCTACTGTGGGGTAAACACCAGAATCGGTTTTCATATCTTGCCTCAAGGCTAAGGGTTTTCACCCATTTTTCTTATAAACTGCGATCGCAGATAAAAATACTGGCTAAAATGTCACAACCCTAGATTAAAATCCAAGCTTCGCTTCAAAATTCTGGAGTTAATCAACAAAGAGGACAAGGTGATAGGGAGACAAGGAAAGCCTTTTTAGACCATTAGACTTCTTGCAGAAGTCGGTGAAAGGGGAAAGGGGGAAAGGTTTGGTATTTTCCTTTCCCCTTTAACATGTATCCCTTTTCCCACAAGAGTGCAAAAAACACTTTTGCAAGAGACTCCATGAACACAATTCACAACGAAGGAATGAAAATATTTCTTTCCTAGTCACCAGTCCCCAGTCCCTATTTTCAAGGCAGGTCTATTAACTGTCAGGGATAACAGTCATCAGTCATCACGAAATTCCACCCCCTTCTCATCTTCTGACAAAGGTTTTCGTAAAAAATACAAGTACTTTACTTCAAAAAAATTCCGTAATTGCCCCCTTGCCATTCATATTTTAGATTACTTAAAAGTGAAAGTTAGCACAAAAAGCCCCGAAAGTGCTGGAGGGTTAATAAGTGGTCAAACAGCACCAACGTGATTGGTTCAAAGCTGTGAAATTTTGCCGCAAACGACAATTCCTAGCACTTTGGCTAGGGATTTTATTTTCAATTTGCGTAATCTTACTGTGGCAAAAACTCTTATTGCCAATTGCAGGGTTATTAACACAATTTACAATGATTGCTGGATTGTTTATTGCTGGGTTATTGGTTATCAGCACGGTGACATTATCAATTTATTTTGCCCTAAAAATGAAAGCAAATAACCAGCAGATAACAGCAAAAAATCATGAGTTAGCGCACAGGATTTTTGAACAAAAACAGATAGAAATTGCTCTTTGCAAAAGTGAAAATCGTCTGCGGCAGCTGTTGGAAACTGTCAAAGTTATCCCTTGGGAATTAGACCTAAAAACTTGGCGATTTATCTACGTGGGGCCCCAAGCGGTAGACTTACTAAATTATCCGATCGCCCAATGGTATGAGGAAAATTTTTGGGTCAATCATCTACATCCACATGACCGAGAAAAATCTGTTCGTTTTTGTCAAGAAGCAACTGCTAGGTGCGAAAATCACGAATTGGAATACCGCATGTTAGCAGCGGACGGGCGAGTTATTTGGCTGCGAGACGTTGTTAGCGTAGTTCACGAAGCCGGAACCCCTACGATGCTGAGGGGATTTATGTTTGATATTACTGATATGAAACTGGTTGAAGAAACCTTGAGACTCAGGGAAAGGGCACTTGCAGCTACCAGTAATGGAATTATTATTACTGATGCCAGACTTGCATATAATCCAGTTATTTATGTCAACCCAGCTTTTGAGGAGATAACAGGTTACAGTGCTACTGATGTAATTGGGCAAAACTGTCGATTTTTGCAAGGCTCAGATACCAAACAATTGGCACTCGATGAACTACGGTCATCTATTAAAGCAGGAAAAAGTTGTAAAGTAGTTCTCCGCAACTATCGCAAGGATGGGAAGTTATTTTGGAATCAATTGAATATTTCTCCTATTCATGATGAAAATGGCAAGTTAAGTCATTTCATTGGCATTCAGACAGACATTAGTGATGTCTACAACGAGCTGCGCTTACGCAAACTTGCCGAAGCCCGTCTGCGTAACCAAGCCCTCACTTTTGAAAATATCCATGATGGCGCGATCATCACGGATTTAACAGGAAGTATCATTGACTGGAATCCTGCCGCCGAAAGCATGTTTGGCTACACCAAAGCCGAGGTATTGGGTAAAACTCCAAGTATTTTACATAAACCGGAAGTAGTCGCAACATTAACCACCGAAGTTCTCCAAACAGTCACTCAGAAAGGACGCTGGTCAGGAGAAATAAATTTTATTCGTAAAGACGGCACTCAAGGAATTTGCGAAACAACGGTAGCATCTTTACAGGATGAACAAGGGCAAATTGTTGCTACTATTGGCATCAATCACGACATTACCGAAAACAAACGAGCCAAAGAAGCACTGCAAAGGCAATTACATCGCACCCTACTACTCGAACAAATTACTCAAGAAATTCGCCAAAGTCTAGACACAAGCAAAATCTTTCAGACAGCTGCTACTCAAATTGGCAAAGCATTTCGAGTCGATCGCTGTTTAATTCATTCTTACATTCATGACCCCATCCCCCGAATTCCTCTAGTCGCAGAATATAACGTTCTCCCTGATTACTGCTCGATATTCAACTTAGAAGTTTTGATACCTAACAATCCCCATACCGAGCAGATGATGGCACAAGAAAGTGCGATCGCCTCCCCAGATGTTTACGTCGATCCTTTATTCCAAGGGGCTGAGCTTACCTGCCAAAAAATTGGGCTAAAATCCATGCTTTCAGTCCGCACTTCTTACCAAGGGGAACCGAATGGTGCTATAATTTTACACCAATGTAGCCATTTTCGCCAGTGGACACAAGATGAAATTGAATTACTAGAAGCAGTGGCAGCTCAGTTGGGTATTGCTTTGGCACAAGCTCACTTACTCGAACAAGAAACCCGGCAACGTGAAGAACTCACTTTGAAAAACTTTGCCTTGGAGCGAGCCAAACGTCAGGCAGAAGCCGCAAATCTCGCCAAAAGCGAATTTTTGGCAATGATGAGCCACGAAATTCGTACCCCCATGAATGCTGTTATTGCCATGACAGGTCTGTTACTGGATACTGAATTGACACCCCAGCAGCAAGACTTTGTGGAAACAGTTCGCAGCAGTGGAGATGCTTTACTCACCATCATCAACGACATTTTAGATTTCTCCAAAATTGAGTCGGGCAAACTGGAATTAGAAGAACAGCCCTTTGATTTGAGAACTTGTGTCGAACAGGCTATCTACGTGTTAGCTCCGAAAGCTGCCCAAAAGGATATTGAATTAGCTTATTTAATCGAGCCGCAAGTTCCGACTCACATCATCGGCGACTTAACTCGTTTGCGCCAAGTCTTGATGAACCTGCTCAACAATGCCATCAAGTTTACTGAAAATGGAGAAGTGGTACTTTCTGTGGGATTAGGGACTGGCGATTTAACTCAACAAACTTCTTCCCAATCCCCAATCCCTAGTACCCAGTCCCCAGTCCCCAGTCCCCAGTCCCCAGTCCCCAGTCCCCAATCCCCAGCCCCCAATCCCCAGTCCCCAGTCCAAATTCAATTTGCCATCAAAGACACAGGTATTGGCATTGCACCAGAAAAAATAGAACGGTTATTTCAACCTTTTACTCAGGCTGATGTCTCCATGACTCGCCGATATGGCGGTACAGGATTGGGATTGGTAATCAGCAAGCGGCTTAGTCAGATGATGGGCGGTACCCTTTGGGTAGAAAGTCAGGGGTTTGTTGGTGGCAATCCTGGTACATGGAAAAGTCAAAAATCATCCTCTTACTCTTGCCAAGGTTCAACATTCTACTTCACCATTAAAGCCCAAGTGGCTCCTGTGGGAGAACAAGCTGAATTTAGCAATTTGTTAGTGCAGCTAGCTGGAAAGCGGCTATTGATTGTGGATGACAACCTCACTAACCGCACAATTGTTAGCTTGCAAGCAGAGTCTTGGCAGATGCAAACTTATGCTGCCAAATCTGGTAAAGAAGCTTTAGCTCAACTTGCTCAGGGAACCCAGTTTGACATAGCCATTTTGGATATGCAGATGCCAGAAATGGATGGTTTAAGCTTGGCTCGTGAAATCCGCAAGGAATCTGGCTGTGAAAATTTGCCTTTGGTAATGCTGACCCCTTTGGGTAAACTAGAAACTTCTCTTAATTTTGGTGATGTGCAGTTTGCTGCTTCTTTGAGCAAACCAATTAAACAGTCTCAACTTTATGATGTTGTTACCCGTGTTTTGGGTAATCAAACGACTCCAGCCAGTATTTCTCCTTGCCATTCTCCCTCAGTCGATCCGCATTTGGCATATCGATCGCCACTGCGGATTCTGTTAGCAGAAGATACACTTGTTAATCAGAAAGTTGCTCTACTGATGCTACAGAAAATGAGTTATCAGGCAGATGTCGTAACTAATGGGCTAGAAGTGTTGAAAGCGTTGGAAAAACAGCCCTATGACGTAGTTTTGATGGATGTCCACATGCCCGAAATGGATGGGTTGGAAACAACTCGAAGAATTTATCAACAATGGGAAGTTGGTTTTCGTCCCTATATCATTGCGATCACTGCCAATGCCATGCGGGGCGATCGCGAAGCTTGTCTAGCTGCTGGGATGAATGACTATATTAGTAAACCTGTGCAGATCGAACAGTTAGCCCAAGCACTCAGTAAATGCCCACCCCAAAGAACTCAACAAGATCGAGTCATGTCCTGGGAATTGCAACCACCGGACAATATACTCCAAAAGAAACAAGACCAAACATTCAATAATGTCAATATTGATGCTAAAACCATCAAATCTTTACGGGATATACTCAGAGGAGATCGTGCGGCATTTGCAGAACTGATTGAATGTTATCTTACAGAAACTCCGAAACTGGTGCAAAATATCAGCACAGCGATCGCAACTCAAGATGCCCAGACTTTATGGAAGACAGCACATCAACTTAAATCCAGCAGCGCCTCTGTGGGAGCCATGACCCTGGCACAACTTTGCAAGCAATTAGAAAGACAAGGACGAAGTAATAAATTCCAAAGCAGCCTAGAGTCAATATCACAACTACACCAAGAATATGAACAAGTTAAAACTGCCCTGCAAAAAGAACTTGCCAAGGAAGGACAATGAAAGCCAACCCTCAAGAAAGCCAATCATTAGTTTTAATCGTTGATGATGAACCATTCATTCGCATGATTTTACGCAATTTCTTGGAGCGGGAAGCGTATCAAATAGTCGAAGCTCGAAATGGTATAGAGGCTTTAACTATGTATAACAAAGTTCACCCAGACATAGTACTCCTTGATGCCATCATGCCGGATATGGATGGGTTTGAGTGTTGCACTCAGTTGCAAATTCTTGATTGTAGCAAGCACATCCCAGTATTAATGATTACAGGGCTTGAGGATGAAGAGTCAGTTGACCGTGCATTTGAAGTCGGGGCAATGGACTATATTACCAAACCGATTCACTGGCCAGTTTTGCGACAACGGGTAAAACGCTTAATTCAACAATCTCAGTTACAACAAAAACTCGAAGCCGTGAATCTGGAATTGCAGCGATTAGTTACTATTGATGGATTAACTGAGGTGGCAAACCGCCGGGGGTTTGAGGAGTATTTTTACCAAGAGTGGCAGCGGATGAAACGGGAACAACAGCCACTTTCTTTGATCCTTTGCGATGTTGATTTTTTCAAATCATACAACGATACTTATGGTCATCGAGTAGGCGATCGCTGTCTCATTAAAATTGCTCAAGCTATCAAAGATATTGTCAAACGCCCTGGAGATTTAGTTGCTCGTTATGGTGGCGAAGAATTTGCTGTTATTTTACCTAACACAGACACCCAAGGGGCGACTTATGTTGCCGAAAAAATTTGCGATGCTGTTCGTAAATTGGCAATTCCTCATCAAAATTCCCAAGTTAGTCGTCATGTGACCATCAGCGCCGGGTTTACCACAGTAATTCCTCAACTAAATTCTGATTTGGAAGAAATGTTTGCCGCAGCAGACCGCGCATTGTATCAAGCAAAAAAAGCAGGACGCGATCGCTTTGTGCACATTATTCTAGCTACTCAAAAGTAAACTACCCCCACAATACGCCGGGATGGGGGGATGATTTTGATGCAAATTCCAAAATTCTCTCACACTTATGCAACCCCATAATTTTAAGTTTGCAATTTTAAATTTGCGATCGTGCAGTTGAAGCATAGTTTACGATATAAACCTAGCGTAATATCATGTCACTTTAAAGACTTATAATATTTAATCTCTATTGCCTATTGCCTGTTCCCTCCCCAAAAATTAATTTACCTTTTCCATTGAAATTTACCCAAAATATTAACTTTAGTGGCAAAAGATGAAGTAAGATTCACATTTATAACAGTATCCATATAATTGCATAATTGCAGCTTAAAAACAGTTCAGTGCGATGATTAATAAATATACTTTTAAAGTATTCTTAAGAAATAAATTATACAATCTTGAGGGGGGAGCGTCTCGCTCGTCTGCAATCATGAGCGATCGAGATGCACAACCCACAAGAAATAATTGGATATTTTTTTACTTGCAATTCCCTAAGATTTCAATGTTCTGGTTATTACCAGTGAGTGTATTTGTATCTCTGGGTTGCCTACCTTCTCCACCCCTAAAAGCTCAGGCTGCTGATACGACACAACTACCAAATAGCAATTCGCTCTTGTCCCAACAAATCCCACCGCCACAGGATGTCCAACCACCTGCACCTTCCCCACTTCCCTCACCGGAAGTACCACAACCGCTTCCCCCACCAGCACAACTATTTCCATCCCCTACCCCAACTCTTACACCTGAGCAACCGATTCCTAATAAGTCTCCTCAAACTATTATTGTTGAACGGTTTGAAGTTATTGGCAGCACAGTTTTCACTCCCGAACAGTTAGCCGAAGCTACTGCGGAATTTACTAAACGACCGATTTCCCTCACCGAAGTCTATCAGGCACGCTCCAAAATTACTGAGCTGTATGTCAAAAATGGTTACATTACTTCTGGTGCCTATATTCCACCTCAAACAATCCAATCCGGTGTTGTTAAAATTCAGGTTGTTGAAGGTAAATTAGAAGACATTCAAATAACTGGTACTCGGCGGTTGAACCCCAACTATATTCGCAGCCGACTAGCAATAGCTACATCACCTCCTCTAAATCGGCAGCGTTTGTTGGAAGCATTACAGCTTTTGCAACTTAATCCTTTGATTGAAAATCTGTCTGCTGAACTTTCAGCGGGGTCGCGCACCGGTGTGAGTTTGTTAGAAGTCAAAATTAGCGAAGCAAAAACCTTTAGTAGCCAAATAGCTTTAGATAATGGGCGATCGCCTAGTGTCGGTAGTTTCCGACGCCGATTACAATTGAACGAAGCCAACTTATTGGGATTGGGAGATAGTCTAGGTGTAGCTTACACTAATACCGATGGTAGTAACTCCTTTGACGCCAGCTACACCTTACCCCTCAATGCCCGCAACGGCACCCTTAGTTTCAACTATGGCATCACATCGAGCAATGTCATTGAACCTCCTTTCGAGATTTTAGATATCGAATCAGATTCTCGTTATTATGAACTGACATTTCGGCAGCCAATACTTCAAACTCCCACACGAGAATTGGCCATTGGGTTAACAGCTTCGCGGCGGGAAAGCGATATCTCGTCCTTATTACAGAGAGAAGGGGTGCCCGCATCTGAAATTTCACCTGGAGCTGACGAACAGGGACGCACTAGGATATCTGCATTGCGATTTTTTCAAGAATGGACTTCTCGCAACAGCCGTGAAGTTATCGCCCTTCGGTCTCAATTCAACTTGGGCATTGGTGCGTTGGATGCCACGATTAATGAAAATCCTCCCGATAGCCGTTTTTTTGCTTGGCAAGGACAAGCCCAGTGGGCACGTCTTTTAGCTCCTGAAACCTTACTTTTACTGCGTTTAAATACACAATTAGCATCCAGAAGACTTTTGCCCATAGAACAATTTGGCTTGGGTGGGCAAGATAGCATTCGGGGCTACCGTCAGGATTATTTGTTAACAGATAATGGCACTTTTGTTTCAGCTGAAGTTCAAATACCGATTCTACGTTTATCCCAGATAAATAGTACTTTGCAGGTCGTCCCTTTTGTTGATTTTGGTGTTGGTTGGAACAGTTCTGGTAGAGAGAATCCCGACCCTAATACCCTAGCCGCCGTTGGTTTGGGGTTGCGTTGGTCGCAGGGATCGCGCTTCACTGTTCGTCTGGACTGGGGAATTCCTTTAGTGTCTGTTGAATCGGGCGATCGCACATTACAAGAAAATGGTTTGTACTTTAGCTTACTCTATAATCCTTTTTAAATCATTTACCAAAACAAGGCAAAAGTTAAAAATAAAAAATAGTTAGTAGCAACGCTCTAAATTTATTTCTGGAAAATAAAATCAAGATTTGTTACTTTCTGAGAAGCCGTTTTGTGGCTAGAGGATACCTTGTGGAAAAATAACCTGTAGTGACGGCGGTTTGAGACCACTCCTGTCAAAAATTAAAATCCATAAATATAAGTAAGTCGGTGTTGAAAATTGTCGTTATGACAAGGCAGGAGGCAAAAGGCAGAAGGCAGAAGGGAAGAGCTTTTTGGGCCACTTTACTTTTCGTTACATATTTTGGTTTTTTTACCCCGTTCTACTTACAGCGTATTTCAGGTAAATGAAGTAAACGAGTAGGGTCACCAAGCTTAGCGCCTCTACGATTATCTATACCTCAGTTTCAGAGCAATCTGCTGTCACCTAATAATCATTTAAATTGCATCCCCACGTCTCCCCTTACCCGCCTCAGAGTGTCTTTGTAGAGCTAAGGATTATGCAACTTAAAGGCAGATTAAACCGCGTCTACCTTGAAATACCTAGTTTTTTCAGAATTGACTTTTATTCCCAAATCCTATACTCTTCCCCTAACCGTGTTACCTGTTAAGAGTTACCTTTTGAAAAACTCCATTTGTCAACTTGGACGAGGTTTAACTTATCAGTATTTTATTTTTAATTTTTACTTTGATATTTTGAATTTCTCAGAATGATGCAGTAATAAACGATTGTTGCATACTCCGTGGTTTTTGCGGAATATCAACATCACTGAAAAATAAAAATCCGCAAATATACTAAGTTTCAGCTTCTGTGTTTTATTTTATTTTGGGTATCCTAAAAAAGGAAAGGTTAGATGATATAGACCAAGGAATAAAGTTGATAAATTATGCATGAGTTGAGAAAACAGATAGTTAAAAAATTAACCATATCATTACAAAAGGGAAATTCTCAAAATAAAAGTCAGTTTGGCTCGTTATACAAATTTTGTCATCTATAGATAGCAATAAATTTAATTGAGTAAAATTCCCAAAAGCAGATATGAAAAATCTGAACTTATGGGAGGAGTATTTTTCAGACTAAGACCCAAATATATGAGAATTTGAGGAAGAATCATGCTAGGAAATGAGCGTGAAAAAATACGCCATCTGTTGGTCATCCAAGACCTACAAGGGCGGCGAACTGTCCCCTTAAGAGAGGCTACTTATTCTCTAGGACGGCATCCCGCGAATACTATTGTCCTAGCTTCTCGATCAGTATCAATGCAACATGCTATTTTATTGCGGGTAACTGTTCCAGAAACTGACCAATATGGCTTTCAGATTATTGATGGAAATTATAAGGGAAAAGGAAGTACCAATGGCTTATTTGTGAATGGCGATCGCTGCTTCTCTCACAACCTCAAGCATGGAGATGTCATTGCCTTTGGGAGTAATCAAGCTCAAGCTAAATATTATGCTATTTCCAATCTTTCTGAACAAGCATTTTCTGAATCTTCTGGCGTTGAAGATTTATCTGGTTTTTTATCAGAGCAAGGCAATCCTGCCAATCCTTTTCAAACCCTAGCCGTCGATCCTACCTTTGAAGCAGCTAGCGAAACTGCTCTTGCTCGTCTAGCCTCCTTCCCAGAACTAATTCCCAATCCAATTATTGAGATGGATTTAGAGGGAAGAGTAACTTATCTCAATCCAGCCGCAACTCTCAAGTTTCCTAAACTCAGGGAAATTGGGATGAAACACCCAATTTTAAAAGGACTGTTGAGTGCAGTTAACAATTTAGAAAAAAACTCATTTATGCGGGAGGTGGAAGTAGGTACAGAAGTTTTTGAACAATCAGTTCTCTACCTTCCTGAGAGCGATTTAATTAGAACTTTTATTGCTAGGGATATTACTGAGCAAAAACAAGCAACAGCTGAACTACGCCAGCGCGATCGCTTGCTACAAGCGGTTGCAGAAGCAGCCAATTATTTGCTGGGCGAACTAAACTACGAAACAGGCATTGAGAAAGCTCTAGTTGTTTTGGGCGAAGCCGCCAAAGCCGATCGCGTTTATCTTTTTCAAAATCATCCTCATCCGGCTACAGGAGAAATAGCAGTCAGCCTGCGATTTGAATGGACACACTCTTTTATTGAACCTACTTACAAAAATTGGCAAAATCAGCCTTATGAAGCTTCTGGATTAACCCGTTGGTATAATATTCTCTCTACCGGGCAGTTAATTAGCGGACTCACCCGAACATTCCCCGTCGCCGAACAAGAATTATTGATTCGAGATAGCGTTCAATCCCTACTTCTAGTGCCTCTGCGCCTAGAGAACGAGTTTTGGGGTTATCTTGGTTTGGCAGACTGCGCCTATGAACGTCATTGGTCAAAGCACGAAGAATCCACCTTATTGACAATGGCTGCCAGTATTATAGGTGCGCGGCAACGTCAGCAAGTAGAAGAAAAGATTCGCTATCAAGCCCTCCATGATATGCTCACAGGCTTACCCAATCGTCTATTATTTGACGAGATGTTGAGCAAAGCCCTGCCTAACGCAAGTCGCAATGGGGAAAGTTTAGCTGCGATCTTTCTCGACTTAGATCGCTTCAAAGTGATTAACGACACCCTTGGGCATACACTGGGAGACAAGCTATTACAAAACGTTGCCCAAAGATTAAAAGACTCACTCAGAAAGGGAGATACCGTAGCCCGTTGGGGAGGCGATGAATTTACAATTTTACTCCCGCGAGTGAATAATATCGAAGAAGTAACCCAAGTAGCACAGAGAATCTTACAAACCTTAGAGGATGCCTTTCATCTCCAAGGGCACGAACTTTACATCAGTGCCAGCCTTGGTATTGCGTTGCTCGATAACAACAGTCCTGACGCCGAAACACTAATCCAGCACGCAGATACCGCTTTGTATCATGCTAAAGACAAAGGACGAAATAATTACCAATTCTACAGCGCTTCTCTGAGCGCCAAAAATCCTGAACTCCTGACTTTAGAGAAAAGCTTGCGCTATGCCCTAGAACGCAAAGAATTTTCTTTGTACTATCAACCTCGTGTGAACATTGCCACAGGGGAAATTACTGGAATGGAGGCTTTGTTGCGTTGGCAGCACCCAGAAATGGGATTGGTCGCCCCCAGTGTTTTCATTCCCCTGGCCGAACAAAGCGGATTAATTGTCCCCATCGGCGAATGGGCGCTGCGGACAGCCTGTAGGCAAAATAAAGCTTGGCAAGATGCAGGATTATCACCCCTGATGATGGCGGTTAATCTTTCTCTCAAACAGTTTCGTCAACCCAAATTAGTAGAGACTGTAGCTAAAATTCTTGAACAAACCGGGCTAGAAGCTCACTTTTTAGAGTTAGAAATTACTGAAAGCACAGCCATTGAAGATTTAGACTTCACCCGCAGCGTATTACAAGAGTTACAGCAAATGGGCGTTCACCTCTCCATTGATGATTTTGGTACTGGTCATTCTTCACTCTCCCGCCTACAGCTTTTGCCACTCCACAATTTAAAAATCGATAAGTCTTTTGTCCAAGATTTGACGCGTGATGTCAAAGTTGCTCATATTATCAAGGCCATAGTTAGCTTGGGGCAGAGTTTAGGGTTGAGGTTGACAGCCGAAGGGGTAGAGAACGAAGAAGAATTGGAGTTTTTAAAGTCTATCAATTGCGAGGATGTACAAGGTTTTCTATTCTACCGACCACTTTCGGCCCAGAAGGCAACAGAAATTCTCGAAAGCAAGCGACCAACGATTTAGGACTAGTGAACGCCAATCTCCGGTGCGCTTACAGAAGAAAGGCAGAGGGCAGGAGGCAGAAGGCTTGATGAGAAAAAATCCTTTAGGGGTGGGTTTAAAGCCGACCAAGAAAAAAAGATTCATGTTGAGACGCGCAGCGCCAGACATGAAGCGTCCAAGTTTTCAATCCCACTATTTGCGCGTGGGTTCCCTTCTAGCTTGAAAATGCTCCTTCGATGAGTATCTATATAGCTCAGTCCCATACCACATTTTCATGCTTAGCTGTGAAACTTGTTTCATCGGGACTGCCCTCTGCCTTGCCTACGGGACGCTGCGCGAACGTACTTCTGCCTTCTGAATCATTTTTCCTGCCAGCAGACTATTGACTTCCAGATAATCTATTGAGAAACTAATAGTTAGTTTATCTAACTAAAATAGGTGCATCGAAACTTGTGACAATACTTACGGGAAAAATCAACCGATCGCAACCTCCCAACGAGCCAAAATCGCTGATTTTGGAAACTGAGGGACTGACGCGCCGCTTTGGCAAGTTAACCGCTGTTAATGACCTGAGCATATCTGTGGAACGAGGTGAAATATTTGGGCTGCTTGGCCCGAATGGGGCAGGTAAAAGTACAGTAATAAAAATGTTGACAACTTTACTGCCTATCAGTGCGGGGACAGCAATCTTAGCCGGCTATGACGTGACTCGTCAATCCGATGCTGTCAGACGCGCCATTGGCTATGTACCCCAAGCGCTGTCTGCGGATGGGAGCCTTACGGGTTACGAAAATCTGTTAATCTTTGCCAAGCTGTATGAAATACCGAAAAAAGGACGCGATCGCCGCATCTGGGAAATTTTAGAATACATGGGTTTGCAAGATGCTGGCAAGCGCTTGGTACGCACCTACTCCGGTGGCATGATCCGCAAGCTGGAAATTGCCCAATCGATTTTGCATCAACCGGAAATTTTATTTTTGGATGAGCCGACTGTAGGACTAGACCCCATCGCCCGCACGCAAGTATGGCAACTCGTTCAACAACTCTGTATTGATTACGGCACAACTATATTTTTAACAACTCACTTTTTGGAAGAAGCAGACAGTCTGTGCGATCGAGTGGTAATTATGCAACAAGGCCAAGTCGTGACCACAGGCGCACCGAGCGACTTGAAAGCCTCCTTGGGCAAAGCAAACGCAACTTTGGATGATGTCTTTATTCACTACACAGGCAACCAGTTAACATCAGGAGTCAACTACCGTGACACAGCGAGAACCAGACGCACTGCTGGGCGGTTGGGTTAAAGTACAGCAGCTACAACCTACCCACCGACGTAATTTAATCTCTGCAATTAGCGAACTAGCGACAAAAACCCTAGCGATCGCTGAATTGGAAGTACGCAAACTCCGCCACGACCCCACTGATTTAATCGTTCGAGCCGTGCAGCCAAGCTTATGGTTGCTGATTTTTGGGCAAGTTTTCTCCCGGACTCGTGCCATTCCCACAGGTGACTTACCTTATCTAGATTTCATCAGTGCTGGGATTCTGGCTCAGAGCGTCCTGTTTGTGGCAATTTTTACTGGTGGAATGACGCTGATTTGGGAACGGGATTTAGGGATTGTGCATAAATTCCTAGCTAGTCCGACACCCCGTGTGGCGATGGTTTTGGGCAAAGCCCTGGCGTGTGGGGTGCGGTGCTTATCACAGGTTGCGGTCATTTACACACTAGCATTTGTATTAGGTGTCAAACTCAATCTCCATCCGCTTGCGATTTTGCAAGTGTTACTGTTGGTGATGCTGGGGGCTGCTTGCTTTTGTCTTTTTTCCTTAATCATTGGCTGTTTAGTGAAAACGCGAGAACGGATGACAGGTATTGGGCAATTATTAACGATGCCCTTATTTTTTGCTAGCAATGCCATCTATCCCATCTCGTTGATGCCCGACTGGTTAAAATTCATTTCCCATTTAAATCCTTTGACTTATGAGGTGGATGGTTTACGCGGCACCATGTTGCTCAACGGCACTAGCATCTATGGGTTTGGTCTCGATTGTACAATTCTCTTGTTAACATTAATAATCTTAGCCATCATTGGTGGACGACTTTATCCACGGGTGGCAATGTAATCAGGAGAACAACAATCCCATGACCTTGGATAAACCAACTCAAGGTACAACTTCCGAAGAATGTGCTGCCAGAGTAATGGAAACAGTTCCACTAGTGATGCGGTTTATCCGAGCCGATATGCGTGCCCACAGTGCCGCTTTTTTATCTATACCTCAGTTGCGATCGCTAGCATTCATCAACCGCAATCCCGGTGCTTCGTTATCTGACCTGGCAGAGCATTTGGGTGTCACCTCTGCCACAGCATCAGCGACCATAGAACGCCTAGTACAACGCAACTTTGTCGAACGCATCGCTGATCCTCAAGAGCGGCGGCGAGTGCTGCTCAATCTGACTGAGGAAGGAAAACAGCAACTCAAACAATCCCAAGATCAAACTCGCGCTCATATTACCGACCTGCTCCAAGGTCTGACAGAAGAACAAATTTCCAACATTGAAGAAGGCTTAACTCTACTAAAAAATGTCTTCGAGCAAACAGAAATCAAATCGCCATAGCCCTGTTGTTGCACAGCACGATCCCTTTGCAGCCCTGAGGTTTCGGGACTATCGGCTATTTACCATTGGACGCCTACTGCTGTTCGTGGGGTCGCAAATGCAAACCGTAGCCATTGGCTGGGAACTCTATGAGCTTACTGGCTCGGCTCTGGTGTTAGGTGGTGTGGGGCTAGCGCAAGTTTTACCGATGATTGCACTCACCTTAATTGCTGGAGACATAGCCGATCGCCGCGAGCGCAAACTCACCATGTTACTCTCAGTCATGTTGCTGGCTTTGTGTTCCCTGGGTTTAGCAGTACTTTCCTATACTCAAGGCGTAGTTTTTCTGATTTACGCCTGCTTGGTTTTAACGGGTGTTGCTAAGGCATTTCTCAAGCCTGCCAGCGATGCGTTGATGTGGCAGTTAATACCTGTGAGTGCTTTTACCAACGCTGCTACGTGGAATAGTAGTAGCTTTCAGCTAGCGTCAGTCATCGGTCCCGCCTTGGGAGGATTCGGGATTGCGCTGTTGGGAAGCGCCACAGGAGTATATGTAGCAGCAGCGATCGCTGCATTGCTGTGTTTCATTTTAACCCTGGCGATTACAGAGAAAAAAGGCGTCCGCGTTACTGAACCAATATCAATCAAAGCCCTCGCCGCTGGTGCTAAATTTGTCTGGGAAAATCAGTTAATCTTAGCGGCAATTACATTAGATATGTTTGCTGTATTGTTGGGTGGTGCGATCGCATTACTACCTATCTTTGCCAAAGATATTTTACATGTCGGCCCAGTGGAGTTGGGATACCTGCAAGCAGCGAATTCCATCGGTGCTTTAACTATGGCCATTACCTTAGCGTATCTACCACCATTACGCAAAGCAGGCCCGGCTTTGTTGTGGTCAGTAGTTGGCTTTGGCATTGTCACAATTATCTTTGGGCTTTCTCGTTCGTTTTGGCTATCTATGTTGATGTTAATACTCGCTGGCGCACTCGATAGTATCAGCGTTGTGATTCGCCATACACTAGTTCAAATCCGAACGCCAGATTATTTACGCGGGCGGGTTGCTGCTATCAATAGCGTGTTTATTAGTGCTTCAAATGAATTAGGGGGCTTTGAATCAGGCTTGACTGCTGCCTTATTTGGCCCGGTGGTTTCCGTTGTTGGTGGTGGAATTGGCACAATTTTAGTAGTAATTGCTACAGCAATGCTTTGGCCGGGAATTCGTAAGTTAGGGGCTTTGCAGGAGTATAAGGTAAGTGAGTAGAGGCAGGAGGCAGGAGGCAGCAGGCAGGAGGCAGGAGGCAGAAGGCAGGAGGCAGCAGGCAGAAGTTTAATGCAACAATTTTGAATTTTGAATTGATTTGTCTCCCCTGCCTGCCTTAACAGATTAATTTCCTTAACTGAACGGTATTGAGTTTTAGTTGACTTTACTTTTCGTTATATACTTCGGTTTCTTTGCACCATTCCACTTGGGTTTCAAGATTTGAATCTGTTGCCGAATTTTAGAGTATTGGTATTACTTCTTGCAGTTCTTTACTTAGTTTGTGTAAGTGCGAAGACAGCTTGAACTAATTTTTCAGGCTCCAGTGGCTTTGTAACATGTTGTTGAAAGCCACTTTTTAAGGCTTGCTGACAATCATCAACTCTTGCATAGGCAGTCAAAGCAATTGCTTTTATTTGTCCACCTTGTTGAGGGGGTAAAGTCCGGATTTTTTGAATTAGGGAATAACCATCGACTCTGGGCATCCCAATATCACTGACTAACACATCCGGTTGAAAGGATTCCAAGATTGCTAGGACTTCAGCCGCGCAGGTAACGGTGATGACTTTTGCTCCGTACTGGGTAAACACTACTGTTAATAGCTCCCGAACATCCGCATCGTCATCGACCGCTAAGACTCGAATTCCTGTGAGATCTAGTTCTGGAAGTGAGGACGGCTGTTTGTAGTCGATTTGGGGTTCAACATTCAGCAGGGGTAAGCGGACTGTAAAGGTGGCTCCTAAACCTTCTCCCGGACTATCACCGGCGATGGTACCGCCGTGTGCCTCAACTAATTGACGGACGATGGCCAACCCCAGCCCTAATCCGCCATACTTACGAGCGATGGAGGTATCCTCTTGGCGGAAGGATTCAAAAATGTAGCCAAGGAAGTCTGGGTTGATGCCTTTACCCGTGTCTGTCACTGTAATTTGTGCCTGATTACCGACTTTTTTCAATTCAATGTCTACTCGTGCGCCACTGGGGCTAAATTTGATGGCATTGGACAACAAATTCCAGACAATTTGCTGGAGGCGGGCGGGATCGCCGGATACTTGCCCAATATTGGGTAATAAGGTGTGAAGTGAGATAGATTTAGCCAGCGCTGCCGTTCTTACGGTATCGAGGGCGGCTTCAATGATAAAGGCCAAATTCACAGAGGTTACATTTAAGCTGAGTTTGCCGCGGACAATTTTGGCAACATCAAGCAGGTCATCAATTAATTGAGTCTGCAATCTGGCATTGCGTTCAATGATAGCTAGGGCTTCGTTAGTTTTGGTTTCACTTAGTTTGCGCGTTTGCAATAACCTTGACCAGCCAAGTATGGGACTGAGGGGCGATCGCAATTCGTGGGAGAGAACAGCCAAAAAATCATCTTTGATGCGATTTGCGCGTTCGGCGGTTTCTCGTGCTGCTTGTTCGCGCCGGAGTAGTTGTTCCCGTTCTGCCTCAGCCCGTTTTTTCTCAGTAATGTTGAGAACTGTACCGATGAAGCGAATAGCTACTCCTGCCTGGTTAAAAAAAGCTTTTCCCTTTGCCGCAATCCACCGTTCTATGCCGTCTTCGATACCCACGGTGCGGTACTCAATGTCATACTCGCCGCCGCTTTCAGGATTGAACGATTGTAGTACAACCTGATGGGTGCGATCGCGGTCTTCTGGATGTAAGCCTGCCAGGAAAATATCGTAGTTGACTTCGGCTTGGGGTGACAGCCCAAACATGGCTTTGCATTGCTCGTCCCATTGCAATACTTTTGTAATTGGGTTGAAGTCCCAGATTCCTAACTCGGCTGACTTAAGGGCGAGTCGCAGGCGGTTTTCACTTTCACGCAACGCTGCTTGTGCTTGTTGGAGATCGGTAATATCAGTATTAGTGCCAAACCAGCGCAAAACCTCACCTTGTTCGTCACGCACCGGAACGGCGCGAGAGAGAAACCAACGATACTGTCCATCTTGACCGCGTAAAGGGAAGGTATCCTCCCAGATTTCGCCTGTTTGAACACAGCAATAAAACTTTTGAAACACTCGTTCAAAATGGTCTGGATGTTGTACCTGCTGAGAACCCTTGGATTGCATTTCTTCCAAGGTGAGGCCTGTGTAATCAAACCAGCGCTGATTATACCAGAAGATTTGCCCGTTTTTGTCTGCCATCCAAGCAAACTGGGAAATGTTGTCTGCCAAGGTGCGGAAGCGGTCTTCACTCTCTCTGAGTTCCTGCTGTACCTGGCTAATTTCGCTAATGTCCATCACTGCTACCCCAACTCCGATCGCTTCACCATTAGGCAAACAAACAGGGTAGTGATTGGCAATTGTATGGCGAAATACACCAGGTCTGAGTTCGCCATTGAATTCCAGATTGAGGACGGGTTGTTGAGTTTCCATCACCTGGAGGAGTAGAGGAGCAAATTGAGATGCTATCTGAGGCACAGATTCCCACAAGGTGCGTCCTAAATGCTCATTTAAGGGGAATTCATTGATTTTTGCTAAAGCTTCGTTGGCATACAGAAACCGTAACTGGCGATCGAATAAGGCCAAGGCAATGGGAGATGCTGCCATAAATGCCTGAACGATCGCTTCACTACGTTGACGTTCTAACTCGACTTGTTTGTCTTGCGTAGCTTGCCGATAAGCATCGCTAATATCTCGCCAAGCAATGATACCGCCAGTAATTTCGCCTTTGGAGTTATAAATAGGGCCAGCATTACACAAAATTACAATTTGTTGTCCGTCAGGTTTTCGCACTACCCATTCTTCATTAATGACAACTTCACCTTGCTTAACAGCACGAGTCAGGGGTAAGGCCTCAGCTGTCGGTCTAGTTATGCCATCAGTGTAGAAAATATTCCAGGCTTCTACGTGTTCTTCCACCGGAATGCCCTCAAGCACCTGTGGCGATCGCCCAATCAATTGTTGACCGTAGCGGCTCACTTGGCGAATCCTAACATCAGGAGCATCGGCAATGGTGATTGCTTCAGGAATGTATTCCATCACCGCATCTAGAATTTGTCTGCCTGCTTCTGCTTCCTCGATTTTCTGCTGTAAAGCAACTTCAATTTGCCGAATGTAGTCATTACTTTCTGTAATATCGCGCCAAGATGCAACAAACCCATCATTTAACTTGGCTGCTCGAATATCAAACGCCCGGATCAACTTTTGGTCGTCCAAGGTGTCTTCCCAAACTAGCGAATCTTTGATTAATGGCTCTCCCGTTTCCACTACCCGACAATACTCGGCAAATAGCCCCGCTTTTCGATGATCGGGGAAGATTTCACAAAATTGTTTGCCAATTTGCGTTTGTTTGGGCATCCGGTTATTTTCACAGGCCGCTGCATTCAAATAATCGATGCGAAAGTCTATGATTTCGCCGGATTCATTCCTTAAGGATGAAAAGATGCCAAAGCAGTCGAGCATATTCTCCATTGATGTTTGTAATTGCTCGTGGCTGCAAAGCCATTTTCCTGCTAATTCCGCATTTTTCATCGCACTGTGCATAGTTTGGCGCAGATTATCAGCACTCATGCGGTCTTTTACTAAATAATCTGCCGCTCCACTCTTGAGGGCTTGCACTGCTATTTCTGCATCAGCGCTGCCAATTACTACAATTGGGGGACACTGTTTCCCCATCTGTTTGCTTAGTTGCCCGATCAGATCGATGTTGCTAGATTGGGAAGAATTTAATTCTAAAAGAATGGCATCAATTTGTTGCGATCGCAATAATACCAAAATATGAGTTTTGGATTGCTGTTTGATAATTTTGTATGTAAAACTCTCATCAAGTTGTAAATGATGCTCATAATCGTTATCGTCCTCATCAGAGCCAGCAATTACAACAATAGTTCGCTGAGTTAACATACTCATATACCTAATTGGCAAAATTAGAATCAGTCGCAGAAATTAATAATAAAGGATTTTCAGACAACTGATTGAGTTATCTTTATTAGTATTAATTTTGTTGCTCAAAGACCATTTATAAAATAAATTTTTAGTAAGGTGCGTTAGCCGCTCATCTGATATTTTTCGTGACAAGTAAGCTTAACACAACACCAGTTGCTAAGAAAGCGCGTTCCGCGTTAGCGGTACAAGTCTCTTAACCCGCAAGGGCGCACTGGCTCCCCTACAATAATTTTATTTTTACTTTATAAATAGCCTCTTATATGCGAGTAATTTTGGTTTTTATTCGTTATCGAGGCTTGTTGTAAACTTATGGTAATTTTTCATAGCCTCTAAGGTGTAAAACTATGACTCATGCTTGCTGCGGCCCTGGCTACGCTTCTCCAGAAGCAGCCACCAAAGCCGAAAGAGAAAAGGTGCTTTATGCGATCGCTCTTTATACTGGTACTGGTATCGAAGAACCAGATTATCTTGCCACCGTAGACGTTGACCCCAATTCTCCCACTTATTCCCAAGTGATTCATCGTCTATCTATGCCTTACATTGGCGATGAATTACATCACTTTGGCTGGAATGCTTGTAGCTCTTGTCACGGCGATGCTGGTAAATCCCGCAGATTTACCGTCATACCTGGGCAACGTTCTAGCCGCATCTATATTGTTGATACCGCAGATACCAAAGCGCCAAAACTGCACAAAGTCATTGAACCACAAGAAATTCAACAAAAAACCAATTTAACCGCCCCCCACACAGTACACTGTCTAGCAGATGGTCATGTAATGATTTCCATGCTGGGCGACAGTGAAGGAAATGGACCTGGTGGCTTTTTGTTACTGGATGAAAATTTTGACATTGCTGGACGTTGGGAGAGCCAAGCCGAAGGTATGCGGTTTAACTATGACTTTTGGTATCAGCCGCGTCATAACATCATGGTGAGTAGTGAGTGGGCTGCACCCAAAACTTATTATCCTGGTTTTGACCTCAACGACGTAGCAGCCGATAACTACGGCCATCACGTACATTTTTGGGATTGGTCAACACGGGAAATTATCCAAAGTTTTGATTTAGGACAAGAAGGATTAATTCCCTTAGAAGTGCGCTTTCACCATAACCCCGACAGCACTCATGGGTTTGTGGCCGCAGCACTCAGTAGTAATGTTTGGCATTGGCACAAACCTAACGGTCATTGGCAAATAGAGAAAGTAATTGATATAGCTTCAGTAGAAGTGGAAGGTTGGCCGATACCAGTGCCATCGTTGATTACTGATATCTTGATTTCAATGTGCGATCGCTATGTTTACTTTTCCAATTGGTTGCATGGAGATATCCGTCAGTATGATATCAGCGATCCATCCCATCCTCGACTCACCGGTCAAGTTTGGTGCGGTGGTTTGTTAGGTAACGCTGGTGAAGTTCGAGGTCATAAATTAGCTGGCGGGCCACAAATGTTACAGCTGAGTTTGGATGGCAAACGGCTTTATGTGACAAATTCCCTATTTAGCACTTGGGATAATCAGTTTTATCCTGAGTTATCCAAGACCGGCTCATATTTATTACAGATTGATTGCGATACCGAAAATGGCGGACTAAAAATCAACGAAGATTTCTACGTTGACTTTGGCAAAGAACCAGCAGGCCCCTCTCGTGCCCATGAGATGCGCTATCCTGGCGGTGATTGCACTTCTGATATTTGGATTTAATGTAATACAATTTTGGATTGTCAAATAGTTATACCGATTTTCCATCAAGATGCACTTAATATTTATTAAACGAACCGCCTTCTCTACGAGAGGCTTCCGCCAACGCGTAGCGTCTCGTAGAGAAGAACGCCAAGGACGCCAAGGAAGAAGGAATTATCATTAAGTGCAAGTTCACAGAGAATTGGTATTAGTAGATAAGCTTTTTGGCAATCCATCTCTCATATAATGTTCGGTTGAAGGGCTAACATATCACCTCCGGCTAATCACTTATGATTACCGCATCTGGTAAAAATCTCAAAAGCCTTTTCCCCCCTGCTTCCTGCCCCCTGCCCCCGCCTCCTAAAGTAGAATTCAATCATGATTGACCTCAACGCTGAAGCTTGGGAAAAACGGTATCAAGAAAACCGAGATCCTTGGGATTTGGGCTGTCCGGCTCCACCATTTATCAATCTTCTGGCATCAGTTCAAGCCCCCAAGCCGGGACGAATGGCGGTTTTAGGCTGTGGAAGCGGACAGGATGCGATGTTATTTTCAACAGCAGGGTTTGATGTCATTGGGTTTGATTTTGCTCCCAGTGCCATCGCCCGTGCTTCTACTATTGCCAAAGCACGAGAACTGAACGTTCAATTTTTACAACGCAACATTTTTGAATTGGAAGCAGAGTTTCTACATAGTTTTGATTACGTATTAGAACATACTTGTTTTTGTGCCATCGATCCAACGTTGCGATCGCAATATGTACAGCTTGTAAAAAACTTACTACGTCCCAATGGCCAACTGATTGCCCTGTTTTTTACCCATAGTCGGTTAGATGGCCCCCCGTTTGGTGTCAAGCCACAGGAAATTTTGGATAGCTTTTCACCCTACTTCGATATCATCCTGTTTAAAGCTGCGAAGGATTCCATACCCAGCCGCAAAGGCGAAGAACATTTGGCAATTTTTCAGGTGAGATCGAGCTAGCAGCCACAGCCACCTGAAGCAGCTTCCTCATCCTCTGCTTTAAACATCTGCTTTAAATCGTCCAGCGCTCCACCCGAAAGCACCCCATAGCCATAAAGGGCAAATCTTTGTGTTACATCGTAGACATCGTGGTTTTTCTTGATGTCTCCAAGTATCCGACTACCCCAGCGAGTTCGGACAGAAGGGACAAAACAGCAGGCAGTGATAATACCGATGGCTGTCCACAGTATTGTAATGATATCAACAACTGGGGCGATTTTCATCAATGGTTTATTTAGAAAAACTGATGCTACTCCACCTAAAATTGCGATCGGCAGGAAGAGTCCAAAACTCATTGCGATTCTGCCTGCCCACCCTGCCATCAAAAGTTTCTCTTCCTCCAGCCGTTTTTGTAGAAAATCCATTTTGTATTTGCTTGTTTGCCGTAGGCTCTGTAAATGTGGAGTTTGATGAACCTGTTGCATTACTTGTCGCTCCAAATTGGTTGCTTCAGGGGAAAGCGCTTTTTCGATCGCTAAAGTACGATGGCGCACATTTGGACGCAGATATCCCTGATGCACGAGTTGTGTAATTGCTAACTCTACTGCTCGTAATTTCCCACCTGCCAAATAAGCTATTTGATAAATATCCAGTTGAGGCTTTTGTGGTTGTTTATCGGGTATGCGGATCGAGTAACGCAAAATCAGCCCAAGAATCGCAGATAGAGTAAAAATGGTAATAGAATGATTGGCAATTAAATCACTCACAAATCGCCCAAGGCTAGATTCTTGCCTTACATCCACACAACCAACGGTGACAAAGGTAATTATTGCCGTAGCAGCTAAGGGTTGGGCAAGTCTCAATTGAGGCAAACGTTTAGGAATCACCCAATGTTCGCTTAAGTTAACTCGCTGCATCTTCAGTTCTGCACCAAATCGAATATCGGGGGGCGACCAAATATCTTCTGGTGGAGAGCCAAAAAAATACCGATAGCTAGTAATTGTTTGCACGTAGAGGTGATGGAATTCTGCGCGTTCTGTCCTTCCACCCCGCGCCGGATGATGGTGCAGGTTTTTCTCCAACACCTTTGGGCAAAACTCTTCCCAGTAAGACTGTGTTAGTAGCACATGAGCGTGCCACACCTGATCGACTTGATCGGATGGCACCACGTAATGATTAGCTACCACAGTTAAAAATGCGAACTTTTTATATTCTGCGATCGCTCTTTGTGCATAGGTTAGCGTCCAGCCTTGATTTTTCATCAGATGGCGAGTAAACCCAAATTCATGGGTTGGGTCATCTAATTCAAAATCTTGTAAACGTTGATAGAGGGCGGCTTGAAAAGAATTTAGCATGGGTAGTGACCTTTGTTAAAGGTATGCTCATCATCCCTCGTGTCTAGAGATGAGTAAATATTGGGAAAGTGTAGTCAGGTGTAATATATCTACGAAGTACAATGGATTAACTAAATGTCTCTGATTGAATAATTACGAATTATTTTGTTTTTATCCGATTTGTAATTGGCAACTGTTTTATGAGTTGGAAGAATTTTTTAGAAGCGCTATGCAACTGTAGAGAATATGAACTTACTCCTCTGGAAACAGAAGTATTAATGTGCTTGCAGGAAACCAAATGCCCAACAAAAAAAGATTTATTAGAAATTTACATAACATCATATTCGATAATAGAAGAAGAAGCTTTTACCCAAAGACTCAAGAATATCTATAAAAAATTTCAAATTACAGGTAAGGGATATAAGCTGCCACAACTTCATAAATATTTGACTGAAAAATATATTCAATATCAAAATAAAGATATATTCTTTTCTCAAATTGGTTTGACTTATATTTATCCGATTTTTCCCAGCGATACATTTGGAAAGGAAATTGATAAATTGATTCATGTAGACAATCCAGAGCAGAAGCGGGTAGACATTCTTCAAACCTTTGCTCCCAATTTGGATGACTATTTTGAGCATCTAACTCGGTGTATTCAAAACGATGTTCAAGTCAGAATATTACTTGCTTGGCCTTATTCCGAAGCAGCCAAGCTTAGAGAAAATGTTTTGAGAAGGTATGCTAATACTAGCATTAGTGATGAAATCAATATTTGTGATTATGTAATCGCCAATTTGGAGACGCTAGAAAAAATCATCAGAGTTGCAGGAGGCTCTAAACTTCTCGATGTTAAACTCTATGATACACTTCCTTCTCTGGCAATTTATCGAGCTGGTGATTATATGTTAGCTGCGCCTTTCCTACATGGGTCGCTTGCTATTAATACATTTCAGTTGGAATTAAAACTTAATACTTCTAATGAATTGATAACGCATACTTTACGAGACGATTTTGAATTAATGTGGCAAGTTGCTCGCCGATTTTATCCAGATCCAAATATAAATTGGAGAAATGACCTGAAAATCCTATTTACCAACTAGAATTTATGATTGAAAAAATCAACAGTTTCGAGATTTCATTGATTGATAAATTTAGATCGCATCCACTATTTACCCAGATTGATGCCATCCCTTGGCAGGATTTACTTGAAATTCTCATCCAGCGCCGCTTTCTATCGCTTTCCATTGTCAACATCTACGAATTTGCCATTGATGCTCTTGCTGACGAGCAGATTAAACGAACTGTCAGAGGCATCCTAAATGAGGAATTCCCCCGCAATACAAAAGGCATTCCACTTCCTTCTCATCGAGAATTACTTTTCCAAGATCTGCTCAATCTTGGTGCTACGTCTGAAATGATTTTAGCAATGCCCGAAACGGCTATAACTAAAATGGTTAGAGATGAAAGCTATAAATTAATGGTCGGTTGTCTGAGTGAAAAGTATTTTCAAGTTGGGCTTGTAGCGTTTCTTCGTTTTTGGGCAGAGGTACTTGTTTCAGTTGAATATTCCTGTCTCTGGCAACGAATTTCTGAACGCTTATCAAATGGGCAATCGAATCACAAAATTAGATCGGAATTCTATTATTTTCACATGATTCATGACAGCAGAAATTCTGATATTGGTAAAGAAAACTTTCTAGGGGGACTCACTCATTCTCAAGAATTGGCAATTCATTTAGAAAGACTAATTACCTCTGAAGATGCTTTACTTTACTGTATTAATGTTGAAGATAACGCATATCAGCTTAAATATAAATTTTACGATCAGTTCGTTGGCGATCGCCCCAATTTGTCAGAGTAAGAATTGAGAATATTCAAATTCAGCAACGCCAAATTTATCGAAGGCAGGGGAAGCAGGGGGAGAAATATTATATCTGATTGCAACTTAGTATGAACCGAACCTTCTGCCTCCTGCCTTCTGCCTCCTCTCTAATCCCAGCCTACACGCGATTCCCGGAAGGATACTGATGTCCTAAGATGGTATGGGGTTTGTATGGTTCTTCCAAGTATTTGCGTTCTTCATCTGAAAGTTTCAAATCCACAGCTTCAACTGCTTCTTTGAGATGTTCGATTTTACTAGCGCCAACGATTGGCGCTGTCACACCCGGTTGATGCAATAGCCAAGCTAGGGCTATTTGTGCTGGTTTCACACCCCGTTTTTGTGCTAATTCGACGACGCGATCGACAATTTGAAAATCTGAATCTTGATAGTAGAGTTTGTGAGCAAATTCATCGGTTTTTGCCCGTACAGTTTGACCGTAATCTTCTTTGCTGCGGTTACCAGCCAGGAAGCCTCGCGCTAAGGGACTCCAAGGAATAATTCCAATTCCTTGGTCTAGAGATAGAGGGATAATTTCTCTTTCTTCTTCTCTGTACACTAAGTTGTAGTGGTTTTGTATGGATACAAAGCGATTCCAACGGTGTTGGTCAGCGAGGAAAAGGGCTTTGGCAAACTGCCATGCGTAAACACTCGATATGCCCAAGTAACGGACTTTACCTATTTTTACGAGGTCGTGCAGTGCTTCTAAGGTTTCCTCAATTGGCGTTTCGTAGTCCCAACGGTGAATCTGATACAAATCGACATAATCTGTCTGTAGACGCCGCAATGAGGCATCAATGCTATCAAAAATATGTTTGCGAGATAGTCCGCGATCGTTGGGGCCATCACCGACTTTGCCGTGAACTTTGGTAGCAATCACTACTTGATCTCTTTTGGCAAAGTCTTTTAATGCTCGTCCCAGGATTTCTTCGCTCACACCCAGAGAATAAACATCGGCGGTGTCAAAGAAATTAATCCCCAATTCCAAAGCCAGTTTGATAAAAGGACGACTTTCTTCTTCTTCTAACACCCATTCTCGCAATTTACGATCGCCATAAGTCATCGTACCTAAAGCAATGCGTGATACTTTTAGTCCACTTTTCCCAAGATTTACGTATGTAGTCATACTCTTTGCTCCGTAAGTGATGAATCGGTAGTAATTTCTAGTTCAAATGAATCTTTGACCATTGTTTTCCCTGAGCATTACACAGCTACTAGGGTTACTTTCAGAAAAGCTAAGCTATAAAATACTGTATATCAATCGGTTAACCGTAGTTAATAATTATTAGATTAAGATTAAGAATTTTCGATAAACAATGCTGTCATGGCGATCGCTTTTCTTAAAATCAGGTAGCCATTAACCGTTGACTGATAACCGTCAACACTCAACATACACACTAATTTGTATGAAAAGTTACCGAGTGCAACTTGTCAATCGCAATAACTTCATTGTAGAAGTACCAGAAAACCAATACATATTAGATTCCGTAGAAGCCACAGGTTTACGTCTACCAGTGGGTTGCCGATACGGTGGCTGTATTACTTGTGCAGCGCGTCTAATTGAGGGCAAAGTCGATCAGTCTGGGGCGATCGCCCTCAAGTCTGCACAGGAAGCAATGGGCTATGTTTTACTTTGCATTGCCTATCCTCGCTCAGATTGCAAGTTTGAGGTGGGTGTGGAATGCCAAGACCAACTTTACATCAATCCGTTTAAAGGTCGTCGGTGAGATTAATTGGTTAATACGTGATTTTAATTACATTTAATCTCCGAACTATCACCGCATTCATTCGGATATGGAAAATTAAGTTAATCAGATTTCAAATTTGGGAAGAATAAAGTCTGGTGAGATTACGCAAGCGACTGTAATTCATAAAATGAGGCTTTAATCCCTATGAGTTCTGATTTTCAACCCCCACCTAAAAGCTTGTCCATCCTGGCTTCCGTTGGAGGAGTGGTGACAGCTGTCATCGCGATCGCTGGTTTTAATTTTTGGTCAAAACAAATTTCGCCAACTTCTGTTGAAAAATCTGAAATATCAACATCCCAAACTGCTTCACAACCAAACAAACCCGTACAAAACGCTCCTTTTACTGCTCAAGAAGCTGAAACAATAGCTCAGCTTGACGCTACATCTGTAGTTTTACCAGGCGAACCCATTCCTCCCAATCAATTAACAATAGCCATCACTCCTTATGTTGCTCCTGGTGCAGGATCGTTAACAAAAGAGGAAATTGCAACTGCTCGTCAAGCTTGGTCATACTTCCAGCGCAACTGGAATGACGAAACTGGCTTAGTTAATTCCGTTGATGGCTTTGCCTCCGTAACTATGTGGGATCAGGCAGCAGCGATCGCCGCTTTAGTCAGCGCTAGAGAACTCAATATCGTGCCTGCGGCGGAATTTGATGCCAAAATGACCAAAATGTTGAAAACACTGGCATCTCTGCCCTTATACAAAGAAGAACTACCCAACAAAGTCTACAATCCAAAAACCCTCATACCCGTTAATTATGGCGAACTAGAAAAACGCGAAGAAATTGGTTGGTCTGCCATTGATTTGGGGCGAATGGCAATCTGGTTGAAGATTGTTGGTGCAAAGTATCCCGAAATGCGATCGCTCTCCAAGGACGTTTGGAAACATTGGCAAGTCAAGCGCCTTACCAACAATGGGCAAATGTACGGTACTAGCGTCATCAAAGGTAGAGAACAGTACAACCAAGAAGGTCGCTTGGGCTACGAGAATTATGCTGCCTATGGACTGAACCTTTGGGGCTTGGATGTTAATAAAGCCTTAGATTATCAGTCCCATACTGCCTTCGTAAATCTTTACGGACAAGGAATTCCTTACGACCGACGTGACTATAAAAAATCTGAAGCTAATAACTATGTTTTAAGCGAACCTTATATATTAGATGGTATTGAAACTGGGTTTCAAGCTTTGCCGAAAGCCTACGCCGATAGAATTTTAGCTGCTCAAGAATCTCGCTATCAAGCGACAAAACAATTAACTGCCGTCACCGAAGACAACTTAGATCGTCCTCCTTACTTTGTTTACAGCAGTTTGTTTGTCAACGGAGAAGCTTGGGCTACCATCACAGACACTCGCCAACAGCGTAATGATTTGCGCTTTTTAAGTGCCAAAGCAACAGTAGGCTGGCATGTGCTTTATAACACTGCTTACACACGCCAGTTATTTGATTTCGTCCAAACCAACCTCAAATCAAAAGATGGTTGGTACAACGGTTTTTATGAATCTCTGCGTCAGCCAAATAAAACTCTGACAGCCAATAATAACGGCGTGATTTTAGAAAGTCTCCTGTACAAGAAAGTCGGACAACCGCTTACCGTTTGGGCAGGAGTTAAGAGAAGTAGCAAGTTGCCAAAATAGGGATTGCAAAGTGGTGATAGGAGTTTGGCAGACACTGTTGGCTGGGCCAGACTCCATCGGAATAACAAGCAGAAATTGGTTTACCAGACTGGCGAGAAGACCTGAATTTGGAAGCTGGGGTGTTTGAGACTTTTGCAAGAGACTCCATGAACACAATTCACAACGAAGGAATGAAAATATTTCTTTCCTAGTCACCAGTCCCCAGTCCCTATTTTCAAGGCAGGTCTATTTATGATTACCGCATTTGTGCAAAAATCCCAAAAGCCTTTTCTCCCCTGCCGTCTATTTGTATTAATTATTAAAGTGAAACGGTATCACCCACCTCTCGCCGCAACACATAGCGTTGATGAAGTTTGTTTCCAAATTGCTGGGGTGGTGCTATGCGTATCACTTCAAAACCCTGCTTCTGCCAAAAAGCAAATCCTAGCTGATTTTCTTCCAGAACAGCTAAAAATACATATTGCGCTTGTTGCTGTGTCACCCAACTTTCATAAGCTTGGTAAAATTGAGAGCCTAATCCTTTGGTTCGGTGTTCTGGAGCCAACATCATTAAACCTATCCACCAACTTTTATAATCAGGATAATGCCGAATACTTTCGAGCATTCCTATAAGATTCTCATCTGGAGTAAATAAACCAAAAATAAATTTATCTTCTATAGTTTTACCTTCGGGTAAGGCTAAAAATTCCTCAGCAGCAGCAGAAGGTAGAGGCGGATGTCCATCCGTCATAATAGCGTAGTCAGTACATTGCTCGAAAAGGTGCTGAAGAATTTTTTCATCACTTTGAGCTAGTCTTATTGCTATGTAACCTGCATCTTGTAATATAAATTTATTTGAATTATTCATATAGCTTTAATAGTTTTAAAATCCAACAAATGCTTTGAAAGCTCTCAAAATACTGAGGTTTTTTATTGATTAGTTTTTTCTAGGATTAGCGGAGATGAAATATCAATAAAAACTAGAAAAACGATTTTTTATTCTAGATGATTATAACACCTTACTTTTATAATATCTGGGTATTTTTTGGCTTTCATAACGTTTTGAATCTGGTTGAGAGACTTACTGATTTGATATTCAGTAAAGTGAACTTTAGAATTAGCTATTTCTGCCTCATGCTTTCGATAATATAGTAGACAACTATCTAAGCTAGGGACAGGGTGTTCAACCTCTTTAATTGGGATTTGCTTGGGGTTATCAATCAGGTATGAATAAAACTTCAGATGTATATAGTTTAGAGACGAAGGTTCATTCATAAAGATAACTTCCTTAGGATTTCGATCTACAGCAGCTTGGAGAGACTCTTTAAAATTCAAGCTTTCCATAGCTTTGGCGCTATTAGGTGGGTAGAATATAAAGTAATTGAACTGATAACCAATTATTTCAAATATCAGAAAGATTATTATGCAGGTAATTAGACCTTGCTTTCGATAATAATTTTTAATTGATAGGATAAATTGAATACCATAGCAAGAGATCAATAAGATGTAATAACTTATCAACAAACTTCTCAACGCATGAGGAGAAATTCCCGATGTTAATGCAGCGCCCACAGGTGATAAAACTAAGTTAATTAAAATGAATATATTAAATTTATTGAGAATTAGCTTTTTGCTCATCAAAATATTTATTAAACCTAGCAAAAAGAGAAACCAAGTTATGCTAAAAACAGCCCCTCCATACCCAGTTGCATGTCGTAAATTTGTATCTCCACTTCGGATCAAAAAGTCTGGCGACCAATACTTAATATAATTCTGAATAAATATGAGTATTTTATCAAAAATAGGTATAGATTGATAAATATAAGAAATTTTACTAAATCTCGCTGTTAAACCGCCTGGGTTATTCACTAAAAATAGGATATATGGAATCAAACAAATAAAGAATGTTAATGTAATACCTGTTAGCTTCTTGATGTTATTTCGCTCATAGTAAACAATCCATAATGAAATTAACATCAAGAATGACAAGATCCGAGCAGTAGGATATGTATATACAGAAGTACCCAAAGCTAACCCGCAAAGCAACACCTTAAAGTAATTTAATTTCCCTTCTTGGCGTTCATGAAATATCATCCACACGAAAAGTGCAGTTGCCGAAATGGTGGTCAATTGAGAAATTACTTCAAAAGCAATCCTAGATACTGTAAAGAAGTGTGGTAGAAATCCAAAGGATATAAGAGCATAAAGCAAAATAATTTTGCTTCCTTGAAATATCTTAGAAATCAGAATCAGTGTCAAAATTAAAGACAGAATGTAAAAAGTAAAGCTAGTGAATCTGAGATTGAATTCTGATATTCCAAACAACTTAAATATCAAAGCAACAGCGTATATATAAATAGGAGCCTTGTAATCATTAAAGCTTCTAAAGTATGTGGGAAAGTAGATGCCGTGTTCATCCATTCCCGTTTGACCAATTAGAGCAGCGTTGTAACCGATAGCAGATTCATCAATAAATAAACCAGTTGGTATACTATCTAACTGATAGAGGTGAGCAATTAAAACGGCTATGAATACTAGTGCAACTACAAAATTGTAGCTTCTGTTTCCGTATGCTCTAGAAATGAAAAAATCTCTAGCGTTCTCCCAATTCATATTCAAAATCCTCATATTTACCCCTTATCGAGCGATGTTTTTTACACGCGCACGTCCCAAGCAAAAGATAGGAAATTTTATGCTGAATTCAGATTAGCTCAAAGAGGGTTCTTGAAGTGTTCTCAAGGCGATTTAGTGGTCTGTCAAGTGAGTTTGAGGAGTAAAAAAACGAACCACAAAGGCACAGAGGGCACAGAGTAGGAATTGCTGCGATCGCACTTTAAATTCTAGACTGAATGCCACGATGCTAGTCATCACCACTGAAAAAGATTGCTAGCGTTAACTCAACTGTCTAACAGGGTGTAGGGATGAACAAGTTTTCATGCCCTGTTTGCTTCCCAAATCAGGACTTGCGTTTGCACATTGTTTGTGAAATACTACTTTTAAAATACGGTAAATCGGTAAAGATTAAGTATTTTACTGAATTTATCAAAAAAGACCCCTACCTCAAAGCAATTGGAAGCTAATCTCAAACGATGACAAACACAGAAATTCGCACTAGTCAGGTTAAAGTCCCCAACGGTGATTTACAAATTGATGCTTACTTAGCAGAACCGACACAAAAAGGAACTTTCCCAGCGGTGATTGTGATTCAGGAAATCTTTGGGGTAAACATACACATTCGGGAAGTTGCGGAGAAATTTGCCAAAGAAGGGTATGTAGCGATCGCTCCGACTTTGTTTCAACGCACTGCTCCCGGTTTCGAGGCTGGATACAATCCTGAAGATATCCAAAAAGGGAGACAATATAAGGAGCAAACCAAAGCAGAGGAAATATTGAGCGATATTCAGGCTGCGATCGCTTATTTGAGAAGTTTACCAAATGTGCAAGGGGATGCGATCGGTTCCATTGGTTTCTGCTTTGGTGGTCACGTCGTTTACTTAGCTGCCACATTACCAGATATTAAAGTTACAGCTTCCTTTTATGGTGGTGGGATTACAAACTCAACTCCCGGCGGTGGAGAACCTACCATCACACGCACTCCCGATATTAAAGGCCCCATCTATGCATTCTTTGGTTTGGAAGATCAAGGAATTCCCTTAGAACACACACAACAGATTGAAGCTGAATTAAATAAATATCAAATTACCCATGCAATCTTCCGCTACGAGGGAGCAGGACATGGTTTTTTCTGCAACCATCGCGCTAGCTATAATCCCGAAGCTGCTGCTGATGCTTGGAAAAACGTTGTAGAACTGTTCCAAAAGAATCTTCAGTTGCAAACTGTCTAAATCTTTGTGTTAAAAGCAATAGCTTGTAGGGACGCAGAGCTTGGCGTCCCTACTAATGAACATAGCAAATAAAAATCAAGTATTACACCCATGATTACCGCTTTCAAACAGCCACGAGTGAAAATTTTTCAAAAGTTTTCCCTATTCGTATTACCTGGATTATTAACAATCTCAACGACTTTAGTTAGTTGCTCAGTCGAAACCCCAAAAGCAGACAATAAAACTACTGGGTTTCAAGCCAAAGTTGTTCGCATGGGATATCAAAGTTCTGGCGATATTGTCAGACTCAAAGGATTGATTGAAAAGCGTTTACAACCTTTAGGCGTTTCTGTTGAATGGGCGCAATTTGCTGCTGGCCCACAACTTATGGAAGCGATGAATGTGGGTAGAGTTGATATTGGTTCTGTAGGGGAAACTCCACCGATATTTGCTCAAGCTGCTGGGACATCTTTAGTTTATATTGCTAGCAATCAACCAAGTACTGGTAAAGGAAGCGGCATTATAGTTCAAAATAATTCACCTATTCGTACTTTAGCTGACCTCAAAGGCAAAAAAATAGTTTTTCAAAAAGGTTCTGCATCGCATTATTTATTAGTAAAAGCTTTAGAAGAAGCTGGTTTAAAATATAGCGATATTCAAGCCTTGAGTCTACCTCCTTCAGAAGCCCGTGATGCATTTATTCAAGGGAAAATTGATGCTTGGGTAACTTGGGACCCTTATTTAGCAGTGGCACAAAAAAAGGCAAATGCCCGTGTTTTGAGAGATGCTAGCGGTATTTCTACTCAAGGCGGATATTACATGGCAGCGCGAAAGTTCGCTACAGAAAATCCCAAATTAGTGCGATTAATCCTTGAGGAAGTAGATAACACAGGTCAATGGGCTGACAAAAATCGAGCGGAAGCAGTAAAACTTATTGCTCCTCATTTGAAAATTGATGAAGATATTTTAACAACAATGGTCTCAAGACGAAATTACGGTTTAAGACCAATTACTCCAGAAATCATGGAAAATCAACAGAAAATTGCTGATTTGTTTACTAAGGAAAAAATAATTCCTAAATCTATCAATATTCAGGAAGCGATGCTGACTACTGAACAATATGCAGCTATCACACCCGAAACTATTAGTCAGAAATAGCATTAGATAGTGACTAATTAATTCGTAATTCGTAATTAAAGAGGGTAAAGCATCATTAATGATTAATGGAAAAGTAAAATATGCGCCATGAATATTTCAATAAACTGCCGTTAAGCATGGGGTAATAATTACGAACTACGAATTACGAATTACGAATTATTTTGACCAATGAATAAATTTGGAACAGGGGATTATGGAAGTTTTTTGGTATTTGCCTACACAGGGAGATGAGCGTTATTTAGGGACTACAATTGGCAGGCGTCCAGCGACTTATCCTTATATGCAGCAAATCGCCCAAGCTGTTGATAAATTGGGTTACGGCGGGATGTTAATTGGTACTGGACAAAAGCAGGATACTTGGATTGTAGCTAGTTCTTTGATTTCAGTTACCGAACGTTTGCGGTTTCTTGTGGCTTTTCGTCCGGCAATTATGTCGCCTTCTTTAGCAGTGAGGATGGCTGCTACTTTTGACCAGATTTCTAATGGCCGAATTATTTTAAATGTGGTGACTGGTGGCGATATGAAAGAACTAGCTAAAGATGGAATTTTTCTAGCTCATGACCAGCGTTATGAACTGACTGATGAATTTTTAACAATTTGGCGATCGCTAATGCAAGGTGATGAAGTAACCTTCAATGGTCGTCATCTCAAAGTTGAAGGTGCAAAACTGCAATTTCCTCCGGTACAAAAGCCTTATCCAACTTTATATTTTGGCGGTTCTTCTGATGCTGCTCTCCAAGTTGCTGCTAAACATATTGATGTGTATTTAACTTGGGGTGAACCACCAAATCAAGTTGCCGAAAAGATTGCCAAGGTACGCCGATTAGCCGCAGAACAAGGTAGAACGGTACGTTTTGGGATTCGGATGCATGTCATAGTCCGGGAAACTACGCAACAGGCTTGGGATGCAGCTAACGAATTGATTCAGTATGTGGATGATGAAGCGATCGCTGCTGCACATCGGCGCTTTGCTCAATCGGAATCAGAAGGACAACGCCGTATGGCACAACTACATAATGGTAGTCGCCAAAACTTAGAAATTAGTCCCAATTTATGGGCAGGTGTTGGCTTAGTGCGTGGTGGTGCTGGAACTGCCTTGGTAGGAGATCCAGACACAGTTGCAGCGCGAATGCTGGAATATACCGATTTAGGTATTGATACCTTTGTATTTTCAGGGTATCCCCATCTGGAAGAAGCCTATCGAGTCGCAGAATTATTGTTTCCCCGCTTACCAGTGCAAACGCCGGCGTTGGCATTACCGCAACAAGTTGCAAGTACATTCAGCGAATTCGTTACCAAAACTGATTTACTCAAACCACAGCCTGTTTAAAGGGCATTGGGCATTGGTTATTAATTTCTTCTAAATAGGAGAAACAGAAATAATGAGTACGAAAAAACGTCAACTCAGGCTAGGTGCATTTTTATCAAGCAGTGGTCATCATATAGCCTCATGGCGGCATCCTGAAGCACAGGCTGATGGTGGTTTGAATTTCCAACATTACAAAAGGCTGGCACAGACGGCAGAACGCGGTAAGTTTGACATGATCTTTTTTGCAGATGGTGTAGCTGTCCGCGCTCGCAATCAAGAACCTGACGTTTTTAGCCGTAATGGTAAACTCGTGCAGTTTGAACCCCTCACCTTGTTGTCGGCTTTGTCTGTGGTTACAGAAAACATCGGTTTGACGGCAACAGTATCGACTACCTATAACGAGCCTTATCACCTTGCTCGGAAGTTTGCCTCGCTAGATCATCTCAGTGGTGGTCGTGCTGGTTGGAATCTTGTCACCTCTGCCACTGAAGCGGAAGCCCTGAACTTCAACCGGGAAAAGCACATGGAGCATACCCTACGCTATGAGCGTGCCCGTGAGTTTGTAGATGTGGTAACAAAGCTTTGGGATAGTTGGGAAGATGATGCTTTCCTCCATGACAAAGAGTCGGGTATTTACTTCGATCCAGATAAGCTACACATTCCCAACCACAAAGGCGAACATTTTTCAGTGCGTGGCCCTTTGAATGTTGCCCGTCCCATCCAAGGTTACCCGGTGATAATTCAAGCTGGGTCATCTGAAGATGGTAAAAATTTGGCTGCTCAAACGGCGGAGGTAATTTTCACTGCCCAGCAGACCCTTGCAGAAGCCCAAGCTTTCTATGCAGATGTCAAAGGAAGATTAGCTCAATATGGACGCTCTCCTGACCATCTCAAAATTATGCCTGGTGTGTTCCCGGTAATTGGCAAGACTGAACAAGAAGCTAAAGACAAATTCGATCGCATTCAGGAATTGATCGATCCGGTGGTAGGTTTAAATTTGCTGGGAACGATGATTGGCGGATTTGACTTATCTGGTTATCCTCTGGACGGCCCACTGCCAGATTTACCAGAGACAAATGGTGGTAAAAGTCGCCAGAAACTCTTGATTGATTTGGCTAAAAGAGAGAATTTAACCATTCGAGAACTGTATTTATGGACAGCTGGTGCGCGTGGCCATCGTCAGATTTTGGGTACACCAGAACAAATTGCTGACCAGTTAGAAGATTGGTTTGTCAATGGTGGGGCGGATGGATTCAATATTATGCCCCCTTGGTTACCCGGAGGCTTAGATGAGTTCGTGGATTTGGTGATTCCTGAATTGCAACGTCGGGGTCTGTTCCGCACAGAGTATGAAGGAGCAACTTTACGCGAGAATCTTGGTTTACCTCGTCCGGTAAATCAGTTTAGCAAAGTTAGCGATCGCGAAGTGGCGATCGTCTAATTCCTGATAAAGCGATTTTTGCAGCAAAAAGGCTCAAGCATTCCTGCCTGAGCCATAATTCAATACGGTTCAGTTAAAGATTTTTTCGAGAACCATAGACTTGTAGAGACGTTGCAATGCAACGTCTTTACATTGTTCTAAATCTTTAAATTTTAGTAACGATTGCGGAAGTTACTGTTTCCCCGGTTACCACCAAAGGAACCTCTGCTTTCTTTGGGCTTAGCCTTATTTACTTTCAGGTCGCGTCCCATCCACTCAGCACCATCGAGAGCATCAATGGCAGCTGTTTCTTCGGCATCTGTGCCCATTTCCACAAAACCAAAGCCACGCATACGACCTGTTTCGCGATCGGTAGGTAACTGAACCCGCTTTACAGAACCATATTCTGCAAACACAGCATTCAAACTTTCTTCTGTAACTTCATAAGAAAGATTGCCTACATAAATTGACATAAACTGTCTCCAAAATCATAGAGTTGTAGAGATTTAGATTTCGGAGAAAAGTCTGTGAATACCAAAAGGAAAAAGCCTGTCAATAATAAAAACAAACAAGGTCACCGAATCAATTCTCATTTTTTATTCTTACATAGTAGGTAAGTATTTAGGCAGACTTTTTATAACTGTTACGAAAAGTAATCTAAGCAATTCCTAGCTCCGTAACTGGAAATCATTAAACCTCAAATCCTTTATTTTTAATAGTTTTGAAGCGTTACCGCGACCTATACATACTAAAATAATTTAAGCATCTCACTCAAGCTAGATATTTGAGCATCTGGAATACAGATATCTTCTGAGACAGTTTTTCTGGAACGATTAATCCAAATACCTCTGATGCCGATTTTCTGCACTCCTTTAATTAAGTAGGGTTATAGTCATAATTTTCTAGTTATTTTTCAGGTTTAATCAAACAGTTACATTGGCATTCTTCACCATATTTGTCTAATTTGATTGTGTATATATGGTAAATAAACAAACGATACAGAACTACACAAGTGTAAAAAATTTGTATTAGAAAATTAGTGAAGATTTTGAATCATTCACTAATTAATTTTGAATTGAAAATGCTGAATTGTGTATCCTTATGTAAATTCTCAAGGCTTAACTTCTGAAGGAGTCACAGCAGTATATTCTTCAGAAGAAAGCGTTGCTTCTCTAACATTAATTTTCTTAGTGATGAATTTCTGTTCATAGAACAAGTCAGCAATTTTTTGCTGTCCTGATAAGACTTCTTGACTCAAAGGTCTTAATGTGTAAAACCTGCGTTTTGATACGAGTTCTAGTGTTGGAACATCAATTTTTGCTTCTGGCGAAATCAGTGTGGCAACTTCTCGTGGGTTGGCTTCAGCCCATTTGCCGATGGTGTTGACTTCTTCCAAAATAATTTTCACTACCTCAGGGTTATCTTTAACGAAATTACGCGAACCTAACCAATAGCCTCCTTGGGTTGTAATTCCTTTACCATCTCGGATAACACGAATACTGCCAGTTTTCTGAAATAGGGCAAGGTGCGGGTCACCAATGACAGCTGCATCAACACTTTTACGTTCAAATGCTGCACGAGTTTCTAATGGTGTGAGGTTGATATGTTTAATATCGCTAAGTTTTAATCCTGCTTCTTCCAGAACTTTAATGACGAAGTATTGTTGTGCTGTAGCTCTTTGAAAGGCTAGTCCTTTACCTTTGAGGTCAGCTATTGTCTTGATGGGTGAATCTTTATCGACTACAACAGCAGTTCCTTCACCGGTTCCAGGTTTGCTGCTAGCAACATAAACGAAAGGTACGCCAGAAGCTTGAGCAAAAATAGGCGGAGTTTCACCCACAAAACCAAAATCTACGCTTCCCACATTCATTGCTTCTAGAAGTTGCGGCCCAGCAGCAAATTTTGACCATTCAACTTTAATCCCCAGCGGAGCTAAACGTTTTTCTAATACTCCTTTAATCTTCAGTAGATCTCCGGCCGTCATATAGCCCATCTGGAGGACTTTTGTCTTAGTGCTAGTCTTGGTGCTATTAGAAGCGTTAGCAGCTTGCTCTGATGTATTTGGCGCTTTACAACTAACTAAACTTGTCGATAATGTGAATACTCCACCTACTAAGAATAGTAGAAAGTAATTAAATTGCTTGAAACGAGATTTGCTGGATATTTCTACCATAATGCACTAGGAAGTGTTGAATGTTTTTGTTTTTTCAGCACTAAATATTTGCCCTTTGTACTAATGACAATTGGCTGAAAAATTATATGAAATTTGTAGCCGTTTAATTCAATTAAGCAGCTTTGCAAATGTCGGATAATCCAGTTCGGCTTTTATTTACGGTAAGTCGATAGGATTGCAGTATTTTGTATTTGCACGGATATTATCATAGACTCTTTCAAGAATCAAGCAGCAGATTTAAGCGCACCACTAATTGGGCTAAAAATTAATCAAACGAACTCAACATACTCAATAATTGTTCCATCAGGATGCATAGCTCGCATATTAATTCCAGTGGGGACTTTGTTAGGTTCGGTCAGAATTATTGCACCTTGCTGAGTCAGCGCTTCTCGAAAATCATTGAGTGAGTCAACAAGAAATGTTGCGTGTGTACTTTTGAAGGGAGAGAGTGTTTCGGCTGAACCGGCAATTAAAAGAATAGAACCAACGCCAGCCAGTTCCAACTCGGTTTCGGAATATTGAAACCACAACCAGCATTTTTCTGTAAAGAGGTTTTCATAGAAAGCGATCGCCTCATCCAAGTCTATGGGGCTAAGATAGACTCTAGTTAGTACTTTAAGAATTTGCATTGCGACCTGTCTATTAGGTGGCTATTGTATTCGATCTTGCTAGGAAATTCGGGTATTGACCACCCAAAGGACTACCTTGGAAACCTTTCCAACGCAGCGGCCGCTTTTGAGTGCTGAATTATTACCTTGAAAACAGGTCTTCACTCTGTGTTCGCCTAGTTCAAGATAACGTTACTCGCCATCACTCAAAATTCATTCCATTTCTACACCTTTAGACCAGTCTCAGTCATCTGTATGGTTATTACGAATATATATACATGCTTAAGTATCAGTACATACTTTCAGAAGTGTGTAATATCATATTGGGTTGAAGATTTATCATTTTATAGGCAATAGGCAATAGGCAATAGGCAATAGTAAATATAACTCTGTTTAATTTTAGCAGTTTTTTGCCAAGTAATAGATTGCTGAATTCTAAATTTGGGGTTCTCAATTCTTATTCAAGATCTTAAGAAATTTATTTAAAGTTGTTTGATATTTGTCTCCAGCTTCCCATAATAAATCATTATGACTAGCCTGCTCAACCCAGAAAGACAGTTTTGGTGATGATGCGGCAGCAAACAATTTTTCTCCATGAGCAAAAGGAATAATTTCATCTGCTTTGCCATGTACTACTAATACGGGACAGTTAATATTTTTAATTTTGTCAATATTAGAAAATTTATCAAAAGGTAAAATCCGAAATGGTACTATTACTTGAAATGCTGAAATAAAAGTACTTTCAATGATTAAACCTGCTACTGGTCTGTGGGCTGCTAAATTGACAGCAGAACCACCCCCAACAGAACGTCCCCACACTATAATTTTTTGGGGTGATATTTTTAAGTCTTTTGTCAAATAGTTATAAGCGCTATCAATATCCTGATAAGCATTCTTTTCTGTGGGGACACCTTCACTTGTACCATAGCCGCGATAATCATAAGACAAAACGCTAAAACCCCAAGCGTATAATTGCTCTAGAGTTTGTTTAATATTACCTAAATCTTCTGCATTCCCATGAGCATAAAGAATAGTATAATCAGCTTTAGGGTTGTACAAATATCTAGCAGAAATTTTTGTGTTATCAATAGTTGTTAATTTGAAAATTTCTTGATTATCTTGATAACTAGAGGGTTGGGGAAGAAAAATCATGCTGTCTGCTCTGAAATAGACATAGACACCAAAAAATACATAAATAGAAATTAGAGATTTCATCAATCTCTGCCAGGTTAAATCCCCGATTATTATCTTTAGTAATTGCTTTTTATTCATATAAGAAAAAAATTGATAAAATTATCCTCTACAAGAGGGCTGAGAATTTCTTATTTACATCTTTCCCCATTGTTGAGTCAGGCTAACAGATGTGGTGTAAAATAATGATTCAGGTAAGCTAGGCGATCGCCTTGGCTCAAGGATGCACAAAGCCCTGTTTAGAGTAGTGCAGGCAAGGCATCCAACAAGATGTTACTGATTTTGCTAGGTAATTGGAAAAAACATGAGTCTGCTTGTATTCAACATAGGCCCTCACCTCATTGGCCTGCATTTGAAACATAAAACTTAAAATATGTTTATTATCCTTTAAAATCATTTGCAGAGATTTAGGTACCAAATATGGCTGATATTGTTGATATTGCTGTTAATGCTGAGTCTTTCAAAACACTAGTAGCGGCTGTACAAGCTGCTGGTTTAGTAGAAACATTAAAAAGTCCCGGCCCTTTTACTGTCTTTGCTCCCAATGACGATGCTTTTGCTAAGTTACCACCCGGAACCATTCAAACTCTGTTACAAAATATTCCGCAGCTAACGCGGATTTTAAAATATCATGTCGTTTCTGGAAAGCTCTTTGAGACAGATTTGGCACAACTTGGGACGGTGAATTCTGTCGAAGGTTCACCGATTAAAATTAGTTCTTCTGATGGTTTTGAAGTTAAAAATGCCACAGTTTTGGCAGCAAATATCGAAGCTGATAATGGTGTAATTCACGTTATCGATACAGTGATTTTGCCCGGTTAATTTAGTTAGGGTGGGCGTTTCCCACCCTAATTATGCAAAATTTTTAGCATTCATTAGCATTAACTATTGTTACTATAAGAACTTAATTAAATTATTTAAATAATGTTAAAATTTCAATTTACTTACTCTCGACCTATGCTAAGGTAGATTTCAATATATAGAAATAAGTTACATTAAATTATAGGTTTCTAACATTATCCCCAGGATCTTGATGTTCGATTTCAACACCCTAGCTGAGTTATCTCGCGCCAACTGCGTCAGCATTTGTACATTTCTTGTACCAGCAAATTTGTTGGTGACAATTTTGACAATGGTTCTGACGGCACTACGTCGCCCATCACATCAAATCTGGCAGTCTGCGGCAATTGCCAGCTTTTTTGCTTCTGTGATGATCTTGCACGTATATACTTGGTTTATAATTGGCGTGGTGATGCCTCCTACTTTTATCTTGATGTCTTTAGCGATCGCCTGTTTGCTAACTAATTTGGCAGCAATTATTTTTCACAGACGCTACAGTAACACCCCTAGTTTTTCCAATAATGCGTGATATTTTTTGTCATTTGTCTTTTGTTTAGAGGCTTCCAAATAACAAATATCCAATTATTTCTTGTGGGGTGGGCATCTTGCCATTAGTGTCAACTTAACGTGAAACCTTTGTCATGAGGTAGTTTTGAATTCACTCATTTACGAGTTCGATCCCCGTTACCCCACCCCGGTTTTGTCTAAAGCCAAAACCTCCCCTCCCCTTGCCAAGGGGAGGGGTTGGGGGTGGGGTAAAACGATTGTGGGGCAAGAGCTTGAGCTTAAGTTGACACCGATGGCATCTTGCCCGCCCCACAATATTGGATAATTTATTTATTAGAAATCCCTTATTCACTAATAACTAATGACTAAACCAATTATTTGGGTACATGGAGACTGTCTGAGTCCATATAATCCCGCGCTACAAGAATACCCTGATGCTCCTGCTATTTGGGTTTGGGACGAGGCTTTAATTGAGGAATGGCAGCTTAGTCTTAAACGCTTGACGTTTATTTACGAATGTTTGCTAGAGTTACCTGTTGTCATTCGCCGTGGTGATGTTGTACAAGAAATTGTGGCTTTTGCTCAAGAACAAAAAGCAGACTTAGTGGTGACAGTAGATAGTCCGAGTCCCCGGTTTGATGATATCTGCAATCAAATTGAACGTTCCATAAAATTGGAAGTGTTAGAGGTAGAGCCATTCTTTGATTATGATGGCTATATTGATTTGAAACGGTTTTCCCGCTATTGGAAAGTGGCTCAAAATTATGTTTTTGAGTAGGTGAATTGTAGAATTGTGATGTATGGCGATCGCTAAAAGCTTGACCAGACTGAGATAATGTTGGCAAATCTTTGAGGCTTTTGCTACACAAGAATGCTTTTAATCCCTGAGTTCTGAATTCTATCGTTTACTTACAATACTGCCTCAAACTTTTGTAATCATCTGGATGACTGAGAAAATAGTCTTGAAGCCATCGACATCCTCGTGCTAGTAAATCATCTAATTCCAAACTCCACAAAATTACTTTACCATCTTTACTAGCAGAGGCAATAAATTTTCCATCAGGGCTGAAGCTGACGTTGTTTACTGAACCTTGATGTCCAATTAATGTAGTAATGGGAATTCCATCTTTCTTCCAAAGTTTGATAGTTTGGTCTGTACTTCCTGAAGCTATTATTTCGCCATCGGGGCTGAAACTGACGCTATTTACTGAACCACTATGTCCAGTCATGGTAGTAATTAAAGTCCCATCTAACTGCCAAAGTTTGATAGCTTGATCCCTACTTGCCGAAGCTATAATTTTGTTGTCAGGACTAAAATTAATACTATTAATATCCTTTCTATGTCCAGTCAAGGTAGTAATTAAAGTTCCATCTAATTGCCAAAATTTAATAATTCCATCATCGCCACCAGAAGCAATAATTTTACCGTCGTGGCTAAAACTGACACTTGTTACCCAATTTTTATGACCATTGAGAATTTTAATTAAAGTTCCGTCCCACTTCCAGAGTTTAATAGTTCCTTGGTCAGTACCAAAAGCAATTATTTCGAGGTTTGGGCTAAAACTAACACTTGCGATTCCAATTTCATGCCCGGTTAAAGTATGAATTAAAGTTTCATTCTGCTGCCAAAGTTTAGCAATTCCTTTATCAGTACCAACGGCAATAGTATTACTTTTGGGGCTAAAACTGATATTATTTACCCAACCTTTATGCCCTCTCAAATTAGCAATTAAATTTCCATTTTGCTGCCATAGTTTCACAGTACCATCGTCACCGCCAGAAGCAATTATTTTACCATCTCGGCTCAAATTCAGGGTGGTTATCCCGCGTTGATGCCCAGTTAATGTAGTCATCATATCTGCGTTTAGCTTCCAGAGTTTCACAATTCCGTCCTCACTACCAGAAGCAATAATTTTGCTATCTGGGTTCCAAGCCACACTAGCTACTGAATCACCATGTCCAACTAAAGTATTAATTAAAGTACCATCGAGTCGCCAGATTTTTACAGTTTGGTCACTACTACCAGAGGCGATTATTTTACCATCTCGGCTGAAACTAACAGTATTTATTCTACCTGTATGCCCTTCAAAAGTTTTAATTAAAGTACCATCTTTTTGCCAAAGTTTAATAGTTTGGTCATCGCTACCAGAAGCAATATTTTCTCCATCTGCACTAAAACTAATGCTTGTCACCCAACCTGTATGTCCAGGGATGGTTGTAATCAAAGTACCGTCGGTTTTCCAAATTTCAATATTTCCTTCTTCATTACCAACAGCAAGAATTTTACCATTGTGATTGATATTAAAGCTTGTAATTTTATTACTTTTGAGTGAGATAGTTTTAATTTGATTAACATCTAGCTGCCAAAATTTTACAGTACCATCTTTGCTGACAGAGACAAGAGTATTATCAGAACTAAATTTAGCACCAACTGTCAAACTCTGATATTCCGAGAGGGTTTTAATCAAATTACCATTTTGCTGCCAAAGTTTAATAGTTCCGTCTTGGCTAGCCGAAGCAATGATTTTGCCGTCGGAAGTAAAACTAATACTTTTTATCTTATTTTTATGTTCAGAAATAGTAGCGATCGCAGTTCCATTATCATGCCATAGTTTAATAGTTCCATCATCGCTACCAGAAGCAATTATTTTACCATCAGGACTGAAAGTTAGATTATTGAGTATTGTTTGACCGCTCTCAAATTGATTATATTCATGAATATTTGTGAGAATATTCATTAAAGCAGACAAAGGAGCTATTGTTTGATATTCTCCCACAGACAACTGATTTTTTACCAGTTGTTTTAAATCTTTTCCAGCCTGCATAGCTAAAAGTAAAGCGTCCAGTTGTTTAGACTGAAATTGTTGTGTAGCATTATAGCTAATTTGTGTAAGTGTTGTGCCTTCCTTGGCGGTGTGTAATTGATTTTGCCCTACAACCACACTTATAAAAATCATCAGAATTGCGATAGTTCCGCCAATCCAAACTATATATTTTGCTTTTTTATTCGCTTGAGCTAATTTTTGTTTAGCGATTTGACTAGCTTGGGCTAATTGTTGGTTAACTTCAATTTGAAATTCTGTAGCAACTTTTTGACTTTCTTGTAAAAACTCATAATCTAAATTACTTAAACTTTTGCCAATTGCCCATACTAAAGCTTCGTCCAAAGCTTTCCCTCGTAATAGCCAGGATGAATCTTGTTGGGAATTCAACCAGTTATTAATTGCTTGGCTATAAGGACGGAGTTTATCTAATTGTTCTCTGAGCCAGGTTTGATTAAAAATTGCTTCGTAAATCGGATTATATACTTTTAAATAACCGTCTTGCTTGACTACTAAACCTGATAGCCTTAATTCTGTTTGTTCTGGGCTGCTATCTATCAAAACACCCTTGCTTGAGCGTAAAACTTGCTGATATAATCCGAGTAATCTGCCAGCTTTTTGCTCATTTTGTAGTAAGCGATCGCGGATTGTTCTTAAATGCTCTGGTTCATCTTGAGCTTCCCAATTTTCGATGATATAATTTTGCACTAATTCATCAACATCGAGATAACTACTTTCTGTTTCTTGTACAATTAAACTGCATAACTTTTGAGTTAAAAATGGTTGTCCAGCACTCCACTTTAATATATCTTGTAACACCGCTTCTGGATGCTCTACCTTATCCGCTAACCCTGGAATCAATGCATCTTTAGCTTCTGCAAAACTAAAGCCAGTTAATTCTATAGAACTACCAATATTAAACGGCGTGCGTTCTCTTTCTTGAATCAAATCTCCTGGTGTCGCTACTCCCAGCAAACAAAAAGTTAAACGCTCATATTTTGGATATTCAGCGCGGAGATTATAGCAAGCGCGAATTAAAGCAAAAAAATCATCTTTGAATTTACTTTTAATTAAAGTATCAATTTCATCGATAAAAATGATAATGTGAGAATTAAATTTATTTAATAGCAATGACTCTAAAAGTAAGTTTAATTTCTGTATCTCTGTCCAAGAGTCATGCTCTAACCACCAGCTATTAAAATCTATATCATCTATTTCAAAACTAGATAACAGCTGATTCGCAAAACCTTTATACCATTTTTCCGGGTTACTATGACTACCAAGAATCGTTAAATCAATAGAAGCACATTTAATCCCTATCGTCTTCAGTTTTTTGATTGCTTGAACTCGCAAACTAGATTTACCCATCTGACGCGAGTTAAACACAAAACAATATTCCCCAGCCTTCAGCAATTCAAATATTTGTGCATCCGCCTTTCTGACTACATAAGTGCGATGATTAGCATTTAAACTCCCACCAACTTTATAATAATTATTAAACTCCATTCCTCTCTCTGCGCCTTTGCGTCTCTGCGTGAGTTAAAAAGAATTACAAGCGATCGCCAAAATATTCATGATACAATTTACATCGTGCTACCACACAATTATTACTAAACTGAATCACTCCCATGCTATCCAATTGATAAATTTGTCTATTTTTTCGCTCCACTTTAATTCCTTGACTATTACTTACTATCTCTTTAAATACCCTCCCCAACTCTGGATTTTCTTGAAAAGTCTCCAAATGTCGGCGTAAATGTTCAGTAAAAATTCCAGCATCTGTAGTAGCCTCTTGCAGCAATTCTCCAATAGCGACATCCTGACATACCAAATAATAAAGTGCTAACCGCACCAAATAAGGATGTCCCCCCACTAAAGACATAATCGGCAGAATATTGTTACTATCTAACCCATGTCGAATAGCTAAACTCTTCACCTGTTCCTCAGTAAACTCCTCCAACCTAATTGGTAATCCCACATTAAAAGGAGATTGATTAATATCTAAGCGTCCATAATCTTCCGTAGAATGTGCTACTAATAGTCGCAACTTTTCCCATGTCTGTGATTCATTAGAATTTTCATTCCAATTACGCAACATGGGAAAAAAGTTTTGATAAATTTCTGGATATTCAAACAATTTATCTACTTCATCTAAAGCTAAAACTAAAACACCATCCAATTGTTTGAGCAACTTTTGAAAAGTCATAGTGCAGTTCACCATACTGGGAATATCCGTATCCCAAACTGTTAACCCAGGTGCTGAAGGTAATTGATTAATTACATAAGCATAAAAACTGCGGAGAAAATCATTAGCATTAGTAAACTTATTTTTTTCTATTAAACTAAAATTTAAATAAACCTTACTATAACCACTTTTTTTAGCTTCAGCCATAATTCTTTTCAGCAGCGAAGTTTTACCCATCTGCTTAGGTGCTTTAATCCGAATTAATGCCCCTGGTTCTTTAATAGCAGTATAACAACGAGATTCCACAGGAGAGCGTTCTTGATAAAAAGCAGAATTTAGTGGTTCCGGCCCTTCTGGAAAGCGAATATTTTGGATAATATGCCCACATTTTTCTAAAGCTTTAACACTAACTAACTCAGGCTTATATTTAGCAAACATCTCAATCAGATTACAACGATAATCTGGTTCAGTTTCAGGAGGAAAGCCAAATTTAGTAGATATATTTCTTAGTTGATGGCTAGCTGTAGAACGATGGGTAGCGCCAAGTTCTTTGGCTATTTGTTCATCTGTTTGCCCAGCTAAAAATAAAGGCAATACTTTCTTTTGTTTTGGCGTCAATTCATTCTGATATATATTTTCAAACTTTTCTTGATTTATCGGCATTTTTCTATTTACAATCTTTCTTTTTGAAACACCAGTAAATTCTAAATATTAGGCTAAAGTCATAACGCACCATGTCACATAGCAGGTTTAAATAATTTTTAAGAATAAATTATTCAATTTTGTGGAGTGGGCATCTTGCCGGTCCGTAATGATGGGCGGGCGAGACGCCCACCCTACAAGAAATAGTTGGATATTGTTTTATTTGGAGTCTAAGCGCAGAGGTACAGAGAACGCAGAGAGAAATGTGATATTTTCATAACTCATTTACATTGCCATAGCAGTGCGCTAGGCGTTTTAACTATACTTTTATGTTAAAAATTATATCGAAACATACGCTTAATACACTATACATTGTTAATCATCATCAAAAAAATTAATATTTACTTGTTGAATTACGTTGTAACTTTTAGTTTATCAAGTTTTTGCTACTCACTAAAAATGGTGAAGAAAACTTCACCTTAATGGCTGTGTGACTGAAATAGATGAATTTTTGCTCAAATATGGAGTTGCATGTAAATCTGATTTTAAGATGAATCTCAACAATCAAATTATATTTTCTCTATACTAATTGTGCTGGTTTAGAGACAATATCTGATTGCCAATTATTCCAAAAACCATGTTTTTCATAATTGAACGACAAAAATTATGCAACTAAAACCAATCATTTCTCTATTAACTGGCTGCGCTTTAACTACTGTTTGCGTCACTTCAATGGTTAGTCAAGCGAAAGCTGATGATGAAGTTCGTTTTATTTGCGCTTTAGGTTACGACCAAGTAACTAATCTACGCTTTCCCACTACTTATGCTTGGACATCACGAGGTAAAATTGCAATTATACGTTGGAAATATGCGTGGTTTAATAGTAAGAATGTTACCCCAGAACAGCGTTGCGAACAAGTCTCATCTCGATTCCAGACTGCTTACAACAATCAAAGTTTAGCTTATATCACTAACAGTAAACTCAACAATCAACCAGTGATTTGCACAGCCAAAGAAGTAGATGCACCTTGCAATACTACACTGCTAACTCTACGACCTGAAGACGATCCTCAACAAATTCTTGAAGACCTTAAAGAGATTCTTAGAGGACGTGCTACCAAACCCATAGAACATAGTTCAAAACAAGAACCAGTTTACTACAAAATTGATATTAATAAATTTTTGCAAACAGCCCCCGTTGAGAAAGAATAATATCAACTTCGGCTAAATACAGCCCTGTAAAACTCTGCGTAACCTCCGCGCTTACCTTTGCGTTCCTCTGCGTTTAAAAATCAAACCTTAATTCACCACCCTGATTGAGGAAAAATTCACGCAGAGGCGCAAAGAATAATTTCTACTCTTATTTAGCAACGCCTAAATTTTATCCAAATAAAAAAATGAACAAACTAAATTCATTGATTATCGCTATTTTAAGTACTTATTTAGTACTCCCTAACGTCTACGCTGCAACATTCCACAAAGTAGCTAATCAATCTACTTCTCTATTGGTAAATAACTCTCTATCCCCAGAAAAAATTCGTCAAATAGCCCAAGCTATCACTGTCAAAGTATTAAGTAGCAACAAAGGTGGAAGTGGAGTATTAATTAGCAAACAAGGAAAAACTTACACCATCCTCACCAACGCCCATGTTATTAGTAGCAAACGAACCCATAGCATTCAAACATTTGATGGCAAAACTCATACAGCTACAATTATTAGCCGTGGGAATTCTTTAACTGGTAATGATTTAGCTTTATTGCAGTTTGAATCTCAAGAAAACTACCAAATTGTTTCTTTGGCAAGCACCTCTAATTTATCAGAAAATCAAGAAGTATTGGCTGCTGGCTTCCCTGATGATAGCAAAGAATTAGTCATCACCAATGGCAAAATATCTCTGTTATCTGAACAACCATTAATTGGAGGTTATCAAATTGGTTATACCAACGAAATTAGGCAAGGAATGAGTGGGGGAGCGCTATTAAATCAAGAAGGTAAATTAATTGGGATAAATGGATTAACAAACAATGCTATTTTAAACGAAGCTTATAGCTATCAAGATGGAACTCGCCCCAGTGCCGAACAAATTCAAAAATTTAAGCAATTTAGTTTTGCAGTCCCCATTCAAACTTTAGCGAAAGTTGCACCCAACTTAGCAATTATTCCTCCAGAATGGCACAATCAGCAACAAGCACAAAAACCGTCAGTGGGGAATACATTTGTTGATAAAGTTAATAACATTGCTGGACAAATTACCGTGCGAATTGACTCAAAAAATCACGGTAATGGTTCAGGAGTTATTATTGCTAAACAAGGGCAGACATACTATGTAGCTACTGCGCGTCATGTAGTAGAAAATCCAGATAATTACGAGATTGTTACTCCAGATGGCAAGCAATATGCAATCAAACCAGAAAATATATTCAAGCCAAAGGAATTAGACGCAGCAATTGTTAAGTTTACTAGTAACCAAACTTATTCAATCGCCACGATTTCTACATATAATCTTTCATTTAGTGATGCCTTTACTGAGATAAAAAGACCGTGGGTATTTGTATCTGGATTTCCTAAAACCGATAGAGGTAATCGAAAATTAACTCCTGGATTCCTTTCTATAGGAGAAGCATTAGTAGCACGTTCAGAAAGCAGTGAGTTATCGCAGGCGTTCTTAAATCGAGGTTATAGGCTGGTATATTCAAATTTATCATTACCTGGAATGAGTGGTGGGCCAGTATTAGATGTTATGGGGCAAGTCATTGGAATTAATACAGGAATTGAAAATCCAGAAATCAGCGACATTCAAATAGGTTTTGGCTATGGAGTACCCAGTGGTAGCTTTTTGAGCTTAGCTACACAAGCAGAATTAAAGAAAGAATCATTAAAAATCAGTGGTACTAAAGCGCCAAGTATCAATGATTCGGAAATTGATTTATTACAGAATCATCCTTTATTTGCTATCCGAAAACCATCAGCAAATGCTAATGAATTAGATTGGCTGAAATATGCAAATCAAGTATGGCGTATTAGAAAATTTTCTGAAGCTATAACTATTTTACAAGAAACTATTAAGCGTAATCCCAACTTTTATCAAGCTTACTATGCTCTTGGTTTAGTACTAGGAGATGGTGGTAAAGACCCGGAAAAAGCTTTAGTTGCTTTTGATAAAGCAATTATGCTGAAACCTGATTATTATGAAGCTTGGAAATTTAAAAGTTTTGCACTAATAGAACTCAAAAAATACTCCTTGGCTTTAGCAGCAATTGATAAAGCTATTGAGTACAATGACAGCGATTTAGGTCTTTATTTACAACGGACTTCAATATTATTTAACTTACAACGATATCCAGAGGCGCTGACAACAATTGATAAAGCGATTGAGATTCAGCCGTTTTATTTTAGCTATTTACTACGAGGTTCTCTACGGTTTGTCTCGCAAGATTATCAAGGGGCACTGTCTGATGCTAATCAAGTGATTAAACTCCAGCCTGATTTTGCTTTTGCTTACGGTATACGGGGTGCTAGCCGCGCCTTTTTGAAAGACACTCAAGGCGGACTAGCTGATATGAATCAAGCATTCAAACTCGAACCTAATAATCCACAACTCTACTTAGTGCGAGGTTCTCTCCGTTATGAATTGAAAGATTATCAGGAAGCGCTTTCAGATTATAATCAAGCGATTAAACTTCAGCCTAATAATGGACAAGCTTACTTATCGCGGTCTCAAGTCCGCTTTAATTTAAAAGATTTTGATGGAGGTTTAGCAGATTTTCGGCTTGGTGTTCGCTTTCTCATCAAAGATAATCAGGGAAAATTGCCTGATAATCTCAATGCAATTATTAAACAGGCTAACAACGGAGGAAGTTACTTTTTACGCGGTATTGTTCGTTCTGAGTTAAAAGATTTTTCAGGAGCAATATCAGATTATAATCAAGCGATGAAACTCGGATTAAATGATGTAATAGTTTATTTAAATCGTGGTGATATTTACGTTCAGTTAAAAGATTACCCAGCAGCGCTAGCAGATTATAATCAAGTAATAAAACTTCAACCTGATAATGCTGATGGCTACTTTTACCGGGGCGTTGTCTACCAAAAACAAGGAAATGATAACGCCGCATTATCAGATTACAACCAAGCCTTTGCTAAAGATGAAAAATTTGTACCAGCTATTATCAACATTGGCTACATCAAATATGAAAAAGGAGATGTAGAAGGGGCAATACAGCAGTGGCAAAAAGCAGTGGAAATTAATGGTAAATTAGCAGAACCACAAATGGCATTAGCAGTTGCTTTATATGCCAAAGGTGAACGACAAAAAGCCCTAAATATGGCACAAGCAGCCTTGGGTTTAGATAAAAGCTTTGCTGATGTTGAGGTTCTCCAAGAAAATCTTTGGGGGACGCGCTTGGTTGACGAGGCGCGAAAACTTTTGACAACTCCTAGTATTCAAGCTTTCATCAAGCAGTAACTTAGATTGAGCAATAATTCAAAATTTACTAGAGATTAAATATCTACTTTTTAGTATGAATCATTATCAAAAAATTATCATCGCCATTTTAAGTAGCCTGTTCATATTCCCTACCGCCTACGTTGCGAAATCCCAGCCAGTACCTAATAAAGCTACTTCTGTATTGGCAAATAACTCTCTATCCCTAGAACAAATTCGTCAAATAGGCCAAGCTGTTACTGTAAAGGTATTGAGTAATAATAAAGGTGGGAGTGGAGTATTAATAAGCAAACAAGGGCAAATTTACACTATCCTCACCAGTGCCCATGTTATCAGTAGTAAAGGAACCTACCGTATTCAAACACCCGACGGTAAAACCTATACAGCTACAGTTATCACTCAAGGTAATTCTTTAAAAGGTAATGATTTAGCTGTATTACAATTTCAATCTCAAGCAAACTATCAAATCATACCTTTAGCTAGCAACTCTAATTTAGTAGAAAATCAAGAAGTATTGGCTGCTGGCTTCCCTGATGATAGCAAAGAATTAGTTATAACCGATGGCAAAATATCTCTATTATCTGAACAACCATTAGTTGGAGGTTATCAAATTGGTTATACCAACGAGATTAAACAAGGGATGAGTGGAGGGGCATTATTAAATCTATCAGGACAGTTAATTGGGATAAATGGATTACTGAATAATGCTATTTTAAATGAGGCTTATTACTATCAAGATGGAACTAAACCCAGCGCTGAACAACTTAAAAAATTGATACAACTGAGTTTTGCAGTACCTATTCAAACTTTAGCAAAAGTTGCACCTAACTTAGCAATTATTCCTCCAGAATGGCGTAATCAGCAACAAGCACAAAAATCGTCAGTGGGGAATACATTTGTTGATAAAGTTAATAACATTGCTGAACAAATTACCGTGCGAATTGACTCAAAAAATCACGGTAATGGTTCAGGAGTTATTATTGCTAAACAAGGGCAGACATACTATGTAGTCACTGCGCGTCATGTGGTAGAAAATCCAGATAATTACAAAATTACTACCCCAGATGGCAAGGGATATGCAGTGCAAGCCGAAAACATTGTTAAGGCAGAGGGATTAGATGTAGCCCTTGTCAAATTTACTAGCAATCAAACTTATTCAGTCGCAACTATTGCCAAGTATAACCTATATTCATCATACAGCAAAAAACGGTGGATATTTATATCTGGATTTGCTGAAAAATTAGGTGGAAAATCGAAATTTACAGCAGGCTTACTTTCCAACCCAGAAAGAGTATTTGCTCGTGCAGAAAGCCTAGATTATTTAAATTTTGTGATTGATCTTGGCTACCAACTGACTTACTCAAATCTGACGCAACCAGGAATGAGCGGGGGGCCAGTATTAGATGTAATGGGACAAGTAATTGGAATTAACACGGGTAGTGAAGGAAAGATCAGCCATGAATTTGAACTCGGATTAGGTTTAGGTGTGCCAAGCAATAGTATTTTGGATATAGCCATAAAATCGGGACTGAAGCCAGAAGTTTTGAAAATAGCTACTAAAGCCCCACCAAGACTAACAGAAACACAGGTTAATTTGCTGCAAAATCATCCTTTATTGATTGCCCAAAAGCCTCAAGAAAATGCTAGTGAGTACGATTGGCTAAATTATGGTAATCAATTGTGGCGCCTAGAAAAATATACACAATCAGTAGCAGCCTTGCAACAAGCTATTAAGCTCAAACCCGATTTTTATCAGGCTTATTATGCTCTGGCTGCATCACTATATTCTGAGGATAAATTTCCAGAAGCTTTAGCAGCTATTGAGCAAGCAATCAAAATTCAACCAGAGAATGATGAATCTTGGTCATTAAAATCTGACATTTTGAAATATTTAAAAAACTACTCAGAGTCCCTAGCAGCAATTGATAAGGCAATTGAATATAACGATGGTAATCTTAACTATTATGTTACACGCAGTATGAGACTAGATGACTTGAAACGCTACTCAGAAGCATTAGCACCAATAAATAAAGCTATCCAGATAAAACCTCTGTACAATTACTACAGTTGGCGGAGTTTTCTCCGCATTCGGTTAAAAGATTATCAGGGGGCATTAGCTGATGCAAATCAAGTGATTGAACTTCAACCTGATTATGTTCATGCATATTCTAATAAGTACCTTGTCCACTTTCAATTACAAGATTATCATCAGGCACTAGTTGATATAAATAAAGTCATTCAACTTCAACCTGCCTATGTACTAAATTACGATTTTCGGAGTTCGGTTCGCTTTCATTTAAAAGATTATCAAGGAGCATTAGCTGATTGCAATCAAGCAATTGAAATCGACCCTGGAGATGCAACAGGCTATATGTGTAGAGGTTTTGTTCGTACTTTAGGTTTGCCCAATCTTCAAGCAGCGCTGGCAGATTACGATCGAGCTATTAAACTCGAACCTGACAATTCTCAGAACTATTTTTACAGAGGTTCTGCACGCAGTGTTTTTAAAGATTATCAGGGAGCGCTGCCAGATTTTGATCGAGCAATCAAACTTGACCCTAACAATGCCCCTGCTTACATAAGTAGGGCTGGTGTCCGCAGTGAATTGAAAGATTATCAGGGAGCATTGGCAGATTACGATCGAGCTATTAAACTTGATTCCACGCTTGAAATATTGACTTTAGCCTACACTTATCGGGGCGATTTACGTAATAAATTAAATGACATCAAGGGGGCGCTGGCTGACTACACTAAAGCCATTGAACTCCAACCTAATAATGCAAAAACTTACGTATCTCAGGGGAATGTAAATTTAAAGTTAAATGACCTTAACGGGGCGCTGGCTGATGCAAATCAAGCAATTAAATTGCAACCTGATAATGCCGAAGCTTATATCTTACGCGGTGGGGTTCGCTATAAATTAAATGACGTTCAGGGTGCGCTAATAGATCTTAGTAAAGGTCTTGAACTTCATCCAGAAGATGCAAAACTCTATGCAGCAACCTATGCAGTTCGGGGTGATATTCGCGCTCAGTTAAAGGATTATCAGGGGGCACTTTCTGATTATAATCAAGTAATAAAACTTCAGCCAGATAATCTCAATGGATACTCGTTTCGGGGTCGTCTTCGCTCTCAATTGAAGGATTATCAAGGGGCGCTCTCTGATTACACTCTAGTTCTCAAAATTCAGCCAAACAATGCAGAGGCTTATTTACTGCGAGGTGAAGTTTACGTTCAATTAAAAGATTATCCAGCAGCACTTTCCAATTTTAATCAAGCGATAAAATTACAGCCAAATAATCCACAAGCCTACTTTGGACGGGGTGTTATCTACCAAAAACAAGGCAACGATCGCGCTGCATTATCAGATTACAACCAAGCCCTTGCTCAAAATGAAAAATTAGCAGCAGCTATTATCAATATTGGTTACATCAAATACGAAACAGGAGATATTGAAGGAGCAATACAACAGTGGGAAAAAGCAGTGCAAATTAATGGTGAACTACCAGAACCACAAATGGCACTGGCAGTTGCTTTATATGCTAAAGGTGAGCAACAAAAAGCCCTAAACATAGCACAAGCAGCCTTGCGTTTAGACAAAAGCTGGGCTGATGTGGAAGTTCTCAAAGAAAATCTTTGGGGGACGCACTTGGTTGATGAGGCGCGAAAATTATTGGCAAGTCCTAGTATTCAGGCTTTCGTCAAGCAGTAGGAGGGGTTCTTATGTTGAGAAAAATTTCACCTAAATGGCGATTTTTTTGATGTTGAAGAATTTATTCTCAAATTCCCAGTTGGTTTGGTGAATTAGAATAAGATGCTTATTAGTTGAATATTTGATGTCTCACGCAGAGGCGCAGAGGCGCAAAGAAGAGATTAGCGGATTTGTATTGTTACTCTGGTTATTGTATTTATTAAGGATGATTGGAAAATGAAGAGGAAATTTTTAACAACTGCGATCGCGGGAATTTTTGTTAGTAGTTTATTTGGTTATCAACTAACTGCTGTTGCTGATAACTATCAGATAAATAAGCAAAATTTGCTAGGTGAAAAAACTGTAAAAACAAAATCAAGTCTAATTATAGCAGACAATTCGGAAGAACAAAAACGGATTCAGCTATATGAAAAAGCTAGTAAATCTGTAGTGGCGATCGCCACTGGTTTCGGACATGGTAGTGGTTTTATTGTCAGCCCAGATGGTCTGGTTTTAACTAATGCTCACGTTGTCCAAGATAGTTCTAAAACTGTTGCAATAGTACTGGCTGATGGTAAACAAGTTGTAGCTGATGTGGTTGGTTTTGGAACTGATGGTTTAGATTTAGCTGCACTCAAAATTCGCAATCAAAAAAATCTACCATACCTGCGTTTGGCTTCACCAGGTTCAGCACGAGTCGGTCAATCCGTCTATGCTATTGGTACTCCCCTAAGTCTCGAATTACAAAATACTTTGACTTATGGTATTATCAGTCGCATCGATCCAAAATTGGGTTTAATTCAACATGATGCAGCTGTAAATCCTGGTAATTCCGGAGGGCCACTGCTCAATTCTGATGGGCAAGTAATTGGTGTGAATAGTGCTATTTTTAATGATACCGAAATTAAAAGATTTATTGGTATTAGTTTTGCAATACCTACAGAATTAATTCAGCCTTTTTTAGTAGCTGTAGAAAAAGGTAATGCTCAGTTAGCAAGTGAGCGTCAACAACCTCGTAATAGTCAAGAGACAGATTTACCTTTGAATGGTCAAGTTTTAGAAGCAAGTTTAAAAAATGGCGATCGCACTTTACCAAACAACAGCTATTTTCACACTTATGTATTTGAAGGTAAAGCAGGTCAACAAATAACTATTGAGATGGATAGTCAGCAAATAGACCCTCATTTGTACTTGCTGCTTCCCGCTAAAGAAAAGCTAATAGCCGCAAATGATGATATTTCCCCAAAGGATTTTAATGCTCGATTGACTGTCACTTTACCAGAAGATGGTGTCTATTATCTGTTAGCTAACACTTTTGAAGCCGGAGAATCCGGTACTTACAGCTTACGAGCTGCTATATCTCAGAGGTAATTTACAGCAGAATTCAGTAGCAAAGCCAAAAATGCTTTTCAAAGCGTGAATGCTAGCAATAGCAATAGTTTTATATTCCGCCTAGCCTGGGGCAACGCTTACGGGAACTGCCTCCAGCATAGCTAGCTTTTGCTATATCTTTTTAATTAGCAGTTCCTCAGCTTGTTCTTATAGACAAGCTGAGAAAAGTAATTCGTTAATAGTCTATTTGTCTGGGGTCAAAATTTTCTTGATAACTTTTTCTTTAAGTTCCAATTTATTTTGTTGAACGGCATCTAGCTCTTTTTGCAATTCGGGTAAATGCTTTTTGATTTCCTTTAGAACTGTAGTATCTGTGTCTCCAGTGTTGGCTACTGTATCGGCTTGTGCCAGTTTTACAGTATATTCAGCGATTTTACTATCAGAATCTACAATTGTAAGAATTGCCAAAAAGTTAGCCAAATCTGATAATTGCATATTTCACTCCTGATTTGAAATAAGAAAATTAGTTACCCAACAATGACAAAGTTGTTTGCAGAAAGATTTACCTTTTAACAAGCTTTTGGGTATGCTTGTTAAACTTGATTCTTGAAGTTAGTTAATACTATTAACGTTCTTAAAGAAAGTGTATTGTTTCATGACTTTTGCTGGTAGCAGCTATTAGTAAATAAACAGCTTTTTTACTACATTGACTACACTCATACATATTCTTAAAATTTAAGCAAAATAACAAGGACAGTTAAGACAGTTAAGCAAATTAATTGAGACAGTTAAGACAGTTAATAAAAATTCAGTATTAATTGTGTATAAACTAGTTAAAAGAACACTGCTTTCAACTTTCAAAATTTAGAACAGGCACAGCAAAACAAAATATTTACCATTTCTCACAGCCGCAAACCACCACATCATCGAGAGCAACTCCACTACTTCCCCATCCGGTGTATCCCCACCCACACAAATCAGGTTGATGCAAAATATGAAGTCTTCAACTTACTGACTGCCTTCTCATGCTAAATTACTAAAACTTGAAGTTGGGAAACTCCGGTGGAATTCTGGGACTGTGCCGCAACTGTGATGGGATCGCCTAAGTCAGAATGCCAACTCTCAAGGTGTCCTCAAGACATAACTCACCATCTACTCCCTGCGTTGCACGGGGAAGGAGTTCTCAGTTTGCTTTCTTTTTTTGCCACTTGTCCTGGCTTGTTCTATCCTACACCCGCCGAAGATGGTATACTATCTCGCATAAGAATCCCAGGCGGGATTATCAATAGCGAACAGTGCCGCGCGATCGCAGATATAGCAGAACAGTATGGCGGCGGCTATGTGGATGTGACTAATCGAGCTAACCTGCAAATCCGCGAAATCCGCACTCTTATCAATTCTGAAGTTCTTAATCACCTACAGGATATAGGACTCGGTTCTCGCAATAGCGTTGTAGACCACATCCGAAATATTATGACCAGCCCAACAGCTGGTATCGATCCCCAAGAATTAATTGACACTCGTCCTTTTGTTCGAGCTTGGGATAACTATATTGCTGCACATCCGGCGTTATCAGCACTTTCGGCAAAATTTAGCGTTTGCTTTGATGGTGGTGGGATAGTTAAAGTGAGCGATCGCCTAAATGATATCCTATTTGCCGCTGTCTTAATTGATGGTAATGTTTACTTTCGCCTCCATCTTTGTACAGGCGCAAAGGGACAACCACCAAGCGATACGAAAATTTTGTTAACACCAGATGATTGTTTACCCGTCTTAGCAGCTTTAGCAGATGTTTATCTAAATCATACTGATATAAATAATCAGCGTCGGCTACGTTTGAGAGATTTATTAAATACTTTGAGTTGTGAAAATTATCTTCAGCAAGTTCAGCAACGTCTACCTTTTCCTCTTTCGCGCAGTGAAACATACTCAGTTCCACAAAAAATAGATCCTAACTATCAGCATCTTGGCATCCATCCCCAACGTCAGCAAGGATTATTTTACATCGGTGTTGTCTTACCTCTTGGACGAGTAGAGAGCGGACAAATGCGGGGTTTAGCGGATTTAGCAGCAAAATACGGCAGTGAAATCAGGTTAACCCCTTGGCAGAATTTACTCCTAACAAATATTCCTCAGCAAAATCTTACCGATGTCCAAAATCAAATTACTTTTTTAGGATTAGATTCCTCAGCCACCAATATCAAGAGTTCATTAATTGCTTGTTCTGGTAACAAAGGTTGTGCCGCTTCTGCCACCGACACCAAAAGTCATGCATTGGCTTTGGCAGAATATCTTGAAAATCGCGTCAGTCTCGAACACCCAATTAATATCCATTTTACTGGCTGCCAAAAATCCTGCGCCCAACATAGCCAAGGTGACATCACCCTACTCGGTGTCAACCTTGAGGCAGACAATCAAACAGTTGAAGCCTATCACGTTTATCTAGCTGACACCAACAGCAGCCATAAATTTGGCCGCGAACTATACCGATATGTCACCTTCCCCGAACTACCTCCATTAATAGAGCAAATCTTAGAAATGTATAAAATATCGCGCCAAAGTTCCCCAACCCATTAACCCACCTCAACCCCATTTAAATCTCTAACTCTCTGTGCGCGACGCCAGATGCTTCTCTTCTCTACGAGACGCTAAGAGCGAACGAGACGCTTCGCGAACAAGTCCGGAAACCGCAAGGACGCACTGGCTCCTCTGCGTGAAAAAATATTTATCACCAGTAAATCCAAAATCCAAAATCTAAAATCCCAAATTGAATGCCCGACTACATCCGAGACGCCAACGAAATTTACCGCAATTCCTTCGCCATCATCCGGTCAGAAGCCAACCTAGATGTGCTCCCGCCAGATGTAGCGAAAGTTGCAGTACGTCTCATCCATGCCTGTGGAATGACGGATATCGTCACTGATTTGGGATATTCACCCACAGCAGTGCAATCTGCAAGGGCAGCGCTAGCCGCAGGAGCAACCATTCTCTGCGATTGCCGTATGGTTGCTGAAGGTGTAACCAGGCGGCGCTTATCTGCAAATAATCAAGTTATCTGTACCCTCAACTATCCGGAAGTGCCAGATATTGCTAAAAGTCTGGATACTACAAGGTCAGCAGCAGCTTTAGAATTATGGCGATCGCACCTCGAAAACTCAGTAGTAGCAATTGGCAATGCCCCCACCGCCCTATTCAGATTATTAGAAATGCTTGATGAAGGAGCGCCAAAGCCTGCTATAATATTAGGCTTTCCAGTCGGTTTTGTCGGTGCAGCCGAATCAAAAGCCGCATTGGCAGCAGACAGCAGAAATGTACCATTTTTAACATTACACGGTCGGCGCGGCGGTAGTGCGATCGCCGCCGCCGCAGTTAACGCCTTGGCAACGGAGGAAGAATAATGAATACTAAAGGTCGTCTTTATGGAATTGGTGTCGGCCCGGGCGATCCAGAATTATTGACCCTCAAGGCGCTGCGGCTATTACGTGCGGCTCCTGTGGTAGCCTATCAATCAGCTACAGATCGTGAGAGTATTGCTAGGGGAATCGTGGCGCAGTATCTCACCGGGGATCAAATCGAGGTGTTATTTCACCTCCCCCGCGCCTTAGAACCAGAAAAAGCCAAGTCTATTTACGACAAAGAAGTTGAACCAATCGCCGCTCATTTAGCAGCCGGTCGAGATGTCGTGGTGCTGTGTGAGGGCGACCCCTTTTTCTATGGCTCCTTCATGTACCTGTTCACCCGATTATGTGACGAGTATCAAACAGAAGTTGTCCCCGGAGTTTCCTCACTCATGGCTTGCCCAGTAGCTTTGGGTGTACCTTTCACCTACTACAATGATATTCTCACAGTCCTGCCTGCCCCACTGCCAGCAGAAGAACTGACCACACAATTGTTAATGACCGATGCAGCGGCAATTATGAAACTAGGTCGTCATTTTACCAAAGTGCGGGACGTTCTGCATAAATTAGGTCTGGCATCGCGGGCAAGATATATTGAGCGAGCAACAATGACACAGCAACGCATTCTACCCTTAGATGAAGTCGATGCCGCACAAGTACCGTATTTTGCAATGATTGTAATCCCAACTAAGAATCGACTATAAGACTCCCATTTGATTGGATGAAAAACTCAGGTGAAAAAAGGACAAGTTTTAGTTAATTACTAGGACTTGAGAAAAACTTGTCCATCTCAACAATAAGGCAACGGGGAACTTTTACCTTGTCCCCTTTTACCTCTGGCTTAGTCTTTTGGTTTACCTTTAGATTTGTCAAAGCCAAAACTGTAGACCATTGCTATTTTCACGAGATCGAAATAAGCAGGATGATTATCTTTATTGACAATTGCTAAAGATATCGATCCTGCAACTAAGATTACTAAAATTGGTGAGAATACTTCACCTTTGATGCCGTTGCCATTATCTGACATAATATAACCCCCTGTAATTTGAAACTATTGACTGAATCGAAATAAGCCAAAGGCATTATCAGCAAGCAATACCGTAAATTTGGATCAACGCCAAGACTCAAACATCATAGCGATGGCAAACAAACAGAATAATAAGACTGCAACCCGTACAAACCAGATCCAGACTTCAACAGATAGCAAGCTTTGAGCTAGAGAAAATGCACCGAAAACATGAAATACAATAAAAGCGATCGCAAAACCAGCCAAAGCCAACACTAAATACTTCAGTCCTTTCCCAGTCAAAATTAAAAGTGGATTGTGGTTATTTGTGCGCTCAGTTTTCATAGTTTCTTTCCTCTGTTCAAATGGGAGTTGAGCAACAGACCTTTCATTGTGTTTGTTGGGGTTCATAGAATTTACTCCGGGATAAAAAACCTAAGCAAAAAGCCGGGGTGTAAGAATACACCACCGGCTTGTAAACTTCTCATTTATCAAAAGCCAAATGTCTTCAGAAAAATAGATATTGAATTTAATGACTTCACCAAGCTAACAGTCTTCTTAACTGTGGATAGCTGTGGCGATGTAGCGCATTATTTCCGATTGTGGAAATGCCTACAAGCTATCCAGGTTTCAAGAATATGTTCTTGTAATTGTCGGATTTCTTGCAGTTCTTCTTGACTCAACTTGTGACGGTGGCTAATATGACTGCCCAGTTCTACAATGGTTTCATATTTTCCCTTTTTACTAGAAATAGTTAACTGGCCATGTTGAGTTTCCGATAAGGTTTCAATAAGCAAAATATTTATGTGAGAAAAAACTGCCGGTAACTCAACTGCATACAAATGTTTGGGTTTTACTAAAACTTCTGGGCTGCTTCTTTCTTGTGGTTTCAATGCCGGTAAGGTTTCTGGGGATTGTCCTCCTATTTTCAAGACGGTTTTGATGGCGTTAGAACTCCTGAGAAAGTCTGGGAGTCGTGAGAAGCTAGTCATGTTAGTTGCCCCCTGATGTTGGCTGTTGAGTTGAGGACTATATCTATACCTCACATATAGATATAGTATATAGGATAACCATATCTAAATTAAAAAAGCAAGTATTTATCAGGAATATTTTTTAGTGAATAGCTGAGTTTGTAAATATATATATAGTTTTTTCTTAAATTTGTCTCACATAGATATAAAAAGTTATACTATAAGTAGATTTTTATACAAAAAAGATTTTAATTAGATCGTTCGCTCAGACAAAAATAGACTATATTTTTATTTCTTGGTATAAAAATATAGAAAAATACTGAAGAGAAACTGAAATAGCATAACTAGGAACTAGTAATGCAATTGTGTAGTTACTGTAAAATCTAGCAAAATGCTAAATAAAGCTCTTTTCTAAACTTGAGAGTCATGCTATAAGAAAATATTCTCACATACTGATAACTCAAATATATTGTGTGGAGCTGAGATTGTGTGGAGCTTAGATCAGATGAACAGCGCAGCGGATATACTTTTGGTTCCTGATGATTTCATTACAGGAGTCGCCACTAGACATGGTGTGACGAAAGCAGAACTAGATGCCTTATTTTTAGCATTGAAAAATTGTTCTGGTGCGGAAATTGCCGAGAAACTGGAGATTTCTCAAGCAGCGGTGAGAAAAAGATTAGGAGAAAGTTACCGCAAATTAGGCATAGAAGGGAGCGGTAATAAAAAAATTTCTGACTTGAAACAGAAGCTATATGCTCAGTATCAAGGTATTCACGAAAATGTGATTTCTTCAAAAGAAGACTGGGGTGAAGCAGTTGATGTAGAGGGTTTTCGGGGTCGAGAAGGAGAAATTCAAGATTTAGAGGAATGGATAGTTGGTAATGATTCACTGCGGTGTCGGTTAGTAGCAGTATTGGGAATGGGTGGAATTGGTAAGACTGTTATCGCGGCTAAAGTTGCCAAAAAAATCCAGCGAGAGTTTGATTATCTAATTTGGCGATCGCTCCGCAATACTCCGCCATTAGATGACATTCTCACACAACTTTTACGTTTTTTACCTAATGATTCAGAAGATTACTTAACAGCTAGTGAAAATAACAAAATACTTTTACTAATTGATACTTTAAGAAAACATCGATGCCTAGTGATTTTAGATAATGTTGAATCAGTGCTACGTAGTGGCGAAGGCAAAACTCAAGAATGGGCTGGTGAATATGAACCTGAGTATGAAAACTATGGCTACTTTTTTAAAAAGGTGGCAGAAGCATCACATAATAGTTGTTTATTACTAACTAGTCGGGAAAAACCAAAAGAAGTAGCTGCCCTAGAAGGTAAAAAACTGCCAGTCAAAGTTTTACAATTATCTAGTTTGAATTTAGAAGAAGCTAGAGAAATTTTGCAGGATAAAGGATGCAATTGTACTGACGAACAATTGGAAGAACTAGTCACAAGATATTCTGGCAACCCTTTAGCATTAAAGATAGTTGCCACTACAGTTTATGACTTATTTAGCAATAACATTACAGAATTTTTAAGAGAAATTCAGGAAGCAAGCGCTGTCTATGGAGATATTCGCACGCTTTTAGATACGCAATTTAACCGCTTGTCGGAATTGGAAAAACAAGTGATGTATCGGTTGGCGCTTCATCGGGAATATGTTTCTTTGACACAACTGAAAAATGATTTCAGAACCACAGACGCAGAGTCGAAAATACTGGAAGTTGTGGAGTCATTATTACGGCGATCGCTAATTGAAAAAGAACCAACCGCCAGCAGATTCCGCCAGCAATCTGTGGTTATGGAATATGTCAGTAAACGCCACATCGAACAGTTTACTGATGAATTGAGCGAAAAAAAAAATTGGAGTTTGTTAACGCCCACCCTTTAATGCAGGCGCGATCGCTTGATTATATCCGGCAAACACAAGAACGGCTGATACTAGAACCTGTTAAACAAAAGCTACTCAAAGCTTTTGTGACAACAACACAACTAGAATCCTATTTACGGCGAATGCTCAGGACTTTACAGCAGAAGTCGCCCCCAAACAAAGGTTATGCAGCTGGTAACTTAATCAATCTATTACGACAACTCCAGATAGATAAATCCCAGCATGATTCTGAGATTAATTTAAGCGGGCGTGATTTTTCTGGTCTGACTATTTGGCAAGCTTATCTCAAAGGTATCAACTTACAAGACACAAGCTTTGCCAATGCTGATTTAACTGGTTCCGTATTCACAGAAACGATGTCTAGTGTTGTTTCTGTAAGATTCAGTCCTGATGGCAAATTTTTTGCTACAGGCTTAATGACTGGAGAAATTAGGCTATGGCGGACTTATGATACAAAACAAATACGCATTTATACTGGGCATACTGCCTGGGTTTGGGCTTTTGCCTTTAGCTCAGATAGTAAAATCCTCGCCAGTGGTAGTGCTGATTACACAATTAAACTCTGGGATGTACAAACCGGAGAATGTTTGGACACACTCAAAGAACACACCAATAAAGTTTACTCAGTAGCCTTCAGTCGAGATGGTGCTTTTTTAGCTAGTTGTGGTGAAGACCAAACTATTAAAATCTGGGATATTGCCACAAGAATTTGCCAGCAAACACTCCTTGGTCATGATGGTTGGGTGTGGTCGCTTAGCTTTGGCTCGTCTACAAGTACTAACAAAACTCCTTTACTTGCCAGTGGCAGTGCCGACAACAGAATTAAGCTGTGGGATATCAACACAGGCAGATGCTTGAAAACCCTGAATGGTCATAGCAGTGATGTTCATTCTGTAGCCTTCAGTCCTGATGGGCGAACACTAGCCAGTGGTAGCAGAGACCTCACCCTCAGACTGTGGAACGTAAATACAGGTAAATGCGTGCAAATATTGAAGGAACATACTAAAAAAGTTTATTCTGTACGATTTAGCCCCGATGGGCAAACCCTGGCCAGTGGTAGTGAAGACAGAACTATTAAACTCTGGGATATCCAACGGGCTGAATGTTTGAAAACGTTACAAGGTCATTATAGCCAGGTATGGGCGATCGCCTTTAGTCCAGATGGTCGTACCCTGATCAGTTGCAGCGACGATCAAACAGCAAGGCTGTGGGATGTAAATACAGGTAATTGCCTCAATGTATTGCAAGGGTATACCCGTGATGTCTATTCGGTCAAATTTAGTCCCAATAGTCAAATCCTTGCCAGTGGCAGGGATGACTACACCATTAGTCTGTGGAACTTACAAACAGGAGAATGCCACATTCTTAGAGAACATCAAGGACGGATTCGTTCTGTAGCTTTTCATCCCAACGGGCAAATACTCGCTAGTGGTAGTGCTGACAATACTATTAAACTTTGGGACATCACAGATATTCGCCACAGCAAATGCATTCAAACCCTCACAGGACATGGTAACTGGGTGTGGACAGTTGCTTTTAGTCCCGATGGGCAAACCCTAGCCAGTAGTAGCGAAGACCGCAGCATTCGCATTTGGGACATCTCTAGTGGTGAGTGCCTGAAAAAAATTAAAGGACATAGCCATTGGGTGTGGACAGTTGCGTTTCATCCTAATGGCGATACTCTAGCCAGTGGTAGCGCTGACAGTCAAATTAAGCTTTGGGATGTCGCCACCGGAGAATGTATCCAAACTTTCACAGACCATAAAGACATGATTTGGTCAGTAGCATTCAGTCCAGATGGACAACTTTTAGCCAGTGCTAGCGAAGATCAAACTGTGAAGTTATGGAATCTTAGCACAGGGGAATGTATTCAAACCTTGACAGGGCACGATAAACAAGTCCACTCAGTGGCATTTAGCCTCAATGGGCAGATTTTAGCTAGTGCTGGTGCCGATACTACGGTCATTCTCTGGCAAGTTAGTACAGGTGAGTGTCTAGAAATCCTGAAATTGGGGCATACAGCAGCGATTCGTTCTTTAGCTTTTAGTCTTGATGGCAAGTTATTGGCTAGTGGTGGTGAAGACGAGAAGATTCAGCTGTGGGATATGCAAACTTGTAGCCGATGGCGATCGCTTAAACCCGATCGCCTGTACGAACGCATGAATATTAGCGGTACTACAGGCTTGACCGATGCCGAAAGAGCTTCTTTAAAAATGTTGGGTGCTGTTGAATAAACTCTGAGCTTGCAGGCAGTAGGTTTCTCAAAAGTGAATACATTGATGATGAAATTTTGTTTCTAAAATCCTTCGGAGGATATATGAATACAAGTACATCATTCTGTTTTTCTATTCATTTATTGAATCTTTTTTTCTTTTTACACCGACATTAGGTTAATGTAATTAAATTTAACACTATCAAGACTTTATTGGGTTTTGCTCTCATTTCATCCAATCTAATATTGTTTTTCAATTACCAGGATATTACGTCATCAAAAAACAGTAATTTTAGGTGTATAGCAGTGTTATTATCTGAAACTAGAATTCAAAAAACATCGATTCATGTTAATTCAGTAAAAATTGTATTAATTGGTGAATTTATTAAACACAGAAGCTTTAATGGTGCAAACAAAGCCTTGCCAGTTCTAGCTTCTAGTTTAGTTAATGCTGGATTTAGTCAAGTTATACAACTGGATTTAGAACGTCTTGATTTAACTATTAATGATGTTTTAAATGAAATCATAAATGCTGATTTAATTATATTTGCTGGTTGTCTGACAACTCAATGGCCAGAAATTGACGAGCATAGTAGCAAAATTTTTGTACAGCTTCAGAAACATGGCAGAGAAAATGTGCCAATTTTAGTTGGTGGCTATGCAACTAAAAGTGTTGAAGATATTGCCCGTATTACACCTTGGATTACAGCTTTTTGTGATGGTGAAGGGGAAGAATCAATTGTAGAAATTGCTCATACCATTGCCAGAGGCGCTTTCTATGAAGAGATGAAATACTTGCCGGGATTGTGTTTTATGAATGAAGACGGTAAATTTCATCGCGTTACTCCTGATGATAGTAGAAATGCCGTTTTTCATCATACGATTGCACCAAGAGTTAATAACTTTGATGATATTGACCAAAATTTTGGTTTCATCCATGTACCACAAGTACATGATATGGATATTTTTAAATCTTCAGATAAAAGACAATTAAAAACAGCCCAACTCTTTACCCAGCGAGGATGTGCTTGGGGATGTGATTTCTGTAATAAAAGTAGCGAAAGTAATCATGTCGTGAGATTAAGCGAAGCCTCATTCCGCAGGCAATTAAAGCAATTAAAGGAACGTAATTATGAAGCAGTTTATTTAGATGTCGATACTTTTACAGTCCACGATAAAGCTGCAAAAAGGGAAGCAGAGATTCTGAAAGAAGAAGGATTTATTTGGGGTTCAAATACTAGAATCGATCGAATAAACTACGAACAGATGTGTTATCTAGTAGCACATAACTGTGTATATATGTTTTTTGGCGTTGAGCATACCTTACCAGAAGTCTCATTAGCTAGCCACAAATTTAATGGCTCTGTTGCAAGTCAAATTAAGCAAGCATTTGATTATCCAGCCAAGATTGCAAAAGTTTTTGAAGATATGAATAAAGCTGGATTACCTAGTAGTTATTTTTTGATTTTGGGATTACCGAAAGCCAAACTAAACGATGAAAAAACTGAGATTATCGGTTATGAACCGACAACTTTTGCAGACGATATGGAGGCAATTCGCTTTGGTATCGAAAAGTGTAACCCAGATTTTTTAAATTTCAATGTTTTACGATTTATGCCTGGGAGTAAAGCTGCTGATACAGTCGGCGATCGCAGCTACTCCTGTGTACGTCCATCAGGAAAACAGCCAATTACTGCTGGATACTTCTTACCACGAGCTGTCAAGCATTATGGCTACCCCCAGTCTCAAAAACACGGTGTTTACCGACTCTGTGAATCAGTTAGGAAATATCAACCTATTACAACTGCCATGAATCCCCAACGGGTTTATGATACTATCTGCTACGCTATGCAGTTGATTAATACTAAGATTGATAGAGGTGATAAAGCCACAAAGTTGTTTATTGATAGGGACTTACTAGCTTTAGGTTTAGTTAGTCAAGACGAACAGGGAAAATATACAATCGCACCTCTAGAAGATTTTGCCAATATTTAAGTAGTTGAGCAAAATTAAATTCATTGGCGCACGGAGGAAACTCCAAAATGCAGCATTTCTGAGTGAAGTTGTAAGCCCACACTTTACCGTCAGCTCAGTGTGGGTAGTTCACAAACATAAATCATTTTTACAAGCGTTGTAGCAAATTCAACCCGTGGGTATCAGTACCGCAGGTATTAAAAAGAAGATATTCATTAGCCAACTTTTGCACTTGTTCTGATTCCAAAGCGCTCGGTTTCCAGGGATTGGGATTATTGTAGGCATAGAAAGCTTCTACACCATCGATACCCTTTTCGGCCGCAGCTGGAATTAAATCAAAAAGCGATCGCTTGTAACGCGCAGGATGAGCTAAAACTGCCAATCCTCCAGCTTGATGAATAGCAGTAATGACGTTATTTGCTTGATATTCTTTGCCTGTAGTTGGTCTTCTTTGCAGATAAGGTTTGATGCTGGGGTGTTCTAGCTCGAAAGCGTAACCCAAAATGTGAACTTCTATGTCTAAAAGGTTGGCATTGATTTCCACACCACTCCACAATAGAGGAGTGCTTGCACCAGGATTATTCCACTTCCAATCCTCTAACCAAGCTTGTGCTGCTTGATAGCCGCCAATACTATGGTGATCGGTAATCGCCAACCCTTTTAACCCAATCGCGATCGCCTGTTCCATCAATCCACTTGGCTGCAACCTGCCATCCGAATGGACAGTGTGCATGTGGAAGTTGAATAACGTGGGACAACTATGTGCATCAATGTTCTGGAATACTTGCCTCAACAGTTCTGTGGAAGCAGTAGTGCGGGCCAAATTTATAACCATAACCCCCTCTAAACAAAAATATATATTCCTAACACACTAAAACGCCACACCTACAGATGAGAAATACTCAGAACTGTAAATTAGTGCTGACAGCTGATTTCTCAGCTTTATGAGCAAATTTTTCGATATGTTAAGACTACGTTAGCAAATCTCAACGTCAGTAGTCATGATTAGTTTGAATTACCTCAAAAATTCAGTAGTAATAAATATTGCAGATTAAATTTGAACGTATGCCTAAACAAGCAGTACTAAGTACTTTAGAAAGTAATTCATTAGTAGAGAAAGTAACTTTACTAAGCTAAAAACAAATTTTATATTATGTATAAAAAATCTCTATCATAATGATAATCCTACTAATTCTCCTGAACCAGTAATGACTTCACCGATGGCCAAAGCTGGAATTTCATGCGATCGAAAATGGCTAATTGTCTGCTCAACTTCATCAGGTGACACCAGCAATACAAATCCAATTCCCATGTTGAACGTGTTGTACATGGCTTGGGGACTGACTTCTCCAGCTTGAGCTAGCCACTGAAATACAGGGGGAACATTCCAACTGCTGCTATCAATTTTGATTGCTTGACCTTCTTTCAAACATCTAGGCAAATTTTCTGGCAAACCACCACCTGTGATGTGAGCCATACCATGAATTGACAAACCTGCTTTGAGTGCTGCTAAAACCGGTTTGACATAAATGCGCGTGGGTTTGAGGAAAGTTTCGCCGATAGTTTCACCGCCTAACAATTCTGGAGTATCGCTCCAAGCAAAGTTGCCATCGCTAATAATCTTTCGTACTAAACTAAACCCATTACTGTGTACACCTGTACTAGCAAGGGCGATCGCTACATCTCCTACTTTTACTTGAGAACCGTCCAACATCTGACTTTTTTCGACAATTCCCACGCAAAACCCAGCCAAGTCATACTCACCCACCTGGTAAAAACCAGGCATTTCTGCCGTTTCTCCCCCCAATAAAGCGCAACCAGCTTGCTTACATCCAGAAGTGATACCCGCAACCACATCAGTTAATTGCTCTTTGTCCAACTTCCCAGTTGCTACATAATCTAAAAAAAACAGCGGTTCTGCACCCGATGTCAGCACATCATTAACGCACATCGCCACCAAATCAATGCCAACAGTATCATGGCGGTTGAGAATGTGAGCGATTTTCAGCTTTGTTCCCACACCATCTGTCCCAGAAACCAAAACTGGTTCCTTAAAACCCCCTGGTAGTTGAAAGCAGCCACCGAAGCCACCTAATCCACCAATTACTTCCGGCCTGAAAGTACTGTGAACCAAGTTGCGAATTTGATTTACAAAACCTCGGCCAGCTTCAACATCAACCCCTGCATCCCGATAATCCATTCCTGACTACACCCTTATTAATTTCAGTTAGAAGTGAAGAATTATAGCAGTTGAAGCATACTTTAAGACATAAAGCGATCGTAAAACCCCAACATCAACAGACTTTCTTTGCCTATTACCTATTGCCTGCTATAAAAAAACTCCCAACTCCTAACTCTAAAATACTTCATCTTCAATACCCCGCCACCATTCCCCCAGATTCATCAAGTCTTGGAAAATATCTTCTAATTCTTTGTTGTAAACATCGTCTGTTAACGTAGCTCGACGCTCTTGGAGTTTTTTGAGGCGTAGTTGAACCAATAGCCAAGGTTTACTGATACTATTCGTTGCTTCGATGTATTGTGCTAATTCTTTACTATCCATATATTTTAAAATTTTACTATTTTTAAGATACAGGAGGCAGCACCCTTCTAGGGCGCTCGTCTGGGGCGGAGTTCAAGCTCTGTTCCAGACTCTCCCCCTTGCCCCCTGCTCCCTGCCTCAAGAGCCTACCACCATGCAAAGTTGTTTTGGCAGATCACTAGGGACTGGGAATTAGGGAAGAGTTTTCCCAATACCCAATCCCCAGTCTCCAGGTTTACGGAGTCGCAAGGAAGTTAGCAGGGGGAGTGCTACGACCATTACGACCAACAGATGGGATTTCTATCAAGGCATCTGTCGCTTTTCCGGTACCGTCGTTGGTGACGGAGATTTCGTTTCCTGGATGTCCATTTGGGATAAACAACTGCGGATGATCGAAGGGTGCTTTTTCGTAACGAACTCGATTGTCAGTTAGCGACTTCAAGAAAGCTACAAGTGCCTCTTTGTTTTCGTCGCTCAGATTCAACACAGGAAGGCGGGGTACATTTGCATTGTCGTCCCCAGCGCCCCGACTGTAGAAATCGACCACTTGCCGCAGGGTCAACATTCCACCATTGTGCATATAGGGAGCAGTCAGTTCCACATTGCGGAGTGTAGGAGCTTTAAAGAGTCCATCTGCTTCCACAGGGCCAGGTGTAATATTAGGTGCTTCACCAAAGACCTCCTGGAACTTTCCTTGTTGAGCTAAACGTGCTTCGGATAAGGGTCGCGATACAGGTAGCCCATCATCAGCCCCCACACCCAGATCTTCAAGCTCTGGTCTGACCCCAATCTTGAAGAAACCTGTGTCTTCGATAGGATTTCCAGGCGCTGGTGAGCGTGTGAGTCGCCCACTGTTGTGGACATTTCTCACTGAAGCAGCAGTGAATTCTGCTCCGCTATGACAAAATATACAAGCATTAGCAGGGTTCTCAAAAATAGCTTTACCCTGTTGCTGCTGAGGAGTTAGGGCGTTAGTGTTTCCTTCTAAGAACTGGTCAATGGGCGCATTGTTAGATACTAATGTGGACTCATACAGTTGAACCGCTAGCCCGAAGAACAGCGAAAAGTTGTACTCCATTTGCGTATACTCTTCAGTAGTGCTTGAGAGATCTGGCAGCAGTACGACTTTCCGGGTATTACCGTTGGCTTTATCAACCTGGATTAACTGGGTAGATTGCCACCACTCTGGTTTGAAGGCTGCTTGGATCATTTGGCTGTAAGTCAGCGTCGTCAGACCCTTTTGAGGTGCTCTGCTGTACTGACCTAGTACACTGTCATCAGGATGGACAATCTGCTTTCCAAGCGGTCTTAAGGGAAGTAACTGTTGAGCGAGTTCTCTAGGAAGAAGCAGCTTCTTGCTCTTGACAATATCGAATATCTTGTCGAGCAACCCAAACCCAAATTTGTCACCAATCTCCTCAAAAGTGCGCCCATCTGCCGACATCTCAAAGGAACTGAGTGGCGGCCCCACTGCTTGGGAAGCTAGAGATGCATTTTTAAGTTGAACGCTGACTGGTTGTAGTGGACTTAAGATGCTTGATGCTTTATAGAGCTTGGCATTGGGGTCTCTCGTCCCAAAGGGATTAACCCCATTGAAGACGTTCTGTGCGCGTCCGTCCCAAAAGTTGCGGAAGTTGAACGCCGCATTAATCACAGTTGGCGTGTTGCGCGGCTCCACGCGACGGGTTTCGATACCTCCCACATTGAATACCGGATCGTCCACAGGAATACCAGGATCGGTATTAACAAACTTGGAATTAAAAACTCCTTGGGAGGAGGTGACATCATTACTGTCCGAGAGAATGGCAGAAAAACGGTTATTTGGGTCTGCCAGTTTGTGGAATGGGTAATCTTCTGGCTTGAGTGTGGAGTTTGGCTGACCGATGCTGAAAGTATTATCGGGATTCGGAGTTTTATCTGCATTCACTCGCAAAATCCCCGGACTAAGCTGGTTTTTAGCTCTGTTATCTGCACCGGCATGGAAGTGGCAACTGGCACAGGAGGTGATGCCATCACTACCAACCTGCATATCCCAAAAAAAAGCCTTTCCCAAAGCGATCGCAGCGGTCTTATCTTTAACGAATTGTCCGAGATTATCAGGCTCTGGAACCGTCACCGTCTTTAGGGAAGCTATAGTTGGCGGTGATACTTGCGCTGATACAGTATGTCCGGCTAAAACGGCGATCGCAACCAATAGTGCGATCGTGGTAGCGCTTTTGATTTTCCTAGATAACCTTGACACCAGATTGGTAAGTCTGGCTAGCGCACCAGCCACATAAGTGGCTCCAAATTGGATTTTCCTCATGTTTTATATGAAGGTTAATTTTATCAAGAGTTGAAGCATTACTACTCCACTCTCAAATCTGAAATTTTGTTGTACTTTCTTACACACAAACTTTAAAATATCAGCTTTTTTATACTAAAGTAAGTAGGTAAGAATAAATCAAACTATGTTACAAAATATAAAAAATTTAAATCGGCTTATACTGAGGATTTTAGCCCTATTTTTTTGACTAAAACAATCAATGCAAACCTTCAATTATTTACACCCACTTTCTCATAGCAATTAAATTTGGAAACGTCCGATTCTACCCAAGTAGTACATGTATATATAACTCCGGGAACCTTTGGCAGTCCCTACCACAAAATGAGAAACAGGAAAAAATAAATAATGAATAAAGTCGTACTAATTTTTTTAAACAAATCAAATAAAAGTTCTATAGTCTCTTTTTAATAGAGAAAAAATCCTCAAATCATGGAATTGTCCTTTCCAAAATCCATATTGTCTTAAAAGCCCTTCCTCCACAAATTGCAAATTACCTAACAATTTGATAGAGGCAGTATTCTCTGGTATAACAAATGCTTCAATGCGATTTAGATCCAACTGGTGAAAACCCCAGTGAATGATAGCTCTTAAGGCTTCTGTCATTATGCCCTTTTTCCAATATTCTCTTGCAAGTTCGTATCCAATTTCTGCCTGGAAACGGTTTTTAATACTATAACCACAGGAACCAATAATTACATTATCTTCTTTTTTAGCTATTCCCCAGCGAATACCTTGTTTATTTCTAAATCGCTCTGCACGACGCTCAATTATAAACTGAATTTGCTCTAAACTAGTGACAGTTTCTAAGTCATGATACTTTGTGACTTAATCATTTGCAAAAATCTGAAAAACTGCTGGCACATCAGCTAGCTTTGTTTCCCGCAAAATTAAATTTTCAGTTGTTAGTTCAGGAAAATTGTTGAAAGCAGTACTGAAGTTTTCCATATTAGTAAATGAGATAGACACAGCTATAGGAGTTACAGATGATTTGTGAAATTTTACATTTAGGCTGTTGACTGTTAACATCTCAAATAGGATTGCTATAGTTGATAAGAAAGTTTTTGCTCTCGATTTCAGTCTCAGCTTTTTTGGCATCTTTTTCAAACCTACTCCAAATAGAACTGCTATGTATAGCAGTTAACAATCAAAAGTCAACCGTCAACATTCCCCCTCACCCAGCAAATCAAAAACAGCCACGATACAAGATCGTGACTGTTAGTATTTATTGATAACTGTTAAAAGCCACCTTCACCGCCAGTTAAAAACTGGTTGTTGACTATGCTTTAGCAAAGTTTTCAGCAGCGAAGTCCCAGTTGACTAAGTTATCTAGGAAATTCTTGATGAAGGCCGGACGGGCGTTTCTGTAGTCAATGTAGTACGCATGTTCCCAAACATCCAAGGTTAAGAGTGCTTTTTGACCATGAGCTAGAGGGTTCTCAGCATTTGGTGTCTTAATCACCTTCAGGGTACCACCATCATCAATCAGCCAAGACCATCCACTACCGAATTGAGTTGCGGCTGCGTTAGAGAACTCTTCTTTGAATTTGTCGAAGCTACCGAAATCTTTCTCAATCTTGGTTGCGAGGTCACCGGTAGGTGTGCCACCACCTGCTGGTTTTAAGGAATTCCAAAAGAAGGTATGGTTCCAAACTTGGGCAGCGTTGTTAAAGATTCCGGTTTTAGAGGAGTCTTTGAAGGAAATTTTGATCACCTCTTCTAGAGACTTATCAGCAAGTTCTGTACCTTCAGTCAGCTTGTTGAGGTTATCTACATAGGCTTTGTGATGCTTGCCATAGTGATACTCGAAAGTTTCAGCTTTCATGCCGTATGGCTCTAGAGCATTAATCTCGAAGGGTAGGGGGGGCTGTACAAATGCCATTGTGTGAAATCCTCTCTTTAGCGGTTTCCAGTTTTAAGCTATTACAGAAGCTTAGAAAATTAGCAGCTTTTATTTTTGGCAGTTTTATGTCTTTTATGATGAAACATAAAACTTAACATCGTCATTCTACTACCAAAGTGAAGAGAAAAACAAAGTACTCCTCTAATAAGTAAAATAAGTCAAACCGCTAGGGAATAATGGCTATAAATAAAAATGGCTAATATTTCATAGCAAAATACAATGTTCCAATCTGATTTGAAAGACATGAACTCAGAAGGATTAGATTTCCAAGTTATGTAACAAGTCGCAGATTTTTTTGTTCGCCAATAATAATTGAGTAGTGGATTCAGTAATTAGCATTTAGTAATTAAAGCTTTGAAACTTCTATCTTTAGTGAGATTAATTAATATGTAAAAAATCAGTCTTAAGCTAGATGATTTTAAATATAAAATAATATCTTGCCTACAATAACTTTTTGCTTAAATTAAACCAAGACAACCAATAATAAAATTATTTAATATTTTGATTTATGGGCTGCCTTTAAGTCCAGTAAATCTTAGGTAATGGCGTGTCAAGGCTAAAGCCTTAAAGCATCGTGATCGTGAAAGTCAGGACTTACGCAAAAATCGCCAAAAAGCTTTATTTATCGTAGACGCTTTGCGGCTTGCCGTTCGCCCTTGGCGTTCCCGAAGGGTAGGCTACCGCCAAGACAGACGCCTTCTCTACGAGAAGCGTCTCGTTCGCTCTTAGCGTCTCTTAGAGAAGAGAAGAACGCCAAGGATTCGTAGAGTGTGCGTAAGTCCTAAAAGTGTTAAGGGCTTTAATCTTGGCTGTTGACCGTTGACTGTAAACAGTGTGATATTTTTTATTTAGAAGTTCTTAAGGGAACTCCAAGAAATAAATTCTTCAATGTTGTTGTGGGGTGGGTGTCTCACCCGCCCCATAAAAGTTAATTGGATATTTTTTTATTTGGAAGTTCTTAACATACCCTACAGGAATTTTCTGAACAAGTAGAGAAGAAGGCAAGTTAATAACCAGAGGAATTTCTTCAAGGTTGCTCCTTGGCTCTTTGCCTTCTTCAGTAGCTAGCACTCAGTCAGATAAGCGTTGGTGGTAGTAGTTAACGATTTGTGCGGTGACTTGAGATACGTCTAGACCATCAGTTTGAACTTCGATCGCATCTGCCGCTTTTTGCAAAGGAGAAATTTTACGCGTACTATCTTTCCAGTCGCGTTCGGCAATGTCCCGTTCGAGCTGTTCTAAACTCACTTGCGCTTGACCAAGTTTTTGAAAATCTTGCTGGCGACGACGTGCGCGTTCGCTAACAGAAGCGGTTAAGAAAATTTTCACTTCCGCATCGGGGAACACATGAGTACCAATGTCCCGGCCTTCAGCTACTAAACCGCCTTTTTTACCCCAGCTTTGCTGTTGTTTAACCAGTGCTTGACGTACAGCGCTTTGTGCAGCGATCGCAGATACTTGAGAGGTGACCTCAACTGTGCGAATTGCTTGGGTCACATCAATACCGTTAATCCAAACCCGCACGGGAAATTGTAAATCCTGGGTGGGAGTAAGTTGAATTTGACATCGGCTAGCTAATTCGGCGATGGCACACTCATCATTAATCGCAATACCCTTTTGCAGTACCAACCAAGTCACAGCGCGGTACATTGCTCCTGAATCCAAATACACTAAATTCAGCTTTGCTGCTACTTGACGCGCCACTGTAGATTTTCCAGCACCGGCTGGGCCATCAATGGCGATGATGGGTTGACGATCGCGCAAAATAATATTATCAATCAAACGTGTAGAACCCAAACGTGCTGCGATCGCCAGCATTCCTTCCTCCTGAACTTTATCTAAAGACATCAACGTAGTCGGTTCAACCAATTCAATATATTCCACTGAAAGCGTGCTGACCATTGTCAGTTCTTGCTGTACTATAGCTATCAACTTGCTGCCATCGCGAAGTCCTTGGCGAAATGCAGCTTCAGCTTTTTGCAAGCCACGATACAGCACCGCTGCTTGCTCTTTTTCTGTTGCAGTCAAATAATGATTACGAGAACTCAAGGCAAGACCCGATGCTTCCCGTACTGTTGGACAAGCAACAATTTCCACTGGCAAATTTAAATCAGCTACTAGCCCCTTAATAATTGCCAGTTGCTGACCATCCTTTTGGCCGAAGTAGGCTCGGTCAGGCTGTACCAAGTTGAAAAGCTTGGTCACAATCGTAGCGACACCCTGAAAGTGACCCAGCCGAGAACGACCACACAAGCCTGTTATCATAGCAGATGGGGGGATAACTTGTGTAACCTTTGATTCTTGTATACTTTTCTGGGGTACTGCCATCTCTTCCGGAGTTGGCGCGAAAATTGCATCTACCCCAGCTTGTTCGCAAAGCTGTCGATCTTGCTCTAAAGTCCGCGGATAACGTTCGTAATCCTCATTGGGGCCAAATTGCAAGGGATTGACGAAAATACTGACAATCACCCTGGAATTTTCTTGCCGCGCCCGTTGAATCAAGCTTAAATGGCCTTGATGCAAATTCCCCATTGTCGGCACCAGACCGACTGCCGTCTGATGCCAGCCACTTATCTCATCTAGTGCCAGATTTTCTGGAATCGCAATCAGCTTGTTTTCCAAGCAGGGTTTAGTTAAATAGCAGCGTAAAGCCGCAACTGTTGTCAACAGGCGCACAAAAATACCCCTAGTTCTCTCATCCCTCCCCCGTTAGTTTATATCTGAAATAGAGGAGATGGTTGAACTAGAGGAATTAAGTATGGGCATTGGGCATTGGGCATTGGGCATTGGGCATTGGGCATTGGGCATTGGGCATTGGGGATAGAAAAACTTTTTTTCCAGCCCCTATTGCCTATTGCCTATTGCCTTTATCTCCCTAAGACCTCAACATGCACTGGTGCAACGCCACTACCCATCATTCCCAAAATTCGAGCGGCACCAGCGGACAAGTCAATGATTCGACCCCGAATATAGGGGCCTCGGTCATTAATCCGCACCACTACAGAACGACCATTGCGGGTGTTGGTCACACGGACTTGTGTACCAAAAGGTAAGCTACGATGGGCGGCAGTCATTCCTTCTGGGTTGAACCTCTGGCCGCTAGCAGTACGGTTGCCGGAACCGTCATAGCCGTAATAAGAAGCTATGCCTCTGAAGGCAGCTCGGACTCCGCCGACCGCAATCTCCTGCGGTAGCTTGCGTATTGATACTGGCTGACGCGCTGGCATGTTTGCAACTTCGCTTAAGGGTGATGCATTGCCTAGTAGTCTCCGCAAGCGATTGGTTGCTTGCAATGCATCTTGCGCTAGATTGTTGGTGCTATCTGCTAGCCGCGTGCCTTGATTGATTTCTACTAATTCTTCGCCGTTAACTTTGATTGTATAGCGATCGCCAGATCCCGGTTCTACAGGCAGGCTCTTGCTTTGGGGAAGATTTGCAACTTTAGATTCCCCCGCTGCTTTCCAACTTACAGTAATCTGACTCGCGTCTACATTTTCCCGGTTCAGCTGGTTAATTTTAGCTGCTATTACACCAGCTATCTCAACCGGATCGTTGTCAACAGAATTAATCTGATTATTTGCTCCGGCTGCATTTCCAATACTCGCCGATGAAGGTGAGTTGCTAGCAATAAGGGCGTATGATTGTACGCCCTCTGCTTCGTTTATTGCACCAACTTTTTTAGTCTCAACACTTGTATCTGATACAGAACTCAAAAAGGTGAGAACGGGAATATTTTTGATATAAAGAGTTGCCGCCTTACGTCCTCCAATGTTGTAAGGATGAATTCGTGTAATCACAGCATCCGAGGTTTGCTCCCCTGCTCCTGATTTGTACTCTCCCACTTTCACCACATCAGATGCAGGCAATCTTGGGGAAGCTAGCGCATTTCCCTTGGTGGTTTGAGTACAACCGACTGAAGGTATTCCCAAAACAGTCAGAGACAGAGCAACAATTGTCCAGAAATGTCTTTGATTCATGCGTCCAATTTTAAAGCGACTGTAGAACTTAAGAGAACTTAAGTCTTATAATTCCTGGGATTTTCACTAGTAAATACGTGAATTCCCTTCCTAAAAACTCGAACTCGTTCCGCTTTCACTTTTTATTTTGTAACTGCAACAGACTAGCATGAACCTTTTGGCTTGGGGATCAGGGTTTTACCGTAATTCTTGACAAGTTTATCCAAAACAAATTGGTATTTTCAAGGTGAAACCTTGCTCGAATGCGGATTTTGACTATGTAACGTTTTTTCCGACAAGCCAAAATTTTCTTAATAAAACTTTACATTTTTTGGTTGCTCAACTCATAGCACCTTGTCCACATAAGTTTCTAAGGCTCACATTCATGTGTGTATTTTATATCACATCATTTTGTACGTTTTTCCTTACATATCTAATATAAGTTTAATTAAAAGGCATCGGTATAAATACTCAAAAATTCTTATTTAATTAAATCTTAAGATTTTCCTAGAAATACTCTGTTGTGGGAGTTAGAGATAAAACCATCGTGGAAATCAGTTGAAGTGTATTATCTTTTTTTTGAAGTATTTTCTAGCTTAATTAACCATGATTTGTATTATTCATAACTAGGTTAAACTTAGTAATTTATATAACTTACTGTAGCAGTATTACTGTGTATAAAAAAAAGGATAATACGCAAGCGAACCTTTTTTGCGTTTAATGATAAAAAAATTAGAAAAGTTTAGCGATCGCTTCTAGATATATTTTTGATTGTAATAAAAAGCACAATTGATATTTTGAGGTCTAAGTATGTTTCTAGAATAAGGAGTAGGCAATGGGCAGTAGAGAAAGATTAATTACCTCTACCTTAAGGTATACATTATTTTTTCGCGCAATCAGCCTAAATTGCTATATGTGTAGCAAGTATTTCGTAAAATGCTATCAGCTTCGTAGCAAACCAAGTAAATTTAGGAGATTTAGAAATAGACTCGTCATCATTATTAACTGTTCTCAACGACTTGCATTCCCAGTACAAGTCATTGGGCGAGGGTGCAGTAGCGAAGTACATTCCGGAACTGGCAAAGGTAAACCCGGACTTGTTTAGTATTTGCATTGCTACGGTAGATGGTCAAATTCACAAAGTTGGGGACTGGGAGCAGTTCTTTACCATTCAGTCGATTTCTAAAGTATTTGCTTATGGACTTGCCTTAGAAGATCATGGGCGGGATTACATATTGACAAGAGTTGGCGTCGAACCGACGGGGGATGCATTCAACGCGATTATTTTGGATGAGCAATCGAAGCGACCTTATAACCCAATGGTAAACGCTGGAGCGATCGCCACTACTAGCTTAATCAAAGGATCTGGCCCCACCGAACGCCTCAACCGGATGCTGGAGATGTTCCGACGATATATTGGTCGCGATGTGTTCGTTGACATGTCAGTTTTTACCTCAGAACGCAGTACCGGACATCGCAACCGCGCAATGGCACACTTAATGCTCAACTTTGGGATGATAGACCAAAACATTGAACAAGCGTTGGATCTTTATTTTCAGCAGTGTGCTGTGCTGGTGAATTGCCAAGATTTAGCAGTGATGGCGGCCACTCTAGCTAACAAAGGTATTAACCCCATCACCAAAGAACGGGCAGTAGATAAGCCTTATATCAAAGATATTCTCAGTGTGATGTACACCTGCGGGATGTACAACTTTGCCGGTGAGTGGGCTTACAAAATTGGTATTCCGGCAAAAAGCGGAATTTGTGGCGGCATTATCGCCGTTGTACCCAATCAGATGGGCATTGGAGTTTTTTCACCACCGCTGGATGTGCGTGGTAATAGTGTACGGGGGGTAAAAGTATGTGAAGAACTTTCCCAACGCTTAGGGCTACATCTATTTGAATGCCAAGGAAAAGACTAGCAGCTTCGGCTTGAGTTTTTAGGTTTTAAAGCAGAAAGCCCACCAGCTAAACCTTGAAATTCCTAAAAAATTTCAAGGTTTAACGTCCTTTAGCGGTGAGATGAATGTGTAGCGCCTAAAGGCGCAGTCTATCTTGTCTTTTGGTTAGCAATATATTTTTTGATTGTTTCACTATAAGCATCTTTCGGATGTCCGGGTTTAGCATCGAGAAAAGGTTCAGATTCGCTACTTTTCAAATAAGTCGGGAATTTTATTATTGATAAATTATCAACAGGACTTACGCATAGGTCACGGAAAACGTAGACGCGGAGCGGCTTGCCGCAGGCTACCACAGAGAACACAGAGAACACAGAGGAATAAGAGTTAGAGAGTTTTTTTGCGTAAGTCCTAATTAAGTAATAATTTAGGATTACCTTTGAGTTTTCAAATTATTTCTGTAGGTAGGCAATAATCAATAAAGCTTTTTAAGTTGTAGCTGGCTTCGCAAAAATCAAAGAGGAGTCCAATAGTAACAAAATGGCAATAAATAATATTATTTGCCTTGAGAACAACTATTATATAAACGCATTAGTCTAGAAGGAGTGCTGAATTTCGAGTTCTGAGTGCTGAGTGGAACCTCCTAACTTTAGTTAGAGGATTGAACAAGGAACTTGTTTGTTTAGTAAAAGTACCCCATGAGGGTACTGTGCATACTCCACAGACTAAAGTGAAAATAGAGAGTAGAAAATTTTCTTGCGAAAAGACACCAGGGACACAGGATTAGATTGGTTTTTCTGCTTTTTTCAATCATTGGAGTTTAAGCTACTGTTTGCCATCACTTAGTTTCAAAAGGAGAATATCTTGGATGGCTCGAAATAAAAAGAAATCAGCTAGGTTTAAGCATGAGCATCCACTTTACTCTAGATGCCCAATTTGTTGTATTGTCCCACCGCACATGCTAGAAAATGTCGTGGTGAATGGGAACCCTGAGCAAAGGAATTGGGCTTTCCGTACATTAAATCTTTCGGCACAGCTTCGCGGACGGCGGGACGTTATAGGTAGTGTTTCCTTTGCGCCTTCTCCTGGTGAGAAGCGCCGCACTATTTACGATGCCAAAACTGGGCAACAACTTCCTGGTACGCTGGTGCGTGGTGAAGGCGATCCTCCTAGCAGCGATGCAGCAGTGAATGAAGCCTATGATGCTGCTGGTGCTACTTATGACTTGTTTTATGAGATATTCGATCGCAATTCCATTGATGACAAGGGTCTGCGTTTAGACTCCACTGTGCATTATGGCGTCAAATACGATAACGCCTTTTGGAACGGCGACCAAATGGTTTATGGTGACGGTGACGGAGAACTGTTTCAACGCTTTACAATCTCAATTGATGTGATTGGGCATGAGTTAGCTCATGGTGTAACTCAGTATGAAGCGGGTTTACAGTATTATGGCGAACCAGGGGCACTGAATGAATCGTTTTCTGATGTCTTTGGTGCCTTAGTGAAACAAAAGACTAAAAATCAAACTGCACAAGAAGCAGATTGGATTATTGGCGAAGGTCTTTTAGTACCCACTGTCAAAGGTGTTGGTATCCGTTCCATGAAAGCACCGGGAACCGCATACGATGACCCAGTACTAGGTAAAGACCCCCAACCAGGGCATATGAAAGATAAATATACTGGCGTTGAAGATAACGCTGGGGTGCATATCAACTCAGGAATTCCTAACCGGGCCTTTTATCTAGCGGCTGTTGAAATTGGCGGCTATGCTTGGGAAAGCGCTGGTAAAATTTGGTACATAGCTTTACGCGATCGCCTGCGTGCCAAAGCAGATTTTAAAAAAGCTGCCAACGTCACCATTCAAATTGCTGGCGAACTCTACGGTAATGACAGTCACGAGCAGAAAGCCGTGCAGAACGCTTGGCAAAAGGTAGGGGTTATCTAGAGTTAGGAGTTAAGAGTGAGGAGTGAGGAGTTGAAAAAACTCACAATTTGCAACTCCTAACCCTTACCTGTTAACTCCAAACTCCTAACTCTTAACTCCAAACTCTTAACTCCTAACTCTTAACTCTTAACTTCTAACTTTTTGTTGTTGCTAAACTGGGAGGTGAGAATTCTCATCTTCCAGTCTTTGCATTTCTCCCACTCAGTAGCACAACGGAGAGCGAAAAAATGCGGATATCGTTTGAACGCACGGGCGGCTTTGCTGGAATTACGAAGAAAACAACGGTTGATACGGCCGAACTTCCAGCAAACGAAGCTAAAACCCTTCTCCAACTAGTAGAAGCTGCTGATTTATTTAGGTTACCAGAACGAATTACCTCGCCTAATCCCCAGAGCGATCGCTTTCAATATAAATTAACAGTGGAAGATAACGGTAAGCAGCATACGGTGACTGTTAGCGAAGCAGCATTGCCAGGAACTTTAAGACCCCTGATTGAATGGTTACAAACAATAGCACAAAAAAGGTAATTTGCTCAATTAGCAAGTGAATTTTTAGTAAAAAATCCAGTCAGTACCAATTTTTTGATACAAATACTGTACCAGAAAAACAGGATTGGCGAGTAATTGGAATGCCAGATGATGTAGCATTTGGAAGTAGGCGATCGCTAACCTGGCATGACTGTGGTGCATCCACTTCAAAAGTAGTTTTACCACCTCAGTTTGAGGCACCTTCTGGCTTCTTTACTGCTGATTTAGAAATTTTTGTATTGAGGGGTGCAATTCAATTAGGTGAGTGGCAATTAAACAAGCATGGCTACTCTTTTATTCCCGCAGGTGTGAAAATTGGGCCTTGGAAAGTGGTAGGCAATGAAGAAGTTGAAATTTTATGGATGGAGAATGGCCCAGTCAAATTAGAGTATAAAAATGTATTCAATAATCATCCGCTTGCTAAAGTAAAGGATTTTATTCCAGCATTGGATAGCAAATTACCACCGTGGAGCAAGACAGATACAGTTCAATTTGAGGTGTCTAAAAAAAAGTACCTCAGAAAAGATAGTAACGGCGGTGGAGTATGGTTGCTATCTTGCCACATTATGATGGCAGATATCCAATGATTCAATCTTATAATGAAGAAGCATATTGCTTGGCTGGATACTGCGATATAGGAGATTTTCGATTTGTAAAGCATTGGTTTGGCTATGTTCCTACCTTTACAACTGCTCCTTGGCACAGAACAGATGACGGTTGCTTATTCTTTATCCGAGTTGATAGGGATTTGTCAAAGCTTGGAACAGTATTATCATATCCACACCAATAAAAATCAATTCAACCCGTTTTTAATTCCTCTTTTTTCTTTCTTTGCGTACTTTGCGTACTTTGCGGTTCGTTCCTTAAAACCCTCAAAATTAACGCGATGAACCACTAGAATATCTTTTTAAATACCGTCCAATGGGTGAACCTAGAACCTCTCCATTGTTGTAAATCAAATTTCCCCGCAAAAAGGTACTTTTTACCCTTCCAGTTAACTCCATCCCTTCAAAAGGTGTATAACCTTGCTGTGATTCTGACTCCGCTGCATTTACCACAAAACTTTCATTTTGGTCTAGCAATACCAAATCAGCATCATAGCCAATAGCGATGTCGCCTTTTTCTAATAAACCAAAGCGCCGCGATGGGTTCCAAGATAGCAACTTAGCCATTTGGTTGTAAGACATTCCCCGCTTACTACCTTCACTAAAGACACCAGAAAGTAAATATTCTGTACCGCCAAAACCAGATTTTGCTAACCAAATATTATTCGGATTTTTAGCACTTATTTTTTGTTCGGCGGAACAACAAGCGTGGTCGCTAACTATCCAATCTACTTGATTGTTAAGTACTGATTCCCATAAGTATTCTACATCGGCACGGGGACGAATTGGTGGGTTTACTTTTGCCCAAATTGTATTAGGAGTATCAACATCTAATAGCAAATGTCCCGCAGTAACTTCTCGGCGAAAATTGATGTGAGGAAAAGCAGTTTGCATAGTCAAAGCTGCTTCCATTGCCTTACGCGAACTCAGGTGCAATAAATTAATATTTACACAATTAGTTTCATGGGCCAAATAAGAAGCAATGCAAATTGCTAAACCCTCAGAATGGGGAGGACGCGCTGCACTGTAAGCGTGTAGTCCGCTAAGACTAGAGTCATTTTCAACTATTTTGGTATAAGCATTAAGAATTTCTGCAACTTCGCAATGCAAACTTAAACTAATAGTATCTCGCGCTTGTGGATGTTTTTCCATCAAACGAGTTAGACCGCGCATAATAAATTCAAAATGGGCGAAATCGTAGCGTTCTTCTTTATTAATCATCAAAAACAAATTTTGCTGGTCTGACAAACCATGCAACCCATAGCCGCCATAAAACATGAAGATTTTAAACGAAGATATACCATGTTCTTCAAACAATAAAGGTATTTCATCAATATGCTGCCTAGCTATAGGTGCAATGTGATAGCTGTAATCAACAAAGAAATTGCCTGCGGATAACGCTAAAACTTCTGGGAAAAAATCTTGATAAGAACCGCCTTTATTGAGATAATATTGCCCTGTACGAATGTAATTTAAGCTAGTAGTCACGCCTCCCATCGCTGCTGCTTTGCTTTCAGTTACAGCATCTTTGTCGAGGGGTTGATAAATTCCGATGTGCATGTGGGCATCCACGACCCCAGGAAAGCCCAGCAAGTTTTTGGCATCAAAGACTTCTTTAGCAGTGTCTGGGCTAATATGAGAAACAATCTGAGCAAATTTCCCATCTTTAATTCCTAAATCAAGTAATTTGATAGCATCATCATGGGGACGAACTACCCGCACATTTTTGATAACTCTATCTAATAGAGAAGCTTCAGACACAGTAGACCTCACACTAAAATGAGTTTAGTTAGGAATTTCCACATCGTAGCGGGACGCAGACTAAATCCCATCAAGATGTAACAGTTTTTTATGAAATCATCTTCAGGAGTAAAGACAATGGAAAGTTTTAATGAATATCATTTAGATCCAGAGCAATTTACTTTCCTCAAAAGTTTCCAAGACAACTGGCAAATAATTAGAGATGAATTGAAATACTTTATTAAAAATGCATCTGACGAAGAATTAAAATTTACTTACGATGTTCTCGGCCCTAAAAATAAAACTATTAAAACCAAGGGTAATTCTAAATACAGTGCTTTTGGTATTTTCTTTCAAGGTCTTTTTATTGAAAAATATATCAAAATGCATCAAATCCAATATCCTGATTTCGCGTCAGAGGAGGCATCAGCAAAAGCACTGCTATTAAGAGAAAAATATTTTCCAAATTTGGCTCAGGTAATAGAAAAAATTAACCTTGATCATGATGAAATTATCAGAAATGCGTATTTTGGTACATTTCATCCAGGCTTAGATATCAAGCTACATGTGAACTATAATCCTCACATGAATCGTGGCTATTTAGGACTAATTGTACCAGAGGGAGATGTGGCTATGAAAATCTGCCACGAACAGCTTTATTGGCATGAAGGAAAAATTATGGTTTTAGATCATAGCTATCCACACTGTCCGCATAATTACACTGATTACGATCGCACTGTTTTGGTTATAGACTTTTTTAAACCGGATCGACCGAGAGAAGAAGTGATGCAATTTGAAAAAGAGCAAGTTACACAACGCATGGAAGATAATCCTTACAGCTTGGGTGTCTTTGGTAAAAGCGATAAAGCTGAAGTAGAAGATTTTATCAAGTATGGTTTAGCTCATCAATTAGAGTGGGATAAAGCTTTATAATGCTATAGCAGAGGAAAGGCAATAGGCAATGTTGAAGTGTAATACTTTGCTTAAATTGCTATAAACTATTTCTTGTAGGATGGGCGTCTAGCCCGTCCGAATAATTGGGCGGGCTAGAAAGCTTATCCTACAAATTATAGGAATTTATCTCTTGGAGTTATCTTGCTGAATATGCGTAGCGATCGCTTCTAAATAATCTTACTGTAATGATTGCGATCGCCTGTTAATTTGTGGCCAATTCACCACGTTCCACCAATTATTTAAATAGTCAGCACGACGGTTGCGATATTTCAAATAATAAGCGTGTTCCCATACATCATTGCCCATAATCGGATAGAAACCATCCATAATTGGATTATCTTGATTGGCTGTAGTCACAATTTGCAGTTGATTTTGTGGGTTACGTACTAGCCAAACCCAACCACTACCGAAACGAGCTGCACCAGCCGCGTTAAACTCTTTCTTAAAGGCATCAAAACTGCCAAAAGTTTTGTTAATTTCTTGAGCGATCGCTCCTGTTGGTTGTCCTCCACCTTGGGGACTCATTAGTTGCCAAAAAATTGTATGATTGAGGTGACCACCAGCATTATTACGCACTTTTGTCCGAATATTTTCAGGTACGCTGTTCAAATCTAATAGTAAACTTTCAACACTCCTTTTTTGCAAGTTTGGATACTGCTTCAATGCATCATTTAAGTTGTTGACATAGCTAGCATGATGGGCGCTATGATGCAATTTCATTGTCTCAGCATCAATAGCTTTTGTTAGCGCGCCATAAGCATAAGGTAATGGTGGTAATTTTGCTGGATAAGCGCTCAATGCTCTATTAGGATAAGCTACAGAAAGAAGCGATCTATCAGTTGTTGTTGGTGTTGTAGGTTGGGCTTCAGCTATGGGTACTGGATTGTAAGAGTTTAGCAGAATTGGCAGCACAATTGTTGTGAGAACACAAATTATTGTTTCTCGCCAAAATCTTATCATAAGTTATTACCTCAAAATAAATATTAGTAATTTGTCATCTAATGATTGAGTCTTGTTTTACAGCCCAATCAATCTAGATATATGTCTTATATCATAAATCTGCTTAATTACTGAGCAAAAAAGCTCTTTTTATCTGCACATCTTATATCAAGTTACGATAATCACTTACTATTCAAAACTCTCTCTATCCTTGCGCCACTTGCAACGATAACTCTTTAACCTAACCTGATAGTAAAATCACCGTCTTTTTTTTACCCAACAAGATAAAAGATGGTTAATTTTAATTATTTAATTTATTTGTTTATTCAAAATTACTGTTTTAAAACCATCAATTTTTATAGCCAAAGGTAATCTAGAAACAATCAAAAAGCTGATATTTATAATTAACCAAGTGAGGATAATGTCAAACATAGATTACTTCTCCAATTATTTGGATGACTGGATCAGTTCACCCTCAAATCAGCTTAAGTAATATTTATAACCACAAATTAACTTAGTGTAATGTCCAGCAGAGTTTTAGAAAATTATTATGCAAATTTTACCATAAAAGTATTTACATTTTACGTCTATTGTATAATTTATTCCCTTGGATATATAGCTGTAAATTATAAGCAAAACTCCTGGCAGATATAGGTAAAATTTTATTTTGGTAAACCTATAATTAAAACCTTGTAAATCTTGCGTTTTTACATTTATCTGATGTACTTAAAACGATTACAGAGTTTTAAGTTAACTAAAACACAAGATATAAATTTAGCCCGTCAACACACTTAGTTACTTAATTTTTTAATATGTAAATCTTTGAACATAGACAACATAGAGGATTTTTGCACCAAGACTTTATAAGTCAGACTTTCTAAAAGTTAAGCATTAAAGACGAGAGCAACAGGTAAATAATATGTATGATAGTAAAATCCTGCAAATAACTGTAGCACCCAATACAAATTTAGATGGCGTAATCCAGAGTGAAGTTAGAAACGAGCAAAAACCAACGAATCAATTGACTATTCCTGATATAGCTATATCTTTATCGCCCCTTGGTTTTATCATCGGTTGGGTAGTTTTTTTGCTAGTGTTGCAAAAAATTAGATCGTTTTTAGATCCTAAGATGGTTTTTCCCACTAATACTTCACACAAACTTCCTTGTAAAAACTGTCGATTTTATTCAAATAATAATTATATCAAATGTGCAGTAAAACCTTCTATCGTTCTAACGCCAGAAGCGATGAATTGCTCGGAATATTCACCAATTAACAAGAGATTTGGTTCCAAGAAATTTCTGTGAGTGTAAGAATATTCATTAAATGTACATAAGCTGTAGGTGAACGCAGCCGAAACTCGGTGCAGCGCAGTCAACAAGGAGAAGAATTAGTCCCAAATGTATGGTTTCAAGCCACTATTATTTATTTTGGTATCAATATTCTGTGTGGAATGATTGTTTATTGTCATCAACCAAAGAAGGCTTTACTCGATTTAGATTGAGCTTTACCCCAAAATGCTTAACCCGAACTCAGTTTATAGCAATTATTTATGAAGATGCATAGAAAAAAACCCACCGCCTGCGGCATCTCCCTTTACTAAGGGGAGGTTGGGAGGGATCAAAATAATGTGAAGGTACACATTATTTTGGTATTAGTTATTTTCCCCAGCCCCTAATCCCTTTACCCCGAATTTCTCATGCATAGGTGGGGAGTGCGGGGAGTGTGGGGGGTGTGGGGAGTGTGGGGGGTGTGGGGAGTGTGGGGAGTGTGGGGAGTGCGGGGAGTGTGGGGAGAAAGAGAATTAATGCTTCCCCATCCTCCCACACCTCCCACACCTCCCACACCCCCGGATTTCTCACTTGTGAGAAATCCGGGTTTACCTCCCTAGCTTCAAACCCCTTTCCATCAGCATTTGAAGTTCGACATTTTCAACATTTGGTATCGCTTCTAAGCGAGAAATTCCAGCGATCGCATCGGCAATATTACCAGATTTGGGACGCAACCAGGCAGCCTGGGGCGCATAGGCGAGACTTTGCTCTATCTCGTAACCTGCTCGATTGATGGCTTCGTGCTGAGATTCCACATCAACACCTTCAGCAAAACGAATGAAAACCAGCCCAGTTGGCACAGCGAGGGAACCATTGGGTTCTAGTGTATAAACTGGACTCAATGGATTTTTTTCAGATTGATTGGGTTCGCCGGAAAAAATTGCGTAGGCGTAGCCCGTCGTAGATATCGCTCCTTCATTAAGTTGTAAAATTGCTCCTGGAGCCACCTTGTCGGGTTGATTGTAGCGTATTGCATAGTACCCAGGGTGACGAGTGTAGGATACAGCAGAGCGATTGCTACCAACGTAAATTTGTTGGGGATACTCAGAAAAGTAATCTTTTTGGAATCTCACTTCAGCAATCGGGGGTAGAGAATATATTGTCAAAAAATACTCGGCGGGAAAATAAATCATTTTTCTTAAGTTCTAATGATGTTATAGCGTTTTTTAGTGGCATAAAATACAAATCTTTCCTACAGCTGCACAAATATAGTGAAGATTCGTAAATAAACCTGAGTTTCCATCCCTTCTTTTCTGGAAAGAGGAATTCAAGATTTGTATGAACTTAGAGAAATTAAATTCTGTTTAAGCTATATCTTTTTTTGCCTTAATCCAGATATAACACATGAAATCGATAAGAAAGATGAGGGAGTGAGGGAGACAAATCAATTCAAAATTCTCTCTTGGAAAGTCTGAGCGCCGGCTTCCAGCGCTCAGACTTTCCGCAAAACTCAAAATTCTTGCATTAAAAAACTTCTGCCTCCAATGCCCCATGCCCCATGCCCCATGCCCAATAAATAGTAGGAGATTAAATTATGGTTGAAGTTCGTTATGGTGGTGAAAATGGTCAACGTTATGAACTTGCTATTAGTGATGAACACATTGTAGTTCGTACCGAAAACCGCAGCCCTTTGATAGGTCAAAGACCCTTTGAAGTTGCACCTGTATCTATTGCAGCTCGTAGCATCCTTAATCAATTCGAGTTAACAGCCCGGTTTCGACAAGCGGGTGTAGAAATTCTGCGTGCAAAAGTTCCGACTCAAGGGGTAGCTCTGCGCGATCGCGCCAGGGCTATTCTGAATGAAGAACCTAAAGTTGAATTTGCAGGGCGCGTTCTCGTCGATCCCAGATCCCAAGAACCTGTAATCTATACCGAAAACCTCTTCGTTAAATTCGATAATCGCCAAGATTCAGCGGCGTGTGAGGAAGTTTTAGGACGTTATAACTTAACAATCAAACGCAAACTTGAGTATGCCCGCAATGCTTATTTTGTCAGCGCACCTGCCAATACTGGTTTAGCCATCTTTGACATTGCCGAGAGGCTTCTAAACGAGCAATCAGTTGAGTTGTGTCATCCCGAACTAGTGCGTGAATTACGCCCACGTCAAGCTTTCCCCCAGCAGTGGCATCTTAAACAAACAACAATTAATGGTAAAGCGATCGATGCCCATGCCAACGTTGAGGCAGCTTGGAAATTGAGCGATGGCACAGGAACAATTATTGCAATTATCGACGATGGTGTGGATCTCGATCATGAAGAATTCCGTTCTTCTGGAAAAATTGTGGCCCCGCGTGATGTCACACGTAAAACTAACGATCCCAGACCAGGAAACGATGATAACCACGGCACATCTTGTGCTGGAGTAGCTTGTGCAAACGGTAACTTTGGTGCATCTGGTGTCGCCCCTGGTGCAAAACTGATGCCGATTCGTTTAGCTTCAGCATTGGGTTCGCAAAACGAAGCTGATGGCTTTGTTTGGGCAGCTCAAAATGGTGCCGATGTGATTTCTTGTAGCTGGGGGCCAGCAGACGGTGTTTGGTTTGAACCAAACGATCCTTTACACAACCAAAAAGTGCCTCTACCTGACTCTACAAGACTAGCGATCGATTTTGCAATTAATAAAGGACGTAACGGCAAAGGCTGTGTAGTTTTGTTTGCTGCTGGTAATGGTAACGAAAGCGTGGATAACGACGGCTACGCCAGCTACCAAAATGTGATTGCTGTGGCAGCTTGTAACGATTACGGCACAAAAAGTGCTTATAGCGACTTTGGTAAAGCAATCTGGTGCGCCTTCCCTAGCAATAACGGTGATGCTTCTCAAACTCCCGGAATTTGGACAACCGATCGCTCTGGTGCAGTTGGCTATAACTCTGGTAACGTAAATTTGGGTGACACCGCAGGCCACTACACAAATGAATTCGGTGGAACTTCTAGCGCTTGTCCGGGTGCAGCAGGTGTAGCAGCCTTAATCATTGCCAGAAACCCAAATCTGCGTTGGGATGAAGTACGAGACATCATTAAACGCTCTTGCGATCGCATCGATCAAGTCGGAGGTAAATATGATGCCAACGGTCGCAGTCCCTTGTACGGTTACGGTCGAATCAATGCTCTCAAAGCTGTGGAATTAGCCAAGCCAAATCAACCATCACCGGTGGGCATATTCCAAGCAGTGCAAGATGTACCAATTGCCGACTTGCAAACATCAAAATTACCATTGGCGATCGCAAATACCAACCTCATCAAATCTATCAAAGTTACCGTAGACATCGAGCATACTTACATCGCTGACCTCATAGTTACTCTCAATCCCCCAGCCCAAACAAGCGTATCTCCGATAATTCTCCACGATCGCCTGGGTGGATCTTCAGATAACATCAAAACAACCTATGACGAAGTGAACACCCCCAAACTTGCCGCCTTTAAAGGTAAAAATCCCCAAGGAACTTGGACGCTGGAAGTACAAGATAAAGCCAACCTAGATACAGGAAAAATTCGCAGCTTCACCATAGAAATTGCATTTTAAGCCAATACGCTTGGGTTAAGGATAATTCTAAGCCCAAAACCCTCATGTAGAGACGCGATTTATCGCGTCTTCAAGATTATTTAGTTGCCAGACAGTGCAGCGAGTCGTTGAAATGCCGATGGTGCTGGACTATTGAGCAAGTGCTGGCGTATCACCTCAGCACACTCACCAGGACTTAACAACGAAGTATCGACTTCAAGGTCATAGATGCCGGGGATGTGGACTTCACGTTGCCATAACTCAACCGCATTTGGCCCTAGAGAGTCGGCTGCATTTACCGCCTTCCACCCGGTGTTTTGTCGCCTTTCGATAATTATCTCAATGGGGCAGCGAACGCCTACAAACAAGACAGGCAAGCCCTTTAAACGTTGGGCACTATCGGTCAAAATGCCCCGCTTGATTGCATATCCGTCATGGTGTCCCACATCAACCACAACATTCAATCCCAAGCGACTGTGGGCGGCGATGGATTCATACATAGCGCTGTACAGAATCGGAACTAGGGGTTCGATGTCTTGGCGTTCTCCCCCTGGCCGCAGACCGATTCCTGGCAGATATCGCGCGGGAGTCATTTGCATAAATCTATCGACACCCAAGTTCATCCATACACCATCAAACATTTCTTGGATCGCTTCGACAATGCTTGACTTCCCCGATCGCGGTGTACCATTCAAGATAATAATCTGTCCTAGCTCCTGTGTTTGTCCCACGATCGCTCCTCGCATCCTTTTCTAGTATGTTTAATTGCCAGTAATTAAAAAAGTTTTCTTCTACCCAACAATAACTCAAGAAAAATGAGGAGTGGGGAGTGGGGAAATGAGGAGATGGGGCGAAGAAGGGCTAAGGGGCAGGGGGAGATGGGGAAGTGTGGGGAGTGTGGAGAGAGAGGGGAGAGAGGGGGATGGGGGAGTGTGGGGAGAGAGGGGGGAAAGATTTTTTCACCATCCTCCCACACCTCCCACACCTCCCACACCTCCCACACTCACTTTTTGCCCCATGCCCCATACCCAGCATGAATTAACTTTGGGTAACAGTCTCCTTCGCCAAAAACTTCTCTAATTCTGTCAACGCATCAGCATCAACTTTAGTTTGCATTGGGCAGAATTTCGGGCCGCACATGGAACAAAACTCAGCAGTTTTATAAATGTCTGCTGGCAGAGTTTCATCATGATATTCCTTAGCTCTTTCGGGGTCGAGTGCTAATTCAAACTGACGGTTCCAATCGAAGTTGTAACGGGCTTTGGAAAGTTCATCGTCTCTGTCCCTTGCACCAGGGCGATGTCTAGCAATATCGGCTGCGTGAGCTGCTATCTTGTAGGCAATCAACCCATTCCGCACATCTTCAGCATTTGGTAATCCCAAATGTTCTTTTGGTGTTACATAGCACAACATTGCTGTACCGTACCACCCCGCCATCGCAGCGCCGATCGCTGAGGTAATATGGTCATAGCCAGGAGCAATATCTGTTACCAATGGCCCCAACACATAGAAAGGTGCTTCAGAACACTCTTCCATTTGTTTGCGGACGTTGAATTCAATTTGATCCATTGGTACGTGTCCAGGCCCTTCCACCATCACCTGTACATCATGTTCCCAGGCTTTGCGGGTTAGCTGTCCCAAGGTTTTCAATTCAGCTAATTGTGCTGCATCCGAGGCATCATGGGTGCAGCCAGGACGCAGGGAATCTCCTAAACTGAAGGAGACATCGTATTTTTTGAAAATCTCAATGATGTCTCGGAAATGGGTGTAAAGTGGGTTTTGTTTGTGGTGATGTAACATCCACCGTGCTAAGATACCGCCACCGCGAGAAACAATACCAGTGATCCTGTCTCTTACCAAAGGCAAATGTTCAATCAAAATCCCAGCGTGGATGGTTTGGTAGTCTACTCCTTGCTGGGCATGTTTTTCGATGACATGAAGAAAGTCATCAGCAGTCAGCTTTTCAATTGTGCCGTGGACACTTTCTAAAGCTTGGTAAACTGGCACCGTACCAATGGGAACCGGGGAAGCTTTGATAATGGCGGTGCGAATTTCATCCAAATTTCCGCCACCTGTAGACAAGTCCATCACAGTATCAGCACCGTACTTCACCGATAGATTCAGCTTATCCACTTCTTCTTGAAGATTGGAAGAATTAGGTGAAGCGCCGATATTAGCATTTACCTTACATTTAGAAGCGATGCCGATACACATCGGCTCTAGGTTAGTGTGATTAATGTTAGCTGGGATAATCATTCTTCCCCGCGCTACTTCCTCACGAATGAGGTCAGCAGGCAGATTTTCCCGTTGGGCGACGTAGTGCATTTCTTCGGTGATAACACCTTGGCGTGCATAATGCATTTGAGATACATTACTTTGCCCACGCCGCTTAGCAACCCATTCTGTTCTCATATTGAATTCCTCAGTAAACAGCTTCCCTCCGCTGGTATTACCCAGACTCAGGTGTTAAGGGTGTAATCTCAGCCTGATGATGTAGGCACCCCTAGCATGGTTGTTGATTGTAGCACCTTGGTTATGGTTGGGATCTAACGCGTTAACATTTCCTGAGGTGATAAGTAGGAGGCAGGGGGCAGGGGGCAGGAGGCAGGGGGCAGGAGGCAGGGGGCAGGAGGCAGGGGGCAGGAGGCAGGGGGCAGGAGGCAGGGGGCAGGGAGCAGGAGGTAAAAACCAGATTTAATAATATGGATTGATGCATTTAAGATCCTCACAGCCAAAACCTTGAGTCATCATTGCAGATAGCTGTTGAGAAACTTGACTCTCAAGGTTTAATTCTCGCAGAATTTGTTCATAGGCTTGTCCTTGGGCTATCCGCTTTGCCATTTCCTCAAACTGTAGCCAAGTCAAATCACTCTCAACAAATGCTTTGGCAAGGGTAATTACCAGTTCTTCATAATCATTGTCTTCCATTTTTGTCATCATTCGGTGTTCAATGTGAAGCGAATCATCGAAACAGTAATACCAGGATTTCGGTTGCTGCTTAACTACCCTTCGGAAAAATTCTTGATGTTTGGAGCGACTAACAGCAGTATCCGCTTCACTACATACCATTAAAACAGGGGCACAAACACAGCTTTGAGCCTTTTCTAAAACCTCCTCTCCCAATTGAAGAAATATCCGTAACGCCTTTAGACGAAAACCTTTATAACCAAAATTGCCAGGTGCGTCTTTGTTGAACCATTCAAAGTAAATTGGCAGGATTTTGATAAGTCGATCGAATAGCGAGTAACGGCTACCGAAAAAAGGCGCGAACAATAAAGTACGGTCAATTTCTAGAGGATGCTCTAAACCTAACCAAGCAGCTAAAGTCCCACCTGATGATAATCCACCAATTACAACTTGTTCTCCTAATGTTTTTGCAATCTGCAACCATTCGAGGAGAAATTGTTGATATATCTGAATATCTGTTGGTAGCGGTGGAGGATTTTGACGGCTCCAGTTGCCTGAACGCCCATGACCGGGTTGTAAAGGAATTAAAACGTTATATCCTTTGTTAAAGAAGGCTTTACCAAGCGGCTCAAACTGGTAAGGGCCTGCTGTAAAACCATGCAAAAACAAAAAAACTTTTGATGTGAAATCGGGGTGAATCAAAAATTTAGAACGGCAGGCTTCATTTTTGAGACCCACTGTCGATTCTAATTGGTGAACTTGCTCCAAGATTTCTACTGTTTTTTGAATGCCAATTTTCATTTATCGCTAAACCACAAACTTTTGTAAACAACGCAACCAGCGCAGAAATTAAAAAGTCTGGTCAAATGTTCATCATAGCAAGGTAAATGAAAGTCTCGGTTATTTCGGATAATTTAGCACTCACGAGTTCAAAGGGGATGGTTGTTTTAAGTGCGTTAATTACTTAAATTAGTAAACAATTTACCCAAATGAGAAAGCAAAAGTTAATCTTACTTAAGAAAAACACTAAAATCAGAAAGCAAAAGTTAATCTTACTTAAAAAAACACTAAAATCACAAAGCAAAAGTTAATTTTACCTAAGAAAAGCACTAAAATCAGAAAGCAAACTGGAATTTGAGAAAGCAAAAGTTATTTTTACTTAAGAAAAGCACTAAAATCAGAAAGCAAACTGGAATTTGAGAAAGCATTTTCAGAAAATGAAAAAGCAATTAAGTATTTTCTTTATTTAATTTGACTGTAATTTATGTTTTTGATGAAGTAACTAAGTATGGCGATCCGTGTAGAGACGATCGCTTGCATCAGGTGACATTCTCATTTATTTGTGCCAGATAACAATATCCTGGGCTCTAATGCGATGTGCTGCAATCCTGGGTTTACCTCCACATACACCAGAAGTAATTTCGATGTGTTCTTTGATGATAGGGATTAACACGATCTCTTTTAGTAAGAGTTACAGCAGTTTGCAACTAAATGAGGTACAGAACCAAGGATTCACAAATCAAATTATTCTTCTCCCTCCTGCCTTCTGCCTCCTGCCTCAAAACCAGTGACTTTGTACTTCATGCAAAAGAAAACTCCTGTATATTGTGAATTATTTCAAATATCGCAACAATCTAACTTAAGATATAGGCGATCGCATTTTTATTATTGACAATAACCTTGATTTGAGGTGTTTGGCTTGGTTGTTAGTTTCTGCTAGATTTTATGATGGACTTAGCCATACCAATGTAGGTAAAATTGTTGGCAAAGAATTCTTCAGACAGTGGGAAGATAAGGAGGAGAATAATAACTCCTAACTCTTGTAGAGGCGCGTAGACGCTTAAAGAGCGGCTTCTCGTAAGAGTATAATCGGGTCTCTACTCAGCACTCTTGCAAAACAGAGCGCGTACAGAGAAAAGCAAAGATTCTATCAGTTACTTTGACTTCTGCAACACAAGCGTATTTGATGGCTAAATCAATTATTTCAACAAAACGGCTCAGCAAACAGTTCATCCGCTGGTTGCTGGAAGAAGATAGACGAAAGCGGCAAGGGCCTTTCCCCAAGCAAGAATCACATCGTCAGCATCCTTGGTGGCAGGTGATGTGCTTGACTGGTGTAGATTATTTCTCAACCCTTGGCTATCAACCTGGAATTGCAGCACTGGCAGCTGGCGCTCTTTCTCCTGTGGCGACGCTAATTTTGGTTTTGCTGACGCTGTTTGGCGCATTGCCCATCTATCGCCGCATTGCTGCCGAAAGCTCTCATGGGGAAGGGTCGATCGCTATGTTAGAGCGTTTGCTCTCTTGGTGGCAAGGCAAATTACTTGTACTGTGCTTACTAGGCTTTGTAGCAACAGATTTTATTATCACAATTACCCTATCGGCCGCTGATGCTACAGCCCATATTATCGAAAATCCCCTAGCTGGAGATTGGCTTCACCATCAAACCATAGGTATTACTCTGATATTAATCGCATTATTAGGCGCAGTTTTCTTGAGAGGTTTCAAAGAAGCCATCGGCATTGCAGTGTTTTTGGTGGGAGTTTATCTGCTGCTTAACTTTATTGTGGTTAGCGTTGGTGCGTATCAGATTCTAACTCACCCAGAAGCGATCGCACAGTGGCAAACTGCCTTATTTGCGCGCAATTCTAATCCTTTACTACTCATCGGTTTAGCTCTTTTGGTATTCCCTAAGTTAGCCCTGGGATTATCAGGCTTTGAAACTGGCGTTACCGTTATGCCCCTCGTCAAAGGTAGCAGCAACGACACTCATCAGTATCCCAAAGCCAGAATTCAGAATACACGCAAGCTGCTGACTACTGCTGCTGTGATTATGAGCTTCTTTTTGCTCACTACCAGTTTTATAACTAGTCTCCTGATTCCCGCCCCAGAATTTGCACAGGGAGGCAAAGCCAACGGACGTGCCTTAGCTTATTTGGCGCATCTTTATTTAGGCAATAGCTTTGGCACAATTTACGATTTAAGCACGATTTCCATTTTGTGGTTTGCTGGTGCATCGGCAATGGCAGGGCTATTAAATATTGTGCCTCGTTACTTGCCACGCTATGGCATGGCACCCAATTGGGCACGAGTCAGCCGACCTTTAGTGTTAGTGTATACAGCGATCGCTTTTGTTGTCACAATTATCTTTCGAGCAAATGTCGAAGCCCAAGGCGGGGCTTACGCAACTGGCGTGCTAGTGTTGATTACCTCAGCCGCTTTTGCCGTCAGTTTATCAGCCCACCGCCACAGAGAGAAACACGCAACCTTCATCTTTGGAATAATTACAGTGTTATTTGTGTATACCACTGTAGTTAATATCATCGAAAGACCAGAAGGGATTCGGATTGCTGGATGTTTTATCGGTGCAATCATTTTCACTTCCTTAATTTCTCGCGTTTGGCGTTCAACTGAATTGCGAGTTGAGCGAATTGAAATTGATGATATTGCTCAGCAATTCATTGCCGAAGAAAGCCAGGGAGCAATACGAATAATTGCTAATCGCTTGAATACAGGCGATGTCGAAGAGTATTCTTTTAAAGAGAAAGAGGTGCGTGAAGACAATCATATTCCAGCTGACGATCCGATTCTCTTTTTAGAAATTATGGTGTCAGATGCTTCAGAATTTGCTGAGGTGATTAAAGTCAAAGGGGTGCAAGTTGGAGATTACCGCATCCTACGTGCCCAGAGTGCAGCAGTACCCAATGCGATCGCCGCTTTATTATTGTATATTCGCGATCGAACAGGTAAGATCCCCCATGCTTACTTCGGTTGGGTCGAGGGAAACCCCATACAATATCTACTGCGTTTTATTCTATTTGGTGAAGGTGATATTGCCGTCCTTACCCGTGAAGTAGTGCGTCGCGCTGAAAAAAATCCCGAAATGCGTCCTGGTATCCACGTTGGCGGATGAGGCAACAGGCAACAGGCAACAGGCAAAAGGCAACTAATACCTTTTCCTATTGCCCATTGCCCATTCTCTATTGCCTATTTAGTAAAAGCATCCTTGATATTGTCAACAGTGCGTTCAACAACATTTTTGGTATCGTCTATCGCTTTCTGTGTGCGAGCTGCGTCTTCGTCTGCTCTTTTCTCGATTCGAGCCGCATCTCTTTGTGCTTTGCGTCCAATAAAGCTACCGTTATCTGTTGCCTCGTCTACTTTATTGGCATTGCTGTTTGCTGCTTCTTTTAGTTTGTCTCGTGTTTCTCGGACGAAACCCTTGGTGTTTCTAGCATCTTCACTAGCTTTGCTTTTTGCATCATCGGCATCAACAGATGCAATTAAGTTTGTTGCAGGATTCGCCATTGCTGAGGTGTTTACAATAAATGCACCATGCCAAATAAAAGCGATCGCTGATACACAAAACAATGTTGTAGCTATCCAACGTCCTACAATGGAAAGCCCTTTTGTAAAATAATTCAGTTTCATAGAACACAATGTCCGTTTGCTTTTGTACTTTAATATTTACTTCATTTGGATCATGAGCCAAATCACTCCCCAGGTAGAGGTTTTCTCATCGAAAGTTATTAAAAAAATTCGCTCTTTTAATAGATTGAAATCGTACTTAGTTAAGCCTAAAGTTGGTAAGAGGAGATTTCAACCTTATGCTATAGTTTGTTGTCATTGAATATGTAATTGAATTTATAAATTTCTGGCGTGTTAATATCTAATAATACAGAAGTATCGTTAAACTCTACTTTGTAAATTACAGGGTAAAATTCTTGGATAATTTGGCGTAAACCAAGAGTTTCGTCACGGATATTTTGTAAGTGCGATCGCATTTGATTATTAAATAACAATGGATGCCCCATTTTGCCTTTATATATTGGTGCAGTAATCAATGCACAATTATCTTGGTGTGCTGTAATTAATTTTTGATAAATCTCTAATTTTCTCGGTTGGTCAACTGCGGAAATTGCCAATACTTCAAAGTCTTGAGGAACATGTTGCAATCCTGTCAACAGAGAGGTTGTTTTCCCTGCATTGCTATGAGGATTAATTACAATTAAACTCCCAGGAAGACAATCTTTTTGTTTGTGGCTATTGTGTAAACCTAGCACTACCACAGGAGTAAAACCTAAACTTAACCACTGTTCTAGTTGATAAGTTAATAATGTTTTACCTACACCCCAAGGTAGTGAAGTTTTACAAGTACCCATGCGGGTAGATTTTCCCGCTGCGAGAACAATACCAAAGTTCACAAATTTAATAGACCTAAGTAGAACGAGTAAAAAAAACCAAACTATGTAAAGAAAAATGAAATAGGCTTAAACCCTATTTCCTCCTGCCTTATCCCAATAATAAATATTCACAACGACCTAATTAGATCTATTTTGCGCAATGTTGAAGTAACTATCAACATTGCGAGGAGAGCCAGCAATGCTCCCCAGTTGACTATCTGACTAAAAATGTTCCAAGCAAACTGAAAGTTGATTGTGCCACCAAATAAAAGATTGACAAGTAATACTCCTAAAGTCATAGTACAACCTGCGGTAAATGCTGCAAACAGACCGTGAATGAAATTGAGATATTTAACTCGTCTGGCAATTCTCACAGCTACTACTGTTTGCATCAATGCTGGAAATCCAATGTAGCCGATGAAATAGAGAATTAATTTAAACCAATCAGCATCTCTCACTGATTCAGGAATTATAACGCGCAGTATCAAACGGATGACCAGCAATAAGCCGCAGTATGTCAAGCCGTTTATTAGACCAGTTATAAATGTAGAACGAAGCTGTGGCTGATTCTGGGTAGGTAAATCGATCTGATGAGATGTCTGTTCTAAAAATACCCAACTTGGTAAAGAGGTTGCATATGTTAAGTGTAGGCGATGGGGTCGCAACCAAGCACTGAGGGGAAATGCCCACAGAGTAATGAGAGCAATGAGTGTGAGAGGTTGTAGGGCAATATAAGCGATCGCAACAGGTAAGACTAGAATTAGGCTGAAGAACATCTCAACACTATTTGCAGTAAGTAGCAGCACACGGGCATTCTGAATGAGAAAAATCACTCCAAACCACAGCGATAACCATATTCCTGCAACTATTAAACCTCCTATATATAAAGAACGAGAGAAACCAGAAGATATTGCAACACTTAACCAGGCAGCAGCAGAAGCAGCAACCCACTTGAAGAAGCAGTAAAGGCTGACCAATAACAGGAAACTCCAAAGTAGATTGAAAGCAAGAGAGGTTAATTGAATTGCTGGGTTGAGTTGCTCCATCCCCAAAGCTTGCCAACTTGAAGTTATGTTCTCGAAAGACAAAAATTGACCGAGAATTAATCCTAACCCAAGTCCAATGCCCAGCTTACCTGCTTTTACAGAATGAGTTTTGTGTATTAGTGATGCGAACGTTTCACGCCACACCCCTATTCCTACAATCCCGACTACCAGAGGTGCAAAAACTAACCCTGCAACTAATGATTCTAACCATGCATCGGTGTGTGTTAAAGCAGTTCTTAAAATGCTGATTATCAAACTGGCAATACCGTCATAAGCAACGGTGACAGCAATACCCGTACCAAATGCTATCCAAAAATCAATCTGAAACAAACCATCCGTTTTTTGTAGTTTAGAGCAGCGTTCAGATGGTTCGGGATGGAATTGAAAAGCGAATTGCCAGTGATTATGTCTGACAAATGGCAAATGTTCCAGTAAGGAAATTAAAGCAGTCTGCCAACCAGGGTGTTTAGGCTTCAAGAAAGTTATTAGCACGCGATTGAGAGCAGTTGAGCCTGGATGTGTAGATGCACGAACATCTGCGTAAAACTCGCGGGAGCGGACAACAGCAGCTACAGTCAGATAAACGAGCAAAACCAAGACAATGACCCGCCAACTGGCATTGAAAAGTTCAGCACCAGAATTGCTGAGTAAGCTAAACGCAAAAGGAATCAAAGCAGCGATGACAAAAGCACAACCAGCAGCAACAGAGAAATAAGTCTTATCTACATCCTTGTTCCGCAAGTGAGAGAGTTCGTGAAGCAAGACAGCATTAAAGGCCTCTCGGTCTTGAGAAAACCATTTAATCAGTCCTGCGGGCAAAACTACATAGTACTGACCTAATGAGCCAAATGCCCTACCGCCAAGCGCTCGACTTATAGGCTTCTGTAAAAATATTGGGGGAGGAGCAATACCCATTTCCGTACAGAGCTTCTTTAGATGGACTTCTATGGCAGATTGCTTGTCAAAAGCCGCCATCCCTTCTAGCCGAATCATAAAAAAGGGAAAAAGGCTGTAGATGATAGTAGCGAGAGATAACACTATCCCTACACCCCCAACTGCTAACCAAGCTGCTTTGAGGAATTCCCTCTCCACTGGTTGTTTGCATTGTTCAAAAGCGTTGCTAGCGACCTGTAATTTTTCTAAATTCTGGATTGATGGAGTAGGAAAACTCAAACTCAAGCATTCTTTAGCTTGGTTAAAAAGTAACTCTAACTCCCCTTGTTTCTCTAAATACCTCAAGTAGAGAACCGAATAGATGAATAAGCTGGCACCGATAACCGAGACAATCAGCAAGACAAATCTGATAGTTGTTTCTGAAGGAAACACAAATGGATTCAGGCGAGGTTGATACACCTCTGCTTTAGTATCAGTTGCCATAAGGAGCTACCAGAAGGCTAGGTGTCAATTTAAAACTACCAACAACGGAGTCTGCTAATAGAGTTGCTTTGTCAGAGGCGAGTCCCAACTGTATAGCTTTGATATAAGCACGTTGACGAACCTCTTCTAATTGCTCTGTACTTAGAGGTTTTAATTGCTCTTTGGTTTGAGGTTCTAACAGTTGTAGTGGTGGGGATGGATTAATTCTGAAAAGTCGCTTGATAAAATTTGCGAACTTATCGAACAGAGTAGGATTTTTCGTAATGTAAACCCCAATAAGATCCTTGAGTATCTCTTTAACGATTTCTAGAACTATGGGTGTTACCAGTATAGTAACCTCTGCAACTCCCCAACCCATTAGTTCATCTTTTCCTCCCTCACCCTTGAGCGTTTTCTCAGGATTTTTGAAGTATGCTTGACTAATAGCATTGAAAGACGGTTGTTCTTCTGGAGCTATCTTTATAACTACGTTACGTGATAGCTCGGTAATCAGATTATTTTGAGCTTGCTCGTTCATGATTTTCTCCCAATACTATCAAAATGTTAATTTTTAAACATGATAAATTATGTAGAAAGTGACAATGAAAAAAGCTAGAAAGCGCAAAATTCACACAACTAATTCACTAAAGCTAGCTGTGAATATTTTTTAGAACTTCAGTAGCTCGAAAAACCTTGAGAATTGAGGAAATAATAAGGGATTCAACCGATATTTCTGTGGCTGGCGATCGCGACTAATTTATATGTCGATCGCACAAACTTTTCGCCAATTAGTTATCCACTACAAATAAATGGATAATATCCAGAACCACGGCCTGATCCATCATATTCAGGATTTGATACTAAGACGAAACCGTTATTGGTGATATTCATTGCACCTCTAAATCGTTGTCCATCAGTTAAACTCACTATATCTACATATCCACCCATCTCTCCAGTAAAAGTATAATCAGCATAATCGTTTTTAATTTCACCACTCACTGTAACGTGACGGCCAGGCCCATCCATTGAAGGTAAACTCTCAACACTAACTAATGCTTGTGAGGGGACACCATTAATATCGCCTTCGCAACGATATTGACTCACTTGAGCTTCAGCTTTTGCAGTTACCAGTAATGTTGCTAATAACCCACCACTGGTAATAAGTGAGATAATTTTTTTTAAGGATGCTCCTAAATGATGTTTTTTCATATCACAGTACCTACCTTGATTTCAGAGATAGATATTTTCGCAATATAATCTTTGCTTGCTGATATCTTGCACCTAGAAATTTTAATGTCAAAACCTTGACTACGTGCAAGAAAAATTCAACGTTCGATGTTGAGTAAAATAAGAGACACAGGTATTTGAAAAAAGAAATATTCAAGGGCTGTTTGTGCAGCCTCACCCCAGTCGTTTAAATTAGATAGCTGAGTTTAAAGTTTTGTTCAGTGAGCTATGAGGTAAGTAATTAGAGAGAGTATGAGCTAACAATACATTCCAAGTAGAGTAGCCTGACCAAACCAATGGCATCAAATCTTTCAAGGTATAAACTAGTTCTTGGGCATGGACAAGCATTGTCTTACTAGTTTCCAAATAGATTTCACGCGGTCTGTCTCATGCTTTGAGACTTACAAGTAAATCCAACATTTACGATCGCACTATTAGTTTAACCTTTGCTAGAAATTAGTCATCGATATTTTAATAAAAATTAGTCGGAGAAAAGTCAACACTTTTGGGTAATTAAAAATTAAAAATTAAAAATTAAAAACTAAAAATTATAATCTCCATCAATAAATTTATTAGCTATGTATGATTTTTTGCTTCGGTCAAAAATCATACAAACTGCTTGACCCTCTTATAACAATACTCAACTTATAATTTCTCATACCATTTCTAAAAATCTTTGCAATACATAAATCTACTCTAGGGGCGTACAGCTGTACGCCCCTACATATATATCTGTATCAGGTATTTCGTGAAATGGTATCAGAGAAAGAATTTCCGGTTCCACCACGCCGAACTTTAATTAATTCAGCACAGATACTAACTGCAATTTCTTCTGGTGTCAAAGCACCAATATCTAAACCAATTGGTGCATATATTTGATTTAAAAATTCAGTTGGACAACCTTCAGCTTGCAGTATTTTATATACGGTGTTGACTCGCTTATTACTGCCAATCATACCAATATATGGCAGTTCATAATTAGATAATAGCCTTAAAGCCGCTAAATCTTGCAGATAACCTCTAGTAACTAAAGCAACGTGTAAATTACTATTTTTATTTAATATTTCTTGAATTGAGGTGATGGGTTCTGCTAGCACTAGCGATGCATCGGGAAATCTTTCTTTTGTGGCGTAATCAGGGCGATCGTCTTGTACAATAACTTGAAAACCTGCTATTTTGGCTATCTGCACTAGGGAAATTGCAATATGTCCTCCACCTATAATTAAAAGTCTTGGCGGTGGTAGTAAAGGTTCAATTAATGCTGTGCTGTATAAGGATGCAATTACTTCTGTTTGTTGGCTCAAGTAAGGCTTTTCATCTCTGTTAAACGGGGTGATAATTGTTGCTGACTGTCCAGATGTTAAGGCATCTATAATTTGATTGACTAAATTTAAGCTTTCAGAGCCTGACCATAGCTCTAATAATACCTGCATTGTACCACCACAAACACCTTGAGTTTCTCGTTGAGGTACGCCAGACAAATCGATTTCTACAAATTGCTTTTTACCTGTTTTCAGTAATTGCAAAGCTTGGTGATAAACTTTTGCTTCCCCAGCACCGCCGCCAATTGTTCCTACTGTTTTACCATCGGCACTAATAAACATTTTCGCGCCGACTTCTCTGGGTGTGGAACCTTTGATGCTGGTGACGGTGGCTAAAACTGCGGCACTATTTTTTAAAGTTTTTGCTAGTTGTTGGTAGAACTCAAGCACGCGATCGCCAATCTTTGATTAACTATTTAAATAAGGTTGAATCACTGTTATCATTTACCGCAAGTCAAGATAATTCAGCTAACTCTAAATGACTAATGACTAGATCTAAAAGGTTGTCCTAATGATGCAGGTGTCTCAAGTTTAATGCGTGTATTATCTCGTGAGATAAACACTAATACTAAGATAGTAGCTAAGTAAGGTAAAGAAGACAAAATATAAGGAGAAATATTAACTCCCAATCCTTGAAATATCAATTGTATGGCACCAACGCCGCCAAATAAGTATGCACCAAGAAGGATTCTTTCAGGTTTCCATGTAGCAAACACAACTAATGCGATCGCAATCCATCCTCGTCCACCAGTCATATTTTCCGCCCATAGCGGCGTATATGCAAGGGAGAGATAACCACCCGCCAACCCAGCCATCGCCCCACCAAACATTACCGCTAAATAACGAACTCTGCTAACAGGTAAACCCAAGGCATCAGCAGCATCAGGTGACTCGCCAATACTTCGCAACACTAAACCCGCCCGCGTACTTCGCAAAAACCACCACACCAGGATCGCTAAGACAAGTGAGGCATACACCAAAATATCTTGATGAAATAAAACTTTACCCAAAAACGGAATTGATTTTAAAATTGGGATGTCAACAGGTTGCAGCCCGGTAATTGTTTTGCCCACATAACCTGCACCAATAAAAGCGCTGAGTCCGGAACCAAAAATACTCAAGGCTAAACCCGTTGCCACTTGGTTAGCAGCTATAGTAACTGTTAGTAAAGCATGAATCAGAGCGATCGCTATTCCCGATATTAGTGCTATGGATAATCCAAAGTAAATATTACCTGTAACTGAAGCCGCAATAAAACCAGCCACAGCCCCAACGAGCATCATTCCCTCAACACCAAGGTTTAACACCCCCGATTTTTCAGCTATTAATTCACCTAATGCTGCAAAAATTAGAGGTGTAGCTGCTCGTATGCTATCACTAATGATGAAGGTGATTGTTTGGATATTCATGATTTGTGACTACAGGTGATACTGGTGTTACCAAATTTTTTTCTTGGGCTTGTATTTCCAGTAGTTCGGGTATTGTCACAAATTTATAACCTTGTGCCTTTAAACCATCGATAATTTGCGGTAAAGCTTTGACAGTCCGAGAACGATTTCCGCCACCATCATGCATTAATACAATTGCTCCTGGTTTGGCATTTTTTAACACATCTTTGACCATCTTTGGCACTTGAGGCGAACTACGTTCAGCATCTCCCGATAATTCTGACCACATTATGACAGTATAGTTATGGCTTTTAGCATAGTCAGCTAATCCATTATTTAAGAAGCCCCCAGGGGGACGAAAGAGAGTAGTTTTCACTCCCGTAGTCTGATAAATGATGTCTGCTGTAGTATTTATTTCATTAGCCGCAGTAACTATATCCATGTGACGATAGGAATGATGCCATGTATGGTTACCAATTACCTCGCCATCAGCTGCAACTTGCTTGGCAACCTGGGGAAAATATTTCACCATTTGCCCAACCATAAAGAATGTAGCTTTGATCTGATTTTTCTGCAAAATTTCTAATATCTGCCCTGTATTTTTAGGGCTGGGGCCATCATCAAAAGTTAAGGCGATGACTTTCTCAGTTGGTTTGAGTTGCCCTTGATAAACGACTGTTCCCTGAAATTTATTTGGTACTTGATTTATTTGGTTTGTTGTTGAGGAGAGAGCTTGTGCAGATCCAATAATTGCCCGATCTTGACTTACTTTTTCTTTCTCACTTTTTAATGGTTGAATTCCTAATAAAGAATTAAGTTTTGTTGTACCTAAAACTAGAGTTATACCTAAAGTAGTAGCACAAGTCACTAATGTAATGACTACCAATTTGAAAGTTACAGGTAATTTTTCATTGGACACATTAAATCTCCCGATTTTGATTATTTTTCATTGTCATTTGCCATTAGTAACTAGCTAACAAATGTTTATTTATTACAGCTTACAACTAACACTAGGTGCGCTTTTATACTTCTGTTTCTAAAGTAACACCTTCATACAGCAATTCTATAGGAAACTCAAATTCAATGCTTGAGAAAGCGATCGTATCTCCAGCAGTGTAACGATAGTAAAGCCACATTCTTCCTTCTCCCCGACAGTAACGCTCAACGGAGATTTTTTCAGAGTCAATCAAGATATATTCCTGTAAACTGGGGATTGTCAAGTAGTGAGTGAATTTTTCCCCTCTATCTTTAGCACTTGTACTAGGAGAAAGAACTTCGACAAGCAACTTGGGGTTTTGAATAAATTTGCGGGCGTTGATGTCTTGAGGGTCACAACTGACGATAACATCAGGATAGTAGTACTGATTCTGAAAATTGGCTTGCACTTTTACATCTGACACATTCACTCGGCAACCCCTAGAACGTAGATGAGGACGTAGAACAGTGTAGAGATTTAAAGCAATGTCATTGTGGGGAATTGTACCACCTGTCATGGCAAACACTTTGCCATAGACATATTCGTAGCGAACGTCTTGCTGAGGTTCCCATTCCAGATATTCCTCAACGGTCATTTTTTGGGGTTGTTGGGGGATGGCTATCATACCAAGATTTTTTAAGCTTGGATTGATTGTAGCTAAATAGTGCTGATTAATCAGTTTTTAACTAATTCACAAGTCAGAATTGAGAATTCATAATTTAGACTAGTAAATTGGTCTTCATTTAATTATTACTCGATTGTAAATTAATATATCTGCTGCTAAAACAAAAAAGAACAAAATACCTTGAAACATTCCAGCTAAAGCTAAAGGAAGTCCCAATTTAATTTGTACTAATTCGCTGCCTACATACAAAAGTGCTATGAATAAACTGGATAAAATAATACCCAATGGATTTAATCTACCGATAAAAGCAGCAATAATAGCAGTATAACCGTAACCAGGGGAAATACTAAGACGTAGTTGGCCAATGGGGCCCAACACTTCGCAAACACCAGCTAAACCTGCTAATCCACCGCTAATGAGGAGGGTTAGCCAAATAATGCGATCGCTCTCTATTCCAGCATATACCGCAGCCTTAGTGCTAGAACCAATTACCCGCACACTAAAACCAAAAAACGTTTGTCGCAATACTCCCCAAATTAACACCGCTGCCACAACTGCCAAAATTACACCCAAATGCAATCTCGTACCAGCAATTAAAGGTTGTAAGCTAGCAAATTCACTAAAGGGTGCAGATTCCGGAAAGTTAAATCCTTGGGGGTCTTTTAATACCCCATTTACTAAATAGTTTAAAACAGAAATCGCTATATAATTTAACATTAAAGTTGTGAGAATTTCGTTCGTATTAAATCGTACTTTCAGCCAAGCAGAAATACTTGCCCAAATCGCACCACCCAACACACCAGCTATTAAGCTAAGTAGCAATAAACTATAATTATTAATGCTAGGAAATTCTAACGCTACAGCACCACCACAAATCGCACCGATAGTAAACTGTCCTTCTCCACCAATATTCCACACCTTACCTTGAAAACAGACGGATAAACCAACAGCAATTAATAAAATCGGTGCTGCTTTGACAGTTAATTCTGACAATCCATAAAAGCTAGTTAAAGGCGAAATTAATAAAGTTTGCAAAGCTGCGATCGGCGGCTTCCCCAATGAATAAAATAATACAAATCCTAAAATCACCGTTGCCAGTAGTGCAACCAAAGGCGATAAGACTTGCCATATTTTTGACGGGACACTACGGGGTTCAAGTTGAATTAGCATAAATATAAATTAGGAATTGTAGCAAAACAGAATTCAGGAGTCAGAAGTCAGAATTCAGAATGAATTCGAGTCTGGCTGGTAGATGAATAAATTGGTTTAAAACCCCTACTCAATATTTAATTTACTAGTTAAATCCTCCACATTCTTGATTCTGAGTTATGAATTCTGCTGTAAAATGTGCTGCATGAAGCGAAAATTGCAACAATATTTTTGGCATTGCGCCTTAGTAGTTCTTCTAGCATTAGCTGTATGTGGATGGAGTGTTGAGCCAGCACAAGCACTGCTGCGGCAACATCATGACTCCCCTAATGTCTTACGCTACCACTCGCAAGTATCTATCAAAGATGAATTTGGATATGCTTGGCAAGTGCTACTCTTCAAACAAAATTACAACAATCCAGTCAAAGATTTACGGTTGCGCTTGGTTGCCTTTCCTGGTGTTGTTGAACTTGCTCACCCTCAACCACTATTAATTGAAACAGCAGGAGGAAAATTGTTGAGTGCATCAGACGCATACGCCCTAACAGCACCCGCACCCAATGTAGGCGAATATAACTTAACGGATGTCCTTGCTAAATTGCCAACAACCGATGCGCTCAAACTTTATGTGCCCATCTCCAGTAGACAGCCATTGATTCTCAATATACCCAAGACTGTAGTTACTGAGTGGCAATGGCTAGTGACAGAGATTGATTGATGAAATCAAATTCTATCCTTTACTTCTTTGCTTGTATAACTTGCAAACTTCCACCTGCATACAAAGTTGGCTTATCCACCTCAAAGCCAGTTTCTGTTAATAAACCAGGCAAATCAGTTTTTAATAATTCCCAAGCTGTTTCTGTCTCAAACAACAACAAAAATAGCGATACCCCAGGCCAAAATATTGGATTTGTGGGAGTGTGAAAATCTACCAGAGTAAATACCCCTCCTGGTTTCAAGACTCGATAAACCTCATTAATAATCTTTCGCAATTGCTGGGGTTGCATTTCGTGTAGTGCAACGCTGGTATGCACCACATCAAACAAATTATCTGCAAATGGCATGTCCTCTGCGAAAGCTTGGACATAGGAAGCTGACGGTACATTTTGCCGTGCCCGTTGCAAAGAAAACGGTGAAGCATCCAGCCCTGTTACATTTTGTGACAGTTTTACCAAAAATTGTGTTGCTTGGCCACTGCCGCAACATAAATCTAAAACCTGAGTAGCTGAGTCAATTGTTAAGCCTTGCAAAGCAAGTTGTCGAAAACGACCTTCACCACCTACACTTAAGGCTGCTAAACGAGAAATACCATCATATAGCCACTGATAGCGGTAACTCCAATCTCTTAAAATTGTTGCCATTGCATATTTCCTTGCTATTAAGCTTTATATTTAATAAAGATATATTGTTAACATTAGTAAAAAACCTGAAAAGTATCGGGGGAAAGTAACTGCTATGGGTCGTGTAGGCGTCTTATTACTCAATCTCGGTGGCCCCGATAAGCTAGAGGATGTTGGGCCGTTTTTGTACAACCTATTTTCCGATCCGGAAATTATTCGCCTACCGTTTCGTTGGTTGCAAAAACCCCTAGCTTGGTTCATAGCCACCCGACGAACCAGAACATCTCAAGAAAATTATAAGCAAATCGGTGGTGGTTCCCCACTGCGGCGGATCACAGAAGCCCAAGGTGAAGCCCTAAAAGAACAGTTGGGTTATTTGGGGCAAGAAGCTAATATTTATGTGGGAATGCGTTATTGGCATCCGTATACAGAAGAGGCGATCGCCCAACTCACCCAGGATAATGTAGAACAGCTAGTAATCTTACCACTTTATCCGCAGTTTTCTATCAGTACTAGTGGTTCCAGCTTCCGGCTTTTAGAAAAGCTTTGGCAAGAAGATCCTAAACTGCAACGCATTGATTACACCGTCATTCCTTCCTGGTACAAACAACCAGGCTACCTCCAAGCAATGGCGGAACTTATAGTCCAAGAATTAGACCAATTTCCCAACCCAGATGAAGTTCATGTCTTCTTCAGCGCTCACGGCGTTCCGAAAAGCTATGTTGAAGAAGCAGGCGACCCCTATCAACAAGAAATTGAGGAATGTACTGCCTTAATTATGCAGACCCTCAATCGACCCAATACCCACACCTTGGCTTATCAAAGCCGCGTCGGCCCAGTAGAATGGATACAGCCTTATACTGAGGATGCCTTGAAAGAACTGGGCACGCAAGGCGTGAAAGATTTGGTAGTCGTGCCCATCAGTTTTGTCTCAGAACACATTGAGACACTACAAGAAATTGATATTGAGTATCGAGAAGTCGCAGAAGAAGCAGGAATTCACAACTTCCGTCGCGTACCTGCTCCCAACACCCATCCAGTATTTATTAATGCCCTAGCCGAACTAGTAATTGATGCGCTGAAAAACCCCAGTTTCAAGCTGTCGCAAGCAGCCCAAATGAAAAAAAGGGTGAAGATGTATCCCCAAGAGCGTTGGGAGTGGGGTTTAACTACTAGCGCCGAAGTCTGGAATGGTCGCATTGCCATGCTCGGCTTCATTGCTCTAATCATCGAGCTGATTACCGGTCACGGTGTATTGCATATGATTGGAATTTTGCAGTAAAGGGCATTGGGCATGGGGAAAGGGAAAAGGGTAAGGGGAAAAGGGGAAAGATTAAATTTATTCCTTTTCCCTTTAACCTTTTCCCCTGCCTCAAGAGCCTTCCCTGCTCCCTCATCTTTATGCCCTATGCCCCACTCCCTTGTGATACCAGTCATACCACTGCTTGGCGCTACGAACTGCAAACCACAACAAAATTAAAGCAATTAATCCTCCTTGCCAAGGAGCATCAAAGGCAAAAAGTACTAGAGCAATACATAAGGTATCTTGAAGAAATACTGCCCACAACGGTAAGCCGCGTAACCGATAGAACCAACCAACTTGAACTAGTTGGAGTACCAAAGCTAACAAACCGCCAGTTAAGCCAATCAGCCAGTGTGGTGTTGCTGTGGCAGAAGCTACCGCTAACCCCATAATTGCCCCTACAAGAGGAGACATTGATAACTGAATCATTTGTAGCAGTCTTTGTCCCCATAGCTTTTTTGAGGCTAATAATTCAACTAACGACCAACTGGTGAGGCAGGTTAATAATATTGGCTCAGAAATATGAGATAAAATCGGCACTTGCGACCAGAGGTTACTACCCTGCAACAGCCCAATAATCAGTAAAGGTGTGCCTATTCTCATTCCTGCTGCCGCTGAGGCAGAGAGTGTGGCTAGGATTTCAATCATCAAAGCACTCGCAGCACAAATAAATAAGTAAGTATTTGTTATGTATACTACCCACCGTTAGTAGTAATTACAGCAGCAGATTGAAAGTGTTTTTTGGGAGTGGGGAGCAGAGGAGAGATGGGGAAGTGTGGGGAGTGTGGGGAGAAATGAGGAGATAGGGGAGTGTGGGGAGTGTGGGGGGAAATGAGGAGATAGGGGAGTGTGGGGAGTGTGGGGAGTGTGGGGAGAAATGAGGAGATAGGGGAGTGTGGGGAGTGTGGGGGGAAAGAGAATTAATGCTTCCCCATCCTCCCACACCTCCCACACCTCCCACACCTCCCACACCTCCCACACTTCCTGCTTGCCCCATGCCCCATACCCAATGAAATTTAAATCCCTAGCCGTTGGTAAACTTGTTCTAAATGCCGCAGATGTTGTTGGGGGTCGAAACACACCTCTAATTCTGCTGGGGACAATTTTTCGGTAACACGGGGGTCTTTGCTAATTAAGTCTTGGAAATTGCCTTCTGGCTTGTTCCAAGCGGCGTGAGCGCTTCCTTGAACGATCGCATAGGCTTCTTCGCGGCTCAATCCCTTGTCTATCAAGGCAAGTAGCACTTTTTGGCTGAAGACAACACCGCCGTAGCAGTTAAGATTTCGTTCCATGTTCTCAGGATAAACCAGCAGGTTTTTCACTAAGTCGGTAATTTCTGCAATCATAAAATGTGTCAAAGTGCAAGCATCTGGCAAAATTACCCGTTCTACGGAACTGTGGGAAATATCCCGTTCGTGCCACAAAGCTACATTTTCCAAGGCTGCACCGGCATGGCTTCTCACAAGTCGTGCGATTCCCGTCAGCCGTTCTGAGCGGATGGGATTGCGCTTGTGTGGCATGGCTGACGAGCCTTTTTGACCTTTGGCGAAGAATTCTTCGACTTCTAGAACGTCTGTTTTTTGGAGATTCCGAATTTCCACAGCAAAGCGTTCGATGGATGCCGCTAATAGCGCTAATTGCTGCACATAGTCGGCGTGGCGATCGCGGGAAATTACTTGTGTGGAGGCGGTATCGGGTTGCAGTCCGAGTTTTTGGCAAGCGATCGCTTCTACACGCGGTTCGACGTTGGCATAGGTGCCCACTGCACCAGAAATCTTACCCACGGCAATGGTTTGACGCAGAATTCTCAGGCGTTCTTGGTGCCGCAAAACTTCTGCTAACCACCCAGCTAGCTTGAAACCAAAAGTGATCGGTTCGGCGTGAATACCATGCGATCGACCAATCATCACTGTATGACGATGTTCCTGTGCCTTTTGGCGAATCGCACCAATCAAATCTTCCACACGTTGCAATAACACATCCAAACTAGCAACCAATTGCAGTGCTAAAGCTGTATCCAGTACATCGGAACTGGTTAACCCCAGGTGAATATAGCGTCCGGCATCCCCAACATATTCATTGACATTTGTCAAGAAAGCAATTACATCGTGGCGAACTTCAGCTTCAATTTCTAGCACTCGCTTTGGATCGAAATCTGCCTTGGCTTTAATTTCTTCAACAGCCTCAGACGGAATGTAACCCAACTCAGCCTGAGCCTCACAAACTGCGATTTCTACTTGCAGCCAGGTTTTTAACTTATAGGCTTCACTCCACAGATTACCCATTTCGGGCAGAGTATAACGCTCAATCACAATCTGGCACAGAATACAACGGCTATATTTTACAGTCTAATTAGTGTACATCGCTTTTTAACTCTACTTTTTGCCCAGCGATGGAATTAGGCTTTGAGTCTGAGGTAATGATACTAATCCTACCATCAGCTTCCATATACGCCAATTTTACATCAGCCAAAAATTCGACACCTTGCTGACGTAACTTGCTCATCAATTCCTCTTCTGTAATTAATTCTCGTTGCAAATGCCGCTCAATCATCCGGCCGTTTTTAACCAGTAAAAGCGGTGGCGGATTCATAAAACGTTGAAATTGCGGAATTTTGTAGCCTAGCCAGTTGAGCAAATAGCTCCAAAAAATCACAGTTCCTACCAAGATAGCGCCCTCAGTAATTGACGTATAATTAGTTGCCATAGCGTTTTGGGCAGCTTCAGCAAATAACACAACTACCAGTAAATCTGTAATTCCTAAAGTTCCTAATTGGCGGCTAGGAAGCAAACGCAGCACCGAGAACAGCGCTAAGTAAACCAGCGACCCCCGTATAACCAATTCCGAGACGCTAATACTAGGAACAAAGATTGCTTGCCAATCGATAAAAAACAATTTGTTCATTAACACTTATTTTCTCTCTTTATAGTATTTTCATCTTTTTGAGAATATCGAAAATAATCTACATAGGCTGTATTTTTCTAATTAATGTATCGCCTTGAGAGTAAGCGTTAATTATTTTTTCTCAAAAGTCGATGGAGTAAGCTTTCATAGTCCCGGTTGATGCACTATGGTTTAGTGTAATCTGTCTAACTGCAATTTGCTGTATTAGAAAAAGATTACTTTTGCTCATGAATGAGAAATATGACAGTAGAAATTTTACTGTCATATTGAAGAAGCAAGGTCTACGACGGGCTACGCCTACACAGCTTTTTTGCTTTCACAGATTAATTAATTACATACTAATTACCTTGATTTTTCAACAACTAAAAATGCTGGGATCTTCTTTTATATCTCAAGGGTTTTGGTTTGGTAAAATTGCGAATTAAGCGGCTCATTAATTTAGAAAATGACCGTTTGTTATTACTTTGCTTTTTCTGAGCAGTATTATTGCTATTTGTTCCTGTATCGGTAGAAGTTTTATTGTTAAGAGGTACGGCATTTTTAGTAGGTGTGATCCCACTTCCGTGCCTTCTGGAATACACTTGGGTAAACTCAGCACCAAAGAAAAGAATCTGGGCTGCATAATTAACCCAAGCTAAAATTACCACCAGTGAACCGGCAGCACCATAGGTTGAACCAAAACTGCCATTACCTAAATATTGTCCTAATAAAAATCTCCCGATGGAAAACAAAAAAGAAGTGAGCATAGCTCCAATTAAAACATCACTCCAAGCAATTTTTACATCTGGTAGAACTTTGAAAATTAGTCCGAACAGGAATGTAGTGATGGCGAAAGAAACGATAAAATTGATAATCTGCCAGAGGAAATCAACCCCTGGTATTAAATTACTAAAGTAAGTAGCTAATGCTGCTAAAACCGCACTAATTACCAGAGATACTAAAAGTAAAAAACCAATACCTAACACCATTGCAAACGATAGAAAGCGTAGGCGAATCATGTTAGTTACAGTGCGTCCGGGTTTCGGTTTTACTTCCCAAATTGTGTTGAGGGAATCTTGCAATTCGGTAAATAAACCAGTAGCACCTAAGAGCAAAACTCCAACACTAATAATCGAAGCCATCACACCCGTCTGTGGTTTGTTAGCATTCTGAATCGCTGTTTGGATGAATTCTGCACCCTCTGGGCCGACTAAACCTTGAATTTGTCGAACAATTTCACCCCTTGCCGCTTCTTCTCCATATACTGCACCGGCGATCGCAATTACGATAATTAGCAATGGTGCAATAGAAAAAATCGTGTAATAAGCTAACGCTGCGGCTAACCGAGAGGCTTTATCCTCACTCCATTCCTGAAATGTCTCTTGGAACAACTTCCAAATCGCCTGCAAATTCATTGAGCCAGTCTCCTTGTAAGGGATGTTGTTTAGTCCCTGATATATTGGATACTGATTTGCTAATTAGCCACATCTTCCCAAGGATGTTAGTGTAGCTTCCTTGAGGAGTAATTTAGTAAGAAAGAATTCAGAATTTAGAATTTACAATCAATTGCAGTGCAAGCCGATAAAAAATTGAGTTGAGAATAAGTAATACCAATTCGTAATTCGTAATTCGTAATTACGAATTGGTATTACTGCATTTTGTCCTGAACTTCTTGCTCATTGAGAGAACTTTTGAGGAGTATAACTGTAGCAATCAAATTATAAAGTCCAATTTTCCAAAACTAAATTAGGTACTTGAGAAAAGTCCCGATTGTTCCGTGTGACCAGAATTCCATCGACAGAAAGAGCAATTGCAGCAATCCGTAAATCCTGGCGACCAACTTTAATCTTTTGATGGAGTAAATTCGTATATAACTCTTGTGCTTTAGGAGTAAATCTTAATATATTGAAGCTTTTCAAACTATCAAATGTTACCTGTAGTTTCTCATAAGGCGAAACTAAATCATTAGCAGCCGCTCGTCGAATAACTTGAAATCGTCCCCGAAGTTGTTCTTCGACAGTGACGATTGTAATCGCTATTTCCCTAGCGTCAATAATGTTTAGGCGACGAGCAATTTCTAAATTTCCTCTTTGGAAAAGAGAAACACTATCAGTATCGAGAATCCAAAGACTCAATTTGCTTGCCTCTATTTATCAGAATCTGTTGCATCTTCCGCAGCATCTAATTCTTGACGATATTCTTGAATATACTGCCCAACTGCATCAAAGTCTGGATCGTCTTTAAATACCCCTGCAAATTTCATCCAAGGCCTTTGAGATTGCTCAGTTTGAGGTATTTTAATCTTCATCGGAATGATTTCAACTTTTTGCATACGCTCAACCAAAAGCTGTTCTAGCATCAAGAGTGCTTGTTCGCGATTTGCTGCTTCAACATGATACTGTGGCAGTTCTAAAATAGATGCGATCGCACTACCATCTTCTTTAGTCTCCAGCAAAATATTGACTTTTAAATTAGCGACCTCTGATTCTGCTAAATTATTCATTTTCATAAAGTTTGGACTCTCACTCATATATTAGAATCATAGAGCAGATTTCAAGTTGGTGAAGTACAAAACCTCACTCTCAAAGCCAAATATCAAGCTTGTCTGACTCCTGAGTTCTGAATTCTGGCTCCTTGTTACTGCATTCTATCAATTGTGCGATATTGAATTGCTTCTGCTACATGATTAGGTTGTAGCTTTTCCTCTGCCGCCAAATCTGCAATCGTCCGTGCAACTTTGAGAATGCGATCGCTTGCCCTTGCTGATAAACCTAATTTTCTAATTGCGGCTTCTAATAAATTGCGACTTCCATCATCTAGCTTGCACCATTTTTGCAGATGACTACTCTGCATTTGGGCATTGCAACGCAGATTTGCTTCTGCTTGAAAACGGATACTTGCGCGATCGCGTGCTTCTTGTACTCGTTGACGCACCGATGTTGATGCTTCTCCCGTCGGTTGTTGGGTAATTTCTTCTGGTTTTAAGCGATTCACCGCCACTTGTAAATCAATTCGATCCATCAACGGCCCAGAAAGTTTTGCCCAATATTGCTCGCGTTGCCGCGGAGAACAAGTACACTGTTGGATAGTATCGCCATAGTAACCGCAAGGACAGGGATTGGTACTCGCTACCAAAGTAAACTGTGCGGGAAACATGACTGATAATTTGGTGCGGGAAATGGTTACGTAACCATCTTCTAGAGGTTGGCGGAGAAATTCTAAAACATCGCGTTTAAACTCTGTGAGTTCATCGAGGAACAATATGCCATTGTGAGATAAAGAAATTTCCCCAGGACGAGGAAAGCTACCACCGCCTACCAGAGAAGGGCCGGATGCTGAGTGGTGGGGACTGCGAAAAGGGCGATCGCGTACTAAGGAACCGCGATTTTTCAATAAACCAGCCACCGAGTGAATCCGAGTCACCTCTAAAGATTCGGCAAAACTTAAGGGCGGCAAAATTCCCGGTAAGCGGCGTGCTAACATAGTTTTCCCACTACCAGGCGGCCCGACAAAAATAAGATTGTGTCCACCAGCCGCAGCAATTTCTAAAGCACGACGCGCATGAGTTTGTCCTTTAACATCTTGTAAATCTGGGGAATGTAGAGACGTTACATGTAACGTCTCATTATCCGACATCTGCACAGGTTTGTAACGCCCTGGATTATTTAAAAAGTTCACCACATCAGACAGATGTTGGCAGCCGTAAACAGCCAAACCTTGAACCACTGCGGCTTCTTGGGCATTATCAGCAGGGAGAACTAAACCTGTAATTCCCATCTTTTCGGCAGCAGCAGCGATCGGCAACACACCAGCCACCGCACGCAAACTGCCATCAAGAGATACTTCCCCTAAGAATAAATAATCCCCTAACAAATCAGCGCTAATTTGCTCAGAAGCCGCCAAAATTCCCACACTAATAGGTAAATCGAAACACGGTCCTTCTTTGCGTAAATCTGCCGGAGTTAAATTGATGACAATTTTTCGCATAGGAAAAGCGAAACCTGCATTTTTCAGCGTTGCCTTCACTCTTTCTCTTGATTCTTGAATCGCTGAATCTGGAAGGCCCAAGACAACAATTCCCGGTAATCCTCCTGATACATCGACTTCCACACCTACTTTAACAGCATCGATACCGACAATTGATGCACTCCAGACTCTAGCAAGCATTTGTTATATAACAGTAAACCTTTAGCATCTCTAGCAAATGAGTCAGGAAATTGGCATGGGTGAAACCACAGAGACAATTGTCCCACCAGTCATTTACGGAAAAATCCCATAACTAAGGATAAAAAAGATTTTCTCCTCTCCTCCCCACTCCTTACAGACAAGGGCTAATCGCGTCTCTACTCACTTTCCACTCTCTATTTTCAACTTTCTTTTACACTGGCTCCAGAGATTTTTGATAGGCAGACTCAATAATGTTCAGCAAATCTGGAATATCAAATGGTTTACTAACAAAATAGGAAATACCTAGAGATGAGGATAACTCTTCTAAATATCCATAAGCTGTAACCAATACAATTGTTAAACTAATTCCTCGTGTTTGGAGATGCTGATAAACTTCACTTCCTGTGAATTCAGGCATCCTGTGATCTAAAATCAATAAATCTGGCTGTTCGTGAAACACTTTTTCTAAAGCTTCTTTGCCATCTTTGGCTTGTTTTACTTCCCAGCCTTCTTGTTCGAGTAAAAAAGCAAGTAGAACTCGACTATCGTTATCATCATCTGCAATGAGTACTCTACGCGTAACTAAATTATCAGTTTTCATAGTCCCTTTTTCCTATAGGTAAGGTAAAAATATATGAAGTCAAATCTGATTGAGAAATATTTAATCCGGGAATTGAGTTAAAAGTGACTTTTACCAATTCAGAATGCACTATTCTAGCCATCTCCACTTCTACTATCCCACCTTTGCTGGCGCTTTCAAAAGCAGATAAAAAATAACTAAACAGCTTACGTAAAAGACTTTTTAAATCAGCCAATACTATAATTTTTTCTGAAAAATGTATGACAATTTCCACTTTGCGAATTGCGGCTTCAGTTGATAAAATATCGGCTAAATCCTGCACAACATCGGTGAGTACCAAGAGTTGGGGTGTACCACGTTCTAAAGATGCTAACTCGCGCCAAACTTTAGCACGGCGGCGAAATATTTGAATTGATTTCTCTGCCTGTTGAAGCAATTGCATCGCATAATCTAAAGTGTTAACAGCCACCATTCGAGATATGATTTCAAGTTTCAGCTTTGTTGCCTGATGTGCTTGGATAATATCCTGACGCAGGTTTTCTAACGGCTGATAGTCATCGGGATTTGATGCCAATACATCACGAACATCTTTTTCGAGGCTAGCTACCAAAAATTCTGCTTCAATACCGTGGGAAGCACACAGTAATATCTCTTTCAGGCGTTGTCCTGCATCTTGATTGCGTACTGAAATACTAAAGACTCCAACAATTTCTCCTTTGTCATTACGCAGAGGAGTTCCCTGACAAGTAAATGGGTAAAATCCATCAATAAAATGCTCTGCTGCTACGATTTCTGTGTAATTTTCTTCAGCTAGTGTTGTGCCAATACCATTAGCACCAGCTACGGCTTCTGATAGTAAGGCTCCAGGTAAAGGAAATGGTTCTGGCCCATGTATAGTCTGTTCATCGCCAATTACATCTAGCAAGATAGCCTCATGATTGCTTAGCATTACTGCATGACGCTCCCTCCCAGCTGCTTGTGATAGTATTCGGAAATAAGGACGAACTGCATTGAGTAAATAACTGTGTTTTTCTAACAAACGTTCTGTATCTAAACTTGATAGCCTCTCTGCTTGCAGAGTGTGGGGATTAGCTCCTTGGAGGTGCGATCTTTCCCAAGCACGATAGATATCTGCACGCAAAAGATCGGGTGGTATTGCGCCTATACTTCTATATATGCGCCCTGCTTCTAATACATTAGTTGTTTGAGAAGACATGGCTCTAACTACTCTTAGCAGTAGATTGATTTTAATTTTCTAGATTTTAATATCAGTTAGACAGCAAGTAAGCGAATATTTTAGTTTTATTTTTTGTTTTAACTAGGTTTGGAAAAAACTCAAAATTCTTGAGTTAATAACAACATATTGAGCTACACAACCTTACATAGATATCAAAGCAAAACGGTACAGTAAAAATACGGAATTAATCGCTGAGCATTTAGAAAGTGACTGTACGTTATCAGATCGGGTATGATTCATGTAAGCGATCGGTGTAGTCACATAGGTTAGAACAGTGTGATTGCTCAAAGCTTTGAAGCAAATAATTTTTACTCACGACTCAGCACTGACTCAACGCCTCGCTTCCGCTAAAAGCACTTTGCTATAACAGTGGTTGCGCTTACCCCTCAAAAGTTGAGTAATAACGTACAGTGACCGACCTCAACAATCGGGTTATACTGTACGGTTACGTATGAAAATCTTTTATTTACGCACTTATTGGTTCTATATAACCTTGAATATTTTCAGGCTCAAACTGGCGCAGCACACGAGTTGCCTGATGAATTAGTTCTTCAGTACCCTTGACTATAATCAAATACTTCCCCTCATTCAAGCGATTACGATAAGGTAAAGCATCCCCAATACCTTTAGTTAAACCTATACCTCCACCAACAAAATAAGCGCCTAATGCACCAGCAATGGCTCCTAAAACCCCGCCAATAATATGATTCCCAAGTGTACCGACTGTAGGCAAAATTTCAATGTCAGTTAAATAGTTAAAAGTATAACCTGCAACAAATCCAAAGACTATCAGCCAATAAAATGAACCTTTTACTCCTTTTTTGGCTTGTTGATTCAAATCAATTAATTTATATTCGTCAGCACTTTTATAGCCACTACCTAAAATGTCAATTTGGTTATCTAATAAGCCTTTTTCTACCAACGCAGAGTAAGCTGCTTCAACTTGTATCCGGTCTGGTAAAACTGCAACAACGTAATTCATAAACTACCTCAACTTATTTACGAATTCAAATCTATTGAGGGTTGTAAAAGTAGCATGGCTGCTTTTAAAAAACAGATTTTATCTGAATTTTGTTTTGTCTTAATTCCAAAATTTACTCAAAAACTAAGTAAAAATCATTATTCACTGGAAAACTGAACAGTATTTTAATTGACCATCGCCCCAGTTTTATTTTTTCGCTGTACTTTACTCAATGCCAGCTAATATATTCCGCAAGTTACTAGTAGCTTAAACTTTGTGTCTTGGATTAGCTTAGCTATATTTTAGCAATTACAAGATATAAAAAACTAAAGTCAGATGATTAATGAAGAGTACGGAAAAAGATAATTATTGTATCGTTTTCCAAAAATCTAACTTTTGGTAAATGGCTAAAAGCCAGTGAGATATTACTAGTTTTTAGTTACTAAATAGCGGATAGGGCGGGCACTGTTACCCACCCTCATTACTCTAACTTGCTACTTCTTCAGTGGCAGTTGCGGCTGAGTAAACACTAACTTTTTTACGGGTTTTACCCTTTCTTTCAAAGGTTACTACGCCGTCGATTAAGGCAAACAGAGTGTCATCGCTACCAATACCGACGTTGTTGCCAGGGTGAAATTTGGTGCCGCGCTGACGCACGAGAATGTTTCCTGCACGTACAGTTTGACCACCATAGCGCTTAACACCTAGACGTTGGGCGTTAGAGTCACGACCGTTGCGTGTACTACCTGTTCCTTTCTTATGAGCCATGATTTCCTTTTATGTATCTACTTCTGTTTTCTTTATTATTCTGCAACGGTTTGAGCTTCTTGAGCAGGAGCGTCTTCTACAACAGGGCTTTCATCCGTTGCTGCTGGGGCGCTAAACACCGTACCGTTAAGAGTAATGGAGTCAATGAAAAGCCTGGTAATTTCTTGTCGATGTCCGCGCTTTTTGCGGGTTTTCTTTTTCGGCTTCATTTTGTATACCAGGACTTTACGACCTCTGAAATGTCGCAGTATAGTCCCTTCTACAGTCGCACCTGACACTCGTGGCTGTCCAATGGTGACTTCGCCATCATTCTGCACCAATAATACTGAATCTATTGTAACTTTTTCATCTGGTTGGGCTGTCAGCAGCTCAATGTCGTAAAACCGCCCTGGCTCTACTCTTATTTGTTTGCCGCCAGTTTCAATAATTGCGTAGGTCATAGAATTGTCCTTGAAGTTGCCGTACAGGTAGCTGGTTTCGATCTTCTTTCGAGACGCTTTTGCCAGCTTTTGTTATGTGTCTACCTGTTCCGAGCGGAATTAGACAGACAATCTATAATCATATTCTATTAAAAGGTTTTGAGTCAAGCAATTTAAGCTATAGCAGTAGTCAGTGAGATTAGGACATCAACTGATTGTTAAACATCAGCATCAGAGACTTTTAAGCTTATTGCCTGCACTGAGTTTCCACTGCGCTCAACTAAGTAGGTCGGTGTTGAAAATTGTCGTTATGACAAGGCAGAAAGCAGCAATTCGACAAGCTCACCGACCGGACAGAAGACACAAGGGAAGAGCTTTTTGGACAACTTTACTTTTTGTTACATATTTTGGTTTTTTTACGCTGTTCTACTTACCGCTTGTCCAAGTATTGCCTATTGCTTGTTCCCTGCTATGTAAAAAAATGACTCTGAAATTCAGAGTCACTATAAAAATTGCAGTTGAAAACTCTTTCAACTTTCACAATTTGCTGGGGTGTAAGTGTGAAAGTTTATTTTTTATCAGCTTCAGCGATTGGTACCCATTCAGTATGGAAGGTTCCGGGCTTATCAAGACGCAGGTAAGTGTGTGCGCCGAAGTAGTCGCGTTGTGCTTGAGTCAGGTTTTGGGGTAGGCGATCGCGGCGATAGCTGTCAAAATAATCCAAGGATGCGCTAAATGCGGGCACTGGAATTCCCAGTGTTGCAGCTGTCGCAATCACTTCCCGCCAAGCTGTCTGTCTGTCGAGAATTGTCTGCTTAAATTCGGGAGCTAACAGCAAGTTAGGCAAAGTTGGATTTTCGCTAAAAGCTTTCTTAATCTTATTCAAAAAGCGAGCGCGAATAATACAACCACCTTTCCAAATCCGCGCCATTTCGCCCAGATTCAAATTCCAGTTATATGTTTTTGAAGCTGTAGATAGCAAGGCCATCCCTTGAGCATAAGAACAGATTTTTGAGCAATAGAGAGCATCGCGTACTTTGTTGATAAAGTCCTTGGTTTGCCCGCTATACTTGCCACTGGGGCCTGTGAGGACTTTAGATGCTGCTACCCGTTCTTCTTTGATAGAAGATATAATCCGAGCATTCACAGCTGCTGTGATTGTGGGAATCGAAACTCCCAATTCCAATGCAGTTTGCACAGTCCATCGTCCAGTTCCCTTTTGACCTGCTGCGTCAACAATCAAGTCCACCAGGGGTAGATTTGTTTCTGGGTCAATGTAAGGGAAGATATTCTTCGTAATCTCAATCAAAAATGAATCGAGTTCGTCGGTGGTGTTCCACTCAGCAAACACCTCATGTAGCTGATTATGGTCTAATCCAGCGGCATTTTTGAGCAAGTCGTAGGCTTCAGCAATTAGCTGCATATCGCCATACTCAATGCCGTTGTGTACCATTTTTACATAGTGGCCAGAACCACCAGGGCCAATGTAGGTTACACAAGGGCCGTCATCGACTTGGGCAGCAATTTTGTTGAAAATTGGTGATAGATACTCGTAAGAACTGGTTGTACCACCGGGCATTAGTGAAGGGCCGTTTAGCGCCCCTTCTTCACCACCACTGACGCCCATACCAAGATACCGCAGTCCAGCAGGTTCTAATTCTTGAGTGCGTCTTTCTGTATCTTCAAACCAAGAGTTACCACCGTCGATAATGATATCGCCTTCATCTAGCAAAGGTCTGAGTTGAGCAATCACCGCATCTACTGGCTTACCAGCTTGCACCATCACAAGGATTTTGCGGGGACGTTCCAATGAGGCGACAAATTCTTCTAGGGTAAAAGCGGCTTTGACGTTCCGTCCTGGCGCACGCTGCGCCATAAAGGCATCCGTTTTTTCTCGGGAGCGGTTGTAAACTGCAATTGGGAAGCCATTACGTTCCACGTTTAGAGCAATATTCTCGCCCATAACGGCTAGTCCAATCACACCAAAGCTTTGTAGTGTCATAAATTTGTTTGGCTAACTCTTGCAGATCCTTTCATCTTTTAGGGTAGTCCGAGATTTTCGTCGATCTCCTAAAGAAGACCTTAAGAGTTGATCTCAACGACAAAAATCCACAACTAACACAGATAATTAATTTTAAGTTGTATCTAAATCAACAATTGAGATGGGAAACTGGGGACTGGGGGCTAGGGATTGGGGAGCAGAGGAGAGATGGGGAAGTGTGGGGAGTGTGGGGAGAAAGGGGGGAAAGATTTTTTCCCTATCCTCTCACCCCTCCCACCCCTCCCACTCCTCCCACACTTCCTGCTTGCCCCATGCCCAATGCCCCATGCCCCATGCCCAATCCCTAGTCAAAGGAGTAACCAAATAATGCTGGCATATGTCCTAGCTTTGGTGGTCGGTCTTGGTAGTTTAGCCATTTACATAGCAGCTTTCTTTTTTCCTGAAATCCACCGCAAGAATGATTTTATTTGGAGCGGTGTCGGGTTGTTCTATGCCTTAGTTTTATGGGTGTTTGCACCGCGCATTTCTGGAGGGTTGTTGCTGGGTCATGTGGCTAGCGTCGCTCTTTTGGTCTGGTTTGGCTGGCAAACTTTTTCGTTACGTCGCCAACTAACACCACAGGCACAACAAACCCAAGTACCTAGTGCTGAGACGGTGAAAACTGGCATTCAGGAAAAGGTGAATAAATTGTCTCTTCAGGAAAGGCTAGCTCAGTTGCAACAGGATATTGGTAGCACCTTGAGTGGCGTGAAAGACAAGGTGCAACAAACTGTGGGTCAAAAGACACCCATAACGACTAAACCTGAAGACATTACTTCTGTATTAACAGAGAAACCTGCTGTTGAGATTATCGACAATACCACTGCCACACCAGAACCACCAGTAGAGGAGACGGTTAGTACTACCGACACCGAAGCAAAAACCGAGAGTGTACCACAAGCAATTCCACCAAATCCTCCTTCCTGGGAATTAGTGGAAGCAGCCCAACCAGATCCGGAAACTGAGAATAAGGAAAAGATTCCCGTAGAGGAAATTGCTCCAGATGCATCTCTGGCTCCCCCAGCCGAAACACCACCGGATGCAACACCGCCAAATAATCAGGCTAGTTAAATTTAGTGAAACCCAACGTTATGTTTAATTTAATGTTGGGTTTCACTTATAGCCTAAACAAACACCTTGATCAGAATTTTGCCTATTTTAGATTTTTAAGTATATTTAGCGATCTTGAGATGACTTTTGCTATGCGGGACATAAATTTTATGTTACAGCCTTTTTCATGTATTTGAACTACGTCTGTCCTGGGGGCACAAGGTCTTGCGCCCCTACTCCGTGGTCTATTTATAGCTGTAAGTTGACACCTATAGTTGTGCGCCCCTACGAATGTAGGAATAATTAGAGATATTTATTTTTTGAAAGTTCCTTAAAGTCATCACCCCCTTAGGGGTGAGCTTTTGGTGTCAATTAAGAAGATAAATACTGACCAATGGATGGTTTTTGACGACGCAGAGCAGTCATGGCTTGCTGCTGGATTTGGCGAACTCGTTCTCGACTAACATTGAGCTTTTCTCCAATCTGAGCCAAACTTCGTTCTTGATTATCCAACAGTCCAAAGCGTAAGATTAATACTTCGCGCTGCACGGGTTTGAGTGATGCTAACAAATCATTCAAGTCCTGGCGCAGCAGTTCCTGAGTGATTTGCTCATTTGGCGAGATGCCTTCATCGCTTAGAAGTTCACTAAGTTCTGTATCTTGGTTATCACCCACTCTTAAATCTAGAGAGATTGTTCCACTAGCAGCACTGAGATATTCTCGAATCTGGCTTGGTTCCATATCCAGTTTCTGAGCAATTTCCGTGAGAGTAGCACGACGACCAAGTGTTTGAAATAGTTCTCGCTGTGTCTTCTTAATTTGACTGAGCTTTTCATTAACGTGAATTGGTAGTCTCACTGTACGGGATTTTTCGGCGATCGCTCTAGTTATCGCTTGACTAATCCACCAATATGCGTAAGTTGATAACTTATAGCCTCGGTTAGGATCGAACTTTTCTACCCCCCTTTGTAAACCGATTGCACCTTCTTGAACCAAATCCAAAAACTCTAGATTGCGACGCTGGTATTTTTTAGCTATGGAAACCACTAGTCGAAGATTTGCTACGATCATTTTTTGCTTGGCTCGTTGTCCAAGCTGAAGTATTTGATTAATTTCGGTTTCGGTCTTATTGACAAAATTTGCTAGTTCTGATGGTGTTGGTTGGCGATGTAATTGTTGACTAAGCTCTTGTTTGTGCTGCTCAATGGCAATCATTTGTTGTACTTGCCTGCCATAAGTTATTTCTTGGTCAGATGTTAATAAAGGGAACTGACCAATTTCTTGCAAATAAACGCGTACCATGTCAGAAGTCAGGCTGGACATACAACTTTAACATTTCTCTACAATTAGACGAATTTAAAAGTATAAATCAAATAGCCTCATAAAAAATATCGACCACGAGAGGCAATCTTATGCAAGGACTACTCACTAATGATTGGGCAAGGTAGCCCACTAACTACATCGTAACTTTAACGATAGACTGGTAAAAATTCTTTGAGGAAATATTAATGGTAGTAGTAGTTCCCCACGCAAATTATTGATAGGTGTAAATTGGGAAAGGGAAAAGGGTAAAGGGGAAGGGTTTAAAACCTGTAACCTTTGCCTTGCCTGTCAAAAAGACTTTGGCAGCCTACTAGTTAGTGCTCAGAGCGATCGTCAAAATCAAATAGTAGCCCCATAGACGAAATACTGAAATAGCATCAAGATGAGTAGCAAATCTCGAAAAGCATTGATTGGCATTACAACTTACGGACGGCAAGCACCATTACCATTTTCTCTGCCCAGTGAATATATAGATGCAGTCCGGGCCGCAGGTGGCATTCCCATATTATTACCACCAGGAGAAATGGAGCCTGCCACACTTGTGGATTCTTTGGATGGTTTAATCATTTCTGGTGGGGGAGATATTAGCCCTGTTTGCTATAACGGTTTTGCTCACCCTACTATTTATGCTGTCGATAGCGAACGTGATGCTTTTGAATTGGAGCTTGCCAAGTTTGCCCTTGAACGTCATCTGCCGATATTGGGTATTTGCCGGGGTTTACAAATTCTCATGGTCACCTGTGGGGGTACTCTAATTCCTCACATTCCAGATGTTTACGGTACATCTGCATTGCATCGCCTAGAGCCTGAGCCTGGACGACGTTTGCCTACAGAACATTTCGTCAAGATAGATGTAGAAAGCTGTTTAGCTGACTGTTTACAGAATTCTCACGTATCTGTAGTCTCTTGGCATCATCAAGCAGTAGATAAGGTACCATCTGGTTGGCGGGTTGTTGGCCATGCTCTAGATGATGGAGTAATTGAAGCTGTGGAGCACGAACATCATCCTTGGGCGATTGGTGTACAATGGCATCCGGAACTTTCAACTGTTGTAGATCCTAGTAATCAAAGACTTTTTCAAGCTCTCGTTCAGGCTGCACATACCAAACAAAGCTAATTGAGAAATCAAAGTATTATTAAATACTTTGGGCAGTAATTATTCTTTGCGCGTCATTTCTCTAGCTGTCCAATTCGCTTGATTTGTAGCAGATTCCAATCATCTTCAGAATAGGGGGTGCTGAACCAAGCATCTAATATTTCTTTGGCGATCGCTTCTGTAGTTGCCCGTAAACTTAAAACTAAGACATTCGCATGATTCCAAATACGGGCACCCCGCGCCGTCTCAGCATCATGGCACAAAGCAGCACGTATTCCACAGACTTTGTTCGCAGCTATAGATGCACCAGTACCAGTCCAACAAAAAACAATTCCTTCATCTACTTTCTGAGTTGCTACTGCCAAAGCAACCTTACTACTACTGATAGGCCAATCAACCTCTCGCTGATTCTCTGCTAGGGAACCAAAAGGTATAACTTCATGCCCACGCCGCTTAAGTTCTTCCAATACAGTATCAGTAAGGTTAGTGCGTTCATCACTGCCAATAGCGATTCTCATGCCTTCCCCTCTAAAAGTAGCCTACCCTATTGTTTCATCTTACGATAAATAGCGACAGTTAATTACCTTTTTAACTGTCGCTACAATTTAGTTAAATGATATTCAAGATCGGGTATTGCTGAATCTGAATATGAAATGCCAAAATGACATCTCTTTAACTTTTATTCTTTGCGCCTGCCTTGCCTTTGCGTGAGACTAATTCCTATTTTTCCTCAACTAAAGATGATTGCAGTTCTTGATGCCGTTTTGGTTTGATAAAACGCTCCGTCGTCGTCTTAATCACGATGTACAAAATTGGCACTATAAACAAACTTAAAAAAGTCGCAACTAACATCCCACCAAACACTGCTGTTCCCAAAGATTGACGGCTCCCTGCTCCTGCACCTGTGGCGACAGCCAACGGGTAAATCCCTAAAAGAGTAGAAAATCCAGTCATCAAAATTGGGCGTAAACGCTCTTGTGAAGCTTCAATTACTGCTTTAGTAATGGAAAGTCCTTGCTCTCGTAATTGGTTAGCAAATTCCACGATCAAGATCCCATTCTTACTAGCCAAACCAATTAACATTAGTAGACCAATTTGACAGTAAACATCATTAGAAAAACCTCGCAAAGATTGAGCTATGAGCGCTCCAAAAATAGCTAAGGGAACTGACAACAGAATGATAAAAGGGTCAATGTAGTTTTCGTACTGAGCAGCTAGCACTAAAAATACAAACACCAATCCTAACCCAAAAATTATAGGTGCTAAGCCAGCAGAATCTATTTCTTCTAATGCAGTTCCTGACCATTCGTAACCAAAACTTGCTGGTAAAACTTCTTTAGCAACTTGTTCCATTGCCTTAATAGCGTCTCCAGAACTAGAACCAGGAGCAGCGGCACCGTTAATTTCAATTGAGCGGAACAGATTGTAATGATTTATCGTTTGCGCTCCCACAGTTGGCGTCACTTTGACTAAGTTACTTAAAGGAATCATTTGATCCTTTTGGGAACGGACGTATAGTTTTCCAATATCTTTTGGATTAGAACGAAACTGTTCATCTGCTTGGATATATACGCGATAACTGCGCTGCTGGAGATTGAAATCATTCACATATTGTGAACCCAAAGCAGTTTGTAAAGTACTAAAGACATCATCTATGGAAACTTGCAGTGATTTGGCTTTATTGCGGTCTACTTCTACAACTAATTGTGGTGTATCTGCGGCAAAGGTACTGAATACAGCTTGTAATCCTGGTGTTTGATTGGCGCGACCGAGTAATTGCCCCATCGACTGCACCAAATTTTCTAAGCCAGTATTACCTCTGCGGTCTTGCAGCTGAAAGACGAAGCCGCCAAAGTTGCCTAAACCTTGAATTGGTGGCGGATTTACTGCAAATATCCTGGCTTCTGGGATGGATGACAATTTACCCTGCAATTTGCCAATTATCGCCTGTACTGATTGATCGGGTCTTGAGCGCTCGTCCCAAGATTTTAAGGTTGTAAATATGATACCGCTGTTAGCGGTGCTACCACTAAAACCAAATCCGCCGATCGCAAAAGTCCCTAGTACTTCGGGAATTGGTAGGATTTCTTTTTCTACTTGGGCAATTACATCGCTGGTATATTGCAGCGAAACGCCTTGAGGCCCTTGAATAATTGTGATGAAATAACCTTCGTCTTCATCTGGAAGAAAGGCCGTCGGTACTGTGGTGTAAAGCCAAGCAGTCATCCCTAAGGAGACGATAAACAACCCAATGATCACACTTTTGAAGCGTGTGAGGAAATTGAGCGATCGCTTATAGTTATGCTGTGCCCAGTCAAGAAATCGATTAATCTGGTCAAAAATCCAACCCAGCCAGCCTGAAGTTCTTTGTCCTTGACGCAGCAACACCCCACACAAAGAAGGTGTCAGAGTCAAAGCCAAAAAAGTCGAAATCGCAATGGAAAAGGCAATCGTCAGAGCAAATTGCTGATAAAGTGCGCCTGTAGTTCCTGGGAAGAAGGCCACTGGTATAAACACCGCCATCAACACCAGTGAAGTTGCAATCACCGCCCCAAGCAATTCTGCCATTGATTCGCTAGCGGCTCGGCGAGGACTTATACCTTTATCCTGAATAAAGCGGCTAATTTGCTCCACTATCACGATCGCATCGTCTACCACCATCCCAGAGCCTAAAGTCAGGCCAAACAAAGTCAAACTATTAATGGAAAAGTTAAAAACTTTGACGAATACAAATGTCCCAATCAAGGAAAGTGGAATCGTTACTGCTGGAATTAAGGTAGTTCGCCAGTCTTGCAAAAACACAAAAATTACAAGTACAACCAGCACCACCGATTCAATCAGAGTCTTGACCACTTCTGCCATCGATTCTTCGACAAACATAGTTGTGTCAAAAGCTACCTGATATTTCATACCTGGGGGAAAGCTCGGAGCCAATCGCGCAATTTCGTCTTTGACTCCTTTGGCTACATCCAAGGCATTACTACCAGGAACCTGATAAATCCCTAAACCAATAGCATCTTTACCGCGAAATCGCAGAAATGTATTGTAATTTTCTGCACCTAGTTCTGCTCTACCGATATCTTTGAGCTTAACTAATGTGCCGTCATCTTCAGTTTTCAGGACAATTTCCCCAAATTCTGCTGGTTCTGCTAATCGACTGGAAGCGCGCACATCAAGTTGATATCTTTGTCCTTCAGGAGCCGGTTCTTGTCCAATTCTTCCTGCACCCACCTGAAGGTTTTGTTCCGATAAGGCATTTGCCACATCTTGAGTTGTTAATCCCCGACTCGCAAGCCGACTCGGATCTAACCACAGGCGCATGGCGTAGCGACGTTCGCCAAAAACTTGGGCATTACTGACACCTTTGACTCTTTTTAAGGCATCTGCAATGTAAAGGTCAGCATAGTTACTTAAGAATATATTGTCGTATTCATTATTTTCTGCGAATAAACCAATTGCTAAGAGAATGTTGCTAGACTCTTTTGATACTCGCACTCCCGTGCGTTGCACAGACTCTGGTAATTGTGGTTGGGCAATAGAAACACGATTTTGCACATCCACCGCCGCAATATCTTTATTCCGTGATGAGTCAAAGGTGGCTGTAATGGTACTCGTGCCATCATTACTGCTGCTGGAAGTGAGATATCTAAGTCCCTCAACCCCGTTGATTTGCCTTTCTAAGATATTGGTAACGCCGCTTTCTACGATTTCGGCACTGGCTCCGCTATAGTTGGAAGTGACACTAATTTGGGTGGGAGTAATTTCTGGGAACCTGGCGATCGGTAGTGTCGGAATACTGATTAATCCTATTAAAAGGATAAGAATGGCGCAGACCGACGCAAAGATTGGCCGCTTAATAAAAAAGTCAACAAACATAATTTAGAAAATTGGGCATTGGGTATTTGGCATTGGGCACTGGGCATGGGGCAAGCAGGAAGTATGGGAGGGGTGGGAGGTGTGGGAGGTGTGGGAGGGGTGAGAGGTGTGGGAGGTGTGGGAGGAAAGGGAAGCATAAATTCTCTTTTTCCCCATCTCCCCACACTCCCCTTTCTCCCCACACTCCCCACACTTCCCCATCTCTCCTCTGCTCCCCAGTCCCGTTTCACTTAAAAATTCCGACTACCAACTGTTTCCGGTGCAGGAGTGATGGGGACGCCATTGGTGAGGTTGAGAATCCCAGAAACAACAATTTTGTCACCAGGTTTTAGTCCTTCGAGCACTTGATAACTATTGCCCTCAATAGCTCCCAACTTTACAGGCTTTTGCTGAGCTACCAATTTTGGGGCTGCGGGTTTAGAGTTTTGTGCTGGTGCTTCAGCTTTTGGCGCTCCAGGTTGAGAGTTTTGCGCTGGTGCTTCAGCCACAAAAACGAATGTCTCACCACCGAGACGAGATACTGCTGTCACTGGAATTAAAATGCCTGGGCGTTCATCCCAAATGACTTTGGTTTGTACTGACTGGCCATTAAGCAGTTGCCTTGTAGAATTGCCAAAGTTGGCTTTAGCTAAAACTGTTTGGGAATCTAAATTTGTATTTGGGGAGATGAAACTAATTTTACCTGTGGCTATGGCTTTGCCTTGGGCATCGAGCATTTGTACGGGTAATCCCAAGCGCAACTTTTTGGCTTCTTCTAAGGGAATAGAAATATTAAGTTCTAATGAGTCATTTCTAGTTAATGTGGTGAGCTGATCTGCTCTTTCTACGTAATCTCCGACTTTTGTGGGAATATCACCAACAATGCCGGTAAAAGGAGCTAGGACTTTTGTATATTGAAGTTGCACTTGGGCAGCTTGGACTTGACCTGCTGCTTGAGTAACTTGCGATCGCGCTTGGGCAATTTCTTCTGGACGAGAACCATTTTCCAGTTGCCTGAGGTTCTGCTGTTGTTGTTCTACAGCAGCAGCTAGCTCATTGATACTAGAGTTCCTACTTTGCCGTAGTTGGTCTAAACGTTTCTGGGCTACCACAAGGGCAGCTTCAGCGCTCCGTTGTTCCTTAACATATCCTTCTAAGGTATCTTGGGAAACTGCACCTTCTTTTCTCAATTGCTCGTATCGTTTGGCTCGTGACTGTGCTAGCTCCACATCAGATTTAGCTGACTGGATTTGAGCCTCAGCCTGAGCAATTTCTTCTGGCTGCGCTCCCGTTTGGGCATCCCTAAGGCGAGCTTGGGCTTGGGCTAACTGCGCTCTGGCTTGGGCAACTTCTTCTCGCCGGGTACCCGCTACAAGTTCAGCAAGACGCGCCTGGGCTTGTTGGAGTGAGCCTCTAGCTTGTAATAACTGAGCTTGGGCATCATCACTTTGTAAGGTAAAAATGACTTGCCCTTGTTGTACTCGATTGCCTTCGTTGACAAAAATCTGGGTAATTCGTCCTTCAATCTGTGGCTTAATAGTTACCGAACGAGGAGCTTCTAAGGAGCCAATAAACTGGGAACTTTCTTGTGTAGTTTCTGTCTCTATAGTTGCTAGCTTCACAGGAACTGCCATAGGTTGACCAGGAGCGCCCTGATTAGCAGATGCTCCATTGCTGGCATTGCTAGTTTGCCACCACCGCCAACCAAAACCAACACCTGCGATTACCAGAATAATTCCCAACACCATAGGCCAACGTCGCTTTTTAGGTGATTTGGGCGATCGTGGCAACGAGCCGGACTCTTGACTGGAATCATTAACAGCAGGCTGTTCTATTTCAACAGGAAAGGAAGATTCAGGGAACTCAGAATGGGACATTTTCGTTTTCTCGTCTTGTGAATCTAGACTTGAGCAATCTTACTTAGGTCAACGAGGAGGGCATTGGCCAAACAGGGCATTGGGCATTGGGTGTTGACAGGTATGGAAGCTTTTTATATTCTTCCCACACTCCCCCATGTCCGTTATATTTGCTACCCTATATCTCTGCCTTTGAGGCAAAGCAACATACCTACAAAACTATGCAAAGATGATTTCAAATCAATATCTGAGCGCACTGTACCTTTCTCCTCGCCGTTTTTTTAGTACACAACCAACTGTTTAGGCAGCAATTTGTCAGTCTTGTATTACCTCAAATGTGCAACCTGGTGTTGGGTTTTTCATAAGTGTTTGCAAGTACTTGCTTGCATCTCTATGTAAGTATTAGGCTGCATTATAACTACATAGTAAAGAAGATTGGTAATGCTAAAAATGAGTTTACCCTTCTTAAGTAGTAGTGAATATCGATCTGAAGGAAGATAAAGAGTAGCCAATCACTAATTATTTCAGATCTATCTCATCAAGATTGCGAGTTTCATTGATTTATCCTCACCAAAAACAAGGCACAATCAGTATTTATTGATCCAGAATCCTCTTTTTAATCGATTTCAACTTCCTACACTTAGGTCACCCGATCGGGTGATTTAATTTTCCCAGATTTGGGCGATGGAGCAGGGGAGGCAGAGGGCAAAAGTTTCAACCATCTACAACAGATTTCTTGGAATCTAATTCTGGCAATATACTCTCAACTGATTTTTGATTAACAACAATCTGAGAAAACAGCCACTCATAGCGATCGAGTGCTTGCTCTAAGGAATAGTTTGCTTCGGCGAACTGTCTGCCTACGTGGCCTAGCTTGGCTGCTAAAGTCGGGTTGGTATATAAATTTTGTACTGCATTTGCTAAAGCGTGGGGTGATTCTGGCTCCACAATTATGCCACCACCACTAAGTGCGATCGCTCTGGCAGCAGTACCACTGGCGGGAACTGAACCCACAATCGGCCGACCACTTGCCAAAAGCAGTGGTATTTTTGAAGGCATATTGAATGAAATTACATTGTGTTTTTGCACAATCAGCCCCACATCTGATGCTGCTAGCATTTCTGGTAGTTTCTCTCGTGGCTGCAATGGTAGCAGCAAAACATTATCCGCTCCATTTAATAGACAATATTCCTGTAACCTCTGCAATGCTCTTGATTCACCAACAATCACAAAGACAATATCCTTGATATGACGCAAGCAAATTGCTGCTTCTATGACTGTTTCTAAACCTTGTGTCAGGGCAATGTTTCCGGAATAAAGTACTACAAATTTCCCATCTAATTGATGTGTAGATCTCCAAGAGTTATCGTGTTTTGGTAAGGGGCGGATGAAATTTATATTCACCCAATTGGGAATACAAACAAGTTTATTAACAGGTACTCCCTTATTCACTAAATTCTCACTAAACCCATCAGCAATCACGCTAATTTTTTGTGCAGTTCGATATGCAAATTTTTCTAAGGCTGCAAGAGTTCGGATCATCCACTTGTTTTTCAGTAGCCCAACACGCACAGCAGCTTCTGGTAATATATCTTGCACATTCAGAATTAGCGGGCAGTTGTATAAGCAGCTAAATATTGTTGCTGGTAAGATACCTAGTAGAGGCGGAACTGTTAAGACGATCGCATCTGGGCGATCGCCTTTAAAGACTTGCGGTAAACTCGTGAAAACAAAGCTCAACTCCAATAGCAATCGGTCTACAACGTTGGGTTTAGACTTAATTCGCACGTAACTTCGTTGGATTGTAACACCATTTTTTTGTTCAGTAACGTACCATTTACCCCGATACCCATCGTAAATCCGTCGCTCCGGATAGTTGGGCATTGCAGTGATTACTCGCACTTGGTGACCTCGCTTTACTAATCCTTCTGCCAATTCAGTCATTAAGGGAGCAATTCCAATCGGCTCTGGATGATAGTTGTAGGAATAGATCAGAATGTGCATGAGCTATTTGTAAAGTTGGTGACAACAGCCACAGATGAGCGAATTGATTGATAACTACAGTAGGGGCTGCTACTTTGTATTATTTAATTTAGGTTGTGAACAGGTTATGAATTTTTTAAATCAAAACTGCAATCAATCGTATTAGTAAATTTTCTATGTGGATTTTAACAGTTATTAGTTATCAATTATCAGTTTTTTTGCTTGGATTGAGCCTTTCTACTGTGCAGTTATTAGCTACTAGTGTTAACTGTTCGCTGAATTTAATTTCACCATATGGCTGATTACTTTTAACTAATTAAAATGGGAATTTAATTGTTAAATTTACTCATAGGGGATTGTAGCATTATATTTAATCTCGTGCATGAAACCCGCATTCCGGCTTGTAAAGTGGCACATGAAGTATTGTGAACTACACCACCGTGTAAGATGGATGAGGAATTTTGCCGAATTACTTTACCAAGAAGGGGAAAGGGTAAGGGGTAAGGGAAGAAGAAAACACTTTTGCCCACAAGGTATAAAGCCCCTGTTTTTAAATATGGAGAACAAAAAAGAAGATTGAGGAGATACATAGTGCGATAAAAATTGCCGACTCCATGCCTATGAAACCCCTGTTTTGAAATTGCTGGTTCCTTTCCCCTTTCCCCTTTTCCCTTTCCCCCTCTTTTTCATTTAAAGTGTTTTACAGCCCATACGGCAGCATTGCGGCAAGGTAAACTGTTGGAATCAACTCATAAAGTTGAGCTACGCAAAGTTTAAAACAGTGACCTATGCCTGCTTTTTTATTAGAAATTGGTACAGAAGAACTACCTGCAAACTTTCTCAGTGGTGCTCTGCTGCAATGGCAAGAGCGCATTCCTCGAAGTTTGGAAGCAAACAGCCTCAAGAATGAAAGCGTTGAGGTATACGGGACTCCCCGGCGTTTGGCGGTATTGATTAAAGGTCTACCGTTCCAGCAACCAGACAGAGAAGAAGAAATTAAAGGGCCTCCTGCTGGTGCCGCCTTTAAAGATGGTCAACCGACACCAGCAGCAGTGGGCTTTGCTAAAAAACAGGGCGTGGAAGTAGATGCGCTGTCTGTTCGCCCGACTGATAAAGGGGATTTTGTGTTTGTGCAAAGAAAAATTTCTGGTCGTCCTGTGGCGGAAATTTTGACAGAGCTTGTTCCCCAATGGATTTGGGGCTTGGAAGGTAAGCGGTTGATGCGTTGGGGTGATGGAGATGCGAGATTTTCTCGACCGATTCGTTGGCTTGTGGCTTTGTTAGATGATAAGGTGCTGCCTTTAGAGTTAGTGAATGGTTCTAAAACGATTCAGAGCGATCGCCTGACCCAAGGTCATCGCGTCTTACATCCTCAACCTGTGACAATTACCCAGGCTACAGATTATGTTACCACTCTCAAAGAAGCCTACGTTACCGTTGACCCAGAAGAACGAGCAAATGTTATCAAACAGCAAGTAAATAAGGTAGCAGAAAATTTAGGTGGCGATACAGTAATTTACCCCGATTTGTTAGAAGAAGTAATCAACCTGGTTGAATATCCTTCGGCTGTTGTTGGTAAATTTGAACCAGAATTTTTGGAATTGCCGACTGAAGTCATCACTGAAGTTATGGTAACTCACCAGCGTTACTTTCCTGTATTCAAATCAGGTAGTCTTCAGCAAGAATTATTGCCGAATTTTATTACTATTTCTAACGCCGACCCTCAAAAATCAGATATTGTTGCCGTGGGGAACGAACGGGTAATTCGTGCCAGATTAGCTGATGGTAGATTTTTCTACGAAGCCGATTTAACCAAACCTTTAGAAAGCTTTTTACCCAAGTTAGAAACAGTCACTTTTCAAGAAGAATTAGGGTCTTTGCGTCTCAAGGTAGATAGAGTAGTTAAGATTGCCGAGCAAATAACTAAGCAATTAGATTTAACAGCAGAGCAAAGCCAAAAAATCCACCGTGCGGCTTTATTATGTAAAGCAGATTTGGTTACTCAAATGGTCTATGAGTTTCCAGAATTGCAAGGCATTATGGGAGAAAAATATGCCCTAGCAAGTGGTGAAGATAGCGAAGTAGCAAAGGCAATTTTTCAACATTACTTGCCAACGGGAGCAGGTGACAATTTACCCGAAACACTCACAGGTCAAATTGTCGGTTTAGCAGATAGATTAGATACTTTGGTGAGTATCTTCGGTTTAGGTTTAATTCCTTCGGGTTCTTCCGATCCTTTTGCTTTGCGTCGTGCTGCCAATGCAGTAGTAAAAATTGCTTGGTTTGCTAATTTACCAATAAGATTATATGAATTACTGTTGCAAATCTCCACAGATTTTGCAGCAAAATATCAGAAAGATCTGGCATCATTAACAGCAGCATTACAAGAATTTTTCTTACAGCGCATTCGCACTTTATTGCAAGAAGAAAAACAGATTGATTACGACTTAGTGAATGCAGTTTTGGGAGAAAACGATCCAGAATATACAGAGCGGGCATTAAAAGATTTGTTAGATGTACGCGATCGCGCCTTATATCTGCAACAAATTCGTAACGACGGCATCTTAGATACCATTTATGAAACCGTTAACCGTTCCACACGCCTAGCCGCCCAAGGCGATTTGGATACAAAACAGCTAGAACCCACAAGCTTAATCCGTGAAGAACTATTCCAAAAACCTTCCGAAGTGGTTTTGTATAATGCCTTAGTTGATTTAGTGCCAGAAACTCAAGCAGCACAAGAAACTAGAAATTATCAACTGTTAGTAGCAGCCCTAACAAAAATTGCTCCCACAGTTAGTAACTTCTTTGACGGGCCGGATAGCGTTTTAGTAATGGACTCCGATCCAGAAATTAAGCGTAATCGATTACATCTATTGGGATTAGTTCGCAATCATGCCCGTGTTTTAGCTGATTTCGGAGCAATTGTCAAAAATCTGTAGCGTAGGTCAACAAAAAGTTGTGTAATTTTTGCCAATAAACGTTAGTATAAGGAGTGCTTAACCAGGGATCTCTGCTGCAATCTATGTCCAGAGCTACTGTAATTGGATTTGGAAAGTCCGGTGTTGCTGCGGCGAGATTGTTGAAACGGGAAGGTTGGGAGGTGGAACTGATTGATTCCGCTAGTGCCGAGAGCTTAGCTGAACGCAACACCTCCGAGACCCTTCTCCAACAACAACAAGAACTTGCTGCCGAACAAATAACCATTAAACTAGGTCAATCCCCAGACTTGAATGGTGCTAATTTACCAGAATTAATAGTCGTTAGTCCTGGCGTGCCTTGGGATGTTCCTGTATTAAATAAGGCACGGCAACTAGGGATTGAAACCATCGGCGAAATCGAACTCGCTTGGCGGCATTTGCAACCTTTACCTTGGGTAGGAATTACTGGCACTAACGGCAAAACCACCACTACATCTTTAATTGCCGCCATTTTCCAAGCAGCAGGCTTAAACGCACCCGCCTGCGGTAATATTGGCTACGCTGCTTGTGAAGTCGCTCTGTCTTGGAAGCGAGGGGGAGCAGGGGAAGCAGGGGGAGCAGGGGGAGCAGGGGGAGCAGGGGAAGCAGGGGAAGCAGGGGAAGCGGGGGAAAGATTTGATAACTCCTCATTCCTAACTCCTAACTCCTCACTCGATTGGATAATTGCCGAAATTAGCAGCTATCAAATAGAATCATCAACGTCCCTTGCACCTCGCATCGGTGTTTGGACGACTTTTACACCAGACCATTTGGCGCGGCATAAAACTTTAGAAAATTACTACAACATCAAAGCTAAGTTATTACAGCAGTCTGAGTTACAAGTGTTCAATGGCGATGATGCTTACTTGAGCAAGCTGGGTTTGAGTGCTTGGCCGAATGCTTATTGGACGAGTGTCAAAGGAAAAGATTTCCTGATTAGCGAAAAAGGCTTTTATATTGAAGATGGCTGGGTTGTGGAAAAGTTAACTGCTACCTCTGCACCAGAACGGATTGTGAAAGTATCTGCTTTGCGGATGGTGGGAGAACATAACCAGCAAAATCTCTTGATGGCGGTAGCGACGGCGCGGTTAGCGGGAATTAATAAAGATGCGATCGCTCGTGCAATTAGTGAATTTCCTGGTGTTGCTCATCGTTTAGAGCATATCTGCACTTGGGAAGGTATTGATTTTATTAACGATAGCAAGGCCACAAACTACGATGCTGCGGAAGTTGGCTTGGCATCGGTAAACAGCCCAGCGATTTTAATTGCCGGTGGAGAAGCAAAAGCAGGCGATGATACTGCTTGGCTAGCACAAATCCAAAGCAAAGCTGCTGCTGTGTTATTGATTGGCTCTGCTGCACCCGCCTTTGCCCAACGGCTGCAAGAAGTAGGATATTATACTTACGAAATTGTGGAAACTATGGAAAAGGCAATTCCCAGGTCAGCGGAATTAGCCAAGCAATATCAAGCACCTGTAGTGTTGCTATCTCCTGCTTGCGCGAGTTTCGACCAGTACCCGAATTTTGAGGTGCGGGGCGACCATTTCCGCGAACTGTGTCTTGCTTGGGTGAAAAACTCCAAACCGAGCAAACTAGAACTTCCAGACTTAGAAAATTCTAGTCAACAGTCCATAGTTCAAAGTCGCTAGGTGTTGTTTCTCAACTGGCTGCGGCGATAAGTAGCGATTCGCCGAGCCTTATCCTGTGGTCATGGGTAATAGCCTTGGTTACAATACCATTTGCAAAAATCTTTGCAACAAATGAATCCGCTGTAAAAGTGTAGAGGTGTACGCCTCTACCCATACATCTTTAACGTGAATTCGACAGACCTCACACACCCTGTTTCCCTCTCCTGGGAGGCTACGGTGTACACTTCATTTACCTGAAAAATGCTGTATCTCTATTCGTGAAAATTTTCCAGCTTGTTTGGATTTACCCAACGATTCACAAATTCGTTTTTATTTTTGTGTACCTTAATTTGCACTTCCTTGGAACCTAATTTGACCACTTCTGCGGGAATTCTCTGAATATCAGCAGAATCACCACGAGCCTTGTAAAGCCAAATAACTTTTTGACCTACTTCAAAGTAGTCAGGATTGCTAGTTAAAGAAGGTGCTGTTTTTGCCCAGGTGGGAGAAGCAACTGCTAAGTTGAACAAAAATACTAATAACACTACAGTAATTTGTAAAAATTTGATGTTCATTACAGTTAGTAAATTTCTAGACAAAGCTGGAGTAATAATTGCTATAAAGGTTGAAATTGTTTGTTTATTGACTTTCTCAAAAATAATTTTTGAAATTGCGCCTATTTCATAAATTTTATGTCGGTAATTTAGCATTAATTGGCTCTCTTGATTTTAACTAATACATTAGTTTCATTTTGATTAGTAAAAGTTTTTGCTATTTTATAAAAACTGATGATTTTTAAGGTTAAATTAAGGGAATTAATGATTTTGGAGTAATTTTAATTAGAAATCTTTAGTACTTATAGAATAAACAAGCTTTCAAATATAATCAAATATTATTGATTGTTAAAACCATAAAATAAACTAATCGTAGATTATCTAAATAAATTTATCAATACACGTAGTGATTGACAATAGATTTCAAGGATAGTGAAGTACACAAGCTAAATCTCAAAGTCAAAAATCAAGCTTGTTTACCTTGGCAATTTGGGGTCGGAGAATTGACAAAATATGGCGTTTATGGGTTTTGATGAGTTTTGTCATCGAATTTTTGGGCAGCGATCGCACTACATCAGTTCGTCTATTCTAACTAATGGAAAAGCTACTGGAATTATAATCTCTGTCTCAAGAATAATTGACGCCAAATAGCGCTCTAACGTAAACATTAGATATATAGAGCATTATAACTTTCATTTATCTGCTTCACAGTAAAAGCCTACTTGTGGCAAAACAATCCAAAATTAGTAAGCTAGTTCGTGACCTGCGGCAAGAATTGAATCTTTCTCAATCAAGATTTGCCGCCGAGTTGAATGTCGCGTTTACAACAATCAAGCGTTGGCAAAATAGACGCGCAGCACCTTCTTCTTTGGCAATGGAGCGTATTAGTATTTTGCTTAATGAGTTGGGCGATCGAGGTAAAATTCTCGAAACAACATACTTTGGAGAAGAAGAGTAAGCTTGTTTTATGGTGCTGAGTTTGGAGTCACAATACCCACTCAACACTATTTTGGCCATACCAGAAAAGGATTTTAATCGGTACATGACCACAACTGTAGCTTTCTACCTGACCCATGACTAATCGAGAAGAACCAATGAAAAATGAGTCAACGTCAGCAAGCAACGCCGACGATAATTTCCTTCTCGGTGGAGGTGAAATGGGTGCGCGGATGCGAGAACTTGACTGGTCCCAAACTTCCCTTGGCCCAACACAGCATTGGCCGCAGAGTTTGAAAACTGCGGTGCGAATTATGCTTACTTCTCGTCAACCGATGTTTGTCTGGTGGGGCGACGAACTCATTAATCTTTACAACGATCCTTACAAAGCTATTATTGGTGGCAAACATCCACAAGCACTCGGTCAGCCAGCTTCCCATGTGTGGCGCGAAATTTGGGATCAGATTAGACCGCGAGCAGAATCAGCGCTGCTGAAGAACGAGGGTACTTACGACGAAGCGCTACTGCTGATTATGGAGCGTAATGGTTACCCAGAAGAAACTTATTATACTTTTTCCTATAGCCCAGTTCCCAATGATGAGGGCCAGACAGGCGGTATTATCTGTGCCAACACAGACGACACACAACGCATTATTAGTGAGCGTCAGTTAAAACTGTTACGGGAGTTAGCAACCAGGACAGCAGATGCACGTACATTTGATGAAGCCTGTACCCTGAGTGCCAGTTGTCTGGAAACCAACCCCTATGACTTACCCTTTGCAATGATTTATTTGGTCGATCCAGATCGACAACAAGTTTCTCTCGCCAGGACATGCGGCATTGAGCCAAACCACATAGCAGTTCCCCAAACAGTTGCTCTCAATTCTGATACAGTTTGGCCTTTTGGGGAAGTGATGACAACCCATCAAACAAAACTGGTTGACATTGTAGCAGCGGATTTTGGTAGTTTCCCTTGTGGTATATGGGAGCAATGCCTACGGCAGGCTTCGCCAACGCCACATCAAGCAGTAGCTATACCCATTGCACCATCGGGTGAAACAGGCAAAGCTGCCATCTTAATTGCTGGCTTAAACCCCTTCAGGCTGTTTGACGACAATTATAAAGGATTCATGGAACTAGTTGCAGCTCAAATCGCAGCTAGCATTGCCAACGCCCAGGCTTACGAACAAGAGCGCAAACGGGCTGAAGCTTTAGCAGAAATCGATCGCGCCAAAACTATCTTCTTTAGCAATGTCAGCCACGAGTTTCGTACCCCATTAACTTTAATGTTGGGGCCACTAGAAGACATCCTAGCCAGTTGTGGCGGTTTGTTACCAGCCAACGAACAAGAGCAGTTAAAAATGGTGCAACGTAATGGACTGCGCTTGTTGAAACTAGTCAATAGCCTGCTAGATTTCTCGCGTATCGAAGCCGGACGGGTTCAAGCTTCATACGAACCCACTGACCTTGCCATGTTCACCGCGGAATTAGCTAGTGTTTTTCGTTCAGCGATTGAACGGGCAGGAATGCAGTTATCAGTTAATTGTCCTCCCCTACCCGCACCAGTGTATGTCGATCGCCAAATGTGGGAAAAAATTGTTCTTAACTTGCTGTCTAACGCGTTTAAATTCACCTTGGCAGGAAAAATTGCCGTGAATTTGCAGTGGGTGGGGGAAGAAGACACGGGGACGCGGGGACGCGGGGACGTAGGAAATTTATCACAAACACTCTTTGCGTCTCCCCCTCTCCCCGTCCCCGCGTCGTCTTTCGTACAATTGTCGGTGCAAGACACAGGCATTGGTATTCCAGCAGCAGAAATCCCGCATCTGTTTGAACGATTTCACCGCGTCAAAGGAGCGCAAGGACGAACTTTTGAAGGATCGGGAATTGGCTTGTCACTGGTGCAAGAATTGGTGAAAATGCATGGTGGAACTGTCCAAGTAAGCACTGTTCTAGGAGTAGGCAGTTGCTTTACTGTGTCGATTCCTACCGGTTATGCTCATTTGCCTCCAGACAGGATTAGCGCCCCTCGAACTTTAACTTCAACAGCCTTAGGTGCAGCACCTTATATACAAGAAGCCATGCGTTGGCTACCCGAAGAGGCTCTTGAGCAGGGGAGCAGGGGAGCAGGGGAGCAGGAGAGTCTAATTTCCCCTCTGCCCCTGTGCCCCTCTGCCCCTCTGCTTAGAACTGCCCGCATTCTTCTAGCTGATGACAATGCTGATATGCGCGATTATGTCAAGCGATTGTTAAGCCAGCACTATGAAGTGGAAGCAGTGCCCAATGGTTTAGCTGCTTTGAATTCTGTTCGTGAGCGTCTGCCAGACTTGGTACTGACGGATGTGATGATGCCTTTGTTAGATGGCTTTGGATTGTTGCAAGCATTACGAACCGATCCGCAGACAAAAAAAGTTCCGATTATTCTGCTGTCAGCACGGGCAGGAGAAGAGGCACGGGTGGAAGGGTTAGAAGCTGGAGCTGATGATTACTTGATTAAACCGTTCTCAGCCCGTGAATTGTTAGCACGGGTAGAAGCAGCCTTAAAAATGGCTCGTTTGAGACAGGAGACAATGCAACGGGAACAAGAGCTACGGTTTGAAGCGGAGGTAGCAAAAGCCCACTTGGAGACGGTGTTAGCTGGTATCCAAGACCAGTTCTATGTATTGGATCGCGAGTGGCGCTACACCTTTGTCAACCAGCGGGTAGCAGAAGTTGTGGGCTTTTCCAAGGAAGAGTTGCTGGGTAGGAGCATTTGGGAGATGTTTCCAGATGTGGTGGGAACTGAATTTTATACCCAGGTTCATCGGGCGATCGCCGAACAGACCGTGGTTCGTTTTGAATACTTTTATCCTAAATGGAATCGCTGGTTTGAGAATCGCATCTATCCCTTTAAGGAAGGAGTATCAATTTTTGTTACGGATGTCAGTGATGTCTACACGGAGCTACGCCTACGCAAACAAACCCAAGAGGCACTTCGTGAGAGTGAGGAACGCTTTCGGCTAATGGCAGATTCGACACCAACATTAATTTGGATGGCTGGGGTCGATAAATTATGTAATTATTTTAACAAAACGTGGTTGGACTTTACTGGACGAACCATAGAGCAAGAGATGGGCAATGGTTGGACTCAAGGAGTGCATCCCAACGATTTGCAATATTTATTAGATACTTATGCGAATGCCTTTGATGCCCGTCAAGGGTTTCAAATGGAATATCGACTCAGACGCTTTGATGGGCAATACCGCTGGATTTTTGATGTCGGTGTACCCAGATTTACTCCCGAAGGTGACTTTTTAGGCTACATCGGTTCGTGTATTGATATTAGCGAACGCAAGGCAGCAGAATCAGAACGCGATCGCCTGCTGCAACTTGAGCAAGCTGCCAGAACCGAAGCCGAAAGAGCCAACCGCATCAAGGATGAGTTTCTAGCGGTGCTTTCCCATGAATTGCGATCGCCCCTAAATCCAATTCTCGGTTGGGCGAATTTGTTACAAACCCGTGAATTTGACCGAGTGGCGCTTAAAAAAGCGATCGCCACCATTGAGCGTAATGCTAAATTACAAGCTCAGCTCATTGAAGATTTGCTCGATGTCTCCCGCATCTTACAAGGCAAACTCAACCTCAATATGTTTCCCGTTAGTCTAGTGCTTGTGATTGATGCAGCATTGGAGACAGTGCGTTTGGCAGCAGAAGCTAAAAATATTCAAATTCATAAAACCTTCGATACTTCTATAGAGCGAGTTTTGGGCGATTCCGGCCGTTTACAACAAGTAATCTGGAATTTGTTATCGAATGCCGTGAAATTCACCCCTCAAGGAGGAAAAATTGAGATTCAACTCCAGCACGTTGACGCTCAAGCTCAGATTACTGTCAGCGACACAGGCAAGGGGATCGCTCAGGAATTCCTTCCTCATGTGTTTGAATATTTCCGTCAAGCTGACAGCACGACAACCCGAAAGTTTGGCGGCTTGGGGTTAGGTTTAGCAATTGTCCGCCACTTGGTAGAACTACATGGAGGAACCATTTGGGTAGAAAGTTTAGGGGAAGGGCAAGGAGCCACTTTCACAGTCAGACTACCGTTAATCAAAAAAGATTTAAGTAAAAAACAAGACAACGACATTATTACCTCCCATGTTTCCCCAGCTACCGAAATTCTTACGGGCATCCAAATTTTAGTTGTGGACGATGACACAGATACCCGTGAATTCCACACATTCGTCCTCGAACAGGCTGGAGCAAATGTGACTGCTGCGGCATCTGCTTTGGAAGCACTACAAGCTTTGGCACAGTCAAAGCCGGATATTCTGGTGAGTGATATCGGAATGCCAGAAACAGACGGCCACATGCTGATGCGCCAAGTTAAAGCATTACAGGCAGAGCAGAACAAACAGATTTTAGCGATCGCTTTAACTGCTTATGCAGGAGAAATCAACCAGCAAAAAGCCCTCGAATCAGGATTTCAAAAGCATATATCCAAACCCGTTGAGCCAGACGAGTTAGTCAAGGCTATTGCTAGTTTGATTGGTAGATAGGAATCGGGAATGGGGCATTGGGCATTGGGCATTGGGCATTGGGCATTGGTTATTCTTTCTCCTCCTGCCTCCCCAGTCCCCAGTCCCTAATCCCCAGTCCCTAATCCCCAGTCCCCAGTCCCCAGCCCCCAGTCCCCAGTCCCCAGTCCCTAATCCCCATCATCCCTTGGCGTGCTTGTCGATGATATTGGCTAAGTCTGGTATCGCCTCTTCGACGTGTTTTTTTGCTGAGCCGCGAAGCTTTTCATAGGTTCCTCGCACAATTTGGCGTTTCACAGTTTTGAGCCTCGCGTCAGTTACGCTTAAAAGCGCATCTGCGGTATCTGATGAATTCGCAATCACATGCCCCACTGGGTCGCCCTTCTGGACGCCTTCATTCCAAATGGGATCGAGCGCCGTGAAACACTGGGGCAAAAGTTGTTCGAGGGCATAGGGAATGTATCCAGGCTTGACTCCCTTTAAGGCTCCAAAGGCAGCTTTCAAAGCCATACCGCTGATACCTGACTTAGAAGCAACTTGTGTTTCGAGCAAGTTGCAGCAGTCTTCTACGACCATAGCTTTTTTGTTTGGGTTCAAAAGTTCGTCGCTAAGTCCCATGTCACTCCTCCTGAGAAATCCAGTACTTAATTTTCATTCGACTAATTTTTTAGCAAGCAGGAAGTTACTGAAAATGGTATCCGAGATGCCATTATTAGTCCTAAAGATAACCTTGCTGTGCTGTTCAACGGTAGTTCTAAAGTTGGCTATAACCTAAATTAGGTAATCTTAGTATCACATCATGAGATTAAATTTAAGTAAATACAGTTAATTTTTGCCAGTAGGTAAGAAATTTTATACTAATTAACCAATTTGAAGTCAAACAGCATACAGATGCTTAACCAGCTGTTGAGAATTCTAGCAAGTACTCGTGCGATCGCAAATACTACATTTTTTGACAAATTTAATAACTAATTAGTTATAAAGCAATATTTTGTTAACAGTATCATTTGTTTGTGTAAAGTACTTTAAAAAAAAAAGTTACTCTCATGGCAAGTCTGTGCCAATAGCATGTACAATTTTTACTTAAAATTTAAACGATGCTAGGCAATGTGTGAGCAACAAGTATCACTTTACTCCTGTAATTTCTAGTTAGGTGTAAGGCTATGATTTCTCAAGATTATGATGCAATTTCCGTTGTCGATGAACTGCTGAGAAAAATCAGAATCAAAGAAAGTCAGCTAAAAATCGCACAAGAATCTGATATGGTGAACGTAGTTACAGCATTACAGACTCAACTGTTAGAATTACAGCATCAATTATCAGAGTCACCAGACTCGGAATTACAAGCATTGATGAGTTTATTGGACGATTGAATGTTTTAGTTAAACTTCTACCGGATGTTGTCCATAATAAGGCAAAGCCTCAGACCAATGAGGAGATTTGCCGTGCTGCCAATCAAGTTCAGCTAGTTCCAGAATACTTGTTACCGTCGCTGCCAACCCAGATTGGGCTTGAATCAGCTGATAACTGGTGTTCCAATTGGCTAAAGTTTCCTGCCATATTTCTGGCGTCATAACTGTATCTGGCAATAAAGCTATTAGTCCAGAGGCATTTGGCATGGATTGATAGATAGCAGCAAAAATTTGACCTCGCTGTCCTGGCATTTCGACAGCAAGAGTTTTTGGATTTTGGCTTTTGCTTGCCTCTGACCAAGCTACCGCAGCTAAAGTCGAAATTGCAAATACAGGAATAGCTAATTGTTGCCCCAAAGTTCGGGCAGTGACGACACCAATACGAGTGCCGGTAAAGCCGCCGGGGCCTTTTGCAACTGCAATAAAGGACAAATCTGCCCAAGTTTGTGGTTTGATAAATTCAATTAGATATTGATGTATTAAGCTAGATAAATCACGCCCTAAATTCCAAACTTGAGAGCGAGTCTCACCTGAAAAATTACTAATTGCTATACCTAATTCTGGCGTTGTGGTGTGCAGTGATAAAGCGTATTTTGTTATGGGAATTTTTGTTGACATGAACTATAAATTTATACTAAATTGAGAAAACCAGGATTTTTTCAGGAAATCGAGTGATTAATCAGGCAATGATACATCCTTGCTGCTTCAGTTACGAAAATAAGTAATCTTAAGCATTAACACTGCTACGAGTAATAGCCAAAACATCGGCAATCCAAAGTAGATTCCTGCGTAAATGGCTTTAGTAGTGCGTGTCTTGATAGGCTCTACAGAAAGCCAAAGATCCATTATTGCAATATTAATTACTCCAAGAACGAAGTGTAAAACTAAAACGGAAATTGCCAGAGAAATTATAGAGATAGCTTCTGAATACAGGTATTGCCCCCAAGCGATCGCCACTAGAAACAGACTGCTAGCAAGACCCAGCCAGCGTATGCCCGTAACCGGAAAAAAGATAATAGCTGCTTCATTGGCTTTGATTCCAGGGTGCGTAAATGGAGACATAGGCAATGACCAAAAAAACAGTAACGCGGTACTGGCAAGTGAAGTAAACCAGGAACCCCAGAAGAAAGCTTGATTCATGAACTTTAGACTCTGTACAAAATATTACTAATAAAGAACAAGCTCGCCGACTTTCTCCATAAAGAAGTCGGCAATCTATATTATTTACCTGTTATGGGGGCATCTATACCATCAGTTTTCAGCTGACCATCTTCCATATAAATGATGCGATCGGCAATATCGAGGATGCGGTTGTCATGGGTAACTAGCAAAATCGTACAGCCTTGCTCTTTGGCTAACTTCTGCATTATTTCCACGACATCGCGCCCGGATTTTTTATCAAGTGCAGCAGTCGGTTCATCTGCTAAGACAATCTTAGGATGGCTGACTAAAGCACGAGCGATCGCCACACGTTGTTTTTGCCCTCCAGATAGTTTTTCTGGATAATAATCTACCCGTTCACCTAAACCGACAGTTTCCAAAATGGCGATCGCTTTAGCATCGATATCCTGATTGAGAAAATCTTCATGTAATTCTAGAGACATTCGCACATTTTCTTTTGCTGTCAAAAAAGTCATCAAATTATGTGCCTGGAAAATATAGCCAATATTACGGCGCAGCTTCGTTAACTGCTGCTTTTTCGCACCGCGAATTTCCTCGCCTAAGATTTTGAGACTACCATCTTGGGCAGAACGCAAGCCACCCATTAGCGTCAACAAAGTAGTTTTTCCCGATCCTGAGGGGCCAGTCATAATGACGATTTCCCCAGCGTAAATCTCCAAATTAATATCGAATAATACTTGTTTGCGAAGGGCACCTTCACCAAAATAGTGGTTGAGGTTATTCACACAAATAACAGGTTCTGAAGCAGAAAATATCGAATTGGAATTTAGTGGTAAAGATTTTTGCAACATAGGATTTTATAGAAAATAGGGAATGGGAATTAGGGATTGGGGACTGGGGACTGGGGATTAGGGATTAGAATAATTCTTTCCCAGTACTCAGTACCCAGTCCCCAGTCCCAAAACTAAAACACATCAGCAGGATCGGCAGATCGCAGCTTTCGCATAGCGATCGCCCCAGAGAAACTACACATGATTAAGGTTAAAATCCAGACGGATATCGCTCGTTCGAGCTTCATAAAAAGAGGCAGCATCGTTGCACTATAAGCAAGTTGGTACAACCCAATAGAAAGGATTAATCCAGGGATGAAACCTAAAATGGCTAAAAACAATGCTTCTTGAAATAAGACTCTTAACAGATAGCCATCAGTGTATCCCATTGCTTTGAGTGTGGCATATTCTGGCAAATGGTCAGAAACATCTGAATAAAGTATTTGGTAAACAATAACAATACCAACAATGAATCCGACTCCTGTACCTAAAGTGAAAATGAAACCAATGGCAGTACCATTTTCCCAGTATTTTTTCTCGATTTGGGCAAATTCTTCTGGGGTCAGGACTTTGACATCTTTAGGTAGTGCTGCGGCAAGTTGCGATTGCACTTTCTGGGGATCGGCACCCTGTTTGAGAGCGATCAATCCTACTGTGATGCGATCGGGTTTACTATCTGGGAATAGTTCCGTAAAGGTGGAGTCACTGGTGATGACATTACCATCGGCAGCAAAGGAGGCACCATCAGTAAACAAGCCCTTAACGGAGACAAGTTTATCATTCAGTTCTGTCTCTAACTTGCCTGTTTGATTAAAAATATCGGCAACTGTTCCGTATTCTGGACGCCCTGCTTGGTCAAACAGAACTTGATACAACTGTTTGAGGTGGTGCTGATTTTGTTTGATTTCGGCAGATTTAAATGCGGGTTGTGTAGGATCGATACCCCAAACTAAGATGGTGCGATCGAGACGTGTTTCTGGATTTCGCCATTGTGCGCTGCCGATGTAGACAGAATTCACTGACTGAACGCCGTCAAAACCTAATGTTTGGTAGAGTCGCTCTCTGGAAAAATTTTTCACAGAGAACAGAGTTTGAAATTGGGGATTAATCAAAACTAAATCCGCCTGTAAATTGCGATGGGGTTTGATGGCTGCATCAAACAGCGCACTTTCAAATCCTAACTGAATAAACATCAGTAAATCGGCAAAAGTGATACCTGCCACTGCAACAGCCAGACGCGTTTTTTCTTTCATCAACTGCCGCCATGCTAGGGGCGTTTTACGAAACATTTTCATAATTGGGGATTGGGGATTGGGGATTGGGGATTGGGCATTGGGCATTGGGCATTGGGCATTGGGGAGCCATTCCCGACTTGAGGCGACTGGCGTCATTGGGCACTGCAAGTAGTCAATGAGTCTTTAATATTCGTGAATGAGTTTTTGAACTCTACTGTTGTGTCCTCATACCCCATGCCCCATGCCCCATGCCCTTTTATAATTCAATCGCTGTCTGTACCTGTAGGTTAGTGAAACCTGCAACTCGCTTACTGTCTTTGGGATTGAGGCGAATTTTCACTTCAATGACTCGGCGATCGAGGTTTTCACCAGGCTGGTTGCTAAAAACGTTTTGTCTAATGACTTGGCGGCCAATTTGGGCAACGGTTCCTCGCAGTTCTCCCACAAATGCCTGACCGGTAATCACTGCCTGTTGTCCTAGTTTGACTTTGGCGATGTCGCTTTGATAAACTTCTGCTACTGCCATCATTTGGTCGTTTGGCGCTAACTCTGCAATGCCAGACTCACTAATTTTTTCTCCGACTCGCGTGTGAATTTTGATGATCTGTCCGGCCATAGGTGCTTTGATGTAAGCTCCCGCTAACTCGGTTTCGGCATGTTTGAGTGTGGCGATCGCATTTTCAACTTCTGTCTTAGCAGCGGCGACATCCACATCTCGAACTTCTGCAATACTGGTGAGTGTAGCTTTGGCTTCGCTAACTTGTTTGTTCCCGGTGGCGTTGGTGCGGGCGAGTGCTGCTTTGGCTTCGGACAGTTGTTTGCTTGCGGTGGTGTTAATCCGGTTGAGAACTGCTTTGGCTTCGTCTAGTTGCTGTTTGGCAGTTTCTACAGTCAAGTTTTTACTGTCATACAAAGAACTAGAAACTGCTCCTTGGGAATATAGCTGCTGATAGCGTTGATATTCAGCTTCGGCATTTTTCAGTTCTGCCTCTAGTTTCTTAATGGTTGCTTCTTGGGCGATTTTATCTCCTTCCCATTGTGCTTCTATGCGGGCGATCGCTTCTTGTTGTGCTGTGATATCTCCCTGGGACTGGGCTTGCAGGCGTTCAACACTTGCCTGCTGGGCTTTGATTTCTCCTACCTTGGCTCCAGCTTGGACTTGAGCGAGTTTAGCTTGGGCGACTTTGACTTGTTTTTGCGCTTGGAGGACGGCAGTTTGCAAGCGATCGCGGGCGTCTAAGATTGCGATGGTTTGTCCGGCTTGAGCGCCATCGCCTTCTTTGACTAATATTTGGGCAACGCGATCGCCATCCAAAGCCAAGGGCGCAAACAAGCTAATTACCTCGGCTTCTGGTTCTAGTCGTCCTAAAGCAGTTACTTTTTGAGTCTCTGGTGTAGTTTCTACCGGCTCAGATGAGGCAGTTTGATTAACCTGTCCAAATTGAGAAATTCCATAAAATACAATTCCACCTGTAATCGCAGTAGCCGTAATTACTAATGCAATTAACCCTTTATTCCCGGCTTTAGATGATACCTTTTCAACCATCTCTTTTGTCCCCATAAAAATTTGTCTTTTCCAGACAATTTTGGTTTTTCTATTTTCCAAAAATTTGAAGCGCCGACTTTCGGTGTTCTAAAACTTTCTAGACGGATAAATCTAGTGATTTATACCATCAAGTAATCATTCCTATTAATCACCAATTAAGTAGGCGAACATAATTAAATGTAAAATGTCAATCTTTCAAATCCTCTGGTCAACTGGTTTTTACCTCCTGCCTTCTGCCTTCTACTTAATTTGAGATAACTAATTGCTAGATTGCGGCAAATATGCCGTCAGCATTTTACCTAACAACGCACATTGTTCAATGAAATCAACTGTTTCATCACCCCATAACTTCTCCAGAATTAAACCATTGACAAAACTCAATACAAAAGAAGCTAACACTGGATCTTGAACGCCCAAAAAATCATAAACAGCCTGCTGATACTGCTTATTAGTATGTTTAAAAACACTATTATTCTGTATACTATTAGTCTCTTGATGCTGGCAAAAATCAATCCAAATATAAGTCCACTTCACAAAATAATCTTCATTGTTCACTAGATATCTTCCTAGTGCTTCCATTGCCTCTTGTAGTGTTTGCGCTCCTTCTAATTCAGCTAAAGCCGCACTTACATCTTGTTCGCATATCTCTTGGGCTAGTTGCTCAAATAAACTTTGTTTGCTGGGAAAATAGTGGTATAACGTCCCCGTTGAAACCCCTAATCCTTCAGCAATTTGGCGCATAGTAATCGAACCATAACCTTTTTCGGCAAATAAATCAAAGCACTTTTTGAGCAGTTCTTTACGATACTGCTCATGGTCAACAATTTTAGGCATGGTTTAATTTATTTATATCGAACGGTCGTTATATTTTATATAAACAAATCGATCCCCCCTATGTCAAGTTATGACTGATTGATTTAGATCGAAGATCGATTACAGTTTTATCTAGTTTCGCAATACATGTAATATTCATCGCTATTTTTGTCCTCATTTATGCAGACAAGCAAGAATTATATTAATTTTTTTTATATGGTAGTGCGATTTGATTCATAAAGGGTAAAAGGCAATAGGCAATAGGCAATAGGTAAGAAGTCTCTTTAGCCAATACTCAAGTAGGTAGTTCTTAAAAATAAGGGTTTGAAGGAATCTTAAGCAGTATCCGTCCTACAAAAATTCCCATTGTCCAGCCATGAATAATATTTTTTGCTCAAGAAATATTGTCTAATTTCCAATATCGATCGAATATACAGGACTCGTATTTGATTGGATAAAAAAATTACCTACAACTCTAAGAGGTTTATTGCCTCTTGCCTGCTTCTAGCCCTTGGCGCACCACGTAAATCAATTGAAAAATCTCAGGTCAAATTATAGTATTTTATATGTTGATTTTACGTAACATATAATTGACAGCCTAAGTATATACACAATACAATCATTCTTGTTAGAGCTAAAGATAGAGTAAATTAAAATAATTTACCCAGAAAATAAAGACAAGCAATATACAAATAATTTGGATAAAAGAAATGAACACCAAAATTATTGCTTTCTTGGGAATTACGGCTGCCTTTGCAAGCTTAGGAAGCCAAGTTTACGGGCAGTCGTCACCATCAAACCTAAATACCCAACAATATACAATCACTGGAGATTCTTTAGTTGGGATTGATAATAGAACAGCCGAAGATGACTTTAGAAGCTTTTTTGAGCAAACTAATCCATTCAATTCCAACACTAATCGCACAGACAATAAAACTCGGACTCGAATACGCTTTAACGAATCATTATCCCTGCCAGAAAGTTCAGTTTTTCTAACACCTGCTCAGTCTGGAAATGATAATGATGGATTGCAAGTACAGTTAGATCTAACCGGAGAATAGTTAAGTATAAAACTTAACTCTCTAATCCTCGTAATTTATTCAGCTAGCAACAACTAATGACCAATGACCAATGACTAACGACTAATTTTAATAATCCGCTTTCTGTAGTAGATAATTGTGCAATGATTTTGCAGTAAAATTAGTCGTCTAGATACAGGAGGGCTTTTTGCGATGACTCGTGTCATCATAGTGCGCCACGGTCAAAGCGGTTATAACACCGAGCGGCGTATCCAAGGGCGCACTGATGCGTCAAAATTAACCGAAAAAGGTCGTAACGATGCCAGTAAACTAGGCAAAGCCCTCAGTAATCTTTCGTTTAATGCGATTTACAGCAGTCCTCTGCAACGAGCGAAACATACAGCAGACATTATTCATAGTGAGTTAGCTTCTGGTGGTGGAGAGTCTGCGGTAGTGCAGGTTTCTGATTTGCTCCTAGAAATCGATCTGCCTTTATGGGAAGGAATGCTGACAGCCGAAGTCAAGCAGGAGTTAGCTGAAGACTACCGCACTTGGCACGAACGGCCCGACGAACTGCGGATGCTGCTCAATGATGCACAAGGAACAAGAGAACATTTTCCGGTTCTGGCTTTATACGAACAAGCGCGGCAATTCTGGCAAGAAATTTTGTCCGAGCATCAAGGCGAAACCGTTCTCATAGTGGGGCATAACGGTATTAATCGCGCCCTGATTAGCACAGCATTAGGAATTCCCCCAAGTCGTTACCATTCAATACAGCAATCCAACTGTGGTATTAGCGTCCTAAATTTTGCTGGGGGATTGGGGGAACCAGTACAGCTAGAATCTTTGAATCAGACGCAACACACTGGAGAGATTCTACCGTCCTTGCGACCAGAGCATCAAGGAGTCAGGTTGCTGCTAGTGCGTCATGGGGAAACAGAGTGGAATCGCCAAACCAGATTTCAAGGGCAAATTGATGTCCCCCTCAACGATAACGGCAGACAACAGTCGCAAAAAGCAGGGGAGTTTCTGCAAAAAGTAGCGATCGATTATGCTGTGAGTAGCCCAATGCTACGTCCTAAAGAAACAGCAGAAATTATCTTAAAACAGCATCCGAGTGTCAAGTTAGACTTACAAAGTGGTTTAAGAGAAATTAGCCACGGGCTTTGGGAAGGAAAATTAGAAACAGAAATAGAGCAAGAATTTCCAGGAGAGTTACAGCGCTGGCGGTTAGTCCCTGCCGAAGTTCAAATGCCTGAAGGGGAAAATTTGCAACAGGTATGGGAACGTAGCGTTGCAGCTTGGGAATCAATTGTACAGACAGCGTTAACTAACCAAGTGAAAACCGTTTTAGTAGTAGCCCACGATGCTACGAATAAAACGTTGCTTTGTCACATTCTCGGTTTACCCTTAGAAAATTTCTGGAACTTTCGTCAGGGGAATGGTGCTGTTAGTGTTATTGATTATCCTTCTGGATTAGATGGTTTACCAGTGCTACAAGCAATGAACATCACCACTCATTTAGGTGGAGGGGTATTAGATAAAACAGCAGCCGGGGCGTTGTAGGAGTACTGAGACGCGAACAATCGCGTCTGTACAAGAGTTAGGAGTTAGAAATAAAGTTAGGAGTTAGGAATAAAGTTAGAAGTGACGAGCAAACAGCAAAAAACTCATAACTCCTAACTCATAATTAAAAACTTTTATGATTGAACTGCTGCAACAAGTAAGGTTAATTGACCCGGTTTCCCAAACTGATGAAATATCTGATGTGCTGATTGCTGATGGTTATATCCAAGCAGTGGCTTCGGGCATTTCTGATATCAGTTCGGATACTCAAATCAGAGATTGTCGGGGATTAGTTCTTGGTTCTGGGTTAGTGGATTTATACAGCCACTCCGGCGAACCAGGGTTTGAAGAACGGGAAACTCTTGTGTCTCTTTTGCAAGCTGCTGCTGCTGGCGGTTTTACGAGAGTGAGTATATTACCCGATACATCCCCAGCTATCGATAATCCTGCGCTTGTGGCGCAGTTGCAGCAAAGAAGGGCAGAGGGGCAGAGGTCTATGGCAGAAACCCCTAACGCGGGACGGGGGGGCAGAGGGGCAGAGGAGAGTTTGCATTCTTATTCTCCCCTGCTCCCCTGCTCCCCTGCTCCTCTGCTTAATCTCTGGGGTGCTATCACCTTGGATGTTGCTGGGAAGCAAATGACGGAATTGGCGGATTTAGCATCGGCTGGGGTTGTTGGTTTTACTGATGGCAAGCCTTTGGAAAATTTAGCGCTGGTGCAGCGGGTGTTAGAGTATCTCCAGCCGTTAGGGAAACCTGTTGCATTTTGGCCTTGCGATCGCCAATTAGCTGCAAATGGTGTAATCAGAGAAGGTGCCCAAGCCCTGCGTTTAGGTTTACCGCCAGTACCCGCCAGCGCCGAAACAAGTGCGATCGCTGCAATACTTGAATTAGTTGCAGCCATCGACACCCCAATACATATCATGCGCGTCTCCACAGCCCGCAGCGTGGAATTAATCGCAAGAGCTAAAATTGCTGGTTTACCCATCACCGCCAGCACTACTTGGATGCATCTATTACTTGACACCAAAGCAATTAAAAGTTATAATACTAGCCTGCATTTAGACCCGCCTTTAGGCAATGCCAGTGATGTAGCGGCGTTGCGTGCGGGGGTGCGTGGAGGAGTTATAGATGCGATCGCCATTGACCATGCACCCTATAGCTACGAAGAGAAAGTCCAGGCTTTTGCCGAAGCGCCAGCTGGAGCGATCGGTTTTGAGTTAGCATTGTCTTTGCTGTGGCAATATCTTGTGGAAACTGGGGAATTTACAGCTTTAGAATTATGGCGTGCATTGAGTAGTAATCCAGCAAAGTGTTTGGGGCAGAAAGTAAATGCAATTAGCCCTCATCAATCGGCAGAATTGACTTTATTTGACCCTCAGCAAACCTGGAAAGTTGAAAGGAAAAATCTGCATACACTTTCACAAAATACACCTTGGTTAGGACAACAATTACAAGGTCGGGTTGTCCAAACTTGGTGTTAGTTGTGTTCAATCCTGTTAATAGAAATTCTCTGAGTAATATCAAGTTCGCTTAATTACTTATAAATCCTGAAACACCCCACCCGCCTTACGGCACCCTCCCCAAAGCATCGGGGAGGGGTAACGCGAGGACTGCAATCAGAACTAATCATCCGAACTTGATATAATTTGGAGTACATCTTGATTCCGACACCGATCTGGTCTGCTTTTCGACTGGGATAACTGGGTGCAATGGTTACTGTATTGGCAGTTATACAGCATCACCTTCGCCGACAGCTTGTAATTGTAAAGGCTGAGAGTTGACCTTGCCATTTTCGTGCAATCGCCATCGTTTGTTGGGTAAGAAAAACATAGTGGCAGATTTTAATCTCTTAATTATGCTTCTTGAGGTAGAAAGTATTCGTTCCCAAATGTCTGTTTTAAACCTTCGATAGACAATAACATTACGTGCTTGGTTAATCTGACGCGTGTTATCAATTAGGTTGATTAAAGCATCAAAGATAGCCCTGACGATTGATTTTGTTGTTACCTCTTTTGGCGTAGCAAGATCTTGAGCAGTTTGAATTAGGCTGACGAGGTGTTCGCGCATTTGATTATCTGGAATTACACCTACTTTATAATTGACAACAATGGACGCAGCTTGTGGGTTAGCACGGACATTTATAACCCTGTTGTCAGATTCCATCGCGGATTTAATTTTATTAATATACTCAGTATCTCTGGCTATTAGAGGAATACGAAAACGTATCCGCCCAGGAATTGCATGAACAATGCTATATGATATTTTTGGGAATGGCATTGCTTCTTTTGCTACACTTTTAGCTGCCTTTGTTGAAGGTAAATGCAGATTAAAATTAGCGCTTTTGTCCGAATTAGGTCGTTTTTTAGAAGTCATAGTATCGTTTTGTAATTTGAAAAAAACAGAATTGAAGCTTATAAAGTTATCTATTGATGTTATAAGTAAGCCAATTTAATTAAACACCAAAAAATAGTAGGGTGCTTTGTCGCCAAGCCCTGCACAATCTATATATATACTTTATGGGGATGCGTTAGCTCTTCTGCCATAACACAGTTTAAATGTTACGTTTTTTTTTGATTGAACTACTTAAAAGAGCTTTTTCTTGAACTGCGTTGACTTTACTTTAGTTATAACTATTCTTCTGAGTGAAAAAATCTATCTCAGTAGTGAATGTAGCTCTCGCTGCTATTAGGTTGATTAAGCTTATTTAAAACTGTGCTTTGCTAATAATAATAATAGAACAATTAATTGGTATTTTCTACAAGCTCTGCAATGTGTGACGACAATCCCCTTTGTGTTTACACATTCCCAATAGATGTAAAGAAACATTAACAGGAAGAAGTATAGTAAGGCAGTAGAGTCCGATGGCATATCCTAACAAGTCTAAGAAGTTGGGATCTAGCCATGAAATTACAAAGAAAGGCACAGGGCAGAAGGCTTTTATGAAAGGAGCATCAATAAAAACTTTACTTCTGGGTCTAAAGCCCAGTTTAAAAAAAGATACTGGTACCAGAGGCATAGCGCAAGATACAAAGCGCAAAGTCGGAGCGTCTGCCTTCGGCAACGCGAAGCGCGAACTGAACTTTGCAACAGAGCGTCCTTGCTTCAATCCCACGTTTAAAAACGTGGGTTCCCTTGGAGCCTTCTGAACTACAACAAAAGTGGCCAAAATGTTTTTGGCGTTGCATAAATGCGGGATGATTTAGGAAAATACAGATATTTATCTATTCTTAAAAGAATGAAGTAACAATCGAATTGAGTATTTGAGCATATTTTTGATGAAATCAGTTTGCACTTGGTGACAGCCTCGCCAGATAGTAAGCCTACACACGAACAAACTTGCTTCTGGCTTCCTCTGCTTGAAACTGAGCTACTTGTTCATTAATCTCCCTTTTGACAATTTGGCGATACTCAACGAAATGCTCGATTTGAGCGCAAACTGACAGATAGCTACTTAAACCGCCTGGATTGTAGCGATACATATTCCAAAGATTACGCCAGAACTGCCACCGAGTGTTACGAAGAACACCTTGTCGCCAACATATAGTTAATAAGGCACGAATTGTTACCCAATTCATCGGTTTTTTGGCATTTTTACCTTTCTTGGGATAATTCGCCTCACCCAGAATTAGGTAGTGACGATAAGCACGATCTAAGAACTTTGTCGGCTCATATAATTGCCAAAAAGCCTCCACATACTCGTTGGCGATCTCCTCCAAGGGACGAGTCGGTACGTAATTCATCAACGTAGTTTGGTTGATGTTAGCTGACTTAGTGCGGAGTCGTCCTTCTTTTTCGAGGCGATGCCAGAGGGCTGTATCAGGCAATGCTTGCAACATACTAAACAACGCTGTCGGAATTGATGTTTGTTCTACAAATTGCACGATTCTCGCGCCTGCGCCTGCCTTTTCACCATCGAAGCCAATAATAAATCCTGCCATTACCCGCAAGCCCGATTTTGCGATCGCGTTCACTGCCTCAGTCAGAGAATTCCTTGTGTTTTGGTGTTTTTGGGTGAGAGTCAAACTAGCTTCATCTGGTGTTTCAATGCCCAAAAAGACAGCGCCAAAATTGCATTGCACCATCCAATCCATTAGTTCTTGGTCGTTTGCCAAATCTACTGAGGCTTCTGTGGCAAAGGAAAAAGGATACTGATGTTGCACCATCCAAGGTTTTAGTTCTTTGAGAAACAGTTTGACGTTGCGTTTATTGCCAATGAAATTGTCATCCACCATAAAAATGCTGCGTCGCCAACCCAACTCGTAGAGGCGATCGAGTTCCTTAAGTAATTGCTCTGGTGTTTTTGTGCGCGGCTTGCGACCGTAAAGTACAATAATGTCGCAAAACTCGCACTGGAAGGGACATCCACGCGAAAACTGTACTGACATTTCTGCATAGGCATCGAATTCCAACAGGTCAAACTGGGGAATGGGCGTATGGCTTACATCTGGTCTTTCGCCATTGGCACGGAAGATTCCAGATCGATCGCCCTGTGCGATCGCACGGGTAAACAGGGGCAAAGTTATCTCTCCTTCATCCAAAATCAAATAGTCTGCCCCTACCTCCATCACTTCCTGAGGTAATGCAGTTGCATAAGGCCCACCTACTGCTACCCGTTTTCCTCGGCGTTTTGCCTCCTGGATTTGCTCTAATAAATCTTCCTTCTGCACGATCATGGCGGACAGAATCACCAAATCTGCCCAATCCCATTCTGCTTGATTAACTTCGCGCACATTGCGATCGACTAGCTTAAATTCCCATTCCTGCGGTAAGATCGCGGCAACCGTCACTAACCCAAGCGGTGGCAACATCGCCTTGCGATCGAGCAATGCCAAGGTCTTCTCAAACGACCAAAAGCTTTTGGGAAAAAGGGGATACAGGAGCAAAATATTCATCAAAAACCTCCAATAAACTGTATCCCTCGCTGAGACTGAATGGTGTATTCAACATACCACTCGCTGGAGAGTAAGATACACGCTGATTAACTTAGATTACTAGGATTGCTGTGTATTTAAATACATAATATTTAGCTCAGTTAACAGGCGAGCTAAATACAGTTTATACCTGTATTGTAATTATAAGCTCTCACAAAGCGTCTATGTCTAACAATTGTCCCTAAATTCAACATCCATAACTTAGTACCTGGGGCTTGGTACAAGCACGACATCTATCATTTCGCCCCATACTAAACTAAATCCAGTTATGACTGTTAAAATTACTAATGCATTTAGTTTGTTTAAACCAGTAAGACGCATTTCTAATTCTGCTAAAACAGTAGTTGCTAGCGGGACGATAATGAGAATTCCTAAAATAGGGCTATTTACTGCTAAAGCCAATACTAATATACTTACAATGAAATAGATAATAAAAATTACAAACGAACTTGGAAGAAAAAAACTCAACGAACGTTCAAATAGAGAGCTATTTTTAGGGCCGCCAAAGAAAGCCACACTTGCTATAAAAGTTGCTACAAGCCAAATAAGATGATAAGCAGATAGATACCAACCTAAGAAAGCGTAAGCAAGACAAAGTAGTAATAAAGATAAGCTATTAATTTTCTTTAAAAAATCTATATTCATCACATTTTTTGTTAACATAACGCAGAAAAAACGCTCAGAATCACCTTGTCTTATGGTCTCAAATTCGCATCCGCTTGTTGGGCAACAACTTTAACTAGTAGTTGTGACCTCGTATAAACTTGTATGTAATTATTATAACAAATTATTTAGAAAATTGAAATACTTATGATATTATTATTCTTTTTCTTTGACTAATAATATCTTGACGTTTGTAAAATTTACAAAAACTGTATTGCAACTAAATATGGGGTCTTGTCTATCAATCTTAAAATCTATGTTGCACCCAAAGTTCGGCAATAATATTGCTAATAATTGAGCTTGATAAAAACAAATAAACCCCGTTTTTTCAGGGGTTTAGAGCGTTATGCAGGTGCTATATTGATTGGTGAGGAACTTGTAGGGTCTACATCCCAAAACACCCGAAACGTGTTCTACTGGATAAAGCCCATGTTAAGTAGTTCCTGGGGAGATGCCAGCACGTCAATTGCCACAAAGAAAATCTTGCCTTGCGGATTGAGCAAGAACCGCCATGCTAGATTTATGCCAACACTGTCACCAAACCAGGGAGTTTGCACTTTACCCGTCACTTTAATCTGGGTGAATTCTCCTTCTGTTGGTTCAGATACCCCTCGTTCTGGTATGAGCTTGAGTCCGTAGCATTCTTCGCGCATATAGACGAGGATGTTCTCCTGACCCAGAATCGGTTCTTGGAAAGGGGGTTGCAAAGCACCATCTTCAGCAAATAAAGCTACAGCCCCTTGGAAGTCAAAAGCATTCATATTCTCCATATAGCTTAGGACTGTCAAGTTGTTGATGCCCTCAATGCTGACCTTAGTTCGGGGTGCGATATCTTTAGGTGGAACCACAGGTTCTTTGACTTTTTGGGTGCTAACTGTTGGGGCATACCCCATATTGACGACAATATTTTGTAATACGGTGAGTTGCTGACCCCCTTCAAGTTGACGGATAGCTTGGAGGACATCTGATGCCTGTGCAGATAGTTCATAACCTTCTGGAATGGGAGCAACGATTCCTTGTTTCATCCACTCGCCTAACTGATACCAGAAGCCCAACTTAACATTCGTGCCGAAAGATGAATATGTACGGCAGATGGGAGTATCACTATGGTTAACCAGATCGCACATAACTTGCGTTTGGTCTATAGCAGACATCTGCTTGATTTGAGTCAGGGTTTTTTCTGCGAAGACCATATTGGCTGCTCCCATAGCAGCAGGGGTGATTGTAACTCCCATCTCGGTATAGGCAAACCAAAGTAAAGCTAACTGATCCTCAGCACTGAGTTGGTTGCATGATTCAACCGTAGCTGGAATTGCATTAGCAACTTGAGTTCCCGGAAAAATGGAGCGTGCAGACTCGATAGTAAATGACATTTTTCAAAATCTCCAAAACGAAATTACATTAATTGATAGTGTTTCAAAAACGGTGATGCTAACTTGAAACTAACGGTTCTAACTGCTGTTCAAGACATAAATCACCATGTCTAATAACATGACTCAAAATCCGTTGCGCGATCGCATATGAGGATTGTTGGCAAATAGCTAAACAGGCAAGCACAGCCATGAACTCATCAATATCCATAGGTTTGGTGAACCACAGGTCAAACCCCGCAGACAAACCACGTTGACGCATCTTTTCATCGGCATAGCCTGTCACCGCAATGGCTAACACCACTTGCCCTCGCTCTTTGGCTTTGCTTTTCACTTGTTGAATCAGGGCATAGCCATCTTCGTTTGGCAAACCAATGTCACTCACGACGATATAAGGTTGCCATTGCTCAAATATCTCCAGAGCTTGCGGGACTGAAAACGCTTGTTGCACCTCAACACCATACCCGGATTTCTCACAAAGATATAAAAAAAAGGGGTCAAAAACTGCGAAAATGTATATAGGATAAGCATTTCAGCAGTTATTAAGCATGACCCCAGCATTTACAGATC
>NZ_JACJTU010000019.1 GCF_014698835.1 Nostoc paludosum FACHB-159 | reverse complement strand
CATACTCCATACCAATTAACCGCTTTGTTTCTTTCGGATTCTCCTCAATGTGATTCAGTATATTACTCATATTTTAGTGTCAAAAAACTTCTCATGATGTTCTTTTATCACAAAACATACTATTTTGGAGATGTCTAATTGAAGTATCTTTATATTTACTGAATTTAGGTTACTAATTTTTGAAAAATCTTAAGATTTATATTATTTTAGCAGATAAATAATTCTATTTCTTTCTTTATCAGTAACTATTCATAAAATGGATATGGAGCTTTGTGTATTATTAGTGTAGTATAAAAAAGTAGTGAGCCAAAATTCAGAATTCAGCAATTTTTAAAATAGGGGTCTTAAAGCCACCTATTCATAGATATTTATCCGCTTTCTTCTGAGGTCGGGGCTTTAGCTAGCCAATAAGAGTATTATATTTTACAAAACTACCAGGACATATCATTAACGAAATATTATGCTGTTTAGTCCAAACAACTTACCCTATTGGATTTTTCTGGGAATGGGGGTTTTGCTGTTCTTTTTTATGATAATTTCCGGGGGCGGGGGGCAAGATTTTGATATTGATGCAGATGTGGATGTAGATGTAGATGCAGATGTAGAGGCACAAAGCAATAACGAATTGGGCTTTGGGCAATTCTTGGGATGGGCTGGGATTGGGAAAGCTCCATTAATATTGTTACTGGCTACAGATTTGAGTTTGTGGGGCGTTTTGGGGTGGATGTTGAATGTTTGGTTTGGTGGAGTTTCCAATAGTAATCTTGGTGGTTTGATTGGGAGCATTATATTATTTGTTTCGTTAATTATTAGCTTATTATTAGGAGGATTAATAGCGCGGCCAATTGGCAAAATATTTGCAGAGTTTGGTGAAGATGTGAGTAGCGATCGCTTAATAGGTTGCGTTGGAATTGTCATCTCTGCTTATATTCCAACTGAGAATCAGGGCAGAATTGGACAAGTAGATGTGCTAGATGCAAAACGCAATCTTTTAACTATTAGTGCTGTTTTACCAGACTGGGGAACTGTTGCACCCCAACGTGGAGAAAAAGTTTTAATTATTGAACATAAGGCGCAAATTTACGTAGTTATTGCTAAAGATAGTCCCGACGAAGAACACTGGTTAAATAATTCGTCTCGCAAAGATTAAAATTATTAAGAGGAAAATAGTATGCTTTTTTGGTTGACTTTTATCCAGTCTTTACCGAGTGTCGAAATAGCTGAAGTTCCAGAGATTAAGTTACAACAACAAAAACAAATAACATTAATTGACCAAACACTTCCAGTAAAAGTTATGCCTAATTTTGCTCAAATAAATGGTGGATTAGTCTTTCCAGTGGTGATTGCTAGCTTAGTTTTATTACTATTACTCAGCTTGTTTGCTTATACACGGGTTTATGTAGTGACACCCAACAACGAAGCTTTCGTGAGGACTGGGGGTCTTTTTATTAAAAAGAAAGCGGTAATTCTCTATGGCGGTTGCATTATCCTACCCGGATTTCATCAGCTGACACGGGTACCTTTGCGAGAAATTTCCATTGATGTGGAACGGACTGGCAAACTTGCAGTCCGGACTAGAGATTACTTACGAGCAGATATCCGCGTGACTTTTTATGTATGTATTAATGCCTCCGAAGAAGATGTGTTGACAGCGGCCGCTAGACTATCTCAAAGTGGAAGTAAAATTACTCCGGAAGATATCAAAAATGCTTTAGAAAAAAGAGCCGATGACGCAATTAGGGCGGCAGCCAAAACGAAAGATTTAGCAGAAATTGATTCTGATAAATTGGGGTTTGCTCAGGAAGTATTGAACTTAGTTGGCCCGGATTTGAAAAAAGTCGGGTTAACTTTAAATAACATTGCGATTTCGGAAATATTAGAAAGTGTTACCTACGATCCAGATAACTTTTTTGATGCCCAAGGTGTGCGCTTGCGAACCGAAATTATTCAGCGCTCGATTCAACAAAAACGGGAAGTAGAGTTAGCAACACAAGTAACAATTGAGCAAAAAGAACTAGATGCTCAAAAGCGATCGCTCCAAATTGCCCAAGAACAAGAAAGTGCGAAACTAGAGCAAAAGTTGCAAGTAGAAGCACTAAAAGCACAGCGAGAACGGGAAATTCAAGAATCCAAAGATAGGGAAGCTGCAACAGTACGCCGAACTAAAATTTTGCAGGAAAAATCAGTTGAAGAAGAAGAAATTCGTAAAAAACTATCGGTGCAACAAAGCCAAATTGAAGCTGATATTGCTCTGGAAGAACGCAATAAACAGCTAAAGGTAGTACAAGCACTGCAAAAACAGGAATCTGAACTAGCAGAGATTACACGCCAACAAACTGTAGAATCAGGAAAACTACAGGCACAAGTGCAGATAGTTGAGTCAGAACGACTGGCAAAATTGGCTCAAGAAGATGTAGCGATCGCCATTGCTAACAAAAAACGCGAAAGCTTTGTGGCACAAGCACAACAAGCCAAAGCCGAGGAATCAGTTAAAACCGCCGGGGAAGTGGAAAAAGCCGAACGCAACAAACAGCTATCGATTATCGCTGCGGAACGAGAAGCGCAAGAAAAGAGTATTGGCGATCGTAACGTTGTGGAAATCGATGCTTTCCGCCGCCGCCGTCAAGCCGAAATTGCCCAAGAAGCAGCAGAATTAGAAGCAGAAGCAATTCGCACCTTAGCAGCAGCAAACCGCGACCAAGTTTTAGCAGAAGCCGAAGGTATTCGCGCCAAAATCGCCGCCGAAAATTCCATTAGTAATGCCAATCTCACCGCCAAAATTATTACAACAATTTGGCCAGAATTAGCCGATAAACTACCAGAAATTGTCACTGCCTTAGCACCGCAACCGGGAGTTTTAGGAGATACTCGCATTTATTCATTCCCTGGTGCAAATGGCAGCAACGGCAGTCAAGATATTAACAAATTGCTACTATCTACTAGCGGGCTTTCCTTAATAAATACTTTACTTGAGGAAGGTAAGTTAGGTGAACTAATCGGTCAAATCAATCAGCTAGTACGTGGCAATAACCAAGTAATAGCTGGCACATCAACTCACCCTACCTTAGAAAATCTCCCAATACCAACTGCGATCGAAAACAATATACAAACTGATGGCAATAATTTGTAATTCAGTTTTGTAATGGTTATTTAGAAAGAGTACACAGCGAAGTGAGCCGAGATATCAACTTCTCGGCTCAACACCGCAAATGATTAAACTAGGACAAAGCTGGATTCCACCAGTTGATTAGCTTTTACTCCAGCCAACAGCCCTAACGTATCATTGCCAAACAGAATCGCAGCACTGCTATTCACATCGGCAAAGGTTAGTTGAGCAAAACTCAGTCCACCGGATAAGCCGATGAAGTCTTGTCCAAGGGTAAAGTCTTGGATTGTGTCGGTGCCGTTGCTATTACGAGTCAGGACGAAGGTGTCTCGACCATTACCACCATTGAGTAGGTCATCGCCCTCTTTGCCCCAGAGGACATCAACTCCATTGCCACCGGACAACGTATCATTACCAGCGTTACCAAACAAAGTATCTTTGCCATTCCCCCCGCTTAAGTTATCATCTCCACCAGTGCCAGTAAGGGTATCTTCGCCATTGCTGCCATCGACGGTTTTGCCGACTTCTAAGGTAACGATCGCCTGACTGGTGAGGCTACCATCGCTGACTGTGTATTTGAAGCTGGCCGTACCGCTAAAGCTGGAGTTCGGAGTAAATATGACATTGCTAGCGCTGAGGGCAACGCTACCACCCACAACATTGCTAAATCCATTGGGTAAAATAGACAGCGTTGTGTTGGCATCGGGGTCAGTGTCGTTGGCCAGCAGAGTGGCGATCGCGATCGGCTTCGCCACACTCTGGTTAGCCGTGAAACCAGTGTCATTATTTGCAGCAGGAGCTTCATTGACATTTGTAATTGCCAATATAAAGTTAGTGCTGGCATCAGGAGTGCTGCCCACATTGACATCATCCACTGCAACACTAACCGCATAGCTAGATTTTGTTTCAAAATCGAGGCTAGTGTTGGCTTTGAGGTACAAAATATTGCTAGCAATTTCAAAGGCGCTAGCGTCAGCTCCGCTAAGGCTGAGGACGTTAGTGCCCAGAGCATCATCGGTCACAGTGATATCTGCAACTTTAATCCGTGTTGCGGTGCTGGTGTTTTCAGCAATTGTATTGACCGGATTATTCAGCACTAAAGCAGTGGGAGCTTGATTCACAGTTACAGTTGTGCCTGGAGATCCAGTCTCTGGAACATTGGATGCAACGAACGCACCATTGACTCCGGCAACACTCAAGGTGGAGACGGTTGGCAGGGGCAGCGTGGTACTGCCCAGACCAGCCTTGTTGTCAAACGTCAAGCCTGTGGTGGATGTACCAAAGCTAATGCCAGTAATCCGGTTTCCGCTCGAATCAAACAGATTCACTGCATCGCCCCCGGTACTTAGACCAATACCAGAACCACTGTAAGTACCGATAGTGAAGTTACTGGGGGCATTATTGCCAAACCATGCTGTCTTGAATGCGTTGGCGGTGGTGGCATTACCTTCGATAAAGATAACTGATTGCCCAGGGGCGATGCTGGTAACGCCGTTGAGCGCCACCGAGTTAGCGAAGTTGTTCGAGTCGTCGTCTATTCTCCAACCAGTAATGTTGACAGTGCTGGCGCCTGTATTTGTCACCTCGAACCAGTCAGCACCATAGGGGCTGTTACCGCTACTCCACGGTGACACCTCAGAGATGATGAGGGAGGGAGGGGTTATAGTCGTGCCTGGAGATCCAGTCTCTGGAACATTGGATGCAACGAACGCACCATTGACTCCGGCAACACTCAAGGTGGAGACGGTTGGCAGGGGCAGCGTGGTACTGCCCAGACCAGCCTTGTTGTCAAACGTCAAGCCTGTGGTGGATGTACCAAAGCTAATACCAGTAATCCGGTTTCCGCTCGAATCAAACAGATTCACTGCATCGCCCCCGGTACTTAGACCAATGCCAGAACCACTGTAAGTACCGATAGTGAAGTTACTGGGGGCATTATTGCCAAACCATGCTGTCTTGAATGCGTTGGCGGTGGTGGCATTACCTTCGATAAAGATAACCGATTGCCCAGGGGCGATGCTGGTAACGCCGTTGAGCGCCACCGAGTTAGCGAAGTTGTTCGAGTCGTCGTCTATTCTCCAACCAGTAATGTTGACAGTGCTGACGCCTGTATTTGTCACCTCGAACCAGTCGGCACCATAGGGGCTGTTGCCGCTACTCCACGGCGACACCTCGGAGATGATGACAGTGGGAAGTGAGGATGTTTCATTCACTACATTGGTGACAGCTAAGGTAAAGTTGGCGATCGCATCTGGAGTGTTACCAACAGTTGGGTCATCTACATTGACGGTGAGGCTATAGCTGGTCTTGGTTTCATAATCTAGAACGGTTCCGGCTTTGATGTAAAGTCCAGTGCTGTCAACTTCAAAGAAGCTGGCATCAGTTCCAGTCACAGTCAGGTTATTTGTTCCTAGTCCATCGTCGGTAATGGTAATGTCTGCCACTTTCAGCCGGGTTGCGGTGCTGGTGTTCTCGGCGATCGCTGTAACCGGATTGTTCAGCACGACACTGCTGGGGGCTTGATTCGGAACTGAGGAGGGTGCGTAGACCCAAAGTTGCGGGTGATTGATATCACCACCGCCATTTTCACTGACGACATAAAGATAACCATCTTTGTCCATCGTCAGCCCTTCATGTTGCTGGTCTACAACGGAGAGGGGATTACCTGGATTGGAGACAATCGTCAGGGAACTGTAGATATTTCCAGAGCGATCGATTTCGACGATCTTGCCTGATTCTTGGCTCAACACCAGCAGGTGACTGTAATCAGCTTGTCCGCTCAAAGACGACAGATTCGACAATGCGTAAACGTCTGCGAAGTCTAAAAGGTTGGCCAATGTCGGATTGAAAAGGTCGGTCGAGTTCACTGTGGTGGGTGAACCGTTTGTTGCCGTGCCTACTGCGAAATCGATGCCGGTTTGAAATATCCCTTGTGGTTGCGTCTCTTTGACGGCGATGAATCCGCTCGTCAGGGGGTCATAAGATATGCCTTCAATTCCAATATTCCCGACTGTTGTACCGAGCTTGACGGTTTGCACGTCGCTTTTGGTAAGCGTAGTGTTTGGTACGTAAGTAAACAAGTTGGCCTGGCGATCTCGCTCCTCAATCAAGACGAATTTGCCGCCGCCGATGTAGGTAAGTCCTTCCGTATCATAGAAATCGGTTCCTTGGGGACTATTGCCAGGAGCCAAGGTCATTGAGTCGATCAATTGCCCCGTCTTCGATACTTGAACGATTGATGTGCTACCGTCACCAACGACGAATAACGTGTCAGTGTCCCAGTTGTAGGTCACGGCTGAGACTTCCTGAGCTAGCAAGCTGTTGGCAGGTGCAGTGGTGCGCGTAGGTTCGGGCAGATCGTACCGGCCGATCAGCGTATAGGTAGACAGATCGACTGAATTAATTGTTGACATTACTATTTGTCCTTAGAAGGGTAAAAGTTTGCAGGAAGATATAGTGCAGAGTGAGCTAACCCATTTAGGTGGAACAGTAATGTTCCCCTCGACCCTAACAAACCTGCAATATATTTTGGGAAAACTTGCTATCTATAGGTTGTAGTGATTTCTAAGTAAAGATTGACATGAGGGTGCAATTTTGGCGTATGTATCACTACAAAAAGTGTTTCTTAACTTTATTAACGATTTTTACCGCACGATGTTCATAAAATAGTTTAAACAACAGCTTTTACTGGACAATACAGTTTAAATTCAAATAAGAGTTTAAGAAAAATTTAAAAAGAGTTTATGGATAATTGCAGAGATCATCAAAAAATTAGGACTTATGCGCTGATGTCGAAAAAGTAAGCCTTTGCGATTACTTTGCTTTGCTCGTAATAACGTAAAATCTTAGTCCACGCGTAATATCATGTCCGACTGAATACTTATTGTTTAGACTGACATAAAGATAAGTCAGAGCGCCGACTTCCAGTGTAGATATCTGAATTTCGCGGTACAGGGAGACACTCTGACGCGGAGAATTTTTTTAATAAGTGATTAGGTGGACATGATATTAGTGGGTTCTGGCAAATATCGTCAGATGGCAAAAACTGATAGAGATTTCCATCGCCTTAGACAAGATAAATGCTTGCAAGCATTGATTCAAAAAGATGTGAAAATTTCCAGCGTAATGATGTATTTTATCGCCGATATTCATCACCACAATCGCCAATTATCTGGTACAAATCGCGTGATTGGCGAGAGACAGCGTTAATGCGATCGCCATCGTCAGCATCTAAACTAAAACTAAATACTTTGGCGTTATCTTCTATATGTTCGGATACACCAAGTCTGGCGCCAACTATGACGCCTCCCACAGCTGGCCGATCTAAAATGTAACGCACTGCCACGTTAGCAATGCTTACCCCATGCTTATTGGCAATTTCCTTGAGGATAGCAAGCAACTCTTGAAATAATTGCCAACCACCCCAAGCATCAATCATATTTTTGTATTTTTTCAAACTGGCAGTAGTTAAATCAAATCCTCGCGGTTCTGGTTTACCCAAATACTTTTCTGATAACAAACCACCGCAAACTGTACCGTAAGTAAAAAGTTTTATATCATGTTGTTGACAAAATTCAATCATCTTGACTTCCGGACGGCGATCGACGAGTGAAAATTGTACTTGGTTAGAAACAATTTTAATGCCTGCTTCGGTAATAATTTTTAAGTGTTCCGTGTCAAAATTAGTCAAAGCTAAATGCTTAATTTTGCCCTCAGTTTGCAGTTCTGCCATATATTTGAGGGCATCTAGATAATTTTTATCTCGATATTCCCACCAGTGGAATTGCATCAAATCTAATGATTGCACATTCATCCTTCTCAGGGAAATATCAATATTTTCCTCAACGAATTGTTTGGTCATTTTCCCAGGACGAGGCACCCATTTTGTAAAAGCTTGTAGTTGGGATAAAGCATCTTTGCCACGGGTATCAACTAATTGACAGCGAAACTCACCGATAAAATCTTCTGCGGGGCCATAATGATCTGCTAAATCCCAAGTGGTAAAGCCTGCATCGAAATATTTGAACATACTATCAATGGCAGCTTGGGGATTAATGCGTCCGTGTGCGCCAGAGACTTGCCACATGCCATTTAATATGCGGCAAATGTTTAAATCAGGGGTGAATTGGAGACGACTAGCTGCGGGTAAGTTCATTTTTAAGTTAGGAGTTAGAAGTTAGGAGTGAGGAGTTAGCAAGGGTTTTTACAGCCTTTTTAACTTTTCTACTTTATTATGAATGATTTAGCACTGCCAGAGATAATAAGTGTTAAAGTTATACCTCCTAACTTTTAACTCTTAACTTTTAACTCTTAACTTTTAACTCTTAACTCCTAACTTTTTTACCGCCAGCCTTTTTCAGCTTGTTCAATAACATAAGCAGCAACATCTTGAATTTGCTGTTCGCTCAGGCGGTCTTTGTAGGCTGACATATTACTTTTACCATTGGTAACTATCGATGTCACTGCCTCTATTGAATCCATACCATATTTTTTGAGTGCTTGCTTTTTGAGGTTTTTACCTCGCCTGACTATGTTACCACCATTAATATGACAACCAGCACAATGAACGTTGAATATTTTTTCGCCGTTAGCTGTATCTGCTGCAATAGCTGGGAACGTCAAAGTACTTATCAATAATACAAAAGTTACTATTACCAATGTTAGGAGTTTTTTCACTTAGCTTCTCCAAATTTTGAAATAGCGATCGCCAAGACAATTGTCATAATAAATACAGAAAATTAAAGTCAATGAAATTCATCAAGTAAGTCTCAAATCAGCTAATAAAGGTTGTTACACTTCTTTATTCTGATTCTTGAATTCTGAATTCTTCTGTATTAAAGGGATTCAAAGTCAGATGTGAATCCAGCAAATTGCGTACAAGATTCCTGAAAAGCTTCGGCATCGCTAACATCCTCAATTTTATATGACATGATGCGGGTGCCATCTGGCATTTTTTTGGAACCAATTAATTCACCTTGATATTTTTCGGCGATCGCCTTAAATTCAGTACCATATACTTTCCAAGCATCACCAGAACAACTAATATTTACTCGCCACATATTTGATTCTCAATTACTAGCAACAAATATTCATCATCTCACAAATAGGTAACACTTCTTTAGGTTTATGGCTTTCTATCTAAAGGAAGTGCCAAGCATAATAAGCCTACGCCACAATGGGTATGTAGAACCATGTCTATAAATTTTTATCCCAATTAGTAAAATCTCCAGAGTTGAAAATGCCTAACAATATCAAACAACAAATTCAAACAGACTTACAACAAGCTAAAGAAACCGGACAATTAAGAACTGAAAGGATTCGAGAAATTGTCAAATCCGCAGTTTCTCAAGTAGCTTCTGAGTTTAAACAAGGTTCTAGTGAAATTCGTAACCTTGTTAAAGATGCTGTTTCTGCTGTGATTGAAAACTTCCAAGAAAAAGGTAGCGAACTCAAAGATGAAGTTACAGCTTCTATTGAAGGAGCTTTGGAAGGAATTAATAGTCAAAGACACGAAACTATTGTTAAAACTCAAGCAGATATCAAGCGGCTACAGGCTCAACTAGATGGCGAAGAAGAACAACTCCAGCAAGAAGTTGATGTAATTTTGGCAGAAATTGAAGAAACAAATAAGGAAAAACCTGCTAGTACCAAAACTGCAATTGATTCTGCTATCAATGCCATTAAAGATAGTGAAGAAATGGGATTGTTGAAGAAACGTTACGCGCAACTGCAAGCACAGCTAGCCATTGTTCGAGCTAATATGGCTGCACGGTATGGCGGACGTTCTATGGAAGTTCAAGATTATCTCAATGAGGCCAAACACTGGTATAATCAAGCTCGTCCCCAAGCGGAAACTCTTGCTACACAGGTAGGAGAAAAGCGATCGCAGTTAGAAGACAAGTTAGGTGAAGCTGGTACATCTTTAGCTAGAAAAGAGTACCAAATTAAACAAACTTTGAGAGAGTTACTGTTAACTGCGGCTGACTTGTTCAAAGATAAGGAACCTGCTGATAAAGAGCGGGAAACTATCCACAAATAGATAGTTTTAGTATTTATCTATTAACTCATTTTTTGTAGGGTGCGTTATGCCAAAGGTTAACGCACCTCTTAATTTACGTAATCTAATTTAAAATTTGCTAACGTCCAAGGAACACCTATGGTGTCAATCTAAAATCCACAATTTTTTCACATTTAAAAATATTATTCTACAGTCGTATTATTCTTAATAAGACTTACGCAAAATATCTCTCAAAGTCTCATTTTCACCGAAGTTCTGATGCTTGCGGCGCAACAATCAAAGCCGCCGCTGGTGACTTTTCTCCATCACCTCTGCGCCTGTGTGGTGTCGCTTTGCGTCTACGATTTTCCGTTAGCTGTGCGTAAGTCCTGCTTCAAATAAAATGATGCCTTAGGCTAAAGCCTAAGACACCATTCTTCAGATTAGTAAAATTAATCTTGCTGCGTATTAGTAAATACGTCCTTCCCGGCTCATTTGTTCATCAAACTTGGCAATAACCCAAACTGCATGAATACTACCAGGAAGCCAACCGAGAAGTGTAAGCAAAATGTTGATAATCAATGTTGGCCCAACTCCAACTGTCAAGAAAACGCCTAAGGGAGGCACTAACAAACCGAGAAGATAACGAACTAATTTCATGATGTTGTTACAAGTGTGTAAATTTGTTTAATTACATTGTCTGAAAGACACCGAATTAGAAAATCCATCTAATGAGTTATCTTAATTCGGGAATTTTTTGGAGTAGAGACGTAAGTAAATTAGCGTTTCTACTCCCGCCGATGTTTATCTAGAAGGTAATTCACCTTGGCTTTTCACATTACCACCGCTGGTTAAAAGATTTCTTTCAACAAAGTAGTTGTTAATCAAGGTGTTAGCAAAAGATAAAATTACAGGCCCAAGGATAAAACCGATAAGTCCGTGAACTGAGAACCCAGGAACTAAAGCGGCTGCTAACCAGAAGCAAAAACCGTTGATGATGAGAGAAAATGCTCCAAATGTTAAAAAATTGAGTGGCAGAGAAAGTGTAGAAATAATCGGCTTAAGGGAACCGTTAATTAAACCGATTACGAAAGCGGCAATTAAAGCTGCGGGAAAATTAGCAATGTCAACATCTGGAACAATTAAATCAACAATTAATAAGCTTAAAGCTGTGGCTAGGGCTGTTAAAAATGGTGTCAACATTGTTTTTACCTAATAAAGATTTTTTCTTTTGAAACTTCTTATTTCATCTTTAACTAGGCACTAGATTCTAACCTCTCTTGAAAGATAGAATTTGCTTCTATCCTTAGGTCTAACATTAAAAACTATAGTAGGGACGCACAGCTGTACGTCCCTACTCTGTAACGTTTTTCAAATAATGTTACATTTCTTAACAACCTAAAAATTTAATATTTATTTAATACTAGAAGGTCACGATCGCTCAGATTTTCCAGACTCAGGCTTATAGTAAAGGGCTGATTTATATAAAACTTGTTCTTGATGGGTTTCTAAAGTGCAATCCGACAAAGGATAAGTTACACAAGTAACAACATAACCAGCCTGTATTTCACTTGGACGCAGAAATTTTTGCTCGTTTTGATCGACTTTACCGCTGATAAGTTTGGCGATACACGCAGAACATTCGCCTTGTTTGCACCCAGATGGTAGGCGGATATTAGCGTCTTCTGCCATATCCAAAATATATTGATCGTCTGGTACCTCAATGGTGCAATCTAATCCCAGACTAGCATTAATGAGTCGGACTTGATAAACTGCCATCTGCTGTTTCTAATTATTGTTTAACTGCTTTCATCGACAAACTAATTCGTTTTAATTTTTCGTTAACTTCTAGTACTCGCACTTTCACAACTTGTCCCACCTTCACAATTTTCTTGGGATCGTCTACGAACCTATCGGCAAGTTGGGAAATATGCACCAAACCATCTTGATGTACGCCGATATCAACAAATGCACCGAAGTTGGCGACATTGGTAATCATTCCCTCTAGTTCCATTCCTTCCTTTAAGTCGGTAATTTCCTTAATTCCTTCTTTGAAGGTGGCATACTTAAACTCAGCACGGGGATCTCTCCCTGGTTTTTCTAGTTCGCTAAGGATATCGCGCAGTGTGGGTTCCCCAACGGTATCGGTTACGTATTTTTTCAGGTTGGTTTTTTTGAGTTTTTCGGCAATTTGTGTCACTTGATTTAATGGCACATTTAAATCCGATGCGATCGCCTCTACTACAGCATAACTCTCTGGATGCACTGCTGTATTATCCAATGGGTTGTCACCACCGCGAATTCTCAGAAAACCCGCTGCTTGTTCAAAAGCTTTCGGGCCCAACTTCGGAACTTTCAACAGTTGGCGGCGATTTCTAAAGGCTCCGTGTTGGTTGCGATGGGCGACAATATTATTAGCCACTGCTGCGGTAATTCCTGACACGGAAGTTAGCAGTTCTTTGGAGGCGGTATTTAAGTCTACACCTACGTAGTTAACGCAGCTTTCTACAGTTTCATCCAATTTCTTTTTTAACAACTTTTGATCGACATCGTGCTGGTATTGTCCCACGCCAATGGATTTGGGATCGATTTTCACCAGTTCCGCCAAAGGATCTTGCAAACGCCGGCCGATACTAATTGCCCCCCGCACGGTAACATCTAAATCGGGAAATTCTTCCAACGCCACAATACTTGCAGAATATATAGATGCACCAGACTCGTTCACAATCACCTTAATTGGTTTGCGTTCCATACTTTGTAAAACTTCCGAAACAAACTCCTCTGTTTCACGCGATGCTGTACCGTTACCAATGGCGATTAATTCAATTTTGTACTTTTCAAGCAGATTTTTGATGGTTTGTGCAGCTTTAAGTCTTTGTTCAGCCGCTTGGTGAGGAAATACCGCTTGGTATGCCAAAAATTTCCCCGTTTCGTCGAGTACCACAACTTTACACCCAGTTCTAAAGCCGGGGTCTATGGCTAGGGTTGGTTTCATTCCGGCTGGTGCAGACAACAGCAACTCCCGCAGATTTGCTTCAAATGTCTTGATTGATTCCATATCTGCGTAGATTTTTTTCTCAGAAATCACCTCTCCCATAAGAGAGACTTTCATTAAACGGTTAAATGCATCCTTCAACATCCCTTGATAAAAATCCCGAATTGTCCGGACTTTAGTTTTAATTTCTTGGGACTCAAGATAATAAAGTACCGTATCTTCATCGAAAGCAATTTCAAAGCTTAATACTTTCTCTGCTTCACCCCGACACAACGCCAACATATTGTGGGGCGCAATATTTTTTACCTTGATTTGATAGTTTCGGTACATCTCAAATTTGGTTGTACCTTCGGGATAATCATCTTTGATGCGGGAGACAAACACTCCTTCTTCGAGAAAATAATCGCGGATATGTGCGCGTAATTCAGCTTTTTCAGCGACCTCTTCCGCTAAGATGTCAGCAGCACCTTTGAGGGCTTCTTGTGCTGTTTTTAGTCCCTTGGCTTCGGAAATATACTTAGCTGCTGCTTCTTCCAAAGAAGCACTCATACCATTTTTAACATTTAAAGATTTGATGAACTCTGCTAGCGGTTCGAGTCCTTTTTCCCTGGCGATGGTGGCGCGGGTGCGTCGCTTTGGTCGATACGGTAAGTATAGATCTTCAAGTTCTGTTTTTTGTAAACAAGATGTGATTTTCGCTTTGAGTTCGTCTGTAAGTTTACCTTGTTCGGCGATCGCATTTAAAATGACAGACTTACGTTCTTCTAGTTCTGTTAAATAAGTATATCTATCAGACAGTTCGCGAAGTTGCACTTCATTCATTTCATTAGTGCGCTCTTTACGGTAGCGTGCAATAAACGGAATCGTTGCACCTTCCGCCAAAAGTTCTAGGGCGTTTTGCACCTGATGGGGTTTGAGATCTAATTCAGTTGCCAGTAATTGAGGAATGTTCAGCATCGAGTTTTACAGTTGAAAATCCTACTCTTAAAGGTAATATGCTAAATCGTTTTCCCGAAAGCAGCCTCAAGTTTTAAGCTAATTTATTGGATGACTCCTTTGCTCGATCTAACCGCGATCGCCTCAGCGTGGGACTTTTTCTCGCCCTACTAAGGTGTAAAATAAGAGATTGCGTAATCTTGAATTTTGATAAGATTTATATCGAGAGACTGTTGTGGCTAAAACCTCCTTGGATGTAAAATTAACCACAATTCCAAAACCCATTTCAATTTTTTATAAACACCACAATTTTTAGTCCATAGGTAATTGATAATGGCTTTGTTTTTCCTGATACCACTGTGTACTGCTTTAGCTACTGGCTACCTATTTAAAAAGAGTACTGATGAAATTGCATATCTCGCAGGTGTTTTTGCAGCTATTAGCCTGATTTTAAGTTTAGTATTAGCACCCTGGCAGATTCAGTTTGGATTGTTAATCATTGTCTTCATTATTACTAATAAGCTTTTGCAACAAAATGACTCTAAACAGACTCAACTTACACAAAAAGCACCTAGAGAAACTAAATGATCTCAATCAAGAATAATTAAATTTTTCTGAACTTTAAAATGCTGCCAATTATCCACACAGTTAGTCAAACAAAGCCCTGAACAAGGGCTTGCTTCCCTACGGCAATAGTTTTGATCGGTTTTAACTTACTTTTTAAATATAAAATTTTCTAACAAAGTAGCTCAATTTTATTCTCCATCATATTAACCTGATGGAAGGTAAGGCATGACAATTTTTTCAGACTTAGTTACAATAAGTTAGAGTATAAAATAACCTTTGAAGCTCAAATCCAAATTAGGGTTGTCTTGCTAACTTTGTATCTAAAGTAACTATCATGCAAGTTGGAACTCAAATATCCAAATTAGTAAATCATTATAGTTAGAGAAAAAGCGATTCAATTTATCCTTTCTTCTCTGTGTTTACCACTTGAAAGCAGTATATTTTAGTTATATCTTTCACCATCACTTCGGCTGCTGTTCAAGTTGAAATTCTACTCTAGCAAACTCAACTTTAAGCTTTCTAATTTGTTTAGAATTGAAGATAAATTCCAACTTCTGCAAATTGATTGCCGAAAAAGTGCTTTACAGATGTACAGCTTTGACGAAATAAAAATTTAGATAGCAGATAGGTCAATTATAATTAGGTTTCTTGTAAAAGTCTTTTTTTCGCTTTCTCCTTGGCAGTTTGACCTCAGACAATGAATAATTGACACAACAGACTCTGCGATCTGCACTCACCAAGAAAAATAAAAATTTCTCTTCCTTGCAATGCGACGTGTAATATAACTTCTTTCTAGGAAACTACTGACGGTAAAAACCCACAACCAACAATGAAAAAGGTTCTCTCCCCGTACTCTACTGATACCTTTTTCAAGCTAGTCTAGTGTATAAAGTTTTCGTTTAGATGGATTTTAGTAAAGTAAATTTTTGATGTAGAATTGCCTGTTTTAGAAGTTCAGCAGCCAAAAAGCAATAAATATACACAATTTCGCAAGTAAAAAATTATGTAGAAGAGAGTGTCTATTTTATGAAGTTTTTGTTTAAGTAGATTTTCAGGAAGTAAATTTTTCATGAAGTGCGACGATAAATTTGCAACATACATTTCTCGTGGTATTCTAGTAAGTAATTACATGTAGTAATAACTTTTGAGAAACAACTCTAGTCAAAACTATATGTAATTGATAAAAACCAACAAAAATCAATAAAACGTAATACTCATAATGTAAAAACACTAGAACACAATTCAACTGCTATGAACTAGGATTATTTGAGCCGACCTTAGTTTAGATTAACCTTTACTCTCATCAGAGCTTGAGTTTGGACATTGAGTAAAGTTTCGATAAAGCTCTAAAGCAATTCATGTATTTCCAGATTTTCCGCTAAAGTCTAAGAAATTTTGCTAATTCTTGTATTCCGATGTCCAAATAGACCAAGTAAACAAATTCAGCCACTTAGTCTCCAGCCTACCTCACAATTATGTCTGTGAGTTTAAAGATACTTTATATACATGAGCAAAAAATTAATGAACTCTCCATTAGCAAATATAAGGAAATTATTAATTTTAAGTAAGTTCTGAAATATAAAGTTAATAGGTTGATAATGTCAGTAGTGTATTCAAGCAGATTTCTACAGGAAGATACATACAACTGATGAAACTTAATGAATGGATTGATAAAAATTTTCGCAATCCATGTTTACTGGCTTAAGGGTTAACAATGAGTATTCTCTTCAAACTTAGCGATCGCGCATTGATCAACTTTATCTAGGACGAATTGTTGGGAACGCTATTAACCTTTAGTGTACGTATATACTGTATGACCTTTGTCTAAATAATAGTCTTGAAGTATAACTAGGTGGCTGCGAAAAGATGGGAAGCTGGCATGAGACAGCAACTGCCCTAATATCCAAAGTTAATATTACTTAGTTTTAAACTTTTAGGACATCAGCTTCAATGGTCATTTTGATCTCAGTCCCTTCAACCTAACCCTCTGAATTATTATTGTCTATTTGCTGAAGCGAGAGGTCAAATTGTTGAGAAGGTGTGACCGAAATCCAAAATTTTTAAGTTCATACTTATTATTACCATTGAGGTAAATCTATTATGAAATCTATATTACAAACTTCCCGTTTCCAAATAACTTCCTATATTATCTTACTGGTTAGCATTTTATTTAGTATTTCTGGACAATTGCTGATGAAACATACCATGAGCAATAGCCATGAAGGACTATTGAATTGGGAATTTCTTCAAAAATTGGCATTATCTGTGTCTGTTTATTGTTTAGGAGTAGTAACTTGGATATTAGCTTTGCGAAGTGTAAAACTGAGTATTGCTTATCCAGTAACTAGCCTAAACTATGTCGGCATATTTTTAGGTTCGTATTATTTTTTTAATGAAGTAATTACGCTAACTCGAATATTAGGAGTTCTCACTATTTTTGCTGGTGTTCTTTTAGTGGTTATTCCCATAAAGAAGTCACAATAATTTTATAGTTAACTATCCTAGAAAGTATTAAAAAATGGACATCATCAACTGGCTAAATTTAATGCTTGTAGTTTTGCTTGGAACAGTTGCTAATGTATCGCTAAAGTACGGGCTTTACATCACCAACTCTAACAAAGAAGGAAGTGCATCCATCCGCAATTTAATATTTTCACCTTATTTTGCGATTTGGTTTATTTGCTATGGATTCATGACTTTATTGTGGCTGTATGTATTGCGGACAGTTCCTCTGAGCCAAGCATTTCCAGTTCTGGGATTAATGTATGCACTTATACCGATTGCTTCTTACTATCTTCTTAAAGAGAAGGTTGTATTGAGTCAGTGGCTAGGAATTTCAATTATTATCACTGGTGTCATACTTGTTGTACATTAATAGCTCAATCAGCTATCAACGTTAATAAAGTCGAAAGATAAATTTGAACAACATACCCTAGAAAAATTTAAGTTTATGAAAATAGGCATCATTGGTGGAGGAATAACTGGGTTAGTATTAGCCCAACGCCTTTCAAACCAAGGAAATATAGTAACTGTTTTTGATAATAACAACCAGCTTGGTGGACTTACCACCTATCATGATTACGGTTTATTTACTTGGGATCGCTTTTATCACGTTATTCTACCTTCTGATACTCATTTAATAAATTTTATAAGAGATATTGGTCTTGGAGATAAACTACGTTGGCATCGTAGTTTAACGGGTTTTTATGACAATAAAAAGTTTTATTCTATTAGTAATGCTATAGAGTTTTTACGTTTCCCTTTATTTGGACTGATTGGAAAAATTAGATTAGCTTTTACTCTTTTATATGGTTCGCGCATCAATAATTGGCAGCGTTTAGAAAAGATTTTAGTTGCAGATTGGCTATTAAAACTGGGTGGTAGGAATACATACGAAAAGCTTTGGAAACCCTTACTTCTATCAAAATTAGGAGAAAACTATAAGCGAATCTCAGCTGTTTTTATTTGGGCTTACATCAGAAGATTATTTTCAGCGCGGGATTCTTCATTAAGTAAAGAACAACTTGGTTATGTTTCTGGCGGTTATAAAACTGTAATAGACCGTTTAGAAGAATTAATTAAGGCATCTGGAGGTCAGGTTCGCACAAGTACTGCGGTGGAGTATATTGCACCTGCTCAAGAAGGTGGAATTTGGGTAGAATCTCAAGGGAAAAAAGAACATTTTGATAAGGTAATATTTACCGGCCCGGTTAATGTCCTGCAACAAGTTGTTGCAAATGACCTAGTGAAAGTTTCCCAAACTCGTGAAACAGTAGAGTACCTGGGTGTAGTTTGCATGACACTTATTACTCGTAAGGCTTTAATTCCTTATTACGTAGTAAATATTGCCGATAGAAATATTCCGTTTACTGGAGTTATCGGTATGAGTAACTTAGTTTCATTGGAAGAAACAGCAGGATATCACATGACATTCCTACCAAAATATATCCTTTCTACCGACCCTTTGTTAAAACAACCAGATGATGAATTGCGGCAAGTATTTTTCCAAGGAATACGTTTAATGTTCCCAGAACTCAAACAAGATGACATTGTGGCAGCACACATAAACAGAGCGATGAAAGTACAGCCACTACAAGTTTTAAACTATTCAAGTCTTGTTCCCAAAGTGAGTACTGAAAACGCTGATTTTTTTGTTGTCAATACATCACAGTTCGTGAATGATAGCGTCAATAACAACGCTGTGGTCAGACACGTTGATGAATTCCTCAAAAAATCAACACTACTAAATTCTTGAAACTTGAGTACTGGTATTTTCAAAATCACACGAGGTATTTATTTATGACTCTTTTTGTTCTTTTACCCGCATACAACGAAGAAGAATCAATCCCCCCATTGTTCAAAAGATTTCAGGCATTGCAGGAAATCTCTAAGATGGATATCCAACTGATTTTAGTTGATGATGGCAGTAGCGATCGCACTGCTGAAACTGCCATAGAACAATCTCAATCCCTGGGTGTATCCCTGAAATTGGTACAACATGCCAAAAATGGTGGTTTAGGTCAAGCAATCAAAACAGGCTTCACAACTTTCTTAGAAATTTCTCAAGAAGGTGATTTTTTAGCTGCAATGGATTGCGATGATACTCAGCCACCAGAACTCTTAATCAAAATGTATGATACTACCATCGCTGGTGGTTATGATATTGCGATCGCATCTAGATATCGCAAAGGCTCAAAAGTCATCGGCTTATCAAAATTTAGAGAGTTCATGAGCTACGGAGCAAGTTGGCTATTTAGAATTGCAGCCCGCGTCCCAGGTGTTAGAGATTACACCTGTGGTTACAGACTATATAACCGGACTTTGCTCAGCAAACTTGATGCCTATTATGGCGACAATCTCTTCACAGAAAGTGGATTTGCTTGCATGATAGATTTACTGCTCAAAGCTAAAGTGTTCAAACCTAGAATCATAGAAATTCCAATGGTTTTGAGATACGATCAAAAGCCAACTGCCAGCAAAATGAAAGTTCTTAAAACTATTGTTCGCACACTGAAGGTTTTGTTTAAAAATATATCATCCCCAAGACCAACTCCCAATTTCGATCAAACTTTCGATGGTCGAGAAACAGTACGAATTCCCTTGAAAATAGCAAATCGTAAATAAGCCTGACAAGGAGAGTGTGGATCGAATCAACCTCATCAGCAAATAAAATTACATATTTTGTAGGAGTTATATTAATTCCTAATTCGCAATTATCACCCCATACCTGTTAGCATTTTGTGGTGCTTTTGGTTAACAAAAGTGCAGACTAAATACATATAAGTGCATCTCATTTATTTGAACCATAATCTCTTCTAGGGGCGTACATCGTGCGCCCCTTTATAGTTTAGTTAGCTCAAAATTAGACTTATTGCAGAAGTTTTGATGAATCTAGGTGTAGGTTGGGTTGAGGAACGAAGGCCAATACCAAAAATCCTCGATTTTGTTGGGTTTCGCTCCTCAATCTAACCTCCCAATATTTTTATTTTTTCAGAGTAATAAAAGAATGCTAAATATTATCTTCATTTATTACCAGGGTGTAACAATACCATAAATAGTTTGAATATTTTGCTTCATACCAAGGTCAGTAACAGTTACAAGATATTGTAATAAAGCATCAACATCTTTAATAGCTTTAGCAGTTAGTCGAACTTTCCCAGTAGGTGTTTGTGTCCAAGAACATGCAGGGATGGGAAACCCATGAGCAAAACTGTGCCTGACTTGCAAAACATCGTTTAGCATCTGCCGAGTGGCTAGTGCGTTCATGCTTCTTCTTGACCAAACCCAATCATTGATAGGGTCATAGCCAGTATATTGAACTAGAAGGTTACGCGAATTCTCTGAATTTGGCGTATTAAACTGTTTAAGGGATCGCTCTGCTGTATTTCTAGCAATAGTGTGTACAGCATGAAATTTAGGATCTAAAGGGTTTGCAGTGACATCAAAAAAATTCCGAACGAGTTCCTCAATATAAGCTTCCCATGCAGCAACAAACGTTGCTAAAGCGGAGTGATAATAGACTTGAGTTTGACTGTTTAATATCGGGCGCAACCGGGGATCTGTCGCAGTATCACGTAAGATACGAGCCTTTTGAGCTGCAATGTGATATTTTAATGCTGCTGGTGATGGCACGGCGATGCTCTTAGAGATAATTCACAAATTCTTCAAGCGCATCTCGATACCTCTTTAATGGATCTGGATTTAATTGAACTCGGTTCTCATCAATTGTTTTTGGGCCTGGTTTAAGTTTATGTAAAGGTGTGCCAGTTGTTGCTGCAACTACACATGCGCTGTGATAATCAGGAATTTCAATGAAACTTTTGCTCGGTAAGTCTTTAGGATTAGCGAAAATGTGACGATTTTTCTGATGTATATCATCCATAGTTTTCTTAATGATTTTGTTTACAGCTATAAATGCAGAGGCAGCTTTACCTTCATACATTGTTACTCGATTACTCACAAACGTATGTAATTTTGGCACAGATACGCCTTCTTCTTTTGCACGTTTAGCAAAGCTAATTCTTGCGTATGGTGCAGTATTAGGATCTGTTATTCCATATAGAAGTGCGACTACATTCTCAATTGCACGACGTGAACTATCATCCGCAGTAAATGGGACAACTACGCCCTCTGCTGCAACCAGACCAAGCTGTGTATATACAGCGAAACTAGGGTTACAATCAATTAAAAACAACGCATCTCGCTCACCACTATATGTACGCAGAGCAACTGTTAAATCTCGAATCCAACTAATGACCTGTTTCCAAGCATCAATTGGTATTTGGAGTTGAGAGGTTTGCCTAATTGCTTCAGAAATTATTTCCAGAAGATTATCCCCACACACCAGTCTCAGATTTTCTGGTATTTGTGGGTTGAATTCCCTTGGTTCGCAAATATAAGGAGATACATCGGTAATCATTCTGAAGGGAGAGTTAAGACGTGCTTCCAAATACCCAGCCACTGTCGAGCGTGGTGTCTTACTGCTTAAAGAATGTAGTGCCTTTGGACTATTGAGATATCCCCCTAGCAGGGTTTCTGAGACGTTGGCTTGGGGACACAAATCAATTACATAAACATCTGTATCAGGATGACGGTGAGCATATTCAGCAGCAGCTACAAAGCAAAGAAAACTCTTTCCCACGCCACCTTTGTTGTTCCAAAAAGCATACGAACTCATTTTTTATATTCCTTGTTGAGGTAAAACAGTCCCTGCGTATATTGGCAATGCTATGGAACTCTTAGCCCTATTGTCGCAAAATACAGTTTACTAAACTGTATTTTATTTCGATTGCTGGATGATAGCGATCGCTCCCTCAAGTGCATGACTTTAAGATATTTCCTTTGCTCGTGCAGTGAGGAAACCCCTACTACCTCACTGCCAACTGTGGCTTTCACTCATTTGTTAGACTGAACACACCAGGATTTTTCAGTCAAATCTCTGAATTCCGCCAGCAGACGAGGCTACCCATGCTTACAAGTACGCTACTTCTCTCGAATCAACTTCCCACTCTACAATATTCTTCCACCCCAGAGCGTTTCGATGAAACCTGGGAAGCCCCACTGGCTACCCTCCTGGGACTAGGACGCGCCGCTGGTGCTGACTTCATCGAATTATTCTTAGAACGTCGTAACTACATTAGTTCTCTTGCAGAAGATGACGCCATCACCAGTATTTCACCGAGTTTGTCTACAGGTGCCGGAGTTAGAGTCTTTCGCGGTAAAGCCGACTGCTATGTCAGCACTAATGACCTTTCCTTTTCGGGTTTGAAAGCAGCCTTAGAAAAAGGCCTTTCGATTTTGGGATTACACCTACCCGCACCTAGTTCCTTCATTCCGGAAATCAACCTCGAATTACTTAGAGATTACGCCACCAAAAGAGGCAAAGATGCATGGCTACCAGCGTGCAGCTCCATCCGCGAAATGGGAGAAGTTCTCCTTGATGGTACTGCTTACTTAAAGCAAAAAGCTAGCCACGTGCAATCGCGCCGCGCTACTTATTTTCGAGATTGGCAAGAAGTTTTAGTCGCCGCCAGTGATGGTACTTTTGCCCGTGACATTCGCCTCACCCAATCAGTAGGCTTTAACCTGTTGTGTGCCGATGGTGCTAATCGTACCTCAATTGGCGATCGCGCTGGTAACACTAGCGATGCCAACTTCTTAAGAACCTGGAATTATCAACAAGCTGCCGAAAAAATATCAGAATCTGCTGGCAAAATGCTCTATGCAGATTACGTGGAATCAGGGACTTACCCCATCATTATGGCCAATCACTTTGGCGGCGTAATCTTCCACGAAGCTTGCGGACACCTCCTAGAAACCACTCAAATTGAACGCAATACCTCTCCCTTTGCTGATAAAAAAGGCCAAAAAATTGCCCATGAAAGTTTAACAGCTTGGGATGAAGGACGTTCTGACAATGCCTTCGGAACAATTGATATGGACGACGAAGGTATGCCCGCTCAAAGAACCCTATTAATTGAAAAAGGCGTTCTCAAAAACTTCTTAGCAGATAGAACAGGTTCCACACTCACCGGACACCCCAGAACGGGAAGCGGACGCCGCCAAAACTACACCTTTGCCGCCGCTAGCCGGATGCGTAATACTTATATTGATTCTGGCGACTACACCATTGAAGACTTATTTGCCTCTATTGATAAAGGCGTTTACTGTAAAAAAATGGGTGGCGGTAGTGTTGGTGCCACAGGTCAATTTAACTTTGGTGTCGATGAAGCTTATTTGATTGAAAATGGCAAAATTACCAAGCCATTAAAAGGAGCAATTTTGATTGGTGAAGCCACGGAAATTATGAATAAAATTTCCATGTGTTCCCAAGATTTAGAAATTGCCCCAGGTTTTTGTGGTTCCGTCAGCGGCAGTATTTACACCACAGTCGGACAACCACACATCAAAGTTGATTCTATTACCGTGGGCGGAAGATAATAATTTTGGATTTTAGATTTTGATTTTGGATTGATAACTAGTAGGATATTGCGTCAATAAAAACCTACAACAAAAATGCAGATGATTTCCATCTTCTTCTTTGCGTCTTTGCGTCTTTGCGTGAGACAAAAAATGTCCAACACTTTAACATCCAAAATCCCCAATCTAATATCCAAAATAAAATAGCTGCTAATCCAAAATTCAAAATCTAAAATTGGTCATGCCGAATATTAATGAAATCGCAAATCACGCCAAGGAAAATGCTGATAGACTTGGCATCAAAAAATTTGACATTTATGGCTCAACAGTAGATGATACTAGCGTGCAAGTAGATCAAGGAGAGCCAAAACAAGTCAAAGCTTCAAATCGGTCTGGTGTTACCGTTCGTGTCTGGAATGAAGAGAATACAATGGGCGTCACCAGCACCACAGACGTTGATCCCAAAGGATTAGAATTAGCTTTGAAAACTGCTTACGAAGCCAGTTTTTTTGGTGTTAAGGAAAATGTCCCTGATTTTAGTCCCGAAGCTACTATTCCTATTCCTAACAAACCTGAAAATAAAACACTCCAAGCGCCGGTAGCTGAACTGATAGAAAAACTATTGCTAGCCGAAAAAGAATTACTAGCAGCCCATCCAGCAATTAAAGGTGTACCGTATAATAGCTTAGCCCAAAGAGATATTGATAGATTTTATCTCAATAGTGACGGTGCCCTAAGAACTGAATCTCACTCTTTTGCATCAATTTATCTTTACAGCAAAACAGAAGAAGAAGGAAAAAAACCTCGCAGTGCAGGTGCTTTTAGAATCAACGACGGTTTAGATAATCTAGACATCAATGGTTGCATCAAAGAAACCGCAGACAAAACTATCAGCCACTTGAATTATGAAAAAATTCAAAGTGGAAAATATCGAGTAGTTTTCTCACCCGAAGCTTTTTTAAGTTTGTTGGGTGCTTTTTCTAATTTGTTCAATGCCCAAAATATTTTGGATAAACAAAGTTTATCTACTCCTGAAGATTTAGGTAAGCAAATTGCTTCCCCTCTGCTTTCAGTTTATGACGATGCATTACATCCAGCTAAAATAGGCGCAGAAAGTTTTGATGGTGAAGGTACTCCAACTCGTCAAATTTCGCTGATTGAAAATGGCATTTTAAAAAGCTTTCTCCATAGTGCTGGCACTGCCAAAAGGTTAAATGCTCAACCTACAGGTAATGCCAGTATTGGGGCAAAAGTCAGTGTCAGTCCCAATTTTTATCACGTTTTTACAACAGCAACCTCTGAGCAAGAATTTAGCTTAGAAACTGCGGAAAACGTGATTCTGATTGATGATTTACGCGCCCTCCATGCTGGAGTAAAATCCTTGCAAGGTTCGTTTTCTTTGCCGTTTGATGGTTGGCTAGTTAACAAAGGTGTGAAAACGAGTATTGAGTCAGCAACGGTAGCCGGCGATTTCTTGGAACTCTTGAAGTCAATTATTTATATAGAAAAAGAGGTGGAGTTAACACCAGGGGGAGTTTGTCCAAGAATTTGGGTGAATGAACTAGCGATTACTGGTGAATAAATTTTAGATTTTAAATTTTGGATTTTGGATTGCAAGATTCAAAATCCAAAATTTTTTAGCAAGCTTTTCAAGTTTATACACAAAGTCAATCCAAAATCCAAAATCCAAAATTGATTAATATTCACCACCAACACTAATAGCAGTATTAAACACATCAGCACCGCTTAAATCGATATTAGCCAAAACCGCACCATTTACGTCAGTATTATATAAACGAGAATTACTCAAGTTAACATTGGTGAGATTAGCATTATTTAAGATAGTATCGCTGACGAATGCTTCTTCAAGATTAGCAGAACTCAAATTAGCACCAGTTAAATCAGCACCTTCTAAGTTTGCACCTTCTAAGTTTGCACCTTTCAAATTGGCGTTTCTCAAGTCAACACCTATTAGATGAGCGCCTTTAAGATTTGCTCCTGTTAAATCACATCCAAAACATTCTCTAGTTTCCAGCAAACGCCGGACAGGGGCGGAGTTTTCAGCTTTGACGGATATAGGAGCAGCAAAAGATAGCGTAGTGAGTAAAGCTGCTGCCGTCAAAAATATTGGTTTCATATTTATTACCTCCGACACTTCTAAAAGTCATGAAATTCTTGACTTCTATACTTACAGTGTCCCAACATTCTAGAGCCACGTCTTCATACGACGGGAAGAATAGATAATATCTCTAAGATCATGTATTTTGCTCTAAAATAATCCTATGGGATTAAAATCAAAAGATTGTTACCAATAACTTTAGGCATACGTAATCCTAAATAATTCGTGAAAAATTAGGGGATCTCGACAGCGCGAATTTCTGCAAAATGGTATTATCGTCGCCACTATTGAAATTAACTTTATGGTTACCAGCCCATTGACATTAAAGCTAGACACAGTTCACCTCACAGACGAACAGTTCTACCAGTTATGTCAAAATAACCGCGAGTTACAATTTGAGCGAACGGCTAAAGGAGAATTGATAATTATGCCACCCGTTGGAGGAGAAAGTGGTAACCGTGAAGCCGACTTAATAATTGATTTGGGCATTTGGAATCGGCAAACTGACCTCGGTTATACTTTTAGTTCCTCTACCATATTTAAATTACCTAATGGAGCAGACCGTTCCCCTGATGCTGCTTGGGTGCAACGAGAACGTTGGCAAGCACTCACTCCCGAACAAAAACGTAAATTTCCCCCCATTGCACCGGATTTTGTTATTGAATTAAGGTCAGCAACAGATAATTTAGAAACACTGCGCCAGAAAATGCAAGAATATCTGGATGCAGGGGTGAAATTGGCATGGTTAATTAATCCCCAACAGCAACAAGTAGAAATTTACCGCCAAGGACACAATTTAGAATTGCGAAATCTGCCTACACAATTATCTGGTGAAGATGTATTGCCAGGATTTAGCTTGAGTTTATCTTGTTATTAAGCTTTACCACTACCTAATAAATACAGCAATGCCATCCGAACAGCGACACCGCTGGTAACCTGCGATTGAATCAGACTAAATTCTGGGTCATCCATCAACTCAGAACTGATTTCGACACCACGGTTTACTGGGCCTGGATGCAAAACTTTGACATTAGGTTTACAAAGTTGCAGCTTTGTGGTTGTAATACCAAATAGCTGATGATATTCTCGCAAACTTGGCAATAAGTGAGCAGTCATCCGTTCCTTTTGCAAGCGCAAAGTCATCACAAAATCGGCGTCCTGTAAAGCTGGTTCTAGCTGCCAATGAAGGAATAGTTGGGAAGAAGACGCGGAGAGTGGGGGATGCGGGGACGCGGAGAGATTTTCGTTTTTACCCACCACGTTGTTGTGTCCCTTTGTTCCTGTATCCTCTTCATTCTCCGCGTCCCAGTGTCCCTGCGTCCCCGCGTCCTCTTCCCCTGACTCTTCCAAGATGTACTCGGCGAATAACTTGGGTAAAAGGGTGGGCGGTGCTGCCAAGTGTAGTTCGGCACCGCTGGCGATGAAACTCCAGATATTCGATCGCGCCACACGAGAATGCAAAATATCCCCAACGATCGCAATTTTTTTACCCTTTAAAAGTTCCAGCCGCGGATGATTTGGGTCAATTAAACTACAAATGGTAAATAAGTCTAGCAGTGCTTGGGAAGGATGTTCGTGTTGACCATCACCAGCATTCAGCACACTAACTCGGACACCTAAACGATCCATTTCTTGAGCGATCGCATTTGGTACTCCCGCCTCCCGATGCCGGACTACCATAATATCAGTGCCCATAGCCAAGTAAGTCTTCGCCGTGTCGAGAATTGTTTCTCCTTTAGTCATAGAAGACGTGGCTGCGGCAAAGTTCAATGTATCCGCACTCAAGCGTTTAGCAGCAAGTTCAAAACTACTACGGGTGCGGGTAGAGGGTTCAAAAAATAAATTCGCCACTACCTGTCCCTGCAACGTCGGTACTTTCTTCGTCCGCCGCGATAGCACCTCCTGAAAAGAAGCCGCAGTTTGCAAAACTGTATCGTATTCAGCCGCCGTGAAGTCAGCGAGGGAAAGAACGTGGTGACGATTCCAGGTTGTTGTAGGCATATTTTAATATTGGGCATGTGGCATCGGGCATGGGGCATCGGGCATGGGAAATGGGGATGATGGAGCAGGGGAGAAAATCTTACTCTCTGCCCCCCGTCCCTGGAGCTTTTTTTTCATGCCCAATGCCCAATGCCCAATGCCCCAATCCCTTCATGTAGGTAAGTGAAAAACGTTTAAAGCTAGAGAAATTAGGCTCAGGAATGTTAAAAATCCAATTGTATCTAGCATTGTAGTCACTAATGGGCCGCTAACCAAGGCAGGGTCGAGCTTCAAACGTTTCAAAGCCATTGGCAGTAAAGTACCAAGGGTCACGGCTACTATTGTATTAGTTGCCATGACCATGCCAGCAATGAAAGCTACCCATCGTTCTTGGGGTCGCGCCCAAATCAAGGAAAGCAAAATCATTGTTGTGGCTAAAGCCAGTGCTGTACCTAAACCAGCGAAGATTTCCTTGCGGAGAATTTTTACGGTGTCTTTGGGTGTCACCTCCCCCACCCCCAACCCCCGGATTGTCACGGTTAATGCTTGAATTCCCACGGTACCGCCAGTATTAGAAAAAATCGGCATGATCACTGCGAGAACTGGCACTGCGGAGATTACAGACTGAAAAGGAGCGATCGCGCTAGCTGCACCAATATACAAGGCCATGATGCCCAACAGCCAGGGTAAGCGGTTGCGGATGGTCAGTAGAGGGGAAGACAAAGCAGCTTCATCACCACTCACACCTGCGAGTTTTTGAATATCTTCTGTGGCTTCCTCTTCTAAAATATCGATCACATCATCGATGGTGACAATCCCAACCAATCGATCTTCCCGATCGACTACGGGAATGGCGATTAAGTCATAGCGCTTCATGACTTGGGCGACTTCTTCTTGGGAAGTTTCGGTTCTCACCTTAATGACGCGATCGCTGGCAATATCTCTGATATAAACATCGGGAAAGGTAAACAACAGCTGGCGCAGTGAAACCACTCTCACCAGTGTCCGGTTGTCGTCTGTGACATAAGCGTAGTAAATCGATTCTTTGTCTTCGTCTTGACGACGGATTTTGCTTAAGGCTTCACCTACAGTTAATCCCTCTCGTAACCGGACATATTCGGTGGTCATGACTCGCCCAGCGGTGCCTTCGGGATAGCCGAGAATTGTTGCTGTGGCTTGCCTTTGTTCTGGACTCAATTCCTTTAAAAGCCGTTTGATTACTCCAGCAGGTAATTCATCAAATAATTCTGCCCGTTCATCAGGACTCATCGCTTCTACAAGCTGTGCTACTTGTACATCATGTAGGGAATTAATTAGTTCTTCCTGTACCTCTGTTGGCAGATATTCAAATACATCTATTGCTTGATTTTTATTAAGTAAACGAAATGCGATCGCTCGTTGTTTTTCCGGCAATTGTGCAATGTATTCCCCTACATCCACTGGTTGTAACCGATTTAAATCCCATTTCAACTGATTTAAATCGGTAGCATCAATCAGCGCATCCCGAAGTTCTTGTGTGAGCATGATAAATACCTCCTAATATCTCCCCCGCGCTGGGAGACTGCCTCACCAGATCAGAGGAGGTTGATACTGCCATCTTGTGGACTTTGGTCCATAAAATCTCAATAATTCAATATCGATATCCAATCAGGGCATCGCTAGTCATCATCCTAACCCGGAATCGCCATCTCCGGTAGATACTGGGTAATATTATCGAGAATTTGTGACATTCTTCACCAGTAACCAACTTCAAGCCTTGATTTTCAGGTAATTTTCGCGTAACTTAAAGTAGATTTTACTACTGTTAGCATCTGTGTCAAGCTAATCAATATATTTCCTGGTAAACTTCATACAGCTAAAATATTTGATGTTGCTGAATTTAGATAATTCAGATGAATAGAAGCGTATAACAACTGTATCTTTGTATAGGCGATCGTGTGTAGCCAAGTTTTTTAAGGCAATAGCCAATAGCAAAAATAAACTGCCTGAATAATTGGGTTCTTTGCTACTAATTTGAATTATGGAGAAAATTAATATTTTAAACTAGGCTGGCTTGCCAGGATTTTTTAATACGTTGTTTTTGAAATTCGCTGATTTTAATTATGGAGATTCTCTTATTGCCTATTGCCTTCTTGCCTATTGCCTTCTTATCTATTGCCTTCTTGCCTCTTGCCTATTGCCTTCTTGCCTCTTGCCTGCCCTAAAGGCTTCTAACTTTTTGGCACAAAATTCAAAGCCTCTCCCATAAAAATGGAGAGGCTTGGACAGAGGTTTGCTACAAAATAAAAAACTAGAATTTGCTTTAGTTGATAATAGAGAATTCCTAACTTTCACTTACCCAATAGAACGCTTAAGTGAACCATCAGCGTATAGCTCTAGTGGTACTAATTCAATTTTGCCATTAACTTTCACTTGAGAGTAAACCACTTTCACTAACTGAGCATGATTTTCGTTATAACGCAGAGACATAATTAATCTCCTTTTATATAGGTTTTTGTACCTAATTATTTCCCCAATGTGTTTCTGGCTAGATTGCCTATTTTCAAGTTATCAAAAATAACTTAAAGAGCGGTATAAAATTTTCTAAGTATTGATGAAGATTTGAACAAATATTGTTAGGACTTACGCACGCTCTACGAATTCTTGGCGTTCTTCTCTAACGAGACGCTGCGCGTTGGCGGAAGCCTCTCGTAGAGAAGGCGTCTTGGCGGTAGCCTGCGGCAAGCCGCTACGCGTCTACGATAAATTAAGCTTTTGGGCAATTTTTGCCTAAGTCCTGATTGTATCTGAGTCCAACTTCACTAAAATTCAGTATCTAGAGACCTGTTAACGCGAGATAATAAAAAACTCACACCACCCTGGGCTGTTTCCCATCAACCATTACAAAACTTATTCCAATTAGGTTTAGATCGTTCACTTCACAGCCACAGGATCGAACTTTGCAGGCTCCTCCCAAGAAAATTATGAAAACATCTACCGAATTGCTAACTCGCCTAGAGTATTACTATCAACAAATAAAGAAGATCGTTCTCGCTCGTCAAAATCCAATCACAGGTTTACTACCTGCGAGTACAGCAATTACAGCCCACGGCGATTACACTGATGCCTGGGTGCGAGACAATGTTTACAGCATTTTGGCAGTTTGGGGTTTAGCACTTGCATACCGCAAGATTGATGACCACCAAGGACACAATTATGAACTAGAACACAGTGTCATCAAGCTGATGCGCGGGTTACTGTTTGCAATGATGCGACAAGCTCATAAAGTAGAGAAATTTAAACATACTCAATCGCTACTGGATGGGCTGCACGCCAAATACAATACCAGCACAGGCGACATCGTTGTTGGTGATGATGAATGGGGGCATTTACAACTTGATGCCACATCTTTATTTTTACTGATGTTGGCGCAAATGACCGCTACGGGATTGCAAATTATTTATACGATTGATGAAGTTAATTTCGTTCAAAATTTGGTTTACTACATTGGACGAGCTTACCGCACACCAGACTATGGTATTTGGGAACGTGGTAATAAAATTAATCATGGTAATGCTGAGTTAAATGCCAGTTCCGTAGGCATGGCAAAAGCAGCTTTAGAAGCGATGAATGGACTGGATTTGTTTGGTGTGCGTGGTAGTCAAGCATCAGTAATTCATGTGCTACCAGATGAAATTGCCCGCGCTCGAATTACTCTAGAATCGTTATTACCGAGAGAATCTGGTTCCAAAGAAATTGACGCGGCGCTGTTAAGTATTATCAGTTATCCTGCCTTTGCAGTGGAAGACTTACAACTTCGCGATCGCACTTTAAACGATATTATCAATAAACTCGCAGGTAAGTATGGCTGCAAACGTTTTCTACGTGATGGACACCAAACAGTTTTAGAAGACAGCCAACGTTTGCATTACGAACCTTGGGAACTCAAGCAATTCGAGCATATTGAATGTGAATGGCCGTTATTTTTTACTTATTTAGTTTTAGATGGATTGTTTTGTGGCAACCAAGAACAAGTTACCAAATACCAAGAACTTTTATCAAAACTACTTGTAGAACAAAATGGTTTATATTTGCTACCAGAACTTTATTATGTTCCTTCAGAAAACGTAGAAGCAGAAAAATTAGCACCCCAAACTCAACCACGTTTACCCAATGAAAATATACCTTTAGTGTGGGCACAAAGTTTATATTTTCTTGGTCAAATGTTGAGCGAAGGATTAATAGCAGTTGGTGATATCGACCCATTGGGCAGACATTTGTGTGTTGGCAAACAGCGCGAAGTATTGGTACAAATTGCCTTACTAGCAGAAGATGAAGATTTACAAGGTAAACTAGAAGTTCATGGAATTGAAGCCCAAACACCCACCCAAATAGAACCAATCCAGGTAAGAAAAGCTGGGGAACTTTCAGCTATTTATACCCAAATTGGACGTAATAATAAACTTGGTTTAACTGGGCGTCCAGTGCGGCGGTTGCGAAGTTTAACAACATCAAGAATATTTCGGATTCGCAATCAAACAATTGTATTTTTGCCATCATTTCTAGATTCCCAGCAGTTTTACTTAACCCTCGATTACCATTTTCTGCTGGATCAAATCAGAAGCGAACTAGCTTACATTCAAAAATATTGGAGCGATTTAGGGCGTCCTACCTTGACTTTAATGTTAACCCATACCATGTTAGAAACCGGTTCTGAGGCATTATTAGAATTGATGCAAGAACTCAAAGATGGAATTTGTAACGGTGTGCAGGTGAAATTAGGGCGGCTAAATCAGTTAATGCTAACAGCTGGAATCCAAAGAATTGATTTTCTTGAAGATGTAGAATTTTCTCTATCCCCAGTGAAAAATGCCGCACTGCGTTGCTATTATCTAGCTTATCATCCTGAGAAAAACTGGCGCTTGGGGCATACCCAAGAATTTCAGATGGAGTGTGAAACCAACTTAGGATTATTGCTTTCTTATTTGCGCTCATCAGAAAATATTTACGAGCAAATTGAGTTATTACAAACTTTGACTCGTTTGCAAGGAATTCAATTTGATACAGGATATGGCGGCCCCGGACATGCTGTCACCGTAGCCGATTTACTAGATGAAGTTTACACCAAAGCTGGAGATTTAGGCATTTGGGCAGTGGTACGTCGGGCTGCGGGGTTGCGCCAAATGGTTGATATCAGCTTATCAGATGCGGTGACGAGTATTTTGGTGCAAGGTAAGCAAATTGCTGTGGGTAGGGCTTACAGTGAAGCTTCCTTAATTACCGTACCCATGTCTCACGATGAGATTGCTGATAAGATTAGTCATTTTTGTCGTGAAGATATCCGCGATCGCGTCCTTACCCAAGAAATTTTAATCTATCTCGGAGTCTTAATCAAATCCGAACCCGAACTATTTCAGGGACTACTGACGCTAAGAGTTGGCTATCTCATCTTATTGATGACCAGCGAACTAGCGCGGGAATTACATGTCACTCAAGATGAAGCATACGATCACTTAATGCAACTTCCACCCTTTGAAGTGAAAATACGCTTGCGTCAAGTATTAACTGGATATACTGGCATGAGTAACCTGTTACGTCAGCAAGAATCATTGCACGTCAAGCAAAAAGAAAGCGATATTGATTGGGTGGTGTCACCAGGAATTTCAGAAGAAATCCAAATTCCTTCAGGTGGTTGGCGGCGATTTCGCCAAAGCGAGGGAACGACGGGGCGAGTACCAAAAGACTTTTTTAAGCAAGTTTGGCTAATAATGCAACATTGCAAAGGTTTGGTAATTGGTGATAAATTAGAGCGTCGCAATCGTTTAGATAGTGAGGTAATGTTGTCAGAAATGACAGCGGGAGAAAGGAATTTTGCTTTGTTAGTTGAACATCTGCTAAATAAAATTGAAGCTCCAGAATACCGCCAAGTTAATATTGAAGCATTAATAGAATTAGCAGCGATCGCCGCTAATAATCCCAAGCTGCAAATCGAAGAATATATAGTATTAGATGTGTTGATCGGTCATGCAGTGAGATTGGCATGGTTAGAACATCATCCAGATAAAGGCGATCGCTATGATGAAGATAAGGCAAGTGCGTGGCGATCGTTTTACAACACCTCTCCTAGAGATTGTGCTAGTTATATCCTCAAAGCCTTGCGTTTCTTAACACAATTTGGCGAAGTCAGTGTAGCTTAATGAGTGCGTAGCTTTGTTCGAGTGAAGTAAGTTCAAGGGTCACGTTGCCAGACGCCACGCAAGCAGACATTTTTAAATTTTGGTTTTTCAATCTAAAATCCAAAATTTAAAATCTAAAATTCAGCGATCGACTTAATACCAATTCTTTCGCAGAGGCAATAAAATGAGTCAACTAACAGTAGAATTACCCCCATATATTTCTACAAGATTTTTAAACGCAAAGGGGTACAGAGGTAAGCGCAAAGGATCGCAGAGAATGATTCAATTTTAACGTCCTCTAACTCTTACTCTGCGAACCTCTGCGTTTTCCTTTGCGTTACTCTGCGTTTAAAAAAATATCCCCTACTTCAGACGCCAAAAGTAGGGGGATTATTAAATTTTATTTTATTGTTGAAACTACTTGACAGAGACAGCATCGACATCAATGGTGCTTGCAGTGGAGGTAGAAGCCTCAGTGGTATTCGATGCTTCTGTATTTACATCGCCTTTACGAGCTTTCCAGCCTTCAATCACTAACCCAGACACTTCACTTACTAGCAAGGTCAAAAGGAAAACATCATCAATCTGCCCAACAATGGGGAAAACGTCCGGGAGAAAATCAATTGGGCTGGCCAAATAAACTAATGTTCCTAAAATTACCCACCAGCGGTATTTAGGGTTACGAAGCAAGTCACGGTACCAGGTATAAACTGATTGAATTGAAAATTTCATATTTTGAACCTCCAGTTATCTTTAATTTTGACAAATTATCTTTTAAACTCCCGGTGGGAATAACCGCCCCAATTAGTCTGGAAGACGCTACAAATGTAAAGGGGAGTAGGGCATGGGGCAAGCAGGAAGTGAGGGAAGAAACAGAATTTATGCTTCCCACACTTCCCCATCTCCCCCTCCCTCATCCTCTTCCCATGCCCTATGCCCTATGTCCATTAATCTCTAAAATTAATAATGCTTGGGGATAGTTGCTTTAGTTTTGGAGGGAGGAAATTTAAACAGTGGATATTTTAGATTTGTTTTACAAAGGCGGGCCAGCGATGTGGCCTTTGCTGGTTCTGTCGATTTTGTCTTTGAGTGTAATTTTTGAGCGTTTGTGGTTCTGGCTGCGAATCTTAACTCAAGAAAAGCAAATAGTCGATCGCGTCCTAGATGCCGCCCATGATGATTGGCAAGTCGCTGCTGATATTGCAAGACAAGCAAACCATCAGCCTGTAGGACGTTTTCTCTATGCCCCTTTACACTTGGGCAAAAGTGATACGGAAACCTTTCGCCTAGCCTTGGAGTCCACAGCCGAAGATGAATTAGCTGGAATGCGGCGGGGCGAAAAACTTTTAGAAGCCGTAATTGCCCTTGCCCCACTGCTGGGATTGTTGGGTACGGTTTTGGGTCTAATCCATTCTCTGCGCTCAATTCGCATTGGCGATTTGGGAACTGAATCTACTGCTGGGGTGACTACTGGTATTGGTGAATCTTTAATTAGTACAGCAACGGGGCTAGTAGTTGCCATCATTAGTTTGGTATTCTACCGCCTATTTCAAGGTTTTGTAGTCAATCAAGTCAAAGTTTTTCGCAAAGCCGGGAATGAGTTGGAATTACTCTACCGCCAATCACCGCCTGATTTTAGCAATACGACATCACCAATTGCACGGGAAAATTTTACTCCACCCCGCAAGCAAGGAAAAAACAGGTTTTCTGAACCTCCTGAGCCGCCAATTCTACCTTAGTAGATAGTCGAAAATTCAACCCCTAAACCAGGCGATTAAATTGAGACAATGAAAGTTAATCTACATACTCCAATCGAAGAAGTCCAAGTTCAAATCATTCCTTTAATTGATGTTGTTTTTTGTATTCTGACGTTTTTTTTGTTAGCAGCACTGCAATTTACGCGCCAACAGGCAATAAATGTTGATTTGCCTAAAGCTAGCGCCAAATCTGTATCTGGGATAACGTCACAAAGTGGCAGTCAAATTGTAACTATCGATGCTGTTGGCAACACTTACATAGAAAAACAGCCTGTAAAACGTGAAGATTTGGCACAAAGATTAAAACTGTATCTCCAAGCAAATCCCAATGGCGTTGTGGTGCTGAATGCTTCCCGCACAGCAACTTATAATGATGTAATTGAAACATTAGATTTACTGCGGCAAGTAGGGGGCGATCGCGTTTCTTTAGGAATTATTCCTGGCCCATCTCAACCACCGACAAACTCACTCAACCAGCCTTCTGTACCTTCTTTTCCAATTAATCCTGGTGAAGCACCAGTTCCAGGCATTAACCCTGAAGGCAATCTTGCCCCCAGATTTCCCTCCGCGCCCGGACAAAACATCAGTCCGATTAATCCTGATATTTCCAACCCACCAGCACCTCCAGCGCCTGTAGCACCAGGACAAAGCCAATCTGCTCCGAAAAGGTGAAATGGGCATAGGGCATGGGGCACCAGAAGAGGCAGAGGGGCAGAGGAGAGGTTACTGTCGTTCCCCCCTGCTCCCCTGCTCATTTCCCAGCGATGCACTGAGCTTGTGGAAGTGTCCCCAATTCCCAATCTCCTGAAGCTTTTTGTCAAACCTAAAGATATCCAGAATAAAATTCGGCTAGAGAAAAAATTTCTGTTAATTTACAAATAATTGGTTGAGTTTGAAAGATTTTTTCATAGGTAGGTTGACTAGCTTATCACCAATTGCCATTCACGTTTCAGGGGTTGTGGCATGAATATTGTGACGCTTTTAATTGTTTGGATAGTAACAGCTATCAGCTTGTTAATAATTAGTAAATTGCCTTTGGGAGTTGAAATTGATACTCCAGCTAAAGCCTTCCTTTCAGCAGCAGTACTCGGTATTGTGACAGCAATAGTCCGACCGATTTTAAGCCTCGTCTTTGCAGTACCAAATTTACTCACATTAGACTTGCTATCCAGCATTTTTACATTTATGATTGCTGTAGTTTGTTTTAGTATTGCGGCTTGGTTAGTCGAAGGCTTTCGTTTACGCTATGGTGTTTGGAGTGCTGTTATTGGAGCATTTGCGCTGACTTTAATTAACAGCTTAATCTACAAAATATTGGGTGTATAAAGTTATAGAGTTGAAAGTTAGGAATTAGGAGTTATTGACAACTTTTGACTCCTAACTATTCATTAAAAGATTGGGTCTATAAAGTTATAGAGTTGAAAGTTAAAAGTTAGGAGTTTAGGAGTTATTGACAACTTTTAACTCCTAACTCTTAACTCCTAACTATTTTTAACTCATAACTATTCATTGGAAGTTGGAGGAGCAACTTGAGTAGTTGATTGTTGTTTGCGTTGTTCGCGTTTTTTGCGATCGGCTGAGAGCATATCTGCCATCACTACTAGCGCTTGGGCCATTTTGTCGAGGTTAGAACGGTATAGTTCCAAATCCTTGCTAAATTTGTCATCAGACAGGTGTAAACCGGCAGCGATCGCTTTGAGTGCTTCAGTCAGTCGTTTTTCGTCTTTGACTAGTTCAGCATCTGCCAATTCCAATAAAGAAAATACACCAATTGCAAACAAACGGTTGTATTTAAAGTTAGGATTGTTGGCGATCGCTTGCAATTGTGCTTGCAAGTCAGCATCTCCATCTAAGTTACTGGTTTGACTCAGCCACGCAATTAAATCTTGAACTGGCAAACCTTTAGCTACAGATCGCAATCTTTCGGCATCCTGTCGATAGCGTTGCGGGTCTTGTTCTATAGCCTGACATAAGGCATTAAAAATAGATTCTCGATCCCGTTCTGGTTGATAGCCTTCCATGAAACGGTCAAAAGTAGTGACGACACCCAAGGCGTAAATTGGATTGTAGCTAAAATCAATATTTACTGACAGTAGATGCATTTCCACCATCAACTCTTCTACTACCCGACGATAAATAGTGTTGATCGGACGGGTATGCAGATTGTAGAAAGTTCGCTTTGTATCAGAGACAGTACGGACGTTATTCACAAAGAAAATCTTAAGGAAGGGCGACGTATTCTTATTTTCCCGCTTAAAGGCTACTTTGCCAAGTTGAGGTTTTGGCTAGCGACGGTCTTGTAGACCGAAAACTTTTCCAGAAGGCTTGCCAGCGCTTGAGTTTAAACGATCGATCTAATCAGCCAAAATCAGCTTTTAATCTGCCTTTCAAGTACCTTTGTTCTAACTAGACGAATAAAGCGATCGCTTTTTAGACGCGATCCCTAGCTACTAAAATGACACATCGGATGCTGATGATTTCGCAAACTTTCATTCATTTGCAAACATTAAGAGTGTCGGTTTCCGGCGCTCTTAACTTTGTGCTAATTGTAGACCACCAATTTTTCAATTTGATACCGCGATCGCCAAAAATTTTCGGTCTACTGACACTTTCATTTACAATAGAGACAAATCAAAATTACTTTGTAACTTGGTAGCCACAGAGGCTAGCAACTCTGGCCTAAAGAACTAACCAAAAATAATCACCTTTAAAAATTCATCAATCCCACTTATGAACTTCTCGCCACAGTTAATTGCTTTAGGTGAGTACCTAGCTGGTGAATTTGATAATCGGGAACAAGCCATAGCAGAACCAGTTTGGTATGTCCACCTGCGCCTGTGGCAAAGACCAGTTAATCTGTTCATAGAAGATAGCATCACGCTGTTTGCTGAACAGGCTAATATTATTAACCTAGATCGACCCTACCGCCAACGAATTATGCGCTTGCATCAGGGAAGCGAATTTCATGCGCCTCTGAAAGTGCAATATTATATGCTTAAAAATCCAGAAGCATTAAAAGGCGGGGGTGATAATTCTGCTCTACTAAATACACTCTCACCCGATGAATTAGATTTACTACCAGGTTGTATCCTCACAGTTAATTACGAAAAGCTAGCTGGCGATCGCTATAAGTTTACCGCTACCCCATTACCGGAAACTCGTTGCACTTTTAGTTATCTTGGAAATACCGTCGAAGTTTCCTTGGGCTTTGAAGCTACACAAGCAGAATTTTACAGCTACGACAAAGGAATTAACCCACAAACTCGACAAGCAACTTGGGGAGCACTTATGGGCCCTTATCGCTACACAAAGCGAAATCAGTATTGAGTAACATCAAGTTATGAGTATGAGTTATGAATTTTCAATAAACTCCTGACTCTTGTACAGACGCGATTAATCGCGTCTCTACTCCTAACTCTTCTCTTAGCTGGCGATACTACGAGGTACACCTTCTAAAGCTTCCTCTTCAGTTTCAAAAATTTCAAACACAGTATCCATCATCGTCACTTCAAACACGAGTTTGGCCTCTGGATGTACATTACAGATGCGGAAACTACCCTTGACTTTATCTGCATCACGCATTCCAGCTACCAAAGATGTGAGACCAGAACTATCAATAAAATTGACCTGACCCAGATTGACAACTACATGGCGACTGAGTTTAGAAATACACTCCTGTAACTTTAAGCGAAATTGCCAAGCAGTAGTGATGTCTAGGCGACCTGCTGGTGTCAAGACAATCACGGTATTTCCGTCTTGGGTTGTATAACTTTTTTGGTCTATATGAATCACTCAAACCCTCCCCGTGGGATTCCTTTTAAATTGACTAGCTACAGAACCGTTATAATGCTGCCACTTGAGATTAGCAAGCTACAGCTAAAATTGTCACTTTTTTATGCTAAGTGGTTATCTTTAGTAGTTTAACTCACCAAAACAGTGCTGAGTAGCAATTTAAAATGGAATGGGGCATTGGGCATTGGGCATTGGATATAGGGGGATGAGTGAGATGAGCAGAATTTAAATCAAATCTTTCCTTTGTCTGCTTGTCTTCTTCCTATGCCCCATGCCCCATGCCCCATGCCCTACTACTTCCAATTGATCCAATCTTGAGGTTTCAAGAAGGTTTCATACAACTCGGCTTCGGGGGAATTGGGTTCTGGCTGATAGCCGTATTCCCAACGCACTAGAGGTGGTAGGGACATGAGAATTGATTCGGTGCGTCCGTTGGTTTGCAGGCCAAAAATAGTACCTCGGTCGTAAACCAAGTTAAATTCTACATATCGTCCCCGGCGATAGAGTTGAAAATTGCGTTGGCGATCGCCATACTCAATCCCATGTCGCCGTTCTACAATTGGCACATAGGCTGGTAAAAATGCTCTGCCACAGTCTTGTACAAACGCAAACAAATCTTCCCAATTACGTGGCGCTGGTTCTCCCACTTTATTGCTATAAATAGCTGCTTGCCCGTTGGGATCGGGGCCGCGATATAAAGTACCCCGACCATCTTGGTAATCAAAAAATAGACCGCCCACACCCCTTGTTTCACCACGATGCTTGAGGTAGAAATATTCGTCACACCAACGTTTAAACACTGGGTAATATTCTGGGTGGTGTTGGTCACAAGCTTGTTTTAAAGTTTTATGTAAATGTGTTACATCTTCAGCAAAAGGGTAATAAGGAGTCAAGTCCAGACCACCGCCAAACCACCACACAGGCCCAGCTTCAAAGTAGCGATAGTTGAGGTGAACTGTAGGCACATAAGGATTACGGGGGTGTAGCACCATTGAAGTACCAGTGGCATAAAAGCCGTGTCCTGCGCCTTCAGGACGTTGAGCTAAGATTGAGGGCGGTAAATGGGAACCCCAAACTTCAGAAAAATTGACACCACCTTGTTCAAATATTGCACCATCCCGTAGGACGCGCGATCGCCCGCCACCTCCTTCTGGGCGTTCCCAACTATCTTCATGAAACTTACCCACACCATCCAGTTCTGTTAAAGCTTGCGTAATCTCGTCTTGCAGCTGTTTCATAAACTGGCTGACTCTTTCCTTAGCGTCAGCTGGTGGCAAAAACTTGGATGATTCCGCTGCTACAGTTGGTGTTTGCGAGTTGGTCAACATAGATTCCCGAACCTAAATTACAATTTCCAGAAAGCCACAAATTTCTCATCTTAAAATTTGAGGAAAACCGCGCCAACAATCAAGCTCTATTTGCCCAACCTGCTTTTTTCTTATCGGTCAAGCATTTTATAGAATTGATGGGCATCACTAGAGTTATTTTCCCTCAAATGCGTATAGGCTTGTATATTGATTGAGTTTTTTTTGAAATTTTTAATTGGAATATTCTGGTATAAACACTAAAATTTAGTCTTAACCTTGAGGTATCAAGGGTTTGACTCGTCTACTCAAAACTTCTGCACCATATTTATTTATGATGTTGGCGGTTGGCATGTGCACCGAATATACCATTGCTATGGCCAGAGCAATTTTAAGAAAGTTTTGGTCTAGAGGTTAAGCCTAGTTGCCTAAAATACCAGAGTTACCAGAAAGTGTCTAGCGAGGAGGAGGATTAGGAAAATGCAGGGTTGGTTATCCAAATTCATCCACCGCAAACGTCGTCGGTTTTGCGCTTCTCTGGTGCGAACGTATCGAGAGATTAGTTCTGCTTCTGTAGATGAACTGTGGCAAAAAGTCGTTGACTTAACGGATGTTTCTTGGCATCCACTACTTAAAAGTACTAACGTACCCTACGGATTAGTACCCAAACCAGGATTAATTTTTCAGGCTGTAACACGCTTTTCGCCAATTCCCATCCGGATTTTTGTGGAACGCGTCAATCCCAGAGAAATGCTGAGTATCCGAGTTATGGCAATTCCTGGAATAGAAGAACGGGTCACCTACCAAGTAGAATCAACAGTTTGTGGTACTTGTTTATCTTATTCTGTAACACTACGCGGTTGGTTGTCACCCCTAATTTGGTCTTTATCTCGTCCTTACGCAGACCGCGTTGCACGCTCTTTAGTCGAAGCAGTAGAAAAAGCGCCATTACCAGCAGTATCAGGTACTAAAAAATCTATTAATGACAGTTGTTTTGATTTTTAGGTATGGGGCATGGAGCATGGGGCATTGGGCATTGGGTATTGGGCAAGCAGGAAGTGTGGGAGGGGTGGGAAGTGTGGGGGGAGACGGAGGTGTGGGAGGAAAGGGAAGCATAAATTCTCTTTTTCCCCATCTCCCCACACTCCCCCATCTCCCCACACTTCCCCATCTCCCCATACCCCGTGCCCTATGCCCCATTCCCTATACCCAATAACGTTAAGATTCTATTTAGGTAATAATCCAGTTTCCTAAGTTTTATTACGGCAGCGATCGCGAAAATACCAATCTGCTCTTGCTTTTATTTACATCCAGTTAATAGCTAAGATGCTGACTAGGATTGTATTTCATCAATTGCAACAGAAGTCAGGAGCTTCAGCCTTCCTTAAATCAGAACTTCGGTAAATTTTGAATTTTGAATTTTTTATGTACGATGTCCTTGATTCGAGCTCTGTCTTAGAAGTATTGCGACCAGTGCAAGACCCAGAACTTCGCAAAAGTCTGGTAGAACTGAATATGATTCGCAATGTCAAAATTGATGGTGGTAAGGTTAGTTTCACTTTGGTGTTAACTACTCCAGCCTGTCCTTTACGTGAATTTATTGTTGAAGATTGCCAAAAAGCTGTTAAAAAATTACCAGGCGTTACAGATGTAAGTGTAGAAGTAACGGCAGAAACACCCCAACAAAAAAGTTTGCCAGACCGCACTGGTATTTCTGGAGTCAAAAATATTATTGCTGTTTCCAGCGGCAAAGGTGGTGTTGGTAAAAGTACTGTGGCGGTCAATGTAGCAGTGGCTTTAGCCCAAACAGGAGCAAAAGTCGGTTTACTAGACGCCGATATTTACGGGCCTAATGACCCGACAATGTTGGGGTTGGCAGATGCCGAAATTGCTGTGCGTTCGACTGACAAAGGTGAAATCCTCGAACCTGCTTTTAATCACGGTGTCAAATTAGTTTCAATGGGCTTTTTGATTGACCGAGATCAACCAGTGATTTGGCGCGGGCCAATGTTAAATGGTGTAATTCGCCAGTTTCTCTATCAAGTGCAATGGGGAGAATTGGACTATTTGATTGTAGATATGCCACCAGGAACTGGAGATGCTCAGTTAACTTTAACCCAAGCAGTACCAATGGCAGGAGCAGTAATTGTCACCACACCCCAAAATGTCGCTCTGTTAGATTCTCGTAAGGGATTGCGGATGTTCCAACAAATGAACGTCCCGGTATTAGGAATCGTGGAAAATATGAGTTATTTTATTCCACCAGATATGCCAGATAAGCAGTATGACATTTTTGGTTCCGGTGGTGGTTCCAAAACCGCTGCTGAATTGGAAGTGCCACTTTTAGGCTGTGTACCACTAGAAATTTCCACGCGAGTTGGCGGCGATAATGGTGTGCCAATAGTTGTTGCTGACCCAGATTCAGCTTCCGCAAAAGCACTAAAAGCGATCGCTCTCAACATCGCTGGTAAAGTATCAGTTGCAGCTTTGACATAATAAATTTTAATTCTATCTGTTCCTTGGGCTATAGCCTGGGAATACTAGGGACTGGAGATTGGGAATTGGGGACTGGGGGAGATGGGGAGTGTGGGGAGTGTGGCAAGTGTGGGGAGTGTGGGGAGATGGGGAATGTGGCAAGTGTGGGGAGTGTGGGGAGATGGGAAAAAAGAGAATTTATGCTTCCCTTTCCTCCCACACCTCCGTCTCCCCCCACACTTCCCACCCCTCCCTCTCTTCCCACCCCTCCGTATCCTCCCACACCTCCTGCTTGCCCCATGCCCAATGCCCAATGCCCAACAATTAAACCTAAAGTCTAAACTGACACAATGTTATTAAAACGATCGCTCCCCAAAGTTCGCTGGAAGTCTTGGGTTAAGCCTTGGCAATATGTAGATTGGTTATTGTTTTGTTTACCAGTTGCTGTCAGTATTTTTGGCGGCATCGCCATCCTCAGTACGGAACTAAAGCAGCCAGTAACCGACTGGTGGTGGCACTGGTTGGTGGCAGGTATCGGTGTACTGATAGCACTTTTTTTAGCTCGTACCCGTTACGAAATCTTAATGCAGTGCCACTGGGTAACCTACGCACTTACGAATTTCAGCTTAATCGCCGTGATGATTGCCGGTACTAGCGCTAAAGGGGCACAGCGATGGATCAGTATCGCTGGCTTTAATGTGCAACCCTCAGAGTTTGCCAAAGTTGGCATGATTATTACCTTAGCAGCCTTGTTACACAAGCGCACCGCTTCTAAACTCGAAAGTGTTTTCCGCGTACTGGCAATCACCGCTATACCTTGGGGATTAGTATTTTTACAGCCAGATTTAGCAACATCAATGGTATTTGGGGCGATCGTCTTGGGAATGCTCTACTGGGCAAATGCTAACCCAGGCTGGCTAATTCTGATGATTTCTCCTGTAGTTGCTGCCATTTTGTTCAGCATATCTTGGCCTTTAGAACAACCGATAGTTTTATTTAAAGAGCTATCTTTTGGCCCGTTAGGGATAGTTTGGTCAATCGCTATGGCTATTATCGGTTGGCGAACTCTGCCCTGGCGTCGATTTGGTTTGGGTGCTATCGGTGCGTGGAGTCTCAATATATTTGGTGGCGAATTAGGAGTTTTTGCCTGGAATCATATTTTGAAACCCTATCAAAAAGACCGACTTACTGTATTCATGGATCCAGATCACGATCCCCTTGGTGCTGGGTATCACTTGATTCAATCTCGCATTGCCATTGGTGCCGGTGAAATTTGGGGATGGGGTCTGTTCAAAGGCCCAATGACGCAACTGAATTTCGTCCCAGAACAGCATACAGACTTTATTTTCTCAGCAGTCGGCGAAGAATTCGGTTTTGTTGGTTGTTTGATAGTACTCTTTGTTTTTTGCTTAATTTGCTTCCGCTTACTGCATGTTGCTCAAACCGCCACAGACAATTTTGGTTCGTTGTTGGCTATTGGCGTTTTGTCCATGATTGTGTTTCAGTTAATTGTCAACGTTGGCATGACTGTCGGCTTAGCGCCTGTAGCAGGAATTCCCTTACCCTGGATGAGTTACGGACGTTCTGCCATGCTGACTAACTTCATTTCCTTGGGAATAGTAGAATCGGTAGCAAATTTTCGCCAACGGCAGAAGTATTATTGATAAGCAATAGGCAATAGGCAATAGGCAATAGGCAATAGGCAATAGAACCTGCCTGAATAATCGGAATCTTTGCCTCTAATTTGAATTATGGAGAAAATTAAACATTTGAAACGAGCCGACTTACCCAATTTTTTAATACCTACTTTTTAAAATCCCTAATTTGAATTATGGGGATTCCCCTATTGCCTATTGCTTTCTTGCCTATTGCCTCTTAAAAATAACCAATGAGTATTAACAAGTATTAAGCTATTAACAGGAAACAAGTGAGGCTAAAGAGATGATTCTGCCTGGAGCAACTGTTCGCGTCAAGAATCCCGCAGATACCTACTATCGCTCTGAAGGACTCGTGCAACGAGTGAGTGATGGTAAGGTAGCCGTATTGTTTGAAGGTGGTAACTGGGATAAATTAATTACCTTCCGCCTGAAGGAATTAGAAGTCGTAGAGACCACAGCTGGACGTAAAAAAGGAAAATAGATTAATTAGAAGTAGAGACGCGATTAACCCTTGTCTGTAAGTTAGAAGACACGCTATTAATCGTATCTGTACAGGAGTTAGGAGTTATTATTGTTCAACTCCTAACTCCTAACTCTTAACTGAGCACTCCCATGCGCCTTCCATTACCACAGTTTGATAGAAGCGATCGCCATCCCAATCACTTTGCAGAGGTGATTGAAACTAGTACTACTGAATTTTTGGCACAGTGTTTGGAACCAGAAGATTTAAGCTTTCCCTCTATGCCGCCTTTTGGTAGTTGGGTTTGTGCGGTGGATGAAGAATCTGGCAATGTCGTTTACGCTGTGGTATATCATGCTACTACTATGCCCATAGATTCCGTACACCGAGCTAGAGCTTTGGGGCTGTCATTGCAGGACTTACGTGAAGAACAACCCCAGATATTTGCCATGCTTAGAACAGAATTTAGAGCTGCCATCGTTGGATTTGAACTATCTTCACAAAATCCAAGTTATAACCGAAGAGTATATCAGTATCTACCACCCCGTCCCCCGCAAATTCATCAAGCTGTTTATCGGTGCGAAGCTGAAGCGATCGTTAAATTTACTGAAGAACTAGATTTTTTGCGGACACTCCTTTGTATCAATGGTGCGCCAGTGGACGCCTTGACCGCAGCTGCCATTCGAGATGTATATCAGTTACGTAAAGCTGACCGAGAATGGCTAATTAAAGCTGGGCGGAACCTGAGCGTATTACTTAAAGACGACTACGATCGCTTGCGGTTCATTTTGAGCCAAATCCACCCGTAGGTAGTTAGTTCTTAGACAATTGTCTAGTTTAGTGTAAGTTAAGATTTTTGATTTTTCGTCAGGCGGCTCCTACATCCATTTATATCAATCGAGCGCTCGTCTTCAAGGCGATCGCAGTTTTACCATAGCCTCATCAATTCCTACCTATGGAACTCATATCACAAGTTCTTGCTCTGGAACCAACTTCCCAAGTTCTTAGCAAGGAACCAATTGTTTCCTTTGCTATTTTGCTCGTGGTCATCTTAGTTATACCTATTATGTTTGAGCGACTAAGATTACCAGGATTAGTGGGTTTGGTTTTCTCTGGACTAGTACTTGGCCCTTCGGGCTGGCATCTATTTCAATCCAACTCACCGATGATTAACCTACTATCAGATATTGGGTTAATATACTTGCTATTTGTCGCAGGGCTAGAAGTCGATCTAGAAAAGTTCCGCAAAAGGAAAAGTCGCGCCTTTGGATTTGCTAGCTTGACTTTCAGTGTGCCGCTACTTATGGGAACCTTAGTAGGTCTGATTTTAGGCTATAGCTGGACTACTGCAATTTTAATAGGCTCTTTATTCGCTTCCTACACCCTTTTGGCATATCCCATAATCACTCGTTTGGGAGTAGTAAATAATGAAGCGGTTACTGTCACTATTGGAGCCACTATTTTTACAGATATTGGTGCAATACTAATATTGGGTGTTTGTGTAGCTGTGGGTCGTAATCAGGTATTTAGCTTAGCTCAACTACTCACTTTGTCGGGTTGGTTAACGATTTATTCTGTTGCCGTTGTTGCAGGATTTGACTGGGCAGGTAAAGAGTTTTTTCGCCGTTCAGGAGACGATGAAGGAAACAAATTTTTGTTTGTGTTGCTTTCTGTGTTTCTTGCTGCTGTGGGCGCTCAATTAATTGAAGTAGACAAAATTGTTGGTGCTTTTTTAGTGGGTTTGGCAGTAAATGAAGCTGTAGGTGAAGGCCCAGTCAAAGAAAAGGTGGTATTTATTGGCAGTGTATTATTCATTCCGATTTTCTTTGTTGACCTTGGTTTATTAATCGATTTACCTACCTATCTAAATAACCTGAACGCCATCAAGTTAACGCTGTTAATTATAGTCTGTTTGATTGCCAGTAAATTGATCGCAGCTTTGTTGACAAAACTAGTTTACCGCTATAACTGGCAAGAAATACTGACAATGTGGTCGTTATCAATTCCCCAGGTTGGTACAACTTTAGCCGCAACTTTAGTAGGACATCGGGCTGGATTACTTTCATCAGAAATATTACACAGCATTATTATTTTAATGGTCGTGACCTCAACCTTGGGGCCCTTTATCACCAGTCGAATAGCCGTTGGTTTGACCTCCTCGCCAGCAGCCGTAGATCCACCACCAACAAATCTACCCGATGGCGATGCACCAGAAACAGACGGTGCTTTGAATATAGTCGTACCTGTCTATAATCCTCAGACGCAGCAGTATTTGATTGAGATGGCAGCGTTATTAGCGCGTCAGTCAAAGGGTAAAATTGTACCGCTAGCGATCGCCAATGCTGCTGCTCACATGGATGCACCCCAGTTAGAAGCTACTCTAGAACGCAGTGAGCGCTTATTAACAAAAGCCACCGCCCAAAGTCGAGTATTAGGTGTAGCCGCAGAACCAGTGCTACGAATTGATGATGCTTTTGCTCAAGGAATTAGCAGAGCTGCCCGCGAACAAAAAGCTAGTTTAATTGTTATGGGTTGGGGTAAACGTACTGGGTTGCGAGCATTATTATTTGGAAATGTTGTTGATGGCGTGCTTTGGGCAGCACATTGTCCTGTAGCAGTAACACGTTTAGTGGAATCACCAAAAAAAATTCAGCGTATCCTAGTGCCAATAGAAAATTTAACAGCACCGATATTGCAGCCCGTACAATTTGCCCAAATGTTGGCACAAGCAAATCAAAGTCACATTACTGTGCTGAATGTGTGCGATCGCCGCACTAGTTCTAGTAAAATTGCTTGGAGGCGATCGCACCTCTCACTCTTAGTATCTAAATTAGCTCTGCCCAATACCCCAGAAATTCAAATTATCGCTCATGAAAATGTAGCTCAAGCAATTTTGCAAGCAGCACGGTTATACGATTTAGTTGTTTTACCTTTTATACGCAATCGCACTAGTCCCGGTGGGTTAGCCATTAGCGATGTCACCACAGAGTTAGCCAGACAACTCACCTGTTCCATTGTCATGCTTGGAGAACCACAACGCACTCAAACAAATATAGTTATTTGTAATACAGCTAATAACATCACATCTGCTGTATGATATAGTTCGATAGATTTGGGCTGCGTTAGCCTAGCCTGCGGGAGGCATCGTATTAAAAAAAATATTGACAACAAATGAATTACCTCTAATGTTTACAGTAAAAACACTTTATATTGTTGAAGATTTGATGAACTTTAGGTAAAAGACTGACAATCTTTAGACAATGTTTGTTATTTTGCTAGTTAAATTGTTAACAAAGCAGGTAAAAACATAACAAAACTACAACCTTAAACAGTTTTGGATTAAGTGTTGTTCATTTTTAGTTCTGTATTTTTGTGCCCAAGCTGGGTAACCTAAAAGATAAGTGCGATAGCTACTGAAAATATTTGTAAGTAACTGGGAAACTATGAGAATTTTGGTGACGGGCGGTGCTGGGTTTATTGGTTCCCATCTCATCGACCGACTAATGAACGAAGGGCATGAAATAATATGCTTGGATAATTTTTACACAGGTCATAAACGTAACATTCTTAAATGGTTAGGTCATCCGTACTTTGAATTAATCCGCCACGATATTACCGAACCAATTCGATTAGAAGTGGATCAAATCTATCATTTAGCTTGTCCTGCTTCTCCCGTACATTATCAATACAACCCAGTCAAAACCGTTAAAACTAACGTGATGGGAACACTGAATATGTTGGGGCTGGCCAAGCGCGTGAAAGCTAGGTTTTTCTTGGCTTCAACTAGCGAAGTATACGGTGACCCAGAAGTTCATCCCCAAACTGAAGAGTACAGGGGTAGCGTTAATCCCATTGGTATACGTTCGTGCTACGACGAAGGCAAAAGAATCGCTGAAACTCTGGCATTTGATTATTACAGGCAAAATAAAGTTGATATTCGAGTTGCTCGGATCTTCAATACATATGGGCCGAGAATGTTAGAAAATGATGGTCGGGTAGTGAGTAACTTCATAGTTCAAGCCTTGCGGGGTAATCCTTTGACGGTTTACGGAGATGGTTCGCAAACCCGGAGTTTCTGCTACGTTTCCGATTTGGTAGATGGATTTATTCGCCTAATGAATGGCGATTACATCGGGCCAGTGAATCTGGGTAATCCTGGTGAGTATACAATTTTACAATTGGCACAAGCTGTGCAAAACATGATTAACCCAGATGCACAGATTAGATTCGAGCCACTACCTTCGGACGATCCCCGGCGTCGCCAACCCGATATTACAAAGGCCAAAACTTGGTTAAATTGGGAACCTACCATTCCTTTGCAAGAGGGGTTAAAACTAACAATAGAAGATTTCCGCGATCGCATGAACAGCGATGCCAAAAATTCAGCCTCTTGAGCAGTGCTTAGCCCTGCTCTCAACTTTCGTGCAAGCTCATCTTATTTGGTAGCCGGTACTTTAGTGGCTGTGTTTCCTCTCGGTGTATAAGTGTCATATTGACTATTTCTTTTTTTAAACTAACGCTCAATCAAGCGAGGAGTTGAAAATGCGTGTTTGCGTAATTGGTACTGGTTACGTCGGTTTAGTTACAGGTGCTTGCTTAGCTCATATTGGGCATGATGTCATTTGCGTAGACAACAACGAAGAAAAAGTCAAATTAATGAAATCTGGACAGTCTCCGATTTTTGAACCGGGACTCTCAGAAATCATGCAGTCTGCCATTCAAACAGAAAAAATTCATTTCACAAGTGACCTAGCTGCGGGAGTTGCCCACGGAGAAATTCTGTTTATTGCCGTAGGAACACCACCTTTACCAACTGGTGAGAGTGATACTCGTTACGTTGAAGCCGTAGCCCGTGGTATTGGGGCAAACCTCAACAATGGTTATAAAGTAATTGTGAATAAATCAACAGTACCCATTGGTTCAGGTGACTGGGTGCGGATGATTGTTCTAGATGGTATCGCTGAACGCCAGAAAAGTTTGGTAGCCGCAGGTGGCGTATCTGAAGAGAAATTACCTGAGTTTGTAGCCGAGTTTGATGTAGTCAGCAATCCAGAATTTTTGCGCGAAGGTTCAGCAGTTTACGACACCTTCAACCCCGATCGCATTGTACTAGGAGGCAACAGTCAAAGGGCAGTAGCTTTAATGCAACAACTGTATGCCCCAATTGTAGAACGCAAGTACGCAGCCGATCCATCTTTACCACCAGTACCAATTCTGGCAACAGACCTCAGTTCGGCGGAAATGATCAAATATGCCGCTAATGCCTTTTTGGCCACTAAGATTAGTTTTATCAATGAAGTTGCTAACATTTGCGATCGCGTTGGTGCTGATGTTACCCAAGTAGCCAAAGGAATTGGTCTAGACTCCCGTATTGGTAACAAATTTTTACAAGCTGGCATTGGTTGGGGTGGTTCTTGCTTCCCGAAAGATGTCTCCGCCCTCATTCACACTGCTGACGACTATGGCTATGAAGCTGAATTGCTCAAAGCCGCAGTCAACGTCAACGAACGCCAACGTCTAATTGCTCTAGAAAAACTGCAACAAGTCCTGAAAATCCTCAAAGGTAAGACTGTTGGGCTACTCGGTCTCACCTTTAAGCCTGATACCGATGATATGCGTGATGCTCCAGCGCTCAACTTAATTGAACAACTCAACCGACTGGGAGCTAAAGTCAAAGCCTACGACCCCATTGTTTCCCAAACAGGTATGCGTCATGGTCTTTCTGGTGTGTTAGTAGAAACCGATGCTGAAAGACTAGCTGACGGTTGCGATGCTTTGGTACTCGTCACCGAATGGAAACAGTTTAGCACTCTCGATTACCTGAAGATGGCAAAATTGATGGCTCACCCCGTAATCATTGATGGTCGCAACTTCCTCGACCCTGAAGCAATGGTGCGGGCTGGATTCCAATATGTAGGCGTTGGCAGATAGATGATTTTGTTAGGAGCCAGAATTCAGAATGCAAAATTCAGAATTCTGAGTTCACAAGATTGAATTTCAAATTTCTAGCTTTTTTTATTAAGTAGGGTCATAACATTGTTATGACCCTATTATTTTTTACATCCAACAAGATTTACTTTGAGTTTTATCTCATATCAATTTTGGATTAAAAGCATTTACTACAAAGTGGGCTGAGGGTGTGCCACTAGTTCACTTTAATTATGAGACAAATACCTTGGTAGGGGCACGGCAATGTTCCTTACGCGAAGTCTATATGTCCATATATAGTAGTTGCCAGCTAGGTAGGACATAAACCGAGGGTAAAACCCCGACACTAAGAGACTTGTAAGACTGTTGCCTGCCATACATCAGGATTCTGGTGAAATGAGATGATGCGGAGAATTTTGAATTATAAGTAATTAAGCGAACTTAATATTAGAGCTAGGCCCTCGGCCTAGTCTTTTTTAATTCTGAATTCTCAATTCTGCTATATGAATTTTGGACTTTTGGATCTAAATGATGAAATTAAGTGTTACGTGGAATCCGCTCAATCTCAGCATAGCCACTGAAAATTAATTTTTGACCTTCAGTTTCTAATCGGTTGAGTCGCATCTTTACTCCATCAAGGTCAAATCGATCCAAATCAACCATATTATCTAAAATTTCCACCAGTGCCACGCTCAAGGTTTTGGAAATTTCCCGCTGTGCTTCTGGTACTTGGTCAAGCTCAATTTTCGGATCTTTAAAGGAAACTCGCCGCCGCCTTTCAATCCCTATAGTTACGACCATACTTAAAGGCACAAGTTCGCCATTATTTAAATCTGCTTTGGCTTCAAGCTGCAACTGATTTCCAGGCAATAGCTGTACCCTGACTTCCGTAAAGGAAACTGGTTCACCGCCAGATAATGCCGTCAACGATGGTACAGATAGGTTAAGCAGGCGCTTTTTCACTAATTCGGCATTGAAGGCTTGGTTGATGCCCGCTTCTGATAAAATTACTTGAGCGACTGCTTGAGTAGGTTGCTTGAGAGTAAGTTTGCCGCTTAAAACCGAGCCAAAGTCAATAGCCACCGCATCAGTTTCAAATGACATCTCCTCCACCGCAAAATCCCTGCGGATTACCAAGCCACGACCGCTCATTTTGAAGCTATCAATGCTGCCTTGCAACAGTTTGCTGGAGGGATAGCAGCGCACAAAGACTTCTACTGACTCGCTTTGGGTAAACAAGTGGCGAATCGTTTGGCTAGCGACCGTGTTGAGCATCTGCTCTCCCCAATCTGTGCCCTTAGGATTTTGTAGACCAGTAAGTCCGCCGAACATGTGGTTTTTAGTCTCTAGAAGTTCTTTGTACTTTTGTAACAAATTGTGAACAATAGAGCAAGCGATCCCATGATTGATTGTGCTGATAGGTAAGCGTAGGATGGCTGATGATTAGAACACAAATGTATCAGATATTACTTTTTACCTAGTGATTGGGAATAATTTAACTAAGTTATCGGTAAGATTCTCACCACTACTAAGTATGATAAAGCTAAAACCTGATTTAGCTCGAATCAAATAAGCTAAATATTGCTGTTGAAATTTATTACCAAAGGCGATGCGATCGCAACTTCATTAAAAAGTGCGATCGCACCACATACACTAATCATAAAACTATCTGGTAAATTGCAGGACGATATCTCGGTTCAACAATTGGTTTACCTTCGATTTTAGCTGCATCTAACCATGCTGCTTTTGCTTGCAAAATTTCACTAATTGCTTCTTCTTCTGTTAAATCAAATACTGAACAGTATTTCAAATCAGGAATATCAGCAATATAACCCTGCTCTTTTTCACTGTAGGAAATATTGATATGATAGTTTGATAGTTTTTCATTCTTCATCCTTCAAAGTTGCCATCTTCTCAGCAACCTAGTATCGCCACTAAAATACGCAGCAACTCTTCTATATCAGCAGGGACACGATATAAATTTAGGTCTTGAGTTATTTGTTTATCTTCTCGATTCAATAACCCAAATTGCCAAATATCCCCTGTAGAAACAGCGCCCTGTAAATTTGCCTCTTGAGAGTCAGTCCACGCATCAATAGCAATCAATTCTACAGCAAGCTGAGTAAAACCTCTCGCCAAATCAGCATTTTTGGCTTCTACAACTAAGAGTTTACGCTCTGCGTGCAAATAATAGTCCAGGGAACCCTTTAATTGTTCTGTAACAATTAAAGGATATTCAATTCTAAGTTGAGCGCGGGTGTAGTGAATAACATCAAGTAAAATTGGTGCGATTAGTAACTCCCTGCGGGCTGCTTCACTAGTCAAACTAATATATGGCAAACTCTCCTCAATTCTAGATTTGAGATTTGTAAGTCTATCTAATTCAATGTTGGACTTTTGTAGATTCAGTGAAGAACGTTTTAAAGAATAACCAAATTCAGCCAGTATGTCTTCTGGCTCGAATGACATCTCAAAATAGCTTCTGAAAGTATATGACTGATTTGGTTGGAGAATGGGAATTTTGCTCATATTATATGATTAAACTATTTTGCATCGTTTAGGCTTTGCCGAAGTAGCAACCTGGAGCCGCAAGTTACACCCAACAATGAAGGCAAAGAAATGATGAATAGAAATTATCTACTACCTCGTCAATAACCTCCGGCGCAAATTATCCAATGCTGCATTTGCACTCACATGGCGAATTAAAGAACGTCCTCGTGCAGCACCGAAATGATATTCAAAACTTGCCACTTCATCCTTTGGCCCAGCTAAACCGACATAAACCAAACCCACTGGTTTAGTATCTGTCCCCCCAGTAGGCCCAGCAATACCAGTGATACTCAACCCCCAAGTTGTAGAAAGCCGGGTTTTGACTCCAATTGCCATTTGTTCTGCAACAGTAGCACTTACCGCACCAAATTTATCTAAATCTTCCTGGTTAACTCCAAGCAGCCTAACCTTCACTGAATTGTCATAAGAAATGACTCCACCCCAAAAGTAATCAGAACTTCCAGAAATCTCTGTTAACATTTGCCCTAGTCCACCACCAGTGCAAGATTCTGCCACCGAAAGCGTTTCTCGCGACGCACGCAACAACTCACCGACAACGGAAGCAGGGGTATCATCATTGATACCGTAAAAATCCAGCCCAGCGATTTCTTTAATTTGTTTTTCAACAGGTGCAATCAAAGCTTCTGCTGCTGTTTCTGAATTTGCTTTTGCAGAAACTCGCAACCTGACTTCCCCTTTGCCTGCATAAGGGGCTACGGTGGGGTTTGGCAATTTTAAATAAGAAGCAACCTTTTCCGCCAAAGCAGATTCGCCAATACCCCAAAACTTTAAACTGCGGCTGTAAATAATTTCCTTACCCCAACCTTGACTTTTGAGAAAAGGAACGGCTGTTTCTTTCCACATTGGGTGCATTTCGCTCGGAACGCCAGGAAAGGTAAAAATCGTGATTTCCGGACGGGGTTGCCAAATGATACCGGGTGCAGTTCCAGTGGGGTTGGGTAGAATTTCCGCACCTTGGGGAATTAAAGCCTGCTTGCGGTTACTTGGTGACATCACCCGACCCCGTTGGGCAAATTTCTGGGTTATGTCTTCGATGATTTCTGGGTGTTCTACCAAGGGGGCTTGAAAAAAATCGGCAATGGTTTCACAAGTGAGATCGTCCGGGGTGGGGCCAAGACCACCAGTGAAAATGAGAATTTGCGCCCTGGAAATAGCAATTTCTATAACTTGCTTCAACCGTTCTGGATTATCACCAACCACGGTTTGATAGTAATGGGGAATACCTAACTGGGCTAATTGTTGCGCCAAAAATTGAGCATTGCCATTGAGGATATCTCCTAGTAGCAATTCTGTACCAACACAAATAATTTCTGCACTCATTGAATTGGGAAGGGAGTAGGGAAGTGGGGAGTGGGGGAGATGAGGAGATGGGGGAGCAGGGGAGGCAGGGGGCACAGGGGAGAATAATAACTCCTAACTAAGCACAGCCAATGCCCAATGCCCAATGCCCAATGCCCCATACCTTAAACTAGTGCTGCTACAGGAATTTCCAGGTGAGGGTATAAGGGGAAGCGATCGCACAATGCGGCCACCCTTCGTTTACAATCTTGAGCGACTTCTTCGGAATTTGGAGAAAGCAGGCGATCGGCGATAATATTTGCAATCTCGGTAAATTCTACTACTCCTAAGCCGCGCGTTGTCATTGCTGGGGAACCTAACCTCAGACCGCTAGTCACAAATGGTGACTGCGGATCGAAGGGAACAGTATTTTTGTTAGCAGTAATATTGACACCGCTGACTAACTGATCTGCTTGCTTACCAGTCATGCCAATGGAACGTAAATCCACGAGCATTAAATGATTGTCAGTGCCATCAGACACTAACTTTAAGCCACGGTTTTGTAATTGTCGTGCCAAGGCACGAGCATTTTCAATCACTTGGGCAGAATATGTTTTAAACTCTGGCTTGAGGGCTTCTCCAAAAGCTACTGCCTTACCAGCAATCACATGTTCCAATGGCCCACCCTGGTTGCCAGGAAAAACGGATTTATCTAATTTTTTACCCAGTTCTGCATCCCCTGTCAAAATTAAACCACCTCTAGGGCCGCGTAGAGTTTTATGGGTAGTTGTTGTTACCACATGACAATGAGGAATTGGGTCGGGATGAAGACCACTGGCAACTAAACCAGCTATATGGGCAATATCCGCAAGTAAGTAAGCGCCAACTTCATCAGCAATACTACGGAATTTTTCAAAATCAATTATACGAGGATAAGCAGAATAACCACAAATCAGCAGCTTAGGACGCTCCCTTAGCGCCAGCTCCCGAATTTGGTCATAGTCAAGTTGTTCTGTTTGTTGGCTGACACCGTAGTGGCTAACTTGGAACCACTTACCTGAGACATTTACAGGGGAACCGTGGGTGAGATGTCCGCCATGAGACAAATCCATCCCCATAATTTTGTCCCCTGGTTCCAGCAGAGTCAGAAACACAGCAAAATTAGCCTGTGCGCCAGAATGGGGTTGGACATTGGCATGAGCAGCACCAAACAGTTGTTTAGCCCGGTCGATGGCCAGTTGTTCGATTTTGTCGATAAACTCGCAACCGCCATAGTAGCGTTTACCAGGTAGCCCCTCGGCGTATTTATTTGTCAGTACTGAACCTTGAGCCGCCAATACCGCAGGCGAAGTAAAGTTTTCACTAGCAATCAACTCCAAATGGTCTTGCTGACGCTGTAGTTCGTCGTTGATTAACTCCGCGATCGCCGGATCGCTGGAGGTGAGAAAATCTGAATTAGTCTTAGTCACTTCAATTATCCTTATGGAAATTTGTACAACGGCTGATGCGTGGTTCTATCAGCACCTAAATAACAGTCAAGTGTCCATAGCTCAAAGTAGTTCAATGGTTTTTGACTGCTCTAGGAGGCGATTAATTGAATTAAAGTTAGACTCAAGCTCGATTAATGCATTAACAATCATAACGTTGCTTTTTGACCCTGCGTTATTCAAGTTTTTTGCGATCGCTCTTATGCGTCCAAAAAGCCAGAGAAAGCGGAGTGCTTAAGCTAAAAAACTGCCAATAGGCCATCGTTAGCTCCTTAACTCGCCATACACCATAGCAATCTTAAATCAAATAACAAGACTCCCGACTTCTATAAGAAGTCAGGAGTCAGAGGCTTGCTATTTTCACAAATCAAATAGGATTCATATACCGATTTTGATAGTAAGCCAAAATCTGGTTAACTCGTTGCCGACTTTCTAAAGTAGAGTTTGCTGTCAACGAAAGTGCTAAGCCACCAATTTGGCTTTGATTGTAATCAAACTGTTGAGATGACTGGGGAATTAAATCTACTTCTACCCCTTCCACTTGTCGTAAATGCGCTGCGATTTCTCGATAAACTGCTAAAGGCAAACCAGGGAATTCAATTTTTTCCTTAGTCTCCATCTTTTATGAAGCTCCCACATTAACTGCATTTTCGGGGGCCATTGTCCCTAAAATAGAATTGCCAGTAGCAGATGCCGCTGATGGCGTTGAAGCTGATGGCGTTGAGTTGACAGGCCCTTCCCCTACCATTTTGGCAACTTCGATGCCATTTTGTTCCAAAATCACAATCGGGTTGGAACCTCCATTCATTTCAATGCGCTTAATCAGCACCCCATTGGCTAATCGCTGTCCCGCCTGCACATAGCGACTTGTGGGTTCATCGGGTACCTTGATAATTGCTTGGGGTTCCTTAGTAATCAGAACTACACCAGTGACAACTACTGCCCTTGCTAAGTCGGGTTGTGGTGCTGGTGGCAACACAGATACTAAAGTTGGGTTGGGCACAACTTGAGGCAAAACTCTAGGCAAAACTGAAGTCAAAGTAACATTGGCTTTTTTTGGTACAGCAGCAATGTTATTTTTCTTTTGATTTGAAGCTACGATACCTGTTGGCAGTTTTCGCCCTGGAGTTGATGCAGTAGGTAGCTTAGGCAATACAGGAACAGGTCTTCCTGTGGTTTTCGGCACTCCAGCAACGGTCTGTCCAAAAATTTCGGCAAAGGGGTCAGTGCGATTTTTTGATACCAAAACTACTCGTGCCCGTTCTGTAGGATTAGTAGATTGAATTAAGCTCAGACTAGCAGGAGAAACTTGTGAAACCTGTTTGGCAGGTATAACTGGATTTTTGAAGGATTGAGCCGCTGGTGGCGACTTTTTTGCTATTTTCGGAATTGGTGTCGGCTCTATGGCTTGTGGTGTTTCTTCAGAAGCACATCCAGCGATCGCCAAACTTAAAATAGCTGCAATTGTAATTGTTAAATTTCTGCCCATGAGTCTTTCTCAAAAGCCATTGGAGAATTGAAAAGTCGAAATTAACATGCCTGAATTTTCTCTTCAAGGCAAAGTCTGTTCCCGTTATAACCTAATTTTTTGATTTTCAAGGGTTATTTTTCGCACAATCAACCCAGCATAACTGCGGGTTCAGTTTGTTTGCAGTTAATCATCTGCTACACCCATAAGCTGTTTCATCAGATCCAGTCCTTTCTTAACTCTGCGGGAAACAGTTACTACACTGATGCCCAGATGTTCTGCTACTTGTTTTTGGGTCAAATCTTGCAAAAACACGCATTCCAAGACATCGCGGGTACGCTTTTCTAGCTGAACCAATGCTTGTTGTAAGCGAAGTTGGTCTTCTTGTGCTAACTGAAAGCTGCGGTAGTGAGGATCTGGAACTAATTCTCCCAAACAAGTAGAACCTTCTTCTCCATCCTGAATTGGCACATCTAAACTCAAGGGAGCGCGATTCACCCATGCTAATTTAATTTCTTGCCATTCAGTGGGAGAAATTTTCAGTGCTGCTGCTAATTCCGAATCTGTTGGTTGGCGATTATGTGTTTCACGCCAAGAACGTGAAACTCCTATTGCTTGCTGTTGCAGTGCCAACCATCTCCGAGGAATTCGCACGGTGACGCCTTTATCTCGCAGATAGTGTTGAATTTCCCCTCGAATATAGGGAAGAGCATAGGAACTAAAGGCGTGTCCCTTGGAAAGTTCAAATCTTTCAATAGCTCTAATTAAACCCAAACATCCAACTTGGAGCAAATCATCATAGGTTTCATGACATTGATTTGTCCAGTAGTGAGCTTCTTTTCTCACAAGTCCAAAATTGAGTTTTACCAGTTGATTACGAACATGTTCGGAGCGAGATTGCTGATATTCTCGTAACAACTGCCAAATTTCATGTTTTAGTTCATTGGTGACTGTGGTAGGCATGGCACCGGGTTTATTGAGCAAATAAAGAATTAATAACTCGCGCTTAAATTCAGCTGCGATCGCACACAATTTAAAAGAAAATCTGGTGTTTTATGCTCTAGTAAATTTAGGAAAAATAATAAAATTTTTCTTTAGTTTTCCATAGTTTACTTGGCAATTGAGCGATATTTAAGTGGGCGAAATCCACAGAATTGAGTTTTTTATCGAGAAACAATTCAGGAATACAGAGTTGAGCCAAAAGCACTCCTGAATTCTGACTACTGATTTATTCTTCAATTAATTTGGGTATTATCTGTAGTTTGGATTTGAGAACTACATAGAAATAAAATATATAATTAGTTACTAAATATCAAACCGAGATTGTACTTAATTTCATTAATTAATGCTGAAATTAAGTTGTATAAACAAAAGTATGAAAGTTAAAATTGGATTAGATGAGTGACAATTAAATTTCCAGTAAAATTACATATAAAATTAAATAAATTTATTAGTATTCAAAAATTCCTAAATACAAAGTTAAAAAATAGTATGTATTTTTACGCAAATAATAAAAAAAGGGCAAACTGCCCCTTGTTGTAGTTAATTTATAGCCATTTCGCAAAAACCTACTTACCCCCAAAATAAAAGGGGGTAAGGGGTAACTCTTGTAATGAAAGCTGATGCCGACAGAATGGTGGTTCTGAATGCCAATCAGTTACGTAACTCAAAAGGATTTGGCTATGATTTGGATTCAACCCGACCGTAGAATATACCGCGAATCTTAACTTCTTTAGGTTCGCCAGCACCTAAATCAGTATCAGATGGTTGTTCGCTCTCGAAAGTACCAGCAATTTCACCGCTGCTGTTATCTACCTTAGCTACTTGCAGAGAAATCTTGCCGTTGAGGATTTCTGCACGCTTGACGTTAGTGCGGGTGAGTTCTTCATCATCCGCTTGAGCAGGTAGAGCCACGGCGTTATCATAGCCGCTAACGACACCACGACCTTTGGGATCTAGGAAAGCGGCACCACGATAGGAAGGAACTTTGAAAGTACCTTCAAAGTCAGTGGAGGTATTAATGCTGGTCAATTTGGGTTGGGTTTTAGCAACCAAGTTTTTGATGGTGAAGAGGAAAGGTACTCGCTCACCACCAGGGAGTTGCACGGTAATGGCTTGGAAGTCAAGACCATCAGTTTCTGCAAAAGTCAGGCTATTATCTGAGTTGAATTTCAGATCGCCTTGTACCTGGTCGATAGTGGATGTGTATCTAGTCAACAATTTGCCAGCAACAAATTCTGCTTCTTGCCGTTTATTAGCAGGTTCTTCTTTGACGAAGAAACTAGTTGGTTCCAAGCAAAGTTCTTTGATGGCATAGGACTGGCTAGAATCAAGGGGAATAGAACCACGGCTTGTTTCTGATAGTTGAGGGCATTTGTTAGCTAAGCCAGTGCCTCGAATTTGTTCGTAAGTGAGTACATCCCTACCACTACTAGCAGTAGGAGCATCACTACAAGCAGTTATTAGCCCCAGGCATAAAGCCAAGAATGCGACAATTAAAGCGCGATACCTCATGGTCAACCTCAATCTCAAAAATTAATATCTAAGTTGTAAAACTGCATCGAACTGTGTTATGTATGTGACGCCACTACATACGCCTATTGTTTGATGGGTAAATCAGCCAGATCATACGATTTTTTTTAACTCAAAATCAAAGTACTCTAGTCTCAAGCAAGAATCTTCTGATCCCCTCTAGCTCACGCGAAGGCTGTGCTAAACGGTACTACGCTGTTTTACAGGCGATCGCAATAGCTTTTCATAAAGATACAAATCTAGTTATAGTCAGGCGTGATTGAGAGGGTGGGGACGTGGAGAGTTGAAAAAAATTTCTGAAAAATTGTACAGACGGTTGGCCTGGTTCGGTAAAGTGACGTGAATGAATTAATACTGGCAAACTAGGGAAAATTAAAAATCTCCGGTAAATTTGAGTTGGCCTCATTTACACGGAAAGGGTGGGATGAACAACAACAAAACTATTGAGTCAGAAAATTTGCTTTCCAAACTCGAAGCGATCGCAACTGTAGTAAATGATACAGTTGATAGCTGTCAAGGTGACACTGTAGCTCTTTTGTCTTTGCTGCGAAAATTAGAGCAGTTACACCGAGAAATCCGAGATGGAGTTTTTCAACAGAGTTTGCCTGTCAACCGTCGCCAACTCTACTCACTGCTGAAAGATATTGAATCTGAGGGAGGCTGGCCTTATATTGAGCGAATGAAATTACAAGCTTTTTTAGCGAATTTGCCCCAAGAAGACCCCCAAGAAAATAGCCCTGAGCTTTTGGAGAGCGATCGCTCCTTTGGTTAATTCACCAATCATTAGTCATTGGCCATTTGTAAAAAACCAATGCCCTATGCCTAGAGTATGCCATCACAAAGATGGCGATCGCGCTGTTCGAGATTGCGATTATGTTTGAGGTAATCATCCACCCACTGGCAACCACGAACAACTAAGTCATCAAGATTTAAATTCCAGAGAATTATCGTGTTGTCATCACTAGCTGATGCCAATGTTTGACCATCTGGGCTAAAGCTGACACTTAATACTGGAGCCTGATGCCCATTGAGACTTTTAATTAATTTGCCTTCACGGCTCCAGAGTTTCACTGTACCGTCCCAACCAGCGGCGGCGAGTAATTTTCCATTGGGACTGAAAGTGACGGCATTGACGCTATCGCTGTAGCCCTTCAACAAGGTTTTTAGCAATGTACCATCCCGTTGCCAAAGTCTTACAGTGTTGTCCCAACTGGCAGAAGCTAGCAATTCGTCAGTGGGACTAAAGCTGACACTCAATACCCAACTGTCATGGGGCGAAAAAGTTTTGAGTAAAGTACCATCTCGCCGCCAGAGTTTTACTGTTTGGTCATCACTGGCAGAAGCTAAAACCTGGCTATCAGGGCTGAAATTAACGCTATTCACCCAGCCATGATGCCCCACTAATGTTTTGAGTAACCTGCCTTGACGATTCCAAAGCTTTATCGTTTTATCTTTGCTAGCTGATGCCAAAAACTCGCCATCTGGGCTGAAATTCACGCTCATCACACTATCGGTATGTCCCTGGAGAGTCACGATTGAAGTACCGTCAAGCCGCCAAAGTCTTACAGTTTTGTCATAACTTCCTGAAGCTAGCATTTTACCTTTGGGGTCAAAACTAACGCTGGGAACTTTATCTGTGTGCCCTACCAAGGTTTTGTAGAGTCGGGTTCTGAGTTCACCACTACTGGTGTCTCTTTGCCAAAGTTTGACGGTGCGATCGCTACTACCAGAAGCTAGCATCTGGCCATTGGGACTCCAAGCAACGCTCAAAACTCGATTCTCATGGCCTTGGAGAATGGACGGTCTTGGCGCATCTAAACTCCACAGTTTTATGTTTTTGTCAAAACTTCCCGAAGCGAGCAATTTATTATTGGGACTGAAAGCTACGCTAGCAACAGCATCATTGTGTCCTTTAAAGGTTTTGAGTAAGCTCCCATTAATACTCCAGAGGTTTATGGTATTGTCTTCACTTCCAGAAGCTAATTTTTTACCATCGAAACTAAAGCTTAAACTCCACACTGTGTTGCTATGCTGCTGTAAAGTTTTGTAAGGAAGAAATTTAAAACTGCCGGTACTGGTGTTTTCCTCTTTTTGCCAAAGTCTTACTGTTTTGTCTCGGCCTGCGGACGCCAACAGTTTCCCGTCAGGGCTGAAAGCAACCACCGTTACACCCTGCTGATGTCCCTGCAAAGTTGTAACCAACTTGCCATTCCTTCGCCAGATTTTTACTGTTTTGTCGTCACTTCCTGAGACAATGAATTGCCCATCAGGACTAAAGCTTACCCAATTAACCCAGCCGTGATGTCCCCTGAGTATTCTTACTAAACTACCGTCTTTGTGCCAAAGTTTTATGGTTGCATCTTTACTGGCGGTAGCTAATAACTCGCCATCAGGACTGAAATTAACGCTATAAACCCAATCTCCATGAGCTTTTAAGGTTTTATATGGCTGGGGATAAAATTCTTCTGTAATGGGGTTTTGACGCCAGATTTGCACTGTTTTATCAAGACTGGCGGAGGCTAGGGTTTTACCATCAGGGCTGAAACTGACGGCGGTTATCGCATCATTATGCCCTTTGAGAGTCTGGAGTAACTTTCCGTTAGGACGCCAAAGTTTCACTGTCCGATCTCGACTTCCTGATGCCAGTAACTGACCATCTGGGCTGAAAGCTACTCCCCAGACAATATCGGTGTGCCCTTCTAACCTGTTAACTTCCGTTACTCCATAAACTGCTTGTTGTAGGGCTGTAACTACCCGCATTCGGGTGTCTGGCTGCACAAACTCTGCCTTTTGAAGTCGTTTCCAAGCCCGTAAACTTTCTAATAAGGCATCAAATTCCTTATTAGAGGCAAATAAAGCTTCGCTAGCAGCAGCGATCGCACTAATTTTTAAGTTGGTTTCACTACGTTCAGCTCGTAAAGTTTGGCTAATTGCTGCTCTTTTCTGTAAATCAGCTTGCCACCATAATGCTGCTATTGTTCCCCCCATGATTGACAGCACTACGCCTGCTATACGTGCTTCTCTTAATCGCCTTTGCAAAATCAAAGTGAGTTGCTGTTGACTAAGTTTTTGAGCTACTTCTGCTTTCTTTTTTTCTAGTTTAATTTTTTCTAATTCGGCTGCGATACCATAATTGTTCTTTTGGCGAATTGGTTCAACTAAATAATCGTGAACTAGCTGGTAGCGATCGCCTAATTCTTCTCTGGCTCGCAACACCAACCCCGAACCTACTAATATTTCTAAAATCAGTTCGCAAACTTTGTTAAAACCTGATAATCTCATTTCGAGATCGTGATTATTAGCTAATGCAGCAACTAAATCCGCTTTGGTTTTTAATGGCCGCGTGCCTTTTTCATCAGTTAACTCAAATAATAATTTCCAAGTTAACTTTTCGTTTTCCTGACCGCAGTCTTTGATAACTTCCCCCAGCCAGCGTTCCACTAATTTTGTCCACCCACCGCAAAGTTTATATTGTCCGAGTGTGGTAATGTTTTCTATTTCCAATTGAGCGCCGACTATTTGTAATTCAATTGGATGTACTTCGTCGAATTCTCCTGTCAAATCTTCTACTAATCGATTGATTAATTCATCACTCAGTTCATAATGCGAACGTTGAGTCAAACTGTAAATTATTGCCTTAGCATCTTGGCTAGAAAATTTTCCTAAATAGTAACGAATATCTTTATCAAGAATATTTTGATTTATTACTCTTAAATCATATACTTCAGTAATGTTTTTCTGACTTAAACGTTCAAATTCTAATAAATAATGTAAATAATCTTCTCGTAATGAAAGAATAATTTTTACATAAGGAATATTTAAACATTCGCTAAAAAATTTGTAAAATTCTATTCTTTGCGTACTAGGATTACTCACAAAGAAAAACTCTTCAAACTGGTCAAATATCAGAATTATTGTATGATTACGCTCAGTTGCTAATCGAATATTTTCAAGCAGTACAGTAGTTGTATGGTCGAGATTAACTGATATTTCTGTGTGTGCTAGAGCTTGGTTGACACTGCTTAGCAAAACTGTAACCCAGTCAGTATAAACAGACAAAACAATAGGTACAGGAATGCGTTCGCCGATAGCTTTTCCCTTGAGCGCTGGTACTAAACCAGCTTTGAGAATTGAACTTTTTCCTACACCTGATTGCCCATAAATTACTGTCAGTTTATAGTCAGCGCGAGCAATTCTTTCAATTAAGCGATTGACATCTTGCTGTCGTCCAGAAGCAGATATTTCTTGAGCAACTTCCTCAGGAATAAACGGTATTTTTTCAGCTTCTAATACTGGATTAATTTTAGAACGTTGTGGCTGCAATTGACTTGCACCAATAAAGGCACGAAAGCCATACTGATGTTCTATTTGAATTTTTTCTCGTTTGAGCTTGAAGGCTTCTGTGTAGTCGTGACGTTCAAAAAAATAAAGCGATCGCAATTCCTCTAAAATCTCTAAGTAAAGTGACGGCTGATGTTGGAGTTCACAAACTACCTTCGCCCATTCCAAGTTATTGATTGCTTCTTCCCACTCACCTAAATGCCGCTGTGTACGTGCTAGTAAGAGAAGATACCAACTTTCTTGTTTTTGGGAAACTTCTGTTGCTGCTTCACAGATAGAAAGTGCTGTATTCGCTAGCTCATGAGCCAATACCCAATTTGATTCAGAAGCCGCTACATTTGCCAAAAAACCATAACTTTGAGCAATTTGTAATGGGGTTCCGTAAGTTTTCTGTAGACCTAATGACTTTTGAGCTAATTCTTTTAATTCATTCCAAGCTTGTAAACGTTGCAGCATTTCACAAACAGGTGAAATAAATTTAGCAACTAAATCTTCTCTTTCTACTTGGTCTAATATTTCCAGGCATTGTTTAAACCATAAAAGAGCATGTTGGCAGTAGCTACTATTAGCACTGTGGTTTAAGTCTGCCATGCGCCGATAACATAGCCCCAGATGGAATAGTACTATTGCTTGTTTAACTAAAGATGAGGGAGATGTATTTTTACCTTCTCGTAAGGTGTGAGATGAGGAGGATGAAGGAGATAAAAGTAATTGTTCGCTGATTTTCCCCACGTTCCCACTTTCCAATTCCGCTACTCTTCTTGCTTCTTTCTGCCACAATGCTAAGCTTCTTTGATAATTAGCTAAAGCAGCATTCATTTGATCGTTAGCATATTTATCTCGCCCTAAAACAAACTCTAAACTTGCTTCTAATCCTGGCGTTAAGTTAATGCCATACAAGCGGAGCAAATCGTTACGTGCTGATTCTATTTCGTGGCGATGTTGAGATTTAGGATCTAAATCTAGAGAAGCATTAGATAAAAAAGTTTCGGCACCTGCTTCTAAAACTTTGGCAAATAAAGATTCTGCTTCTTGATTAATCAAAGCAATTAAATCTGCTTTTGCCATTTCAAATTTAATAGTAGTTGCAGCCCAGCTTTTGAAATCAGGAGCTAATCTCGAAAGCAATGATGCTACTTCATCTTGTAGCCACAATACCACTGGAAATGGAAAAGTTGCGGCATAAAGATCTCGTGCTTGGTTGATACCTGTAAGTAAGTTTTCCAAGTCGATTATCGACTCAATACCGAAAATCATTACAGCTGATGGCAAAGAGTCTGTGACAACAACAGGATTATCTAGAAATAGTTCTGAAACTATTGTGTTGTGTAACGAAGTAGTTGATGGATTAAGAACGATTTCTTTTATATTGATGTCTTGAGTGATGGAGCGGATGTTTGCTAACATTTGCTCCCGTAGTTGCCCGTAATTACACCGTACTAAAATCAGAGCAAATTGACCTTCAGAAAGGGCGATCGCTCTAATCAGTCTTTGCAAAGTATGTTGATTTTCTTTGGTCATTGGGTATGGGACATTGGCCAAACAGGGCATGGGGCATTAGTCCTTTGCTATTTGCAAAGGACTAATGACTAATAACTAATTACACTTAACTTACCCAACAGTGTTATTTGTTTTGTTGCCAAGCCAAAACTTTTTCTGTTTCTGCTAAGGCTGGACTGATACCAAACCAGCGGCCTACAGGATCGCGATATTCAAACAGATACATGCTTCGTAATAAGCTTTGATAGTCAGACTCGCCTTTAACTCTTTGCTGTTGCACTACTTCAAACAATAATTCCCATTGAGATTCGTCAATAGCTAATAGCAAATCGTCGCGATAGTCCTTAATCACTGCTTCTAAGCAGTCGCTAGAAAAAGGCGGATCTTGTCGTTGCAGACAGCTATAAAGTAAACCCAATAAGTTACGAATGTGACCACCACTAACGCGACATAAACGATCTAAGGTTTGGGAGTTCTCGAATAATTCTGTAACGAGTGACAGTCTTGCGTCTAGAGGAACTTCTGGAAAAGCTCTTGCTAAGACTAACTGGCGTACCAGTGACATCCCTGGTTCGTAGTCACTACCATCTCTTTGTCGCAGCAACACCATCGGTAATACTTTAGGTGCAATTCCTCCTCCCAAGCGATTTTTCAGTGTCTCGTACTCATTAGAAAAAATCAAAGCTAGAGGAATTGTGTAAACTAGGTGGCATTTGAGTCGGCGTAACTGTTCGCCTCGGTCGATGAATAGGTACTCTGGCTGCGATCGCCCTGATGCTAAGGGACGCATATCCACTCGATCCAAGTTATCTACAATCACTACCAGCCCTTTTTGACCCCGTAGCTTCAGCTGATTGACAGCTTTTTCTAAAATTTCTTCGTTAATCGCTTGCAAAATACTATTGGTACGTGGTTCTAAGTATTGCCTCAGCTGATTACGCAACTGGTTGCTATCTTTGGTTTTGGCGGTAATTTTGGCAATTCCTAGGGATAACTCTGCTTCTGCGGAAATTTCTATGGGACTTTGCAAAAAGTCGCCTACTTCTTTAAACAAATTGCTAAAGTAACCAGGTTTAAGTTTGATGCCAATTGCTTCTAAACTAACACTGACTTGACGGGCTACACTCAGCAAAATATCGCTGACATCAATATCAGCCATGTCTAAGTCTTGGCTGGACTCAAAATAAACCACATGAAATCCCGCCAATTCTAGTTCTGTTTTCAGGCGCTGCAATTCTGTAGATTTGCCACAGCCAATGTGACCCGTAAATAATTGGCAGGTTGGCTCATCCGGAGAAATACGGCAGATTGTCCGTTGCAATTCTTCTACTATCTTGCAACCGCGTACATCAGCAAAATCTATGTAATACTGCCGGTCTAACACGTTACTTACATTTAATGTGTAGCTGGGATTACATGCTTTATAAAAACGTGACAAATTTAATGTCATTCTCATGTATGTTGAGGTGTATGTAAATGTGTGTGTAGATGCAGTTTAATTCGTATTTTTATACAAGTAATCTCTAGCCTACATTTAGGCAAACGCTTAGTTTGCAAGTTGGTAGTGTCTTGCAACAGACAGTACTCCTAGCGACGCTGCAACGAGTAACTGTGAGTATATGGTAGAGATTTAATTGACCCTAATAACGCTAAGCATATCTGTCCTTTTTACACCTGCTATTGAGGTTTTGACAATCTCTAGTTTGGCCTGACTAAGAGGAAAACAAGGGGAACGAAAGCTGCTTGGGATCAGAGGTTTTCCCTTATGCCTTTATCCTCTTGGTTCACTTGGCACAAATCTTTATGCTTAAGTTAGAAGTTAAAAAAACTACTAGACTGGATGATTGTCACTTTGTATAGCTGATGAGATAGGACTGGTATGAATTATAGCAAGGTATACAGAGATTAAGGGAATATTTATTTATCATTTCACATTGTATTTGTCAATAAAACAAAATCATAAATATCTAAATTAATATTTTGTAATCATGGAAAGAAGAAAGTTCGATGAAAACTTGTCAAAAAGACTACAGTCAGTTAAAAATGGACACCGGAAACTTTAATAACAACAATGGTTAGCCCCACGATTTTTGTGTAGTTACTGTAAAGTGTTACTAAAAATAAAAAAAGTCTTGAGGAGTGCGGCTAACAGATGCCGACAGTGTTTACTGAAATTAATAATGAGACAAACACATCAAGGAATTTGGACTGCAAGGAAAAAGGGGTTTGAATGGCTGGCATAATATCAGTTTCCCGCACGGATCTAGCCCAGCGTCGTAAAAAATTGCGTCGGCAACGGCAGATGAAAATTATTCAGGCTATTTGGCGAACCTTTGCCATCACCAGTTTGGCAAGTGGATTGCTGTGGGTGGCAGTTCAACCAATGTGGATGCTCAAAGCTTCTAAACAAATAGTGATGAAATCAGGGAATAAATTACTGTCCGATGAGACAACTCGATCGCTGTTGGTGCTGTCTTACCCTCAATCCTTGTGGCGAATTGAACCGTCGGCCATTGCCAACTCCTTGAAGAAACAGCCAACTATTGCTAATGCGAGCGTTAGGCGCCGCCTATTTCCTCCTGGGTTAATCATCGACATCCAAGAACGAGTACCTGTGGCGGTGACTCAAACACCAACAATCCAAAATCAAGGCACTAGTAACAAAAAAGTAACAATTGGCTTATTAGATGCAAGTGGAGTTTGGATACCCTTAGAAAAATACACATCACTCAATCCCAGCAGAAAATTACCCAATCTCAGAGTGATTGGATTACCAAAACAATACTGCCTCTATTGGACTCAAATTCATCAAGCTGTCAGTCAAAGTCTGGTAAAAGTGATGGAAATTGATTGCCAAAATCCAACAAATTTAATTTTGAAAACAGAATTAGGAAATGTGCATCTTGGCACTCCAGGCCCGCAATTATCTGAACAAATCAAGGTACTAGCCCAAATGCGCCATTTAACAGCAAAACTCAATTCTGCTGAAATAGAGTATATTGATTTGAAAAATCCTGATTTTCCATTAGTACAAATGAACCAAATAAATCCCAAATTAACTCCCAAAATCCCTGGAAATATTTAGGGTGTTCCGTGTATTGAGCGCTCTTAGTAAATTAAGAAGCTTTATGCTGATAAATATATTTATTATTATTAGCTTTCTGGCAAATCGCAGAAAAATCGGCATTAACTTCTAATTAAAATGAGAAGATCGACCATAAAATCTCCATTGTGAGTAAAAAGTCCTCAGTTGCGATCCTAATATCTATGTAGTGGGGTGCAAGATGCTGGACAATATAATCATGGAATATAGTGTCCAAAGACTTTCTGCCCATACATTCTTCGACCCAAGCCAGTGCAAAAAGGAGAAAAATGTTGGAGTTTTCCATTAAAATCTGACTCACAAGCACAGGACACTGATAAGAACAGTTGAGGCCGCTATTCAAGTGCAGAGCCGAAAATACTCTGGCTTTGGTGTTTTTAGGACATTTTGGAACTGGCCAAACAGGGCGCAAGAGAGATTTTAATCTTTTGTTGTCGGTGCATCTGATATAGTCTCTTGCACTAGACTATTGCTACAACAAAGTGTCCATTAAGACTCCCCAAATAACAAATTAATCAGGTATAGTCTGACAAGCAAATTATTCCTTACTTACATCTCCAAGATAAGTAAGTATCATGTAAATTTTGTGTCTTAAATTGCAATCATCCCCAATGGTGAAATCTATTAACAATATGATAAGACCCACTCTAGTGTGTGCTTACAAGTTATGCCATCTGCCCAAGAAAATGAACAGATTAATGTCTGGTTGAAGTTATACAGAAGGTTTTTAGATACATGTAGGTATTTAAATATATTCAACGTAATTATGCAGAAATTATTGTTGTTCAGACATATCTGTAGTAGTGTGGCTATATTTGACTACGTAAGATGGAATTATACTTCTGTAGAATTCGCTGCGCGATCGCTTACCTTAAAACCTTACCCCAGAGTAAATTTTCGCACAGCGAATTCTGTTAGGCTTGGCAGTAGTGAAAACAATAAAAAACACTGCCACAATGTTATGGCAGCGTCAAACTATAGTTGACTCTTAGTTGAATAACACCCCAAATAGTCGTTTATCTACCTCTCACAAATCCAATGACACTTGATAATAACCAAGGACTTACCTATAAAGATTCCCAATCTACCGGACAGCCCGGTTTCTCTATGGCAGTTAACTCGACCAATCCCTTTAACTCTGGATTGAACTTCGGACAAAATCACGATAATAAGAAGATTTCTACTGAAAATAGCCGCATTGGTGAGATTGTCCCAGGTCGGGTTGCCAACATTAAAGTAATTGGTGTCGGCGGCGGTGGCGGCAATGCTGTTAACCGGATGATAGAATCTGATGTCTCTGGTGTGGAGTTTTGGTCAATTAACACTGATGCCCAAGCCTTGACTTTAGCTGGCGCTCCCAGTCGATTACAAATTGGACAAAAGCTAACACGGGGTTTAGGAGCAGGTGGTAATCCTGCCATTGGGCAAAAGGCAGCTGAGGAATCACGAGACGAAATTGCCACGGCTTTAGAGGGTGCAGACCTAGTGTTTATCACTGCTGGTATGGGAGGCGGTACTGGGACAGGCGCAGCTCCGATTGTGGCAGAAGTAGCTAAAGAAATGGGCGCTCTGACTGTTGGCGTGGTTACACGTCCATTTGTTTTTGAGGGACGCCGCCGCACCAGTCAAGCAGAACAAGGTATTGAAGGACTAAAAAGTAGGGTAGATACGCTAATTATTATCCCCAATAACAAACTTCTGGAAGTGATCCCCGAACAAACCCCCGTGCAAGAAGCTTTTCGTTATGCAGATGATGTGCTGCGTCAAGGGGTGCAAGGTATTTCCGATATCATCACGATTCCCGGATTGGTAAACGTTGATTTTGCCGATGTCCGAGCTGTGATGGCAGATGCAGGATCGGCATTGATGGGAATTGGCGTTAGCTCTGGAAAATCTAGAGCAAGAGAAGCAGCGATCGCAGCTATTTCTTCGCCTTTACTAGAATGTTCCATTGAAGGCGCTAGAGGAGTCGTCTTTAATATTACCGGCGGTACTGACCTGACTTTACATGAAGTAAATGCTGCCGCAGAAGCAATCTATGAAGTAGTCGATCCCAACGCTAATATTATTTTTGGCGCCGTAATTGATGACAGACTCCAAGGTGAGGTAAGAATTACTGTAATTGCTACTGGGTTTACAGGTGAAGTACAAACAGCACCACAACAAAGCGTGGCTAACGTTCGGGTAGCACCCAACACTCCCAAACGACCAACAACACAGCAACCCACAGTTAATCCTCCAACCCCAACTCCAGCCCCGGCTCCAATTCCAGAGCCAAAAGAAAAACAGGGGCTGGATATACCTGATTTTCTGAAAAACCGACGGACACCACGGAATTAAAAAATTTTGGATTTAGACCAGCTGAGTTTTGTATAAAATCTGCTAGTTTCAGGGTTTTACCAAAGGTAGGGGTAAGCAATGACGTTGCCATCCCTAATATTGCTAATTGGTAGAGAAACTTCTCAACGCTACTTACACAAGGAACTTGGGCAGGAATCCGCTGATTCCGATGTCTAGCTGCGCTTTTTGTCAGAAAAAACAGTAAGACCTGCTCAACTCAGGATGCGTAGGCCTAGCCCCTCCTAGACATCGCTACATCTACCCCTGCGATCCATGTAACTCAGTAAATATATTTACTTAATGTAAGTGCCGTCAAAAAATTAATTACGCAAGTGTCCTAACTAGGTATATTTCCTCAGAATAGGACACAACTAAAAAAACGTAAATAGAAATTATTTTTTAATTTGTAAAATTTGTTCAATCCATTGAATAACCTGATGAGCGAGGCGAGTACCATCCAGGCGGTCAATCTCACGAATTCCAGTGGGACTGGTGACGTTAACTTCAGTGAGGTAGCCACCGATAACATCAATACCCACAAAAATTAAGCCATCTTGGCGTAAACGTTCAGCTATTTGGGTACAGATTTCATGTTCTCTTGGAGTAATTTCGGTTTGGGCGACTGTACCACCAGTTGCCATATTATTACGAAAATCAGTGCCGCTAGAAAGACGATTGAGGGCAGCTATGGGTTCGCCATTGAGTAAGATAATTCGCTTATCTCCTTCTTTTGCCTGTGGTAGATAGGTCTGCACCATTACAGGTACTTTACCTTGGAGAGTACTCAGTTCGATAATAGAGTTGAAATTGCGATCGCCTGATTGCAAAATCAAAATTCCTTCCCCAGCTTTGTTACCCAATGGTTTAAGAACCGCAGTCCCCTTTGCTTCCACAAATTGTCGGATAAACTGCTTATCAGCACTAACAATTGTTTCTGGAATTGCTTTGGTAAACTGGAGGGCGTACATTTTTTCATTAGCCCCTCGAATACCGCTAGGACTATTAATCACCAAAGTTTTATTTTGGTCAATGTAATCGAGAATATAGGTAGCGTAGAGATAGGAATCATTAACAGGTGGATCTGTCCGCATGAATACGGCGTCCATTGTTTCTAGGGGAGCGAAAAAGCGTTCGCTCAAGTTATACCAAGGATTAGCTGCTACCCAGCGCCCCTCAACCAACTCCACGGGTACTAGTTCGACTTGCTGTAGAACAGCCCAAGCTTTGCTCTCGACCACACTCAGCAGATTTGCCTGAGTCACCCAAACTTCGTGTCCCAGGATTTGCGCTGCTTCCATCAGGGCAACGCTGGTATCATGACACGGGTCAAGCTGATGGATGGGATCAATGATAAAAGCCAGTTTCACGCTGTCTGCCTCAATCACCAGTAAATTAAATGGTTATTCAATCATTATCTCCTGATGTTCTCACCAATTGGTGTATACGCATAGTTTGGAAGCTAATTTCTTAACAGACAATCTTTTGCAGAACGTTGCTTTTGCAGAGTTGTAGCGACTGCCGTGTGTATCCAGCGGCTTGTCGCCAGTCGGAGCAATATCTTTTGAATTTAAACGCTATTGCCAGAAGCTAGTAGTTCATCCAGCTTGCCTTGATTATCTAAAGCGTGGATATCATCACAACCACCAACATGTTGCTCGTTGATGAAAATTTGCGGTAAAGAACGGCGTCCATTTGCTCTTTGAGCCATTTTATTTCTGGCTGCCTCATCTCCGTCAATGCTGTATTCAATAAATTCAACTCCTTTATTTTTCAACAAACTTTTGGCACGGATGCAAAAAGGGCAAGTCCTCCAAGTGTAAATTTCTACTTTTGCAGCCATAAAGTCCTCAAATTGATTTAATACTTTTTAATTTTATAACTTTGCCACTGACTGTGTATTTGTAGACTATTGTCATTCTTCCTGTTGCTCAAATTTTTTTTCAGTACTAAGTGCTAGTTAAAAAACAGGAATTATCTAAGTGACTTCTAGTTTGGCATTTCTTACATCTAACAAAAAGTGGTTTAGAAGTGCTTACGCTCCTCTAAACCCATATTTAAGCTCCTTTATGCAAAAACTCAGCAGTGCAGTTTAAGTTTGAGAAGTATTTTTTTTGTTTTTCTTCTGAAGTTTGAAAACACCTAAGCCTAATAATCCTAACGCTGCGGTTGTGCTAGGTTCAGGTACTTTTTGCGGTTGAGGTGCAGGAGGTTGATAGTAAGGTGGGACGTAAGGTGGGACAGGTGTAGGTGCAGGCGCTGGTGCGGGTGCAGGCGCTGGTGCGGGTGCAGGCGCTGGTGCAGGCGCTGGTGCGGGCGCTGGTGCAGGTGCGGGTGCAGGCGCTGGTGCGGGTGCAGGTGCGGGTGCAGGTGCGGGTGCAGGTGCAGGTGCAGGTGCAGGCGCTGGTGCGGGTGCAGGCGCTGGTGCAGGTGCGGGTGCAGGTTTTATACTAGTTTCGGCTAGTGATGTACCGTACTGAAAACGGATGTTGCCAATCTTAGTGATGTCAAAGCCAGAGGTTAGCCCTGATAGCAAGAAAGTAGCTGAACCTTTAACAAAAGTCCCTGAACTTACGGCTGGATTTGCATCACTAGCGTAACCACTTATGATTCCGTAATTGAATTGCTGTCCACCACCACCTTGGAAAATACCTAAGCCGGCTGTACCCAAACCATAATGTTGGTCAATACCAGGAAGTCCTCCAGTATTACTAGTGTTTGGCAATTTCCATTCATCTAGAGCTAGAAGATTGACATTGTTTGTAGTAGTAGAGCCTGCGTTTGAGGTTACTGTGGGAGCTAGAGCCGAAACTAGCGATAAGTTAAGGGCAGAACCAGCATAGTCCCAAAAGACTGAGGTTAGAACATCAGAAGGATTTGAGATTCCTACAGAAGAATTGTTTGTCAGGGTCACTGACAATAAACCATTGCTTAGGTAATTAAAAAGGACTGACGCTCCCAGAGGATCGTTAGAGCCGTCATAGGTATTGGTTCCTGTCGCAGAAAAACTTTTAGACCCCAAAATTGTGGGTGCGGGTGCGGGTGCGGGTGCTGGCGCTGGTGCAGGTGCAGGTGCTGGCGCTGGTGCAGGTGCAGGTGCAGGTGCTGGCGCTGGTGCGGGTGCTGGCGCTGGTGCAGGTGCTGGTGCTGGTGCAGGTGCGGGTGCTGGCGTTGGTGTTCTGTTGCCGTTGCCGTTACCGTTACCATTACCATTTCCTGCCTGTGCTTGAGGCATTTGCGATCCTACAGCTAAACTGAATGATAAAAGACCACACGTTATATACCCAATTATTTTTTTTGAATATGCTTGAGACATGTAAATCAAACCTCTTTGTCTTAAAACAAGATGTGGAAAAGTTTCCTAATTAATGACGTTTCTCCAAGCATTATTGACATCATTAACTAATCCACATTGGCACACAAAAATAAGATGTACTACTGTTTTTATTAAGCTTTATTCAAAATTTAATAGAGTATAAATAAATGACTGTTACGTAATTATTTTCAGAGATCTAAGTGTTTACTACATGAAAAATATTTTTGGTTAATTTACGTAATATTTCTAGTTTTAATTAGCAGATATAATATTGATTATAAAAATTTAAATAAAATATTTAAGTAATTTTGATAAACTATTTATAATGTACTGAAGAATATATATTTTTCATAAATTGATTCAGTATAAGTATGCAATAAATTATAGAAGGCGATCGCCTTCTATAAAGTTAGATAGTTATTGTAGTAGTATTGATACTGAATTGGTTTATCGACGCACCCAGCCATTGATAGTAAATCGACTATCTTTGAAAGCTTGAGAGGGACAGTTGACAGGCAGTACTTCGTGCAAATAGCGGCTGAGGAAGAATACAATGCTGTTATTGCGAGGTTCGACTGTTTTGAAAGTCTCAGTATTTACATAGATGTTGTTTTCAATTTTGCTGTCGTATATTAGCAATTCCCCACCAGAGAATGATTTTGGTTCTTGATAAAAGTAATAAACGTATGTTAGTTCTCTGGTAGCAGTGTCTGGGCTGCCATTATCATTATGAACTTTGTAATAGTTACCATGATTATGTGCAGTTAGTTGACTTTCAATCTGTGATATAGAAAAAGATGGTATGTTTAATTTGCTTATAATATCAGGAATCATTGCTTGAATTTTCTTTAATATCAATTCAGAAAATTCAGGAAATGAGTAAAGAACCAATGATTGGCGATAATTAATATCGTTTGTAGAAGTATTGCTTGGCAAAAAATCTGATTCTTTTTCTAGAACATATTTGAGTAAGCGTTTGTGTTCTTCTGGCGTAAGAAAATTATCTATATGGATATAATCAGAAGCCTCAATATAATTATTTTGAAGTTGTATGTTCTCTGATTGTTGTATGAAGATTGGGGGTTCTGTAACCACGCCTATAAGATGTTCGCTAGGAAAACATAAAACCGAGTGACCTTCATTAATAGGAATTTGAAATAAATTCTCTAAATCAGAGTCTTGTTTGTATGCACGAGCTACAATTTTTCTTAAAAGACTGTGCAGTAGAGGGGAATCTGATTTTAAATAAACTGTGTATTGATATCCTCCAGTTAGAAGAAGCTGAACTTTGACATCTTTGGACTCAAACTGCTGTGAGGCCAATGGCATATACTTTTCCTTCTATAGATGTTGATAACTGAGAAAATTTTAAAAGTTATCCTGAAAGGCTAATACAGTACTTGTAAAATTAATTAATAAGGAGTTCAGAATTTAAAGCCTTATATATTATTAGATTTTATTCAGAAAATAAATGTAATTACTGTATTAGTTACAAACAGAAAAATACTATTAATAAATTGTTTTAGCACGTATTTTCCTATATTGTCATTCAGCAAATTCCACATAATCCGATAAAGCTTCAGTAAAGTAAACGAGAAATATTTATTATTTTCAGTAAAAAATGCCGTAGCTAATATAGCTACGACATTTTTTACTGAAAATTCAAAATTTATTGCGGTATTTACCGAGAGTCAACAGCATATTCAATCAATTGAGCAAGGCGCTGACGTAGGGTTTCTAATCCCAACCTCTGGCTAGCAGAAATAAACACTGCTAGGGGAAATTCTTCTCTTGCTAGAGCTAGGGTCTCACTGTTAGCTAGATCGATTTTATTAAAAACAACCAGCGCCGGGCCGGGAGTCACTGGCATTTGCGCGAGGATTTCCCGGACTGAACGAATATGTCGCAACCAAGCTGGATGAGACAAATCTACCAGATGTAGCAGTGCATCAGCTTCTGTGACTTCCTCTAAGGTGGCGCGGAAGGCATCCATTAAGGATGGAGGCAGTTCGTGTATGAACCCTACTGTATCTGTTATGAGAATTTCTTGAGGTTCATCAGTTTCGCCGTGAGGAATTGCTAAGCGGCGGGTAGTAGGATCGAGAGTGGCAAATAGTTGGTCAGCTGTATAAACTTCTGCGTTTGTCAGAGCATTTAAGAGAGTTGATTTACCAGCGTTGGTGTAGCCAACTAAAGCTACTGAGGGAACCTCTCGATGTTGTCGTCGCTGTCGTAAGCGGGAACGATGCGCTTGTAACTGGTTGACTTCTTTTTGCAGTCGGGAAATACGCTGCCCGATTGCACGTCGTTCGGTTTCTAGTTTTGTTTCACCAGGGCCGCGAGTCCCAATACCACCACCTAGTCGGGACATGGCACGACCTCTACCAGCCAGTCGCGGCTGCATGTATTCTAATTGTGCTAGTTCTACTTGCAATTTACCAGCACGGGACTGAGCGCGTTGGGCGAAGATATCCAAAATTACTTCGGTGCGGTCAACGACGCGGACACCAATTTGCGCTTCTAGGTTGCGGACTTGGGAGGGTGAAAGGTCGCGGTCAAAGACGACGAGATTGACTCCTAATGTTTGCGCTGTCAGGGCAATTTCTTGCACCTTACCTTCGCCCACTACTGTCTGCGGATGAATCCGCGATCGCTTTTGTTGTATTGTCTGCAATACATCTCCCCCAGCCGTATCAACTAAACGCGCCAATTCTGCTAGGGTGTCTTGGAATTGCAGGGGGGTCATTTCATCGGTCATTAACCCCACTATTAACACGCGATCGTGGTCAGCATCTACTTCCTGGGCGATAAATTCCCGCTGGAATTCGGCTTCCAGATTTTCCACCAAGTCGATCAAATCCTGCTGTGCCAGTTCTTCCAGTCCTACAGGTGGCGATATATTCCAACTTGGAGATTGGACTTGCTTGTGTTCTATCTTCAAGCCAGCAGGAGTAGTAATCAAACTCCGAGAGTCTTGGGGCGTCAGATGAGCCAAATAAGCTTCTTTGACGTACCCAGTCGCACCACCTCCCCGCCGTGTAAATCCTGTTCCTGTAATATTTAGGACAACTAAAGCATCTAAACGTTGTAGTGCCATAGCCGTGAGTGCCGCTTCATTGGGCGGTTCTGGCTTTAGATGAGTGGCGATACAACGAATACCGCTGAGTCGTTCCGCACCGTAACGGGGCAATTCCAGTGGTGGAATTTGCGTTTGACGCGGTGTGCCTACCCCCACACGAATCACTTGTCCGCGACGGTTGAGATAGGCACACACAGGCTGATTAAGTTCTGTGCTGATTGCTGCCAGACGCTGGGAAAACTCAGGCGTGGTGATGCGATCGCCTGGTATGCGCTGGTGATAAAGCCGCTGTAATTGTTTCAGCTGGCTGGTCTTTAGACCTTGGAGATTTCCAAAGATAGTCTCTATAGGCGTTTCTGACCAGTTAATGGCCCCCCGAATCCTTCTTATGTCTATTTTACAACAGCCTAAGGGGTGCAAACTCTTTCCTCTGAGAGATGCAATCTTAATTACTGTTTGTGAAGTCTTAACTATTTTGGATTTGAGATTTTAGATTGTGAAGCAGTTATTGATAATAGCTTGTGGCGATTGCTCTGTGTTTGTAAGATTTTAACTTTTCAATGAACAATCCAAAATCTAAAATTTGGCGATCGCGCCATTTAACCTACCCGTATTCCCACAACCAGCTTAGGATAGACTAAAAGAATTTTTTGAGGGAAATGGTAGAAAAAATTACAGCCATATTTAATGGCAAAGTGTTCTATCCGTCTGAACCGATCGCACTGCCAACTAATACCCGCGTGCGAATCAGTATTGAAATTTTACCGCCTAGCGAACATGAAACAGTATCATTTTTGCAAACAGCGCGATCGCTCAGCCTGCAAGGGCCAAGTGATTGGTCTGCCAATATAGATAAGTATTTATACGTAAAATAGATTTTTCATGCATTCTGAAGTTTTTCTTGATACATCATTTGCTCTTGCCTTATCTGCACCAAGCGATCGCTTGCATCACCGAGCTTTATATCTAGCTAAAATGTTACAAGCGGCAGAAACTCGTTTAGTGACAACACAGGCCGTGATGTTGGAAATTGGCAACGCCTTATCCCAACTACCTTATCGTCAAGCGGCAATTATATTATTGAACTCTTTGGTAGCAGACTCCAAAGTAGAAATTGTCCCCCTTTCCCAAGAACTTTACAAACGTGCTTTTCAACTTTATTGCGATCGAACTGAGAAAGAATGGGGATTTGTCGATTGCGTATCTTTTATTGTGATGGAATATAGCGGAATCACTGAAGCCTTAACTGCTGACGAGCATTTTCAACAAGCAGGGTTTCGAGCATTATTGCGAGAAAATTTGCCGTGACTAGGCATGGGGCATGGGGATGAGGGAGATGGGGAGAGAAGGGGACAAGAGGACAAGAGGACAAGGGAATATTCTTAACTCCTCACTCCCAATGCCCAATGCCCAATACTTCTCTACGAGAGGCTGCGCCAACGGCTGCGCTCAGTACAAGTGCCCAATGCCCAATGCCCAATGTTATTATTTCGTTACAATCAGCTTGTGCGTTAGGCATTCACGAGTTATCAGCCATGAATTTGATTTCCGATCCACCGATTCCTGTGAAAATTCAAAAGATGAAGGAACGGGTGCGGTGGATGCATCCGAGTTTTGTGCAACGGGGAATTGACCAAACTTCCTTGGTTATTGACGATCGCAAAAATGATAGTCCAGAATTTTCCTTTATGGTTATCGGTGATTCTGGTACTAAATCCCATTCTCTACACCACCCCCAGCGAAAAGTTGCCGAACTGATGCTTCCTCACCGAGAGGATTGCAGTTTTGTGTTGCACACAGGAGATGTAATTTATGTGGTGGGTTCTCAAGAGTATTACTCAACGAACTTTATTGAGCCTTACCGAGAATTTCTTGTAGGTGGCGACAACCCAAAAGGTATTTCCTATGACCGTATGGTGTTTAATTTGCCGTTCCTACCAGTACTTGGTAATCATGATTACTACGATGTGCCGTTGATGTACCGTTTATTGACTGGAACAACATCATCATTACGTCGGCTGTTGGGCTACAAAGATATCGAGATTGGCTGGCATGGTTCCTATCAAGGTAATGCCTATGCACGGGCGTTTATGGATTATACGGCGCGGATGTCTTCGCAAGAGTTAGAACGCCATTTAGATCGGCACTATACTGCGAAAACCGACACAGGACGCTGTTTGCGTTACGAACCCGGACAATTCACTCGTTTACCTAATCGGTATTATACGTTTCGTTACGGGGGAATTGACTTTTTCGCCCTGGATTCTAATACCTTTAATACACCATCACCTTTACCTGCAACTCAAGAGGGGGAAATTTACCGCCGGGAGTTGCAAAAGCGTCGCCATGAGATAGATAGAGAAGAATTGCAAATTTTGAAAATATGCGAGGGGCTGAATCCAGATAAACCCACTGAAGCGGAAAAACTTGATGAACTGAGTGCCAAATTAGACCAAATTGATGAAATCAAAATCGATATTGAAAAACAGTTGGCATCTGAAAAAATGCCTGCGATCGATTTTGAACAACTTGAATGGTTACGTCGCAGACTCATCGAATCTTGGAATACTTCCGAAGTGCGCGGACGTGTAATCTTTTTCCACCATCCACCTTATGTAACAGAGGCTACTAAATGGCATCAGGCACAAACCTTGGCAGTTCGCCATCGCTTGCGTTGGGTATTTGAACAAGTAGCTGAAACTCTTGGTTCTTTAATTAAAGAGCGTCCCATAGTGGATTTGATTTTAAACGGTCACGCTCACTGTTTGGAATATCTCCGCACTACTGATACCGGATTTGCTGATTCCCACATTAACTGCATTATCTCTGGTGGTAGCGGTCATCGTCCCCGGTATCAACGGCGAGAGGGGACTGAATTGATGGAGACTTTTGATGAAATTACTGGTAATCATAGTCGTAAAATTGCTGATTCTATGCTTTTTGTCGGTCGCCATGACTACAATTTCCAGAAGCGATTGCCTTACTCATGCGTGCGGATTGATGTTTTAGATGGCAGTCCACCCAAGTTTATTGTCAAACCACTGGTTACTGAGCGTATTGGTGATGACTGGTATAACAGCGAACCTGAACCTTTTGTGATTTAAACAGCTAAAAGACTATGGTGCAGTAATAACAGCTACTGGGCAATGTGCTTTATTGAGAATTGCATCCACTCTGTGACCGAAGAAAACGCGACCGGTAACCATGCGGATATTGCTACCTAGAATAATTAAGTCAACTTCCTTGGTTTGGGCAAACTTGAGGATTTCCCTTTCTGGGCTGTTTCCTTGAAGAATATAGGTTTTGACATCAGCACCGAGATTGCGACCGATTGCAGCTTGCCGTTCTAGCAGATCTTGAGCAATTTCCTTTACTGGAGTAAGCGATCGCTGTTCGTAAAGAATATACTCAACCTGTGGTAAGTTAATCACGTTCACAATAGTTACTAGTGCACCAGTCTGAGCTGCGATCGCACTTGCTACTTCTACGGCATTTTTGCTGTATTCTGTCCCCACTGTTGGCACAAGAATGTTTTTTAGTTGTTGTTGGGCGATTTTACATATGTCACCTTGGGGTTGGGGTAGGTGCGACTTAACGACCATCGTTGCACAAGGGGCTTCTTGTACTACCCTGTCAACAAGCAAATTGAACAATGCTTTCTGAGGGCGTATCTGTTCGGAGGCTCCCAGAACAATTAAGTCATAGTTTTTGTTCGCTTCATTTAGAATTACCTCTGCTTTACTACGCCCAGACTCGGTTTTTGTTTGCAGGGTGGTATCGGTAGGTAGCTGCATTTCCTCAGTAACAGCAGCAAGAGCTTGTTCGGCAGCATTATCTTTAACTTGGGTTGCGGTTCTACGTGCTTTTTTTTGGGGCTGCTTGTCGCTCAGAGCGTATAAAGCTGTAACTTCTACTTGGTTTTGATGAGCTATGTAACCAACTAGCTGCGCTGCAAGTTGGATGTTCGGCCCCCCGCTAGTGGGTACTAAAATACGGTGTATCTGCTTGATAAAGCTACGGCTGTCCTGTTCTTCTTGTTCCAAACGTCGAGCTTCCTCTTCACCCATAACCACTTTCGACAAACACCAGCGCAAAAGGGGTGGAGCCATCAAGGACGTAGCGATCGCCACCATGACTATAATTGAGTACATCTGGGGATTGAGTACTCCCAAAGATAAACCAATTGTGGCAACGACAATTTCCATTGCCCCACGCGCATTCATCCCGGAACCCATAGCTAAAGCTTCCCAATGGCTCAAGCCACCTACACGAGAACCCAGGTAAGCACCTGTAAATTTACCAATACAGGCTACAGCAAGCACAATCAAACCAAATAATAAGGTCTGGGGAACTAACAAAGCTAGCAAGTTCACTTTCAAACCGGCGGCTGCAAAGAAAATCGGTGCTAAAAAGCTGGCTGTGAATACTTCTAGCATGTGTCCGGCTTCATTACTAAAGCGGCGTGACTGACCTGCTAGAATTCCCAACACAAAAGCACCTAAGGCTGCTTCCAAACCTAATGCGTGGGTAAGTGCTGCTGCTGAGAGTGAAAGAATCAACACAATCGACATACTAGCGGCGATGCCACCAACGTAGTCATCAACCCAGCGCAAAATCTGGTCTACAATGGTACGCCCAATTGTAAAGGCAATGGCGAGAAATAATACCGCTGCACTCACCGAGTGGAAAATTGTTGCAAAGTCAAATTTACCGCTGCTAGCTAAACCTGAAACCACAGAAAGTAAAATCCAGCCAATGGTGTCGTCGGTCATGCCGGCTGCTAAGGTAACTTGACCAATGTCACGGCGAATCAGGTTCAAGTCCATCAACACCTTAGCAATCACTGGTACTGCTGAAATACTCATCGCTGTGGCGATAAACAGACTGAATACCAAGCGTTTTTGTGGGTCGGCTAAAAAACTATCTGGCAATAGCCAGCCTAGTCCAAATCCGGTAATAAATGGGACAATAATTCCACCTAATGAAATCAGTAGGGCAGTTTTACCTTTACGCAGAATCAGTTTAAGATCCGTTTCCAACCCAGTCACAATCAGCAAAAATAACACACCTAACCAAGAAATTACTGAAAGTAAATCGGACTGTTCTTGGCTTTTGGGAAAGATATGCGCCTGTAAGTCTGGAAGAAGCAAACCAAATAAAGAAGGGCCAAGTAGTACACCTGCCAGTAATTCTCCAACAACAGGAGGTTGGTTAATCCGGCGCATCAACTCACCTAATCCCCGCGCTACTAAAAGCAACAGCGACAGTTGTACCAGCACCAAAAGCAGTTCGTGATGACCGAGAGGTTTAATTAGACTAGCACCTGCTCCTTTCTGTGCAGCTAATACGGGCAGTAACATTAGGGATAGGTTTTCCATGATAAGCGTCTAAAGGTGGGATGACGAATTTTGAAAGGGCCGTTTTCAGTAAATAATGTTATTGTTTACTTCCACATCGCTCTAGAAGATTAATTTGTGATTCTTAAAGGCATGATTATGATTAGCGATCGCTCGATAATTAACAAAACTGATTTTAAAAAGTGATAACCTATCAACGAAGTAATTAACTACACTTAATATGAGTCATAGCTCTAAATCTAATTTTTTACCTTTTATACTCATTTTTATAGTGATATTGGGGTGCTTCCTGCTCAATCCAATTGCTATAGCAAAAGCAGATTCACCTTCTACAAGAGTTTACGAACAACGTGTAATCCATAGTCCAGATGGTATTGGCAAATATTACATGGGTCGAGAAATTGCCAAAGTTATGGGATACACTGGCGCTGGCTGGTTAGAAAGACCAAACCGAGAAGAACAGGAACAACCAAGTAAAATAGTTAGCGTTCTTAACCTCAAACCTAACGATATAGTAGCAGATATTGGTGCTGGTACTGGTTATTTAAGTTTTCGTATTGCACCGCTATTAACAACGGGTAAAGTATTGGCTGTAGATGTTCAGCCAGAAATGTTAGAAATTATTGAATTGTTCAAACAGGAGAAAAATATTACTAATGTTGAGCCTGTTTTAGCAACTCTTACTGACCCCAATTTACCAAATGAAAGTATTGATTTAGCATTGATGGTAGATGCTTATCACGAACTAGAATATCCCCAAGAAGTGATGCAAAAAATTGTCAAAGCACTGAAGCCTGGTGGTAGGGTGATGCTAGTTGAGTATCGGGGTGAAAATCCTTTTATTATGATAAAACGTCTGCATAAAATGACTCAAAAACAAGTCCGGAAGGAAATGCAAGCTGTTGGTTTAGTTTGGCGTGAAACTAAAAATTTGTTACCTCAACAGCATTTAATGATATTTGAAAAACCCGACTTACAGTAATTCATAATTAAGCTGCCATGCCATAATAAAGTAAAACTCATTACAGAGTTAGAAATGATGGTAAAGTTAGGACTTAAGCAGGGAATTCCTTTTTTAGAAAATGGCGATCGCCTCACTCGCTACGAATTTGAGCGACGCTATCAAGCAATGTCCCGTCATCAAAAGGCAGAATTAATTGAAGGAGTTGTATACTTGGCATCCCCATTACGTTTTGAAAGTCATGCTGAACCACATGGTTATACAATCACTTGGTTGGGAGTTTATGCAGCATCAACCCCTGGTGTGAGATTGGGAATTGAGCCAACAGTCCGTTTAGATGCAAATAATGAACCTCAGCCAGATGGGGTTTTATTAATTACACCGACAGCTAAAGGACAATCTCGTTTGGGCGATGATGATTATATAGAAGGTGCGCCAGAACTTGTAGTAGAGATAGCAGCTAGTAGTGTTGCTATTGACTTGCATGATAAGAAAAAAGCCTATTCTCGCAATGGGGTAAAAGAATATATTGTTTGGCAAATATTTGAAAATAAATTAGATTGGTTTCGGCTGCAAGAAGGAGAATATGTGTCTTTAGAAGTCGATGCAAATGGAGTTATTAAAAGTCAAGTATTTCCTGGTTTGTGGTTGTCAATATCTAATTTACTTGCTGGGAATATGCAGCAAGTTTTGGCTGTGTTGCAGTTGGGGTTAAATTCACGGGAACATCAACTATTTGTGCAGCAGAATTCTGGAGTGAAAATTGAGGAGTCAGAATAGTTAGGAAATTTGGTATTAGTAGGGTTCTTGCGTAAATATTTTTTTCACGCAGAGGTGCACAGGCGCAGAGAAGGTAAAGAAGAAGTTTTGTAAGAAGTCTAGTCTATTTTTTGAGGAATGAGAGTGCCGGTTTTGGTTGTAGTATCCCAAACTATCCAGTTAATAGAGTTATCTAAATTATCGGGACTATTGGAAACTTTAAAATAGAGTTTTTCTATGCCTTTTGTTTCAATGGCAAAGTCGGCGTTTTGGGCGTAAACAACTTTAAAGCCTTTATCTCGCAAACAATACATTGCCCAGGCTTTTAATGATTGTTTGTATGGTTCGTGGGGAATTGGCGGTTTGGTAATTGTGTCTTCAATTACTTTAAATATTTGCGTGAGGTTCGCGGGCATAGGAGATAGTTTTGCTATTGTTTGTAAGTTAGCTTGCTTCTGGATCGCAACGAATTTCAATCATAAAGCCATCTGGGTCGTAGAAGTACACTCCTCTACCAGTAGGACGAGTGACTGGGCCATGAGCGATCGCTATTTTATTTTCTCTGATTACTGCCACGGCGCGATCGAATAACTCCGGCTCAATATCAAAAGCCAAATGATAGGCTCTAGTGAATGTCTTTTCTGGATTCGGATCTGGTGGTAATAATTCTGGTTCCCCAAATAAATCTAGTATCGTACCATCTGGCGTGATAAAATTGGCTACTTTTCCAGATGCGACGAGTTCCACCAAGGTTGCGGGTACTTCGTCGCCTGTAAGTTCATGCAAACCCAGAATAGTCCCATAAAAATGTCGGGAAGCTTGCATATCTTTGACGTTAAGCGCAATATGATGCACTTTACGCAAATTCCCTGGAGCAAGAACGCTGTTCCCAGATTGGGTATTAGATAGCATAGTAAACAAAATTTACCTACAGAGATAGAAGTCGAACTTTTTTCTTAAAGTTTACTATTCCTAATAAGAATCTATCAACAAAAGAGTCAGAAGTTACAAGATATTTTGTACCACTACTCGATAAATACAAGGGTTTAATATAATATACCCTCATTTATTCTGACTCCTGAATTCTGAATTCTTTTTTACCATGCCTTTTGATTATTCTTTAGATTTTCAAAATATCGATTTTCGGCAACATCCCGAACTCTATCGCGTTGGGAAGGGCGAGCAGGGTGTACTTTTGGTAGAACCATATAAATCGGAAATTCTTCCTTACTGGCGATTCAAAACTCCTGAAATTGCTAGACAATCTAGCGAAAAAATCTATGAAATATTTCTTGATTATCTAGAACAAGATGATTTTGTCGGGGCAGATATGGCGCGAAAGTTTATCCAAATGGGTTATACTCGCTCCCGCCGTTATGCTAATCATAAAAGCGGCAGAAAATACAAAAAAGATTCGCCCAAAGAGATTTTACCTTATGAAGTAGACCCGATAAAAGCTGAATCGGCAGCAATATTTAAAACCAAATGGATAGAAGCAAAAACAAATGAGAAATATCTCCAGCTTATGGCTAGACATAAACAGAGGTATGAAGTAGATTAGCTTCGGTGTGACTTTGAAATCTCAATTTTTCATTGCCTAAGTACAGCTTTGTATAAAATTGTGGCGAATTGAGGGTTGAAATTTAAACGCAAAGTACCACAGAGGTAAGCGCACGCACAGAATTTGCTATGAATTCATGAAATGCTGTACTAAGCTACTAACTGAACAACACCCCATTGCCCATTTGTCAACCAAGAAGAGTCAGATTTTGCTAGTTTCTCTATAACTTCTGGTTTTAAACCTACTGCTACTTCTGATTTTAGGGTGCGTAAAGCTACCATTGGCACTGGTAAATAACTGACTATATCTGCAATATTGGTGGTAAAATCCCAATGGCGATCGCCTAATAATCGACGATAATTTGCGTCTCCTTTGATTATAATTAAACTGGATTTGGCTAACTCGTTTTTGAGCGAGTTGGGTATTTCCCAAAAGGCTAAAGGTGATGTCCAAAAATAATTATCAGCTAGAATTAAACGCCCTGATGCTAGATGTTTTTGTAATCTTTGGGCCAAGGATATCATTTGTTGATTGCTAGTAGTGGCTAAAAATTTTGTTGTGTAATGCACATCTTTAATCATGGCATCAGATACAAAAGTTGGATGTGGTTTTAAATGAAGATAAACCTGCTCGACCACTCCACCACTTAACAAAAAATCTACTAAACATAAATCACAGACTAATTCAAAACCAGCATTATCGACTACAAAATCAATCCGCCCTTCCTGAGAACTAGTTAACAATTCTACGGCTTTGTGAGTATCATCTACTAAGACGTGAGCGAGTTGGCTTTCAATATCAAAACGACTCCGGTCATTGTCGAATGCTGACCATAAGCTCAAGTCAACTCGATTTCCCCACAAAGAAAAATATAAAAGTGCAATTAAAGCTGTTTGTTTTAATTTTTCATCTAGTTGTGATTTATCCAACCAATTATTTACGCGATCGCCTAACAGAATAATTGAGTTAAGAGATGTTTCCAAACCTTGACTTTTTTGTAAATTAAAGGGGTCGATCTCTTGCCATTCCCCAGGGCGAAAATAATTGGTAATATTCAAAATTAACCGATAAAAATAAGTTTCTGCGAAAAACCAAGGAACATCTAGCCAACGCTGATTTTTGTAAGGCTCTAAATATTTTTCCCAAGCAGAAATATCTACACCAGTATCATTGAAAAGAGGCCGCAAATATCCAATTGGCAATTCTGTAGCGAGATTTTCTAAAGTAGTATTAATCTCTGAGGAAAAATTATTTTCTGCGATAACTCGGCGGGCGATCGCAGGCATTCGTTCAGTAACTGTAAACTCAGTAAAAGAACCAATTTCTGACCCTACAAGCGGTGGAGGTACGGGTAATTTTGGCATATGGAATGTGTTCACCGCAAACTTTTTTTACCCTCATATTTTTAGTTATTTTAACTTGAGTAGGAAATTGAAAGTAAAAATTTGTCAAATCAACTCAAAAACACGATAATTTTCACCAAGTCCCCGCGTTCTCTGCAACAATGGCAGCAAATAAAGCGTTTAAGAAAGTCAAAAAATCTCTTCAACAAGCCGGAATCAAGTTTGTCCGCATCCTTTGGTGCGATAACGCCAACATCATTCGCGCTAAAGCCGTTCATGTGGAAATGTTATCTCACTACTTTGACTATGGCGTTGGTATTTCCGCAGGACAACAGGGAGTACCTGTAATGTATGATGCTGTTATTCCCGAAACTGGTCTTAGCCCGGTAGGGGAAATCCGCTTAATACCAGATTGGTTTAGCTTTACTCCTTTACCCTACGCTCCGGGACATGCTTCCATCATGGGAAACATGGTACTTGATGGGAGTCCTTGGGCGTTGTGTCCGCGTAATTTTCTGGTACGAATGATTGAGGCGGCCAGACGGGAGGGTTTAGAAATTCGCGCTGCATTTGAAAATGAATTTTACCTCTTACAGCAAACATCACAGGGAATTGTAGCCGCACCTACGGTTTTTGCTTCTACCCAAGCAATGAATAGAAATCGAGTGGTAATTGATGAAATTGCCCAAGCACTCATTGACCAAGGCATTCCTGTAGAGCAGTATTATCCAGAATCTGGCCCTGGTCAACAGGAAATCTCCATACGGTATACTGATGCTTTACGGGCAGCAGACTGGCAGATTAATTTTAGAGAAACCGTCAGAGCGATCGCTCATCAACACAACCTCACAGCCTCTTTCTTACCGAAAATTTTTGCCGATGCAGCTGGTAGCGGTTGCCACATCCATCTTAGCCTTTGGCGTAACGGTCAAAATCTCTTACCAGACCCCCAAGGTGTCTGCGGCGTTTCCCACATTGGTGGAGCATTTATCGCTGGGATACTAGATCGTTTACCTGCACTGATGGCTTTGACTACCCCTAGTACTAATTCTTACCGCCGTATTCGTCCTCACTGTTGGAGTGGTGCTTTTCGTTGTTGGGGACTAGACAACCGGGAAGCCGCCGTCAGAGTACCAAGCAATCCTGCATTCACTGGTTCCACCCATTTCGAGTTAAAAACCGTTGATGCATCAGCCAATCCTTACCTCGCTTTAGGTGCTGTGATTGCAGCCGGACTCGACGGCGTGCAACGAAGCCTCAAACCAGGGAATCCGGTTACACAAGACCCCGGACATTTGCCAATTGAAGAACGTCAAGCCAATGGTATTGACCTTTTACCACAAAACTTAGCGGAAGCTTTAGAATCTTTAAAGCAAGATAACATGCTTTTAAGCGCTTTAAATCCACAATTATCAAAAGCCTTTTTAGCAGTGCGTCAAGCTGAGTGGGAAGCGATGAAAGATTGGGAATTGCAAGCAGAAGTCAAACTTTTATTAGATAAATACTAAACTTGTAGTGGTTTTCACACTATTTTTTAGGTAATGATAATAAGAAGTTATTTACTTGACCTGTTAAATTGCAACGCATCCAGGTTTCATTTATGAGTAAGTCTTTTTCTCAAAACCAAGCAAGACAAAATCGTCAACAAAACCTGTGGCAACAAAAATGGAGTTTAAAGACTAAAGCAATAATTTGGGCACTCAGCATCAGTGTCCTACCTGTAGTTGCAATTGGAACAGCTACTTACTACTACGGCATTGATGTTATTACCAAAAAAATCCCCCAAGTCAGACAAGAGAGTGGGAAAAGTTCAAAAGAAACTGAACTAGCTTTAGAAAAACAACTATCACTTTTGTTAACTGGTGCGGGAGTAACAGCAGTTTTAGCAGGTGCGATCGCAACTTTTGTAGTTAATCGAACTATTACTAGAATCAAAAACGTTGCTGAAACTACTAACAGCATCAAAAATAAATTGCGTCCAGATAGCGAGTTTACTCAAGTTTACATCGCTAGCAATGATGAATTAGTGATGTTAGAAAGAAATATCAGCTTATTCACACAATTGCTTTCAATTTTGCAACAGGAGAAAGAAGCCGAAACTGATTACTCCCAACTATCGCTCAAAATTACCCGCTGGGTTCGAGAATCATTCAATGAGGAAGATGTTCTTAAAACTACCTCAGAAGAAATTCGTAGAGCTTTAAGCCTCGATCGCGTAACCATTTTTTCCTTCAATTCCAACTCTAATGGCAGCTTTATTGCAGAATCAGTAGCACCAGGTTTACCAAAAATATTGGGGGTTACAGTCTCCGATCCTGGGTTCGAGACAAGCTACATAGAAAAATACCAGAATGGTACTATCCGCACCATTGATAATATCCAGAAATCCGATCTGACAGATGCTGATATTGAGTTATTGAAGCAATTTGCTGTCAAATCTAGTTTAGTAGCACCTATTTTTAAAGATAAACAGTTATTCGCTTTATTAATTGCACATCAGTGTTCTAGAATTCGCTTTTGGCAGCAATCAGAAATTGATTTGTTCGCTCAAATAGCTATGCAAGTGGGGTTTGCCCTTGACTATGCCACAGTTCTAGAACAGGTAGATACCAAAGCCAATAAAGCTCAACTATTTATAGAAATTACCCGCAGAATTCGCCAATCGCTTAACGAAGAAGATGTCCTCAAAACCACCGTAGAAGAGGTTCGTAAAATAGTCGGTAGCGATCGCGTGCTAGTCTATAGCTTTAATGCAGATTGGTCTGGAATTATAATTGCCGAATCAGTGGTTCCAGGTTATCCAAAAGTTTTGCGGTCTGAAATTGAAGACCCATGTTTTAGTAAAGGTTATGTACAAAAGTATCAGTCTGGGCGCGTTCAAGCCACAAACGACATTTACCAAGCTGGTTTAACTGATTGTCACATCAACCTGCTGGAATCCTTTGCTGTGAAAGCAAATTTAGTCGCCCCTATTATTAAAGATCAACAGCTATTCGGCTTATTAATTGCACATCAGTGTTCCAGACCCCGTAATTGGCAACAGTCTGAGATTGATTTATTTTCTCAAATAGCCATGCAAGTAGGATTTGCTCTTGACCATGCTAGACTACTGCAACGCATCGAAGCTGAAGCTGTGCAAAGTCAGCTATTGGCAGATATTATCCGCAGCATTCGCCAATCACTCAACGAAGAAGATGTCCTCAAAACCACAGTAGAAGAAGTTCGTAAACTGCTTAGCGCTGACCGAGTGCTGGTTTATAGCTTCAATGCTAATTGGTCTGGAACCGTAATTGCCGAATCAGTTGTTCTCACCTACCCAAAAATTTTACGAGCTGAAATCCAAGACCTATCTTTTGGCCAAGCCTATGTAGAAGACTATCAATCTGGTCGCGTTTTGGCTATCAACAACATTTACGAAATTGGTTTAGATAGTTCTGAGATTAGCCTGCTAGAATCCTTTGGTGTTAAAGCAAACTTGGTTGCACCCATTATTAAAGATCAACAGCTATTCGGCTTATTAATTGCACATCAGTGTTCCAGACCCCGTAATTGGCAACAGTCTGAGATTGATTTATTTGCTCAAATAGCCATCCAAGTAGGATTTGCTCTTGACCATGCTAGGCTGCTGCAACGAATCAACGCTGAAAGTATGCGAAGTCACTTACTGATAAATATTACCCGCAGCATTCGCCAATCGCTCAAAGAAGAGGATATTCTCAAAACCACTGTAGAAGAAGTTCGTAAAGCACTTAGTATTGACCGAGTGTTGATTTATAGCTTTTATGCCAATTGGTTCGGAATTATAATTGCCGAATCAGTGGTTCCGGGTTATCCCAAAGTTTTGCGGTCTAAAATCCATGACCCCTGTTTCACTCAAACCTATGTGGAAAAGTACCAATCTGGTCAGGTTGTAGCAATAAAGGACATTTATCAGGCAGGCTTGACTGACTGCCACATTAACTTGTTGGAATCCTTTGGTGTGAAAGCAAACTTAGTCGCACCCATTATTAAAGATCAGCAGTTATTTGGCTTATTGATTGGACATCAGTGTTCTGCACCCCGCGACTGGCAACAGCCTGAGATTGATTTATTTGCCCAGATAGCCATGCAAGTAGGGTTTACTCTCGATCATGCCAGACTCCTACAAGCGTATCAAACTGCTGAAACTAACTAAATAATTACTAATTCGTAATTCGTAATTCGTAATTAAATATAGCGGGGCGTTGAGGCAATGCTGAGTTATAAATCAATACAGTTCAGTTAAGCATTTCTTTCTTATCTTGGCGTCCTTCTCTAACGAGACGCTGCGCGTTGGCGGAAGCCTCTCGTAGAGAAGGCGTCCTTGGCGGTTGGTTAAAAAAATTGAATTTGACCAAAAGTTTTAACCTTAACTGAACCGTATTGAGTTGTGAATAAGTAAATTATACTTAGTATTCATCACTGCTGAGGGGTGTACTCTGGTTCTGAGTAAAGGAAACTTAATGTATAGCAGTTGAACGATAGTTTAGAACATAAAGCGATCGTAAAAGCGCGACACCAAAGACTAAATCTATTGCCTATTGCCTGTTCCCTGCTATGAATCTTACTGACATTCCCCTAATTGACCAACACGCGCACAACCTGTTACGGCCTGAAGTAGCTGCCCGTTATCCTTATGCTGCTGCTTTTACCGAAAGTTATGATTCGGAGATTATCAATTATCATGCCCGTCAAACTTTCTTTTATCGGCGCAGCCTGCGAGAGATTGCTGCTTTATTAGAATGTGAAGCCCAGGAAGCAGCAATTTTGGCACGTCGCGAAAGCTTAGGACTAGAAAATTTAACACAACTATATTTTAGGGCTGCCAACTTGCAAGCAATTTATTTAGATGATGGATTGCAGCCAGAAAATATTTTGCCCATATCATGGCATGAAAGATTTATTTCAGTGCAAAGGATTTTGCGTTTGGAAGTATTGGCAGAACAGCTAATTCCTCAAATAGAAGATTTTGATACTTTTCTCCAAACATTTAACAGCCAACTTGACCCGCCACCCAATGAAGTTGTAGCTTTTAAAAGCATTGTTTGTTACCGCACTGGTTTAGATATTCAAGCTGTTGCTATGGATGTCGCTGCTACTAACTTTTATCGCATCAAACAACAGCTACAAAAACAACCTCTGCGGCTTGTAAACAAACCGCTGATTGATTTTCTCTTAGAACAAGCGTTATTAATTGCGGCTAAATATCGCCTACCAGTGCAATTGCATACTGGTTATGGCGATCGCGATCTAGATTTACGATTGGCGAATCCTTTGTATTTGCGATCGCTCCTAGAATCACCCCAATATCGCAATGCCCCTATTGTACTGCTACACGCTTCTTATCCTTATATGCGAGAAGCTGGATATCTCGCCTCTGTCTACCCTCAAGTTTATTTGGATTTTGGTTTAGCAATACCATTTTTAAGTGTATCTGGAATGCGAGAGACAATACGCCAATTATTAGAATTAACTCCTACGAGTAAATTGATGTATTCCTCTGATGCACATTCAATTCCAGAGTTATATTATTTAGCAGCAAAATGGGGGCGTCAACTGCTAGGAGAAGTGCTAGAACAAGCAATTCAAGATTCTGATATTACTGCAAGTGAAGCAGAGGCGATCGCATTTGCAATTTTACGTCAAAATGCTTTGTCTTTGTATGCGTGAGCAATTAGAACCACTCGCGTTCACAATCCCAAATGCTATTAGTTACGTAACTTATTGCCATTGCCCAATGATGACAGTTGCAACTCAACTGCGCTGAGGTAATATTCATCATTTATAACTTCTGCCGGTAACTTTTTAGCCTTCACCCCAGCCTCAACTACATCTTTTGCAGTCACCTTTCCTATTTGGTATTGATATAACAATGTACCCATACTAGGAATACCTTGGTCTTCCAAATAACCTTGATAAGCCAGAAAGACAATATTGAAGGGTTGGAGATAACTGCCGTTATTATTATTGACTGTTTGAGCGCCAGCAATTCTAGGCATAAAAGTAATAGAAGCAATAATCAGCGCACAATTTATTAAAGGTGTAAATTTCATAATTTTATCCTCATTGGAAAGTATTTTGGCACGAAAGTATTTACAGCAATCCTATATCGAATTTGATTTTTGAATTTATACTAGAATTCTGATTAAAAATTACCAAATCCCATCATGTAATATGCAATAAAAGCAGTATCAAATGGTTTGAGGTAATTTACATTTGAAGAATTTTTATTCAAAATTTTACAATTGATATCTGTGTTATTTGGTGTTTTCTCGTTGTTATTTTCAACTGGCAGATATCTAGAAATTCTTAGCATTTCATAAACTCCTAATAAGAAGATAATTAGGCTTGATCGGGCTGATACCAGCAATTCAAAATAAAAGAGGAAAGACGCTTTTTTAAAACATCATTATTCAGAACCAGAACAGCTTCTAGATCTAGTTTTTACACCTAGTTCTTCTTTTCGATGCTTCTGGAAGACTGCTGTATTTGTAATTATGGTATTTTTCAGCTTTTTTGTTTTAATCAACAGCTAAAATTTTACTTGCTTTTAGCTAATTAGATTTCCATAAGAATATGTTAGAAAATCTCTAAAACAAAAACAAACATTTTTAGTTTTTAAATTAATAAATAAAATTGATGAGAGTTAATATTGACGAAGCCATTCTCTCTCAAGGTAGAGGCAATAGGCAAGAGAACCCTGTCTGAATAATTGGGTAGAGAACAAGTAATTTTAATTCTGGATAACATCAAACATTGAAACAAGGTGGCGTGGTGTTTCAATAAGTCATTTTGACAATAAGCTAATTTTAATTATGAAAATTTGGCTCTACCGTACTTCTTATGCCAAATTAATAGTATTTAAGAGGTAACAGGGAACAGGGAAAAGAGGCAAGATTAAGAAATAATCTTAGTCAATAAAGATAATTTTGCTTACATAGAGATACTTCTAAGATTTTTGGCTGAAACTTTAGCGTAAAAGGTACTGAAGAACCGGGAATTTTACTATTACCTATTGCCTATTGCCTATTTATCTATTACCAAAAAACATTACTTTTTCAGAGCTAAAGTCAAGCCATCTCCGATCGCAATGACACTGAGACTAACTCGCTCGTCTTGATACAACTTCTGATTAAAAGCACGAATTCTTTTAGTTCTATTATCCTGCACTTCGGGTTTAGCAACTCTGCCTGACCACAGGACATTATCGATCGCAATCAATCCCCCCGGACGTACTAATTGCAGCGATCGCTCATAATAGCCATCATAGTTGCTTTTATCTGCATCGATGAAAGCAAAGTCAAAAGTTTCTGCTTCTCCTGTTGCCAATAGCCAATCTAAAGTATGCAAAGCTGGAGCGATGTGCAGCTGAATTTTATTTGCTACTCCTGCTTGCTGCCAATAACGTCGAGCGATCGCTGTAAATTCTTCACTAATCTCACAGGCTACTATCTTACCGTCCTTGGGTAACGCCAATGCCACCACTAGAGAACTATAGCCTGTAAAAACACCAATATCTAAAGTTTTTTTTGCTCCCAACAACTGCACCAGCAATGCGATAAACTGGCCTTGTTCAGGAGCAATCTGCATTCTACCTACTGGATACTGGGCTGTTTCTTGCCTCAGCTGAGTTAAAATTTCCGGTTCTCGAAGAGAAATTGACAGTAAATAATCATATAAATTTTGTTCGAGTCCTAGTGTTTGAGTTGTCATAAAATTTGGGCATTGGGCATTGGGCATTGGGCATGGGGCATTGGAGTATGGGAGGATGGAGAAGAAATCTTTCCCTCCTCTGTCCCCACACTCCCCACACTTCCCCATCTCCTCATCTCGTCACCGGACAAGTAATATTTTATTGTTAATGTTTTTTTGCCAATCATACACTTTTAAAGGATGGGCTTTGTTGGCAAGTTCTGTAAAATGTTGGCAGAAAGCAATATTCCACAGAGCAAGGTCAATATGCGATTACTACATACAATGTTCCGGGTGGGTAACCTTGAAGAGTCGTTAAAATTTTATTGTGAAGTTCTGGGTATGAAATTACTGCGGCGAAAAGATTATCCAGCAGGAGAATTTACCCTGGCTTTTGTTGGCTATGGTGATGAAAGCGATAATACAGTGATTGAATTAACTTACAACTGGGGAGTAGAAAAATACGAATTGGGTAATGCTTACGGCCATATTGCTCTTGGGGTTGATGATATTTACACTAAGTGTGAAGAAATCCGCAATCACGGCGGTAAAATTGTGCGAGAACCAGGGCCAATGAAACATGGTTCAACAGTTATCGCTTTTGTAGAAGATCCTGATGGGTATAAAATTGAACTAATTCAACAGGGAACTCAAGGTTCTGCCATCAAACAGGAATCACAAGAGCAGCTTGTAAGCCAGTAATTCTCACAGTAATAATCTATATACTGTCATTGATGGGCAAGATCGACAGCGTAGGTGTAGCCCTTCGTAGACATCGCTCCAATAGCACCATCTGGTAACCACGCTCATAACCATGTTTTCGTTTTAAATTAGGGAATAGGTGGGGACTGGGGCTGGGGACTAGGGACTAGGGGCTGGTGACTAGGGACTGGAGAATAGGAAACAAATATTATAGGAATATTTTCTCAGTACCAATCCCCAATCTCCAGTACCCAATCGCCAATGAACAATCCCTAATCCCCAATCCCCAGTACCCAATCGTCAATTACTAATTTCCAATCCCCAGTACCCAATCCCTAAAATAAAAATCTCAAATCGAAAATTTTAAAGATGCAACCTACAGATCCTAATAAATTTACAGATAAAGCCTGGGAAGCGATTGTTAAATCTCAGGATATAGTTCGTGCTTATCAACAACAGCAACTAGATGTTGAACATTTAATAATTGCTCTGTTAGAAGAACCCACTAGTTTAGCAATACGTATTCTGGCTCGATCTGAAGTCGATCCAATTCGCTTGCAGCAACAACTAGAAGCTTTTACCCAACGTCAGCCAAAAGTTGGTAAAAGCGATCAGCTTTACCTTGGTCGCGGTTTAGATGTTTTACTAGACCAAGCCGAGGAAATTAGAGCCAAGATGAAAGATTCCTACATTTCTGTGGAACACATCCTGCTGGCTTTTGCTGACGATGAACGCGTTGGACGGCGGATACTCAAAGGTTTTAATGTGGATGTAGCGAAGTTAGAAGCTGCAATCAAAAGTGTTCGCGGTAGCCAAAAAGTAACAGACCAAAACCCCGAATCCCGCTACGAAGCTTTACAAAAATTTGGCCGAGACTTGACAGAGCAGGCAAAATCTGGGAAGCTCGACCCGGTGATTGGGCGGGACGATGAAATTCGTCGGGTAATTCAAGTATTGTCCCGCCGCAGCAAAAATAATCCGGTATTGATTGGCGAACCTGGAGTAGGTAAAACAGCGATCGCTGAAGCTTTAGCACAGCGCATGGTTAACGGTGATGTTCCCGAATCCCTGAAAAATCGCCAGTTAATCTCTTTGGATATGGGTAGTTTGATTGCTGGGGCAAAATACCGGGGTGAATTTGAAGACCGCTTAAAATCCGTTCTTCGGGAAGTGATGGAATCAAACGGTCAAATCGTCCTGTTTATTGACGAATTGCACACCGTAGTCGGCACAGGTTCCAATCAACAAGGGGCGATGGATGCGGGAAATTTACTCAAACCCATGCTGGCGCGGGGAGAATTGCGTTGCATTGGCGCTACTACCTTAGATGAGTTCCGCAAACACATCGAAAAAGACGCAGCCCTAGAACGCCGTTTTCAGCAAGTATTTGTCGATCAGCCAACTGTGGAAAATACTATTTCCATTCTTCGGGGATTGAAAGAACGCTACGAAGTGCATCACAACGTCAAAATTTCTGATTCAGCTTTGGTAGCAGCAGCAACTTTGTCAGCGCGTTATATTAGCGATCGCTTTTTACCAGATAAAGCCATTGACTTAGTAGATGAAGCCGCCGCACAGCTAAAAATGGAGATTACCTCCAAACCAGCCGAACTAGAAACCATTGACCGCCGCCTCATGCAGCTAGAAATGGAAAAGCTGTCATTAGCTGGCGAAGAAAAAGGTACTCCCCAAACCAAAGAACGTTTGCAGCGAATTGAGGAAGAAATCGCCAACTTAACGGAAAAACAGCATATATTTAACGATCAATGGCAAGGTGAAAAGCAGCTATTAGAAGCGATAAGTGCTTTAAAGAAAGAAGAAGATGCGCTGCGAGTGCAAATCGAACAAGCCGAACGCGCTTATGACTTAAACAAAGCCGCCCAATTGAAGTATGGCAAATTGGAAGGAGTGCAACGCGATCGCGAAGCCAAAGAAGCGAAACTTTTAGAAATTCAAAGCCTTGGTTCCACCTTGCTGCGAGAACAAGTCACTGAAGCCGATATTGCTGAAATCGTCGCTAAGTGGACGGGAATTCCTGTTAATCGCCTGTTGGAATCGGAACGACAAAAATTACTGCAACTAGAAAGTCACTTGCATCAACGAGTCATTGGTCAAGAAGAAGCAGTAGCAGCAGTAGCAGCCGCAATTCGTCGCGCCCGTGCAGGAATGAAAGACCCCTCGCGTCCCATTGGTTCATTTTTATTCATGGGGCCTACAGGCGTTGGTAAAACCGAACTTGCCCGTGCTTTAGCTCAGTTTCTCTTTGATTCTGATGACGCATTGATCCGCCTCGATATGTCCGAGTATATGGAAAAACACTCAGTTTCTCGGCTGGTGGGAGCGCCTCCTGGATACATCGGCTACGAAGAAGGCGGTCAACTTTCCGAGACAGTTCGCCGCCGTCCCTACTCAGTGGTGTTGCTGGACGAAGTAGAAAAGGCACACCCCGATGTGTTTAATATTTTATTGCAGGTACTAGATGATGGCAGAATTACTGATTCACAAGGCAGAACGGTAGATTTTCGCAACACCGTCATTGTCATGACCAGTAACATTGGTAGCGAACATATATTGGATGTATCTGGTGATGATTCCAAGTATGAAACCATGCGGAAGCGGGTAATGGACAACTTGCGATCGCATTTTCGCCCCGAATTTCTCAACCGCATTGACGATTTAATTCTCTTCCATACCCTCAGCCGTTCCGAAATGCGGCACATTATCCGCATTCAACTCAAACGGGTAGAAAATCTCCTCCGCGATCAAAAAATCTTCTTTGAAATCTCCCCAGCCGCTTGTGATTACCTCGTGGAAGCCGGCTATGACCCAGTTTACGGTGCCCGCCCACTCAAACGCGCAATTCAGCGAGAAGTAGAAAATCCTTTGGCTACCAAGTTATTGGAAAATACTTTTATCTCTGGAGACACGATTTTCATTGACAGAAGTGAAAACGGTCTGTCTTTTAGTAAAAAAGTGCCAGTAAAAGTATCAGTAACACAGATTGCTACGTAGACCACACATACAAAAATGTAGAGACGTTGCAATGCAACGTCTCTACCCGTCCACGAATATCAAAGATTCGTCGCCAAATATCAAAGATTCATTCACGAATATCAGAGGTTCGTCGCTAAATATCAAAGATTTATTCACGAATATCAGAGGTTCGTCGCTAAATATCAAAGATTCATTCACGAATATCAAAGGTTCGTCGCCGAATATCAAAGATTCATCCACGAATATCAAAGATTCATCCACGAATATCAAAGATTCGTCGCTAAATATCAAAGATTCATTCACGAATATCAGAGGTTCGTCGCCGAATATCAAAGATTCATTCACGAATATCAGAGGTTCGTCGCCGAATATCAAAGACTCGTTCACGAGTATCAAAGGTGCATTATGCTTTCGCGCTAACACGCCACTATGACTATGATCGCTTTATAATTGCGATGCACTACCAACGCTACAGGCGATCGTCTCATGGCATACCATTAAAATAGTTAGCAGCTAGTGATTCCATGAGTATTCGTCAAGAACTTCTAAATGCGATTGAACAACTAAATGATGACCAATTATCAACACTGCTGGATTTAGCTCTTTCGCTCAAGAATCGAAAAAAATCTATTCATTCTACTGTTGAATCTCAGGTTTATCAGGACTGGGTAAGTCCTGAAAATGACATTTACGACGAAGTATTTGCTGATGAATTTACAGCGCGGTGATGTCGTACTATGTCGAGTCCCCATGCCTTCGACTCGATTCACACAGTTTAAAGTTCGCCCTGCTGTTGTAATTTCGGCAAATCAATTGAACCAAATTCTTGATGATTTAATGGTTGTGCCTTGTACTTCCAACACTAATCGCCCTTTAACCGTGACGCAATACTTATACCAATTCTCTATGAAAATGCGCTTAATTATTTTAGGACACAGCGAATTATCTTTAGAAAACCTCTGCGTACCTTCGCGCTAACCTCCGCGTACCTTTGCGTTGAAAAAAAGTTAAGATTTGGCGCAGCTTCACAAAGAAACGATATTAATAACGGGTAATGAGATTGCCAGTGCAGGTATTAGGATTGAGTCTCTAGTTCCCTGTGATTCAGTATCCAAAATCCAAAATGGTATGACTTGAGAATAAATACTGCCGAAACTCCCAAAATTTTGGAAAATAATAAAGTAAGTCGAGTATCACAAGACTCACTTGATTTCCTCATTTCTTCTAGGAAAATATGACTCATCCCTTCCTTGAACGCCTGCGTAGTCCAGATAGCCCAGTCCTCGTATTTGACGGTGCAATGGGAACTAACCTGCAAACCCAAAACCTGACAGCAGAAGACTTTGGCGGCGCCCAATATGAAGGTTGTAACGAATACTTAGTCCACACCAAACCCGAAGCCGTCGCCAAAGTTCACCGCGACTTTCTCGCTGCTGGTGCTGATGTCATCGAAACGGATACCTTTGGCAGTACGTCCATTGTCTTAGCAGAATATGACTTAGCAGACAAAGCCTACTACCTCAGCAAAACAGCCGCAGAACTCGCCAAGCGTGTCGCCGCAGAATTTTCCACTCCGGAAAAACCCCGGTTTGTCGCTGGTTCCATCGGCCCGACAACCAAACTACCCACCTTGGGACACATTGACTTTGACACCATGAAAGCGTCTTTCGCCGAACAAGCCGAAGCGCTGTGGGATGGTGGCGTAGATTTATTTATTGTGGAAACTTGCCAAGATGTGCTGCAAATCAAAGCGGCGCTGAATGGTATTGAAGAAGTATTTGCGAAAAAGGGCGATCGCCGTCCGTTGATGGTGTCTGTGACAATGGAAAGCATGGGCACAATGTTGGTAGGTTCAGAAATCAGCGCAGTGCTGACAATTTTAGAACCATACCCAATTGACATTCTCGGTTTAAACTGCGCCACAGGCCCAGACTTGATGAAACCACATATCAAGTATCTGGCAGAACATTCACCTTTCATCGTCTCCTGTATTCCCAACGCAGGTTTACCTGAGAACGTCGGCGGTCAAGCACACTACCGCTTAACACCGTTGGAATTACGCATGGCGCTGATGCACTTTGTTGAAGATTTGGGTGTCCAAGTGATCGGGGGTTGCTGTGGGACGCGTCCAGAACACATTCAACAATTGGCAGAAATCGCCAAAGAACTCAAGCCAAAAGTTAGACAACCAAGTTTAGAACCAGCGGCAGCATCAATTTACACCACTCAGCCCTACGACCAAGATAATTCTTTCTTGATTATTGGCGAACGTCTCAACGCCAGTGGTTCCAAGAAGTGCCGCGATTTGCTCAATGCCGAAGATTGGGATGGACTCGTCTCAATGGCCAGGGCGCAAGTCAAAGAAGGCGCACACATCCTTGATGTCAACGTCGATTATGTCGGACGCGACGGCGTGCGGGATATGCACGAACTAGTTTCGCGCATTGTAAATAATGTGACATTGCCTTTAATGCTTGACTCCACCGAATGGGAAAAAATGGAGGCGGGTTTAAAGATAGCCGGCGGTAAATGCTTGCTGAACTCCACCAATTACGAAGACGGCGAACCGCGCTTTTTGAAAGTGCTAGAACTAGCGAAAAAGTACGGTGCTGGCGTCGTCATTGGTACCATCGACGAAGAAGGCATGGCGCGGACAGCCGAGAAAAAGTTTCAAATTGCCCAACGCGCTTACCGTCAAGCTGTAGAATACGGCATACCTGCCACAGAAATATTCTTTGATACTCTAGCTCTACCGATTTCCACTGGGATTGAAGAAGACCGAGAAAACGGCAAAGCCACCATAGAAGCGATTGGGCGCATTCGCCAAGAATTGCCTGGATGTCATGTAGTTTTGGGTGTCTCTAATATATCCTTCGGTTTAAATCCCGCAGCCCGGATAGTGCTGAACTCAGTGTTTTTGCACGAAGCGACGCAAGTGGGAATGGATGCAGCAATTGTCAGTGCGAATAAAATTTTACCGCTATCCAAGATTGAAGAACGGCATCAAGAAATCTGTCGTCAGTTAATTTATGACCAGCGGAGATTTGAAGGTGATGTTTGCGTTTACGATCCCTTGGGAGAGCTTACCACAGTATTTGCTGGGGTAACGACAAAACGCGATCGCTCCTTAGATGAAAGTCTCCCCATCGAAGAACGCCTCAAACGCCATATCATCGACGGCGAACGCATCGGCTTAGAAGAACATCTCAAAAAAGCCTTAGAACAATATCCTCCCTTAGAAATTATCAACACCTTCCTGCTGGATGGCATGAAAGTTGTCGGGGAATTATTCGGTTCTGGACAAATGCAACTACCCTTCGTGTTACAGTCTGCGGAAACCATGAAATCGGCGGTTGCGTTTCTAGAACCATTCATGGAAAAATCCGAATCAGGCAACAATTCCAAGGGAACCTTTATCATTGCCACAGTCAAAGGCGATGTCCACGACATTGGTAAAAACTTAGTAGACATCATCTTATCCAACAACGGCTACAAAGTGATTAACCTGGGAATTAAACAGCCGGTGGAAAACATTATTCAGGCTTACGAACAGCACAAAGCCGATTGTATTGCCATGAGTGGTTTACTAGTAAAATCCACCGCCTTCATGAAAGAAAATTTGGAGGTATTTAACGAAAAGGGAATTACCGTCCCTGTAATATTAGGTGGTGCAGCGCTGACTCCTAAATTTGTACATGAAGATTGCCAAAACACCTACAAAGGTAAAGTAGTTTATGGCAAAGATGCCTTTTCTGACCTACACTTCATGGATAAATTAATGCCAGCGAAGACCACTGGTAACTGGGATGATTTGCAGGGATTTTTGAACGAAGTTGAAACAGATGAAGTTTCGACAAATGGTCATAAAGAATCACCAGCCACAACTACTCAGAAAACACCATCTACAGAACCAAAACAGATAGATACTCGACGTTCTGAGGCAGTAGCCACAGATATTGAACGTCCCACACCGCCTTTTTGGGGAACAAAATTATTGCAGCCTAGTGATATTCCTGTGGAAGAAATATTCTGGCATTTAGATTTGCAAGCATTGATAGCTGGACAATGGCAATTCCGCAAACCAAAAGACCAATCGAAGGAAGAATATCAAGCTTTCTTAACTGAGAAGGTCTACCCAGTTTTAGAAACTTGGAAACAGCGGATTATTGAGGAAAATCTGTTGCACCCGCAAGTGATTTATGGTTATTTTCCTTGTCAAGCCGAGGGAAATTCTCTACATGTATGGAACCAATCACAGCAGGTTACAACTTTTGAATTTCCCAGACAAAAGTCATTAAGGCGGCTGTGCATAGCAGATTTCTTTGCACCAAAAGAGTCGGGAATCATTGATGTCTTCCCCATGCAGGCAGTGACTGTGGGTGAAATTGCAACAGAATTTGCCCAACAGTTGTTCGCAGATAATCAATACACAGATTACCTGTATTTTCACGGAATGGCAGTACAGGTGGCGGAGGCATTGGCAGAGTGGACACACGCCAGAATCCGCCGTGAGTTGGGCTTTGCTGCCGAAGAACCAGATAATATTCGGGATATGTTGGCACAACGCTATCGTGGTTCGCGGTATAGTTTTGGCTATCCCGCTTGCCCAAATATTCAAGATCAGTACAAGCAACTGGAGTTATTGCAGACTGACAGAATTAACTTATATATGGATGAAAGCGAACAGCTTTATCCAGAACAGTCTACAACAGCGATTATTACCTACCACCCAGTAGCGAAATACTTTAGCGCGTAGAATCCCATACCCGATAGTCGTTCTGAGTTTAACTTATAAGCCTTTCGTAGGGTAGCACAAATAGCTGTGCTACCCTACTGGCTATTGGTAATTAGTAATCCTAAATCACAAGATTCACAACTTCTGTACTTCTGTAAGTAAGCCAGAAATCTGGGGCTAACTCTGATTATTTTAACGTGAATTCCACAAACCTCTCCCTGCGTTGAACTAAAGTTCAAGTTTCTCTCCGAGTCGGGGAGGAACGGTTTTGCCTAGTAAAACGAGGGAAAAGTCTTTTTCAGCTAATTAGACGGACATTATATCAGCCGTTGAATTTACATTACTTTATATCGAACTGATATCTTTCCTTTATAAGTGGGTATTATAAGCTTGTTTTCCTAACATCATCTTTATAAATTTGCCTGCCAATAAAATACATTTCCGCAAATTTACCGTCAAATTCTGCACTTATTCTTCCTCAGAATCAATTGAAATAATTCTCAAAAAATCAGTATTTACCGGATCAAATGAACAATTCATGAATGATATAACTTTAATAAATTGTCTTTTTTGTGTAGCCCTTGATTTTGAAGTTTCTAAAAAAGAGCCACTCGTTACATAAATCCAGTCTCATACTTTGTCTGAAAAATTATTTTTCAGGTCTAGTTAAAAATTCGGTAACAATCAAAAATCTGGTAGAAACCACTTGACAGGAAAGCAGCTATGTCTGGAAAAAATAAGCTAGTCAAGGCAATTCAAAAAACCTTCAAACTAATTGGCAAGAATTTTTTATCTGCAATTAACAAGCGAATTATTTGGCTATTACGGACTATCTTTCTCACGAGAAGAAGACGCACTCCAGCGAATGCAGGCTTTGTGTTACCAACAGTAGCAATGGTAACTTTGGTCGTCGTATTGTTAACAACTGCAATTTTGTTTCGGTCATTTGAGCGAGCCAAAAACGCCAGTAATGTCCGAGTTAATGAGGCTACAATGCAAGCTGCTACCCCTGCATTAGAGAGAGCAAAAGCAAAAATAACTGCCTTGTTTACCGACCCTACTTTGCCACGTTCTGTCCCATCAAACGTAACACTATACAATACCTTAACCAATAAACTTCCTGCCTATACATTTGGTGATGAAACTCCCATAACTGTGCCTTATGACATTGATGGGGACGACACCATTGAAGCAGGCAGTACTATGATTTTAGAGGATAGAGAAAACATACAAACAGCCTGGAAATTTCCTGCTGATACAGATAATAACGGTAAATTTGATAGCTTTATTCTCTACGGTATTTACTTCCGCACTCCCCCCCAAAGCGGTACAAGCCAAACCAGGAAGAGAATCCCACTAGATGCTAGAACCCCTCCCATGCTACCTGCTAAGGCAGGTGGAGCTTGTGATGTAGCTGGTGAGACAAGTGCCAGCTTAGTAGGTAATTCAGGTTGGTATAAGCTTCCAAGTGGCGAATTGAAAAAAAGCTTTTTCGTATATACAGCAACAGTTCCCATTACTAGTCAAGCTAGTCTCGATACAACCAAATATGAAACATATCGAGGTAATAAAGGCTTCTCAGCTTTAGAAATGCAACAAGATCGCAGCCAAGTTTCTATTACTAATAATGCTGTTGTATATGAAGATGACTTAGATATTACACCTGGTCCTAGATTCCGTCTTAATGGACGTATCTTTACCAACAGTAACTTATTTACTGCTAAAACTGATAAAGATATAACCCTATTTCAAGTTAGTAGCAAAGATTCTTGTTATTACGAACGAGAAAATGGCAAGATAGTTGTCGGCGGTAATATTGGAGTTAGTAGCCCAATCAGTGCAACTGATAAAAATGGAACGCGTGTAGATTTATTTAAAGAAAGCAATACACCTGATACAAGTAAAACTTTAGCTTCTGAGAATAAAACTACCTCAAATGGCTCGAATGACGTTGCCTATAACACTCAAGCTTATGCTCAACGCATAGACTTATTAGTGAATGTACAATTAGCTAATGCGAGTAGTGCCGATCCTACAGAAGTCCAAACTAATACAAGCAAACGGATTGTAAACGATCCAAGCTTAGACGCATATAAAGTACGTAAAGAAGAATTGGAAACTTGGTTCCGTAAACGTACTCGGCGTGTACCATTTAAAGAAGTTCCTTATGGTACTTCTGGTATTGAAAAATCTGCTGGCGTGAATTACACCATAGCAGATGCAACAACTTTATTGAACAGTTCTTCTGGTAATACGCTACGTCCAATGGATGCCTGGATTTATCCAACAGACGCTAACACAAAACTCACACTAAATACAGCCCAACTACCTACAAGAGATCCAGAGATTGTAGACAACACTCCGGTAACAGAAACAGAGTTAGGCGATCGCATTGTACTAGGTAACAACCTGCCTGAACTAATATGGAACGACACAAAAGGAGAGTTTGTAGGAGAGAATGATCCCCAAACCATTACTGGTGTGAAGTGGACAGGTAGTACTACTAAGGATCGTACTCGTACCACTCGCGTCAGACAATTATCAGATTTGGGAGTAACTGGGCGTGATGGTTTTTGGGAAATTTCAGCCGCTTCACCCAGAGCTAATATCCTTGATGTAGTCGGTGGACTGAGGGTGATTACAGGTGCGGGAATATATAGACCTACAGGTTCTAACCTCCCTCCCACGCCTCCCTCGGCCACACCTGCCTCGCCACTCAATGACGACCCCACTACAACAGACGTATTAGAAAATAATGCCACTGCCACAAATGTAGTCTGGCCGGACACAATGCCCATGCTTGTGCCTGATTCCAGTAATCCTCTCAACGGTACACCAACACGCGGTCATTTGGTAATGCGTGCCACAGCAGTGTATCACTACAATTTTGATTCCTATGCTCCTGCGGCCAGCACAGCAGATGATTATCAAACACCTATGGCCTGTGTAAGTAGCTACTACGATCCCACAAACAAAGATACGGCAAGAAATACAGGTACACTGCCGGATGTCAGCGGTGAAGTAGTTGGTGCTAAACCTGCTGGAGCCAAATCAAATAATGGGGTTGTTTACGAAGCTCCCAGCACTACAGCCGCTAGTATAACTAGAGGACAGGCAGTAGACAGCAACGGTTTTTTTGCAGCTGTCGCTAATGATGATGATGTTACTAACACTAGCGTAGCTTTACTAGACCGCTTGAAACATCAAGCCAACTTGGTATTTCCCAATGGTCGCCTTGTTAATCCTCTGCTGCGCCAAGCACTGGCCAAAGCAACAACCAGCAAACTCACTCTCTCTGAGCAATCAGCAATTGACTCTACCATCTGTGCAATCAAGATTGCTGATGGCTCTCTGACCCGCAGTACTACCTACATTCCTGATGGCGCAATCAAAGAAACTGCATTTCTTGATGCCCGACAAATTAAGGCTATTGATAAAGGTCCTGCATTAACCGGAAAATACAATCTGGAAGTTGAGCAGCGTCAGCCTCTAGAAATTCGTGCCACCGTCATAGATTTAGGTCTGCTTCGCGCACAAACAAACACCAATCCAGACGCTACTAAAAATTGGGCTAACGAATATCTATTCCCCAATAGCGGTATTATCTATGCCTCTCGTGATGATGCTCAAAAAGACCGCAGTGACACAAGCAGTGAAAGCGTTAGTGCTAGCGACTACAAGCTAGATCCAGAACGGCGACCCAACGCCATTATGTTGATTAATGGCAGTGACTTGAGTCGCATGAATGATTACAGAGCAGAAGAAAAAGGCTTAATTTTAGCAACTGAACTCCCAGTGTATGTTAAAGGCAATTTTAATCTGCACAGCAAACAAGAATTCAAAACTCCCGATCTTCTAGTTACACCCACCGACGACGCGAGTAATGCAGCCTACGATAGTAAATTTTACAGCCGTGCTGCGGCAAATCGCGATCCTAACTTTGCTTGTCGCCCCAATGACCCTAGACTACCTAATTGTGGAACAGGGGAAACCTGGCGACCAGCATCAGTGATTGCTGATGCTGTCACCTTGTTGTCTGGTAACTTCCGCGAAGGCTTCCGCAATGAGGGTGATTACGACTTGCGAAATAATCAAGGAAGTGACCCCAACGTTGTACTCAAACGATTGAAAGCAGGTTTCTGGAATAACAACTTCGTCACTTCATCTAAATTCTTCACTGACTCTGGTGGTGATGCCTACTACAAGGGTACTCCCACTGATACTGACTCAAGAGACTATAACAGTTCTTACTTTAACAACTTCGTCACACCCATTCAGCGCCGAGGTACTTTGCCGGAGTATGTCATGGAAATGTGCTTCAAAATACCAGTTTCTGAATGTGGAGTAACTGATTGGTATATTGGTTTGGATAATGATGATGACCAAACCAATGATACAGATGCAACCAATGGTTTGACGCTAGCATATATCCAAAAAAAATCTAGTGATACTGACGTTCTAAATGCTCCAAGAAGCAGACTATTAGCTGGTACTACTGCTCAAGCGGCAAGAGCTGGTTTTGAAAAATTTGCCCGTCGAGTTGCCTACAAACGAAATAGTTCTGGGCAGCTGGTTGATACCTCTAATGCTCCCATAAACTTCGGCTCTGCTACTCCCATCGTACTCGGTATAAAAACAGATTCATCATCAGGAACTCCGGTGAAGGTAGTAGGCCACTTTCGTAACGGTGATATACCGGAAGTAGCCAATAATGCCCTATGGTTTACAGCCACAAAAGATACTAACTATGGCGCACCACCAGGGTTCGGACTCGACAATATGAAATACAACTACACTAATGGTGCTAGTGAGACTTATCGTCTATTCTTCAGGTACCCCCGAATACCACTCGCATCGCCTAATGCATATTCTGAGAAAGATTTTCCTGGAGACACGACGCCATTCACCACGACACCATTCACAAGAAATGAGTATTTTCAACCACTACTAGAGCCTGTGTTGCAATTACAGGTAACAACCGAAGTACCTAAACACAATGAAAGTTACGCTAGTTTAGCCAGTACATCTAGCGTGGTTAAAAATACCAGATGGTTGCCTAAGGCAAGTGAAACAACTTTTAATCTAGCAGTTGCAGCTGGTGATACTCCTGTTCGTGTAGGTCCAAGTACTTACGAAATCAATGGGGGTTTGCATAACTTTGTGCGCTTCTTAGAAAACTGGAATGGGGTTAATGCCAATATTAGCGGTTCGTTCATCCAATTTAAACGCAGTATCTATGCTACCGCACCATTCCAAGTTCTTGTCAGACCAGGATCGGGAACTGTAGCTGCAACCCCTTCTGACATATCCCAGGCGTCTTCTGTCAATAGTGCCAATATTAACAGTATCTTTATGAGAGCTCTGAATGTTGATAGACCAGGTTACACATCAGATGTTACTTATGTAGGTACTGCTCCTGCTGGGGAAGCGCCTTATTATATGGCTCCTAACCGTAACTGGGGTTTTGATGTAGCCTTACTCGCGCAAAATCCAGACTTGTTTGCCCAGCGCTTCGTAGTTCCAGCGGCAGATCCTCCAAATGAATACTACAGAGAAGTAGGTCGAGATGACCTTTGGGTGCAAAGTCTATTGTGTGCTGTCCAAACTCAAACAGCAGATGGTTTTGAGACTCCAGACACTACCTACTTTGGCAGTGGTTTAAAATTTGCGCTACCTGCAAGTGAACGTCCGGGTGACTGTAAGCTCTAAGCATCCTGAAGTGTCTGAATGACTCTTTTTGCAGCACTTCTGAGGTGAATAGATCGCATTAAAAGCCTTTAGCCTCCTGCCCTTTCCCTACCTTTGCCTAACCCTCGCGTAAAAGGGGAGGGGTAAGGAGTGCATTACACTTGATCGCCAATTGCTCTAAGACATAGCCCAATTGAGGAACTGACTATGAACCCACACCAACTACAAGAATCATCTAGCCAGTCTGGTTTTACGATCATTGAGTCCCTGGTGGCGATCCTCGTGGTTAGCATTTTGCTGGTAGCGATCGCACCTGTCTTAGTCATTTCAACCGCAACTCGCGTGCAAGCTAGACGGGTGGAATTGGCAACAGAAGCTGCTCAAGCCTTCATTGATGCTATTAAGTCTAAAACAATTTCCGAAGCTCAAGTATCAACTACTACTTCACTCGCTGCTGCAACCGCAGATGCACCTCGAACAGTATCAGACACAAGTACCAGTGGCGACTATTTACTCAGTAGTGCTGCTGTTCCCACAGCCATAACTAGTTTGTATTGCTTTCACAAGGATGGCAAAATCACTCTACCAACCGACTGTACAACTTACAAAACAACTAGCCCAGTTCAGTTTTACATTCAGGCTTTTGGTAAAGCTGTTGGAACTATCAGTACAAGTACCGCTCAAATTGATAACGGTCAAAGCTATCGTTTGGGAGTTCGGGTATATCGTTCAGATGCCTTCATCGATTCTGGTAACTTGAAAAAAAGTAGTGATACTAATGCAAAAAAAACAGCAACATTCAGTGGCGGACTAGGCGATCGCAAAGCACCACTAGTAGAAATTACAACTGAAATTGTCAGAGGTCAACCCTCCTATAACGCTTTATGCGAGCGTCTTGGTGGTTGTCAAGATTAACCCAGCAAATATAAATAATTTCATGACTCAGTATCAATCACTAAGGAGAAACTGTAGCAAGATGAATATACTGAGGTGGCTGTTAAATACTCAGCTAAAACTCTCTCATAAGCAGAACAAAAATAATGGCTTCACCCTGATTGAATTACTAGTAGCTATGCTGATTGCATTCCTAGTAATTACGCCGTTACTAGGTTTTATGATCGGAGTTTTAAACACCGATCGTCAGGAACAAGCTAAAGCTAACTCTGAGCAAGAAATAAAAGCAGCGCTTGATTATATTGCTCGCGATCTCCAACAAGCACTATACATATACGATGATACAGGTATCACAGCTATTAATTCCCAAATTCCTGCCGTAACAAATGGAGTTCCAGTTCTAGTATTTTGGAAGCGAGAGTTTACTAAAGATACTCTTGAAACTAAAAATGGCGCTACAGTTCTATTTCGAGACGATGCTTTTGTGTATTCACTGGTAGCTTACTATTTAATTAAAGACACCAGTTCTAGTTCTAACTGGTCTCAAGCCGCGCGCATCGCCAGATGGCAAATTAAAGATGGCGTTCTAAATAGTAGTGGTAGGACTGATTGTCCTGGATTTACTACTGAAAAATATAGCTTATGTCCAGATAAAGGTTTTAAACAATTTGACTTGTCAGACAAAGGCAAAACATTACAAGAAAAAATGAATAGTTGGACAAATAGTTTGGGAGCCGGAGGAACTTATAATCAAAGTTCCGTAGTTCTTGTTGATTTTATAGATCAAACAACAATATCACAGGAAAATCCTACAGTGACAGCAGCATCAGTAACTTGCCCTACACCTACTGGTCTTGTCTTTAAAAGAGTTCCAGCAAGCATTGAAAGAAGAGGCTTTTATGCTTGTGTAAATTCAGTTGGCACAGATAACAGAAGTACTGTTGAAGTTTATTTAAGGGGTAACGCACAAGCTCGTCTAATACAAAATGATGAAACAAAAATACGTTACACCCAGAGCAAAGCTAGTTATTTTCCAAATGCGAACATTAAGGTACAAGGGCGGAGTTTCATCTTTAACAAATAGCATGTATCTTTGACCAAGATTAATAAAAGCAGGATAGTATGGGGAATATTACTACTTTGAAATTATTAGATTACTTTCATTTACATAGCTCTAAAACAAAACTAAAGCAGCAATATTTAGCAAACAGAGACTATAGCGATCGCTACAATCAACAAGATGCGGGATTTACTCTGATAGAATTAATTGTAGTAGTGCTGTTGGCAGGAATTTTAGCAGCGATCGCGGCTCCAGGTTGGGTTGCCTTTGTCAACCGACAGCAGCTAAATAAAGCTAATGATGCAGTTTTAGCTACACTACAAAATGCACAACGAGAAGCCCAAAAGAAAAAACTTAGCTATAGTGTGAGCTTTCAGAAAAATAGTACAACCCAAAATTTTGAGGTTGCTATTTATCCTACGAAAAAGAGTGATGGTAGCAACTTAGCTTTTGCTGAAATCAGCACATGGAAACCTTTAGGAGCAGATGTGGGAGTTAGCTCTGATAAATTTCTGATACGTACAAATCTCAGTAGTGAAAACACTGCTGGTTCATCTGTATCTGACACTTTAAGTACATCAGCAAAAATGACCTTCGATTACATGGGGACTCTAACAAATGCAAACTTTGGAACAGTTACACCCCCTGCAACAGAACCACCTGGGATAAAAATAGTAGTAGCTATCCCAGATCGTCAAAATCCTTCATCAGCTAGTAGTGTAAAGCGATGCATCATTGTGAAAACTCTCTTAGGCTCAATGGTCACAAAAAAAGACTCTGACTGTAATTAAATAATTTTCATAGCCCGAATTTATAAAAATACGAAATAATACTGAACATAAAACTGCACATTGATAGCAAAATTGAAGCATCAGGTGTAGTTTTTTTATTGGATAAATTTCTTGAGTGGTCGATAATAAACTAGCCATTGGCTAAACAAATATCAAAATATCAAAATATAACTTTCATACATGACTGATTGTTTAGACTTTACTGTAGCTATCCCAACTTACAACGGTGAGAGTCGTTTGCCTGAACTACTAGAGCGACTAAAAAATCAACTTCACACCGAAAATTTATCTTGGGAAATTATAGTTGTAGATAATAACAGCACAGATAACACAGCTAAAATTGTGCAAGCCTATCAAGAAAATTGGCAATGTACTTACGCTTTAAAGTATTGCTTTGAAGCAAAACAAGGGGCGGCTTATGCTCGAAAAAAGGCAGTTGCAGAAGCTAAAGGTAGATTGATAGGTTTTCTAGATGATGATAATTACCCAATATCAAACTGGGTAGCCGCAGCTTATAGCTTTGCTGAAAAATATCCCAAGGCAGGAGCTTATGGTAGCCAAATTCATCCTGACTGGGAAGTAGAACCACCAGAAAATTTTCAACGAATTGCCCCCTTTTTAGCAATCACGGAACGAGGAAATTTACCCCTATTATATGAAGCAAAAAATAAACTACTACCTCCTTCTGCTGGACTGGTTGTCCGTAAAAAAGCTTGGTTAGAAAGTGTACCAGATAAGTGCATTTTAACTGGTAGAGTTCAAGGTAATATGCTTACCAGTGAAGATTTAGAAATGTTGTCTTACATTCAAAAAGCAGGATGGGAAATTTGGTATAACCCAGAAATGGAAATTTCTCATAAAATACCAATCTCTCGATTACAAAAAGACTATTTAATTCCATTTTTTCGAGGTATTGGACTCAGCCGTTATGTAACTAGAATGGTAAATATAAAACCTTGGTATAGACCGATCGCTTTTTTAGCGTACACAATCAATGACCTGCGTAAAATTACTATACATTTCTTGAAATATCGAACTAAGTTGAAACAGGATTTGGTAGCTGCTTGCGAAATGCAACTTTTTTTAAGTAGTTTAATGAGTCCGTTTTATCTTTGGAAAAACGGCTATTTGAAAAATAAATTATCAGAATATTAAGTGTTATGACTAAATTATTAGTTGAAAAATTAGATATTACTGTAGCTATTCCTACATATAACGGAGCAACCCGTTTACCTCAGATTTTGGATAAACTGTTAACTCAGACAGGAGTACAAAACTTGAAATGGGAAGTTCTTGTTGTCGATAATAATAGTTCTGATAATACATCTGAGGTAATCCAGAATTACCAAAAACTATACAATGGAAGCTGTCATTTAAGATATTCTTTTGAAAAAGAACAGGGAGCCGCTTTTGCACGGTTGCGGGCAGTACGTGAAGCTAGAGGCGAGCTAATTGCATTTTTAGATGATGATAATTTACCTGCAACTGATTGGTTAGCAGAAGGATATGCCTTTGGTTTGGAATATCCTCAAGCAGGTGTTTGGAGTGGACAAATTCATGGTGATTTTGAGGTAAAACCGCCAGAAAATTTTGAAAAAATTCAAGCTTTTCTGGCTATCAGAGAACATGGTTCAGATCCACATTTATTTGATGCAGATAATTTAAGACTTCCTCCTGGTGCAGCGCTTGTTGTCCGCAAAAAAGCGTGGTGTGAAAATGTACCACAACGACCTATTTTAAGCGGAAAGTTACCTGGTATTTTGGTACAAGGCGAAGACTATGAACCATTACTTTATATACATAATGCAGGTTGGGAAATTTGGTATAATCCTACCATGCATACTTACCATCAAATACCACGCTGGCGATTTGAAAAAGATTATCTACTAAATCTAGCACGCGGGTGTGGCTTGTGTATTTTCCAGCTCAGGTTGATAAATACTAAAAATTGGCAAAAACCAATAGTGTTTCTGAAAACTGTTTTAGGAAATTTACGCCGAGTACTACACTACATAATTCAATATAAAGGACAGTTAAAAAATAATTTAATTTTACTTTTTGAGATGGAATTTTACTTGGCTAGTATGATGAGTCCTTTTTATTACTTAAGATGTAATTTAGGGAAACTATTCAAAAACAAAGCAGCCACATAAAATGATTAACTCTAGTCAAAAACACCCAAAAATTTCTGTAATTATACCTGCTTATAATAGTGAAAAAACTATTACTCATACAATTAATTCTGTTTTAAATCAAAGTTTTACAGATTTAGAATTAATTGTGATTAATGATGGTTCACAAGACTCTACTTTAGATATTGTTAAGCAAATTCAAGACCCACGAATCCAAATATTTTCTTATTCTAATGCTGGCGGAAATGTCAGTCGTAACAGAGGACTAAACCTTGCAGTTGGAGAATTTGTTAGTTTTCTAGATGCCGACGATATTTGGACACCTGATAAACTTGAATCTCAATTAAAGGCTCTGCAAGAAAATTTGACTGCTAAAGTTGCTTACAGTTGGACTGATTATATTGATGCGAATGGTGAATTTGTCATTTCAGGTAAACGCATTAATTTTAATGGAGATGTTTATGAAAGTTTATTAGTAAGTAATTTTCTAGAGAATGGCTCTAATCCTTTAATTCATAGAACAGCTTTAATTACATTGGGAGGCTTTGATGAATCTCTAGCTGCGGCACAAGACTGGGATATGTGGCTACGCTTAGCATCGAAATTTAATTTCGTATGTGTACCATCTGTACAAATCTTATACCGAATTAGTACTAATTCAGTTTCTTCCAATCTTGTCAGGCAAGAAAAATCGTGCTTACAGTTGCTTGAGAGAGCATATCAAGAAAGACCATCAGCACTTAAGCAAACTTGGAACAGAAGTATTGCAAATTTATATAAATACCTTACTTGCAAAGCTTTACAAAAGCCATTGAATCGACAAAAAGGTTTAACTGCGGCTAAATTTTTATGGAAGTATTTTCTATATGATTCTTCAAGATTTCAGAATATAAATTTTAGCTCGAAACTATTACTGAAAATTGCCATAATCCTGATATTGCCCACTTTACTTCACAGTTTTACTAAGCAGCGTGAACTAAAAAGCCAAAAAACTGAAATATTGTTAAACAACTGGGTGGCTGAAAAAAAACCAGAAAGTAAAAATGAATACCCAGGCGCATTTACCATCTCTCGTTAATGCAAAAAATATTTTGAACGATCCCTCTAGTAGTGGTTTTACTGTACTTGAAACTTTAGTAATTATTATAATAGTTGGTATATTAGCCGCAGTAGGAATACCAAACTGGATGACTTTTGTGGCTACTCGCCGTCTTAATACTGCTCAAAACGAAGTTTACCATGCGATGCGCCAAGCTCAAACGCAAGCCACTAAAGACAAATTGACTTGGCAAGCTAGTTTTCGCGAGCAAAACGGCATCGTTCAATGGGCTGTTCATCCTGCTACAGTAAACCCATCTAATGCAAACTGGAATAATTTAGATGCCAATGTACGCCTTGATTCGGAGACAAACTTTCAAGCGTCATTGAGTAGTGTACAAGAAGTTAGATTTGACTACAGAGGTAATGCTAAAGATTTAGGACGGATTACATTATCCAGTAAGTCTGGTGGTAAAGCTAAGCGTTGTGTTATTGTTTCAACGATTTTAGGGGCAATGCGAACTGCAAAGGAACACACTAGAGCCGATGACGCTAAGTATTGCTATTAAGATATTCTTAGTTTACTCAAATAAGGTATTGCGTGCTGAACTTTCCAGCAAGCTCAAAACAAGGCTTGATTATTTTCACTCGCTACCCTGAACCAGGCAAGACGAAAACTCGGCTGATACCTGTTTTAGGATCTGTCGGCGCAGCTAATCTTCAACGCCAAATGACTGAACACACAATCTTACAGGTTAAAGAATTGCAAAAAGTAATTGATATATCTGTAGCAGTGTGGTACTCAGGTGGAGATTTGCGATTAATGCAAGAATGGTTGGGGTTGGATTTAGTTTACCAGCCTCAAGGTGAAGGAGATCTAGGTTTGCGGATGGGGCGATCGCTCCTCCAGGCTTTTCAATCTGGTGCACAAAAAGCAATTATCATTGGTACAGATTGTCCTGGACTAAATGCCCAAATTCTCGCAACAGCCTTTGATAAGTTATGCACCTTTGACCTTGTACTTGGCCCAGCGATGGACGGTGGATATTACTTAATTGGTTTGCGGCAACCTATTCCAGAGTTATTCGCTAACATCGAGTGGGGAACTGCTCAAGTATTCCAAAGAACTTTGGAGATTGCTCAGAAACTTAATTTATCATATGTGAATTTAGTGCCTTTAGCCGACATTGACCGACCAGAGGATCTGTCAATTTGGGAACAAGCGTTTATGGGGTAGCGATAAGGGATGTGGAGACGCCAAGAAGAAGTTAAAGCTTTTGGCTCTTGTTTCCGTCGAATATACAAATCTCCCACTTCTGCAAGAAGTCAGGGATCTGAATCTACAGCCCCACATTAGCTTCGTATCTTCAAATACTAGGATTTTCCTGAAGACACGGGGCATAACAAATGTTACTGTGGTCTAGTTGAAAACCAAGAGGCAGAAAAGTTCACAATTATTGAATCTAGTTCCTGTTTCTATAGAACAGTTACGGTCATGGGCACAATATTCGAGTAACTTGAAATATGAAAATCATTCGTATTTACTGCAAGTTTGAAAAACTATGGTTAACCGTTTTACTTCCGTGAGTACTGCCCTCACTGTTAAGGTAGTTGGAATAATCTGTATTTTGTCGTTTTTTGTTGACTTTTTGATTCTCTTGTTGCCCTTTCAACCAACCGATCGCGGATGGCAAATAAATTTGGCAACAGCGCTAGTTGATCGGGGAATTGTTCCTTTGGTAGGCTTGGGGCTTTTGTTCGCTGGCCATTGGATTGATAGCGCTGATGCAGGAAGCGATCGCCCCCAAGGTGTTGATTTAAGATTTCCGGCTCTAATTCTCTCAAGTATTTTAGGCTTGATGTTCTTGCTGATTTTTCCTCTGCATCTGAATAATGTGAATCAAGCCAAAACTCAAACAGTTAACCGAATCATCCAAGAAGCAGATCAGGCAGAAAATCAACTCAACAATCGCTTATCGCAATTGCAAGCACAACTAAATACCGAACAAGGAAAAGCTCAGCTAGAACAGCTGCGGAGTCAAACCAAAGCTCAGTTTACCGAACTACTCAGCGATGAGCAAAGATACAAGCAAGCACTTGAAAGCGCCCAAGTTCCTCCAGCCATTAAGGATTTACTAAAAAAGGCTAAAACAGATCCCCAAGCACTTGATAAAGCAATTGAACAACAAACAGATATTCAGACCCTGAGAACTCAACAATTGAGCCAAATTCGCCAACGCAGGGATGAAACTGAGAAACAAGCTAAAGATAGTGCATGGAAGTCTGGATTGCGGATTGGTATTAGCAGTTTGCTCTTGTCTATTGGTTACATTATCATCGGCTGGACAGGCCTAAGAAGCAGGGGTGCTTTACAAGGTGGTAAACCCAAAGCTACTGCACGCTAATTTTTTCGGGAGTAGGGAGTGGGGAGTGCGGAGTGTGAAGAGTTGGGGCAAAGGGGCAGAGAAAGCAGGGGAGACAACTGAACAAATGCCAAATATCCAATGCCAATGCCCAATGTCCTATGCTCCATGCCCCATACCCTATATCCAATAACTTTTAACTTTTAACTATAAAACCTGGGGAATGTTCTCAATTTACATACTGACATATAACGAAGAACTAGATATTGCTGCTTGTATCGAATCGGCGATGCTATCTGATGACATCATTGTTGTAGACTCATGCAGTAGCGATCGCACTGTAGAAATCGCTAATCGCTATCCCATCCGCGTTGTCCAGCACGCCTTTGAAAGCCACGGACGCCAACGCACCTGGATGTTAGAGTCTATTCCCCCAAAGCATGAATGGGTTTACATTCTGGAAGCTGATGAACGGATGACACCGGAACTGTTCGCAGAATGTAAAAAGGCAAGTCAGAGTCCAGACTACATCGGGTACTATGTGGCTGAACGCGTTATGTTTATGAATCGTTGGATTCGCTACAGCACGCAGTATCCCCGTTACCAAATGCGCCTGTTTCGTCATGGTAAAGTTTGGTTTACCGACTACGGCCACACTGAACGAGAAGTTTGTGACGGTGCAACTGGCTTTTTAAAAGAAACATATCCCCACTACACTTGTAGTAAAGGCTTAAGTCGCTGGATTGAAAAACATAACCGTTATTCCACTGATGAAGCTCAAGAAACTTTATATCAATTAGAACAAGGAAACATAAACTGGCGAGAGTTGTTTTTTGGCAAATCAGAAGTTGAAAGACGCCGCGCTCTCAAAGATTTGTCTTTGCGTTTACCTGCTAGACCCTTGTTACGCTTTATTTATATGTATTTTCTCTTGGGCGGTTGCTTAGACGGAGGCGCCGGTCTTGCTTGGTGTACATTGCAAGCATTTTACGAATACTTGATTTTGCTCAAAGTTTGGGAAATGAAGTATCTACCAAAACCTGACTTGAACATAAAAGCAACTCTGGCTCAGGAAACTACACAACAGGTGCAGTGTGCGACTTCAGAAACTACGCGCGCTGATGCAGTGTAAACCCTGAAGCTCCTGCTTGGGCGAAGCCCTTGCCGTAAGCATCGAATTATCAGAGTTTACAAGCGAATAGTAATTTGTAGGGGCGCACAGCTAGCTGTGCGCCCCTACGCCTGCTTTATCTATAATAAGTTAATATTTTTAACGGAGCTTTTTCAGAAAAGCTGTTTCCGTCAATATGTCAGCCATTCATAAGACAAAAGAATTCTTAAGCTTATCTCGTCGTGCTTTCACAAGCATGAGCAACTTTTCATTCAACGCGGTAAATTAGTAATAACTTGAGAAACTTGTAACAATCATTTACAAGTTTTTCAAAGAAAAGTAACATCCTCTCAGAATAGCCAGTCGTTATTCGGTTAGTTGATGTCTGTGTGTATGCTTGTAGGAAAATAGCTTAAAACAGGAGAATCGGCGCTTGGTAATCGATCGCCTAAAGCAGGACTTAAAAAATGACCTGATTGCTGGTTTGTTGGTAGTAATTCCCCTAGCAACTACCATCTGGCTAACAATTACCATTGCTACTTGGGTAATTAACTTTCTCACGCAAATTCCCAAACAGCTGAATCCCTTTGACGGGTTACATCCAATCCTAGTAAATATACTTAATTTATTTGTAGGGCTAGCCGTACCATTGCTGAGTATTCTCGTGATTGGATTGATGGCTAGGAATATTGCTGGGCGTTGGTTGTTAGATTTTGGTGAGCGTTTATTACAGGCAATTCCTCTAGCTGGACAGGTATACAAAACACTCAAGCAGCTTTTAGAAACAATACTAAAAGATTCCAATGGCAAGTTTCGGCGTGTAGTTTTAGTAGAGTATCCCCGCCGAGGAATTTGGGCGATCGCCTTTGTAACTGGTGCAATCAGCGGTGATATCCAAGCCCAGATGTCTCGTCCGATGCTGAGTGTTTTTATTCCCACTACCCCAAATCCGACTACTGGATGGTATGCAGCGGTTCCTGAGGATGAGGTGCTGAACCTCTCCATGTCCATTGAAGACGCTTTTAAAATAGTCGTCTCAGGTGGAATTGTTGCCCCCAATACGCCGTTGATTTTACCCAAAGAGTCCACACTGGAAATGAAACACGACCAAATCAGACAGCAAGTTATTCACGTAGAAGAAACTTAAACTCTATCTGGCAAAGTCACAAGCAAATGCGTAATTTTGTTGTTTGACTGTGCCAAAATTGATAGACTTATAAGCTTGTCACGCCTGGTTAATCAATTCTCGCACAATCACCCTCACTTTTATGCAACCTCGTAAACCCCAGCAAATTGCTCGTGAATTGGCACTTTTAAGCCTTAGTCAACTGCCAGTCAGCCCAAAAAAATTAGATAAATTGGAAGACGAGCAACTAGTATCAAAATTGGTGCTAGGAGCTGTACGCACCTTGACTTCAGAAGTGCAAGATACCCTAAATAACGCCGCAGGTGAACTGCAACGCAGTAACGATCGCCTATTAAGTAGCCAAACTCGCGCCTCCGACCTGAATACTGCTAGAACAATGCTGCAAGAGGCGATCGCATGTACCCAGACAGCAATTAATCAGTTGGGTACCGCTGTTGATTTTCCAGAATTAATTCAGCTAGCTAATCAGGACAAGGGAGTTCGCAATTACGCTAAAGAGCTTGTAATTACAGTCAATGAAAATCGACAAATTTTAGATGAACTCATATCCAATGCCCTGGTAGATTGGCAAGTAACTCGTCTGGCTCAAATTGACCGAGATATCTTGCAAATAGCTGTAGCAGAAATGAAATTCTTAGGAGTTCCAGATAGCATCGCCATTAACGAAGCAGTGGAGCTAGCGAAACGGTACAGTGGAGACGAAGGTCATCGTTTTATTAATGGTGTTTTACGCCGAGTTAGCGAGCAGAAGAAAAGTGCATAGTGTTTTATGTTTATTTCGTGAGGTGAGGAACTGGGGACTAAGAATACTTGCACACTACCTAGTACTCAATACGCAATTCTCAGTATTCAGTCCCTCATACCTAATGCCCGAAGTTAAATTAAACTCATAATTCGTAACTTATAACAACAACTAATACTGCTGCAATGGTTTTTAATTGGTTCCGCCGTCAATATAATGATTCCTCTGACACTCCCTCTGACCAGAAGCAGGAAGAAACTCCTCCTGTACAAGAACCCCAACCAGAGACAGCCGAAACTTCGTCAGATACAACAGCAGACTTGTTAGCCTTTGCTAAAGCTGCTTACAAAAATATTCAACAAAAACAACAATCTCAGGCAGTAGAAACCCCGCCTGATTCAGCAGATACCCCAGCGTCATCAGAAGTAGCTGAAGCTAATGAAACGACAACTTCTCAGGTAGAAACTGTAGAAACTCAAATCACTGAGGAACCTGCTGTCATAAGCCCAGAAACAACACAAACAGAAGGTATCCAAAAAACTACAGAAGAAAGTACAGAAGATTCTTTAGTGGTTGCAATTACTGATGAGCCAGATGTCCAAAGCTCAGAATTAATTACAAGTGAAGCACAGACAACACCGATAGAATCACCAACTACGCCAGAGGCAACGCAGGCAACAGCACCATCTTTCTTAGAACGCGCGGCGGCGGAACGGCAAGCAAAGCTGGAACAACTTATAGCTAGCGCCATTGAAGTCCCAGAACCAGAGGTAGTACAGCCAGTATCAAAGACAGAAGAGGAAATCCCCGAACTGGTATTTGATGATGGATTTCTCTGGTCAGCGGAAGTCTTAGCAGCCCAAGGTAGACGTGCAGAAGATGTTTCTATTGAAGAAATTACCTGGTTGAAAAAGCTGCGGCAAGGTTTAGACAAAACTCGCCGTAACATTCTCAATCAACTCAAAGCGATCGTTGGACAAGGGCCGCTTAACCAAGCTGCGGTATCAGAAATAGAGTCATTGCTGCTGCAAGCTGATGTAGGCGTTGAGGCGACAGATTTGATTATCGATGCCCTACAGAAAAAATTGCTCCAAGAAGTCACTCCACCAGAAGAAGCGATCGCTTACTTGAAAAAAATCATCCGGGATATGCTGGATGCACCAAGCAAAATATCCCATAAATCTAGCTTTGCCCCAGAAAAAGAAAGTTTAAACATTTGGTTAATTACTGGGGTAAATGGCGCAGGGAAAACCACCACCATTGGCAAAATTGCCCACCTCGGACAAAAATCTGGTTATAAATGCTTGATTGGGGCAGCAGATACTTTCCGCGCCGCTGCTGTAGAACAAGTTAAGGTTTGGGGCAGTAGAAGTGGTGTGGAAGTCATTGCCAATCCTGGAAAGAATACAGATCCAGCAGCAGTTGTATTTGATGCGATCGCTGCCGCCCAAGCGCGTCAAACAGAATTACTTCTGGTAGATACTGCTGGGCGACTTCAAAATAAGAAAAATTTAATGGACGAACTCAGTAAAATTCGGCGAATTATCGACAAAAAAGCCCCAAACGCAAAAGTAGAATCACTGTTGGTTCTAGATGCCACTTTAGGTCAAAATGGACTGCGGCAAGCCGAAGTTTTCTCCCAAGCTGCCCAACTTAGTGGCGTTGTCTTAACCAAGCTTGATGGCACTGCCAAAGGCGGTGTTGCCCTTGCTGTCGTGCAACAACTGGGTTTACCTATTCGCTTTATCGGTGCCGGCGAAGGAATCGAAGACCTCCGCCCCTTTTCTAGCTACGAGTTTGTCGAAGCCCTGTTAAGCGGTTAGTAATTCATTAAGGAAAAATTGACAACTTGAAGAGGATACGAAACATGGAGTGTTTTAAATTCTGCAAAGTTGGCTTGACAGATGGCTAGTCCAAAAAATTGAGGTTAAAAATTGTGGTTGACAAATTGATACATTTAGGAGTCACTGAATCTGGTATTATCGCTTGAATTAACCACAAACAAAATACTGGAAACAGCTTAAGTCCTAAAATCCTCAACTGATATGAGTCAAATGCCTCCGCACTCTCAACTCTCTTTCCACCTAATTTTTCCGTAAATATCCACCAATATTTTCTGGACTAAATCTCAAAGTTTAAAGTGTTTGGTCATTAGTCATTGGTCATTATAAAGAAATGATAAAGGACAAAACCAACACTTTCTCCAAAAATCTAAGTAATTATTCTTTTATTAAAGTATTTTTACGACTTCAGAGATATGCTTTAGCAATTAAGTTATGAAAAAATGAAAAACTTCGCCAACTATATATCCAAAAGAACTAGTTTTAGAGGGTTAAATTTTGATTAGAAATACAAACTTTCAACTGAGTAATATTCAATTAAGAATGCAATAAGCAAATAAAATACTCATAAAAGTTACTTGTTACGTCTTTATACTCTTGCTAAAATGACGAGTCTTGTCTAAATATGGTTTAGCAATGTCAAAGCCACAAAATTTATAAGTAATCTCAAACCTACCAAAATATAAAAGTGTAATAAAACCTGTGCCTGTGTCTCAACTGCCCTCTCAACCCACTGACAACAATAGTAGTGCTACGACTGATGTCACACCAGTCGTGGCGCTGAAAGAACTCGTGGCAAGGTTGCACCGGGAACAGAATAAAATTCAAGATTTACTCAGTTCTTTAGGTTTCGCACTTAGAAGCTTCAATAATTTGAATCAGTTTTTGGAACTGATTCCACTGATGGCAACAAGAGTCACAGATGCCGATGGCAGTGCCTTGTTTCTCTACAAACCCAATGGTCAAGTCAGGTTAGAGCAACTACACTGGCAAGATAGCCACCAGCGTAAGAATATCCGCAAGGCGCTAGAAATAGCTAGCAGTCAAATCACACTTGTGCCCAATGCTGCCCCATTAGCAAGTGCTACAGGGATTTTGGATGACCAAATGCATCGCTATTTGGGGCCAGATGTGCAAATCTTTGGTACTGCGATTTTGGTAAAGCATACAGAACGAGGCTGGCTGTATGTTTTGAGCCGCGATCCAGAATATAGTTGGACAGAAACTAGGCAAAAGTTGGTTAGGTTGGTGGCAGACCAAACAGCAGTAGCGATTGAAAACGATGAACTAGCTGTAGAACTGAGAAAAAAAGAACGTTTAGACCAAGAACTAGAAATTGGCGCAGAAATTCAACGGCGACTTCTGCCACGGCAATGTCCCACAATTCCTGGTGCAGTTTTAGCGGCACGCTGTAAACCTGCGAATCGGGTGGGTGGAGACTATTACGACTTTATTGCTACTAATAACAATCAAATTCAGCCAAGCGCTAAAAATGGGTCAGGAAGTGGTCGCTGGGGTTTGGTGATTGGAGATGTGATGGGCAAAGGTGTTCCCGCTGGGCTGATTATGACGATGATGCGGGGAATGCTACGAGGAGAAGTTTTACACGGTAATTCTCCAGCCGGAATTCTACAAAACTTAAATCGAGTTATGTATGCGGATTTGGAAAATTCCCATCGCTTTGTAACGCTCTTTTACTCAGAATATAATCCCCATAATAGAATTTTGTCTTATAGTAATGCGGCACACAATCCTCCTTTGTGGTGGCACGCCGCTACGAAAACTGTTAGCCGTTTAGATACTTTAGGAATGCTGATTGGTTTGGATGCTAACAGTCAATATGAAGATGCTCAGGCGCAGCTAGAACCTGGAGATACAATTATTTACTATACAGATGGTCTGACGGATGCTGCTGCGGCTAGTGGCGATCGCTTTGACGAAGAAAACTTTATTGCTGATTTCAATACGGCTTGTAAATACTGCAATGGGCCGCAGGAAATTGTCGATTATTTATTTGACCAAGTTCAGAAATTTATCGGTGCTGATAAGCAAAATACCGATGATATGACACTAGTTGTTTTGCAAATTCTTTAGTTATAGCAGGCAATAGGCAATAGGCAACAGGCAAAGAAAGTCTATCTATTAGTGTCGGAGTTTTACCATCGGGTTATGTCTTAAACTATGCTTCAACTTTTATGGCTGTTCACTATTAAAAATATATAGTAGCGGTCAGGTAGATTAAGACATTAACTGAGGATGAAATCCTTACACCAAGGTAATTTTAAGCTTATTGCCTGTTGCCTGTTATATGTCTTAGCAATTGGCTAATTATGCAGTTTGTTTTGGTTCTGTCGTTAAATTTTGCCCAATTTTTGGCTCAGTACCAGCAACTAGTCGTTCAATATTACTGCGATGGCGGAAAATCACATACAACCCACCTGCAATCCCAAACAGAATATATGGTAAAGGTTGATGCAAGAGCAACATAAAAATAGGAACAGCAATCGCGCCTGCAATTGAACTCAAAGAAACAATTCGCGATATTGCCACGACAACGGCAAATACACCTGCTGTTGCTAAACCTACCTGCCAATTCATTGCCAACAAAATCCCCAAGCTGGTAGCAACGGATTTACCACCAGTGAAACCCAAAAATATTGATTTACTATGTCCAAGGATGGCAGCTAAACCAACTAAAGTTGATAACCACGGTTGCCATAATTTTACATCTACCGTTGGGGAGATAATATTTTGATTAGTGACAAAATTGAACAACCAATAAACAAGAGCGATCGCTAATACTCCCTTCAAAGAATCAAGCATTAAAACGAATGCTCCTGGCCCTTTCCCCAAGGTTCTCAGCACATTTGTTGCTCCAGTGGAACCGGAACCAACTTCTCGAATATCAATACCTTTTAACTGCTTGACAGCAATGTACCCGGTGGGAAAGGAACCCAGCAGGTAAGCTACAAGTACAGTTACCCCGCACAGAGTTAACCAGATAGCCATATTAACAATTCAAAATTCAAAATTCAAAAACTCTTTCCCAATGCCCCATGCCCAATGCCCCATGCCCAATGACTAATTAAAAGTCATCATCATAGTTTCTCACTGTTTTGGGGTCGGGGGCAAAGGCCAACCACAAAGGAAATTGCAGTAGGGACAAACTGATTTGCTCTTCTGAATCATCAATAATAATTAGAGGCAGTTGATTAGCTTTTACCAATCGGTCTGCTTTCTGAGCTAAAGCTTCCGGTGCCTCAAATAATACCACGCCTCGGTCTGGGCCAAAATCTGGGCGACCTATTCCTAGACAGTCTTGCAAGCCGCGACGCCATTCACCTAATCGTTCTGGTGTATTAGCTAAAACTAGAGTACGGACGCGATCGCCATACAGTTTGTGTAATATCGAAATTGCAGCTGAGGCAATTAGGATATTTTGCAAGCGACTACCCATTGTCCGCAAAGCACCCCGTCCTCCTTGGCTGAAAAACCAGTTGGAAACTCGTTCTGCGTGGACTGGCTCAAACGTCCGGCGTAATTGCCAAGCCGGGCCATAGTAATCTGGCTTATTGCGGTATTGGTCAATTAGACGGCGAATTTGCTTTGTAGTATCTTGAAACTGTTGTTGGGCAAATTGCGGTATTCCTGGCTGAGGTTCAGCTGGTTTAACCTCCTTGACATCGGGTTTTTCCCTTTCTCTTTCTACTACAGTTGGCGTCAGTTGCAGTTGCTCAGCAGCAGCGGCCAAATCCTGTAAGCTACCCGTGAGATAATCTTTAAAACCCTGCACTCGAATTGCCAAGTCTTGAGACGCCCCTGCAAAAGTGGTTCGCATCTCATTGCGGATACGTTCTTGACGGCGTTCTAGCTGTTCTATGGAAATTTGCAGGGTTTGTTTGCGTTGTTCTAATTGCACTAGGGACTCTTGTACGAGTCGTCCGAGAGAAGTTTGAGTTTCACTCAATTGTGCCTGAAGAATTTTGTACGAAGCTTGCAGGTTGGCTATTTCTTCTTTCAATGCTGCTTCGGTACTCTGCAACTGTGCCACTCGCTGCTGTGTTGCAACGTATAATAAACTGTTTTCTGAGTTTGATGTGTCTGACCCCAGTGCGGCAGTTTCCGGCTCCAACTGCTGTCCAGATTCTCCATTGGAATGTTCTGTTGGCTCTAGTGTAGAATTTTCCTCTGCTGCATTAGAAGTTGAATCAATTGCCTGGTCTTCTAATGAGCTAATAGGTGCTGTTTCTACCACTGAATCAACAGATGGGTTTGTTGGATTTTCAACTCCATTGGTTTGTTGTTCTTCTGTCAACCATTCATCAATTGGTTCTGGGGTTTGAGATGCCTCTGGGTTCATAAACAATACTGTAATTCCTATGATGCGAATAAATAACTTTCAGAAATATTACAATTAACAAGCTTTGAATGTTCTAAGTTTTAAGAGGTACTCAATTTTGGGCTTTGAGTATAGATTAGAACTACTTGCCATCCGGGATAGATTTGAGCGGCCGTTTGTACCGCTCAAATCTTTGGCGAGTAAGCACTTAGCACTAAATACGTGGACAACGTTCTTCCAAGCAAGTTTTCAAGGTGTTGGGGTCAAATAAAATTGGCAAAAAGTGAATACTTTTAACTTCTTTAAAGTAAAACAGGATGGGGACTCTATTCCAGAAAATACGCCAATTTTCCCATTCCTGGTAAGGAAAACGTCGAATCAATTTTTCGCCTCTGTAAAGATCTAAGTCGGTCGCGGTAAATTGCAAGCGCAGTGTTAAAGTCTGAAACATCAAAAATAAGCCAAACAGCATGACAGTAAAGCCTATCCACGGTTGTACCAATATTAGTGGAATAGCAGCAATCACCAACACCACAGGTATATTGTAACTAGGCTTGAGTTCCACAGTTGCAGTGGAGTTAGGGGCAAATGAACTGGTCACAGTCTTAAATCCTGCTTTGTTAGTACATCTCTCTCTTATTTTAGGAGTGAGGAGTTAGGAGTTATGAGTCACGAGTTAAAACTGTTAACTCTTAACTTTTAACTCCTAACTCTTAGAATCCTTGCAGGAATGCACTGCCAGTTCCCTGAAACATTAACCAAGAAAGAAAGAAGTTGCTAACAAAGATAATTAGCAAGGCAGTCACAACAGCAGTTGTGGTTGACTGTCCTACACCTTTAGCTCCTCCTGTTGTTGTCAAGCCCCAACTGCAACCAATTACAGCGATTAGAATACCAAAGCAGCACGCTTTAATCATGGCGCTACAAATATCCCAAACACCAAGAAAGTCACGGGCTGAGTCTAGAAAGACTGTATCCGATAGGTTGTAAATATTTGTCGCAACTATAAATCCCCCTAACATCCCTGTAACCAAAGACAGCAAGGTTAAAATTGGTAACATCAACAAACAAGCAAGGACGCGTGGAATAACCAGGTAATCGATTGGATCTGTTCTGAGCATCAACATAGCATCGATTTGTTCTGTTACCCGCATAGTACCTATTTCTGCTGCAAACGCAGAACCCACCCGCCCCGCCAAAATCACTGCTGTTAACACGGGAGAAAGTTCTCGTGTCAAAGCTACGGAAAGTACTCCGCCAATAATATTTCCTGCGCCAAAATTGATAAATTCTCGTGCCACCTGAATTGTAAACACCGCGCCGACAAAAATAGCCGTTAATAAAGCAATAAACAGGGAATCTGGCCCAACTGCTGCCATTTGCTCTAGGGTGTTGCGCCGATGGATTTTACCCCTTACTAGGTGAACTAACACTTGTCCACCCAAAAAAATTGCTGCCAGCAACCGCTGACTCCACTCTCCTAAACTGGATTTGGATGTAGTCTGGTTCAATGTTCTGTAGCTAACTCGGTAACTGCCTTAAGAATAGCGGAAGTTATGAGAAATGGGGAATGGGGCATTGGGCATGGGTAAATGGGGTGATGAGGGAGTGGGGGGAAAGAGAATTTATGCTTCCCACCCTCTCACACTCCCAGACTTCCAATGTCCCATACTTCTCTACGAGAGGCTGCGCCAACGACTACGCTCAGTACAAGTGCCCCATGCCCAAATAAAACCGAACATTAACTTACTTTAAAGATGTTCTCAGAAAATAAAGCTGGTATTAAACGTGTTGCTTAGAAATGAAGAGGTGCTAACTTCGGTTGTAACCTTGGCTAGACAAGTGTTTTGTAAATGTAAGTAGTTTTTAACATCTCCAGCATGTGGCGTAACTGGTAGCAGTTTCTTTTAATGAAAACTTAAGATTTTTGACAGATTGTCTGCTCGCAAGCGATCGCACGTATTGTAGAAAATGACAAACCTGTATCTAGCTACTGTCATCTTCACTCACGGAGTTTGTGTTCAATGACCATTTTCACTAACTTTCTCCGCTCCCTGGTACTAACGATGGTTTTTAGTTTTGTCGCTCCTATTTTTCTCGTTGGCGCAGGATTGCTGTTTTTGTTCCTGATCGGTCACTTTCCTGGTTTACAAGAGTTAACTGAGGCGATCGCTACTGATATTGTCCATTTTCTCGCCACTTTTGGCACTGGTACTCCCCTACGCGGATTATTTGTAATCAGTTTGACCTGTAGTTTTGTGGGCACACTGTTTGACATTTACGTTTGTTATCGGTGTCAAATTTTACGAATCGACTCTTAAATAGTGAAGATAGCTTTGATTGAGATACTCATCGGTGTACAAAACTAAAAAGTCATGTTTACCAAAGTGAAAGTCTACCGGAGCATCCTCGATAGTGATTAGTTTTGCTCAAGAAATTTTTTATTAGTTAAAATTACTGCCAAAATTATTGATTAAATACTTGTGACTTATTAGTTAATTTATTACTAATAACTAGTGCATATGTGCGACCATAACAAAGTGATTTTTCATGGCTAAAAAGATATAAGTAGAACAGCGTAAAAAAACCAAAATATGTAACTAAAAGTAAAGTTGCCCAAAAAACTCTTGCCTTCTGCCTTCTGCCTTCTGCCTCCTGCCTTGTCATAACGACAATTTTCAACACCGACCTACTTAACACCAAATATTTCAGAACTTTCAAGCCAGAAAAATAGCTAACATAGCCTTTATCAAGGTTCGCACTGGACGCTAAACTAGAGTTTGGTATTTTATATTAGCCACAATCTACAACAACTCCATCAGCATCCAGCGAAAATGTCACATAAAAGTCTCTGCAAAATATAAAAAATTTCTTAAAATTATCAAGAAAATCATGCTTGCTTATGTTTCTTAACAGATCAAAGGAGGTCGTTTGACCGCTGGGCATCTTATATTAAGTTTATTACGAGGTATGTTGACAACTCATGGTTTGGCCGTTTAAGCCCAAGTTTAAGAAACAAATTGCGCGGATTGAAATTACTGGTGCGATCGCCGGTGCTACTCGCAAACGCGTCTTAGAAGCCCTGAAAACTGTAGAAGAAAAAAAGTTTCCGGCTTTATTACTGCGTATCGATAGCCCTGGCGGTACAGTCGGAGATTCTCAAGAAATCTACAGTGCCCTCAAGCGTTTGCGCGAAAAAATTAAAATCGTTGCCAGCTTTGGCAATATTTCGGCTTCTGGAGGTGTCTACATAGGTATGGGAGCCGAACACATTATGGCTAACCCAGGTACGATTACAGGTAGTATTGGTGTGATTCTCCGTGGGAATAACTTGGAACGCCTATTAGAAAAAGTTGGCGTTTCTTTCAAGGTAATTAAGTCTGGTCCTTACAAAGATATTTTGGCTTTTGACCGAGAACTGACTCAACCAGAAGCAAACATTCTCCAAGAATTAATTGACACGAGTTATCAGCAGTTTGTCCAAACAGTAGCCGATGCCCGTTCTTTGGCAGTAGAAACCGTCAGAAGTTTCGCCGATGGACGGATTTTTACTGGACAGCAAGCCCTAGAATTAGGTATTGTAGACCGCCTGGGTACAGAAGAAGATGCCCGTCGTTGGACAGCAGAACTAGTCGGACTCGATCCAGAAAAAACTCTCTGCTATACCCTAGAAGAACGTAAACCCTTATTGAGTCGCGTTCTACCAGGGAGTCGCCAGGTTTCATCTGGAATTCGATCTGGAATTGATTGGCTCGAATTTGAGATGTCTACTAGTGGGTTACCCTTGTGGTTGTATCGACCCTAACGTGAGTTGGAAGTTAAGAGAAAGAAGTTGAGAGTTTTACCTCCTAACTCCTAACTCCTAACTCCTGACTCCTAACTTTTATGTTTTAAGGAGGATTTTGGCGTGGAGTGGCAAATGCGGGCTATTCGCGGGGCAACAACAGTTGCCGAAAATTCTGTTGAAGCTATGCGAGAAGTGGTTACAGAATTACTGGATGAACTAGAAAACCGGAATCAATTCCAGCCAAGTGACATTATTAGTGTCACTTTTTCAGTGACACGGGATTTAGATGCTATTTTTCCGGCTGCGATCGCCAGAGCGCGTCCCGGCTGGGATAATGTAGCAATGTTAGATGTCCAACAAATGCATGTTGAAGGCAGTTTACAGCGTTGTATCCGCTTCTTAATCCACGCCTACCTGCCAGCTTCCGCCTCAATTCATCATATTTATTTACGTAATGCCGCTAGCTTGCGTCCCGACTGGAGTTTGCCACAGCCTTTACAAACGTCCCAGCAAGCAGTTAAGTCAAAAGTGTAAATTATTTAGACAAATTTTATGTAAAAAAGAAAATTGAATAAACTATTACATTGGTAATTGGGCTGGTGAACGTTGTGTTATTGATGGGAAAATATTACTAACTTTTTGTTGTGATTTGCCATTCTTGGTAAAAAGCGATCGCACTCAAAATTTAGATATTGAGTTATCGAGGTAGTTGGTAATGATTGTCCCATTCTATTTAGGGGAACAACCAGACTCAGAAGGTCGGGCGATTACCGAAATATGGGCTTGGAATTTTGAAGAATTGGAGTATGTCCACAATTATATTCAGTGGTTGTTTCCTTTACCTGAGCCAAGCGCATTTAATTCTCATGCTCCCATTGTTGATGAGCAAGTAATTCAATCATTTCATAGCAACCCACGCCTACGTCAAAATTTGCTGCATTCCTTCACAGTTATGCTTCAGTTTTATGGTTTGCAACGCCAAGAAAGTGAGGATGGAAAAATAATTATCAGCAAGTCAGAAGACTATGGGAACCGAAAAGGTGAATGGGTTTGTATGTTTAACCACAATTATCTTCGCATCACCCGGATTTTAAAGTGCTTGATGACTTTGGGATTAGAGAATGAAGCCCAAGGGTTTTATGAGTGCTTGCGGCAAATCTACCAAGAAGATAGTAATCAGATTGGTTCTAAAACATTTCATTATTGGACAATTGCAGTCAAAGGGAATGAGTTCTAATAAATCGGCTAACCACACTTCACCGGGTTTCTGGATTATCAATCAAATCTAATACTTCTTGTTCAACTACTCTCGAAACAAGAATATCTAGAGCATCTTGGTCAGCCAGTTCAATAATCTCTGCAAGGCGTTGCCGTACTTGTTGAGCAATATCAGGTTGCCATTGACGTAGTTTTGTATCGAGTTCTTGAACTAAAGCATCCATTTCAAATTTCCACAACAAGATGTAGTACTTGCTTGTATGTTATTATATATATCTGGCATCAAGCTTTCTCTCAGATAGTAGTCTCACTAATTGGCTTTTAAAACGGTCATTTTCACTCTTGAGTTCCTGAAATCACTCTCAAATTATTCGTTACATTCTGTTGAAATTCAATCGAATTTTCTGTTTGAGTGAATTCGTCAAACAATTTAAAAAACTGCTCTAATGCAGTGTGTTCGTCTTGCGAAAAAAATAGAATAATCTGATCCCAGGTCTGATTGGAAGTTAAATTAAATTTCTGCTGAATCCAAGTTTGAAATTCTGAAAATTTTTGTTCTTGTTTTGTTTGAGGAATCCCCATCTGACGACGAGCAAAACAGTAACCTGCCAAAAAAGTGCGGAGATTAGATATGGAAGTTCGTCCTAAATACATAGCAGGACGTTTGCGAATATTGCAAATTAGGTCATACAAATCAACCATCTGTCCCTCTTACTTAAAGTTCGGTTTCAGTAATTTGGAAATTGCCGCCTAAATCTTGGGCAGGGCAGTATAGGTTATTAATCCAGTCTACCCTGGGTATTCCTTCAGGGTGAATGTTGTCAAATATGAGTTCTTCTCCATCAATTTCAACAGCGATCGCTTCATGTCGTCCATTAATAGAGATGTTTTGTTGGAGGCGTTCGTGGTAGATGTTGCAGAAAGGATCTTCTGTACTACCTGTGAACAGGCTAATCTGTTTACCAGAAATTTTTCGATCTATCAGGAATTGTCGCAGGACGATGGCACAGGGAACACATTCAAAAACCTGGAATTGTGAAGCGATCGCGCTCAGTTGATTTTGAAGGCTTGCGTTGGTCATGATGTACTTTTGTCACGCAGCGATCGCTTTATCCAACAACCTTATTCTTTATGATGATGAAATCTAATTCCCAAAAAAATGTCATAAAGAAATTCAAAAAAGTCTTTTTTCTGTAGCAAACCAGAAGTTTGATAACAACCCTTTTCATCTAAAAGAGGCTTCATCAGGTAATAAGTAGGCTGGTAATTATACCAAGGAATCGAAGGCCACAAATGATGAATTAAGTGATAGTTTTGTCCTAATATCAATATATTAAGAATAGAGTTGGGATAGACGCGGGCATTTTTCCAGCGATCGCGCTCTAAAAAAGGACGATGAGGCAAATAGTCAAAAAATAATCCTAGTGTTATCCCGACTACAAAAGCAGGGACAAACCAAAAATTCAGAATGTAACCTAAAAAATTGTATTGAACTGAAATATATACAATTGAAGCGATAATTAAACGGCTAATAAACCATTCTAGTAGCTCATATTTACGCCACAGTCGGCGTTGAAAGAAAAATACTTCATGATATAGAAATCGAAATGCAATTAACCACAAAGGCCCGCCTGTAGAGACATAATGATCCGGGTCATCTTTGGGGTGGTTCACATGGCCATGATGTTGCAAATGTACCCGCGTAAACACTGGAAAAGCAAAAGCTAACATCAATGCACTGCCATGTCCTAAAATTGCATTAATTATTCGATTGCGATGGGCAGATTGATGACAGGCATCGTGAATTACTGTTCCCGCACAATGCAAGGCAATAGTGTTAACACCAAAACACAGCCAGTGCGGCCATTCCCAAAGCCAGTAACCAAAGTTAGATAACACCAACATTCCCACAGCAGCTGAAAACAGCAGTTGTGTTGGATTGAAATCACCAGGAGGCGCTAAAAATTCCTTGGGTGGGATTGTTAATGGCTTTTGTGCCTCCGACGCGAGCATTGTTAACATCGACTCCTTGTTTTTTTATTAAACATTACGAATATACGACAAAGATTAGGGAATAGTAAAGATTTGTAAATTTTTATATACCAAGATTTATCCAGACCTTAGCCTATGGGCAGATGAATAACGCTATGATTCCAGACGAGGCTTAGTCTTTGCTCATGAGTAGGGGAATGGGAAATGGGGTATGGGGCATGGGGCATGGGGAGTGTGCGGAAAAATAGAATTTATGCTTCTTCCTCTTTTACACTTCCCACACCTCCTTATCCCCCTATCTCTCCATCCTCTTCCCCATGCCCCATGCCCAATGCCCAATGCCCAATGCCCATTTCTCCTATAACCCTACTCTAACTGCTGAAATCTTATAGCAGTGACCAGAAAGGAGATGCCATTTAAAGTTACGATGACTTCCCAGATAGCTCCCTAAATTCAGCCCCTATGCAATTAAGAGATTCTCTACGCCGGACAAAAATTGTCGCTACTATTGGTCCCGCCACAAGCAGTCCTGAAATGCTCAAGGCGATTATTGAAGCGGGAGCAACGACACTGCGGCTAAACTTCTCCCACGGTACTCATGCAGATCATCAGCGTAATATTCGCTTAATTAGACAAACCGCTTTTGAACTTAATCAACCAGTGGCTATTCTCCAAGACTTGCAGGGCCCAAAAATTCGCTTGGGGAAGTTTGACAATGGAGCTATAGTTGTAGCAAAAGGCGATCGCTTCACCTTAACAAATCGTCCAGTTATAGGTACCCAGGAAATTAGCTGCGTCACCTATGATTATTTAGCCCAAGAAGTCCCGGTTGGTGCAAAAATCCTCCTCGATGATGGACGAGTGGAAATGGTGGTGGAGGAAATTAACCGTGACAAAGGTGATTTGCACTGTCGCATTACCGTCGCTGGAAAACTTTCTAACAACAAAGGCGTAAACTTTCCTGGAGTTTACTTATCAATTAAGGCAATGACCGACAAAGACCGAGAGGATCTGATGTTTGGTCTAGATCAGGGTGTAGACTGGGTAGCACTTTCCTTTGTCCGCAATCCCCAGGATTTGATGGAAATTAAAGAGCTAATTTCCAGTACAGGCAAGCAAGTGCCAGTGATTGCCAAAATTGAAAAACACGAGGCCATTGAACAAATGGAAGCGGTTTTGGCCTTGTGTGATGGTGTGATGGTCGCCAGAGGCGATTTGGGCGTGGAACTACCAGCAGAAGATGTCCCCGTACTGCAAAAGCGGCTGATTGCGACAGCAAACCGCTTAGGGATTCCCATCATCACTGCCACTCAGATGTTAGACAGCATGGTAAGCAATCCCCGTCCCACACGTGCCGAAGTGTCAGATGTAGCAAATGCTATTTTAGACGGCACAGACGCGGTGATGCTTTCCAATGAAACTGCCGTAGGTAACTACCCAGTAGAAGCAGTGGCCACAATGGCACGTATCGCCGAGCGCATTGAGCAAGAGGAGGCGCAGTCAGTAGTACGTCAGTTAAGAGATACCAGACGCTCTATTCCCAATGCTATCAGCCAAGCTGTGAGTCAAATTGCAGAACAACTGGGAGCAGCAGCAATTATGACTCTAACCCAAACTGGGGCAACAGCTCGCAATGTCTCGAAATTTCGTCCCCATACACCGATTTTAGCAGTAACACCCCATGTGAACGTGGCGCGACAATTACAGATGGTATGGGGAGTAAAACCGCTGCTAGTACTGGGATTGCCTTCCACAGGCCAAACATTCCAAGCTGCAATCAACGTGGCTCAGGAACTAAAGTTACTCTCTGAGGGAGATTTAGTAGTGATGACTGCTGGGACACTCCAGGGAGTTTCTGGTTCTACAGACTTGATTAAAGTTGAGGTGGTAACGGCAATACTAGGTCATGGAATTGGACTAGGCCAAGGTTCGGTCAGCGGTCGCGCACGGGTGGCAAATACTAGCATGGATGTTAGTAACTTTAATCCCGGAGATATTTTGGTTGCTTCCCGCACCAATGCTGATTTTGTGGAAGCAATTCGTAAAGCTGCTGGGATTATTACGGAAGACGAAAGTCTTACAAGTCACGCAGCAGTAATCGGCTTACGTCTTGGTGTGCCAGTGATTGTTGGCGTAAAGCAAGCGACGCAAGTAATTCGGGACGGCGCAATTATAACGCTGGATTTACAACGGGGTTTGATCTACTCTGGGGCTGTGAAAACGTCTTAGGATTGGGGATTGGCGACTGGGGACTGGAGGCTGGTGACTGGGAGATGGGGGAGTGTGGGGAGTGTGGGGGGAAAGATTTCTTCCCCATCCTCCCACACCTCCCACACCTCCCCATGCCCCATGCCCCATGCCCTTATCTAACACTTGCGATCGCTACCCCAAGCCATGCGGCAAAGTTTTGCTGCTGTGTAGAGTCGGGAGAATCAACAGGTTTTACTTGATACTTAGTAGGATTTGGTGACCCTAGCGTAATTGAATAAGTACGGAGTTCGTCTTGGTGGAAAACTGCGACCTCAATCTTATCGTTTGGTTGGTAATCTTTGAGGCGATCGCTTAAACTATTTGCCGTTACCTTAATTCCATCAATTGCCAATAACTCATCACCTGCATCAATTCCCCCTGCTTGTGCAGGTGAACCCGCTTCAACAAACTTAATAATCTCCCGCCCATTTTCAGTATTTATTCTCACACCCAAGTAAGGTTCTTCCTGCGGTTCTGCTACTAACTGTAAACCAAAGGGTTCTAAATACTGATTAAATGGCAAATCTTCGGTGGTATGAATGTAGCGCTCAAAGAAATCAGCTAAATCAATTCCTGCCACAGATTCTATAACTTCTTGCAACTGTTCTTGGGTATAGCCAATTTCAGCTTCTCCAAATTGCTGCCACATTTTCAGCATTACGTCATCGAGGGAACGCTGATTACTGTGAGTTGAGCGAATCAGTAAATCTAGCAATAACGATATCATTTCTCCTTTTAAATAGTAGGAAATTTGGGAATTACCGCTATTGGCATCTGGACGATAGAGTTTAATCCAAGCATCAAAACTCGACTCGGAAAGAGGCTGTACTTTCCGCCCTGGCGTGGTTTGATATCTGGTAATTTCTTTACTTAAATGATTCAGATAGGACTTAGCATCATAAATTCCTGCCCGCAAAGGAATTAACAAATCGTAGTAACTAGTAGTCCCTTCACAAAACCACAAGCATGGAGTGTAATTTTCTTGATCATAGTCAAAAACCTCTAAAGCTTTTGGGCGAATTCGCTTGACATTCCACAAGTGAAAGAACTCATGTGCTACTAATTGCAGAAAGCGATCGTACTTTTCTGGAACGCGAAACCCAAAACGCTGATAAATTAAAGAGCAAGAATTTTTATGCTCCAAACCGCCAAAAGCTTGGCTAAATAAATGTAACAAAAACACATATCGTTCATAGGGCAAACCGCCGAACATCTGTGCTTCTACCCGAATAATTTTTTGGATATCAGCAATCATCTGCTGGACTTGATAATTCCCTTGCCCCCAAATTGCCAATTCATGGGGTTTTCCCAAAACCTCAAATTGATACAATTCGTGGCGACCAATTTCAAATGGACTATCGACAAGAGTATCAAAATCGCTAGCCAAAAAAGTATTCTTTTCCTCGCCAATGGCAGGTAAAGCAGTAGTTACCTGCCATTCTGGGTGTGGTGGTACGATGGTGACACGAATCGGTTGTTTTTCCCAGCCAGGTATTCTAAAAAATATTGCTGCACCGTTGAAATAACCGTGGGTAGCATCCAAGTGATTTGTCCGTACCGATAGCTCATTGGCAAAAATCCGATAGCGTATAGTTAATTCTGAAACACTTACTTTATCTATCTGCCAATGGTTTTTACTAATTTTCCGCCAAGGCAAAGGCTTATCCTCTGCAAAAGCCACAAAATCCTGTAGGTTCTTGGCATATTCCCGAACTAAGTATGAACCTGGCGTCCATACTGGCAGTTTTAAATCAAGAATCGGCCAGGGGTAATTTACAAGGCGTAAAGTCACCTCAAACAGATGAGTTTCTGGCTGGGACATTGCCACCAAGTAATGAATCGTTGGTGCAGTTTCCTGAACGTGGGTATTGGGTCGAGATGCAGTTGCTTCAGTCATCTTGTGTGCTGAGTTAATATTAATGAGATTCTTAGATTTGTCCCAATAATGACAAATTTGTTTTTAAATTTTGACTTCTATTCCTGGGGCTGTTGGAGAAATAGCTCAATAAAAACGAAGATTAAGCACGGACTTCTCAAGTATGCCTAAAACTTCAGTCACCAAGATGATTATAAAACTCGATTTCGAGATTGTTAAAAAAGATGTATTGCAAAGTGCGCTGTGCTGAGTGTAAATCTACTGATTTCATGACTCAGAACAATTAATACTCCTAACCTAACGCGAGCTTAACTTATTGGTTAATTTTGATACTTTTAATCGAGGCAAACAAAGGTCTAAATAGGAGGTAATCCTATTTAACCAAAGGCTTTTGTGTATCCTTTAAGCGGGCGGCGGGAATCGAACCCGCATTAATAGCTTGGAAGGCTATAGTTTTACCACTAAACTACGCCCGCAAATTTCCAACTTTTTAATTATAACACAGTTATAAAGAAAATTCAAACTTTTAGTTGGAATTGGCAGACTGAATTTTGATCCGGACATACAGATTGCTCAAATCTGGTTTTGTACCATCGTTATTTTGAGCAGGAAGAAAGTTTTCTGTTTTGAAAATTTGGTTAAGGGCTTGCTCGTATGTGCTTTTTTGGCTTTTCAGTGTTGCTGGTTGTATTTCTAGCACTACGGCTTGTTGAAAGTTGCCATTGCGATCGATTACTAAGCTAGCTAGGAGTTGTGCTGGCTGAAGTCCAGAATTTTGGGAGAGAAAACTGGGATCGAATTGTTTTGTATTGCTACCTTGATATATAGCGATCGCATCTGGCAAAGTATCCTGTATAAATTCTCCTGATTTTATCAAGTTACTGACTTCATCTCTAAGTAAAGGAGCTACTATTGCTACCGACGCTCCCTGAGTAGAAGTCGGTGGAACTTGTGGGGTAGGAGTTGGCGGAGTTAGCCCTGCGGGAGTTGGTGGAGTTTGTGGGGTAGGAGTCGGCGTACTTTCCCTCGGTGGAGTTGGTGAAGCTTGGGGGGTAGGAGTTGGCGTACTTCCCCTTGGTGGAGTTGGTGAAGCTTGTGGGGTAGGAGTTGGCGTACTTCCCCTTGGTGGAGTTGGCAAACTTGTGGGAAGGCTTGATGGTAGCGCTGTGCCCTTGCCGAATTTTAAATCTTGACGGCGGTTCCAAGGAAGATTACCTACTAGAACTTTAGGTGTAGGTGTCGCCGTGGGTGTGGGCATCGGCTTGGCAACTTTTTGTTGCCCAGAGGGTTGACTATTAGTTTGAGAGGTGTCAGTTTTACTCTTGGGCTGAAGCTTATTAGTGGAATTTATTGCAGCAGAATCTCGATTTTTTGGCGTAGTTCTTGCTGCTACAGACTTTTGAGTTGAAGAAAATCGCTTTAGTGAAACTATTTTAGCTGCTGATTGTGATTTGCTTGTTGATTTCCTTGCAGGAGCAATGTCTATCAATTCAATGGGTATAGCAGATTGGCTTTCCTGAGGAAACCAGAGATTAAAAGTATTTGATGACCGCAACAACAAGAACACTAACAAATGCAGAAAGACTGAGCTGGTAGCAACAGAAATCCACAAAAGAGGTGGATCGGTATGTCGCCTCCAGACTTTGGCTGGAATTGGAGTTTTGTCTGCAACCGAGGGTTCCATATTCTCTTTGAAACTGGTTCTGATTAGGCACTTTTACTAATTTGTATGCTTTAACCAGTTATCAGTGTTCACTCCGTGATTTAGAATCCAGTCTAAATTTTAGCGATTAATCATTACCTCTGATGTAACGGCGAAGGTCAGAACTGTTTCATCTACTCCTTTAAGTTCTAGGGGACTACCTTTAGTAATTTCTTCTTCTTGCAAATAATCTGCCACGGCAGCAGAAACCAAGATAGTACCGGGAACAGCAGCAGATTGTAACCTAGCAGCAATATTTACGCTTGGGCCAATAGCAGTATAGTCAGCACGTTCAGCGCTACCAAACATCCCCACAACTGCCGTACCTTGGTGAATACCACAGCGAAACTGGACGCCAGTTTGTCTGTCACCATCAAATACACCTTGGTCTCGCCAACGCTGGTTTAATTGATCCAGAGAACGGTGCATTCCTCTTGCTGTATTTATGGCACGACGTACCTGTTCGTTGGGAGTGAGTTCTTCTGGCGCCCCATATAAAGCTAAGATGGCGTCTCCCATAAATTTATCTACAGTACCGCCATTAGCAAATACAACCTTGGTCATAGCTTCTAAATATTCATTGAGTAACTCTGCTACTCGCCGGGATCTAAGGGTGTTTGCTAGCTGTGTGAAACCCACAATATCACTAAACAAAACTGTAATTAAGCGTGGTTCTGGGCGCAAATCTAAAGCCAAATCTCCGGCGGCAGCTTTTTGCACCAACACAGCCGGCAAAAAGCGCTTTAGTACCGATTCTGTAAGATATATATTTAACTCCGAGATCCGTCTTTCATTTTCTTTCAACGCTAAAAGATTGCGAACTTCCGCTAAAAGCTCGCGATCGTTGAATGGTTTTGCTAAATAAGCATCAGCACCATGTTCTGTACCTTCGATGCGAGTTTCTTCGTCAACTTTGGCTGTGAGCAAAATGATTGGTATTCCTTTGAGCTTCTCCTCGCTGCGGATCATCTGAATCATTTCAAGTCCACTGACCAAGGGCATCATCAAGTCAGTAAGAACCAAGCTGGGCATAATTTCTTTAGCTAGGCGATACCCTTCATAACCGTTACGAGATGTCTGCACTTGATAGCCATTGCGACGCAGTATATCAGATACATAACTTCGCAAATCGGGGTTGTCGTCCACAACTAAAATAGAGTGCCCATTGCCCAGTAGTGATTCTTGAGTATCAGAAGTGGGTGATAAGTTTTTTGTAATATTTTCAATATTATCTGCTGTTTGATCTAGCAGTTCTAAATCAGCCAATTCTACACTAGCCCGGCTTGTGTTTAGTTCAACAGGACTTTCCAGCACTTGCTCTGTGGGTAAGTGAGCAGTACCAGTAACTAACGATAATTTAAAGGTAGTACCCTCACCATATATTGAATCCACACTGACTTGACCGCTATGTAATTCTACTAATTCTTTAACTAAAGCCAAACCCAAACCACTGCCTTCATAGGAACGGTTTGCTGAACCTTCTGCTTGGCGGAAGCGCTCAAATAAATGGGGAATTTGTTCTTTAACAATGCCAATTCCAGTATCTTGTACTTCCAAGATGCAACGATCGCCTTCAGGTTTTAGCCTGACGTTGATTGTCCCACCTTCGGGAGTAAACTTCATGGCATTTGATAGCAGGTTGTAAACGACCTTATCAAATTTTTCCATATCCAAGTACACCGTAGGACATTCATACAGCTGTGTAGTAAGTTGTAGTCCCTTTTTCTCGCAGTAGGGGCGAAAAGACTCAACAATTTGGCTGACAAATTCGACTAAATCGCAAGGACGGAAACTAGGCTGCATTCTTCCTGCATCTAGCCGTTGTAAATCCAGCAGTTGATTTACCAGTCGCAGCAAACGCCGGGAGTTACGTAGGGCGATCGCACTTTGGGAATAAGATAACCCCTCACCAGCCCCCACCGCTGACTCTAAAGGCCCCTGAATCAAGGTGATGGGAGTGCGAAATTCATGGGAGATATTTTGAAAAAATTCTGTTTTTTGTTTGTCTAATTCCAGTAAGCGTTCGGCTTGTTGGCGAGTTTTTTCATATAGACGTGATTGCTGCACAGCGATCGCGGCTTGAGCTGCTACTGCTTTAGCTAGGTCGATATCAGACGATAACCACTGCCGTATTTTATTACTTTGACATAAAGTAATACTACCTATGCATTTGCCATCAGCCAATAATGGCACGACCATTAGCGATCGTGCAGGCATTTTCAAAGACAAATCAAAACCCTGTATTCCTCTGGGAGAATGGTTTACATCAGCAATTACTACTGGTTCGTGTGTCTGTAAAATCTCTTGTAAAATGGGATTCTCTTTTATAGAGGTTTGAGAATTAGGTAATACAGTTAATACGTGATTATTGTTACTTATATTGTGGTCTAGAGCTAGCGATGCCTGGTTTGGGTTGTGGCTACCGAAATTTTCCCGATCTTGAAAACTGTCATACAAGCCCACAGACTGGACAAACTCATCTTCCTCCGTCCACAGAGATAGAACACAGCCATCAACTTGTAAAGCTTGTCCCAGTTGCTGAGTAATAGCTGCAAAAATATCTTCAGGGTCTAAGCTAGAGCGAATCGCGCTAGTAATGGTATTAATCAAACTCTCTCGCTTAGCTAGGGCACGTACTTGCTCGTAAACATAAGCTTGAGACAAAGCTAAGGCTGCTTGATCCGCCACCATCAATACTAGCTGCACTTCATCTTCCCCCCAGGAGCGGGGCAGAGAACACTGGTGCAGTGCTAGGACTGCCATCAGTTCCTGTTGACAGATTAGTGGCACCACTAAACTAGAACAAATGTCAGCAGCAGCAAAAGCTTCTCCACGTTGGCGCAGTTCTGGGGTATCACCCTGAACCCGCTCATCATCTATCACGTCATGAATTACTTGAACTTCACGGGTTTCCCAAACCGTGTGAGCCAGCAACGAGGAGGGTGAGATGGCAAGAGTGGCAGATGGAGGAGCAATAGGAAAATCGATCTCCGTGTCCCCGTGTCCCCGCGTCTTTGTGTCCTCATCTCCTTTGTCTTCCAGAGGCTTTTGATAGATAAATCCTTTATCTGCCAACTGTTCATCTTGGAAGGGACGCAACAGACAGACATCTACTTCCAACATCTGACCCACTGAATCAACAATTGCCTGCAAAATTTGCCGATAGTCTAATGCACTGCGAATCGTATTTGTGACCGTATTGAGCAGCGATTCTCGCCTGAGTGTGCGGGTAAGTTCGCGGGTACGAGCTTTGAGGACATTGTGGGTATCTAAAGCTTGGCGTACAACTCCTTTAAGTTCCTCTGCTTCCCACGGTTTAGTGACATATTTGAAAACCTTACCAGCGTTGATTGCTTCCACCAGGTCTTCGACATCGGTGTAGCCAGTTAAAATAATCCGGATAATATCTGGGTATTGAGTTGCTGTCAGGCTCAAAAATTCTGTACCGCTCATCATCGGCATCCGCTGGTCGGAGATGATCACCGCGACCTCTCCCTCTTGAGCCAGCAAATCGAGTGCCGCAGGGCCAGAGGTTGCTCTTAGCACCTTATAGTCACGATAGAAAGTGCGGTAGAGCAAATCAAGGTTGTCTGGTTCATCATCAACAACCAAAATTTTAGGCTTACTGTTTGCTTGGGATTTCATGCACCGCTTTCCTGCTGCAACGGCAGTCGGATAAAGAATAATCTGATGGGGTGAGGATTTTTCTGAGTCAGGTAAGAGCAGAGCATTTCGACCAATAAGGCTGTTTGGCTACATGACTGCTGAGTGTGGGAGCGTTTACTCACAGTGATTTATCTCAATGGCTGATATCGATTACTGTTTGCTCTAGTACAGAGTAATTGATTTTATAGTCTGTTTTAGTGTTACAGAGTCTATACTTGCTTGCCAAATTTTCTTTCACCTCCAGTGAGCAATCTCTGATACTACATACAGCACTCATAGCTAGCTGAAAAATCCAGATGAAGCTGCATATTAAGTTTTCCCCGCGTAGCAGTTGTACTAACACTTGCAGGTAAATTTTATTTATGGTAGTCATGGTAGAGCCAATAATATTAAAACAATAAGATTTAAAGCCAAAGTATACTATTAGACAAATGCCTCTTTCCAATTTAGCAATCAGAACTATCATTAAGACAAGTGCCGATGGTTAAGAAGTTGAGAATTAAGGATCTACTCGCCAAGCAGAGGGGTATTGGATACTGGCGCAAAGAAGACACGGGGACACTCTGACATTCACACAAGCCTGGGATAAAACTTGCTTAGATTCAGAACTTTTCTGCGGTCTCCCCCAGTCCCTAATTCCCAATCCCCAGTCCGTAGTTCCTTTTTTATACTTGAATGATGCATTTAATTAAAAATTTTGTAGCTGCTGCCGAGAGACGAGCTATGCTGTTCTTCTATCTATTCACACCAACCTCTAGCTTTTTACAGATGGCTTTGCGATCGCCACACCGATCTCATACCCCAGAGCATCAGGAATTTATCTAAATCCATTGAACTTAAGATTTTAAATTTACGAAACTTTAACTTTTAAGGCGCTTTCAACAATGCGGGCTAGAAAAGTTTAACCAACTTTTACACTTTGTCGAATCCCTAACCAAACATGAATTCTTAGTCTGAAGTTAGTCCAATTTCCTGGGCAACTTACTGTTAAGTAAATACTGTTTTAAAATTTTTGATAAATTTTCTTTGAATAAAATCAATACTAAAGTAGCCTTGAAATATCGGTTTTTTCACCCTTACCACCAACAGCCAATCGATCCACCTTCTTGCCATTTCCAAATTCGCATGGCTACACCTGCTGATTTAGTTAGTGTTGCCCAAATTATTGCTGAAAGCTTTCACTCACAAAAAGGCATTTGGGGATGGACTTTTCCATTGTTACGTCTGGGCATTTACGAAGACTTAAGACATCGCATTGTATCACCTGCGCCTCGTCATGTTTGTTTAGTTGCTCTTGATTATACTACTGGTGCTGCTAGTAACTTAGTGGGTACTGTAGAACTGGGCGTGCGTTATAGCGATTCTTGGAGTCAGGTCGGCTTGGGTTTTCCTTACTTATCGAATTTAGCGGTTCACCCAAATTACCGTAGACATGGCGTGGCGTCAGGGTTACTGAATCGCTGTGAAAAAATATCTCAAGAATGGGGATTTAAAGATTTATATCTCCACGTTCTAGAAAATAACCACCAAGCAAGACAGCTTTATTTCAAGCTGGGATATCGGGTGCATAAAGTCGAATCGAATTGGAATACATTTTTGCTTAGACGTTCGAGTCAGATGTTATTGCACAAAGGCCTAAGTGCTGACTCCATTATCTGAATTTTTTTTAGCATCTATAAATTTTAATGTTACGATCGCTTTGAAAAATTCTATTAGAGGTTGTTTGGAAAGTCCTCTTGAAGACTTGACTTGTGGTTTTCAAGGAATGAGGAGCAATATCCAACAAAAATTGAGATTATGCCCGAAAGCAAAATTATTGATCCTTTTCAAACATCCTCTTAACAAAATCCGCAATTGAATATAAATTAATTTAATGTAAAATCTGGAAAAATAGGCGAAATATCGTTCAAAAATCAGATATTAGCTAAATAGCAAGAATTTGGAAACTACCTTTTTGATATTAACATACAGCTTTTAGTAATTCTCTGAAAGATATTTATATTGAGAGTTTTATCAAAATTATAAATAGTAATTTTAAGAAAACTACAATTTTATAAAAGTAGATTTGTTCATAAAAATTTACGTTTGGTACTTTTGATTTTAATTAATAAATTTAAATAATTTTTCTTGCAAAGAATATAGATTATAATGGAGATAGCTCTAAATCCGAACAAAAAAATTCTCAATTCCTCATAATAACTTTGTAATTAAGATATTCATCTTTATAAAAACTTTAAAAAAACACTATTATAATTTGAAGACAAATCTACTTGTATCTCATAAAATATAATCACTCAATTAGTGAATAATGCCTATTTATTTTTATCTTAGATAAATTGACCACAAGACTGTTGATGATAAAAGAATGAAAAATCTCATTTGAAATAACAGCTAGTTCCTTATTGAAGTGCATACTACTACCAAATCCTTTGAAAGTTTAAAAAACATGGATAGCGAACAGCATCGCCGCTATCAGCCCTCTATGGTATCAACCTATTACCCTGAAACTAGTTTCCCCGACTATCTTGTCATGCCAGATGGAACTGAGCAACCACAAGGCTCGGACATCCTTACACGTTTACACAGTGGAGAAGTTTTCATCGTCAATAGTCGCAGGCGAAACGGATTAATACTGTTTAAACGTTACCATGCAGAGTTCGCGGGCCCTGGGGCTGCTGTGGGTGGAGACTACGATTTTGATTGCCAAGGGGCACTGCCAATAGGTAATCTGTCTTTGTTAACTCCAGAATCTAATGAAGAACGTCAGAAAGCTTACTTGATTAGGCGACAATGGATTCGATTGATCAAACAAATTACAGAAAATCCAGTTCCTGGCCAGCGAGTCCAAAAAATTCTGGATCAATTTGAGCAATACTTTCCACCGGAAATAGTGTCTCTTCTTCCGGATGTAGCCTTTGCTCTTTTAGTAGGTGTGCTGCCACAAACAGTAGGACTGGTACGCCGTTTGGGCAGTGAAGATGACGGTAGATTTATTGAGTGAATTGTTAAGATTGCAAATTTGCCAAAGCGGCTTGTACTCGATTAATAGTACGGGCATTTTCCTCGGTCGTTCCGACAGTAATTCGTAATCCGCCGCTAATATATCGCACGAGTGTGCCCACTGTCCTAAGTTTGTGATGCAAACTTTTTAAACTAGCGTCTTGTGAGTGTGAACTATTTGGTTTGAGACGCACGTAAATAAAGTTGGCAGTGCTGGTTGTGATTTGTAGTTCTGGTTGTTGGGATAAAGCTTCAATGAGTTTGGCTCGTTCGCTTAATATTTGCCCAATTGACTCAAGTAAGAGTGGGCGATTTTGTAAAGCGATTAATGCTGCTGCTATGGAAAAGCTCGGAAGATTGTAGGGTAAGCGGATTTTTTCTAAGATGGCGATCGCCTCTGGATGAGCAACGCAATAGCCGACGCGAAGAGATGCCAATCGAAAAGCTTTAGAAAAAGTCCGTAAAATCACCCAGTTAGGGTGCTGTGGTAATTCACCGACTAGAGTAGTTTGGCTAAATTCAAAATAGGCTTCATCAATCACAACCAAAATATGCTCAGGCAAACTCTTTAACCAAAGCAACTCTGCTGTAGTTAAACTGTTGGCAGTTGGCGAATTCGGATGCACCACGAAAACTACCCGAATGGGAGGGTTTTGAGTTTCTTCAATGGCAGACTGGGCAGCTTTTAAGTCAATTTCAAAATTGATTTCATTTCTCCCCACCGCTACTACAGGAATGCCCAAAGTTTGTGCCAAAATTCCGTACATTGAGAAAGTGGGATTGGCAACAAGAATTGAACCTTCTCCTCCTAGACAAGTGGCGATTAATAAAGAACGGATTAGTTCATCTGAACCATTGCCTACAGAGATATTAGCGGCATTAAACAAAGATGGCAACAGACCAGCTGACTCATTAACATACTTAGCGATCGCACTTTTAAGTGTCTCATGTCCGCCATCAGGATAACGATTTGTTTCAATTTCTTGCTTATATGTCCAGGCTAACTTTTCTTTTAACTGGGACGGTAAATCATAAGGGCTTTCATTTGTATCGAGGCGATCGAACTGCGTCGGAACTGATGCAGCAGTATCGCTGCTAGGGTGGGGTTTGTAGGCTGTAAATTGTGCTAAATCTGCTCGGATGAAGGGAAGCATATCAATTTTAGATTTTGGATTTTAAATCAATACTGTTTACAAAAGGCTTAATTTGACCTAATCGTTTTTGACGGTAAGTGAATATACCCTCTTTCAATCTATGAGTTGAGTAGTACTGACTGAAAAATATAGAATCCTCATTTGACTTTTGAACTTACTCATAGGTGAGGAAATAGGGAATAGGCAATAGATAAAGATTAATTGCCTGTTGCCTTCAGATGTAGAATCTGATTGTGATGTAGGTTATGTGTAAGTTTTATATTTTACAACTTCAAGGTAACTGGCAGAAGAGGCGAATTGCTTGCCATATTTCTTCCATAACATTACCTAAAGCGTGGTCGCTGTCGAGTTCGACTAACTCCACCCAAGGACGCGATCGCCCAAAGTCACGACTAGCTTCAATAGGAATGACTTCATCGTTCTTTCCGTGCAAAATTAGCGTGGGAATAGGACGTTGCAAAATTTCTTCTTCGTATTGTGCTGCATCGGTCACAAAATTGTAATTTAAGGGAAGCGATCGCCCTTCCTCATAGTGGTACACCATGAGATATTTTTCTTGCTGCCAACGCTGTATTTCCTCATCTGTTAATTTGGGTAACCAATGGGATAAGAAACCGAAAGCTGGCGCTAGTAAGACTAAGCGTTGTATTTGTAAATATTGCTGTGCTAAGTGGATAGCAGTTAAACCACCTAAACTTGAGCCAATAATCGTTACTGGTGTAGAATCCTTGGGTAATTCTGCCGCAACTTGAGTGATTTGACGAGCGATCGTCAGCTGGGAAAAATCCCCAGCATTCAAATCAGGAATTTTCAGTTCTGTCTCAATTTCGGTAAAGCGATGGCCAAAGTACCGTGCTTTAGCAGATTTTGGACTCGAAGCAAAGCCGTGTAAATAGATATACTGGGTAGACATTCAACTTTTACCATAGGGTTGTCATTGGTCATCGATCGTTTATCCAAGACTAATGACTAATGACTAATGACCTAGTTATCGCATTGTGACAAATTCTTCAGCTACCGAGGGATGTATGCCAACAGTGGCGTCAAAGTCTTTTTTGGTTGCGCCCATGTTCACAGCGATCGCCACACCTTGAATGATCTCAGCAGCATTTTCACCTACCATGTGAGCGCCAAGCACTTTATCAGTGTTGCTATCAACTACTAATTTCATCATTGCCTTCTCTTGCTTGCCAGTCAAACTGTGGTACATCGGGCGGAAGCGAGCACGATAAATTTTTACGGCCTCATCACCGAGTTTTTCCCTAGCTTCAGCTTCTGTCCAGCCTACTGTTGAAGCTTCCGGGGTAGAAAATACGGCTGTGGGCACATTTTGGTGATTGAAGGCTCGACGATTATTCCCGAATTCACTATCAGCAAAGGCGCGACCTTCACCAATTGCTACGGGAGTTAAATTAATTCGGTCGGTGACATCACCAACAGCAAAGATATTCGGTTGACTCGTTTGGCTATATTCATTGACTGCGATCGCATTTGTGCTGCTGTATCCTGGCCCTTCTATGGAACTAGGGACAACATTAACCCCAACATTTTCTAAACCTAGTCCATCTACATTTGGAGTCCGACCAGTGGCTATTAAAAACACATCAGCAATTACTGGTTCTCGATCTTCCCCTGATAAAGTCAGTTTCACTCCTTCTGGCACCCGTTCAACTTTTTCTATCACATGATTGTTAATCAGCTCAATTCCGTGCTGCTTCATACCTTCTTGAATATCTGTGCGGATGTCCTCATCAAACCCCTTCAAAATCTTTTCACCTCTAGTAATTTGCGTTACTTGAGAACCCAAACCGCGCATAATACAGGCAAATTCTGTGCCAATATAACCAGCGCCAATAATGGCAATGTGTTTTGGTTGTTCTTTGAGATGAAAAATTTCGTTAGAAGTAATGCCATGTTCCATTCCTGGCAAATCGGGTTTTATGGGACGCCCGCCAACAGCAATTAAAATTTTGTCTGCTGTAATTTTGCGTCCATCAACTTCTACTGTGTGAGGGTCTAAAAATGCGGCGCGACCGGGAATTAGTTCTACGCCTGCTTTTTCTAAAAGGCTGATATGTAATTGGGAGAGTCGGCGAACTTCTTTATCTATAGATGTAATAAAATGTTCCCAGTTCAATTGTGCATTATCCACTTTCCAGCCATAGCCTGCGGCGTCACTGAAGAGTGCCGGAAAGTGGGAGCCATAGACCATGAGTTTTTTGGGAACACAACCGCGAATAACACAAGTTCCGCCAACTAAATCATATTCGGCGATCGCCACTTTTGCTCCGAAGCTAGCCGCCCGTTTGGAAGCCGCCAAACCACCAGAACCCGCGCCAATTACAAACAGGTCGTAATCAAAAGTCATAAATTTTTCTATCTCTTTAGCAACAAGTTAGTTCCTGAGAACTTACACACAGAATGCGATCGAACTATATAAGGATATCCGGTAAACCTTGTGTAAGTCTTGTCCTTGATTTAATCTAGCGTTAGCAGATTCTCTGTATTCGTAGGGAATATTACTTTTTTGCTGTAGTGTACCTTCTAGAAAGGTTTTGGTGTGTATGGGACTCACCTAAAAATATGGTAATAGATTGAATAAATTAACGTTTTCATGGCTTATACCAATTCCTAATTTGCAATATCCGCAAAAGGGGAAGCAAGCCAGGCAATGGGCTATGCCTTGCTACGCTAACGCAATTTGTGAAATTCATATTGTATCTAGGTTTCAAGGTTTGAATCTTTTGCAGAATTTTAGAGAATTGGTATGACGCGCTGATTACAGTTGGAAGCCAAGCGCCCTTGGGAAAAGTTATCGAGTATCTCCAGAATCAGGGGAAATTAGAATAAGGATGCTGCGCGTTTTCTGTGTGATTTCGCTTACTCCACCTAGAACGAAGTTGAGGTGGAGACTGCGCTCAACATTTTTTGTTCAATCACTGTAGATTAACTGATGGAACGCTCCATAGCAGAGTACTGTAGTAGTTTTATGTAGTTTCTGGAGGGGGGTTTTCAGTACCTCCACCAGGGTTTTCATTACCTGTACCTCCACCAGGGTTTTCATTACCTGTACCTCCACCAGGGTTTTCATTACCTGTACCTCCACCAGGGTTTTCATTACC
>NZ_JACJTU010000018.1 GCF_014698835.1 Nostoc paludosum FACHB-159 | reverse complement strand
GAATGATTTTTACTTGGGGTCATGCTTTAAGCTGCTGGAATTCTTTTGCAACATACATTTTGGCAGTTTTTGACCCCTCTTCTTTCAATCTTGGTGAGAAATCCGGGGTAAGTATAAACCCATTTACTTCATTGCTCTGAGCAATTAATACTGCCTAACCTATGTGACCAAAGCATATAAGTCCTAAAGAATACACAACCGACCAATTTCGCTCTTTGGGGTAAATTTTGCCTCACTAAAAATTACTGCTTCAGTTAAACGAATATGCACATATCTATTGCAAAATCGGCTATGGTAATCTGATTTGATTTTCCCGTCAGAGAATAGGGAGTTGGTACGCGATTAATTGTGTATCTACAGGTAGGGAATCAGCTTTTTCCAATTGACGGCGAGTTTTTTCACCCAATCAAATTAGGATTCCTATGTGAAGGCTGAATTTTTCTGCAATATTTGTGCAAAGAATCATTGTCGTACTTTGCCACTGGCTAAAGTTTTATGAATAAATCTTGTCTACCTCCAGATGATTTGCCTTCAAATCAAACAATAAGAGTGAGTGAAATATTATTCAGACAACTTGAAGAAGCAACTAAAAAAAGCTTTTTCTTGGCGTGTGACAATATGACACGCATGTTGTTATCTAGTTGTCATTGGTATTTCCAAATCAATAGTGGCATTCTCATATTAATTATGATTTGTCACGATATGCAAAGTTATCGCAACATTATGAAAACTGTTCCCGATTTTGCTGAGAAGTTAAAACAGTTTAGCAACAGAGCTAGAATTACTGTTAGTTCTCCAATTGACAAAGGTATACCTTGGGTACTTAGTATAGATAATATTTTACCTGAAGGAGACTTGCCTACTACGTAATAGATAAACTTTGTGGCGTAGAGGCGGAGCGTCTTGTCGTCAGACATCGCTTTTGATGTACAAATTAGAGCGATACTATTGGCTTGACAGTTCTATCTACCTTTGGCATCGCTGCAACAAATCATGGGATCTCCTCTAAATATCAGGCCGGTTGAAGATTTATAAGTTCTGCAAAACCTCTGTCTAAGCCTCTCTCCTAATAGGGGAGAGGCTTGAAATTTTGAAATTAATCTTTCCTATTGCCTATTGCTTAGCTCAACAAATACGCTCTATTTTTGAGATAATTTTTCCTCACTAGTAGAAAGAGAGCGAATTAACTCTCGAATGACATCGGTTGCTGGTCTGCCTGTAGTTGAGCAGTATTGCTCAAGCTTCTGTGCCTCTTCTGATGCCAGATTGATTGTAAATCGTTTAACAGCCCATTTTTTATTCATGATTCAACAAACTATGTTTTTACAACTACTTTTCTAATATCAGTTTTTTATGCTGTTACTACAATGGTAGAATCCATGAAATTGCATTTAAGAAATAATGAAGATAAATGCTATATTTCTCGATTAACCGTGAAGAAGTAAATTTTACTCTAAAATGTGAAGTTTAGCTAATTAAAATGCAATAATTATAAACATAATGTTAAAGTCGCAATAAAATATACATATAAACAAGGAAAATTACTGATGTGGGTAGAGGGAAATAGCCAAAGTAAGAATAAATTGGGATTAATTTTTCCTTTTAACCTAATTAATAAATGATTAGCGATCGCGGTGAATTCATTAGTAACAAATTTACTCATAAGCAAGATATTTTTGTTCTAATTCTAAGGTAATTATGCAGGCGACTAAGCATAATAAACCTACGGCATAACCAACAAAGACATCTGTCGGCCAATGAACGCCTAGATAAAGCCGACTAAAACCGATGGCAATAATTAAAATAGCAGCCAACGTGAAAATTTGCTTTTGCCTTTGAGGATATTGTTTAGCGAAAATGTAGGCTATGAGACCGTAAACGACTAAAGACAGCATGGCGTGACCACTGGGAAAGCTGGGGTGACCGACATTAATAATCCACTTCCACAGCGTTGGACGCGCCCTACCAAAAAGTACTTTTAGCAATGCCATTAAAACCATTGCACCACTGGTAGCTATACCCAAAGTAGTTGCTTGCCAGCGACGGTTATTAGATAACCAATTAATTTCTACTCCTAAACTAATTAATAGTAAAACCAGTGGTTCACCAAAAAAAGTGATACCAACAATGAGCCGATCGACAAGTGGAGTATGCAGCTTTTGGATTGCTAGCAAAATACTGCGATCGAGACCATATCTGTGCAACAATGCACTACAAAGAGCTAGGGAAAAAATAGCCCCAGATAATTGAATAAGCTGATTGTTTACTGTAAATATAGGTAAAGTTTTAGGCTTTTCATTAATATCAACTTTTGGTACAAGTAGTTTATTGAATTTTTTTGTGTAATCTAAAACAATATTTTGGAGAATTAAGGCGATCGCATTTGGACTCAAATCTTGATTAAAAATTACAAGAACATTTCCTGTCAAATCATTAACCTGGAATTGGGCAATTATTTTCTCCTGTGATAATCTTGATACTATGTATTTTTTGAGACTATCAGAATGCTTCAGTCCACTGACTTTATATCTAGCTCTGCCTTTGACGGCAGTATGTATAGCTTGAATCAAAATATTTCGATCGTAGCGATGACTCGAATCAGCGTTCATTATTCTAACTAATCAGTTTTCGTAAAAGGATATTTTACAGTGATTTTGTGGGAAATAAACCACATTATTTTTATTTGACGCCAAACAAGAAACAAGATTGTGGTCAAAATAGGTGAAAACTACTGTAATTATAAAACAATAGACTTGGTGTTAGAGACAAAAACCTGAAGTTGCGTAGGCTGGTTGAAGAAGCTACACCCAGAGAAGTTGGCTTCAGGTAGGGTAACTGAATATTTTGGGATAGAGCAAGTATTCCGGAAACAGTTGTTAAGGTAGTGGCGATCGCGGCTTGAATTATGTTAAACAGAGGGTTGGCGATCGCACCTCAAACCAAATGGAATATTCCGATTGTAATAATACTTTCCAAAATATGAATAACTTGAAATCACCGGGTTTCACTTGCTGGTTAACTGGATTATCTGGGGCAGGAAAGTCAACTTTAGGAATAGAAATAATTAAAGCACTAGAGCAATTATCAGTTCCGTGTGAATATTTAGATGGTGATATCATCCGCACTAATCTTTCTAAAGGCTTAGGTTTTTCTCGTGAAGATAGAAATACCAATGTTGCTAGAGTTGGTTTTGTTTGTGGACTTTTAAATAAACATGGAATTAATACTGTTGTGGCTTTAATTTCTCCTTATCGAGATAGCCGCGAAGAACTCAAATTTGAAATCCCCAATTTTATCGAAATTTTTGTTGATACTCCTTTGGAAGTTTGTATTACAAGAGATATTAAAGGTTTGTATAAAAAAGCTTTAGCTGGAGAGATTGCTGAATTTACAGGAATTTCTTCTCCATACGAACCGCCTTTAAACCCAGATATAACTCTCAAAACCCATAAAGAAACTGTAGCTCAGTGTGTAGAAAAAGTTTTAAATTATCTTCGGGCACAGGGAAAAATATAATTACAAAGAAGGGCAGAAGGCAGAAGGTTTTAAGACGTTTTGTTATCCAAGCGTGGGACTTGTGACCAAGACGGGCGATCGTAAGAAGGCTTTTTTGTGATGCAGATGTTCTATAATCCTTGCACTGGTTCGATTGTGGGAATTTTTCTTTCCTCCTTCCTTCTGCCGTCTGCCTTCTGCCTTGCCTCAACCAAGCTCGCCAAAAGTTGCCAAGAACCCATAAATTGGTATTATTCATAACTCTCTTGCCAGCTTCAGCAACTATGCCAATAGAGCGATCGCTTTATCTTGCCCAAATTGAAAACGATAAACTTTTTACAAGAGAGACTTTTGCAAAAACTCAAAAGGTATAGGGCAATGGTGCGATTAAAGCTGTGGCAATGGGTTGTGTTGGCAATACCAATGGCTTTCATTATCATTTTCTTGCTGGTATCTGCCGGTTTGCAAATCCATACTTGGGGGATTAATTGGATTTGGGCTGTGTTTACTCTTTTATTTGTTGGCTGGCGTTGGCTGTTAGTCAAATGGACTCAACCCGCCTTACAACAGGTAGAAGCTGTATTAGCCGAATTTCACCAAGAATTAGAATCGGCGGCAGAAGATACGGTAGTCTCAGCAGGAGGTGACACGACTAAGCAAGCCCAAGCAGCCCTGCAAGAGATTTTGCAAGTTGCACAAAGCGATCGCCCGATTTGGGAAGATTGGCAAACTTTTTGGACGCGATGTCAGGATTTAGTTGTAGCGATCGCTCATATTTACAATCCTCAAGTTCAGTATCCGCTACTGAATATTTACGTACCCCAAGCTTACGGCTTGATTCGGGGAACAGTGGATGACGTGGATTTGTGGATGCAAAATTTATCCCCGGTACTCAATCAGGTAACAGTCGGACAAGCATACCAAGCCTATGAAGTCTACCGCAAGTTAGAACCATCTGCCCGGAAATTCTGGAAAGCTTGGAACTGGGCACAGTGGCTATTAAATCCAGTAGCGGCGGTAGCAAAACAAGTTAGCCAAGGTTCAAGTAACCGCGCAACTGAGCAATTATTGGTGAATTTGAGCCAATTATTCCGGGAAGTTGCCCTGAGGAATTTATGCAAGCAAGCGATCGCCCTTTACGGGGGTAGCACGCTACCGATTTCAGTATCTTCAACTACGCCAACCCTACCCAAAGCAAAAACCCAAACACTCAAAGAAATCCTCACTCAAGCGCAACCAGCCGAGGTGGTTGAACAAAAACCCGCCAATATTCTGCTGGTAGGACGCACGGGTTCGGGAAAAAGCAGCTTAATTAACACCCTATTTCAAGCAGATCTCGCAGCCGTTGATGTTTTGCCTAGTACGGATCGCATTCAAAATTACCAATGGCAGTCTCAAACTGGGGAAACCTTGACGCTTTTAGATACACCTGGTTACGAACAAGTCAACCGTACAGATTTCCGAAATTTAGTGCTTGATTATGCGGTCAACGCAGATTTATTGTTGTTAGCGACCCCAGCGCTAGATCCTGCCTTGCAAATGGATGTAGACTTTCTCCAAGACATGAGAGCAGAAATTACAGATTTACCAGCGATCGCAGTTGTGACTCAGGTAGATCGTCTGCGTCCGATCCGCGAATGGCAACCGCCTTATGATTGGGAATGGGGCGATCGTCCCAAGGAAATTGCGATTCGTGAAGCTACTGAATATCGCGCTAAACTACTGGGTGAATATTGCAATTTAGTTTTCCCGATAGTTACGGCTGATAGTAAAACAAATCGAGTTGCTTGGGGAGTGGAAGCGTTATCGTTGGGATTAGTAAATGCCATCGCCCCTGCAAAACAACTCCGTCTCGCCCGGTTTTTGCGTAACCTCGAAGCCCGCACCGTTGCTGCTGCGAAAATCATCGACCAGTACACTTTTCAAATGGCGACAACCAAGGGATTAGCATCACTGCTTAAAAGTCCAGTTCTTCAGTTTATTTCTACCTTATCAACTGGATCTCCAACTTTAGCTTATGTGTTGGCAGAACAAATTCCCGTGGAACAGCTACCAATTGTAATTGGTAAACTCCAAATGGCCTATGAGCTTTTCTCGCTGTTGAATACAGGTAGCTCTAACCTGCTGAATTTTGATTTACTATCTTTGTGGCCGTTGCTGTTAGAAAACTCCGGTTCAGCCGAACAAAATGCCTGGGCATTTGGTCACGCCTTAGTGGAATATTGGACTCAAAATTTGACTGTGGAACAACTTGGCGATCGCTTTAAGAAGTATTTATCTACCTTAAATCAAATTCGTAATTCGTAATTCGTAATTTGTAATGACGCTCGTTCCTCGCTACCCCCACCATAAAAAACTACGAGGTACACATCTATGCCGCACCTCGTAGCAACAATTTAGAATCCTTGGACTTTAGTCAGGGGAAAGTTCAAAATTTTCCAATTGAAGTTTCTCCTTCAGAAAACGCAGTTGCCTCAGCTTCTTTTAAGAATCCGCTGTAAGCTTCCATGCCGTGTTCGCCGATATCCAGGCCTTCTAATTCCTCTTGTTTGGATACTCTGATACCTAAAGTAGCTTTGAGAACTAACCAAAAAATACTACTGAGTAAAACAGTGATGCCACCTACTGAGATAATACCCAGTAATTGAACGCCCAACTGTCCAAAGCCACCACCTGCAAATAAACCTTTTGCTGGGCCAAGTGTTTCACTATACCAGGAGTAAACACCAGGGCCAACAGACCATAGACCGACTGCTAGAGTTCCCCAGATCCCGCAAACTAAGTGAACTGAGGTAGCTCCCACTGGGTCATCAATGCCAAGTTTGTCAAAGAATGTGACAGAGAAAACTACGATTACTCCAGCAATTAAACCGATAATGAAAGCACTACCAATGCTGACGAAGGCACAAGCCGCTGTAATCCCAACTAAGCCAGCCAAAATACCATTGATAATCATTGACAGGTCTGGCTTACCTAAGTAAAGCCAAGCTGTAATTGTGGCAGCAATACCACCAGTAGCAGCAGCCATGTTAGTTGTTAAAGCAATGTGAGTAATTGCACTAGGATCGGCAGCCATTGTTGAGCCGGGGTTAAAACCAAACCAGCCCAACCAAAGAATTAAACAACCCAAGGTGGCAATACTCATGTTGTGGCCGGGTAGGGCAACAACTTGCTTGTCTTGATATTTACCAATGCGGGGCCCCAGAAATGCTGCTCCCATCAAAGCTGCCCAGCCACCGACGGAGTGAACAACTGTAGAACCAGCAAAATCCCAAAAACCTTTATCTGCTAGCCAACCAGTTCCCCAAATCCAATGTCCGGTGATGGGGTAGGCAATACCTACGAGTAAGAGGCTGAAAATGAGGAAGTCAATAAACTTAATTCTTTCAGCAACTGCACCCGAAACAATTGTTGCTGCTGTCCCAGCAAATACTAGCTGGAATAAAAATTTGGCTGCTAGAGGTACGCCAGCCCAACTAATGGCACTGAAAATACCTTTATAAGCATCTCCTGTGGCGGGACTGTTATCTTCTCCTGCTAAGAAAAACCCATTCAAACCAATGAAATCGTTACCATCACCGAACATTAAGCCAAAGCCAATTGCCCAAAAAGCAACGGTGGCTAGAGCAAATACAATCAAGTTTTTGGCAAGAACGTTGACTGCATTTTTCTGGCGACAGAAGCCGGTTTCTAACATACAAAAACCAGCATTCATGAAGAATACTAAAAATGCCGCGATCGCAACCCACAAAGTATCGAGAGCAACTTTGAGTTCTGCTGTGGTTGGACCGGCGGCTGGAGTTTGGGCAACTGCGGCATAACCCCAGCCCAATACAATCAGAAAGGCTAAAGGTAAGCAGGCTTGCCAACTGGGAGTTAGTCGCTTAAGTGCTAAATAAAATCTCTTGACTTTTGAGTTTGATTGTGCAAATTCTCTGTAATTTCTTACAGACATATGCCTTCTTTTTGGGTTCGATTTTTGTTTGTACATGAATTTGAACATCATTCTTCAAAACATCGTTCAAAATAGGAAAAACTCAACAGAAAGTTAAATCCACTAACTTTTGATATTTTTCCTTGAGACCACTTGTTTCCAAACCAGAAAATCAAATAACCTTAGTAGAAGTTTAAAAAAATATTAGTACATTTGTAAATCTTTTTTTAATATCTTTTTCATAAATTCAGATATACTTTATCCAAGAATCAAATCTACTTTACTTAATCTTTATTCTCTGAAAAATATATTTTTACAGGTATAGCAGTGAATAGGTAATAAGCAATAGATGAAAAAGAGGGGGAAACCAGGATTTCTCACCACATCTCTCAAAACCTTGAGCAGGGGAGCAGGGGAGCACGGGAGCAGGGGACAGTTCAATGTGCCTTGTTCTTTTCCCTCTACCCCTTTGCCCCTCTACATTTCAAACTTGTGAGAAATGCGGGGAAAGGGGAAAGGAACCAGCAATTTCAAAACAGGGGTTTCAAGGCATGGAGTCGGCAATTTTTATCGCACTATGTATCTCCTCAATCTTCTTTTTTGTTCTCCATTTTTCAAAACAGGGGCTTTATACCTTGTGGGCAAAAGTTTTTTCTTCTTCCCTTACCCCTTACCCTTTCCCCTTCTTGGTAACAAGTATGAGAGCTTGTTAGTGTCAGTATTTTACGGTTCCTAAACTATGCTTCAACTGCTATAAATAGCTCAAATCAAAAATATGTTAATAGTGGGCAAAATATCTAATTAATTAGCAATAACTATTTTTCACCCATCAGCATCATTACTTGCTCTATCGCTCTCAAAAGTGTTGATTTCAGGAGTTTGAGTGTGATTTTTTTCTGCTTCTACGATGGCGTAAACATCTGGCCATACTGAGACACCGTGTTCGTAAGCATCGATACCGATGCGATCGGCTTCAGGATTTACACGTAAGCGTCCTATTGCTTTGAGACTACCATACATTAAAAAGGCGAAGGCGACGGTAAAAACTGCGATCGCTACTAAGCCTAAAAGTTGTATAGCCAGCAAATCAAAGCCACCACCTAAAAATAAACCTGCCTTTTTGTTCAGTGTCAGTTCTGCTTGACCGAAGAAGCCTACTGAGAGAGTACCCATCATGCCATTGATACCGTGTACGGAAAATGCCCCCACCGGATCGTCAATGTGGAGTGACTCGATCAAATCAACTCCAAGTACAACCAAAACACCAGCCGTTAAGCCAATCAAAACCGCTGCCCAAGGAGCAACGAAAGCGCAAGGTGCTGTAATTGCTACTAATCCAGCCAGAGAACCATTGAGACAATAAACCAAATCCCATTTCCCTGTGCGGGTGTATTGGAAAACGATCGTTGCCAGTGCCGCTGCTCCAGCTGATAATGTAGTATTAATTGTTACTAAGCCCATTAATCCTGGATTCGCCGTGCTAAGAGTTGAGCCAGGGTTGAACCCGTACCAGCCAAACCATAAAATCATTGTTCCCAGAGTTGCTAAGCCCAAATTGTGCGCTGGTGGTAGTGTGCCCCAAGCCGGACGACCAGGACGAGGGCCAAGTAAATAAGCACCTATTAGTGCTGTCCAGCCACCCACAGTGTGAACAACGGAACTACCAGCAAAATCATGATAGTACAGCTTGGTTAACCAGCCATTGGAGTTCCAAGCCCAATGAACTACGAGTGGGTAGCTAATTGCACCCATAATGCCACTGTAAATTAAATCACCAATAAAATCGGTTCTTCCAGCCATTGAACCGGTGGTGATGGTACTGGCAGTAGCAGCAAAAGCAAATTGGAAGAAAAACAGAGTATAGGTATTGATAGCGGCTGTAGAACCAGGTGCGCCCAATGGATAGCTACCATCAGCAGCTGGTAGCTGACTGAGGAAGAAGGTATCTATGCCAAACAAACCGCCAGCACTCGTACCAAAAGCGATACCAAAGCCGATCGCCCACCATGCCAAAATGGTTACAGCGGCATCAATGAAGTTTTCCAATAAGGCATTAACTACACTTCTTTGCCGGAGCAAACCTGCTTCTAACATCGCAAAGCCAGTTTGCATAAAGAATACTAAAAAACCAGATAGTAGTACCCAGGTAGTATCAATCGAAATTTGCAGCTTTGTCGTCGTTTCCGATAAAGATTGCACAGTAGGAGGATCTGCCGCCTGGACAACTGTCGGCGCTAGAACTGCAAATACCATTGAACCGATACCTAGCGCCATTAGGCGATGCCAGGGTCGAATACGGTTATTCATTGCTCACTTTTTGCTGCTGGAAAAGCGATCGCCGATGTTGGTAATAGGCTCAACAACATCTTGCTGCACTTTGGTAAATTTATACGTTTGAGGTATAAATTTGATTGATTGTCTATTTACTTTAACCAAAAAACTGTATTTTTTAATACATTTTTTTGATTATGAGATAACAACATAACTCCTGATACAACAAAATAAAGCAACTATATCCTTTGCGACTGATTATTTTTCGGTATGAAAATCAGATAATTTTGTGTATTATTAATTTTTTATACGAAAATTTAACTATTTGTTACTTTTAAGCTGTGTTTCACGTGAATTAAGATGTAAAATTAACAACTTAGAATTCAGCGCTTTTTAAATATTGCTCATAACCGAGTTTTTCTAGTTGGGCTTGCTTGGCGAGTACTGATTCAGATAGAGTTTGGCGATATTTTTGGACTTTTTCTAGTAATTCTGGTTGTGCTGTTGCGAGTATTTGTACTGCTAAAAGTCCAGCATTTTTGGCATTACCGATCGCCACTGTTGCTACGGGAATACCACCAGGCATCTGTACTATTGAATACAACGAATCCAAGCCTTGTAAGTTACGAGTAGCCACAGGAACACCGATGACAGGAAGGGGAGTTAAAGAGGCTACCATTCCAGGTAGATGAGCAGCACCACCCGCACCAGCAATAATTACTTTAATGCCGCGTTGGTGTGCGAGTTTAGCATATTCCACCATGCGTTCTGGGGTACGATGAGCCGAGACGATCGCCACTTCATTTTCAACGCCAAATTCGTTACAAACTGCGATCGCGTCTTTCATGGTGGGCAAATCAGAATCGCTGCCCATGATAATACCAACTAAAGGAGCCATAGAATTTTAGATTTTGGATTTTCGATTAATGCCCAATTGTTCAATTTAACTGGTAGCGACGTTAGTGCAGCTAAGCTGAGGAACGCCGTTGGTTGGGAAAAAGTTTTTTAAAATTTGGTGGTTGGTCATTACCCACTACCATAATTTTTCGATTTTACACCCAGTCCCCAATCCCTAATCCCCAGTCCCTTTTACAATCAGATTTAGCTATATTCTCGCGAATGTGATGACTCAAGCAACACAAAGTGCCCTACAAATTATCAATGCTAGAGTACCTGGCTACAAAGATTTGCAAATGCTCTTGATTAATCAACAGGGAATAATTGAGCAAATCTTACCAATGAGTGCATTAGGGGCGCACAGTGATACAGCCCTACTAAATGTAGCAGGTGACTGGATTTCTCTAGGCGGCGTTGATTTGCAAATTAACGGTGCATTGGGATTGGCATTTCCTGATTTGAAGGCTGAAAACGCTCATCTCCTTGAGAAAATAACCCAATATTTGTGGGATGTAGGAGTAGATGGATTTTTACCGACGCTTGTAACAACTTCGGTAGAAAATATTCAGCGATCGCTTGCAGTTATAGCTAATTTTACTGAAAAAGACAGCTTAGGGGCGAAGTCATACGCCAAAATTCTTGGAGTACATTTAGAAGGGCCATTTTTGAATTTCCACAAGCGCGGCGCACACCCGGCAGAGTACCTCTTACCCTTAACAATTGATGAGGTAAAGCGGGTTTTAGGAGATTATGCTGATATTGTAAAAATTATCACCTTAGCGCCGGAATTAGATCCTAGTGGTGAAGTTATTCCATATTTGCATTCTTTGGGAATTACCGTCAGTTTAGGACATTCCCAAGCGACGGCGGCAGAAGCGCAACACGCCTTTGAACTAGGCGCAACGATGGTAACCCATGCCTTCAACGCTATGCCAGCACTACATCATCGCCAACCTGGGCTATTAGGGGCAGCAATTACCGATCCGCATGTTATGTGTGGTTTTATTGCTGATGGAGAGCATGTTTCACCTACCATGTTGCAAATCTTACTGCGTGCCAGTGATGGAGAAAAAGGGCTGTTTCTGGTTAGCGATGCCCTTGCACCTCTGGGGTTGCCCGATGGGGTGTATCCTTGGGACAGTCGGCAAATTGAAGTCAAAAATGGTACAGCACGATTACCAGATGGCACATTATCAGGAACGACTTTACCCTTATTGGTAGGAGTGCAGAATTTGGTAAAGTGGGGAATTTGCGACGTGGAAAGTGCGATTTTATTAGCTACCAATGCACCAAGACAAGCAATTGGTTTGCCAGGAATTGCCCCAGATCAAACCGCTAATTTATTACGCTGGCATTGGGATGAACCGACAAAAGAACTATCTTGGCAAAGATTATAGTAGCTTAACCCGCCAGAGGATTGATTCTCTAGCGGGTTAAAAGATATAGCAGTTTCCAGCTAGGCTAGGAGATAACCTGAGAGTAGAACTCTGACACCAAGATACTTTTAAGCCTGTTGCCTGTTCTCTGCTATAACTAATAGACATCTCCGAAAAAGAATGTAGAGACGTAGCACTGCTACGTCTCTACAAGGGTTGTGGTTAACGCATATTTAATTTCTGGAGATGTCTAATAATGACGTGCGCCTGCGTTGCAGACTCACATTAGTAATGAGTACCGGTTTTACGATGGTTGATGGCAGTAACAGCATCAGGCTTGAGCAACTTACCTTCATCTACAGTTGCATACACAACCCAGTGGTCGCCACATTCCATACGTTGGTTGACTGAACATTCCAGATATGCCAAAGCGTCGGTAAGAACGGTACAGCCGTTATCTGCAACTGCTGTGCTAAAGCTGGCAAATCGATCTTCTCCAGGGGCAAAAGATTTACGGAAATGCTTCATGTAATCTTGATGATTGCCTTCAGGTAAAATATTTAAGGCAAATTTACCACCAGGATACATTAAAGATTCGATCGCTCGATCTTTGGCGATCGCTACAGTCAGTCCAGGTGGATTAAATGTAGCTTGCGAAACCCAAGCGCCTAGCATCCCAGTAGATACTTCTCCTTGCTTTGCCGTCAGCACGCAAACGGAACCAACAATTCGACCCACAGCTTGTTCCACCGGAGTCGCACTTTGTTGAGGAACGCGTACCTTTCTAGCCTTTTTCAGTGCTTGGGCAAAGTCTGTACCTACTTCTTCACAGAATTTGAGAGTCACATCATCAGGTTTAAACTTCACCTTCAGCGTTTCAAATCCCAAACGATATCCAGCATCCCGGAGTTTACCTTCAATCAAATCAAATGCTTCGCCACTCCAACCATAGGAACCAAACACCCCAGCCAGTTTGGTGTTGTCACCACTGGATAACACAATACCTAAAGCAGTATGAATGGGAGTTGGTGCATGACCGCCGATGGTAGGAGAACCGATAATAAAACCATCTGACTCTTGTAAGTTGATGCGAATTTCGTCAGGGGTAGCAAATTCGCAGTTAATCGATTTGACTGCGACTCCGCCTTTGGTTAGTCCCAGAGCCATCGCTTGTGCTAAAGTTGCTGTGTTTCCGTAAGCTGAGGCATAAAGTAAAGCAACGGAAATTTCGCGATCGTTTTGAGAACGGCTCCATTCTCCATAAGCTTTGGTCAGTTCAATTAAACCGGTGCGTACCAAAGGCCCATGTCCCACAGCATACATTCTTACCTGCAAATCTGATATTTTCTCCAAAGCTGCTTGCACGTGAGTAGCTTGGGGAGCCATCAGGCAGTTAAAATAGTAACGCTGGTCTTCTTTAAGTGCTTCTGGATTATCATCAAACGCTTCATTACCACAGATATGAGTTGCAAATAACTTATCTGTGTAGAGGATTTGGGTTTGTTGGTCGTATGTACAAAGTCCTTCCGGCCAGCGCGGACTGGGAATGGGAAGGAATTTCAAAACATGACCTTTGCCTAAATCCAGAGTTTCTTTCCCCCGCATCACCAAGACTTGCAAATCCCGGTCTAGGAAAGCAGCACGCAAATTATTAGCACCAGGAAGAGAACAAACAAAAGTTACCTGTGGTGCGAGTTCTAAAATTGCTTTGAGGGTTGCAACTCGGTTGGGATTAAAATGACCTAAGATCACGTAATCCAAACGTGTCAAATCTAAAGTCTGCCGCAACGTCTCTAAATAAATTTCGGTAAAGCTTTCTGGCGGTGGATCGATTAGTGCGGTTTTATCAGCTTCAATTAAATAGCAATTGGAGGTAGTACCTCTTTCAAGTGCGTATTCAATTTCAAACCGCAGACGTGACCAACTACGTGCCCTGAGAGCCTTACTATTTGTGGCAATTGGTAAAACTTGAACGTCGCGTGGCTTGGAATTGATCATAGGTATTAAATTTGGGGAATTGGGCATTGGGAATTGGGCATTGGGAATTGGACATTGGGAATTGGGCATTGAGGAAGATGAGGGGGATAAGGGAGACAGCGAAAATAAGCCATTTCCCATACCCCATGCCCTATGCCCCATGCGCCATCCCCAATTTTTAGTAGTAATTTCCAACTTTGCGGTGACGAACCGCTGTCAATGCATCGACTTTGGAGACGCGACCCTCTTGGACGGTGCAGTATAAAATCCAGTGGTCGCTGCACTCCATACTGCTCTGTACTTCACATTCCATGTATGCAAGAGCATCGGTCAGAATTGGAGAGCCGTTTTTGGCGGTTTGAGTTTTCACTCCGGCAAATCGGTCAGCACCAGGATGCAAGCGCTTGAGGAAGTGCTTTTTGAGTTCTTGATAATTGCCTTCTTCCAATACGTTGAGGACGAAGCGATCGCCTACTTGCATTAAGGAATCAATGGCGCGGTCTTTGGCAACAGCGATTGTGAATCCTAATGGTTGCAAACTCGCTTGTGTCACCCAGGAAGCTAGCATGGCGCTGCTGACATCACCTTTTTTGGTGGTAACTATGTACAGTCCGCTGCTAATCCGACCTAAGGCTTTTTCTAGGTTTACATCAATGGATTTGATTTGCTTGATGTTGCGATCGCGCACCAGCAATTGTCCCAAGTCTGTACCGGCTTCTTCACACAGTTGGAATGTCGATGCAGTGGGAACTTCTTTAATCCGAATGGCGGGGAAGGCTTCTTTTACACCCAGGTCGATAAATTTTCTCCGCAGTGTATCGATGGGTTCATCATCTCCGCCATAACATTCAAATAGCCCAACTACTTGTTTGTTCTTAGCTACAGCTAATAGGGAACTGATGCTAGCTTGGGCGGCGGCGCTGGTGCTAGGTGGCATACCAATAATGATGCCAGAGGCTCTACCCGCTAGCTCTTGGATTTCTTGGCTTTGGGCGGTACTCAGATCTAGGACTTCTACCCCAACTCCTGTTTTCTGGATTCCCTCGGCAATTGCGTGACCAAGGCGTTCAGCGTGTCCGTAATCTGAGACAAAGAACAAGCCAACTGTTGTTTCTGCTTTCGCTTGTCTTTGACTCCAAGTTTCGTAACATCCAGTTAGAACATCTAGATGGTGATATAGTAATGGTCCGTGACCGTTGGCGATAATGTTAATCTTCCCCAATTCACTCATTCTCTTCATGGCATTCAGCAGAGAACGAGCATTAGGGCCCATCAAGCAGTCGTAGTAAAATCTAAAGTCAGCTTCGATCGCTTCTAAATCTTCGTCAAAGGTGCGATTGTCACAAAAGTGCATCCCAAATGCATCACAGGTGTAGATGATTTGGGTTTTACGATCAAAGCTAAAGATTGTGTCTGGCCAGTGTAGATTAGGCGCACTCACGAATTCGATTTCGTGTCCTTTGCCGATATCTATGCGATCGCCACTTTTAACAATCCGTTTTGAGAACGGATCGTGTACTAAGCCTTCCAAAAATTGCAACGCAACTTTGGAAGCTAAAACGGTGGCTCTCGGCGCTAACTGAAGCACATCTTCCACTAAGCCGCTATGGTCTGGCTCTGTGTGACTAACAATTATGTAATCTATTGTCTTGGGGTTAACAAGACTTTTTAAGGTATCTAAATACAGCTGGCGAAACTTCTGGTGAGAAGTATCAATCAAAACTGTTTGTTCGCCCCTAATTAGATATGAATTGTAGGTTGTACCATTTTGCAGTCCGAATTCGATATCGAAGCGATCGCGATCCCAATCAAGAGAGCGAATCGCTGTTGTATTAGGGGCAATTTCTACAGTTTGTATAGTTAGCCGATGTTGAACGTTCTCTGCGATCGCTACCATTATCCGTCTCCGAGCGCAAATTATCAGATTTTTTCTGTTCCCATTATCCCTATATTTTTTTTTGAAAGTTGTAATGAATATTAGTTTTTGCAATTTTTAACTTGTATTAATTATTGCTATTTTTAGGCATTATTTTTAACTCAAAAAATCTACTAAATACTAATTAATATATCAATATATACTTAGTGTCTAATTTTGCTAATTATTAAACTATCTGATAATTACAAAATATCATGTGTATGATATCTTTTTTTATATCAAAGTTGAAAAAATCCCAAAATTATCCAAAATATGAAAAATATCTATGAATACTTATGACATCTCAAAATTAAAAAATAAACCGCTGATTTGGAGCGGAAAATATTAGGCGATCGCACATTTTAATTTCTGATTTATTAGCTAATGTATTAAGCAGCATCCAATTTTAGAAAAAATACCAAAAAAAACAACATTCAACTTACATACTTTACATTAAGTCTGTCTTTAAATTTGGTGTTACTCCAAGGTAAACTTGGTTTGTATGTTCTCGGTTTAAAATAAATCCTCTCCTTTATGAGAACCGGGTAAGAAAAGTAAGAAAAGTATGAAAAGTAAGAAAAGTATGAAAGGTATGAAAATTTGTTAGAGATTTTTGATAATCATCAAATAATAACCAATCAGCAGTATTTTTTCCCAATAGAGATTAAATATTTTGTTTTCTCCACAAAAATATTGATACCTAAAATGTAAATTTTATGTAAACTAGAGGAAACAAGAATCTTTTCGGAGATCGTCAAAGCTAATTGTTTCAGGGTAGTGGAAGAAAAAAAACTTGGCTTCTACATTCATTTTTCTAATCATTCAAGTCTAAAATGGCAGCAAAAGAATTTTTAAAGTTTCGATAAACACCTGTAGCAATATAAAGGATTGAAAAAGATTAATGATAGAGTCTTATATGATTGACATTAAGCATTAATCAAGACAAAGCCAAAAAAATTATTGGTCTCATAGCCGTGAGCTATGCCCTCTGGCTATGCAATAAACATACCTGTAAAGGTGAAGGCTCTATTCTTAAAGATGCCTAATTCTTGATACTGAATTACCATTTTTCAAATGTTTTCAAGCCAAAGTTGCTATGTATAAGCCATCAAAATAGACTACGGTAGCATTAATACTTATTGTTTAGTTTGTAAGCTATTGCTGGAATGTCTGCCGTACTAAATTGAGAGGTTTGATATAGACGTAAAAATGCCAAAAATTGACTGTGTAAAAGGTTATTGTTTATGGGATGCCGATTGAAAGTTTTTCTAAGTGAAGAAGAAAAGGTGACTCTAGAGGAGTTAAGAAAAGCTAAAGATATTCCTCAACGTACCAAGGATCGTGCCCAAGTTTTACTGTTGAATGCTCGTGGTTTAAAAAATGAGCAAATTGCTAAAGGCTTGAACTGGGCGATTTCAACAGTACGCCAAACCCTTCATCGCTGGGAAAAGTTGGGGTTAGTAGGCTTATGGGATGCTCCTGGCCGAGGAGGAAAGCCCCGATATTCGGAATCAGATTTGATTTATTTAGAAAATTGCTTAGCTCAAGAGCCAAAGGCTTATAATTCTCAAGAACTAGCAAAAAAATTGGCATCCGAACGTCAAGTAAATTTAAGTGCAGATCGACTACGACGGGTACTCAAAAAAAGGCGAAAGAAGGTTGGAAATGCACCCACACAACTCCAGAAACAGAATAATTAAAAAGAAGAATTCAGAATTCAGGAATCAGAACAAGAAAGTGGGGAATTTAGCGTCGAGTCAGAACAGCCACTACCCAGGGCTGGGTAGCGATCGCAGATCTTGACTACAACTACACTAACAGTCAAACTGAAGAGGCGATCGCCCACTCTTTGCCCAATCCAATTTCTCCCATGACGCAATCATCTAATACTACCGTCCAGTCTGGTCAAGCGATCGCCTGTTCGATTTCAGATTCCTTTGTGTCTTGGATGAGTCAAGCCAAAGGAGCGATCGCTCTGACAACTTACCAGGCAAATAAGGTTGCTTTAATTGGTTGGAACGGAAACCAGCCAACTCTGCTGATGCGCCAATTTGCCAAACCGATGGGTTTGGCTGTGGGAGAACAATGTCTGGCGCTGGCTACCAAAGAAGAAGTCTACATGTTTGCCAATGCTCCTCAACTTGCTAATTCTTACCTAGAAGACCAACCCGGACGCTACGATACTCTTTATCTGCCACGAGTTGTATATTTTACTGGCGATTTAAATACCCATGATTTAGTATTTGGGCAAGATTCCCTGTGGTTAGTCAATACCCGCTTTTCTTGCCTTGCTGCACTCAGCAATCAATTTAACTTTATTCCCCATTGGCAGCCGAAATTTATTTCTCAGCTCGTACCAGAAGACCGTTGTCACTTGAATGGATTAGCGCTCGTCAATGGTCAACCCAAGTATGTTACTGCTCTGGGTGAGAGTGATGTAGTTGGAGGCTGGCGCGCTCACAAAGCTACAGGTGGCATCTTAATAGATGTGGAAAACAATGAAATTGTGTTACGGGGACTTTCCATGCCCCATTCTCCCTACTGGCATCAAGGCTATCTGTGGTTGCTGAATTCTGGTAGGGGAGAGTTATGGCGTGTAAATCCGCAAACCCTAGAACATGATGTAATTTGCGTCTTACCAGGATTTTTACGGGGATTAACTTGTGTAGGAAGCTATGCGCTAGTGGGGCTTTGCCAGATTCGGGAACGCCACATTTTTGGAAATTTACCCGTGCAACACAGGTTTGAGAAATTGTTGTGTGGGGTGGCGATCGTAGATTTGCAGAATGGGCAAATGATTGGAATGCTAGAGTTCACAGCAGGATGTCAAGAACTGTATGCGGTACAATTTTTACCAGGTGTTTTTCGACCCAATATCTTAAATGCCGAGCGTGCAGAGATTCGTCAGGCATTTACAGCTCCCGATATTGATTACTGGCTAAGACCTAGCGCCGAAATTAAAGATTGATTTCAGTAAGTAAAGTTCTTCGGTTACAGAAGTTGATATAGCTACTTAAAACGTATGATTTTATCCGATGCATTGACAGTATATTTCTGTAATATCGGATGCAAAGATCGTTAAAACCAACGACTGAAATTGCATAGATCCATAGGTAGACAGAATTAAATGTAAAATGCTTACTTCCAGAAATTATATAGGATAAGCCTTTTTGCTTCTGCCCTTTGGCTTCGTCAGCCGTTCATAGGGAGCCACTGCATTGCGGGGGTTCTTCCCGTTGTTCGCCCAAAGCGTTCCCGCTCTTTTGCAAGTGGCGTGGAAACCCCCAAGAGCAAGCCGACTCACCCTCTAGCTTGAAACAGCAGTTCTTGAGCAGGGGAAGCAGGGGGAGAAAGATACTTTCATTCTTGACGATGAAACTTGTTTCATTGGGACTGCCTTGGAGCCTTCTACTTACAACAATTGGAGTACATAAAACGATGACTATACCGTATATAGGTGAAATTCGTATGTTCGGGGGAAATTTTGCACCTACAGGTTGGGCGCTCTGTAATGGGCAGTTACTCGCGATTTCAGAAAACGATCAGCTATTTGCTTTGATTGGTACAACTTATGGCGGAGATGGACAGACAAACTTTGCATTGCCTGATTTACGGGGTCGAGCGCCCATCCATCAAGGGACGGGGACTGGATTATCTCCCCGCATTATTGGGCAGTCAATTGGAGCGGAAGCTGTAACTCTGACCACAGATCAACTGCCACAACATAATCATTCCTTGACAGCCAACACTGATTCTAATCCAGGAGTCATTACTGCCACAGATAAAAGCCCAGCTGATAATGTGCCAGCTACCGGTACTGTTGAGATGTATGCCCGACCAAGCGATCCATTGGTATCTATGAGTCCAAATGCGATCGCCCCCTTTGTCGGTGGTAGCCAACCCCACTACAATATACAACCCTATCTAGCAATCAATTTCATCATTTCACTGCAAGGTCTTTACCCATCTCCAAATTGACCTCCATAGAATAGTTGCTGAGGGCATATAGATGATTGATTTTAGCTTGCTCAACTGCCGTGCCGTCTCTGGTGAAGATGAGAATTTTCTGTTTGAGTTATATGCCAGCACTCGTGCAGAAGAATTAGATGCTTGGGGTTGGAACCAGTCCCAGCGAGAAGCTTTTTTACAAATGCAATTTAAGGCTCAACGCTGGTCTTATCAGAGAAATTTTCCCCAGGCAGAACATCAGATAGTAGAGTACTGCGATCGCCCCATTGGTAGCATTCTAGTAAATAGAAGGCCAACAGAAATTCTTTTAGTGGCGATCGCACTGCTACCGAAATATCGAAATCAGGGAATCGGAACTCGCTTAATTCAAACTCTATTAGATGAAGCCACACAAAACCATCAGCTTGTCAGGCTACAAGTAATTTGGCACAATCGGGCCTTCCATCTATATGAGCGCTTGGGATTCTATAAAACAAGCCATACGACTAGCCATATACAGATGGAATGGCAGTTGTCAAAAGCCTCGTCGTTTACTATTTCACACAAGTAAATATCATCAAGGAGCTTATTATATGAATAATTTCATAGGTGAAATTCGTATGTTTGCTGGTGATTTTGCTCCTCGTGGTTGGGCATTTTGTAATGGACAATTGTTACCCATCCAACAAAATCCAGCCCTATTTTCTCTATTGGGTATTACTTATGGCGGAAATGGCACAACCAATTTTGCACTACCCAACTTACAGGGACAGATTCCTATTCACGCCGGACAGGGGCCGGGACTTAGCTCCTATGTGCTTGGTCAGTCAGGCGGAATAACAGCCTTTTCCTTATTGACGAGCGAGATTCCATCTCACACCCATACCCTACAAGCAACTGGTGGTGGTGCTGATAGAGGCGACCCCACAGAAGCTATGTTCGCCAGTGCCCGCACTGAAGTTTACGGCCCGCAGGTCAGTTCCCCAGCGAAAATGCACCCCGCAGCTTTGACACAAACAGGCGAAAATCAACCACACAACAATTTGCAACCTTATCTAGTTGTGAATTTCATTATTGCTTTGCAAGGTGTTTACCCATCAATAGGCTAAGGTGAGACCGACTATACAATCTTTCAATGGCTGTTTCCTTAAGAATCTTTGATCACTATTGACCAAACAAATTTACATCAAAGGAAGATGACTGATGAGTGAGCCTTTTCTTGGTGAAATCAGAATGACTTCGTTTAATTTTGCCCCTCGAGGTTGGGCACTATGTAATGGGCAGCTGTTGCTCATTGACCAAAATCAAGCTTTGTTTTCTTTATTAGGAAACATCTATGGCGGAGATGGTACGACTAACTTTGGATTACCTGACTTACGGGGACGAGTACCGATGCATTTTTTGGATACTAGTTTTCCCTTAGCTGGGTATGGTGGTGAAGAACAACACACCTTATTAGCTAGTGAAATACCCGCCCATACCCATACGCTGTTTGCCAATCCAAATCCTGCCATTAATACAGAACCAGGAGAGCAATTTTTAGCAATAGCAACAGATAATGCCTATGCTACGAATCCTAATAATTCTGTAATGGCTACTCAATCAGTGGCTAATGGTGGCGGTAGTCAACCCCATGAAAATATGCAGCCATCATTGGTCATCAACTTTATGATTGCTCTACAGGGTGTGTTCCCTTCTGAAAATTAGCACACCAAATTAATTAAACTCTTGTAGCATGGGCATCTTGCCTGTCCTATTTACGTAGGTGGGTACAGATATTTGAACTCATACCAATTCAAAAAATGTTTGCGACAGATACCCTTTCCCAACCCTTCCATTGGCAAGTGGAGGGTTGGGGAGGGGTCTTGTCTATGTGTCGCATTCTTTTTTCAAATTGGTATTAGAATTTGGTTTTGGAAAAGCTTAACGAGGGTAGCATTTGGGTTGTACCTTTATGGCAAAATAAATAGTTATTCACTAACTGCATTTCAACATGCTAATTGAGTCTCAATTAAAAAGTAAATGACTGATTGAAATATTGGCACAAGGCTGAATAAATTAATTGCAATAACATATTTTTAACCTCATAAAAATAATTAATTTCTCATCTTTTTTTAATATAGACGATAAATAAAAAATGATTTTGATTAACAAAATACCTCCTCTAGCATATTTAGAAGCTAATAAAGTCGATAAAATCTCATATTTTTCTAATCAATATAGGGAATAAATTAAAAAATATTTAAATACCGTTTGTTGGATTGTAATTGATAAGGAAGTGTAGTATATTATCATTTAAAATCAATAAACTAGGTATTCAAATCATAGGCTAAACAAATCTAAAAATCCCTTGATTAGGAGGTTAAATTCAGGCATAAAACCCAAGAAACCCTTTAGTTTCCATTTGCCAAACCCAAGCTCAAAATAGGTCAAAGCAAGCTAAACGTAGCCTTTCACTCTAGAATGTCTTGCAAATATCAAATATTTTCTGGTTTCCGAACAGCAATACATCTTAAATAAATGAAACAAATAAAGTGCTTGCTTTATGTTTATCAAAGCTTGAAAGCCTCACTGATTTTTTGAAGCTAAAGTTAGTATCTATGGTTAGAGGTTGTTTGAAAAGTCTCAATTAATACCAGCCTGAGCGATTAGAAATCGCGGCTATACAGACAAAACCTTTGATTTTTCATGCTTTTCGCGCAGGCAGACGAAAGCCTGTGGAGTAGCGAATTATATTCGCACAAAACTTTTCAAACATCTTCTTATAATGGTCGCTAATTAAAACTATTTATTATTAGTAAAGTGCAGCAAAAATCAAGCTAATATTCAAATTTCATAAAAAGTTGAACTCATCAGGTTTTGAAGTTTTGACTTTTTATTTGCGACTTCTTTGCATGAGTACTAATGCATTTAATACACCCTTACCTGGAAGAATAATTCTATGGCACTTGTTCCTTTTTCCAATCAAATTTTAGTTAATAATGCCAACACAACGACACAGCAGACTCCTGCGATCGCCATTGATAGCGATGGTGACTATGTGGTGATTTGGGAGAGTGTTGCACAAGACGATCCAGCACAGACAATTAGAACTGGGTTATTCGGTCAACGCTTCACGTTTTCTGGGGCAAAAGTTGGTAGTGAGTTTCAGGTGAACACTGTTACCAACGACAACCAAGGACAACCCGCTGTCGTCTACGATCCACTGAGTGGGTTTACCGTTGTCTGGGATAGCTTTGGGCAAGATGGCGCCAGTTATGGTGTCTATTCCAAGCGTTATAACAGTGCAGGTGTAGCTCAAACCGGAGATACTCTAGTCAACACAACTACCACAGGGGCGCAGCGAGATCCAGTAATTGCCAGAGATGGAGATGGTAATTATGTTGTGGTATGGAGAGGCAATGGAGCTGGTGGCGATTCTAGCGGCATTTATTTTCAACGGTTTAATGCCGCTGGTACTGCATTGGGTGGTGAGACATTAGTCAATACAGCCAGTACAGATTTAGAAACCCAGCCTGCTGTGGCGATGAATCCTAGCGGAGCATTTGTAGTTGCTTATACCGTCAGCACTGGTTTGGATTCTGAAGTTTTTGTCCGCCTCTACAACAGTTCTGGAGTAGTAGTTAGTAATCCCATCCAAGTTAACGTCACTACAACCTCAGCGCAGAATTCGCCAGTTGTAGCGATCGATAATAATGGGAATTTCGTAGTGGTTTGGGAAAGTAGCCAGACTTCAGGAACAGGTATTGACCTCTACGGACGCAGATTTAGTAGCACAGGTGCCCCTTTGAGTGGTGAGTTTTTGATTAGTACGGTGACAGCTGGCAACCAATCAAATGCAGCGATCGCTTTAGATGCCAATGGTAACTTTACAGTAGCTTGGCAGTCTGTTGGTCAAGATGGTAGTGGCAGCGGAATCTATGCTCGTCAGTTCAGTAGTACAGGTGCTGCTCTGGGTGCAGAATTCCTAGTCAATCAAACAACCACAGGCGAACAGGTTGAACCTGCGATCGCCATGCAAAGTAATGGCGACTTTGCGATCGCCTGGCGCGATCAGTCCTCTGGTAACGGTGATATCTACACTCGTAGTTATATCTTTAACGATCCACCAACAGGTCTGACTCTAACTCCGAATAATATCAACGAGAATGTTCCGGGAAATACCACGGTTGGCAACTTCAGCACCACAGACCCCGACAGTGGCAATACTTTCACCTATACCCTAGTTGCCGGAACAGGTTCCACCGATAACGCTGCTTTTAGCATCGTCGGCAACCAGTTGCAAATCAATAATTCACCTGATTTTGAAACTAAGAATTCTTACAGCGTTAGAGTACGTACCACCGACCAGGGAGGACTAAGTTTTGAAAGTCCCTTCACTATCACCATCAACAATGTCAACGAAACACCAACAGCCTTAGCCTTAAGTGCTACCAGCATCGACGAAAATGTGGCTGCTAACTCTGTAGTCGGCAACTTCAGCACCACAGACCCCGACACTGGCAACACCTTTACCTACACCTTAGTTACCGGAACTGGTTCCACCGATAATGCTGCTTTCAGCATCGTCGGCAACCAGTTGCAAATCAATAATTCACCTGATTTTGAAACCAAGAATTCTTACAGCGTTAGAGTACGTACCACCGACCAGGGAGGACTAAGTTTTGAAAAATCCTTCACTATAACTGTCAACGATCTTGCTGAAAACGCCGCACCAACAGCCTTAGCCTTAAGTGCTACCAGCATCGACGAAAATGTGGCTGCTAACTCTGTAGTGGGCAACTTCAGCACCACAGACCCCGACACTGGCAACACCTTTACCTACACCTTAGTTACCGGAACTGGTTCCACCGATAATGCTGCTTTCAGCATCGTCGGCAACCAGTTGCAAATTAATAATTCACCTGATTTTGAAACCAAGAGTTCTTACAGCGTCCGAGTACGCACCACTGACCAGGGAGGACTAAGTTTTGAAAAATCCTTCACTATAACTGTCAACGATCTTGCTGAACAAAACATCATTAATGGTACGGCTAATTCGGATATCTTACGAGGAACCGCTAAAGACGATATCATCACAGGTTTCGGGAAAGCAGATGTTATTATAACGGGTGCTGGTCGGGACTCAATTGTATACACTAGCCTTAATGATCGCATTGACCTCATCAGCGACTTTTCAATTGGCAATGACAAAATTGTGTTGACAAGCTTATTAGATAGCATAGTTCCTGGTGGTTATAACGGAACCAATGCGATCAGTGATGGTTATGTGCGAGTGCGATCGCTTTTGGGTAGCGCTAATCTCGTCTTTAGCCTTGATATTGACGCAGATGGACTAGGGAATAGTAAAACCTTCCAAACCTTGGCTACGATTACAGGTTCCGGTTTAACACAATCTGGATTGAGTAATCCCAGTAATTTCGTGTTTTAGGACATGTTTTCAAACTATATCCAAACAAGGATAGAAGCTAGAATCAGTATGGTGAGGTTAATTATAGCGATTTTCGTTTGAATTAGGCATACGGTAGGGTAGCACAGCTAGCTGTACTACCCTACGAATTATTTGTACTGCACGCAATTGCAAAGCACTATATGTACTTCCATTGATACAGGAAAAAACAAAATCCACCTTGATATCAAATTATCAGGTGGACTTGTTAATTGTTTTTTAGTGGATCCGAGCAGAGTCGAACTGCTGTCCAAATTGGGTATTGACCCCCCGCTCATTCACAGGTTTAGCCTATCTGACCCTCAAGGCGGGAATCGTTCATTATCCCGAACGTAGGATGCTTTGGTTTAATCTTAGCCAGCAAGCCAACCAGAGAACGCTTGCTAGAGCATCCGTTGGGGTTTGTCCCTAGCCCTTAACGGAGTCGGACTAAAGACGCTCGAACCTGTAAGAGGTGTTTTAGGCTGCTACTAGAGCTTCCCGACGAGCAAATTTTACGATGTTATTCGCATTTACTTTTGTTTTGAGCCTTTGATTTCCGAGAGATGACTCGCTCTCGACCTGAATCACAGAGCAGCGTTCGCCAACCTGTCGAAACCGTGACGGACCCATGCGCTATACATATATTATAGTTTTCTGTTAAGCAAATGTGTCACAAGATGACAAAGAAATATTTAATTATCATTAACCAAGCTTAAATGTCATGAGTCAAACTACAAGCAAAGTTCGCTGGACAATTCAAGATGTTGCAGCATTGCCTGATAACGAATGGATTCGTTATGAGATTCTCGATGGAGAATTGTTTGCAGTGCGATCGCCCCACCATAAACATCAACACGCGATCGGATGTATCTTTTTAACAAGCTCATTGAGGAAACAATCCGACTACCGTTTGAGGGAATTGGAAAGCCAGAAGCCCTGAGGGAGAACCTAGCTGGGTTTTGGTCGCGGCGAATTGATGATACAAATCGCTTAGTTTATGCGGCGGATGATGAATATTTAACGATTATTGCTTGTAGATACCACTATTATGATTGACAAATCATTCTCAAAAGCAAAAATAGCTAATCGCTAGCTTTAAATCTACCAGCAATTAGCTATTTGTAATGGCTAAACAAGTGGTTATTCCCTAAGTTAGGGCTTCGGCACCACCCACAACTTCAAGCAGTTCTTGGGTAATTGCCGCTTGTCGCGCTTTGTTGTAAGACAGGGTGAGGGTGTTAATTAATTCACCAGCATTCTCACTGGCATTACTCATGGCTGTCATCCTAGCTGCTAGTTCACTAGCTGCTGATTCTTGCAGCGCCCGCAATAGCTGGTTACTCAGATATAGAGGCAACAATGAATCGAGAATCTGTAGCGGATCTTGCTCGAAAATCATGTCAGGAGCTAATGCCCGCACTTGCTGAGTCACTTTCTCCCGTTCGACTTCAAATTTACCGCCACGCGTTGTCAAGCGGAAAATTTCGTCATCGCCTGCTTCTAGACCTTGCGGATCTAAAGGTAGCAGAGTTTGTATCACAGGACGGGAGCTAACCAAGGAAAGGAATCTAGTATAGACTAATTCAACGCGGTCTACTTCTTCCGAAAGGAACAAGGAAAGTAGTTGGTCGGCAATTTGAGTGGCCTCCGCTGCGGTGGGAATTTGCTCTAAGCCGCTGTAGGTGGCATCAATCGGTTGATTGCGGCGTTGAAAGTACTGTGTAGCTTTACGTCCGACAATCACAAATTGATAGTCTACACCTTCTGCCTTGAGTTCCTTGGCGCGGTTTTCTGCACGACGGATAACGTTGGTATTGTAACCACCGCATAGACCCCGATCGCCAGATACAACCAAAAGCGCTACGGACTTAACTTCGCGTTTTCTCAGCAGTGGCAAGTTTGCTTCTTCAAACCGCAGACGGGCTTGCAAACCATACAATACCTGTGCTAAGCGATCGGCAAAGGGGCGAGTTGCTAGTACTTGTTCTTGTGCCCGACGCACCCTCGCCGCTGCAACTAGGCGCATGGCTTCTGTAATTTTTTTGGTGTTTTTGACCGACTGAATGCGATCGCGTATTGCTTTAAGATTAGCCATGTTCCGATTTTAGATTTTAGATTTTAGATTTTAGATTTGGAATTTCGGATTTTAGATTTAATCCAAAATCCAAAATCCGTCTTGAAAAGCTTCTCTCGGAGGAGATCTCCGCCCAAACTTTTCGCAAAATCCAAAATTGTTACGCTGTTGCTTTGAAGGTCTTTTTGTATTCGGTGAGTGCTTCCTTCAAGGCAGCTTCTTCTGTGTCACCTAATGCTTTGGAGGCTTGTACTCCTTGTACGTACTGGGTTTTACCAGTTTTTAAGTACTCCCGTAGACCTTGGGTAAAGACAGTGACTTTATCTACTGGTATATCGTCTAAGTAACCGTTAATACCGGCATAGAGGATTGCTACTTGCTCGTATACCGACAGAGGAGCGTTTTGGGGTTGCTTGAGCAATTCCCGCAAGCGTTGACCCCGTGCTAATTGGTCTTGGGTGGCTTTATCTAAGTCAGAAGCAAATTGCGCGAAGGCTTGCAGGTCGTCAAATTGCGCTAGTTCCAGTTTAATCTTACCGGCAACTTTTTTCATTGCCTTGGTTTGAGCCGCAGAACCTACGCGGGATACAGAAATACCAGGGTTTACAGCGGGGCGGATACCAGCATTGAACAAGTCAGAAGACAGGAAGATCTGACCGTCGGTAATGGAAATTACGTTGGTAGGAATGTATGCTGAAACGTCACCAGCTTGGGTTTCGATGATTGGTAGGGCGGTCATGCTGCCTTTACCTAATTCATCGCTGAGCTTAGCTGCTCGTTCTAACAAGCGGGAGTGAATGTAAAATACATCACCAGGGTAAGCTTCCCGTCCGGGTGGACGACGCAGCAACAGGGACATTTGCCGATAAGCTTGGGCTTGCTTGGAGAGGTCATCATAAACTACCAAGGTTGCTTTGCCTTTGTACATGAAGTACTCAGCGATGGTTGCGCCTGTGTAGGGAGCCAAGAATTGCAGGGTTGCTGGGTCACTAGCGTTGGCGGCCACGACCACGGTGTAATCCATTGCGCCCTTTTCTTGCAATGTTTGTACCACGTTAGCGACGGTGGAAGCTTTTTGACCGATGGCAATGTAGACACAGATTACATCTTCTTCTTTTTGGTTGATGATTGTGTCAATAGCGATCGCAGTTTTACCGGTTTGGCGGTCACCGATAATCAATTCCCGCTGACCGCGACCGATGGGAATCATGGAGTCGATAGCTGTGATACCCGTTTGCATGGGTTCGTGTACAGACCGACGGGCAATGATACCGGGTGCTGGAGATTCAATCAAACGGCTTTCTGAGGTTTTGATGTCTCCTTTCCCGTCAATAGGACGACCCAAAGCATCTACAACTCGTCCAATTAAGGCTTCTCCTACGGGTACCTGGGCAATTCTACCAGTAGCAGTTACAGAGCTACCTTCTTGAATTTCCAGACCTTCGCCCATGAGTACCGCGCCGACGTTGTCTTCTTCTAAGTTTTGGGCGATACCAACTGTACCATCTTCAAATTCCAAAAGTTCCCCAGCCATAGCCTTTTCCAGACCATAGATCCGGGCAATACCGTCACCAACTTGTAGGACGGTACCGACGTTAGCAACTTTGACTTCTTGGTCGTATTGCTCGATTTGTTGTTGGATAATGCTGCTGATTTCGTCTGGTCTAATTGATATGCTCATGTGTCTATCTTGTTTGCTTTCGAGACTGAATTCAGTGCTGAGCGATGAGGGACTAACTTTGCCAATTTTAGATTTTTAATTTTGGATTCAGGAAAAAATCTCAAATCTCAAATCTAAAATCCAAAATTCATTTCTAGCCACTAGTTAAGCGCAATGAAAGGCGGCGCAGCTGACCCCGGATACTGGCGTCAATTACTTGGGAGCCGACTTTAATAATCACACCACCAATTAATTCGCCGTCTACTTTGGTTTCCAGTTCGACTTGACGAGCATTAGTGATGGCAATCACTTTTTCTCTAATTGCTTGCTGTTGAGCTTCTGTGAGGGGAACGGCTGAAGTTACTTCCGCTAATACGGTTTGGTTCAGCTGCCGCAACAGCGCCAGATATTGCTTTAAAATCGGTTCCAAGAAGGCAATGCGCCGCTTATCTACCAGTACCAGCAAGAAATTGCGTAAGTAGGGATTAGCGCCTTCACCGACTACTTGTCTGATGAGAGATTTTTTGTTCTCAGGCTGAATAAATGGGTTGCCCAAGAAGTTTTGTAGCTCTTTGTTTGTTGAGAGCAGACCTACGAGAGTACGCGCATCTTCTCCGAACTCTTCTGTCAAATTTTTCGATTGCGCTATTGACAAAAGTGCCTGTGCATACGGTTGGGCTACTTCGACTGTCGCTACTTGACTTGTCATACTGTGCCTCCCAATTGTGCGATGCTGCGGTCAATTAAACTTTGTTGAGCATCGTCAGCAATTCCGCCTTTGAGTTGCGACTCGACTCTTTGTAATGCTAGTGTAGCTACCCTCTGTCGCAGTTGGGCGATCGCCCGATCTTGTTCGGTGTTTAAGTCCGCTGCTGCTGTTTGTTTCAAGCGTTCTACGTCTTGTGCCGCCTTCGCCAATAAAGCTTCTTTCGCTTTTTGGGCGTTTTCTTCAGCAGCTTTGCGGATGCGTTGTGCCTCTGCTTGAGCTTCGGTTAACTGCTTTTGTGCTTGGGATAGGGCAACCTTGGCCTCTTTTAAGCGCCCTTCTGCTTCCTGAATGGCGGTGGCAATATTGGATTGTCGCTCGTTCAGGATATTGCTTAAAACTTTACGTCCGAAGTAGAATAATATGCCAACCAGAATCGCTAGATTGATTAGATTGGTTTCTAATATGTCTAAATTTAGACCGAAACCACCTTCTGCTGCGCCTTCTGCCAATTCAGAGCCAACAGCGTTCGCTTCTGCGGCAAGTAATAAGAATGTGCCCATGATACCCATCTACAAGTGCGCTGCTTGCTGTACGTTCGTGTTTTCCCGTAAGGGAAACTAGGTTAATAAATCCCGTAAGGGAATTAGCTAAATAAATCCCGTAAGGGAATTAGGTAAATAAATCCTGAAGGGAAATCAAGTATCTTTCATTCCGAAGGAAAAAAGTGCCTTTTTTTGACACTTAATTTAGCGCTCTGGAACTAGTGTCCAGCTGCGCCTATGCTGACACAGGATTAATCCTGTAAGCTTATCTAACTACGGGTTGTCCCAATAGTTTTTCTAGAATTTGTCTGCTTAGACCATCAACTTGTTGCTCTAAGGTACGCAAAGCTTCCTGCTTTTGTTGTTCTATTTCAATAGCAGCTTGTTCTCGTTGAGACTGAGCTTCTTTTTGCGCCTCAGCGATTTTTTCGGCAGTAATTTTCTTAGCTTCTACTTGAGCTGCTTCTACAATAGCTTGCGATTGTCTGCGAGCATCTGCGAGCTGCTGCTCATATTCTGCGGCTAACCGCTCAGCTTTCGATAAGCTCTCCTTTGCTTCAAGGGTATTCGTTCGGATATAGTTATCGCGATCGTCTAATACCTTAGTGAGTGGCTTATAGAAAATTACATTCAACAAAGCTGCCAATAACAGGAACTGCAATGCCATGAAGGGCAAGGTAGCATCGAAATCAAACATTTCTCTCCTCTTTGGCTGGAGTAGCAGTTTTCATGGCTAGCAAAATCATCCAACCTTTGATATTTTAGAGACCGATAGCCAACAAGGGTCAAGGGGTTTTGGATTTTAGATTTGCGCTTTTAGATTAACACCAACCCAAGGACAATTTGCTCTGGGTATTTTAGATTAGTGATTTGGGATTTCTTCTATCTCCAATCTTCGGTATATTGCCCAAAACTGTTAATAATCCAAAATCCAAAATCTAAAATCTAAAATTGCTTGACTAAACGCCCAAAATCTTTAGAAGGTAGAGGCGTGATAATTCACGTCTCCACAATCTCAGAAATTTCTAGGTTTTATGCGAATGGGTTAGCAAATAGCAACACCAAAGCAATAACTAGACCGTAGATTGTCAAGGATTCCATGAAAGCCAGGGTTAACAGTAGAGTACCCCGAATTTTTCCTTCTGCTTCAGGTTGACGAGCGATACCTTCTACTGCTTGACCAGCAGCGTTTCCTTGACCAATACCAGGGCCAATTGCAGCTAAACCGATGGCCAAAGCAGCAGCTAGAACTGAAGCAGCAGAAATTAAAGGATCGATACCAGTGCCGGCGGCTGCAAGAACGTAAGAAGCAGAAATTAATGAACCCATGTTGATTTACCTTACCTTGAGTACAAAACGAACAATTTTTGTGTTGAGATTTGAGATTGGAGATTTGGAATTACATCCAAAATTAAGCATCCAAAATCTAACATTACATCAACTGAGGGACTCTAATGTGCCTCCTCATGCTCTTCTCCACCATGTCCCTCCATTGCCTCATGAATGTAGGCTCCGGCTAGGGTAGCAAAAACTAGGGCTTGAATGGCGCTAGTAAACAAACCCAGAGCCATTACAGGCAGAGGTATGAATAGAGGAACTAGCAGAACCAGCACCGCTACTACCAATTCGTCCGCCAATATGTTGCCGAATAGACGGAAGCTTAGGGAGAGGGGCTTGGTAAAATCTTCGAGAATTGCGATCGGCAATAAAACAGGTGTTGGCTCTATGTATTTCTTGAAGTAGCCCAAACCCCGCTTGCTAAAACCCGCGTAAAAGTACGCCAATGAGGTCAGCAATGCCAATGCAACAGTCGTATTGATGTCATTGGTGGGAGCTGCCAATTCACCCGAAGGTAGCTTGATGAGCTTCCAGGGAATTAGCGCACCTGACCAGTTCGATACGAAAATAAACAAGAACAAAGTACCAATAAATGGCACCCAAGGGCGGTACTCTTTCTCACCAAGTTGGTTTTTTGCCAAATCTCGAATAAATTCCAGGGCATATTCCATCAAGTTTTGGATACCCTTGGGAATTCTTTGAGCATTGCGAGTAGCAGCTAGTGAAGCCACTACTAAAATGCTAATCACAAACCACGAGGTCAGAAAAACTTGCCCATGAATTTTAAGATTGCCCAACTGCCAGTAGAAATGATGACCTACTTCTAATTCGGCTAGGGGAAAAGAATTAAAGGCGTTTAAGACACTAAGCATTTGCATTCTTCAAGCATTTTCCCCAACGAGCGAGGATTGGGAGTATTGTCTTTAGTGAGCCTGATTTTTAAGAATCAGGAATGAACGCAGTTTGCACCATGTAGACGAGGAGCGTCCCTTTGTAGGTTAAAAATCCCAAAAATATGGGCAAAATCTTTAGCTCATGCCATTGAGTTGCCAATACAAACACCCCAATAAACACAGCAAAACGAGTTTTGCTCAAACGGGCTTTCTCACTACCGAGTTGCTCAACATCTTTAGCCAGCATTTTTAAGTAAACCACACCTGTACACGCTCCAATCAAATAATTGAGAGCAATGTTTAAGGAATAAAAAATCCACACAGAGATAAAAATAATCCCCGTCATGACAAGTGTGATTACCAATAACTTCTGGTAAAGTTGATAGAACTCTCCCATAGTGTTATCTGATTCTGCGTTTTCAGAATCAGTTTTAGCATCTTGTCGTGTCGTCGGAGTGGGTGCAATTGGTTCTTCTGACAAGCTCACAGGACTCGAAAGTAGTACAGCTAAATAGGATGACTGCACATTCAGTCAGCTGAATCATATCACGATCCGGTAACAATACTTTAGAAAAAAACAATTAACTTCTTACCAGTGTGAAAAACTAAACAAAGTGACGCTCTGTTGTATTAATAGAGCGTTTGATGAGCTATTATCAGAAAATCTGGCAATAATTAAGAATTAATGCCTAAATAATTCCCAATTTTTGCAAACTTTGGCTTTTTTAGTGAACGATCGCCCTCCAAGGTTTTTGTCTAATCAGCATCTTGGTGTTGAAACTAAGTCGGTGTTGAGGAGTACAGACGCCGACTGCAAAGCAGAATTTGTAGAGTAGCGCCTTGTAGTTAGACATTTCACCATTGCTGAATTCCAAAAAATTCCAAGTTTTTCGGATGTGTAACACCCAGTTTTTGGGGCACTTTTCTAATCTACAACAGATTAGCGAAAAGTCGTGATGGGCGATCGCCCATCACGAAAAGTATAAATTTCAATGGGATGAAGCTGGTGTTAATAAAATCAGCTGTTGTTGGATAAGTTTTCTAACGTCATCTAATTCCAATTCCACACCTGCCAAAATCTCTGCCACTGTAGAATTAGCATCACACCTTTGCATAAATTCAAACTCTGGAACTGACAATTTTACAATCTGATAATCGTAATTAAAGAAAGATTGGCTGGGAAATCCCTCAATACAAGGATTCAGTTCGGGAATTGCTGCCAATAGGGCGTTATCGTCTGACCAGTCGGCTTTAACCAGGGGAGGACGACCGAGGAAAAACTCGTAATGGCTAACTTCTGGATCTAGTAATTCTATCAGCCGATAACGTTGGCGATCGCTCAATCCTTGTGCCCGTTCTATCAAGTCTGGCGCTTTACCCAAAAGTCTTTCTAAATGCCAAAAACTCGGATTCGAGAAACCAATAAACTCCAATCCCGAAGCGTCGATTAATTCAAACAGCGTCTCAATGTTGTAGTCAATTTCCTGGGGATGAACATACATATCAGCAAAGTGTTCGTCCTTGTGGTTTTCTAATGACCAACGCTGTTTTTCATACTTGACAATTCGATTATTTTCTGGTAACGAATTAAATATATTTCGTCCGACTTGAACACCATCGCGATAGTCACCTTTTTTGTCACCTTGAAGAAGTGCGATCGCTTTTTGCATGAGTTGAATTTCCCAGCGTCCCAATTCCCCGTAGACAAAGATGTGCATTAAGCCACCTGGGGCTAATTTTTTCGCCAAGGCTTGAATACCACCAATTGGGTCGGCAGTATGGTGCAAAACGCCAACGCAGTTAATTAAATCAAACTCACCCGGTAACTGTTCCGCATCAAACAAGCTGAGGTGACGAAACTCAACGCGGTCAGCTCCAGAACGCTGACAACGCTCTTTTGCTACATCCAAAGCACCGCTACTGAGGTCAATTCCCACAACAGTAGCCTGAGGATTGAGGTGAACCAAGTACTCCGTACTTACTCCGGTACCGCAACCAGCATCCAAAATGCGGACATCTTGCTTTTGGGGTTTTTGACCCGTGCAAAAGTTATACGCGGCTAGCCAATTCCAGCGCCAATTATACCCTGGAGGTGGTTCGTCCAACAAAGCTTCTGGCGGAAAGGGGTAGGTATTGTAGAGTTTGGCAACAGCAGCACTAACAGTTTGGGAATCGGACATGATGAGGAATAACGCAGCAGTTTTGAGTTTAGCGAATATTTGATAGCCGCAGGCAAGAAGTTTTAAGTAGTCAGACAGAATCAATTACACGATGTCATCGCGAATAGAGCGAGGCGAAACGAAGCAATCCCAGCCTTTGCGATTGCTTCTCTTAGCTCGCAAGTGACTGTAAATATTTTTGTCCATATACTTACCATCCGTTTTCAGGAAGTTGAGTTAAACTGGTTTGTTGTATAAATTTTACATTTGACATTAACAAATGTTTGCTCATCAAATCTCACCAATAATGAATAAACACATGCAGAGAATCTTCTTCGGTAGCCCTGGAACCGGCAAAAGCCACAGAATTGTTTACGAAATTATTCCTAATTACTTAGGTATACTTGAATCCACTAATCCTGAAAACATTATCAAAACAGTTTTCCACCCAGAATATACCTACGGAGATTTTATGGGTAAATTAGTACCGATAACTAGAAAAGAAAGGGTAGAGTATAAATACTATGAAGGGCACTTTTTAAAAGCACTATCCAGAGCTTATAAAAATATAGTTGATGCCCATGACAAAAATGGAGTTCAAATTTCTGAACCCAAAAATGTGGCTTTAGTTATAGATGAAATTAACCGGGGTAATTCATCTGGCATCTTTGGAACAGTTTTTCAATTATTAGATAGAGATGAAAACGGCTGGTCAAGTTATGGAATTAATATAACAGAACTTGAATTTAGAAGTCTTTTAGAGTTAATGAAAGTTGAACTATACGAAAAGGATGGAAAAATAGAAAAATATGAATTGCATCCTTTTAATGCTGTCACACTCAAAAATTTTGAAGAAAAAATCAAATTTCTAAGAATTGATTTAGAAAGTAGGACTATTAGGATTCCTCCAAACTTGTCTATCCTTGCTACTATGAACACTTCTGATAACTCCATTTATTTCATGGACAGTGCCTTTAAGCGTCGTTGGGATTGGGAGTTTGTAAACTGGGATAATAGCAAGCCTGCTAAAGCTACATATGGAAAAGAAGGAGAGTTAGACGAACATGAATGGATAAAATTAATTACAAATCTTAACAACTTTATCAAAAGTTATCATACTTTAATTAGGGGAATTGAAGACAAGCAAATTGGGTATTACTTCATCAAACAGCCTGTAACTGCTGAACAAATACAAAATAAACTAATGTTCTTCTTGTGGGATAGCGTTTTTCATCGTGATAAAGAACCACTCATAAAGCTTCTAAATGTTACAAAAAACAATCTCGTAACTTTTGGAGATTTTATTAAACTACATAATATTCTCATTACTAATATCATGAACCTTAGTAAATAATTGTAGTTTGAAAGTCTAAAATTGAAATATTAAATTTTATCTTGTACACATAATGTTTGACTTTTCTCGCCTAAATTTAGTCAGAAATTCTAACGAGTTTTTTATTGGTATTCGCAAGTCTCAATTTGGAGATAATTTTGATTTTTGTCTTCCAAATGGTTTTGATAATTTTCCAGTCGGTGACTTCGATGCAGTACGAAATTTGTTTTTTAAAATGTATCGCACCTTTCGCAAATTTGAACGAGAAAATTTAAACACTAATCGATTCAATATAAATAAACCTGATTTTCAGCAAGATCAAGATCAGACTACTCTTTCATCTGGTGGGGTAAAAATACAAACAGAGGAAGGAGATAGTTGTATACTATACAGTAAGATTAAAATGATTGAGCGAGTTCTGGAAGCCTACGATGACTTAGCAATAAACTCAATTCAAAAGAAAGTTAGACATAGTGAAGAAATCGACTATTCTAAAATTGACAAATATTTAGATCGTGCTATTTATCTAAATGACGATGTAATCTATGTTGAATGGATGGATTTACCACGTTCGATGGTACGCTATGAAAGCACTGACCTTGTAAATCTGTATTGCTATATTCTAGATGAGATTATAGAACAGTTAAATAGTGATGTACCAGATAACATTAAAGTACGTACTCAAGATATACACTTTCTTGCCCAACATTTTAAGGAGGATTATTTAACTAGCAACCAATCTATTTTTGGCGAGGATACCTTTGAAGAGACTATTAGCGTTCTTAAAGAAGCGCTAGATAATATAGATAAAAATACTTATTATAAGGATGGTGACTATTGGGGACTTTACGAAGCTATTGAAACATTCCTCTATGGGGAGTTAAATCCCGATCAAGGTGATGGTGAATTCTGGGGAGTGCATGGTTTTTCCCTTATTTGGGAAGATATGTGCAATACATATTTTTTTAAAGAACACCGTGACAAAATTTGTTATGCAGATACGGATATACCTCTGAAAGGATATGAGAACTTAGAAAGAGAAGGAGAAGAGAAAAATCGAGTCGGAAACCGCAAAGCCAATACCGGAAATCTATATGGTAATCAATGGGTTTACTCCAAAACCTCAAACATATCCAAAAATTTAGGTAAAGTTGTAGAAAAGCTTGAATGGGATGAACTGCTTTGCATCGAATTTGATTTAAATGAGCGAACATTTGTCTACTCGCACCCTAGATATAATCAGCTTGAAAAACGAGATAGAAGTTCAGCTTTACGCCGTTTTCTACGTCCTGATTTAATTCTAGAAAGCAATAATATAACAGGAGATAATAATGTAGATGAAAATAAAATTAAAATAATTGATTACAAAGATGTACCGCTAGAATTTTATAGAAATAAAAAACTCGATCCAAAATCAGCCAAGAAATATAAAGATGATTTAGTTAAGCAACTTACATATGAATATGCTCTACAACAAACACATAATATTTCTGCAAACTTATTTTTTATTCCTTATTACTATGATGGAAGGCCATCTCATCTTTTGGGAGAATTGGAAGAAGATATAAATATAAAAGGTATAAAAATATTTAGGGCGAATTTTTCTTTTATACAAAATATTTACTTAGAAAATAATTTATGAACTCTGACTTAAATATAATTAAAAATTGCTCAGAAAATACAGCTATTAAAAGTATTTATGTACCTTTTATATCATTTCCTAAAGAAGAGCAAAAAATAGCTATAGAAAATTACATATCTCAGCAAGTAGATGATTTTTTTAAAAAAATCTCTCCATGTATTAATAAAGCTCAATTATCTTATTCACAAATGATTACAGACAAAGATTTTAATAAAATTGAAATAAGCTATTTTTATGAGAATTTTTTCAATGATTTGGAACGCGAACCTGATAATAAATTAAAATTAAAAATTAAATGGAGCATCACTTTTGATGAAAGATGCACTCCCATTAAGCTAGCATATCTTTCTCCCGATTATCGTGGTCATGAACCTAAACCTAAATCACTGTCTTATAACGATATCAAAGGCCGTCAACATCGCAAATACGGTACTATAGAAATTAATGGGTTTCCAATATTTTATTATATTTACTTTACACTTCAAGAAATATTAGATGTTGTTAAAGAAATACGCACATTTTGAAATTACGTCTAAATAAGGCTTTATTAAAGAATTGATTGAGAAATGGAGAATAGATTTATCTTACAAAGAACTAAAGAATACAGAAATTAAATGATTTACGACCAATCAGAGTTTAATTTACGCTGCGAGTGGGGCGCACAAGGAGTTTTTCAACTTGCTTCTATCAGCGATGTAGTGGTAATAGTTGATGTTCTCTCTTTTTCTACTTGTGTAGAAATTGCCACGAACAATGGTGCGATTATTTTTCCCTACGCATATAAAGACGAATCAGTTATAGATTATGCAAAGTCACTACAAGCAGAATTGGCGAGTCATAGACAACGTTGGACAACAACTGGATATTCTCTTTCTCCAAAGTCACTAGAAGAGATTCCACTCGGAACTAGGTTAGTTTTGCCTTCACCTAATGGTTCTTTTCTGACATTACATACTGGAAAGACACCAACTTTGGCTGGCTGTTTGCGAAATTGCCAAGCTGTAGCCCAGTATGCTCAAAAGTATGGTGATAAAATTGCTGTGATTCCTGCTGGTGAGAGATGGAAAGATGATGGTAGCCTCCGACCTGCATTTGAAGATTTGATTGGTGCTGGGGCAATTCTTAGCTATTTACGTGGCAGTTTATCCCCAGAAGCCGAAGCAGCTATAGCAGCATTTAAAGCTTTCCAGCAGGATTTAGTAGGATATTTGAAAAAATGCAGTTCTGGTAAAGAGTTGATAGAAAAAGGTTTTGAACCAGATGTTGAACTGGCGGCTGCTTTTAATGTTAGTGATTGCGTACCTTTATTGACTGATAATGCTTATATAAATTCCAGGTTACAGAGTTAATTAAACGTCACATTCATTAGTTTGACAATATTTTGCACTATCTATGTTTTGTTGCAAGTTATTCAAGAGAATGATTTGAAATCCTGAGATACTAGGCGCATCAGCTGTAGCCTCAAAATCAGAAGCGGTGTAAGCAAACTTTTGCCCGCGATAAAAGTGTTCGTGACTAATTTTAGTGACGTAGCGAGAATTCTTGAAGTCATTAGCAATATTAGAACCATAAATGTCTTGAAGCAATTTCACTGCTTTGACATTTTTCTTGGTGAATTGGAGCTTGGAGTCACCATTTACAGATATACTCTCTTGAGTAACTATCTTTTGAGGAACAGTCACATAAAAACTCAAGTTACCCTTAGTACCGTAATAACTTAGAGTTTCGTGACCATATTTTAGGGTTGGTAGCTGAGGTTTCGTTTTTAGCCAGTTCAAGACAGTGTTAATATTTTGTCCTGGTAAGGCATTAGCGGGAGCAACGGTAAATGTTATTGCTAAGGTTGACAAAGCAGCAAAGTGCAACAAGTTAAATTTATTACTTTTGTTCATAAATATTTTTTTACTACGACAGTTTTAATCTAAAGATATAAATCCATATGAGACGTTGCATTGCAACGTCTCTACACGGTCAAAGGTCACATTGATTGGTTTGACAATATTTTGCATTGTCGATAAATTCTTGTAAGTTGCTCGCAGGAATTATCTGCAATGACGACCCACCTTGCACCTCAGCAGTGATGTAAGCAAATTTTTGCCCGCGATAATAGAGGTCGCGACCAACTTTGATAACGTAGCGAGACTTCTGGAAGTCATTCGCAATCTGAGAATTATAAATATTTTGTAACAATTTAACTGCATTGGCATTTTTTGTGGTGAATTTGAGGCGATCGCTACCACTAACAGTGATTCCTTCTTTGGTTACTGTCCCATTTTCAGCAGTAACATCGGCGTAAAAGTACAGTTTTCCCTTTGTACCGTCATAACCGTGGGCTTCGCTGTTGTATCTCAATGTGGGTAGTTGAGGTCTCGTTTTTGCCCACTTGACAACGGTGTTGATATTTTGACCTGGAAGCGCGTTTGCAGGAGTGACAGCGAGTATAAGTGCTATGGCAGACGTAGTAATACTGAACAAACAGTTAAATTTAAAACTTTTAGACATAAGTATTATATCAACGAAGAATCCTGATAGCTAAAGCTGAATTATTAGAAATTGCAGACTTATTTCCAGAACGGCGTTATTTATGAATATTCAGTTAACAGTAGCAAAAACAACTTAGCACTGACTAATAACCACTGTCCACTGATGTTACTCTAAGCTAGATACTAAACTGTTACACATTTAGGGCTGCTTATTCGTGATTAGCCATAGGGCAAAGGACAAATAGTTGTTTCACTTAGTTACAAAACTTAATTTTGTCTCAGACAAACAAGAGGATCTATTTGGGATTTGATGCATTAAAGCTACATATTCTACATACTTCTTAATAAACCCGACTTGAGAACCCAAAACGTTTTAATCTAAAAGCTAACTGGGTTAATTTACTGGCAGTTTTGCAGGCAGTACTCTTAGGCTCATAAGCATAGACGCACCAATGTGTCAAGCCTCAAAGCGACCCAGACTTAACACATAAATGATTATGATGGGAGTTTTACAAATCCGATGAGTGTTAAGGCAAGTGGTGGAAGCTCAGTTGCGCGTCCGCAACTATATCAAACCCTAGCTGTAGCTACAATTACCCAAGCGGAGCAGCAAGACCGCTTTTTGGGTACTGGTGAACTAAATGAACTGGCAAGCTATTTTGCATCTGGTGCAAAGCGTCTAGAAATTGCCCAGACGCTCACGGAAAATTCTGAGATCATCGTATCTCGAGCTGCCAACCGGATTTTTGTCGGTGGTTCGCCAATGGCTTTTTTAGAAAAGCCCAGAGAACCTGAACTAGTAACTGCTGGTGCTGCTAGTGGTGATGTTCAACAAGGGATGCAACTGGGAACAATAACCTACGTTGAAAGTCGTGGTGGATTCCTAGAAAATTTACGCTCAATCTTTAACTCATCCCCCAGCGGCCCAACACCTCCAGGTTTTAGACCAATTAACATTGCTCGTTATGGCCCGAGCAACATGGCCAAGAGCTTGCGGGATTTATCCTGGTTCTTACGCTATGCTACTTATGCGATCGTTGCTGGCGACCCCAACATCATCGCAGTCAATACACGCGGTTTACGGGAAATAATTGAAAATGCCTGCTCTGGTGAAGCGACAATAGTGGCTTTGCAAGAAATTAAAGCCGGGTCACTTTCCTTTTTCCGTAAAGATCCTGAGGCTACAGAAATTGTGTCTCAGTACATGGATGTTTTGCTTACAGAATTCAAAGGAGCCACACCTTCTAATAAACTGCGCCAACGTCCTTCTAGCGACCAACAAGGCTTGCAACTGCCACAAATTTATTTTAATGCGGCAGAACGGCGTCCCAAGTTTGTGATGAAACCTGGGTTGTCAGCTACCGAAAAAAATGAGGTAGTCAAAGCAGCCTATCGGCAAATCTTTGAGCGCGACATTACCCGTGCTTACAGCTTGTCTATTTCTGACTTAGAATCCAAAGTGAAAAATGGCGACATCTCCATGAAGGAGTTTGTTCGCCGTTTAGCTAAATCTCCTCTTTACCAAAAACAGTTTTACCAGCCTTTTATTAACAGCCGAGTCATCGAACTAGCTTTCCGTCACATTTTGGGACGGGGACCAAGTAGCCGCGAAGAAGTACAAAAATATTTCTCGATTATTTCTAACGGTGGCCTAGCTGCCTTAGTGGATGCCTTAGTAGATTCTGCGGAATACGGCGATTATTTTGGTGAAGAGACAGTACCCTACCTCCGGGGTCTGGGTCAAGAAGCCCAAGAATGTCGCAACTGGGGGCCGCAACAAGATCTGTTTAACTACAGTGCGCCTTTCCGCAAGATACCTCAGTTCATTACTACATTCGCGGCTTACGAGCAACCGCTACCAGATCAACATCCTTACGGTTCTGGTAACGACCCCTTAGAAATTCAGTTTGGGGCGATTTTCCCGAAAGAAACCCGTAACCCCAGCACCAGTCCGGCTCCTTTTGGCAAGGATACCAAGCGCATCCTGATTCACCAAGGGCCAGGGATTAATAACCAAAATAGCAATCCTTTGGCACGGGGTGAAGCTCCTGGTAGCCTTGGACCCAAGGTGTTCAAGTTAGATCAATTGCCTGGAACTATTGGTAAAAAGGCTCCTAAAGGTTCTAGCATCAGATTTTCCGAAAGCTCTACCCAAGCAGTGATTAGAGCTGCTTACCTACAAGTTTTCGGTCGTGATGTTTACGAAGGTCAGCGGCAAAAGGTATTGGAAATCAAGCTGGAAAACGGTGACATTTCCGTCCGGGAGTTTGTCCGTGCTTTGGCCAAATCAGATGTATTCCGCAATTTGTACTGGTCATCGCTGTATGTTTGTAAAGCGATCGAGTACATTCACCGTCGTTTGTTGGGTCGTCCAACCTACGGTCGTCAAGAAATCAACAAGTACTTTGATATCGCCGCTAAGCAGGGCTTTTACGCGGTGGTTGACGCCATCATTAACAGCGTAGAATACAGCGAAGCATTTGGTGAAGATACAGTTCCTTACGAACGATATCTGACTCCTGCTGGTGTATCAGGGCGGCAACTGCGCGTTGGTACTATTCGTGAAGATATTACCCCGAAAGTCCAGAAGGAAGAAACACCGAGCTTTGTGACACTGGGTACTGTTAGTGAAAAACGGACAGAACCAGATATTCAGTTCCGCATTAACCAAGGTGTTAGCAAACAGCGCGAACAAACCAAAATCTTCAAGTTGGTGGCGAATACCGGTGACAAAGTTGCAGTGAAAACTTTGATTAGCGCTGCCTATCGTCAGATTTTTGAACGCGATATTGCACCCTACATTGCCAAAAATGAATTTTCTGCATGGGAAAGCAAGCTGGGTAACGGCGAAATCAGTGTGAAAGAATTTATTGAAGGTTTGGGTTACTCAAATCTCTACCTGAAAGAATTCTACACACCGTACCCCAACACCAAAGTAATTGAGTTGGGAACCAAACACTTCCTCGGACGTGCGCCACTAGACCAAGCAGAAATCCGCAAATATAACCAAATTTTAGCTACTCAAGGTATTCGTGCCTTTATCGCTGCTTTGGTCAATAGTGTGGAATATAACGAGGTCTTCGGTGAAGATACTGTACCTTACCGTCGCTTCCCGACCCTACCAGCGGCAAACTTCCCGAATACCGAGAAGCTTTACAACCAGCTAACCAAGCAAAATGACGACGTAGTTGTACCGAGCTTTAAGCCCGTGCAACCCCGTCCCGGATCTAGCGATACGCCGCTTTTAGCCCAGGCGATCGCAGATATCACAAGCCAAAAGGCGAGCCAGCCCTCCTATGCAGAACTGGGTCGTTCTTACAGCAATGGTAGCGGGCAAACCGTAGAACTGGGCGTGCGTAAACATGCACGTATTTACCGTTTGACAGAAAGTACGAGCTTAGCAGAAAGACAACAGGCAGTTAACGCCATTTACTCTCAAGTATTGGATATCCATAGCGGTAAAGTGCCCGATAATTTCCGCTTGAGTGACCTAGATAGCAAACTCCAGAATGGTGAAATTTCTGTCCGCGAGTTTGTGCGCCAACTGGCTAGTTCCGAAATCTATCGCCAGCGCTTCTTTTTACCTTATCCCCGCGCCAAGGTGATTGAGTTCCTCTTCCGTCATCTATTGGGACGCGCACCCGCGACTCAAGAAGAAATTCGCCAGTACAACAAACTGCTAGATGATAGCGGTTTGTCAGCGGCTGTAGAAGCAATAGTCGAAAGCCTAGAATATAGCCGCTACTTTGGTGAAGATGTTGTGCCTTACAACCGCTTTCCATCGGTGCCAGCAGGTAACTACCTTGGCAGCGTGCAGGCGGCTGAATAGGGAGTAAGGAATGGGGGCTGGTGACTGGGGACTAGGAAGACAAGGAGACAGAGGGACAACTTAACAAAAGCCTTCCCTTTGTCCCCCCATACTCTTCCCAATGCCCACTACCCAGTACCCAATCCCCAGTCCCTAATACCGTTCGCAACCTTTCGTAATACTGCTCTCAGATTGCAGCTAGAAGAGTAAATCTGAAAAGTAATATTACAAAGTGTTAAGAGCAGTCATAAATGCTCAACAGAATGCCGGAAAATGTTTTGCGGAAGGTAGCTGAGTTTAGAAGCTTGTGTACTTATGTTGACTCAGGCAAACTCGTAATTTATTAGCCGTAGCAGTTATAAAACTGTTGTGTCTAAAACAATGAGAAAATAAACTCAGTTAACCAAATCAAAGTCGCACCAGTTTAATCAAATCCTGGTTTCATTCGTATTGGAGGAATCCATTAATGAGTATCGTCACGAAAGCGATCGTGAATGCTGACGCAGAAGCCCGCTATCTCAGCCCCGGTGAGTTAGATCGGATCAAATCCTTTGTAGCAGCTGGTGAGCGCCGTCTGCGGATTGCTCAAGTTTTGACAGAAAATCGCGAACGGCTAGTTAAGCAAGCTGGCGACCAACTGTTCCAAAAGCGTCCTGATGTTGTGTCTCCTGGTGGTAACGCTTACGGTCAAGAATTGACAGCTACTTGTCTGCGTGACCTAGATTACTACCTCCGCCTCGTTACCTACGGTATCGTTGCTGGTGATGTTACCCCCATCGAAGAAATTGGTGTTATCGGTGCCCGCGAACTCTACAAATCCTTAGGAACTCCTATTGATGGTGTTGCTGAAGGTATCCGTGGTTTGAAGAATGGCGCTGCTACACTGCTATCTAGTGAAGATGCTGCTGAAGCTGGTGGCTACTTCGACTATCTAGTTGGCGCCCTACTGTAGGCTGAAGCTATTTAGCTGCTGAAACAGAAGTATTGCAATACGGTTGGAAATAAGGAATTAACAACATGGCTCAAGACGCAATTACCGCTGTCATTAACTCCGCAGACGTTCAAGGTAAATACCTCGACTCTGCTGCTTTAGAGAAGCTAAAAGGCTATTTCTCTACTGGCGAACTGCGGGTACGTGCTGCTAGCACCATCAGTGCCAACGCTGCTACCATTGTCAAAGAAGCTGTAGCAAAATCTTTGCTGTACTCTGACATCACCCGTCCCGGTGGCAACATGTACACCACCCGTCGCTATGCAGCTTGTATTCGTGACTTAGACTACTACCTCCGCTATGCCACCTACGCTATGTTGGCTGGCGATCCTTCCATCCTAGATGAGCGCGTACTCAATGGCTTGAAGGAAACCTATAACTCCTTGGGTGTACCTGTTGGTGCTACCGTGCAAGCTATCCAAGCAATCAAGGAAGTAACCGCTAGTTTGGTAGGTTCTGACGCCGGTAAAGAAATGGGCGTTTACTTAGACTATATCTCCTCTGGCTTAAGCTAAGAGCTGGTTTGCGCTTAAGAATTTAGGTGCGGCTTTATTAAGGTCTGGAAATCAACCGTGAGTGCTAGGACGTTATATTGCTTATCTTGGTCAATTATCAGTGATGAGTGTTGGTGGTCTAGTATTGATGTTTGATTTCCAGCCTTGGAATAAATAATTTAAAGATTTGCACTCAAGATTTAGAGATAAAAAAGTTTCCACAAACAATACAGGAGATTTTCAGAACATGGCCCGTTTGTTTAAGATTACTGCTCTAGTTCCCAGCCAAACCCGAATTCGTACCCAACGCGAACTGCAAAACACCTACTTCACTAAGCTAGTTCCCTATGAGAACTGGTTCCGCGAACAGCAACGCATTCAAAAAGCAGGCGGCACAATCATCAAAGTAGAACTAGCAACTGGTAAACAAGGTGCTAATACTGGTTTGTCGTAATTGCTGTAGACAGAACATTTTTTTGGGGAATTGGTAGGAGGTCATTTTCGACCTCTTTTTTGTTAAGGATTTATACTACAACAAATCTGCTATTGCTAAGAAAATACGTGTTGTCATGATTGCACTGAACCTAGATTATTACAAGGATTATCAACTTCTATCAAAATTGAGAAAGAGGTCTAATACAGACCTCTTTATTTTTTGTTGTTCGTATTCTTCAAATTAAAAGTTAAACATATTTACCAGGCGATACCCGCGAGTGTAAAGCGGAACTGGAGCGCCAATATTCTGCCTATTTTTAGCCTGTTCAACAGTCTCATCAAATACAATCAGCGTTTCATTGCCAACTTTCAGCCAGTCTTCATAGGGCACGCTCATATCTTCTTCAATACCAGCAATACTAGGTGGTATCATTGCTCGGTAAGCTTCGTTGAATTTCCTGCGGAAGCGAAAATCTACTGAAATTCTCAGACCTTCGTTCTTTCGTCTTACCGTTTGGTGTAATCCACGAGCATCATTAAAGTACATCGTACCGTGTTGTAATTGTGCTTCTGTGTAGGAAACAACCATTGGAATATCTCGACCTTCATCGAAGTCTGACATTACCTGCATAGCCTCTAGTTCCATTTCGCGGGGCATTTCACCTGCTTCGATGGTTATATTATCGATGTCGCCAAACAGTGGTAGAACTACTACAGTAGCATCAGCTGGAACGCCTGCCCAAACATCGCTATGGCACTTCGAGCTAGCAAAGGGCAAACCCAACTTCGTTGCGTCTGTTTTGCCGTAGACCATACGGAGATTTACTGGTAAATCTACTGCATCGATTAAATCATTTGCTCCTAGTTGATAAAAAGCCTCAGCTACGCTCTTTTGAAAGAGGTTAAATGCTAGAGTGTGTTCTCGCTTAGGCATTAAAAGACCAGTGCCGGTGTAGTTCGGCAAAGTATTTCTTGCTTCCAGTAGCCGTTCAAGCATTTCAGCTTCTGAAAGAATGATGGGACTATTCAGACAAGCTGAGATGTAACTGGCAGCAGCAACTCGGATTTGCTGGAATAGCTCAGGCTTTAATGTGTGTTCAAACAGCAGTCGATACTGGCGTTTCGTAGCCATTTTATCAGCCAGTTCATCAAAGAGGCGATCGCCAAGCTCAGAAAATGCGTAGGCGTAGTCCGTCGTAGACATCGCACGCTCATGTTCTAAGCTAGACGCTGGTGATTCTACTGCCAGTTTTGTTAACATCATTTCTCCGCAAAGTTCTTCTAAATTAGCTAAATAAATTGATGTATCCAAAGCTAGTTCGTTGTCAAAACGAGCCTGGTTATTATAAATTAACAAGATTATCTGACTGATACTTCGTCAAATATACTGTTTTAGTTCTGCTATTTATCTTGATTAAAAAAGCACATTTTTACTGTTTTAATAAAGCAGAGATAAACTAAAATTTGAAATAATAAAATTACTGAAATATAAAGTATATTTAAAATTAAAATATCAAAAATTCATGAAGTCCAATAATTTAAAACTTGTTTTTTTGAAGAAATTACGAAGTAAGTTATATTTAATTTCCCTAAAGCTTGAAATTATCCAATTTAAAATCCAGCAAAAGCCACAGATAAAAATAGGTAAAACCAACGTTACTGTTTATATATTTAAATGCTAAAAGATATATATCGTCGGTATTGAATACTGTTACTTTGGGATTTCTCAAGCGAAACATAAATCAAATATAAATAAATAGTTTAAAATGTCAACATTGAATCATAAAAACTCAACTAGGAACTTATATAATCGCACAGCATCAGAGTGGATTAGAGGAGAACCTATTTCTTTATCAGACTTTACAGCACGCCCTTTTGTATTAGGGCTTTGTGAGCCTGTTAGTGGGTTGCGAGTACTGGATATAGGTTGTGGAGAAGGTTATTGCAGCCGAGAATTACGCCGGCGTGGATCTGCACAAGTACATGGAATAGACCTTTCTCAAAGCATGATTGAAGCAGCAATTTTGCAAGAAGTAGAGGATGCTTTGGGCATTAGCTATCAAGTAGGATGTGCTACCAACCTCAAGCAATTTAATGATGATGAAATTGACTTAGTTGTTGCAGTTTTTCTATTTAATTATTTAACAATTGCTCAAACCGAAGAATGCATGACAGAAGTTGCACGCGTTCTTCGTCCCGGCGGTCGATTTGTATTCAGCGTTCCCCATCCATCCTTTCCATATATGCGGGAGCCAGGATATCCATTTTATTTTCAAGTTGAGGGTAAAGGCTACTTCAGCAAGCGAGATCAACAGTTTCCTGGCCGTATTTGGAAACGAGACGGTTCCTGGCTAAATGTGCAATTGATTCACAAAACTCTTGAGGATTATTTTAATGCCCTTAAAATTGCTGGCTTCAATACGATGCCAATCCTACAGGAATTACGTGTGACTCCAGAACATATCGCACTAGATGAATCATTTTTTAGCCCCTTACTTGACCAACCCCTCCACCTAGCCCTACAAGTATCACGATGACACAAACACTTTCTTTAGCTAAAAATTCTTTTCAGAAAATAACTGATAATCATCCTTTATGGAACCATGAGTTTCTAATGCAGTGTCGTACTGGAAATTTATTTCTACCAGATGTACAGATACTAGCTGTTCAGATGTACAAATTCTCGAAAGAATTTAATCGTATCCTGGCTAGCATTTTATCTTGCTGCCAAGATGAAAGTACTCAGTTAGTCATCTTGGAAAACTTGTTTGACGAAATGGGGCAAGGAGATGTAAGTAAGTCCCACCCAGAACTGTTTCGTCAATTTACCCGCGCACTTGGTATCCACGACGAAACTTTAGCAGCATTACCTACTGCACCTGAAACTCGCGCGTTGATTGATACTTACTTACAAATACCTCACAAGTATGGCTATTTAGCTGCGCTAGGCGCTGTCTGTTATGCTTCCGAAGGGATTGTTAGCTCGTTGTACACACAACTATATAAAGGAATTGTCGGTGCTGCTCCTTTACCTAAAGAATCACTGATCTTTTTTGAAGTTCATATTAATATCGATGACAGTCACGCGGCGAAGCTAGCAGCGGTGATTGAAGCTCAAATTGGAATGATTGAAGACGATATCAAGATTAAGCAAGCAATTGTAGAAGCTATGGATGCGAGAGTTCTATTTTTTAATGGAATTCAGCGTCAAATATCTAAATATAGCTTGTCTCCTAATTCATTGCTGCTTGCAAGTGCATAAATGTAGGTAAAAGGAAAGCGTGTAAATACGGTTGTAACTCCGCTATATTGTAGTATTAAAATACGAACAGTTTTACTGGTTTTTTGGGTTTTTAAAACTGTAATCAGACATTTTAAGGTTTAACTACAGGAAATATCGTCATTTTAGTCTCGGTCAAATTCACGAAGCAAAATTAGGTGTAGCAAGAGGAGACTTCCATGTATGGATTAGTGAACAAGGCGATTCAAGACATGGTGTGCAGTCGCTTTAGCGAAGAAACGTGGAAAGTAATTAAGCACAAAGCAGAGGTGGACGTAGATGTTTTCATCAGTATGGAAGCTTATCCTGATGACATTACCCACAGGTTAGTAGAAGCTGCTAGTTGCGTTCTGGGTTTATCTCCTAGAGAAATTATGCAAGCCTTTGGGGAATTCTGGGTTCAGTACACAGCCGAAGAAGGCTATGGCGAAATGATGGATATGAGTGGAGATACACTACCTGAGTTTTTAGAAAATCTCGACAATCTTCATGCTCGTGTAGGAGTTAGCTTTCCCAAACTCCAGCCTCCATCATTTGAGTGTACTGATATGGAGGAAAATTCTCTCAACTTACACTATCGCTCTGATAGAGAAGGGCTGACGCCGATGATTATTGGTTTAGTCAAGGGATTGGGAACTAGGTTTGATACACAGGTTCATATTACCCAAACCCAGAGTCGAGATGAAGGTAGTGAACACGATGAATTTTTAGTGATTTACAAACCAAATTGACCGCAGGACAGCACGAATATGGCTCCTCCTTACCTTACGCTTTCACCAGAATTACTGGCGAAAGCTTTTCCTTTCCATTTGGTATTTAATCGCGATCGCAAAATTGTACAAGCTGGCGATGTTTTAGAACGTATTAGTCCAGAACCACTAGTTGGTAAATTGATTGAGCAGCATTTCCAAATCAATCGTCCAAAAATTTTGGTCGATTTTGATGCTATTAGTAAACAGTCTCGTGCCCTGTTTATCTTAGAATTTCTCCACAATCGGATGCAGCTCAAAGGTCAGATGATGTATCACCCAGAGCAGGAGGTGATATTTTTTTTAGGTTCTCCCTGGATTACAGATACAACTAGTCTTGCTCCTTTGGGTATCAAGCTTAAAGACTTTGCAATTCACGACCCAATTGTTGATTTCTTGTTTTTGTTACAAGCGCAGAATACTGCTTTAGCTGATGCTAAAAAGTTAACAGGTGAACTGAAACAACAAAGAACGCAACTACGGAGTGCCCTACAAATCAAAGAAAATCTCGCGGAAATTGCTGAGGCTCAAGCTAAAAAATTGGAAAACTCTCTCAAGGAACTCCAGCAAACTCAAGCTCAATTAGTTCAAGCTGAGAAAATGTCTAGTTTAGGGCAATTAGTTGCGGGAGTTGCTCACGAAATTAATAATCCTGTTAACTTTATTTACGGCAATTTAAAATTTGTAAAAGATTATACAGAATCTTTGGTGAAGCTGGTGCATCTTTATCAGCAATTTTATGCCAATCCCACCCCAGAAATTCAAAAATATATTGAGAAAATTGAATTAGATTTTTTACTAGAAGATTTGCCCAAAATCCTCGATTCAATGGAATTAGGAGCCGAAAGAATATCAGAAATTGTGTTGTCTCTGAGGAATTTCTCGCGCCTTGATGAAGCGGAGAAGAAAAGTGTTGATATTCACCAAGGATTGGACAGTACTTTACTGATTCTACAAAATCGCTTCAAGAGCAGCGTCGATCATCCTGGTATCAAAATAGTTAAAAATTACGGCAAATTGCCTTTAGTAGATTGCTACCCCGGTCAACTAAATCAAGTATTCATGAATATTATTAGTAATGCCGTCGATGCTCTCGATCAGCATAATAGTAAACGAGGAATTGCAGAAATTCATACTCATCCTAGTATAATTACAATTACTACAGAAGTAATTGAAACGAACTGTGTGATCCGAATCGCTGATAATGGCTCAGGGATAGGAGAAGCAGTTAAAGAACGACTATTCGACCCATTTTTCACAACTAAGCCTGTTGGAAAAGGTACAGGATTGGGTTTATCAATTAGCTATCAAATTGTGGTTGAAAAACATGGAGGAACACTCAAATGTATATCAGAACCAGGGCAAGGAACTGAGTTTTGGATTGAAATTCCTCTATCGGTGAAAAAGCAAGCACTTCACTCAGAATTCAGAATTCAAAATTCAGAATTCAGAAGTAATACAGGCTTGATGCCTAGCTACTAAACCTATTTTTAACATCCAATTATTTTTCACATATATTTGAATTTTATCCAAAATCGATAAATTATGCTTCTGGATGCCAATTGCTACAGGTGGTGCGTTGATAGCGTTGGCTTGAGCAGGAGTTAGCGATCGCCAGATAAAAACAGCTGGCAATTACTGATTGCTAAGTCTTGAGTATATGTAGCAACTTACACTCATAGTATTGTGAAAACGGTGCATCAGATTACTGAGTTATGAGTTATGATTTATGAGTTTTATTCCTAACTTTTAATTCCTAACTTTTCACCTATAGCGATCGTGAATCTACGCCACCTGATTCCAATTTTCGATCATTCCGTCTCCAACTGGGCATTAGAAGCGCGGTTGTTGCGCTGGCTAACATTCATTTGGCTGTTCGTCGGCTTGATTATGCTATTTTCAGCATCCTATCCCGTCGCGGATGCGCGTCATGATGATGGATTGTACTACTTTAAACGACAGCTACTTTGGGTCTTAGTTGCCTTATTCGGATTCAATACTATTGTTAACTCACCATTGCAGAAAATTTTGGGACAATCCCATTGGTTTTTAATGGTGTTTTTGACGTTAATTTTTGTAACGCTGATCCCAGGGTTGGGAAAAAAGGCTTTTGATGCAGCGCGTTGGATAGCGATCGGGCCAATTCCCATTCAACCATCAGAATTGATTAAACCCTTTCTAGTGCTGCAAAGTGCGCGGCTTTTTGGTAATTGGGAACGAATTAGTTGGCGGGTTCGCTGCGGTTGGCTGGTTATTTTTGCTCTAGTACTTTTAGGAATTCTTGCTCAGCCTAATTTAAGTACAACAGCACTTTGTGGTATGACTATTTGGCTAATTGCCTTAGCAGCTGGGTTACCTTACAAGTATTTGGGAGGCACAGCGATCGGTGGAGTGATGCTGGCAGTACTGAGTATTAGTATCAAAGAATATCAGCGTAAGCGGGTGATGTCCTTCCTCAATCCTTGGGCGGATGCCACAGGAGATGGTTACCAGTTAGTGCAGAGTCTACTAGCTGTTGGTTCTGGTAGAACTTGGGGAGCCGGATTTGGGCTTTCCCAGCAAAAGCTATTTTATTTACCAATTCAGGACACCGATTTTATTTTTGCTGTGTTCGCTGAAGAGTTTGGTTTTGTTGGTAGTATAGTGCTTTTGGTACTTTTAGCTATATTTGCGACTCTGGGATTAGTCGTAGCGTTGAAGGCGAAAAATTCAGTGCATCGATTGGTGGCGATCGGTGCGACGATTTTGATGGTAGGACAATCATTGCTGCACATTGGTGTTGCTACGGGTTCTCTCCCAACTACTGGGTTACCCTTACCGTTGTTTAGTTACGGCGGTAATTCCATGATTGCCAGCTTGATAGCTGTTGGGTTGCTGATTCGGGTAGCACGCGAAAGTAGCGAAGCCGAAGTAGTACCGTTGCGAAAACCACTGTTGTCAAATGGGCAAAGACGCCGAACATTTCATAAAACCAGGAATTGAGCTAGCAAAAGGCAACAGCTTAAGGTTTTTAAGAAAATGAAAGACTTAAAACAAACAATAATCAGCTACTCTAGCAGAGACCTCGAACAACGCAAAAATTGGTATTCTCCGGCTGCACAAGCTTATAATCAGGCAAGACCTCGCTATCCTCAGGCTTTGATGGAGCAAGTTGTGGAAGTTGCTCAACTTTCTACTGAATCAAAAATTCTAGAATTGGGTTGCGGCCCCGGAACTGCAACGGTAGCATTTGCTAAATTGGGTTGCTCAACGATTTGCTTGGAACCCAACCCAGATTTTTTTCAGCTGGCTCAATACAATTGTCAACCCTATTCCAATGTCAAGATTGAAAACACATCCTTTGAAGAGTGGGAACTTAAACCACTTGAATTTGATGCCGTTTTAGCAGCGAGTTCTTTTCATTGGATATCGCCGGAGGTGGGATATTCCAAAGCCGCAAATGCTCTAAAAGAAAGTGGCTATTTGATTTTATTGTGGAACAAAGAACTTCAACCTAGCTACGAAGTATACCAAAATTTATCCGAAATCTATCAATTACATACTCCATCTCTCGATCGCTATGAAGACCAAGCAACTCAAGAATATATCTTGAGAGAATTAGGAAACATGGCCATTAATTCGGGGCAATTTAAAGATATAAAATCCGGACAAATTATATCACAAGTAAACTACACTATTGATGAATATTTAACACTTTTAAACACTTACTCGGCATACATAAAATTAGATCCACATAGCAAGGAGTCTTTATTTTCAGCATTGAGGCATCGCATCGAAGATAATTTTGGAGGGAGTTTGCAACTTTCATATATCTCTGCTTTTCACGTAGCTCAAAAAGTATAAACTATCAAATTTTTTGTACGATTACCGCTGAAGTCAAGGACTCTTAAAGGGGTTGCTAGGCGGGAGATTAGGTGGAATCGGGTTAATGGGAGGTATGGGAGTAGGCTGTGGTTTTGGAATGAATTGGATTGCAAATCCTCTCTCCTGGGGTTTCTGGTTACCAGATATATCATTAACTTGCAGGATGATTTGAGTTGGAAAGGCTCGATTAACTATAAGCTGTTTTGAGCCGCTTAGTTCAACGTCGCCATAGGGCTGAAGTTTAACCTGAATATTTTCTTTTTCTCCTTCTACTCTCCAACGCAGAGTAGCAGTTGTTCCTTCGTTGAGTTCTAGATTTGGTTGTTCGCTACCGTTGATTGTGAAAGAGATTATCTTAAATGGTTTTGGTAATATCTCGATTTTAGAGTCAGTCTTTTTAGAATCAGTTTTTTGACTTCCATTATTAGGAAAAGCTTTGATTTCAAAGGCAAATTTTCCGGCTTTATATGCTAATAGAGGAATATTTGCACATTGCAGTTGTTGATTTTGTTGCGTGCAAAGTTTTTGCAGTTTCGGATCGGCAATATTTCCTTGATTAAATTTATAAGTAATTGGTTCGCTATATGATGTACCATCATCTGCACTGCCGATGATTTGAATTTGTCCCAGCAGTAAAGGACGGTCAATCCTCCAGCTTAAAAGAATATTTTGACCTTTTACATATTGTGTTTTATCTGCTTGAAAGTTAATCACTTGAGCAATGGGTTTTTCAGCTATTTCTACTTGAGTTGTTTTGCTTGCTACTTGCTCTTTTTGAGAGAATAATTGTATATTATTACGATAAAAAGCTTGTAATTCAAAAGTATAACTACCTTTGTCCTTCACTCCAGTTTTCACATTGCTACAAATGAGTTCTTGTTTTTCTTGCACCTGACAAGGAGGTATTCGATCGGCGGCTCCTTTTCCTAGTGGTTCAGGAATACCATTGCTAAAATCATAAGTAATAGGTTCAATGGGTTGTGAACCTTTGGTTACGATCGTCAACTTTTGCAACTGTTTATATTGTTGAATTTTCCAATTCAAGGCTACCTCATCGCCTTCAGTAATTCGAGAGTTAGCTGGATCGAAAGATTCCAACCTCAAAGGTTCGGGATTTAACATTCGCCAAATAATAAAGCCGATTCCTCCCAATAAGCCCAGAATTCCTAAAAGCAACAGGAGAAATTGCCACCAAGGACGAGATTTCCAAACCAATGTTCCTTGAGGGAATGTATTAGGTAAAGGTAAACTTTGTTGGTCTTTAATATTAACTTGAAAGTTGACAGCTAGCCCTGCACCAAACCACGGTCGCCGCCACCAAGGTCGAGGTTTGACCGTTAAATTGGCGATCGCACTTCTACTAGGTAATAATCTCACCTCAGTAGGCTCAAAACTGTAAGTATACAGTTCTTCTTCGTCTCGATTATTTAAGCTCAATATCAGTTCGCGGACAATATTACCCCGGTTAGCTAGTGATAATTCATACTTTCCAAGGCTACGGCTGACTTGTCCCAAAATAGTATTAAGTTCTATATCTAGGCGATAATTTGTGGGAATTTGGATGTATACCAAATCCAGTAGTACTAAGTCTGGAGAGTTTTCCGAATACAAGCGAATTGTTGGAGAATAATTTCCGGCTAGGGTATCCACAGGTGGATGAAATTTCAACAAGATTTGACCTTGAGTACCAGGGTTGAGTTCGAGTGCGGTTACGTCAGATACTAACCCTTGTCCCTCGAATCCAGTTGCGGGATAATTAATTGTGAACCAGTCATCGTCTAAATCTGGGCAAGTCAAGCGAAAACGGTCTACACGAGCAGAACGATTGTCAACTATTACCTCAACTTGCAAAGGTTCACTAAAATTGAAAATTAATTGCTTGTTGGGGTTGGTGTTAGGTCTAATGAAAAATGTCGGGTCGTTGAGCCGAATTGCAGTCTGTTCTTTTTGTAGAACCTTAATTTTATTTGGGAAGCTTAGAGGAGTATCTTGGGGATAATGAAGAGGAGAGTCTACAACTAGAGTATAGTCGTATGTTCCTACGAAAGCATCAGGGTTAATTTGAAATTCAAATACTACTTCGTCGCTATTTTGTTGGGGATCTAATGCTAAGCTTTCTCTAGGAGAACTAGACCACCCTGTTAAATTTTGAAATCCCTCATCAAAAACAAAATATAAGTCAATAACCGCACTTCTATCTCCCTGATTGCTCACAATTACATAGAGAACAACGGTATCTCCTGGCATCCCAAATTGAATATCGGGTGGGTTAATATAAACTTGTATTGGGTTGAATCTAGCTTGCATGTTTCGACTCCCTTATTTGATGCGGTGTAGTTTGACCTGAAAATCTTCACTGCCACTCACAATCATGGTTCCTTGATTAGTTTTCAAGTCGATACTATTGATTTTTTTAGAGGTTTGATAAATTGTTTGACCTTCTGCTGCTTTTGTTTTATCGAGTAGATGTTCTGGGGTGAGATACCAAACAATTACTCGTCCATCATCGCCACCACTTACTAGCAGATTACCATCTTCACTAAATGCCAGACTACGCACAGATGTTTTCGAGGCTGACCAGCGGTCTAGTGGTTGGCAATTGAGTTCATTTACTTGCACTTGGGGATTTTTCAAAATTTGGCAGCGATTTAAATTCCAAATCGTAATGTATCCCGCAGAATCAGAGGTTGCGAGAATTTTTTCTGCTGAATTAGGCACAAAAGCTAGTGCCCAAATATAGTCTTCGCGCCCGACTCTTTCATCGAATTTTTCCAGATTTTGCACTGATAAATCTGGAAATTGTTTATTAGTTCGATTTTGATTCCACTGCCATAATATGAAGCGCTTAAAGTTTCCAGCAATTACAACAGTTGTGGCATCTGGACTGAGAGTTAAGGCGCGGACTTGGAAACCTGATAGTTTTAATGTACTTTGTACGTCGATCGCTTGCGGTTCTGGCAGAAAATCAGTATTGGACGCTGGTCTTGACCATAATCTCACTTTACCACTGCCATAACCACTAAATAAATTAAGAGAATTGGGAGTGAAAGCTAAATCAAAAACGCGATCGCCTTTTGCTTTTGGATCTTTAAAATCTTGAAGTTGGCTAATCTTAGCACCTGAGGGTACATCCCTGAGTTCAATTACACCATTATCTAAACCAACGGCAACACGGTTATTTTCTAATGGCATAAAGCGTAAGACTTCTACGGCGTCATCGGTAATAGCCATTAGACCTTTGGGCTGTTGCGCTTTATCGCAAGCTACAGGTTGCCCAGTATATGTTACTCTGTCATCGGGGTCTAAGCGTTCGGCGCCGATGCTCCAAAGTCTCAATGTGCAATCATCTGAACCACTGACAACAGACAAACCAATACCACTGAAACGCACTGAATTTACAGAACGCGTATGCATGACACCCCTTGGCTGTACGATCCATGCTATCAGTGCTGCTAGTAATGCGATCGCTGCTAATTGTAACCACAGAGGTATAATCGGCAAAACCCGCACTTCTAATGTTTGGGTGGCGGGGTCTGTACTACCTAAACGTTGGTCGGATAACTCCGATTTGGCCTCCAACAACAAAGTTTTGCCTATTCCTACCCAAGGACGTTTTGTTTTGACATCCAGAATAACTTTAGTTGTTTCTCCTAAATTTAAATTGGCGATTTCAGGCAGCTTCTTAAAACTACATTTTCGTTCGTCTCTACCCTGAACTTGCACATCGAGTTGCTGATTTAAATTACTAGCATTTTTAAATAGCAATTCAAAAGCGGCTGTATTAGATTTCCAGTCAGGTAACCATGCTGATTTATTGGGAATTTTTAGCTGTTTTTGTGTGACGCTAAATTCTACAAAACCCACAGGTAAAACTTCAATATTGCCTTGAATACTAGTTGGGTAACCATTATTGCTAACAGCTTCAATGACAAAAGGATAGTTTTGACTGGCCGCTTGAACGACAGAAGGAGGTTGGCATTGGAATGTGACTTCTGCTAAACCACCGGGTTCTACAGCTAATCGTCGTTCTGCACTGTTAGTCACCCAAGACGGATCGACACCTGTAAAACGTAGCACCACATTTGTTGGTTGTTGACTTAAATTCCGCACCCGTAATGGTATATCTACAGAATTGCGAGGATAAACTTGGAACTCTCGCACGGGTAATTCTAAACTTAAATGTGTTGGTCTATTGTCTCGCTCAATTTTTAGGCGCAACACAAGTCTGCATTGTTGTGCTAATTGTGGTGAAAAAATCTTCACCATCAGGTTAACAGTGCCGACAAATCCGACTATCGGCGTATTGAAAATCAAGACTTGGAATACTGTACTACTGCCCGGTGGTTTAGCTGCTGCCACTTCTGGTTGCAGCCCATACCAGCGATATCCTGGGTTGCGAGTTTCTCCGGCTGCGGTAATTTCTATCTGAAAATTTACAAAGCTATCGCTGTCATTATTGACAGTTACCTCAAACGACGCAGGAGTATCACCTGGACGAAAGGTTAGGTTTTCAGTTGAAAGGCTAGCACTGATACCATTTTTTTCCATATTTTGATTATTTATAATATTTATTTATATTCTCTACGATCGCCAGTATTATAAAATTAATATTTGCGAAAACATCACCATAAGTCTTTTTGACTGAATTATTGCAGTTTATATATTAAAATATATTTTGGGATAAATCTATCAATTGATAGATATCATTTTGGCAAACAAATATTAAGCACTATATTTATTAATAACAGGACTTACGCACAGGTCACGGAAAATCGAACCACAGAGAACGCAGAGGGCACGGAGGAATAAGAGTTTCAGAAAGTTTTTGCGTAAGTCCTAAATAATTAATATTTAAACCTCTTCCAAGTTGATAACTGGAGGTTTTTAAAAGGTAATAGGCAACAGCGAACAGGGAAGAGTGCAGGATTTGGGAATAAAATCCGATTGGGAAAAACTAGGAATTTCAAAGTAGATGCGGTTTAGGATTATTTTCCACAAACTAAAAAAACCAGACGTTTGGCAAAAAACGAGGTTTACAAGATAAAACCTCAAAAAGTCTGGTTTTTGATATCAATGATAAATATGATTCAGTTACTCTAGTAAAATTACATAGGTTTACTGATTTTTAAAGCACCAACTTACTAAATAGACCTCTTGCAAAAGTCCTTATTTTCGACTTCTTCTTTGCGTCTTTGCGCCTTTGCGTGAGACAAAAAATTATTTATGCAAGAAGTCTAATGATATGAACGGTAGAAAAATTACTCATGAATAATAAGTTATTGTCAAAAGTTTTAGTCCCCTTGCGGGGAAGCGTGAGGAGAACTTGTGTGTACTAAGCTGAGATTGAAGTTTTAACTTGACCAAAACGGCGATCGCGTTTTTGGTAACTCAACAAGGCCTGATGAAATGCTTCTGTGTCAAAGTCTGGCCAAAGAATATCAGTAAAATACATTTCTGTATAGGCCATTTGCCACAACAAAAAGTTACTCAAGCGCATTTCACCGCTAGTACGAATCAGCAAATCTGGTTCGGGGGTATCTGCGGTATAGAGGTGTTTCTCGATAAGGCTTTCATTCACTTGTTCTGCGCTGAGTTCGCCTTGTTCTACTAGTTCGGCTACTTGACGACAGACTTTTGTAATTTCGTTGCGGCTACCGTAGTTGACTGCAACGGTAAAGTGTATTGCTTGATTGTTTAACGTTTCTGTCATTGAACGTTGCATTTGCGTTTGTAGAGATTTAGGTAGAACCGATAAATCTCCAATAAATGAAATTCGCACTCCTTCTTGATGCATCTGTGCTAATTCGCGGTGCAGTAATCGCTCAAACAAAAGCATCAAAAAATTTACTTCTTCAACGGGACGCTGCCAATTTTCTGTTGAGAAAGCGTAGGCTGTTAATGCTCTGATTCCCCAATGTTTGCAGCAACGTAATAGTTCTTTGAGGGTTTTTGCTCCTTGGCGATGTCCGGCGATGCGGGGTAATCCTCGCTTGGTTGCCCATCGGCCGTTACCATCCATGATGACGGCGATGTGTTGGGGTAGGTGTTGGGGGTTTAAGTCGGTGGGTAATGAAGTCATGGGTTTTTGGTGTTGAGGAAAATAATGAAAAGTTCAGGCAAAGGCGCAAAGGTGCAAAGTTCATGTAGAGACGCGATTCATCGCGTCTGAATGATTGGTTTATTGAGGAGTTTCAAATAAGGTTTGTAGGTATTTTGGTGTGAGGGTGTTGTTCCAAGTCCACAAGCGATACATTGTGTAGGTGAAGGTGAAGAGGAGGGTGGTTTTGTTGGTTAATGACCAGGCGTTCCAGTTGAGGGTGGCCATCATACGGCAGAGGGTACGTATGAGGTTGTTACGTTGGTAGTTTTGAGAACGGGTTTTGATGAGGGTGCGCCCAATTCGGATTAGTCCTGTATCTGGGAAAGCCCAAACTCCAAAGCCCCAGAATTTGGTCATGTGGTTGATTTCGTCTTGTGCTAGTTCTTCGAGTACGTCGTAGAGTGCGCCTGTCGTGTGAGCCATTAGCCAAAGGTAAAGGCAGGTTGCACCGTATTCTGTAGCAATGCGGTGTAAGCCGTGGCGATATAAATCTTCGTAAGGGTCTTCTGTGGGGAGGTAGCCTCGAACTGTGCGATGTTTGGCGGTAATTTTCTCGCCTGTGAGTTGGGTGTAAACCTTAATTAATGCTGGTGTATGCTGACGTTCTTCTTTTTCCCATAAACCAAGCTCTAAAAGGTTGTCGTCTTCGCTGATTCCACCAACAAACCGCGCCATCTGAGGATGCAATTTTTCCAAATATTGGCGGCTGGTTTGGGTATAGCCGCGAATTGGTGCTTCTGTATCCATTGCACCTATCAAGATTGATAAAAATACTTCTGGTTCTATGCCAATAATTTGATTGCGGTTAATTGTTTGCCAGTCGATGAGTTTCCAAGGACGCGCTTGGGGATTTTGAAACTGTATCGGTAAATCTTGCAGACGTTCGTGTAGTTTTTCAGCTGCAACATATCTATCTACCAGGGAACGAATGCGCTGCTGTGTTTGGAAATAGTGAGGACTATGAAAGCTTTGAGGTGCTGAGTCTTCTACAATGGGGCTGAGGGTGTGAAGCATAATTTTTATACTTTGCTTTTTATCTCTTTGCCCAATAGCCTAAGCGATCGCACTTTGTTTTGTCAGTCGGCGAAAGTAGGCAGTTTTATCCTATGCAGTTGCAAGAGTCGGGGAAAAAGTCTTTAATGTAGTATATATGTATTGTCTAGAGGTTTATTAAGTATGAAGGTCTACGATATATACTCAAAGCGTCAAAAAAGACTTATGGGAGAATTCCCTGATGTTTATCAGTATGTTGACATTCCTCAACCACTTCGCGTACAGATTGTTTACATTATTAATGATGTTTTTATAGCTGAACCTTTAGATTTAAACCTTCTTAGGGCTTTCAACGATATTTATAACAGACTATATCGTGAATACGGTAAGTTACAACAATCAATTGTAGGCAAAGATATAATTAATCTTTTCATGTTTAATACCGAGCAAACAGAACATGTTCTTGATTTCATAGAGTTAACCTTTAAATTCATTGACTATACATATAGAAATAGAACTGAATTTCTTAAAAATTCAAAAATTACAGCTGATGAAGCAATTGGAGAATTAAACCTAAGGTTTCGAGAACACGGGGTTGGCTATCAGTATGAGTCAGGTAAAATTATCAGAGTTGATTCTCAGATAATCCACGCTGAGGCAGTTAAGCCAGTTTTGCTTTTGCTAAGTGATACACGATTTCAAGGAGCAAATGAGGAATTTTTGAAAGCACACGAACATTATCGGCATGGACGATACAAGGAATGCCTTGTCGAATGCCTCAAAGCTTTCGAGAGTACTATGAAAACTATTTGTGATATTCAAGGCTGGAGCTATCAACCCACAGATACGGCAAAAAAACTTATTGATATTTGTTTTCAAAATAATCTGATTCCAGCTTACTTACAGACTCAATTTACCTCACTTAGATCAAATCTGGAAAGTGGAATTCCTACTCTAAGAAATAAAAATGCAGGTCATGGTCAAGGTTCTCAGCCGCTTACTGTTCCACAACACTTTGCTGCTTACCAGCTTCATATAACGGCAAGTACAATTCTATTTTTGCTAGAAGCAAAGAAGGCACTACCTTAAGATCAATCTTGACTTTATTCTGGTAAATCCCCAAAGCGCTTACGGTATTGCTCAAGTTGTTTTTGCACTAATTCAAGCTGTTGGCGAGTTTGCTGTTCGATTTCTTCTGGAGTTTGATAGCGATCGCCTTGTCGGTCATACCAATACAAAACCTGACGCGGGATATTACCAGATACGTATTGTCCTCTACCAATTCCTAGACCAATTTCTGGCATCCAAAAAGGTTCGCCAATTTGCAATTGATAGCTACCATCTACTAAGCGATAAACTTCAAAAGGTTGGTGACGATCGCGTTGCCAATACTCTGGATTATAAATAACGTAGTACAGTACACCTAACTTGGCATAAATATCTAATTTCTTGTCATATTCTCCACCTGGAGTTAAAGAAACAATTTCTAAAGCAAGAATGGGTGGAATTTCGTTTTCTTCCCAAAGAACATAACTTTTACGAGATTTACCTGCCTTGCGCCGTTCTACACCCAAGCTTAAAAATCCGTCTGGGACAATGGGCACAAGTGGACTAACACCTGTGGTATGGTAAACACCCATATCCACGCTGAAAAACCAATCATTACGGTCTGCCCAAATATATTGCAGCAAGAAGAGAAGTAAATTGGGAATAAAATTTTGGTCTTCGTTATCCACAGGCGTATCGTCTGAACAAGGAAGTTCAGCACTGCTAGGCAAAGATTGACGGGGATCGGATTTCACCATAAGTAATGATGGTGGTGGAGTGACCTAATAAGTTTTATTTTATTTCGCTGTTGAATCAAGGCCGGAAAAGTCGGGAAAAAAGTCGGATTTACAAAATCTTATCCGAAAATTTGAAAAGCATAACTGTAGACTGATTTATAGTTGTCTATAAAAGTCTGAACTATCCTAGTTGTTACAAATGGACGCCCAAGCAGCATTAGCATGGTTAGACACCATAGTTCCTGCTCAAACCGGGGAACGGTTGAGCGATTTGCAAAAAGTTATTCTTGGGCAAGTTTGGTTGGGTAGGAAATACTTGGATATCGCTCGTGCTTACGGTTGTACGGAAGGACACGCTAAGGATGCTGGTTCTCACTTATGGAAGTTACTTTCTAAGGTACTGCGCCAGAAGATTACTAAAAGTAATTGTCGCGCTACTTTGGAACGGGTTCTGAGAAAAAGCAATACGATATCCAGCCTGATTGATTACTCCAGAACGTCACACGCCGCCCCAAAATTAGAGGATAGCAATTTTATTGGACGAACAGAAGCGATCGCTCACCTGAATTCTTTAGTCAATCAAGGCTCGAAAGTGATTGTGATTCAAGGCGAAGGCGGTTTGGGCAAAACTACTCTAGCGCAGCAATATCTCCAAACTCAGGATTTTGAGTTGGTTTTGGAACTGCTGATGGCGAAGGAAACCCAAAACATCACTCCCGCCGAACGAGTTGTAGAGGAATGGCTCAAACAAGATTTTAATGAAGAACCTGGGGTAGAATTTGGCGTAACTTTGGCACGACTCAAGCGCCAACTCCACAATCGGCGCATTGGTGTGTTAATTGATAATCTCGAACCTGCATTAGATAAACAAGGTGGGTTGATTGCTTCGCACCGCAACTATGTAGAGCTATTACGGGTTTTGGCTGATGCTAGAGTGCAATCTGTGACTCTAATTACTAGCCGCGATCGCCTTTGCGAACCTGGGCTAAATGTAAATCATTATAGGCTTCCTGGTTTGGATAAAAGCGCATGGCAACAGTTTTTTAGCAACCGGGGATTAGCCATCGACTTGCCAACTTTAGAAATCATGCATCGCACATATAACGGTAATGCTAAAGCGATGGGAATTCTCTGTGGTTCGATTCAAGAGGATTTCGATGGTGATATGGCTGTTTATTGGCAAGAAAATCAAGCCGATCCTCTAGCCGCAACGGATTTAAAAAATTTAGCGGTTAGTCAAATTAATCGTTTACAAAATCTCGACGCCCAAGCCTATCGCTTGCTTTGCCGTTTGGGATGTTATCGTTATCAAGATATACCAACTATCTCATCTCAAGGGTTGTTTTGTTTGCTTTGGGATGTTCCACCTGACGAACATCGTCAAATTATTACTTCCTTAAGAAATCGGTCTTTGATAGAGTGCGATAAAGGTAAATATTGGTTGCATCCAGTAATTCGCCAAGAAGCGATCGCCCGTTTACGCTCCAGCGATGAATGGGAAATTACTAACCACAAAGCCGCAGAATTTTGGACGACTAGTGTTACAAAAATTGAGAGTTTTAAAGATGCTTTGCAAGCTTTAGAAGCATATTATCACTACATCGAAATTCAGGAATTTCAATTAGCAGGTAAAGTGATTCTCAAAAGCCGAAATAATCAATGGCAGCAGTTTTTACCTCTTGGTAGTACGCTGTATCGCATGGGATTAATTCAGCCTATACTTACAGCAATTAATCAAATTGTTAGCAATCTGGATAACCACCAAAATCTCAGCGAACTTTACAATATATTGGGCGATTTGTACTGGATAACAGGTAAAATTAGTCAAGCGATCGCCTGCCAAGAAAAGACTATTAATCTCGCAACGCAAGCACTCAAATCCCTTGTACCTCAGCCAGAAAATAAACATACAGTTTACTATCTGAGGATGCTTGAGGTAGATTCTTTATTAAGCATTGGTCTTTATCAAATAGATTTGTGGGAACTAGAAATAGCTGCAAAGTTATTTCAACAAGTAATTTACCTCGCTCAAAATACCAAGCATCATCGCTGGGCAGAAAAAGCTTCAGTATGTTTAGCTTTAGTATATTCTTATTTAGGTTTGTGCGATGCTTCCTATCAATTAGCAGATGTAGCTTATCAAAATATTACGAATCCCAAACAGCTAGAACAAACTGGCAGATTTGCTTATTTCATCCAAATTTTAGGTCAAACATACGTAAATTTAGGAAAATTTGACCAAGCAAATCAAATGTTTAACCAAGCTTTGACTTTTGCAGAAGAAAGTCACTATATGCAAGTAAAAGCTAAGACACTCAACAGTTTAGCAGAAATCTATCGACACCAAGCTGATTTTGATTTAGCTCTTGCTAATCATACAGAAGCAATCGAACTTTTGGAAAAAATCGGTGCAAAATGTGACTTAGCTGAAGCTTATTTTCAATTGGGTTTAACTTATCAAAAAATTTCAAAGCCTGATGAAAGTCAAATAAATTTTCATCAAGCAATTGAGTTATTTACTGAAATAAAAGCTCCAAAGCAAGTCGAAAGAATACAGAATTGTGAATTCTCATTTAATAATTAATTTGACTAAATTCTCAATGAGGCGATCGCGTTCCATCGGCACTAAATCGCCACTTTGCATGATATCTCGCAGGATGACGAAATGAACGAGTGTCCCAACAAAGGCTCGTGCTGCAACTTCCGCATCGGGAAGTTCTAGTTTCGAGTGAGAAGCTAAGTATTGCGTCAGAGATTCCAGCATCGGTTTTTCAATGTTCTTGACAAATGCTCGCGCTAATCCTGGAAACCTTCCTGACTCACCAATAATAATCCTCAAGAATGTCAGAGCTTGTGGATCGTCTGCAACATTGTCAAGCATCCTATTTGCAAAGGATCTCAAAAAAGAAGCCGGATCGCCCTGAGCAGATTGGAGTTGTTCTGAATTAAAAAATTCTTTTTTGCAAGCTAATTGCTGCATCAATGCTATAAACAAGCTTTCCTTATCGGGATAACGCCTGTATATCGTTGCTTTAGAAACACCCGCCGCCACTGCAATTTTATCCATTCTGGCTGCCGCATAGCCGTTTTCGAGAAACTCCTGCATTGCTCCACCCAGGATCATCTCAGTCTTTTCGGGAGATAAATCGCGCTCAATACTCTTAGATTTGCTCATGTCTCGATTTTACAAACAAAGGAGGGAACTCATTCACCTAATTCACCTTATTTCCAGCATACACCTTGACAAGACGAAACCGTTTCGTTTATCTTAAAAGCTGTACACGAAACGAAACAGTTTTGTATAGCTGTCAGATGTAACTAGGAGCTTGCTCATGCTGCAAAACTTACCAGTTAGCGCTAACTCTGCTAAATCTCGTCAATGGTTTGGGATTGCTGCTAGCGCGTTGATTATTGTGGGTGGAACCTCTGCTTATGTACTCTCGCGATCGCCATCAAATCAACAGGTACAAAATCCCAGCCCAGCGGTTTCTTCACCTGAAATCACTACAGTGACAGCGCTGGGGCGATTGGAACCTCAGGGAGAAACGGTTAACTTGTCAGCTCCCACCGCCAATAACGGCAATCGAGTGGAACAATTGTTAGTGAAGGAAGGCGATCGCGTCAAGGCAGGGCAAGCCATTGCAATTTTGGATAACCGCGATCGTCTTTTAGCAGCATATCAGCAAGCGCAGGAAGATGTGAAAGTTGCCCAAGCGAAACTTGCCATCACCAAAGCCGGAGCTAAAACCGGAGAAATTAATGCTCAACGTGCCGAAATTGCTCGTTTGCAAGCGCAACGACAAGGAGACATTGATGCTCAACTGGCAACGGTGGCTCGGTTAACATCAGAATTGACGAACGCACAGACACAATACAACCGCTATCAGTCGTTGTATCAAGAGGGTGCAATCTCCGCCGCCGATAGAGACAGCAGACAGTTAACGTTAGAAACTGCCCAGAAGAGTTTACAAGAAGCAAAAGCAGTGTTGGCAAGGATTCAATCTACCAGTCCAGCGCAACTCAATCAAGCCAGAGCCAATTTGGATCGGATTGCAGAGGTGCGGCCAGTGGATGTCAAACAGAACCAAGTAGAAGTCGATCGCGCCATTGCAGCTATGAAACAAGCTCAGGCAGAACTGAATCAAGCCTCTGTGCGATCGCCGATTGATGGTGAAATTCTAGAGATTCATACTCGCGCCGGAGAAGTCGTAGGCAATGATGGCATTGTGGAGATTGGGCAGACTCAACGCATGTATGCAGTTGCTGAGGTTTACCAAAGCGACATCAGTGATGTGAAAGTTGGACAAACGGTGCGAGTCACTAGCGATTCGATTCCTGGGGAACTGCTGGGAAAAGTTGAACGTATTGGTTCTCAAGTGAAACGGCAAACTATTGTTAATACCGATCCTAGTACTAATATTGATGCCAGAGTGGTTGAGGTGCATGTGGCTTTAGATGCTGCATCGAGTAAAAAAGCTGCTAAGTTTACTAATTTGCAAATTACGGCAGAAATTGAAAAATGATAGGTTTTTATCACACGCAGAGACGAAGAGTTGATTTTTTAATTTCATAAATTCAGCAATGCCTAATTACGAATTACGAATTACGAATTACAAATTATTATGATTGGATTTATTCAGCAAGTTCAACGGCGAACACCACTCGGATGGCTGCAACTGAGTAAAGAAAAAGGTCGTCTTTTAGTAGCATTATCAGGGATTGCTTTTGCTGATGTGTTGATGTTCATGCAGCTTGGCTTTCAAAGTGCTTTGTATGACAGCAACACAAAATTGAGCCGCACTCTGAATGCAGATATTGTGTTAGTCAGTCCCCAAGCGCGGAACACACAGAATTTAGGTACGTTCTCACGGCGACGTTTGTATCAAGCCAAGGATATTCCGGGAGTCAAATCAGCACAAGCGTTTTATTCCAATACTATTACTTGGAAACATCCTGAAACTCGCAAAGAAACATCTATGCAAGTGATTGGATTTGAGCCGGAACAACCAGCTTTAAATTTGCCAGAAGTGAATCAGCAATTGAATAAAATCAAGTTACCAGATTGGATATTATTCGATCGCAATTCTAGAGGAAGTTATAAAGATGCGATCGCTCAAGTTGAGCAAGGAAAAATTGTTACTACTGAAATTGAGCGCCGTACTGTTACGATCGCTGGTTTATTTACATTAGGAGCATCCTTTGGTGCAGATGGAATTTTAATTGGTAGCGATCAAACTTTCTTACATTTCTTTCCTCGACGAGAAGCTGCTAGCATCAACCTGGGATTAATTAAACTCCAATCAGGTTACGATCCAAAGCAAGTTGCTACTGTATTAGACTCTCGTCTGCCCAATGATGTGAGAGTTTTAACTAAAGAAGAATACATCGAATTTGAGCAGAGTTACTGGCAAAAAGAAAGCCCGATTGGATTCATTTTTGGATTAGGAACAGCGATGGCATTTGTAGTGGGTGTTGTCATTGTTTATCAGGTACTTTCAACTGATGTCAACAGCCATCTTAAAGAATATGCGACATTTAAAGCAATGGGATACCGTAACCAATACTTACTTACAGTAGTCTTTGAAGAAGCAATAATTTTGGCCTTTTTTGGTTTTATTCCTGGTTTCATTTTACCAATTGGACTTTATAATTTGGCAGCAAAAGCAACTGCACTACCTATTTTAATGACATCAGCACGAGCAATGTTGGTTCTAATTTTAACCATTATTATGTGCGGAATTTCTGGAGCGATCGCTACTCGTAGGCTTCAATCTGCTGACCCGGCTGATATGTTTTGAAATTGGCGCATAGGGCACTTGTACTGAGCTAAGCCGTTGGCGCAGCCTCTCGTAGAGAAGTATTGGGCATTGGTCAATTAAAAAGTATAAAGGATATTTTTATGAAAAATAAACCAGTCATTTCCATCAATAATCTTAATCATTACTTTGGGCAAGGGCAATTAAAGAAACAAGTTTTATTTGACATTAATCTAGAAATCAATTCTGGTGAAATTGTCATCATGACTGGCCCTTCTGGTTCTGGTAAAACAACCTTATTGACTTTGATTGGTGGATTGCGTTCTGCTCAATCTGGTAGTTTGAAAGTCCTAGAAAGAGAACTGTGTGGTGCAAGTGCAGGAGAATTGACCTTAGCACGACGAAACAATGGCTATATCTTTCAAGCACACAATTTACATAACAGTTTAACTGCTTTACAAAATGTCAAGATGGGCTTAGAACTGCATAACCATTTATCATTAAAACAGATGCAACAGCGTTCTGCTCAAATGTTAGAACACGTTGGTTTAGGGAATCGTCTCAACTATTATCCTGATGACTTGTCTGGAGGACAAAAGCAAAGAGTTGCGATCGCTCGTGCCTTAGTCAACCATCCTAAAATCGTCTTAGCTGACGAACCAACCGCAGCCTTAGATAGCAAATCCGGTCGAGATGTAGTCACTCTAATGCAGACATTAGCCAAAGAACAAGGCTGCACCATTCTACTTGTCACCCACGACAATCGTATTTTAGATGTTGCCGATCGCATCGTGGAAATGGAAGATGGCAAATTAACCAACAACGCAGTTTTAAGCGCAACCGCTTAATATTATTCTTTGCGCCTTTGCGCCTTTGCGTGACCAAATCCCCCTCCCCCAGGAGTTTCTATCACAAAAACATCTCCAACATTCATCTCCACCGTTGCAGTACTATCTAAACTTTCTTCACTTCCATTTTGACGCCGTATCCAATTACGCCCAACTTTTCCCGCTTCCCCACCATTTAACCCAAAGGTCGGAATTTGTCGATGTCCAGAAAGAATATTCGCCGTCATCGGTTCCAAAAACCGGATGCGACGAACAACTCCATTACCCCCAGAATATTTTCCTTTTCCACCACTATCAGCACGCAGACTAAAGCTTTCTAAAAGTACAGGATAACGCGTTTCTAAAACTTCTGGATCGGTCAAACGCGAGTTAGTCATGTGGGAATGAACACCATCAGTTCCATTAAAATTAATTCCCGCTCCAGAACCGCCGCAAATAGTTTCATAATATTGATATTGCTCATTACCAAAAGTAAAATTGTTCATCGTTCCTTGAGAAGCAGCCATCACACCCAAAGCACCATATAAAGCATCAACAATAGTTTGAGAAGTTTCTACATTACCTGCTACTACTGCTGCTGGATAAGTTGGATTCAGCATACAACCCACCGGGATAATAATTTTTAGAGGATTAAGACACCCGGCATTGAGAGGAATATTATCATCAACTAAAGTGCGAAATACATATAAAACTGCTGCTTGAGTTACAGCTTTGGGAGCATTGAAATTACTATTTAATTGCCGAGAAGTTCCAGTAAAATCAATGGTAGCGCTGCGATTTTCTGGGTGAATTGTTACTTTTACTTGAATTTGTGCACCATTATCCATTTTATAAACAAATGAACCATCCTTGAGAACAGCGATCGCCCTTCTTACAGACTCCTCAGCATTAGCTTGGACGAATTTCATATAGGCTCGAACAGTATCAAGTCCGTATTGCGAAACCATTTTACGGAGTTCTTGAACTCCCCTTTCATTAGCGGCAATTTGAGCTTTGAAATCAGCTAGATTTTGATCAGGGTTCCTAGCAGGATAAGTATGATTTGCAAGGTGTTCTCTGACTGCGGTTTCTCGAAAATTCCCCTCTTCAACTAAGAGAAAATTATCAAAAAGAATTCCTTCTTCTTCTACTGTGGTACTGTGGGGAGGCATAGAACCGGGGGTAATTCCGCCGATATCGGCTTGGTGTCCGCGAGAAGCAACAAAAAAGATGGGCATTGGGCATGGGGCATTGGGCATTAGTTTATTCCCCGCGTCCCCGCGTCCCCGTGTCCCCGCGTCTTCCTCATCTCCCCACTGCCCACTTTCCAAAAATACAGGGGTAATTGCAGTTACATCAGGCAGATGTGTACCGCCGTTATATGGGTTATTAGATAAATAGACATTTCCTGGTTTTATGGTGTCACCTTTATCATTAATTAAACTGCGGACGCTTTCACTCATTGAGCCTAAATGTACGGGAATATGGGGAGCATTTGCTACTAATAATCCAGAAGATTCAAAGATAGCGCAGGAAAAATCTAGCCTTTCTTTGATATTCACAGATGTTGCCGTGTTTTGAAGAACAATTCCCATTTGTTCGGCGATAAATTGATAGAGGTTTTTGAAGATTTCTAAGCGAACGGGATCTGGTTGCGTTGTTGTGTACATGTTTGATTCCTATTCTTTGCTAAAATTATCTACTAAAGCGATTAAAAGTAGTTTAATGAAGATTCGGCCTGCTACACCTGATGACATATTACTAATTTTTTCCTTTATCCAAAAAAAGTCTGAATTTGATAGAAACATTGGTGCTTATTCTGGTGTACTTCAAGTTACTGAGGAGAAAATACGTAAAACAATTTTTGGAACAGTACCTTTTTCTTACGTTTTATTTGCAGAAACCTCAGAGTGTGTGGTTGGGTTTGCTTTATATGGATTTAGATATTCATCTTTTGTAGGGCAACCGAGTATCTGGCTTGATGATTTGTATGTGGACGAAGATATGAGAAGTCAGGGAGCAGGAGCCGCGCTAATGAGTTATTTAGCTCAAGTAGCAAAGGACAATGACTGTACCCATCTTGCTTGGAATGCTGATGTTCGCAACAGTCGCGGACTTAGTTTTTATAATAGGCTAGGTGCAAAAGTTACGGAGCAGAAAGGTAATCGCTGTTTTTTAACCTGGACACCACAAATACTTACTGTATAAGCAGTTTATAGACGCTGTAAAATTAGATGATTATATTCGGTTAATATTGCTTGCCAATTAGGTTCAACTACAATTGTGCTAATTTTTTCGACAATAATTGCAGTTCCAATAATCCTATCTTCTGGTTGTAAATCTTCGCGTCGATAAACAGGTGTGTCGTGCCATTTATTAGCAGTAAACATCTGAACTATCTCAACAGATTTTGGCGCTTCATTTATAGAACGTGTACGAGTAACTAATGGTTCTTCTGGCGTATCCATTTTTTGAATGACTTCTACTGAGACAGATTCGACAATTAAGCTTTTTTCTGATTGAATGAAACCATAACGAGATTTATGTTCAGTTTCAAATTCTTGTTGCATCATTGCCACTTCCTCAGTAAAATCCACTGTTAAGATAGAGTTAGTGCCTTGATATTTTAAGTTAGCTTTTTGGATTACTTCTACTTTGCTGCGTGCTTCCTTAATTTCGCTTCTAGCTTGAGTCTCTAAATATTCTATTAAATGTTGTAATTGAGGGATTAATGCTGGAGTTAAAGGTTGTTCAACTCCTGATTCTCTAATTGCCCGCACATCAGCTAATCCCATTCCATAAGCAGAGAGAACTCCAGCATATGGATGTAAAAATATCTTTTTCATTCCCAAAGTATCAGCAATTAAACAAGCAACTTGTCCGCCTGCACCGCCAAAACAACACAGCACATATTGTGTGACATCGTAACCCCGTTGCAGACTGATTTTTTTAATTGCGTTTGCCATATTTTCCACTGCGATCGCCATAAATCCAGCCGCTACTTGTTCTGGTATACAATGATTTCCTGTAGCAGTTGCAATCTCTTGGGCTAATTGTGCAAATTTTTGAATTACAACATCTTTATCTAAAGGTAAATTACCATCAATTCCAAAGACTGAAGGAAAATATTGTGGGTGAATTTTGCCTAACATTACATTCGCATCAGTAACCGTTAATGGCCCACCGCGACGATAACAAGCAGGCCCAGGAATTGAACCAGCAGATTTAGGGCCGACACGATAACTAGAACCATCAAAAAATAAAATTGAACCACCGCCAGCGGCAATCGTATTAATTGCTAATACCGGAACTCGCATTCGTGCGCCAGCAATTTCTGATTCTAATTGTCGTTCGTACTCTCCTTTAAAATGGGCAACATCTGTACTTGTTCCTCCCATATCAAAGGTAATTACTAACTCGAAACCTGCCCTTTTACTAGTTTGGACTGCGCCAACAATACCCCCGGCTGGGCCGCTTAAAATACTATCTTTTCCTTGAAATTGTTCGGCTGCAACTAAACCGCCGTCAGATTTCATAAACATTAATTTTACTTGGGGTAACTGGCTGGCTACTTGGTTGACGTAGCGACGTAAAATAGGAGTTAAATAAGCATCGACTACTGTTGTATCTCCTCGGCTAACTAGTTTCATTAACGGACTAACTTGATGAGATACAGATATTTGAGTAAAGCCGATTTCTTGGGCAATTGTCGCTACTTGTTTTTCGTGTTCGGGATAGCGATCGCTGTGCATAAAAACAATAGCACAACTACGAATTCCTGTATGATAAACTGCTTGTAAATCTTGTTTGACTTGTTCGATATTTACAGCAATTAATTCATTTCCTTTGGCATCATACCGTTCATCTACTTCTATTACCTGTTCATACAGCATCGTTGGTAGAACAATATGACGAGCAAAAATGTTGGGACGGTTTTGGTAGCCAATTCGTAGCGCATCTTTAAAACCCTTGGTAATTACAAGCACAACTCTGTCGCCTTTTCTTTCTAACAGTGCATTTGTCGCTACTGTTGTGCCCATTTTTATGACTTCGATTGCTTCACTAGGAATAGGTTCTTTACTTGAAAGCCCCAAAATATCGCGAATACCTTGAATAGCTGCATCTTGATATTGTTCGGGATTTTCTGAAAGTAATTTATAAACTATAATCCATTGGCAATTAGGCAGAGGAACAATTAAAAAACGTTCAGGATGTTGTGATAGTTCCTCTATAATTGCTTGGTTATTAGTAACAGCAATAATATCTGTAAATGTACCACCTCTGTCTGCAAAAAATTTCAACATCGCTCTGTTTCCTTAATAGCTTATAAGTAGATTAACAATAAGATGCGAGGTGTTTCTACTTCGGATGTAGAAAACTTTCCAGACAACTGTCGAACATTAGAGGCTATTTATAAAATAAAAATAAAATTATTGTAGGGGAGCCAGTGCGTCCTTGCGGGTTAAGAGACTTGTTCGCGAAGCTTCTCGTAGAGAAGAGAAGCAACTGGCGTTGCGTTAGACGCGTATTTTGAGATTACTTACGACGAAAAATATGAGATGAGCGCCTAACGCAGCATTTGATCTGGTGGTGCGTTAGCCTACGGCGTAACGCACCCTACAACTTATAGATGCACTGCAATGATTAGTTAAGTCTTTTGAGCAATTATATAGACATGATTTTCAGGATATTGGTCATATTCAAGATGGCGGCATGTGCAGTGATGCTCAGTCAGAATTTGTAGAAAAGCATCTACTCCTAAAGTGCTGTAGTCAAAGTTTTGACCTTGAAATGACCCTGAAATCTCGCCCTTTGTATGTCCGCCGCCACAGGTGAACAGAAGTACTCCATCGGGTTCAAGAGCATCGCATAGCTTTTTCATAACAGGCTCTTGCATATTGAGCGGTAAATGAAAAGTGCTATCCCAAGCAGTAATTAAGCTGTAAAGTTTTGGAGGAATCCAACAGCAGATATCTTCGGTGTAAAACTTGATATTTGGATGTAGTTGCTTGGCTAAATTTATCATTTCTGTGGAAATATCAAGTCCTTCAGCCTGAAATCCATGCTGGGATAAGATGTTAATAAAACGTCCGCTACTTCCACACCCTATGTCAATAGCTGAGTGGCGCTTAGAAGTAAATTTGATAGCCCGCTCTAATTGGGCGATACCATATAACGAATCTTGATGCTTAATCTGCCACCATTGGGCAATTTGATCGTATCGGGCGGCTGTAGCATTGGGGTTCATAACGAGCTGATACCTAACTCAATTAATTGAAATCCGTTTTAAATCTTGTAAAACTGCGGCGGCTGATTGATAGCGATCGCTAAAATGATAGCAAACCATTTTATCTAAAATCACTGCTAATTCTTCAGTAACTCGTGCTGTTTGCCGCCACATCACATTACCCGTTTCTGGATCTGGATGCAGTTCCTGTGGTGGTATTCCGGTTATGGCTTGAATAGCAATCATTCCTAAAGCGTAAATATCACTGCACAAGCGGGGATGACCAGCAAATTGTTCTGGAGGTGCATAACCCCGCGTTCCTATAGCTACTGTTGCTAATTCTGTTTGTTCGCTACTCGGCGGCTGCATTAATTTTACAGCCCCAAAGTCAATCAATATTAATTGATTATCTTTAATACGTCTAATAATATTAGTCGGTTTAATGTCACGATGAATCACTCGATGTTGATGAACAAAGCTCAGAATCTCTAAAACTTCTTTGAGCATCCCAACTACAAATGATTCGTTTTGTACGTTTTGCACAGGCGGTAATTCTTCGCTTAAAGTATGTCCTTCAATATATTCTTGAATTAAATAAAACTCTTGGTTATCTTCAAAATAAGCAAGTAGTTCGGGTATTCGTTCGTGTTTGCCTAAAGTTTCTAAAATTTCTGCTTCACTATTAAATAATCTGCGAGCAACTTGCAAAAATCTGCTATCTTGGCGGGCTGGCATTAATTTTTTCACAACACAAGTCGGATTACCCGGCCGTTGAGTATCTTGTGCTAAATAAGTCCGCCCAAATCCACCTGCACCCAAGACTTTTGAAATTTGGTAACGTCCGCCCAAAAGCAAATCGCCAGATTTGGTTTGTGGTGAATCGATGGCGGGAGGAAAATCAAGCTGCGAATCGGGAATTGCTGTTTTATCTTCTAAGAGTAGATTTAATTGCGCGATCGCTTCTTGTTGTTTTTCAACTTGCAGAATAATTATCTGAGTCTGCCGCTGATTTTCATAATTAGTATAAGCTATAACGCTGATAATACTAAACGTTAAAGCCAAAGCAGAAGGAATTAATGGCACCCATCCGGCTTGAAGAAACAAAATAATGCAAGTTCCCACCAATACAACTAGGGTTACCCCTCCTAAGGTTAACAAAAGTAACGGATTTCGCAACCACCACGCTAAAGTACTACCTAAAACTGCCCAGCCCCACATCCAAATTAATTCTACCCAGTCAGGCCAAAACCAAATTAAAGGCCGCCCATCCAACACTGTACCAATTAGTTGACTCGCTATTTGTGCGTGAATAAATAGAGCAGGCATTCTCGCTGGTTGCTCTGGTAAACTGCTGTAAGGTGTATAAAAGCTACCTGGAACCAAGTTAGCTGAGGTAGTGCCAATAATTACCAGACGGTCTTTAAATAAGCTGGGATTAACGCGATCGCTAAGAACTTCTGTAAGTGTCACTTGTTTAGCGAGATAATTGGGGTGACGATAATTTAATAGTATTTGATAACCATTGGCATCCAAATGTTGGTAACTGCCAGAATTAGGTTTTAGACGGCTAAAGATGGTTTTACCTAACAGGAAATCTCCTTTATCTGTGAATTCATATTCAACGCCTTGTTTTGCCAGATACTTAATGGCAATTAGCGCCCCAAATGCAAATGATGTCGTACATTTTTCGTCTGTAGAATGGGCGAATAACAAGCCGCGGCGAAGGATTTGGTCGTTTTCATTATCGGGAACTACATCGCTAAACCCAACATTATCTATGGGAAAATTTGGCGGTGGTGGAATTTCAGATCTACCGACGCTGCTAAACAAGCAAGTACTAATAATATTTTCTTGATTTTGTTTGTTTGCTGCTAAATTTTTATCTTGTGGTCGAAACAGATATAAACCAACAATACCCGGTTGATAAGAATTGATTTTTTGTAACAGTTGATTAATTTTACTATCTGACAGATTCCATTTTTCTTGCTGGAGATCTGCATCAGTGATTGTTACCAGCAAAATCCGTTGGTCGGGTGCTTCCGGAGGACGCGATCGCAACATCTGATCGTATACTCTTAATTCCCAAGGCTGCAACCATTTGAGTTCGCGAACTCCCCAAATCGAGGCCGTAACTGCTACACTGCTAACCAAAATAACTTGCAGCCAGCTATTGCCCAAGGAAATTTTACGCGAATTTCGATCTTTGATAAACGGGACACGGAGTTTTTCTAAAAGTCCACTAATCACGACGTTGCGGCGTTAGCCTCAATAGGTAGATTCCTCTAATTTAATCTAGCAATTTACCTGCTAAGTAGAAGGCATTGGGCATTGGGCATTGGGCATTGGGCATGGGGCATGGGGCATTGGGCATGGGGCATTGGGTATTAGGCAGGATGTGGGTAGCGGTGCTTAAATACGAATTCGATTGCATCGCTTCACAACTCAATTGCATCGCTTCACAACTCAATTGCATCGCTTCACAACTCAATTGCATCGCCTCGCAACTCAATTGCATCGCCTCGCAACTCAATTGCATCGCCTCGCAACTCAATTGCATCGCCTCGCAACTCAATTGCATCGCCTCGCAATCAAATTTTTACTCAAGCAAAAGCCGCTACCCACATCCTGCTCAATGCCCAATACTTCGGCTTCTCTACGAGACGCTACGCGTAGCTTGCTTCCCCGTAGGGGTACGCTCAGTACAAGTGCCCCATGCCCAATGCCCCATGCCCCATACCTATTAGATTATTCATCTACCTTTGCTGGTTGAGCATTTTCCACAGAACTAGCAATTGCTAAAGAAATAGGCTCAGTAGATGAAGTGCTTGAATCTAACTGCGGGTGTTCTAGTGATGCTTCCATACTGGCATCGGTAAAATAAGAACCAACAATCTTGTCGTAGTTAGAAGCAACGGCTAAAAAAGCGCCGCCTAAAATGTATATAGGCAATGGCAAGTTAAATTTTTGCAACCAGTCAAAAAACTCTGCCAACGCAAACAGTACAAAAAAGCAAGCAAGCCAAACTCTCATGTTTTCATCTTTTGCATTCAAATAACTCTATTATTAGCCCAAAGAGCTTGGACTATACTGGATGTATTAGACTAGAACTATTCCATAATCTCTACAACCCCAGATAGAGGCAGTCAAAATTATACAGGAATCAAATTTGATTTGGAAAAAATAATTTTGAGGGAAGGGCAACAGGGCAAAGGGCAAAGGGCAAAAACAAAGGGCAAAAGACTATTAATACTTTCCTTATTTTCTATTCCATATTGTTTATTGCCTATTCCCTATTGCCTACTCCCTATTGCCCATTGCCTATTGCCCATTGCCTATCCCCTATCTCTGGTATAAGTATAAAAATACATTTAGCGTTATACTTTCACTGGTAAAACTGATAACCATCCTATTAGTTTCGTTTCACAGTATAAACCGATGAGGAGAAACTGATGAGGTACTTTTAGCCAAATACATTGAAGAAAAATGAGGAGCAGAAACTGTGACTGCTGAAATTCGGGCAACTATCCCTCAAAATGTTGAAGAAATCTTAGCTAGGATGGGTGATGCTTTTGTCATATTGGATTGTGAATGGCGCTATACCTATGTAAACGACAAGCTAGCTCAACTAGCTCAAATGAATCAAGAAGATTTCTTGGGTAAAAGTATTTGGGATTTATTTCCTCACACAGTTAATACCATACTTTACACCGAGATGCATCGCGCTGTTGCCCAAAAAATTACAGTAAACTTTGAGTATTTAGACCCTATATGGCATCGTTGGTTAGAATACAGCGTTTATCCTGGGGAAAATAGCGTATCAATATTAATTACAGATATTACTGAACAAAAACGTAACAAACAGCTTTTGTCTGCACACTACACAGTCACCCAGATTTTAGCTGATGCTACCGTTCTTGCTAATGCTGTTCCTCTGCTTTTGCGATCGCTATGCGAAACTTTAGGATGGCAACTTGGGATTTTTTGGAGTGTAGATGAAGAAATTAATGCGCTGCATCGCATTGCTAGTTGGCATTCATCTGATTTGAGCATAGAAAGTTACCAAGGATTTAACCAGCCTTCAACTCTGGCTTTGGGAGAAGGGTTAACTGATGGAGTCGGGATAAATGCTCAACCTGTTTGGATTTGCGAACTGGCTTCAAATCAGAATTTGTTTGCAGCAGCTATGGAATTGCCCATTGTAGTGGGTAATAAAGTTTTAGGTGCAATGAAATTCTTCACCAACCAAATTTTACAGCCTGACTCAGATTTACCCCAAACGATGAATGCGATCGCCATTCAAATTGGTCAGTTCATCGAACAGCAGCGAACCAAGTCATTACTGCAAACAGCAGAGGAAAAATACCGCCAAATTGTGGAAACTGCTGATGTTGCAATTTGCCAGAAAGATTTTACACAGGTTCAAAATTTAACTAATAACTTCACAGTTGAAGATACTGGAAGTTTACAGCAATGTTTGATCGAACAGCAAACTGCACTGCGCGATCGGCTGCAAGTAGAAGAAAACCTGCGTCGCAGTGAAGCACGCTACCGTTCCCTAGCTCAAGCAAGCGCATCGATTATTTGGAGTGCGGCAGCTTGGGGTAATGTAATTGACGAAATTCCTAATTGGCAGGCATTTACTGGGCAAAATCCTGAAGAATACAAAGGTTGGGGTTGGGTAAATGCACTGCACCCAGAAGACCGGAATTCTTTAGCTGCAATCTGGAGAGAAGCTTTCTATGGCCGCAGCGTTGCAGTTGCAGAATATCGTGTCCGACGCCATGACGGTGAATACCGTCACATGGCGATACGCGGCGTGCCCATACTCAATGAAACAGGAAAAATCATCGAATGGGTAGGAATGTGTGTAGACATTACCGAACGCAAGCAAGCAGAAGCAGAACGCGAAGAACTGTTGGCGCTACTAGAAACAGAACAGACTCGCTTAGTAGAAGCTAATGTGCTGCTTGATACTGTTTTTAATAACGCGCCTATCGGCATTGGCGTTTGGGATGAAAAAGTGAGATACGTCCGCTTGAATAACGCTTTAGCTGAAATCAACGGTCTGCCCCAAGAGATACATATCGGTAAGACAGTTGTCGAATTGCTGCCAGGTATAGCAGCGGAAGTTACGGAAGCTTTCCGTCATGTGGTGGAGACTGGAGAATCGATTTCCCAAGAAACTTGCGGAGAAACACCCGCCGCCCCTGGAAAGCAGCGCTACTGGTCAGTAAATTACTATCCGATTCAACTACCTGGCAAAATTACTTGGGTGGGTGCAATTTGCGAAGAAATCACCGAACGCAAGCAAGCAGAAGCGGAACGCGAACAACTGCTGGAGAGAGAACGCCTGGCTCGTGTTGAAGCTGAGAACGCCAAAGAGCAAGTGACGACAATTTTGGAAAGTATAACTGATGGCTTTCTTGCCTTTGACAATGAGTGGCGCTTCACCTACCTCAATCATGAAGGAAGCAGAACTTTAGGGCGTTCCTCTGAGGAACTGCTGGGAAAGAATTTATGGCAAGAGTTTCCAGAATTAACTGATACTAGTTTTGGTCAGCTTTATCAAAGAGCAGTTGCTTTGGGAGTACCCCTGGAATTAGAAGATTATTATCCACCCTTTGAGGCGTGGTTTTCTGTGCGTGCCTATCCTTCATCCACAGGACTATCGCTATATTTCCGTAATATTAATGTCCGCAAACAAGCACAAGCAGCATTAACAGAAAGTGAAGCGCGTTTTCGGCTGCTGGCGGAGAATTCCACTGATATTATTTCACGTACTACAGTAGATGGAACTTTTCTATATCTTTCACCAGCTTGTTACACAGTATTAGGGTATCAACCAGAAGAACTAGTCGGTCGTAACGGCGGCGAGTTACTTCACCCAGAGGATTTAGCTGAGCTTGTGAAGAATTACCCAATAAATTCTGATTTACCAGATGTTTATACCGTTACTTATCGCACTCGTCATAAATACGGGCATTATATCTGGCTAGAAACAAATGTGCGAGGGATTCGCGATCGCCAAACTCAAGAAATTTTAGAAATGCAAGCGTCTTCGCGGGATATTACCGAGCGCAGACAAGGGGAAGATAAACAGCGCTTTTTAGCTGAAGCTAGCGAGATTTTGGCTGAATCGTTGGATTATGAGACAACCTTAGCAACCTTAGCGCGTTTAGTAGTACCGGAAATAGCTGATTGGTGCGTAATTGATATGATTTGTGAAAATCAATCAATTCGCCGGGTTGCGGCCATCCATGCCGATGCAGCAAAACAAGAATTAGTAGAACAGTTGCAAAATTATCCGCCCAATTTGGCACAAACACAAGGTGTTGCTGAGGTGATACGTTCGGGGAAATCACAAATTATTCATTTTATTTCCTCACAAGACATACAAGCGGTAACCTCAAATACCAATCACTTCCAAATCTTGCAACAGCTAAATCCTCAGTCTGGAATGTGCGTGCTGCTTGTAGTTCGGGGGCGAGTATTAGGAGCGATGAGTTTAGTATCTTGTACTAACCGTCGCTACGATAGTCAGAGCTTAATGTTAGCTGAAGAATTGGCTCGGCGTGCAGCGATCGCTGTTGATAACGCCCGACTTTACACAGAAACACAGCAATCTCAACAAGCTGCCGAACGAGCCGCATCTCGCACTGCTCGTTTGCAAGCCATTACCGCCGCCCTTTCTGAATCTTTAACTTCTGCACAAGTAGCTGAAGTAATTGTGGAGCAAGGTATGGCAGCCTTAGGAGCTAGTTGTGCTTTAGTCGCACAACTGATTAACAACGGCACAGAACTAGAAATTATCCGTGCAGTTGGTTATGACGAGGAATTAGTAAAGTTATGGCATCGATTCTCGATTAATACAGTCGCGCCACTGGCAGAAGCAGTACGAACCAAACAACCTGTTTGGCAAGAGTCAACAGCAGCAAGGGCAGCTCGTTACTCACATCTGGCTCAAGAATATGCTCGATATAATTACGGTGCTTGGATTTCAATTCCATTAACCATAGAGGGACGCGCCATCGGTGGAATGACCGTAGCCTTTGCCGAAAATCACGAGTTGAGCCAAGATGACCGCGCCTTTGTACTGGCACTAGCACAGCAATGCGCTCAAGCAATGGAACGTGCGCGTTTATACGAAGCAGAACAGACTGCACGAGAAGCAGCAGAAAACGCCAACCGCATTAAAGACGAATTTTTAGCAGTTCTTTCCCATGAATTGCGATCGCCACTCAACCCAATTCTTGGATGGGCGAAGTTACTCCAAACCAGAAAACTTGATGAAAAAACAATTCCTCAAGCCCTCAAAACTATCGAACGCAATGCTCAATTACAAGCTCAATTAATCGAAGACTTACTAGATATTTCCCGAATTTTACAAGGTAAACTCAGCTTAAACATCCTCCAAGTTGATTTAGCATCTGTAATTTCCGCAGCAATGGAGACAGTACGCCTCTCAGCAGAAGCCAAATCAATTAAGATACACATCAGCTTAGAACCAAATCTAGGACAAGTTTTAGGCGACTCCGGTAGATTACAGCAGGTAGTTTGGAATCTACTTTCAAACGCCGTCAAATTTACACCAGAGGGTGGACGAGTTGAGATTCGACTTGAAGCAGTAGGGCAAGAGGACGCGGGGACGCGGGGACGCGGGGACACGGAGAAAGAGGACGCGGGGACGCGGGGACATGGGGACACGGAGAAATTACTCAACGCCTCAGCGCCTAACCTAGTTTCAACTTCATCTTCTTTCCCCGCGTCACCGCGTCTCCCCCTCCCCGCGTCCTCTTCCTCTCCCCTTTACGCCCAAATCACTGTCACCGACACAGGCAAAGGCATCGATCCGAATTTTCTGCCCTATGTGTTTGAATATTTTCGCCAAGAAAACAGCACCACCACTAGAAAATTTGGGGGATTGGGATTAGGATTAGCGATCGTTCGTCACTTAGTAGAACTGCATGGCGGCACAGTGCAGGTGCAAAGTGAAGGTGAAAATCGCGGTGCAACTTTTACTGTGAGATTGCCGCTGATTCAACAGCCATCAGAGAGGAAAGAAGAAATTAGTGACTTTGAGTCATCCTCAAATTTAAATGATGTCAAAATTTTAGTAGTGGATGATGATGCCGATACGCGAGAATTCATCCTCTTTTTACTAGAGGAATACGGCGCAAGCGTGACAGCTGTGGCATCAGCAAATGAAGCGCTAGCCGCCTTAAGACAATCTCTACCAGATGTGCTATTAAGCGACATTGGAATGCCAGACGTAGATGGATGTATGTTTATGCGAGAGTTGAGAACACTGCCGCCAGAACGGGGAGGACAAATTCCAGCGATCGCACTTACCGCCTATGCTGGAGAAGTGAACGCCAAACAAGTGCTTGCAGCAGGATTTCACAAACATATCGCCAAACCAGTAGAGCCAGCGGAATTAATAGAAGCGATCGCCAGCTTATATGATGTCCACAAGAACAAATAGCCAATGCCTGCTATCTTGATTAATCTAAGTTTTTTACATTAGTGCAACAAAATGAAAAACCAACCAGAAAAACAAAGAATGTAAAGCCATAATCTATAAAGTTTAAAGAATTTTTTGTAGTAATTACGCATACTAAACTAGTACACATCATTAAAACTCCACAAATAACTATAAAACCACTGATTATAGTTATTCTTAAATTGTTAACAGCTTCAATTAAATCTTCGCGATCGTTAGGCATAAAGAACACCATCGATTGTTTATAGCAATTATCGCTTTGATGATTTACAAAGTAGGAGCGCCAAGCTTGACACCCCTAGAAATTTTTGCATTTCATGTGATTGGAACCGCTACAATAAGCATTTTAAAGCAAAGAGAACAGCTTAAAACAGAAATAATCGCTGGCATCAATCAAGCTATCAAAACGTTCTTTCCACTTCTGAATTCTGAATCCTGAATTCTGAATTCTCCTGCTACAGCTTCTTAACCAATTGGAATTTCAATAATAAACTTTGTCCCCTGGCAGTGCGAAGAAAGACACTCTAACTGACCACCATGCTTTTCTGCCACAATTTGCTGGCTAATTGATAAACCCATACCTGTGCCTTTGCCCATAGGTTTAGTAGTGAAGAAAGAGTTAAAAATTCTAGAACGGACATTCTCTGTCATTCCAACACCATTATCGGCTATTGATATCCTGACGCGATCGCCTCCAACTGTTTCGGTATGAATAAGAATTTGTGGCTGAGAAGTTAGGCAATCTTGAGTGCAATCAACATCTTCTAAAGCATCAATGGCATTAGCTAAAAGATTCATAAAAACTTGATTTAGCTGACCAGCATAACAGGTTACTGATGGCAACGCACCATATTTTTTTATGACTTCAATAGCTGGACGTTCGGAGTTAGCTTTTAAGCGATGTTGCAATATCATCAGGGTACTATCAATACCTTCATGAATATTAACTGGCTTCTTTTGAGTGTCATCTAAACGAGAGAAATTACGCAGAGATAGGACAATCTGCCGAATGCGATCGGCACCTAATTTCATCGAAGACAGTAGTTTTGGTAGATCGGAAATTATAAACGGCAAGTCTATTTCTTCAACGCGATCGATAATTTCCGGTGCAGGATTTGGGTAATGTAATTCGTAAATTTCTAGTAACTCAATTAATTGTTGAATATATTCCTGTGTCGGCAAGAGATTCCCATAAAGAAAATTTACCGGATTATTAATTTCATGAGCTATACCTGCAACAAGTTGACCCAAACTAGACATCTTTTCGCTTTGGACTAACTGTAATTGAGTGTGTTGCAGAGTCTTTAAAGAATTTTCTAAGGCAATTGCCTTTTCTCTTTCTCTGCGTTCGCTGTCACGCAGTGCCATTTCTATTTGTTGACATCGTTCTATTTCTAACTGTAACCTTTGACTTAAAGAATAACTTCTTAAAGCCGTTAGCATCGTAGTGTATAACTTTTGGCTCGTTAATTCAGTTTTAGTTTTATAATCGTTAATATCGTAATTAAAAATAATTTCCTTTTCTGGTACGTGTCCTGGTTGTCCAGTACGTAAAATAATTCGTACTAATTGGTTACCTAAAACTTCCCGAACATATTGAACAAACTCTAGCCCAGCATTATCTGTTTCCATAATTACATCTAAGAGAATTATGGCAATATCCGAATTTTGTTCAATTAGCTGTTTAGCATGACTAGCTGAGTAAGCATTGATAAAAGATAAAGATTTATCTTCAAAAATAAAGTTAGTCAGCGCAATATTAGTAGCAGTATGAACTTCTGATTCATCATCTACAATTAAAATTTTCCAGCTTTCAGCAGGTAACTCATCATCTATTTCAGCAGCAAACACTAACTCATCATCTAAATTGTTTGAATTATCGTTATTTGATGAAGCTACATTTGTAAATAAATTTTCTTCAAGAATATTAAAGCTTTTTTGTAACATAAAAAATTATCCTATAAAAAATGAATGGCACTTATTGAATTTATTCGAGCGGTTTTATAGCAGTTATGAATAAGATATAAATAACTCTACTCACACTGCATATTCCTATAATCGCACAGGAAAATTAATAATAAACTTTGTTCCTTTTCCCAACTCACTTTGGCATTCAATATCACCCTTAAGTTTTTGAGTAACTAAGTTATAAACAAGATTTAATCCTAACCCGCTGCCTCCTTGACTGCGTTTGGTAGTAAAGAAAGGCTCAAAAATTTTACTTAAATTTTCAGCAGCGATACCTTTACCATCATCAGCATATTCTATATGCAGTTTATCGCCAATTTGCTGGAAACTAAAAATCAGCTTTCCAGAATCTTCAGGTTCGTAAGCATGAACTAAAGAATTCATCAGCAAATTAGTAACAATTTGCGATAAAGCACCAGGATAAGAGTCTAAAATAATATTTTCCCCTCCATAAATTTCAATTCTATGTTTACTCATTTTTAATTTAGGTCTCAATTGGATTAAAATCTCATTGAGGTAATTTTTAAAGTTAAAGACACGTTGTACCTCACTAGATTGATCTACTGCTACTTGTTTAAAACTTTGAATTAATTCTGCTGCTCTATTTAAGTTTATTAAAAGTGTATTGCCGCTCTGTGTAGTTAAATCAAAAAACTTTTCTAAGTCAGAACGTTTCATCGCGCCAGTTTGATATTTAGAGCAAAACTCTGAAGTATGTTCTACCAAAGCTGAAGCAACTGTAACACCAATTCCTACTGGAGTATTAATTTCATGAGCAACTCCAGCAACTAACCCTCCTAATGATGCCATTTTTTCAGCTTCTACAAGCTTACTTTGGGTAGCTTTTAAATTAACTAATGTCTCCGATAATTCTTGAGTGCGTTTAGTGACTAATTCTTCTAAGTTCTGATTGAATTCTTGCAAATTTTTGTAGAGTTGGGCATTCTCAATTGCAATGGCAATTTGAGCAGATAATAGCCTTAAAAGCTCTAGTCTATCTATAGTAAAAGCACCTTCAGTGAGATTGTTTTCTAAATAAAGAATCCCAGTAATTTTACCTTGATATAGTAAAGGAGTACAAAGAATAGATTTTGGTTGATTAGCTACAATATAAGGATCTGAAATAAACTGTCCTTCTTGAATAGCATTGTTTAAAACAACATTTTCTTGAGTGTGAATCACATAGTTAATAATGGCATCTGAGAGTTTTAGTTTTTCTTCAGAAGCCGTTTTTGAACTTACAGGAATTGATTGTAGTACAGTTACATCATCATTATTGACTGCACCTTCAGCTTCAATTAGCCAATTTCCTTGTTTCTCTAAAATTAAACAACCTCTTTGGGCACCAGCATTTTCAATTACTATTCTCATTAATCTAGCAAGTAAATTACTCAAAACTATTTCACCAGAAATAGCTTGTGCTGCTTTCATCACTGTGGCTAAATCTAGGGTAACTCCTATACTAGTAGTAGTAGAAGCAGTTGTGATTTCAATATCTTTAATTTTGGTGGTTGTTTTAGCTACTTCTTTAACTAGCAACTTCGGATATTTTGTTTCTAAATCTTTTACTTTACCGAAAGCTCCCCAAAGTCGGTAACTATAGTGAGCTTTCATCATATAAGTTTTAGCAAAATCTTCTTTACCTTTTGCTAACCAAAATTTAGCTGCAAGTTCATTAGCTAAAGCTTCATCTTGGATAAACTCATGGTCTCTAGCTGAGGCGATCGCTTTATCATACAACTCCATTGCTTCTAAAACTTTACCAGAAATCCGCGCCATTTCTGCTTCTACTAACAAATACTTGTGCCAGAAATTATCTGGACATTGTTCTGCCCATTTTTTTAACTTTTTCTGGTTATCATTTAATAGTTTTAAATATTTTTCTTGTTCTATTTTAGAAGCAGATGAATAAATTGCTGTCATAATTAATGAGGAATACAAATAATAGTGGCAACTAGAAATATGTCCCATTAAATAATCGAGTATTTCCGCGGCTGAGATTGACCAATTTTGCGCTTCATCGTAGCGATCGTAATTATACAAAACCTCAGCTTTCAGCACATGGTATTCACAAATCGCCGCCATACTCTTATGCTGATGGAACATTTCTAGATACTGAGCATCTCTTAATTCATCTGTTTCTCCCATCAAATTTAATATAGCTAGTTTATTAGCCAAGATAATATCAGCAGCCCATTGATTTTGAGTTTTTTCACAAAATAAAATAAAACTAGCTATTTCCTCTAAAAGAAGTTCCAAATTTAGCCCTTGGAAGAAAAGGGTTATGGTTTGAAACATCCGATTATAGCCCGCCCATTGCAAATTTCCAGACTGTAGCCCGATTTTATAACCTTCGTTGTTAATATCAACAGTAGTTTTAATGTGATTCATCCAACAATTTAAATAGTTGGCAAATATCACACTATCTTGACAGTTTTGGGCTAAGTTATTTGTCAGTTCACTCAGTTTTAAAGATAGCAATCCAAACTCGTATCCAGACTGAGAATCTTCTAACATGCAACTCAGCATAATGCCATAGCAAGAGTAACAATAAGAACCGCCAGCCACAAAACCATATTTAAAAGACAAGTTAATTGCTTTAATAACAGTAATTTTCCATAAAGCTTGATGAGAAAAAAATGTTAATGGCCCCATGTGACCCAATACTTTTAACGCCACTTTATGTTTAGGAGATTTCATTTTTTCTTCATTAATTAATGAAGCAATTTTTTGATCTCCTAAATAAGCTTTGGCTTCAGCTATTTCCCCAGGAAGCACCGCTTCTAAATCTTCTACCTTTTCTGGTAAATTAATTCCTAGCAATGCTAGTGCTTCCCGCCCAGCTTGAATTGCTTCTTCGTATTTAGTTAGTAACGTATACTGCACAATCAGGATATTATAAACTTCTGCTTTTTCAATAGCTGATTTTGCTTGAGTTAATATTAATCTGATTAATGCCTCAGATTGCTCAAAATTTCCGTTTAAGTACTCAATCTCTGCTCGTTCTTTATAGATTTTTAAAGTTAAATTATAGTCTTGTGTCCATGTATTTACATTTAAACAATCCATAGCCGCGATTAAATACTCTCTAGCAGCCGCATAAGCCATTGAGTCTTTAGCTTTTTTACCTGCGATTAAATTCAACTCAGCTAATTGAGTCTTTTGCTCTAAATCATCAATTAACTCAACACCACTATTCAGATGGTTGACAATATCAAATATTTTTTCCTCAAGTTCCGTAGCACTAGTATTTTGAAATAGTAGTTGACCAATTTTGAGATGAACTTGTTTTTTATGTTCTTTGATAATGAGTGCGTAAGCTGCTTGTTGCACTCGGTCATGTAGAAATCGAAAACTGAAAATTACTAAACGAGCATTAATTACTTCTTCTGACGTAATTTCTAAATCGGAAAGAGGTAAAATCAAACCTTCTTGAATTGCTGGTAAAAGGTCTTGAAAAGCTGCTGATGCTGATTTTTCACTAATAATAGAAAGTGTGTGTAAATCAAATGTATTGCCTGCACAAGCAGCTAACTGTAAAACTTGCTGTGTTGCATCAGGAAGTTTCTTTAATTTCCTGATCATTAACTCTACAACATTATCAGTAATATCTATTGCCTCAATATTGGATATGTCCCATTGCCATAAAGCTTTAGTATTTGCTGATGGAGGTTGAAAAGTTAACAGATTTTCTTGATATAGAGTTTTGAGAAATTGATTAACGAAGAAAGGATTTCCAGAAGTTTTACGTATGATTAATTCAGCTAACGGTTGAATAGTGAAAGTGTCACTATGCAGTGTCTCAGTAATTAACTCGTTAACGTGTGCAAGTGCTAAAGGAACTAAAGTTATATCGTTGATAATAGCAGCTTGAGAACGTAGGGAATCAAGAGTCATTACCAATGGATGTCTAGGATCGACTTCATTATCTCGATATGCTCCAATTAAAAACAGATAATGGATTTCTTCGTCAGTCATCATGACTTCTAGCAACCTCAGAGTAGCTAAATCAGCCCACTGTAAATCATCTAAAAAAATTACTAGAGGATGCTCTAATGAACAAAACACACGGATAAAATTTTGGAAAACTAAATTAAAGCGGTTTTGAGCTTCTGAAGCCCCTAGTTCTTGTACTGGAGATTGTTTACCAATTATCAGTTCGACTTCAGGAATAACATCAATAATTACCTGAGCATTAGCACCAAGAGCCTTGGAAAGTTTTTCTTGCCATTGATTTAGTTGTTCTTGACTTTCAGTTAATAATTGTCTAACTAATGACTGAAAGGCTTTAACTATAGCTGAATAAGGAATATTACGTTGAAATTGATCGAATTTACCAGAAATAAAATAACCTCTAGCTTTAGTAATTGGTTTATATATTTCTTGTACTAATGCTGATTTACCAATGCCGGAATATCCCGATACTAAAATCATTTCTTTCGTTCCAGCACTCACGCGATCAAAAGCTGCTAGTAAGGTAGTAACTTCTTGTTCTCTACCATAAAGTTTTTGTGGAATCTGAAATTTACTAGAAATATCTTGTTGTGCAAGTACAAAATTAGAAATATAACCTTGACTTTGTAATTGTGTGAGGCACGTTTCTAAATCAGAAATAATTCCCCAAGTAGTTTGATATCTTTCTTCCACTGTTTTGGCTAACAGCTTCATCACAATATCTGAAATAGGTTCGGGTATTTCTCGATTAATTTCATGAGGTGAAATTGGTTGTTTAGCAATGTGGCAATGAACTAATTCCATTGCATCAATATAATTACAGGGTAATTGTTGTGTTAGTAGTTCATAAAAAGTGACACCAAGCGAGTAAAAATCAGTACGATAATCCATTGCTCGGTTCATTCTGCCTGTCTGTTCTGGTGAGATGTAGGCAATAGTTCCTTCTAAAACATTAGGATTTTTAATAGTGGGATTTTCATGAGTTAATACAGTTGAAATGCCAAAATCTATGATTTTGACTTGGGATGTACTAGGATTAATAACAATATTTCCAGGGTTAATATCTTTATGAATAATATTTTTCTGGTGGATTTTACCTAAAGCTTTAGTAATTGCGATCGCCACTAATAAAAATTCTGTTAAAGTAAATGTTTGGCGATTAATTACAGATTTTAATGACTCACCGCCAAAATCTTCTAATATCATTACCAAGCTATTTTGATATTTTTCTAAGCTGTAAACCTTAATTACTCCATCCAAATCTAAGTTTTTTGTAATTTCGTATTCTTGTTTATATCTTACTAATGCTGATGGAGTAGGATAATCTTGTTTTAAAAATTTGAGAATTATAGGTTGGCAATCCTTGTCTCTATGACCTCTAAAAACTGAAGAATTATTGCTTTCATATATTTGATTAAAAATCGTATAGCCAGGTAAATTTAACATAGTTAGGTTATCTCTATTCTTTATATATGTGCGAGATGAAAAATATTAGTTATTAGCTATAGTTAAATCTATTAACTGTAGATCCAACACCAATAGGAACAATCTGAAATTTGTAGCCGAATTCAACCTTACCCATTCGCTAGAGTAAGTCAGTCAAGTAATTAAATAAATCTTTTTGTTCTTTTACTAAAATGCCCATAAATTTAAGAAAAAATTAGTTACTCAATAAAACTCAACATTTATTGAATGAATGACATTTTGGATGAGCTTGTTACTTGTTTCCTTATCTTTACAAAAACAAAGCTAGTCTAATTTTTGCCACAATAAAAAAAACTAAGATACTTTTACTGTTAGCCAAAAGTGAAAGTTTCTACAGACATAGAAAAGACAGTAGAAATTATGAATTCTACTGTCTTTTTGTACTAATTGTCTATGTAAATGCACTTAATCTCGCTTAAACGGAATGCAAACTACGCAAACAAAAAAATAAGTTGATAATTATTCAGTGCAAGTTTACAGACAATTGGTATTAATTTAGGTTTTATTGCTCGAAACTTGAGCTTTTGAGCCAGCATAGTTTAGCAACTAGTCCTCTATTTTTCACTAATTAGCGTTGGTGGAGTAATAGCTGCATATTCTTTAGGTGTAAGCAATGCTTCCTGAACATCAATCTTTTTAGGCAGAATTTTTTCGTTATAAAATAAATCTGCAACGTTTTGTTGAGCTTTCATCAATTCTGGGGTAATTCCTTTAAGGCGATAATTAGCGCGTTCGGAAATTACTTCTTGAATAGGCAGATCGATTTTGAGTACAGGCGCAATTAGCTTAGCAACTTCTTTACGATTTGCTTCTGCCCACTGGCCGTTTTTATCAATCTCTTCTAAGATGACGCGAACTAATTCGGGATTGTCTCTAGCAAACTCGCGTGTTCCTACATAATATCCGCCTGGAGTACCAATATTTGTAGCATCTCGCAACACACGTGCACCGTGGAGTTTTTCCACTAAAGCTAAATGAGGATCGCCTGTCACCCAAACTGGAATAGTCCCCTGAATAAATGCACCACGGGCTTCTACATTGGGCATACTTAAGACTTGAATATCACTATATTTCAAGCCTACTTCTTTTAAAGCTTGAATAATGAAATAGTGAGAAGCTGAACCTTTTTGGAAAACTACTTTTTGACCTTTAATCTCAGCTAAAGTTTTAATTGGAGAGTTTTTAGGAACAGCGATCGCACTTCCTTTACCTGAAGTTGGAGTAATGCGTCTACCAGCCAAATAGACTATTCTTGCACCCGCAGCTTGAGCAAATATAGGAGGAGTTTCTCCAACTGAACCAACATCTATTTTACCAACATTCATTGCTTCCATTAGTTGTGGCCCTTGGGCAAATTGCGCCCACTCTACTTTCACACCCAAAGGTTCCAAACGTTTTTCTAAGACTCCTCTGACTCGAACTAAATCACCAGAGCTTTGATACCCCATTCGCAACACTTTTGTTTTAAAACTAACAGTTTTTGTTGCTGCTGTATCTGCTTTTGGTTCGTTAGCAGTATTTGTATTATTACTGCTTGAAGTGCAACTTATTAAGGTACTAGATAAAGCTAAAAAACCAGGCATTACAAACAATGCTAGTTTTCTGATTATTGTTGTTTTTGTTCTTACAGGATTGCTAAACATTTTTACACTTTTGGATAAAATGACCTCTAATTACTTGAGAATTAGATTTTCAATAATTGAATTTTCCTTGATAATTCTTTCAAAGTAATTTTTACTTTGTTATTTAGCCTTGATTGATTGTGGTGTAAAAGCAGCATATTCTTCTGGAGTTAGTACACCGTCTCTAACATTAACTTTTTTAGGTAAAAGCCCTTGGGCATACCACAAATCAGCAATTTTTTGTTGTTTATCAACAATTTCTTCAGTAATTGGTATCAGCCCATATGCTGATTTGGCTTGAATTTGTTTTAAGGTAGGGATATCAATACCAACGTCAGGAGAAACAAGTTCTGCCAATTTATCGGGGTTTTTCTGAGACCATTCATCTGCTTTTAAAAGTTCTTCCAAGAAAATTTTTAAAACTTCAGGATGTTCTTTAGCGAATTTACGCGACGTAGAATAAAAACCTCCGAGATCCTGGAGTCCTTGCCCATCTCTTAAGACACGACCAATATTTTTTTGTACAGCTCTTGTGATGTATGGTTCCCAAGTTACCCAAACATCAATTCCTCCCTGGCTAAAAGCGACATTTGCATCTGGAGGCGGTAGAAAAACAGATTTCACATCAGTGAGTTTTAGTCCCTCTTTTTGTAATGCTTTTAGTAAAACATAATGGGCAATAGAGGCTTTTTGAAAAGAAACTCTTTTACCCTTAAAATCAGCAACAGTTTTAATGGGAGAATTTGCTGGTACAAGAAAAGAGACTCCTTTACCATTAAAGGCTGTACTGGTTACGTAAACAAGAGGTGTACCTGCCGCTTGGGCAAATATAGGAGGCGATTCAGCAGTGGCCGCAATGTCAAGAGAACCAGCATTTAACGCTTCTAAAGCTTGCGGCCCAGCAGCGAACTCCAGCCACTTAACGGTGAAATTCTTTGCAGCCAAACTTTTTTCTAAAGTACCCAGTTTCCTCATAACTGCAAGAGAACCGAGCTTAGAATAAACAACTCGTACTTCTTGCTTTTCTGTAGTATTAGAAACTGGTTGGTTTTTGACTTCTGTCTTAGTAGAAGATACTTGTTTTTGAGTAACTTGGTTTTCGTTACTGCAACCTACTATGCTGATTGGTATTGCTAAATAACAAGCAGTTATTAGTAGGGATACATAATAATTTCGGTTAAGTTTAGATTTGGATCTCAAATCTAGGATATTTAGACTTTGTTGAAATATTAGCTTGACATTTGCAGTTTTAGATTGTGGCGAATTAGTAAACGGCTGAAAGTGTAGTAAAACAGAAAAAAGTTTAATCACAATTTGTCCTTTGTTTGTTAGGAGGAGAAACTGTTATTTCAAGTCTAAATATTATCTATTTTTCTGTTTTAATAAAGTATTGATCAACACGAATTATTACGAGAAAATATAAGATATTTTCATACATACTATCAATTAGTATTGATAATAATTGAGGAAAATTTAAAAATTAAAGTTGATATTTGCTGCAATTTAAACAATACATATTTTTCAAATTTTAACTTTTATAACATTATTTATTACCACAATATATCAAATAGTAATAGGTAAAAATTTTAGATAGATGTTTAAAGATTTAGCATCACTAAAGCTCTACAGTGACTATTGATGATTCTTAGCTATATTTAAATTTTCGAGAGACGCGAACAACTGCGTCTCTACTTCAATTACGTAAACTAAAAAGGACGACTACCTGCAAGGCTAACTCGTTTTAATACCCTTCGTTCATTGGGATCGAATGCTTGACGGTAGTGCAAAGTAGCTTGATTATCCCAATAGACGATATCACCTACAGACCATTTGTGTTGATAGTAGAATTGGGGCTGGTTGAGATGTTGACGCAACTGTTCAATCAATTTAGATCCTTCTTCAGGTTCTAAGCCGACAATTTCCACTTCAGTAGCAATATCTAAATAAAGATGCTTTTTACCACTCTCAGGATGTGTCCTTACTAAAGGATGAGGAAAGACAGGACTGATTAATGGAATATTCTTGTCCCAACGATACAAGGGACGGGGTGCATTTCGGTTTTGTAAAAACGGATTATAGGTAATTAGCTGTAAATTAGCAATCCGTTTTTTGGTAGCTTCATCCAAAGCTTCATAAGCCAAATTGGTATTTAACCAATAAGTATCTCCGCCTTGAGAAGGTATTTCTAAAGCATAAAGGAGCGAACCGCTAGATGGGGTAGGAGTCCATTTGTGGTCAGAATGAAAACTGAGTTCTCCAGTGCCGGTATAGCCGCCATCGACATTAGAAATCAGAATCACCACGGGAGTTTCTCCAGGTTTAGAAGCTAGTACTGGAGTCTCATCAGATGGTACAAAAAGTGCGCCAAAGTATAGAGAAAAATTCAACAATTGTTCGTCAGAAAGCTGCTGATTTTTAAAGATGAGGATGTGGCGATCGCGCAAAGCTCCTTTAAGTTGTAATATAACTTCAGGTGCAATAGTTTGACTCGCATCTAAACCAGTAACTACCGCTCCTAACGGAGCATCAATAGGGGTGATTTTTACTTCTGTTAAAGTTGCAGTAGGCATAATGTTCTCCTCTGTTTCAATATTTTCTGGTGAAGAATAGCAATTTGAAAAATTTATTCACGCTATTCTTCGCAAACAAAAGATTCTAAATCCAAAATTCAAAACTAAAAATGGTATGGCTACTTATTAGCTAAAACGTCAGCAGGAGTAATTTTTGCGTACTCTTCAGGCGTCAAAAATCCAACTTTCACATCCACCTTTTTTGGTATAAGTCCGAGGCTGTACCATTTATCTGCAACCTCTTGCTGCTTGGTAATAGTTTTCTCAGTAATTGGTAGCACTCCGTAGCTATATTGACTATGCATAGTTTCTAGAAGAGAGGAATCTAGTTGAGTCACAGGAGCAAGTAGTTGTGCTACTTCTTTGGGATGTTCCTTAGTCCAGATTTCTGACTTTTCTAATTCTTCTAGAAATACTTTAATCACATCAGGATGTGCTTCATAAAACTGACGTGAAGTTGAATAAAAATTGCCAGTATCCCGCAACTCACCTCCATCCACCAAAACACGGCCTGATTTGTTTTGCACATTTCTGGTAACGAATGGCTCCCAAATAAACCAAGCATCTACTTTGCCTTGGCTAAAAGCCACATTAGCATCTGGTGGTGGCAGAAAAACTGATTGGACATCGCTTAGTTTTAGTCCTGCTTTTTCTAATGCTTTGACTAATAAGTAGTGACCTATAGAAGCTTTTTGGAAAGCTACTTTTTTGCCTTTTAAGTCAGCAACACTTTTAATTGGAGAGTTTACCGGAACTAAAAGTGAAACTGCTTTACCACTAGGGTATGTAGTAGCTAAATAAACAAGAGGCGCTCCTGCTGCTTGTGAAAATACAGGAGGCGACTCGGCTGTAGATGCAATATCAAGTCCGTTTGCATTTAGAGCTTCTAGCTGTTGCGGCCCGGCTGCAAACTCAGTCCACTGTACTTTAAAACCCAAAGGTTCCAATCGCTTTTCTAAAGATCCCTGCTTTTCTAATACTGCTAGACCAGTAAGTTGTTTTGAACGCACAATTCGTACTGTTTGCTTTTCTGTAGTCTTAGATGAAGCTGGTGAATCAGAAGTGGCAGGAGACTGCTGAGCGTTATTTTTGGCTTCACTACAACTAGATAAGGTTGTAGATAATACTAAGCAGTAGCCCAGAGCAAATAATAAAGAACGACGTGTTATTTTCTGGCTGTTTCTAAATTCCAACTTTGGTTTTATAGCGGGCATGGGTTGTTTTATTTATTGTTCTATTAGGTAGTTACAAAATTATGATTGATTACGAACTTAAAAAGTGAAAAAAAATTATTTATTAATTTTTGGCAAACGGAATTAATTCAAATATAGGAATTAGAGTGGGTTTGTACCCACCCTATAAAGATTCGAGGAACTTGAGTTTAACAGTTGTGAGGTGGAAAATTAGAAAATGGAGTGAGAAGAACCCACTCCAGGGTTGTGCTAGTCGAAAGTTGAAGTTGATAGCAGAATACAGGAGAAAAACAAGCCTTGCTGCTTAGATTTTGAAACTGAGGTTAAGTAGAACAAGGTTCAAATCTGCTATATAAATGAACTCTGTCAATTTTGCTAGTACATAACCGAAAGAATCAAGCTACAATTCTGAATTTTGAGATTTGCTGTAATCAAAAATTTTGGAATTTTAGCTTTCAAAGTAGCAGTTTTATTTCTTCCAAACAACTAAGATTGTAGCTTTGAGTTCTTCTGTAAAGTGCCCAGAAGGTTCAACTTGTAGCAATGCTTCTTTGAGGTCTGCTTCAAATGCTGGGGCATTATCGCCATAGAAAATTTTCAAAGAAAAAGCTGTGGTATATAAGTAGCCAAGATAGCTATCGACAGTCCAAGATTTTTCAAATGGCACTTCATAGATTTCTTGACGAGCAAAAGCTGAATTGGCAATAACAACTTCATGGGGAGGATCGACTGGCTTACGAATACCTTCTCCTCGTAGTCCAGTGCGTCGGCGATCGCCTAACCATTTCTTCACAACTCCCAGAGCAGCTTTTTTCCAAGGTAAAGAACTTTCCCAAGGATTATCACCAGTATTCAGCAGTGCTATTCCACCATCATCCGCAAGCAATCCATAAAGGCGCTCAAGCACTAATTCGCGTTCCATCCAGTGGAAAGCTCGACCAATAGTGGCTAATTTAAATGTTCCTAAACTAGAGTCGATGAACTCTGCTCCTTGTTGCAGCCAAGTAATATTATTTGCTCCGACTGCTGCTGCTTGCCGTTGAGCTTCTGCAATCATATCGGGATCGGGATCGATCGCCACAACTTCTTCAAATCTAGTTCTTAAAGGAATAGCAATTAATCCCGGCCCGGTACCCAAATCTAACAGTCGTCCTTCACCATTGAGATTAAATATTTCAGCTAGCTTATCAAATACAACAGGCGGGTATTTAGTTCTGTATTGAGCGTAGCCTTCAGCAGCTCCCTCAAATAAAGTTGGGTCATAGGTGGGAAGTGTTTTGAGTTGAGTCATATCGATTTTGGATTTTAGATTTTGGATTTTGTAGAGACGCGATTCATCGCGTCTGTGAGAAAACCAGGGAACCAATGACAAATGCCCTATGAATATTGTGTAATCACGGGTAGCTGGTCATTAAGTACCCAATCGCCTATAGCTCGTAATTTGTAATCCACAGGATCGTGGAGGGTAAAGGTTCGCAAATCTCGCCAGTAACGGTCAAATCCATATTTGGTTGCTGTGGCACGAGTTCCCGTAACTTCAAAGATGCGATTGGTAATATCTATACCTACACGAGTAGCTAATGCTTTAGCTGCGGAAACTGCGATCGCTACTTCTCCCCTTTCTTGATGAGTAAGTTCTATATCCTTTTCCCAAGCTGCTTGCACCTTTTCGGCTGCTGAGTCAGCCAGAGCGATCGCACCTTGAATTTCTATCCAAAAATCGCCGTAATTATGCAGAATATATGGGTCTTGAGTAGCACTATCTACTCCTGATGTAATCCAAGGACGAGTATTAGTTTTGGTATACTCACGAGCAGCTGCAAAGGCTCCTTTAGTAATTCCCAAATAAACGTTGGTTTTTGTTAGCTGGGCAATAATACCAAGAAAAGTTGAGAAGGCATTATCAGGTGGTTCTGGTGGCCCTAAAATTTCATCTTTTTCTACTAAGACATTATTAAATGTATAACTACTACTATCAGTGCGACGTTGCCCAATATTGTCCCAATCTTGATTAGAAATTAAGCCTTCTCTGTCTTTAGGAATTATGAATATAAAGGGCAATTCTACACCATCTTGCAAAGCCGAGAATACCCGATAATCTGCAACAGCAATACCTGTACCAAAACTTTTAACACCATTAACCCGAAAATTTTCGCCCTCTGGGCTAATTTTCAGCCTAGTATCTCGCGTATTAATAGCATTTGCCCAAAATAAATTATTCTTAGCAGTTTCACGATAATATTTTTCCTTTTGGGCTGGTGTGCCAGAAACATGGCCCAAAGCTGTCAAATTCAAATGATTACCATATAATTGACCAATTGAACCATCAGCTTTTGATAGCTTTCTCACAATTTTTAAAGCATCAATCCATGTTGCGCCAATTCCACCATATTGCTTAGGCACAATCAATGGTAACAAGCCAGTTTCGCGTAGCCTATTAATTTCCTCTTCTGGAACTCCCGCTTTAGCATCCCTTTCAACTGCGGATTCGGCGAGTTCTTTGGATAATGAAGCTGCTATATCAATGTAATCTTTTGGTTTTGTAATATCTAGCACCATAAAAAATTATCCTTTTATAACTTCGTAATTAAAGCGAATACAAATGCAGTTTCTAATTGCTTGGTGTGCGAACATTCTTGTTCCTCTGAATTTGGTATCAAACCCAAAATTTAGGAGAAATGTAGAGTGAGTAAGTAAGTAAGCAAGACTCACCCTACGACTAAACAGAGGAAATGGAACATGGAACACTTTAAAGATGGGCGGGGGCAGGGGGCATAGGGCATTGGTAATTAATTACCCATCTCCTCGTCTGTTTGACTTCCCACTCCCTACTCGCTACTTCTTAGCCAAAAATTCATCTGCGGCTTTCTCTACACCTGTACCTTTGAAGAAGTCACGATTGAGACTGGTGTACAACTCCAATGGATGGATTGACAGGAAGTGGCGGAGGTCTTCTTCGGTGATGATTTCCTGTTCTACCATTGAGTAGGCATTCGCAGTCACAGTGGTGATATCAGGTACATCCCAATGACCGGAATCAGAACCCAAGAAGGCTTTAACTCTGTCGCCAAAGGGATTAGCAGCACGATTAAAGGCTTGGGCTACACGGGTATCATCTGATTCCGTACCGAAGTAGAAATGATTCAAGAAGCGATCGCGCACATCCTCTGGCTTCTCAATTCCCGCCAGTTCAAATTCATCTAGTTCGCCTGGATCTTCTGGAGCCAACATTTTATGATGGAATCCCAAACCGTCACCAATTTGATCTAAGCGTCCATCCACAAGTTTGCCACCGTAGCGAGTGTATAACTCTACTAGCGCTTCCTTATCTATAATTGCAGGATCGTTATTTGACAACAAATGTTGTTTGTTGCGGGTTTCCCAATGCCAAATAATATCCGTATATAGACTAGCACCCCAAGCAGAACCACCTTCCAAAAAGGCAAATCTTAAGGTGGGGAAGCGACGAGTTACACCACCAAAGAATAAAGATTTACACAATGCTTCTGCGGCGAAGGCAAAGTGATTAATGTGATTGTACTGGGCATTGGTTACCGAACGCTGAGTCGTCCAACCTTGACTCGAAGCATGGGTTGTGGGTACAACTTTCAGTTCTACGCACTTTTCCCAGAATGGATCGTAATCATATTGGCTGTCTAAACCAAAGTTATCAATCCAAACCACTTCGTTAGCTACTTCTGGGCCATACTTCTCAAAAGCAGGAATTGGACGACGTACATAACCAGGGATTTGAATTGCTTTGAGTCCCAGCACATTCACTGCATATTCCAACTCTTCAATTCCCTCTTCGGGAGTGTGCATTGGAATTGCAGCGATCGGTGTTAGCTTATCAGAATAAGGGCGGAAAATGTCAGCATGGTAAGTGTTAACTGCTCGACAAACAGCACGCCGCATTTCTTCGTTACCGATATTTGGCGCCATAGTTGCCAAATTGGGATACACCACAGCAAAGTCTGTACCTGCTTCTTGCAGACGTTCGTGCAGCAACTTGGGCAAACTAATGGTAGCCAAATTCAAAGTATCTTTGGTTGGACGACCCCACCAATTAGGACGATTAGTCCGATAAGCAAAACGTTCTTCCCAAGTCTGCTTGTACCACTTAAAGCGGGAAGACCCTGGTAAATTTTCTTTGAAGCGTTCAACAAGCTTAGTTCCGCCAACTTGCTCTAAATAATCTAAGACTGCTGGCTCAAATTCTTGGGTATGCACATCAGTATCGATGATGGGATAACCCAACTGTTCGCAGATCTGAGCAGACCTAGTTTTTTTCGGACGTTCAAGAGCGATCGTCATGATAGTTTACCTCATATTGTGGATTGGGTACTGGGGATTGGGGGTTGGGTACTGGGTACTGGGGATTGGGGATTGGGGATTGGGAATTGGGTAGTGGGGATTGGGTATTAGGAAACTTCTTGCAATTCCTAGTCCCCAGTCCCCAGTCCCCAGTCCCTAGTCCCTAGCCTCTAGAAGTCAAAAATTCATCTGCGGTTTTCTCAACAGCCGTACCTTTGAAGAAGTCACGATTCAGGCTGGTGTACAACTCTAAGGGATGGATTGAGAGGAAATATTGCAAATCTTCTTCGGTGATAATTTTGCGTTCTACCATCGAATAAGTGTTAGCAGCGATCGCTGTAATATCGGGTACATCCCAATGGCCAGAATCAGAACCCAAGAAGGCTTTAATGCGTTCCCCATAAGGATTAGCTTTGCGGTTAAATGCTTGGGCTACACGGGTATCATCTGATTCTGTGCCGAAGTAGAAATGATTCAAGAAGCGATCGCGGATATCTTCTGGCTTACTAACTCCTGCTAGGGCGAATTCATCTAAATCGCCTGGTTCTAACGGGGCTACTAAGTCGGCGTGGAAACCTAAGCCACTACCTAACTGATCCAAACGACCATGTACTAATTCACCACCGTAACGAGTGTAGTACTCTAGCAGTTCTTCCCGATTAATATTGCCAGGATTGTTATTTTCTACCAAATGGTCTTTATTGCGAGTATACCAATGCCAAATCAAGTCAGTGTATAAACTAGCGCCCCAAGCTGCGCCTCCTTCTAAAAAGGCGAACTTAAGTGTGGGGAAGCGGTGAGTTACACCACCAAAGAACAGAGATTTACACAGCGCTTCTCCAGCCGCAGCAAAGTGACCGATATGGTTGTATTGGTAGTTGCTAATGGAACGTCGGTTTATCCATCCCATACCAGAAGAGTGGGTGGTGGGTACAACTTTGAGTTCTACACACTTCGCCCAGAATGGATCGTAGTCATACTTGCTATCCAAGCCAAAGGTATCAATCCAAATAGCTTCGTTTGCTACTTCTTCGCCATACTTCTCGAAGGCGGGAATCGGACGGCGGATATGGCCGGGGATTTGAATTGCTTTGAGTCCCAGCACATTGACTGCATATTCCAATTCTGCGATCGCTTCTTCGGGCGTATTCATGGGAATAGCAGCAATTGGCGTTAAGCGATCGCTATAAGGACGGAAAATATCAGCATGGTAAGTATTAACTGCGCGGCAAACAGCCAGCCGCATTTCTTCATTACCGATATGTGGCGCCATAGTCGCCAAGTTGGGGTACACAACTGCAAAGTCTGTACCTGCTTCTTGCAAGCGCTCGTGTAGCAACTTCGGTAAACTAATGGTGGCTAAATTTAAAGCATCCTTAGTGGGACGAGTCCAAAAGGGAGGACGTGCAGTCCGATAAGCGCGGCGTTCTTCCCAAGTTTGCTTAAACCATTTAGAGCGAGATGCACCAGGTAAATGTTCTTGGAAACGTTGAGCGATCGCACTTCCACCAACTTGCTCTAAATAGTCCAAGAATGCCGGCGGAAATTCTTGGGTATGCACATCAGTATCAATGATTGGATAACCCAATTTTTCCCGAATCTGAGCAGACTTGGTTTTCTTTGGACGTTCTAACGCAATAGTCATGATAATTTACCCTATTGTGGCTACTGGTGATTGGGTACTGGTGATTGGGTACTGGAGATTAGGGATTGGGTATAGGGCATTTGTGATTAACTTTTCTCTTCATTTTCCTCATGTCCCCAATCCCCAGTCCCTAGTCCCTAGTCACTAGTCCCCAGTCCCAACCCAATCTTTTAATTGAAAGTTGGACTTTGCTAAACCTTGGGAAACTAAAAAGTTTTTAGTACCTTCTAAAAGTTTTACTCCTTCAGTTGGTAAAGGTTCTTCTGATACTTGTTTAAGTGGATAGGATATTTTGATAATATCGACGGGATATTTAGTAATTTGAGCGTGGTACTGATAGTATTCTTCGGAATTAGCTTTTAAATCTTTGGCTGCTTCTGTCAAAATTGTATTAAATTTTTCTGGAAAATCAGGCTGTTTTGCCAGAAATTTTTCGGTTGCTACTATTAATGAAGTGCCTGATAAACCTTTATGATTGGCTGAAGAATCAATAACTGGAAATCCTTGAGATTTTAGGTAAGGGCCCATATCACTCGCAGTTGCATAAGCGGCAATATCACCACGTTCTAATGCTGATTTTGCTTCAGTAGTCATTAAGTGAACCACTTTTACATCTTTGGCAATTTTAGTTTCAGCTAATAGACCCAGTAGGTATCGATGCATATAAGAACCTTTTTGGGTAGCTATTTTTTGCCCTTTAAGTTCAGCAAGCGATCGCGGCCCATTCTTTTTCGCTACTAACCAAGCGGTTGTATTAAATTGGCTAATCCGCAGCAGTCGAGTTTCTTCACCCCTAGCTCTCAAAACTATCGCTGGTGTATCCCCTAAAGAGCCAACATCTAATTGACCTGCAACCAGGGCTTCATTTAGATCCGGCCCATTAGGAAATCGTGCAAAACTAATGTTTTGAAATCCAGCTTTTTTGAGTTCGCGCTCTAATATTCCCTTTTTCTTTGCCCAACCAAGTGGCCCTGTAGGTTCTGCACTACCTACATAACCTATACGCAAGGTAGATATGTCGTTAGATGCAGCAATAGAATTAGTACTCTTGGCATTAATAGCCTCAATGGATTGAGCAGATTCAGTTTTTCCCTGGCTACATGCTGTAGTCAGCAGCAGTAATAAACAAGCGACTGAAGTTGATAATCTTGCACTAGATACCTTATGTCTAGGCTCAAAATGCCTAACTTTTATTTTTATAAGGCTACCTTCTGCCTTCTGCCTTCTGCCTTCTGCCTTTTTTAACGACAGCATGACTATTTTCTCCGCTGTACTATTTCATCTGCTTGAGAATTTGGAATGTTTGATCGCTTTTTGCTGTTGATGTGCGTTTATATCCCCAACCAACGTTTTCACGGTAACTACCCAGTAAGCCGACTTCTACCAATTCTGCTTCGTTGACTGAAGTCTGCATGTCACTTTGGGGTGCTACATAAAGAGCGTCAACTGGACAATACAATTCGCACATATAACAGGTTTGACAGTCACTTTGTCGGGCAATAGTTGGCGGTGCATCTGCTACGCGGTCAAACACGTTGGTCGGACAAACGTTTACGCAGATATTACATTGTATGCACCGCGATTCGCTGACCAACTCAATCACACTACGGCTCCTACTATTTTGGATTTTAGATTTTGGATTTTGGATTGGAGAATTTCTGCTTTGGCTGTAGTGTTTAGCGGCTGAGTCTTTACCCAGACTCGATCTAATCCACCACTAATTAAATAATGTTGCTGGTTAGGATCTTGTTCGGGATAGTCTAAATGTTTGTGCATACCACGAGTTTCTTTACGTTCAATGGCACTGCCATACATCCATCGTGCTGTAGCGACCATTGCAGCGGCTTCTCTAGCGCGAATAAGTTCTTGATTTGATGTTACCTGGCTACTGCGAATTTCTTGCCAGAGGTGATTTAGTCTCGCTAAAGACTCTGTTAAGCCTTTTTCTGTACGGAATAAGTTCTTTTCGTAGGGGAATACTTCACTTTGGACTGCCTGAATCACTTCATCAGTTGCAAATTTATCAAAGCGATCGCTCTGACTATTTAATGCTACCTCTCCAACGCCCTTAAGCTGAGGTTGTGCTTTCTGTTCTTTTAAACTATGGACATATTCAGCAGCCGATTGACCCGACCAATAGCCAGAAGATATTGCCCAAGCTGCATTGTGACTACCACCGCCAGTAAATCCGCCACAAATCAGTTCCCGTGTGGCTGCATCTCCAGCGGCGTAAAGTCCCCGCACGGAAGTAGCACAGCTATCATCGACAATCCGAATTCCTCCTGTACCGCGTACAGTTCCCTCTAGGCGCAAAGTAACAGGAAAACGTTGGGTAAATGGATCGATACCTGCACGGTCAAAGGGTAAGAAGAAGTTAGGCTGCGCCAGACGCATGGATGGGCGCATGGATTCGGCTGCTTTATCTAAAATGGCGTAAACTGGCTGTTCCAGCAATGTCTGGGCAATTACCGAACGTCCCCTTTGAGAACCAGCACCAGGAATCACTGTGCCATCTTCATAGGTGAAGGTTGCCCAATTGTAGAAGAGGGTTTTGGTAACTGAGGAAAAAGCTGGGGAGATGCCATAGGCGTTGGAAAACTCCATACCCGACATCTCGGCACCTGCTTCAGCAGCCATTAAATAACCATCCCCTGTCAGGACGTTGCATCCTAACGCTTTACTCAGAAACGCACAGCCACCAGTAGCAATGATTGTGGCACGCGATCGCACCACCCATCTGGCATCAGTCTGACGGTTTGCGCCTGTAGCACCGCCAACAGCACTATCTTCATCTACTAATAGTTCCAAGGCGGGGCTGTGGTCTAGAATCTTAACTCCTGCCCTTTGAATTTGCCGCCGCATCAGCCGCATATATTCAGGGCCTTGTAGCGATCGCCGATAGGGTTTGCCTTCATCGTCGGTAGGAAACGGATAACCCCACTCTGCTAACTGATTGACGTTGACATAAGTCTGATTCAATACCCGATCCATCCAATTGCGATCGGATAAAAATCCACCCAAAGATTCCCGACTCGCCTTGGCTGTTTCCCGTGCATCTGGATCGGGTGGCACATACCACACACCATTACCAGAGGCAGCAGCACATCCAGTTGTCCCACAATATCCCTTGTCTACGAGGATCACTCTGGCTCCACTTGATGCAGCACTCCAAGCCGCCCAAGTGCCAGCAGGCCCACCCCCAATTACTAGGACATCTGCTTGCAGGTCGAGTTCAAAATCGGTTGTTAACGTCTTCAGCATCTAAAATATTTCCCCCATCGAGCAAGTCTTGAGCATCAAATCTTCACCCCATCGATGCCGCACGCTATCAGAAATCTCTTTGCCTAACTAGTTGAGGGTTTCCTACTACCCTCGATTTATGGCTTCTTTACTGTAAGTTGCCAGCAGAGCAAACTTTATTAAACTACTTTAACTTTACGGATTAACCGTAGTTTATAACATAACAAAGCTTTTCACAATTTCTGACAAAAAGCAAGTATTTTCACAGAAAAATTTCAACATAAAGTTCTGTAAAATAAACTTTCTATATCTCAATAGATACTTGCTTTTTGTATAGTTTTGTGTATAAGAAAAATTGAACCACAGAGAACGCAGAGGGCACAGAGGAATAAGAGCAAGAAAGAGTTTTTGCGTAAGTCCTATATATATAAGTACAGACAAGGATTAATCCCGTCTGTACGCCCAATTCCTCACGCCTTGCAACGTAAACGTTTCCAGCCCTGCTCAACAGTCAACACTCTTGAGAGGTTAGAACCTATAGACTGTACGAACCCAACCAAATACACTATCGGGATTATTGTTATCAGAGTCTGGTGCAGTAATCCAGATTAAACCTGGCGTAATCTCAATATTATTTCCGATTTTATATTGGTAAAAGGCCTCAACGTGTAGGGAGGTATCTTTATCTGCTTGTCCGAAACCTGCTCCCAAATTTACACTATCACTCAGACGGGTGAGTTTTGGCTCCATACCAACTAAAATTCCCCCTAGAGCGCCTTCGCTAAAAAGATCCGGGAATGCTAGTCCTACTGCCCAATCCATAGCGTTACCATCTCCACGTCCTATATAGCGATGGGATGCATAACTTACCCATCCATTAATTGCAAACTTAGGACTAACTTGATAGAACGCCTGTAGCCCATAAAGATTGCCTATGGTTCCCGCTCCAGCCACGGTACTGTTTACCAGATTGCTGCCAACTGCTGGGCCGAAGTTTGTTCCACTAAAACCTTGGGTATTTGGTGGGCTATAGGTATTGACATAAGTTGCAGCCACGCGAAAATTGCGATCGGCAGAGTAATATATTACCTGTCCTAAAGCTAAATACCTACCTGTAAATAAGCCATTATTTAGTAGCGGATTATTACCGTTTGGAGCGCTAAACGCTACCCCGACTTGAACCTGTTTACCTAATCGTTGGAGTATGGCAATTCCAGGGCCGCTATCTCCATAGTTATAGACCAAAGACCGTCGTGAAAATCTTGAAATCCCATTAGCGCCAGTTGCAGAAGACGATTCAAAATATGGGTTAATCGGGCCCGAAAGCCCTATCTCACTAGCTCCATCAGATAGAGCATAAATATTGACTTGGGTATCTGGAGTAGGTAAAAACCGATAGCGAACACCACCAAGAGTAATCTGATTGCGTGCAAAAGTAATACTGGAGTTATCAGCAGTTCTTCCTTCATAAGTTCCTAATAACCCAGCTCTTGTTTGTCCCAACGATTCAATATTTCCACCCGACAACGATAAGCTCAGTGAGTCTTTACCGTTAAAACTGGTGTTCAAGCGTAAGGAAGCTGAACCTTGAAGTGTAGGATTGCGAGGTGCCGGTGTCTTAGTCACGACATTATTACCTGCTAGAAGTGAACCAAAGACAATCTGCGCTCTACCTATAAGTTTGGTTGTGGTAGTAAACTGAGTTGCCTCTAACTGTGCAGTCCGCGCTTCCAAGCTATCTACACGTCCGCGAAATTCAGCAAGTTCGGGAGAAAATTGTTCTTGTAGTTTTTTGATGGTATCTAAGTCTTCTCGTCTAACTAAATCTGTCGTTGATGTCGCTATGAGTTCATTGAGACGATCTAAAGCTGCATTTAAGCCAGCTGCAAATTCATAGCGCGTTAGGCCACGATTCCCTTTAAATGTGCCATCTGTATATCCAGCAATTACACCATAGCGTTCCACCAAAGACTGTAGTGCTTGGAATGCCCAATCTGTGGGTTTCACATCTGACAGTTGCGAGACGGATGTCACTTGTCCGGCAGAATTATTGATAGGTTTTTTCGCAGGTGGTGGCGCATTTCCAGACAATTCCGAGACAGGTGTCACCCGTTCTGGCTTTTTAACTTTTTTTCTAGTTAGCCCTGGAATTGAAGTTTCAACTGTCTGATTAACAACTGCTTCTGGAGGTTTGTTTGCTTCCACTTCCGAGATCGAAGTTTCAACTGTCTGATTAACAACTGCTTCTGGAGGTTTATTTGCTTCCACTTCCGAGATCGAAGTTTCAACTGTCTGATTAACAACTGTTTCTAGAGGTTTGTTTGCTTCTAGTTCTTGAGGTATTTCAGCCTGACTTTTAGCCGGATTAAAAATCAGGATAGCTAGAATATCTAGCAATGAAAGTAGAAACAGTATGGATCTATAATTCCAGCGAAACTTGGACATGACTCTTTAACTCCTCAACCTGAAAAACGAGTAAACTAGCTCTAAATTGCACAAAAAAGCAGCATAAGTTCCTGATGCAATTTTTGTGCTAAACCATTAGATACTGGATTTAGTAAAGGTTTCATTGATGAGAAAATTACAAATCTCGGATATTGAAACCATCACTAAGCAGTTATTCAATGTACAATCCAAAAGTTGCAGTAAATTGTTAATTTTGCCGCTTGAAAGGATAGTAAGACGATGGAAAGAAAATTGGTGACTGGTAATCAGCTATATTTTGACAGCATCAATTAATTAAGTAAATCCAAGTAAATCCGGTAAAACGATAGACTTACCGGGTTTTGTTTAGAAATATATTTGCATAGAGGTTGCTACAATGCAAGACCTAGTACTTATCCACCATCGGAAAATATTATGAAGAGTGCGATTTAGGGCATGGGGCATTGGGCATTGGGCATTGGGCATTTGTCATTGGTTATTCTCCGCGTCCCCATCTCCCTAGTCCTTACTCCCTGTGCTTATTAATAATTATGCTTTTATGAGTAGAAAGTTGTGTTTTAGAATACAGTCATCCTGACCACGAAAGTGGCAAAATAATAAATGCTACCAAAGTTATGTACTCACAACTGCTGACTATAAAGTCAGGCGGCAAACAAATATTTTTTACCAATGGTTAAATTAGGGTTGATTTTTACGTAATATCGGGTAGAATTTCACCTATAAACTACGGTATTTCGATCGGAAAAACGTAAATTGCGAACCTGATACCCTGATAAACATGCAAATTCTTTGGTTTATTCCTACTGGATCTCGTGACGGACGCTATTTAGGCACAGATGTTGGCTCTCGTGTTGCTACGCCTGATTATTTGCAGCAAATTGCCCAAGCTGTAGATAGTTTAGGTTACACAGGGGCATTGCTACCTACAGGGCGTTCTTGTGAAGATGCTTGGATTACTGCTGCGGCTTTCATATCTGTTACCAAGCAAATGAAATTTCTTGTGGCAATTCGTCCAGGAATTACTTCTCCTGGTGCTGCGGCACGTATGGCAGCAACATTTGACCGAATTTCTCAAGGGAGATTGTTGATTAATGTGGTAACAGGTGGAGATCCCGTACACCTTGCTGGGGATGGTTTGCATCTGAATCATGACGATCGCTACGATCTAACCGATGAATTCTTGCATGTTTGGCGGGGTATCGTCAGTGGGGAAACAGTTGATTTTAAAGGAAACTACCTAGACATCAAAGGTGGTAAGCTCCTATTCCCACCAGTTCAAAAACCCTATCCACCTTTGTGGTTTGGTGGTTCATCTGCTGCTGCCAAACGCGTTGCTGCTAAACATATAGATGTGTATCTGACATGGGGAGAACCTCCAGAGCAAGTTGCACAAAAAATTTCTGAAGTTCGGCGGCTGGCGGCAGAACAAGGCAGAACAGTGCGTTTTGGCATTCGTTTGCACGTAATTGTGCGAGAAACCGAGTCTGCGGCTTGGGATGCAGCTAATGAGTTGATTAAGTATGTGGATGAAGAAGCGATCGCCACAGCTCAAAAAGACTTTGCTAGTTCTGATTCTGAAGGACAACGGCGCATGAGTCAACTACACAATGGCTCTCGACAAGCCCTAGAAATCAGCCCCAACCTATGGACAGGAATTGGATTAGTGCGGGGTGGTGCTGGTACTGCTTTAGTCGGAGATCCCGACACCGTTCTCGCTAGGATGCTGGAATATCAAGAACTAGGAATAGAAACTTTCGTTTTTTCTGGATATCCGCATTTAGAAGAAGCGTATCGCACGGCGGAATTATTATTTCCGCGTCTACCTTTGCACAACCAACCTGCACCTTCAACAGCAGAAGTTTTGAGTCATTTTAGCGAAACATCTGCTAATGAAGAACTTGCTAAACAACTCACAGCCGCCTCATAAGTATGGGAATTTTAGATTTTAGATTTTGAATTAAAAACACCAAATTTAAAGTCTAAAATCGTCAGAATTCAAAAGTCAGGATTTAGAAACCATAATAATTCAACAATATATCAATGATACTACATGGTTACAATTTTTTGAATTTTGAGTGCTGAATTCTTCCCAAAAACTTAATAATTTCACCCTTCTAAGTTTCTCCTTATGGAGAATTTAAAATCCAAAATTACTTAGATTTTTCTCTTTGGAGAATCTAAAATCCGTCTTGAAAAGTGACGCTCCTCCGTCGCTAACAGTTCGCCGGAAGCCGCACAAGGCGTCTACCGACTTTTATCTCCGACACGCTACGCGAACGCAAAATCTAAAACCCAAAATACTACTATGACTATCACCTTTAAACACAGCAAAAGTAGTAATATATCCCTAAGTGGGCTGCTAAATAACCCGCAAGTCGATAAAATAGTTCCTTGGATTGTGCCTATTCTCGTACTAGTACTTTGGGAAGTTTCTTCGAGAACTGGTCTTCTTTCAAGCAGAATTTTACCAGCCCCTAGTGGTGTAATTGTCACAGCATTTAGATTAGCTTCAACTGGAGAATTGTTTCAACACATAGGAATTAGTGCTGGGCGTGCCATATCTGGTTTTATAGTTGGTGGCAGTATCGGGTTCAGTTTGGGTTTGCTCAATGGCTTTTCCCCTATAGCAGAAAAGTTATTAGATAGTTCTCTGCAAATGCTCCGCACAATTCCTAATTTAGCATTAATTCCCCTAGTAATTCTCTGGTTTGGTATTGGCGACCAAGCCAGATTATTTTTAGTATCTATGGGGGTATTTTTTCCACTTTATCTCAATACATTTCATGGTATTCGTAGTGTTGACCCCGGACTGATTGAGATGGGAAAAGTCTATGGATTGAAAACACCACAACTTTTGTGGCAAATCATTTTTCCTGGGGCTTTATCTTCGATTCTTGTTGGCGTTCGTTTTTCCTTAGGAATTATGTGGCTAACGCTAATTGTTGCAGAAACCATTGCAGCAGATTCTGGACTTGGATACATGGCGATGAATGCTCGTGAATTTATGCAAACTGATGTTGTGGTATTGAGTATTGTTATTTATGCCTTGTTAGGCAAATTAGCAGACGCCACTGCCAGAGCATTAGAAAGAAAGTTTTTGGCTTGGAATCCTAATTACCAACGTGCATAGTTTTCAGTTTGTGGCCCAACTGAAAATTATTTATTTGAGTTGGGAATAATGACAAAAGCTGCATATTCCATATGCATTTACTAGCAATAAAAATCATAGCTACTCTGTAAATAATGGAGGTTTTTCGAGTGAGTTCAAATGTACAAGGTACACAACTAAGTATTTTGGATCTGACAAAGGATTTTGGCAAAAAAAATGTTTTAAACTCATTGAATTTAGAAGTTGCACCTGGTGAGTTTGTTGCCATTGTAGGACGTAGTGGTTGCGGTAAGAGTACCTTATTACGTCTAGTTTCAGCATTGGATAAACCGAGTTCAGGTGGAATACTATTAGATGGGGAACCACTTCGTAAACTCAGCCGGTCTGTAACCGTGATGTTTCAAGATCCCCGTTTACTACCGTGGAAGCGGGTAATTGAGAATGTGGGGTTAGGCTTGCAAGGAAATTGGCGTGAAAGAGCTAAGTGGGCACTCCAGAAAGTGGGGCTGGAGGATAGAGCTGAGGAATGGCCTCACGTACTATCTGGTGGACAACGCCAACGGGTATCATTGGCAAGAGCATTAGTGAGTCAGCCCCGTTTGTTGTTATTAGATGAACCTTTGGGAGCTTTAGATGCTCTCACTCGCTTAGAAATGCAACACTTGATTGAAAATTTGTGGCTAGAGCGCAAGTTTACTGCATTTTTAGTTACTCATGATGTAGAAGAAGCAGTAGCATTAGCAGACAGAGTTATTCTGATTGAAGCAGGACGAATTACTTTAGATGTACCTGTGAGACTTTCACGTCCACGAGATAGAAGCCATGAACTGTTCATCAATATTAGGGAAACAGTTTTAGAACGAGTCATGAGCAATGAAAATACTCAGGTAAGCAACCAGTTATTACAACTGAGTAGTTGAGATTTAAGCTTTTTTAGTTGCTGAATATTAAACTTGAGGTAGCTGCGGTAAATAGGCTACTTCGAGATTAAAACTTTCTTTAAAAAAGCAGCTACAGCAATCCGTAATTGTTTTTGAACACTATAAATTTTCTCTATCAATTTTTTTCTGCGCCTTTGGGTGATTTTTTATATATTCATGACGTAGATAAGCTGAAACACAATAACTATTAATTTATATTGGTAAATTTAAAACAAATAATAAATATATATTGTATTTAATTTAATGCTAATTAGAAAATTAACAAAGTATGATGCAGAAGATTATAGAAAAATTAGATTAGAAGCTTTATATAAAAATCCAGAATCATTTGGCACAACTTATCATGAAGAAGCAATTAAGACGATAGAACAATTTCGGAATAGAATCCCAGTCGATAACAATAACTTTATTTTGGGCTGCTATGAGGATATAAAGTTAATTGGAATAGTCGTATTTCAACAGCAATCAAGAATAAAACTCAGGCATAAAGCATATATCAGTAGTATGTATGTTCAACAAGAATATCGAGGGAAAGCTATAGGTAAATTATTAGTAAATGAAGTAATTTAAAAAGCAAAAGCTCTTAACGACGTAGAAATATTATTACTGGATGTTGTTAAAAGTAATTTGTTTGCAAAACAACTTTATTTATCATTGGGTTTTCAAATATATGGAATAGAAAAAATGGCGTATAAATTTGATAATCAATATTTTGATTTAGAGTTAACGTATTTACAAATTAAATAAGAAAAACTGAGTTTTTCATAAAAGTCAGAATTTGTGCAAATAAAAAATTGCACTTAATTTTTTATCAAACAGAGGCAATTTCCAAAGTAGCCCTGTAAATAAAGAAGAGGTAATCTAAAATGAAGCTCATTTTGCCACTCGATTTAGTTACTGATATTGAGCCACATCTACCAACCGATGCCGAAATCGTCAGAGTAGATACTGATGGTAATTTAGATGGCGATGCTAGCGATGCTGAAGTTTATTTCAGTTGGTTTTTATCTAAAAGTAACGTACTTCATAAAATACTAGAGGCTGCACCTGCACTACGTTGGCATCATGCCCCGAATGCAGGGGTAAATCATATTTTGACACCAACTTATTTAAAAAGAGATATTATCCTCACAAATGGGGCGGGAGTACATGCAATTCCCATCGCCGAATTTGTGATTACTTATATACTTGCTCATGCTAAACATCTGCCAGAATTATATAGTTTACAAGCACAACGTTACTGGAAAAGAGGCTTTGCTATTAAAGAGTTAACAGATGCAACTTTGCTAATTATTGGTGCTGGTGGTATTGGTCAAGAAATAGCCGCCCGTGCTAAACCCTTCGGCTTAAAAATTATTGGTAGTCGTCGTCATCCGCAAGAACTACCAAACTTTGATAAAGTAGTAGGTGCTGATGAATGGCGATCGCTCCTCCCTACAGTAGACTATGTAGTAATTGCAACGCCACTAACACACGAAACCAAAGAATTTATTGATGAATCTGTATTGCGATCGCTCCCTCCCCATGCATACTTAATTAATATTGCTCGTGGCGGTGTCATCGATGAATCAGCATTAATCAAAGCACTTACAGAAGCTTGGATTGCAGGTGCAGCATTAGACACAGTTACCACCGAACCCTTACCGCCAGAAAGTCCTTTATGGTCACTTCCAAACATCTTTATCACACCCCATACTTCTGGTCATTCACCAAAAAGCAAACAGCGTTCAATAGCTTTATTTATTTATAATCTTAAACGCTATCAAGCTGGTGAACCTTTACGAAATGTAGTAGATAAAGAAGCAGGATATTAGGGATTGGGGACACTTCGTTGAGCTTCAGTGCATCGCTTGGGGAAATAGGAAGGCTGTTGAGGCAAGGGAAAATGTTAATGGTTCGACAAGCTTACCAACCGGGAAAAAGGAAAAGGAATAAATTTAATCTTTCCCCTTTTCCCCTTTCCCCATACCGAATGCCCAATCCCTTTAAAATCAGGGAGTAGGAAATATGGTGAAACTAATTTTACCCGATCATTTGATTGCTGAGATTCAGCCGCTATTACCATCTGATGTAGAGTTTGTGGTGGTGGATAGTGAAGGCAACATTGATGGCGATGCTAGCGATGCAGAAGTTTATGTCAACGGATTCTACCTCAAGGCCTCTACCCTTGACAAAGTACTGGCGGCAGCACCGAGGTTGCGTTGGCAACAGTCACCGAGTGCTGGAGTGAATCATATCCTCACGCCTAACTTTTTGCAAAGGGATATTATCCTGACAAATGGTGCAGGAGTTCACGCAATTCCAATTTCGGAATTTGTTTTGGCGTTCATGCTTTATCACGCCAAGAATCTGCGGAAATTACAAACTTTGCAGGATGAACACACTTGGGTTAGAGGAGTGTTTCTTGAAGAGTTGGCAGATGCTACTTTATTAATTATTGGCACAGGAAATATCGGTCAAGCGATCGCATCTCGCGCTAAAGCCTTTGGAGTCCAAGTTTGGGGTAGTCGCCGCCATCCTGAACCTTTACCCAATTTTGATAAAATTGTCGGTGCTGATGAATGGCGATCGCTCCTCCCCGCAGCCGACTATGTAGTTATTGCTACACCGCTAACGCCAGAAACTCAAGGCTTAATTGATGAAGCTGCATTGCGTTCTATGCGTCCATCTTCTTACCTGATAAATATCGCTCGTGGTGCAATAGTAGATGAAGCTGCATTAATCACTGCACTACGTGAGGGATGGATTGCTGGTGCTGGATTAGACACTGTTGCCACAGAACCTCTACCACAAGAAAGTCCCTTATGGTCGCTACCGAACGCGTTTATTACACCCCATTGTTCAGCCCTGTCACCACGGCTGAGAGAACGCATAGCAGCATTGTTTATCGACAATCTTAAACGCTACCAAACTGGCCAACCCTTACGAAATGTTGTAGACAAGAAAGCTGGATATTAAATTTGGGCATTGGGCATTGGGCATTGGAATTGGTGTTAGCGGTAGCGGGGCGTTTAGCCTGTGCTGAGTGAGAAGTAGAGACGCGATTAACCCTTGTTTGTACAAGAGTGAGAAGTTATTCTCCTTGTCTCCCATACCCCATGCCCAATGCCCCATGCCCAATCACTTAACTTTCAGTGCGGATTTTCCTAGAGATTGGCAAATAACGTCATTTTGCGGTGTATGGATACGGCTGCACAGAACGTCACGGTAATGTCGCTCTAAAGGATTCTTTTTTAACATACCAGGATTACCAGTTAGCTCCAAGGCAATCTCTACAGCACGAATTGAGTTATTTGTGGTTAAATATTTAACACTTTGTGCCTGTAATCCTACGTTACGTTCGTATTCACCACGATCGCTATCTTGAGCCAAACCATAAATCAGTCTACGGTTTGCAAATAGCAGTGCTTCCATCTCACCTACAGCGGTTTGAAAGCGTGGTAAAGTTGCTAATGGCTCTCCTAGATTAGATGGCGATCGCTCCCAAAGATACCCGATCAGCCAGTCTCGCGCAGCACTAGCAACACCGAGATACAAGGCACTGATTGTCAAACTGCCCCAAGTGGCAATCAATGGGTCAAGAGGAGGCACAGCAGAGATAGGGCGGATATCAACGGCGTATTCTGGAGGAATTAATACATTCTCTAAGATTAGGTCATGGCTGCCGGTGGCTCTCATGCCCAAGTGATCCCAGGTTTCGACAATTTGCAAGCCAGGTAAATCGCGGGGAACCAGAAAATTCCCAACTTGTGGTTCATCTTCTGTTGTCCGTGCCCAAACAACGAAGTAGCTGAGGATGGGACTACCTGTGGTGTATTGTTTGTGACCTGTTAAACGCCACCCCTCTGTCGTCCGTTCCGCAATGGTAGCAGGCAATCCGCCTCTGGCTGGCGTACCTAATTCTGGTTCCACACGAGCAGCATTCAGCAGCGCAATGCCTTCTATTGACTCACGACATACGCGTTTGTATACTTCTGAAGGCCAGCGACGACTACGAGCTGCATGGGCATGTTGGAGATAGTGCATTGTCAGTACTAGCGCGGTGGAAGCATCACCGTGGGCTATGCCTTCAATCACTCGGCAAATAGCCTCTAGTCCTAAATTCTGACCGCCCAGTTCCTGCGGGATGGTAAGGCTCAGCAATCCTGCCTTATGCAAAGCTGTAAAATTCTCAAAAGGAAACGAAGCTTCTTTGTCGTGTACCCCTGCACGGGTAGCAAAATCCTTAGCTAAAGCCTCAACTCGGTGGAAAATATTTGGGGTAGTTTCTAAGCTTTTGGCTATAAAGGTGTCTGGCGGCCCTTGTTGCAACTGTGACATAATATACTCCTTGTTGAGGGGAAACTTAAATCTTCTAAAGACGACCAGACATTCGTCCTGGGAAAAAAGTTGATATTCGTGCAAACTTGGGATGCTTTGATGGGAAATGAGGCGATCGCAATTATTTCTACCGTCAGTTCTGAACCTCGAACTCCTGATTTCTAGCAATTGTGATGAATAATACTAGAACTTGGTGGGAATATTGTATAACAAAGGACTAGGGACTAGGGACTAGGGACACTTCATTGAGCTTCAGTGCATCGCTGGGGACTGGGTAAAAAGTCCTTTTGTGTCTAAGTTTTATCATTTGTTGATATCCTAGCAGTTTTGTCTATTGCTGTAATTACTTGTATTTAATAAGTATGACATAAACAGCTTTAACACATCAAGCTGACTAGAGATAAGCTATTCGGCTTTTAAGTTCCACAGTCGCTCATGAAGTTTGTTCACAGGTGACGGTTAACTGCCAACATGAGAAAATGTGCAATTTAGATGTGTGAAAGTTTAGTGCATTATAGGACATCCAAGAATTAAATTACTCAATTCCTGCATCCAACGTCAGCATCCAATTTTTTCTCCCCCTGCTTTCCCTGCCTCTCAAAACGATTGATTATTTTTTTAGTAGGAAGCCCCTATTTCAATAGGGCGTACCGTCTTTGTGGGTGAACTGCCATTTACCTTCCACAAGCAAGGCTTGAAGATCGTCATCGGGATAGATTGCTTCGTCTCCTGGGGTGCGATCGCCGATTTCTAGGTACACAACCTCCTCTGAGGTCTCATTAATCAGGTTGTGTCCGTTCCCAGTCCCCGCCTTTAAGCCTGCACACATACCAGGGGAGAGTTGAGTTCGACCTTCGTCAGTTTGCAGCGTAGGTTTCCCCTTCAAGATGTAGACAAACTCGTCTTGTCTGGAATGAGCATGACGGAGGGCGGAAATTGCGTTTGGAGCTAATCTTGTTAAGTTTACACCAAAGTTTGTTAGACCAAACAGATCTCCAAGTGGGCGTTTCTCCCTGCCCGCTATACGAGACGCAAAAGGTTCTGGATAGTTTGTTGGCTTGGTACGCAGCGGTGCTTCAGCCGCGTCAATAGCGATTGGGTTTGTTGGTACTTGCATAGAAGCGCTAATTGAGATGCTAACATCTTCAGATACTAGCCCCATGAGAGCTTGCAGGATAGCTGTATTGGAACTAGAGTTGAGGCTGCCAGAGATTGCTAAGATTTTTACTACGCTTGAAATTATAAGGCTTACTATCCTGGTTTTCAATAATTGCCGTGAAACGTTAAAAATGCTCCGTGATAAAACTTACGCAGCGAGTTTATTGCGTATGCTTAAGGCAAAAGCTCTTGCAGGGAAGACAAAAGCTGAAGCTGAATAAATGCGATCGCATATTACTAAAATATGCTGCATTTACCGTAGTATGCTTTAATAAAAGAACTCTCTAGATTGCTTGTAACAGCAATACATTAATTATCTGGATTTTTAGGCGATCGCTTTGTAGGCTATCGTAGCCATACATTTTATTGCCACTTATTACCCAGTCCCCAATCCCCAATCCCCAATCCCCAATCCCCAATCCCCAGCCCCTCTTACCTGTTGAATATTTATCCCTAAAAGTAGAGTCAAGACGTTGATTAAGTTTTCTCCAACTAGATTGCTCAGCATTGTAATAGCTGCGGTAGGCAGAACCATCACTTTCTTTAAGAGATTCAAGCAGCAAAGGATTTACACCTTTTCTCTAATGTTTATAGTCGGATTTGGTTTAACATTAGCTGTCTTTGCTTGTTCTCCAACTACGAGCAACAGTGGAACGACCCAAATAACTCAAGCACCAAACAATACTGTAGTTCGTATTGGTTATCAGAAAGCATCAACTATTCTCTATGCACTCAAAGCACAAGGAAATTTAGAGAAAACCTTTGCAGCCTCCGGTGCTTCAGTAACTTGGTCAGAATTTCCTGCTGGGCCTCCGATGTTGGAAGCATTAAACGCAGGTAGTATTGACTTTGGCTATACCGGAGAATCACCACCAATATTCGCCCAAGCTGGGGGTATTCCTTTAGTTTACGTTGCTTACGATCCTTGGAGTCCTAAAGCTGAAGCTATTATAGTTCCCAAAGATTCACCGATTAAAAGTGTAGCTGAACTCAAAGGTAAAAGAGTTGCTTTTGCCAAAGGCTCTAATGCTAACTATTTATTAGTTAAAGCCTTAGAAAAAGCAGGACTACAATACAGCGATATTCAGCCCAAAACTTTGCCACCAGCCGATGCTCGTGCTGCTTTTGAAGGTAAGAACGTCGAAGCTTGGGCAATTTGGGACCCGTACTTAGCCGCAGCAGAAGCAGCAACAGGCGCACGTACTTTAACAGATGGAACGGGATTAGCTCCCAATCGTGGTTATTATCTGGCTGCTAAGTCTTTTGCTGACAGTAAACCGGATGCTTTAAAAACAATTTTAGACGAGGTTAAAAAAGCCAGTAATTGGGCGAAAAGCAATTCCAGTGATGTTGCTAAACTTCTTTCACCAGCGTTGGGTATAGATGCTCCTGTGTTGGAGATAGCTGAAAAGCGGCGCGAGTATGATGTACTTCCGCTCACTGATGAAGCGATCGCCAAACAACAAGAAATTGCAGATACGTTTTATAAAATCAAATTGATCCCCAAGGAAATTCAAGTTAAAGAAATAGTTTGGCAAGGAAATAAATAATTCGTAATTCGTAATTCGTAATTCGTAATTTATTACAAATTATCGATTTAATAATTTTGCGAAAATCGTCATTAGCTATTGGCTACAAAACAAATGACAAATGACAAAGGACTAATGACAAATGACTAACATAAATACACAGTGGATAAAAACGGATGTCCTAGTCATTGGAGGCGGTACGGCGGGGACAATGGCTGCAATTAAAGCTAAACAGGCCAATAGCGATCGCCAGGTGTTAATTTTGGAGAAAGCAAATATTCGTCGTAGTGGTGCGATCGCAATGGGAATGGATGGGGTAAACACAGCCGTCATCCCCGGACATTCCACCCCAGAACAGTACGTGCGTGAAGTCACAATTGCTAATGATGGTATTCTCCACCAAAAAGCTGTTTACCAAACAGGAAAACTAGGTTACGAAACTATTCAAGAATTGGAAAGTTGGGGCGTTAAGTTTCAAAAAGACCCCCAAGGTAATTATGACCTCAAACAAGTGCATCGGGTGGGTAAATATGTGTTGCCCATGCCAGAAGGTAAAGACCTCAAGCAAATTCTGACGCGACAAGTCAAGCGCCATAAAGTCAACGTGACTAATCGCGTAATGGCCACGAGAGTGCTAGTTAAAAATGGTAGAGCGATCGGTGCAGTTGGGTTTGACGTGCGCGGCGGCGATTTTGTCGTCATTCAAGCAAAAGCCGTCATCCTATGTACTGGAGCCTGCGGACGCTTAGGACTACCTGCATCCGGCTATCTCTACGGCACTTACGAAAACCCTACTAACGCTGGCGATGGTTACTCAATGGCGTATCATGCAGGGGCAGAATTGAGTAATATCGAATGTTTTCAAATCAACCCGCTAATTAAAGATTATAACGGCCCCGCCTGTGCTTATGTTGCCGGGCCATTTGGAGCATATACAGCCAACGCCGAAGGACACCGCTTCATTAATTGTGATTACTGGAGCGGTCAAATGATGTTAGAAATTTGGAAAGAATTAAACTCTGGTAAAGGCCCCATTCAAATGAAAATGACTCATTTGGATGAGGATACAATTTCGGAAATTGAGTCTATTTTATGGGCAAATGAACGCCCTAGTAGAGGACGTTTTCATGAGGGTAGAGGTGAAGACTACCGTACTCATGGGGTTGAAATGAACATTTCCGAAATTGGGTTATGTAGCGGACATAGTGCATCTGGTGTTTGGGTAAACGAGAAAGCAGAAACCACAGTACCAGGACTTTATGCCGCAGGAGATATGGCCAGCGTCCCCCATAATTACATGATTGGTGCATTTGTGTTTGGAAGGTTGGCGGGAGAGAATGCAATTGAATATATTCAAAATTTGGAACATTTAGAACCAGACGTTGATTTTTTAGAAGCAGAAAAATCCAGAATTTATACACCATTAAATCAGCCAAATGGTATTCCTCACACCCAAGTGGAATATAAATTGCGTCGGCTGGTGAATGATTATTTACAACCGCCAAAATCTGCTAACAAAATGGAAATTGGTTTGCTAAATTTTGTCCGCTATGAAGAAACATTAGCGCAAATGGGAGCGCGAGATCCTCACGAGTTAATGCGGTGTATGGAAGTGCATTTTATTCATGATTGTGCAGAAATGGCAGCACGCGCCTCTTTATATCGTCGAGAAAGCCGCTGGGGTTTATATCATTATCGTTTAGATTTTCCAGAAAGGAATAATGAAGAATGGTTTTGTCACGTCAATTTGAAAAGGAATGATACACATGAAATGGTACTTTTTAAGCGTCCAGTAGAACCTTATATTATTGATGTTGATTTACAAAAAGAATTTTATGATGTAGCAGTGCGATAAAATTTCTGCATAGGATTATGACTAATCAACTTACTATTGATGGACAAGTTAAAATTAGGCAATCTCAAATTCAGGATGCAGGACAAATAGCTATTCTTTCTGAGCAACTTAACTATCCGGCTACAAAAACACAAATAGAACAGCGTCTTCTGGAAATACAAAATAATAATTCTCACATTGTCTATGTTGCAACTGTAGCAAATGATTATGTAATTGGTTGGGTACACGCACATATATATGACTTAATAGTGATGCCCAAACAAGCCATGATTCTTGGTTTAGTTGTAGATCAAGACTATCGAAATTATGGAATTGGCAGGTTTTTAATGCAGCAGATTGAACAATGGGCTAGTTTACTTGGATGTCATGGAATAAGGCTTAATTCTAATATTAAACGGAAAGAAGCTCATTTGTTTTATGAAAAAATTGGGTATACAAATATCAAACAATCAATGACTTTTGCTAAAACATTGTAAAATCCATAGTTTAAAACAATTCAGTTAAGCCTTTCTTATCTTTGCGTCCTTTGCGTCCTTGGCGGTTCGTAAAAAAAATTGAGGTTGCTGATTGAAAACATGAATTTAGATCGCCCAGACGTGCAGAGGTGCAGAGAGTAAGAGTAAACATACTCTTAACTGAAGGGTATTTATCCACAGTCAAGAACTTAAACAATCAAGTAAAAACATGGCTTTAATCACACAAAGAATAGATGTCCCAGTAATCGTAGACGAATCTAAATGTTTAGAAAAATGCGTTGCTTGCATTGAAGTTTGTCCCTTGGATGTACTAGCAAAAAATCCAGAGACGGGGAAAGCTTATATGAAATATGACGAATGTTGGTTTTGTCTCCCTTGTGAAAAAGAATGTCCCACTAATGCAATTACTGTGCAAATTCCCTTTTTGTTGCGCTGAGGTTACTCAATGACTGTAGATACAAATTCGGAATTAAATCAATGGTTGGAAATGTTGCGATCGCCTGATGTTAGCGATCGCTTGGTTGCAGTAAAATCTTTACAATACTTAGGCGAAGATGCCGCAGTTGAGGCGTTAATTCTGGCCCTGGAAGATGAAAACACAGCAGTACAAAAAATAGCGGTATCTGCACTCTGGGAAATTGCCAATCCTGCTGCTGTTCCGGCTTTACTAAAATCTCTGGCTTCCCCCAATGCAGAAATTCGCAGCGAGGCATTATCAGCTTTAGGTGAATTAGTTACTACAGACCATTTGTTGCTGTTGCTAGATGCGTTACAGCAAGAAAATATCAACCTCAATCTTAACGTACTAATTTTGTTACGCAAGATTCATGATGTTCAGTCTCTACCTGCGGTATTGTCTTTTTTGGAATCAGAAAATAGCCAACTCCGGGAAGCTGCTGTGACAACTGTCCGCTATTTAAATCAGGTGGAAAGATGTCCGCCAGTTTTATCTTTGATGAACGATCGCGATGAGAATGTTCGTCGCGCAGCTACTTTAACTTTAGGTCATTTAGCAGATAAAGAAGCTGTAGAATTACTCACTCAAGCACTCACTTCTGATTCTGATTGGCAAGTGCGAAGAAATGCGGCGAAATCTCTAGCAATTCACAGCGATCGCCAAGCAATTCCGGCTTTAAAAATTGCCCTTAAAGATGAACATTGGCAAGTGCGAAAATTTGCTATTCAAGTATTACAAAAAACCCCAGATGAAACCTTGTTGACTGCATTGATTGAAGCGTTAACAGATGAGTATTCTGATGTGCGAAAAGAAGCAGCGATCGCTCTTGGTTATTTAGGTAATGCCAATGCTTTGAATGCCCTTAAACAAGCACTAGATGACCCCGATCGGGATGTGTCTATTTACGCCCAACGGGCAATTGACAAAATTCAACAACAGAAATGATTTATGGTGCATAACTCTACATCATCACATCAACAACTACAAGCTTCTCCTCACGATCCCCTAATAATTGCTCGTCAAGAAGAAGTCGTCCAACTTCTCAAGCAAATCATCGAACCCACCCTAAAAAATGACATCGTTAGCTTGGGAATGGTGCGAAATCTGCGTATTGTTGATGACTACGTTTACCTACGCCTTTATATCGGTTCTCGCCAGCAGCAATTAGAAGCAGAAATTAAAACAGTATTATCACTTTTATCTTGGTGCAAAAAAGCTTACATTCAAGTCTGTACCATTCCAGGGGTAAAAACCACCTTAGCAATTTCCAGCGGCAAGGGGGGAGTTGGTAAATCTACAACCGCAGTTAATTTAGCTACTGCTCTAAAAGTATCTGGTGCTAAAGTTGGTTTATTAGATGCTGATGTCTACGGCCCAAATGTTCCGCAAATGCTGGGACTGGGTAAATCTGAAGTTCAAGTTATTGATACTCCTAACGGTCAGAGATTTTTACCTTTGCAGGCTTACGGCATTAAAGTTATGTCTGTAGGACTTTTAGCAGAACCGGATCGTCCTTTAGCATGGCGTGGCCCAGTCTTACACAAAATTATTACTCAGTTTATCCACGAAGTTGAATGGGGAGAACTAGATTATTTATTAATAGATCTTCCTCCCGGTACTGGTGATGCTCAAATCACCATTGTTCAAGAAAGCCCAATTTGCGGAGTAATATTAGTCACAACTCCCCAACAAGTTGCTGTATCCGATGTGCGCCGCAATATTTACATGTTTCGCCAAGTGGGGGTTCCCGTTCTCGGCATTATTGAGAATATGAGCTATTTCATCAATAGTAGCGGCGAACAAACATCGATTTTCGGTACTGGTGGCGGTCAAAAATTGGCAGATGAACTCAAAGCACCTCTTTTAGGAGAAGTTCCCATCGATCCCCGCATTTGTAAGGGAGGGGATACAGGGGAACCCGTAATACTTGCTGACCCTCACTCAACAACAAGCCAGGTATTTGTCCAAATTGCCGCAGCCTTAGATGCAACTTTTTTCTCTATGTTGAATGCCCAAATGGCAACATCTTCAGGAAATAGTATCAAAATTGGCGATCGCTAATCTGTGCATTCATGGTAGTATGTAAAATACACCGGTAAAACCAGCAGCTTACAGGTATATGCAATCAAATTCAATCACATCGCTACAAACAGTAAAGTGTGGCGTTGTATAAATGCTGATGATTTTACGGTGGCGTTGCATAGTTGCGGGATAATTTAACAACTTCCAAAATTCTTTCCCTACCTCAAAATCCTCCCCACTTCCCATTCCCAGGAGAGACTATGCCAGTAGAGTTTATTGGATTAGTTCGGACAAAACCTGCTTCGGAATTAAATAGTACAACAAGCACTCTGGGCGATGACATTATCGATTCGGCTTATGTTCGTGAATTTGCCCAAGCCCACGAACAAGCGGACTTTGATAAAGTATTAATTGGCTATAGTTCTAATAGCCCTGATGGTTTTACTGTAGCGAGTTTTGCCGCGGCTGCAACCGAGCGATTGGGCTTTTTGATTGCCCACCGACCAGGCTTTGTTGCACCAACTCTAGCAGCGCGCAAGGCAGCTACCCTTGACCATTTCACCAACGGTCGCATAGCAATACATATCATTACTGGTGGTAGCGATGCCGATCAACAAAAAGATGGTGACTGGTTAGATCATGATAACCGCTACCGCCGCACTGATGAATATTTAGAAATTCTCCGTCGCACCTGGACAAGTGATACTCCCTTTGATTATGAAGGCGAATTTTACCGCGTCAAGGATGCTTTCTCTGCAATCAAGCCGCTACAAAAACCCCATATCCCGCTTTACTTTGGTGGCGCATCAAGTCCAGCAGTAAAAGTGGGAGCAAAACACAGTAACGTTTACGCCTTGTGGGGTGAACCAATTGCCGCAGTCAAAGAACGCATTGCTGAAGTTCGTGCCGCCTTACCCCCCGATCGCTCTATTCGCTTTAGCGTCTCCCTGCGACCGATCCTTGGGGCTACAGAACAAGAGGCTTGGGAAAAAGCCCATAGCATCTTGGCACGGATTCAGGAGTTGCGAGGAGGGGCGAAAATAGCTCCCACAGCTAGACCCCAAGCAGTAGGGTCACAACGCCTGCTGGATTTTGCAGCCAAAAAAGAAGTTTACGATAAGCGTCTATGGACACCCATCGCCGCAGCTACAGGTGCAGCCGGGAACACCACAGCATTAGTGGGTACACCAGAACAAGTTGCAGAAGCCTTAGTTGATTACTACGATGCAGGTGTAACTACCTTGTTGATCCGGGGCTTCGATCCTTTGGAAGATGCGATCGCTTATGGTCGTGATGTCATTCCTTTGGTACGAAAAGAAGTAGCACGACGAGACCAACAAGTAGTAGCAGCCAAAAGTTAACGCAATCAGTAATTACAGCAGTTATTTTTTACATGAGGTACAAAGTCACTGGTTTTGAGGCAGGAGGCAGGAGGCAGTGTTTCGACTACGCGGTAATCGAGCGAAGTCGAGATTCAACAACCAGGCAGAAGGCAGAAGAATAATTTGATTTGTGAATCCTTGGTTCTGCACCTCATTTAGTTGGAAACTGCTGTATGTATTTACAGCTAAAAATTATACTAAATTTTAATAAATAGTACTGTTTGGAATTCTATTTAACAAACTTGTAATTAAGACTTTTAATCCAAAATTGGTGAAATTACAGACGCCTTGAACTAGCAACTTGAGTTACAACGTCATTTCAATCTTAAATATCCCTAACTATATACTCGCTAAACTGCTAAAACATTCTTAGTATTTGGTGAGTTTCTTTGTTTTCAGAACAGGATTTACAAACCAAAGTCGAAACTATATTCTTCTCTTACCAGAATCAAAACTAAATAATCTAAATTTTGTGTAGTTAACAGGTAAATCACAATGATTAGTGGGATTTTTGAAAATTGTGTTGGCTCAAAGGATATTGAAGCTACCCTAAAATATTGGAATGAATTCGGCTATGCGGAGGTTAAAAGAGGAGAATTTTCCGCAGAACAGGCAAAATTACTCTACGGTCATGCCTCAGATTTAACATCACTGCGACTGCAAAATGGCAACTCATCAGATCATGGATTGGTGCGGGTAATGTGGTGGAAACAACCGCGCAATGAAGGTTTAGGCGATACCTTACCAGTGGTGGAGGGTAGCCGCTGGTTTGCTTCTTTGACTCAAGATATTTATGCGATCGCCGATGCTTTTGCTGACGACAAAGCCAACGGGGGAGACTGGATTTATACTGAACCAGTACGCGGCATTGAATTTGTTGGGAATGTGGGGACGGGATTATATAACCGTTTTGTTGGTGTCAGGGAAATGTTTGTAATTGGCAAGGAGACACGACAGGCATTTTTCCAGCGATATAACTATGACCGCCCTGGTTACGGTACTATTAATCGTGATTCTGGGCTATTAGTCAGTGAAGGAACTCACTCAAGTTTTATTACTTCTGACCACAGCCTCACCTCATTTTACACAGAAGTTTTCGGACTTGTGCCATCAGAAAATAACCCCAAGTTATCTGGTTATAAAAATCCCTCAACTCGCCAGATTTTGATGCTTGATGAAGGGCAAGAATTTTATCTTTCGGTTTTCGCTTCACCAAAGACCAATGTAGGAGTTTTTCAAGTTTATAGCCCACTTTATCCTACCAGCGATCGCCGCGAATACGCTCAACCAGGTTCTTTGGGCATAAGCCTTTTCACTTATCAAGTTGAGGATATTGGGGCTTTTCATCAACGTGCGATCGCCAGTAACGCTACTAACGTTACACCCATCGTCCCTAACGAATTTGGCGAACCTTCTTTTGGATTAATTGCACCCGATGGTATGTACTGGGTAATCATTGGCTAGTCTAGGGACTGGGGGCTGAGAATTGGGGAGGTAGCGACATAAATTCGATCTAAAAATATTTATTTAACGTTGAGTCTGCCATCTCCCAAATCAGCCTGCTCAAATTCAGCAGTTTTAGGCAAATTAATCTCAACATTTGATAGAGTATCAATCTCTACTTTAGCATTTTGAAACTGCCCATCTAAAATATGTCCTCCAGTTTTCCGATTTGCAGTTAAAAAATGAAAATGATACCCCTTAACATTCACTCCTTCCATATATTTAGGTGTACGAAATCCTACTAAAGTACCATTTACATTCCTTAACTCGAAAACTGATTGTCCTTTAAGGGCATCCGCCAAAGGACGGTAGGGCGGGGTTTGTTTAGGAACGCTTCTAAATTTTAGATAAGGAAAATTACCTTGAATACGAATTGCATAAGGATAATTTTTAGTGGTTAAGTTCACATCCAAAAATTCCTGCAATTGCTGATAATTCATCTGTCTTTCTAGGTTAATTAATTTTTCTGGTTTAAAAAAGGTCACCGTCGCAAAAGGACTTACAATTGCATCAGGAATGATAGAGGCAACACCGTCAGCTTTAACCTGGTAAAACTTACCATCTAATCCAATCATTTCTCCGTCAAGATAATTGACAGTACCCAAACCAAAATTGCCGTATTTTTTTAACTGCTGGAAATTAGTATTACCCTCATAAATCCCTACTGATAGAGCGCTAATTGTAGATGTTTGAAATAGCGTATTTGATGATGTATACGCCTGAGTTTTTAGTGGTATCATCACGCCTAGTAAGGCAATGATGCTCAAAATAGCTATCCAGAAATAACGCTTGAGTTTCATAAGATAAAACAGAAAACAGATAAAGGGCAAAGGGCAAGGGGGAAAGGGCAAAGGGCAAGGGGGAAAAGAAATATTCTTCCTTTTACCTTTTCCCTTTTCCCTTTCCCCTTGGCGAAGCCATCTCCCTCATCCCCTGGTCTTGGGATAATTGTCGTTCCTCAACAGACATGATATGATGCTTACTCACTGTGTATTAATTAGACTTCTTGCATAAGTCGGGTAAAGGGTAAGGGTTAAAGGGAAAAGGGATAGAATTTTCCTTTCCCCTTTAACCTTTTCCCCTTTCCCGACCTCTTGCAAAAGGCACTTTTGCAAGAGGTCTATTGTACAAGTGGCTTTTTTTTGAACAGATACTAAGGATGCAAACTTTCTGTTAATCTAACATTAAGCAAAATTAACTATTGCTTGGGGTTTGTGGAGCACAAGCCTAGCAGAGCTTTATCAAAAACATTCTGAGGACTTTGTATAAGTCTTCCGAATTCCTCATGTTGCTGATAACAAGAGGATAAAATTGCTGTCTTTTTTATTGGGAAGACTATAAAGGCGTTGAGTAATTAGCGAATTCAGTAAAGAATTAAACGCTTAATCATGGATTGATAATGTGCCCATATCAATCCCGTATTAATTCTGTCAACACATGGTTACAAACATTTTCAAACAGGGAAAAGCTGATGTTACCAAGTAATAGAAAAAATTTTCCAAAAGACAAATTTAAATTTCTGTCTTTTGAACTTCCACCTGCGCTTAAATCTCCGAATGTTGCTTGTTTTGTTATTGGGGAGAGCTTATCGTTTTTTGGCTCTTGGATGACACAAATTGCTTTAGTATGGTTAGTTTATCAATTAACTAATTCAGCTATTTTAGTAGGTATAGCTGGATTCACAAATCAAGCTATGGGCTTGGTTATTACACCTATAGTAGGAGTACTATTAGATCGGTGGAACTTACGATATGTTTTACTAACTACGCAGCTAACATCTATTGTTTTATCTTCTACACTAACGTTTTTAACTCTTAGCGATCGCATCAATGTCACCTGGATTATTATTATTGGTACGCTTCAAGGAACAGTCAAAGCTTTTGACTTACCAGCACGTCAGGTAATTATTCCCAGACTGGTAGATAAAAAAGCAGATATTTACAGCGCTATGGCCTTCCATTCCTTCTTAATTAACACTGCTAAGTTTGTTAGTCCGATGATTGGGGGTTTACTGATTGCAAGTTCTGGAGCCGCTTCCTGCTTTTTGGTAGATAGTATTAGCTATTTGCCGTTCTTATCTGCTATCTTAACCATTCAAGTTAACCCTGTTCTCAGAAATTTATCAGAACGAAAAACTAAAATTTGGCAAAATCTCAAAGAAGGATTTGTTTTTTCATATGAGTTTTTGCCTATAAAATCTGTATTAGCTTTACAAATTGTCATTTGTTTTATGGCAATGACACACGTAAATTTAATGCCTATTTTTGCTAAAGAAATTTTGAATGGTGATGCTAAAACTATGGGATTTCTAATGACAGCTTCAGCACTTGGTTCTATAGTTTCAGGAATTTATCTTGTTTCCCGGAAACAAGCCATTGGGCTGGAAGATATTGTGGCGCGATCGTCCACCATTTTAGGTTTATCTTTAATCCTATTTTCCCGCATCAATAATTTGGAAATATGTCTAGTATTTATGTTTATTATAGGTATGAATACTACTTTGACTCTAGCTTCGATTAGTAATTTTTTACAACTAATTATTGTTGATGAAAATAAAAGAGGTAGAGTAACAAGTATATTTACAACAGGTTTTTTAGGAGTTCTACCTTTCGGCAATTTATTCTTTGGAGGATTGGCCGATCGCATCGGTGTAACCAATGCTTTATTATTTGGTGGTGCTTGTTGCATTGTTGGAGCATATTTCTTTAGTAGAAAACTAAGCACTATTAAAAGAATAGTACATCCAATTTATGTAGATATGGGCATAGTTACTTAATCAAAAGGAAAGGGCAAAAGACAACAGGCAATAGGTAATAGGCGATGTTAATTGCCCATTATCTGTTGCCTTTTGCCTTCACAAACAGCTTTGCTTTCAAATAAAATTCAGACTACTGCCTAAATTGTTGTCAAAACTACTTGATTTTCACAAGTGTTTGTGAGAAAGTCTGATTTAACAACTCAAAGCAACGGTAAGCCGATAGATTTACAGTACATTAGTTGTTGAACTGAAAAAAGATCGTGGTTTGAGCTGTGCGATCGCAGCAATGCTTCAACCACAGCGTATGCTATTGATTTGATGAAAACTGTAGAAGTGTAAGAGTTATGCGATCGAGCCTTGAATAGCATAACTAAATCCCCAGATTAACAGCTAAGAGTGCAAATTACTTTCCAGTAAAGTGGCTCCAAGTTTGCTCATAAATCCCTTAAAATTACTCTCTCCTTTAAGTGGTGAGTATTTCAAATACAGCAGATTTAAACTTAGTAAAACCCAGGCATAAAGTATCTTTTACTCCTAGATTCTGAATTCTGAATTCTGAGTTCTGTTGTACGTGATTTTAAGCTACTCAATAATTCACTCACGGCTGAATTTTTGTATTGTTTTCGCCAGTGGAGATATCTTCAGATGCAAATAGATCCCAATTCTGACCAAAATTTCGGTCAAGATGCTCAAACTCAAACCGAAATAGCGCAGCCTAAGCAAACCAAAGTAAGAGGCAGACGCTTCTTTTTTAGTCGTGGTAGTAGACGTTCATTTCTGGGGCGCATCGGTTTATTTACAATCGCCAGCACCGTTGGAGGAGTTTTAGGTTCAACTGTGTCTTCCAAAAAGGGAGGAAATATTGCCCAAGCCACTAATCCTTCTGGGTCTTATGGAAAATCAGGCTTCAACTATAAGAAGTTTGTTAATAAAGCTTATCAAGTGCGCGTTGAAGCAGCAAGACTCGAAAATAATATTCCCATTCCGCCGCATCCGACCAATGGTGATGAGGAGCGATATGCCAACAAAATCGGCTCCGACAGTAGGGGACTACCCCACGATGCACGGGGCGAAGTTAAATTGGAAGCTTACAACTCTTTAACTAAAGCACTGACAACGCAAAACCCAGATGATTTTGAAAAAATTATCTTGGGTGACACCAGAAAACTAGTCAATCCTCAAGGTCCTCTAGCAATCAGCTTAGAAGGCATCAATGCAGCCCAGATAGCAGTACCACCACCACCGGCACTATTTAGCGCACAAAGGGCTGCTGAAGCTGTTGAACTCTACTGGCAAGCCTTACTACGTGATGTACCTTATTCCAAGTTTCAAAACAATACAGACGACCCAAAAGTTTTGGCAGCTGTCGCAGACCTGAACAAACTCTCGGCGTTCCGAGGCCCAAAACAAAACGGCCTTGTGACTCCTCAAACTTTATTTCGTGGTAGCGTCAACTATGTCAAACCCAATGATAGCTCTGGTGAGAATGTAAAATATGTAACTCCCCCAGGAGTACTAGACGGCCCTTACATCTCACAATTTCTCCTGCGGACTATTGTTTGGGGAACCCAGTCTGTTTCGCCACTAATTCGTACTGCTCTTCCTGGTAACGACTTCCTCATCGATTTCAATGAATGGCTGACTGTCCAAAATGGAGGGAGTTCAGGCAAGTCAATTAACTACGATCCCATCAATCGTTACATAGTCACGGTTCGCGATTTAGGTGAGTATGCTCATATTGGTGGGCCTACCTACTTGGGAGCCTCCTTAATTCTTGGTAGTATCGGCGCACCATTGAATCCAAACAATCCCTACGTTAATTCCAAAACCCAAGTTGGTTCTGCTGCTACCTTTGCCGTCGGACAGTTACAAGCCTTGCTCAACTTGGGTACTTCGCGTGCCATTAGAGCATCATACTGGCAGAAATATTATGTACACCGCATTCTGCGTCCAGAAGCATATGGTGGACTAGTTTACAACAATATTGTAAATAAAACTCAGTATCCGATTCATCCTGAAGTCTTAAATTCGGAAGCTTTAGCTTCGACCTTCAAAACCTTCGGTACTTATCTGTTACCTCAAGCATATCCAGAAGCTGCACCACTCCATTCTTCCTATACGGGTGGTGCTGCGGCTACTGCTGGTGTCAATGTCACACTCTTAAAAGCATTCTTTGACGAAAACTATGTTATACCCAACCCAGTCATACCTGACCCCAACGACCCCACAAAAGTAATTCCCTACAGCGGCCCGCCTCTGACTGTAGGTGGTGAGTTAAATAAACTAGCAACTAACTATGCTATTGGTCGCGGTAATGGCGGTATTCATTGGCGTTCGGATGGTTCAGCTGCCTTAGCTTTGGGAGAAGAGGTTGCTATTAGCCTCCTTAGGGATGAAAGACTAGGTTACAACGAACGATTTAGCGGATTCACCTTTACTAAATTTGACGGTACGAAAGTCACAGTGTAAGAAATTAACACAGACTAAACTTACAGCACAGTAATACATATAGGTATTGGGGATACAAATATTTTCCCCAACTGCTTGATTGTTCTACTTTTCTGTGATAATTTTCCTTTTACGTACTAAAAAACTACGGTAAATGGATAGATTTATCGTAGTTTTAGATATCATTGACCTAGTTGCAGAAATTGAAAGTTAAGAAAGAACAAGTAACCTATCAAGTCGATCTATTACAAACGCTAAATTGGAACCAACGATCTAGAAATTAACCTCTAAGCCAGGGCAACCTTATGAGCAAAATACGTGCTGTGATTGTTGACCCCAATGTGCCAGGGCGTTTGGCACTCAGTGAAGTGACTGCACCACAGCCGGCTTCAGATGAAGCTTTAGTGCGGGTAGCAGCGATTTCGTTGAATCGGGGGGAGGTGAAACGTTCAACCACTGCTGAAGCTGGTTGGCAACCTGGTTGGGACTTGGCTGGTGTCATCGAAACTCCTGCCATTGATGGGTCGGGGCCTCCCCAAGGAGCGCGTGTAGTTGGCTTACGCCGCAGCGGTGCTTGGGCAGAACTTGTGTCTGTTCCCACCAATGCCCTAGCAGAAGTACCGCCATCAGTATCCTTTGCGGAAGCTGCCACCTTGCCTGTAGCAGGTTTAACTGCCTATCATGCTGTGCTAAAAGGCGGGTCACTCTTAGGTAGGCCTGTTTTGGTTACAGGTGCATCAGGAGGTGTTGGTTACTTTGCTATCCAACTGGCACGACTATCAGGGGCGCAAGTCGTGGCACACATTCGTCAAGCGGGGTATGAGACTTTAGTCACAAAAGCAGGGGCACAGTCGGTGGTAATTGGTGAAGACCTATCACCAGCAAGGGAATATGGCCCCTATCATCTGATTATAGAGTCAGTGGGCGGTAAGACTTTGGGTATAGCCCTTGGCTTATTGGCTCAGGATGGAAAAACTGTGCTGTATGGAGTCTCTGGGGGAGCAGAAGTGACCTTCAACGCTGCTCAGTTTTTTGGAACTGGTGGCGTGAGTTTGTATGGTTTACGTCTGTTCGATGAACTGAGATTTGAATCAGCAGCAGTGGGTCTAAAAAGGCTTTTGAGTTTAGTAGAAGCAGGTCAGTTGCGTCCTCACATTGATTTAGAAGTTTCTTGGACAGAAATAGCTGATGTAGCCCAAAAATTACTCGATAGGAGTTTTCCTGGTAAGGCTGTATTGCACATTTCCAATTGAGTATTACTGAATAATTCGTAATTCGTAATTAATACCCTTATTAAACAAATAAATTTATTGTTTAAATTGCATGATTTAAAGTGTTGGATGAAATTATGAATTACGAATTAATAAGTACGAATTTTACTCAATTTTGGTTAAAGATAGACCAGCTTGTAACTGACAGTAACCTCAAAATAGATCGTCCAAAAGGCACATCGCATCCACGCTATCCATCTTTGATTTATCCCTTGGATTATGGATATTTGGAAGATACTCAGTCTGGAGATAAAGCTGAGATAGATGTCTGGCTAGGAAGCTTGCCTAGCAAAGCAGTCACAGCATTGATTTGTAGTGTTGACTTAGAAAAGCGAGATACAGAAATCAAGATACTTATAGGTTGTACATCTGAGGAAAGTCGAGAAATTTTAAACATACAGAATATAGGTTCTCAATCAGCAATATTATTGTTTCGGAATGAGGTCGTTTAAGTTGGAGAGATAATTGATTCATGAAAAAATACTCTTTCCGAGCAAAATTTAAATTTTAAAAATGATTGTGATAGATGGATTTACCAAACCCAAATTTAGTAACGCCATCTTCAATCCAAAATCTAAAATGGTATGACTTTGTATGAGCTTAGAACTAAAACTATCAGGTAAAACAGCGATTGTTACAGGAGGAAGTGCGGGAATTGGCTTAGCGATCGCCAAAGCTTTGTATAGTGAAGGTGTGAATGTAGCGATCGCCGCTCGTAACCCAGAACGACTAGAAAATGCGGTCAGTGCCATCCAGTCTTTACCCACTCCTGGGGCGAAAGTCATCTCCATCAGTGCCGACTTGACTCAGGCCGAAGATGTTGAGAAAGTTGTGTCAACAACTCTGACACAGTTTGGTCAGATTGATATTTTGATCAATAATGCTGGTTCAGCTCGTGCCGGCTCGTTCCTCGAACTTACTGACGATGTTTTGTTGGATGCTTGGAACTTAAAACTATTGGGCTATATTCGCTTAGTCAGAGCCGTTGTACCCCATCAAAAAAATCGAGGTGATGGACGCATAGTCAACATCATCGGTGGTGCAGGACGGACACCTCGTCCTGGCTTTGTTCCTGGTGGTACAACCAACGCCGCGCTACTCAACTTTACTAGAGGAATTTCTAAAGAGTTAGCCCAATACAATATCCGAATCAATGCCATTTCGCCTGGTGCTACCGCCACAGAACGAGCCGAGAGTTTGGCACAACAAAATGCCCAAGCCCGTGGCATCACCGTAGAACAAGCCAAGGCAGAAACCATTCAAAACATTCCTCTAAAAAGAATTGCTCAGCCAGAAGAAATAGCATCCTTGGCGCTATTTTTAGTTTCTGACCTTGCCGCATCGATTACAGGAGCCGAAATTCTCGTTGATGGCGGTTCTACGCCTGGTGTTTAGGAAGCAGACGAGACAACTGAATAAATTCCCAATGCCCAATGCCCCATACTTCTCTACGAGAGGCTGCGCCAACGGCTACGCTCAGGACAAGCTCAGTACAAGTGCCCAATGCCCTTTAATAACTTTTCAGGAGAAACAAAAACATGACTTCCCAACACTTTGACATCAAACCAGTTGCTGGACGTATCGGTGCCGAAATCATTGGCCTGAATCTGAGTAATAACCTCAGCGACGAAGTTATCAGCGATATTCGCAAGACTTTAGTTGAATACAAAGTAATTTTCTTTCGCGGTCAACATCAACTCGATGCTAATGGACAGGTAGCTTTTGCTCGACGCTTCGGTGAAGTCACTACAGCTCATCCTACTGTTCCCTCACTTCCAGAACACCCAGAAGTCCTCGATTTGAATTACAGCAAAACTACTTCTCGTGCTAACAGTTGGCACACTGATGTAACATTTGTAGACCGTCCTCCCCTTGGCTCTATCTTGCGGGCACTAGTTATTCCTCCAGTTGGAGGCGATACTATTTGGGCAAACTCTGTGACTGCGTACCAAGATTTACCAAACCATCTGCGTAGTCTTGCGGATGAACTTTGGGCAGTACATAGCAACGCCTATGACTATGCAACTGGATTTGACCTTCCTGAAGATGTGAAGGCTCAACGGGCTATTTTCACCTCGACGGTATATGAGACGCTTCACCCAGTAGTACGGGTTCATCCTGAATCTGGGGAACGTGGGTTATTTATTGGTGGCTTTGTTCGCCAGTTTCGCGGTCTATCAACAACCGAATCGGACGATATTTTAAGACTGTTCCAAGCTTACGTAACCCGTCCCGAAAATACAGTGCGTTGGCGTTGGCAAGTTGGCGATGTGGCATTCTGGGACAACCGCGCTACTCAACACTATGCAGTTGCTGATTACGGTAACCAAGCCCGCCACGTTCAGCGAGTAACAATCGTTGGTGATACTCCAGTTGGTATTGATGGTAAACAAAGTCAAGCCATTAAGGGTGACTCTTCTGCATATAACCGGCGCGAGGCAGTCGCGGTTTAAGGGGGAGAGGAGGAGATGGGGAGATGGGGAGATGGGGAGATGGAGAGACGCGGGGACGCGGAGAATAACTAATGCCCCATGCCCCATGCCCAATGCCCCATGCCCAACTTGAAAAAGTATAAGTAAATTTTCGTAGAAATAAAAAATGAGTCAGAAAAAACAACTTAAACTAGGTGCATTTCTACCAGGTTCAGGTCATCACGTAGCGGCTTGGCGACACCCCAACTCTCAAGCTGACGGAGGCTTGAATTTTCAGCATTACAAGCGGCTGGCACAGACAGCTGAACGCGGTAAATTTGATATGCTCTTTCTTGCAGACGGTTTAGCTGTTTGGGATCAAGGAAAAGGAAGAGAAGCTTTTAGTCGTTCGGGACAATTTAGCGTCCACTTTGAACCGCTAACTTTATTATCGGCACTATCTGTAGTTACAGAGCATATCGGGTTGGTGGCAACGGCATCAACCACTTATGACGAACCCTTCCACCTCGCTCGCAAGTTTGCTTCACTAGATTACTTGAGTGGTGGGCGTGCTGGATGGAATGTTGTCACTTCGTCTGCTGAAGCCGCAGCGAAAAACTTCAGCCGAGAAGAACATTTAGAACACGCACTGCGTTATGAACGGGCGAGGGAATTTTTAGAAGTTACTTCCAAGCTTTGGGACAGTTGGGAAGATGACGCCTTTTTACGCGACAAAGAATCAGGTATTTACTTCGACCCTGACAAGCTACACATTCCCAATCATAAAGGTAAACATTTCTCAGTGCGCGGCCCGTTGAATGTAGCCCGCCCCATTCAAGGGCATCCAGTGATTGTACAAGCTGGTTCTTCCGAGGCTGGGCAAGACTTAGCGGCACAAACAGCAGAGGCAATTTTTACTGCCCAGCAAACTCTTGCTGAAGCCCAGAATTTTTATTCTAGTGTCAAAGGTAGACTGAGCAAATACGGGCGATCGCCTGACCATCTGAAGATTATGCCTGGTGTATTTCCGGTAATTGGTAGAACTGAGGAGGAAGCCAAAGAGAAGTACCAGCAACTTCAAGAGTTGATTCATCCGTCAGTTGGATTAGGACTACTTTCAGGACTTATAGGCGGACACGATTTATCGAAATACCCCTTGGACGGGCCACTGCCAGATTTGCCAGATACCAACGGTGGCAAAAGTCGCTTGCAATTGATAACTGACCTCGCCCGCAGAGAGAATTTAACAATTAGGCAACTGTATTTGTGGATTGCTGGGGCACGGGGACATCGCACAATTTTGGGAACACCAGAGCAAATTGCTGACCAGCTTGAAGACTGGTTTGTTAACGATGGTGCTGATGGATTCAACATTATGCCGCCTTGGCTACCTGGTGGTTTGGATGAATTTGTCGATTTGGTCATTCCAGAATTGCAACGTCGGGGTTTATTCCGCACTGAATATGAAGGGCGTACCCTGCGCGAGAATCTTGGTTTACCTCGTCCTGTGAATCAGTTCAGTAAAGTTGCATCTCCTGAACTCGCTGCTGCTTCGAGATAATTTCACTCAGATAGCTTTACTTTAAAAATGGCGATCGCACTTTTTCATGAAACTCTTTTATACACCTAACTCTCCCTACGCACGCATAGCACGGGTAACTGCGCTAGAACTGAATCTGGGCGATCGCATTGAAATGCAGAAAGTCACTGTCCGAGATCCAAACAGCGACTTACTGCATTACAACCCTACAGGTAAAGTGCCAACTCTAGCGACTGATGACGGATTTATTTTGTAGACTTTTAACTTTTTTACTTTTGCTTTTTATCTGTGAGGTCTAGTACTTTGTTATGAAACTTTTTTACACACAAAGATCCCAATACGCTCGTATAGTTAGGGTTGCAATCATTGAGCTAAATTTAACTGACCGAGTGGAACTGCAAGAAGTTACCGTGCGCGATCCCAATAGCGAATTACTTAATTACAATCCCACAGGTAAAGTGCCAACTCTAGCGACTGATGACGGATTCATCTTGAGTGAAACGCGAATCATCGTCAGTTATTTGAATCGCTTAAATCCGGAAATCAAAATAGTTGCTGATGATTCTGATGGATTTTCACAGCAGCTTGAAGGAATCGCAACTGCATTTATCGATGGTATTAGTATTTGGGCACGGGAGCGGCTATTCCGTGCTGAAAGCGAGCAATCACCAAAGATAATTGAGTTAGAGCGATCGCGTGCTTTGCGAATTCTAGACTACTTCGAGAAGATTTCCGAAAAACTCGACCAAACTCCTAAGCTGGCTCATATTACCCTCGCCTCTGCACTTGGATTGGAAATTCGTCTGCCCGAATTGCAATGGCGACAGAAGTATCCCAAACTTGCTCAATGGTATGATGAATTTTCTGGGCGGCCGTCCCTACAATTGACGAGACCAGAGTCCTAAAAACTCAAATCTCGTCTGGTCTGTCAGTCCAGTGGTTTGGGCAATACAATCGGGTTTCAAAAAACCTTTTTTGCGTGTTAGGCATCCTGACAGTTCTTTTATCGTCCTTTGTTTTGGCGTTTCACAACATTACCGTGCGAGTTTTGTTTTCAGAACATCTCGTACTCAATTTATATTTACTTGGTGGATACGTTAAACCGGATTTGCAGAATTCATTCTTGTTGATGTTCATGCGAATGCTACTCGTAGTTCCACTCATGGCATCTCTGTCATTCAAGCTGTATCCATCTGCTTTTATAGAATTACGAGAGTTGTTCACTCGCCAAAATCGGAATGTCCTGATTCAAGCCTTTAGCTGTGGAGTGCTGATGTTTGTCTACATTGCCTTAATCTACATTGCTATTGGCTTAATTCCCACTGGAATTGCTACAACCCTTTTCTTCACCTATCCCGTATTTACGGCGTTGCTATCTTGGAAGTTTTTTGGTCAACGCCCTACATTCTTGCGTTGGTTGGTGATGGGGATCATTTTGATAGGTTGCGTTCTTGTTATTCCACAATCTTCTGGAACTCACAGCAATCATATCATCATGGTTGGCATTTTGGCCAGTGTTAGTTCTGGCGTTGTTTATGCCTTCTATAACGTCATCGCCCAAAAATGTTTAGAAAAATTTCATCCAGTTCCCTTCACTTGGATCAGCTTTGCTTCCACCCTGGTACTCTCTGGTGTTAGCTTACTGTTCTGGCCAGTTCCTACTGCTCAACTTGACTGGACACCTCTATGGATTGGTAGTATTTTTTCGGGTTTAGTTAGCTTTATCGGACACATTTTGAACAATTTAGGAATTCGGATGATTGGTGCAACTACCGCATCAATAATCGGCTCTAGCAGTCCAGCTTTAACGGCGATAGTAGCCTGGGGAACTATTAGCGAAACTTTAAACTTGACTCAAATTATGGGGATTGGGGTTGTCACGTTTGGGATTGCTTTACTTAGTGGAGAAAGCTTTTTTCAATCGCTCAAAATTAGGAGGAATGAGAACTAGGATTGGGGATTATAAAAAGTTAATTGAGGTAAACAAACTTTTGTTTTTAAACGCAGAGGGCGCAGAGTCAAACGCAGAGTTACGCAGAGGTTTGCCCAGCAAATATGATTTTTAATACTATTCTTTTCGATTTAGATGGAACATTGACAGATCCTAAGCCTGGTATTAATCGCTGTATTCAGTATGCTTTATCTGAACTCGGCTATATACCACCTGATGCTGAGCAATTACATTGGTGTATTGGGCCTCCAATCAAACATAGTTTTTCGCAACTACTTAAAACTTCAGATAATGCATTAGTTGAGAGGGCAGTTTCACTTTATCGGAGTCGCTTTTCCACAATTGGATTATTTGAAAATTCACTTTATCCACTGATTACAGAAACTTTAAAGTCGATTCGTGTTGCTGGCTATAAAACTTTTGTTGCCACTTCCAAACCACATATTTACGCCAGACGGATTATTGAATATTTTTCTTTATCCTTGCTTTTTGATGGCATTTATGGTAGCGAATTGGATGGCACTCGGAGTGCAAAAGCTGATTTGATTTCTCACATTTTACTCACAGAAAACCTTTCGCCTTCTAGTGTTGTAATGGTTGGCGATAACTTCGTTAAGCTTCGCTAACGCCAACACGACATGATTGGAGCCAAGCGCAATCATATTGCTGCAATTGGTGTCACCTACGGCTATGGAACTGAGGAAGAATTAAAAACTCATGGTGCTGATTTTATAGCTCATTGCCCAGAAAATATTCCAAGACTTGTAATTCCTAATTTCTAATTTACCACTCAAAATAATGCCGCCATCTTTAACGTTTCTCCATAGCTTACTTTTGTTCAGCACCGCTTTTATTGCAGGCGGACTGAATGCTGTAGCAGGTGGTGGAAGCTTTATTACTTTTCCAGCACTGATATTTACAGGTGTGCCACCCATCGCGGCTAATGCTACAAATAATACTGCTATTTGGGTAGCATCTTTAGCCAGTGCCGGAGCCTACCGGAAAGATTTAGGCATCAAACGAGAAGTTTTCTTGCTTTTATGTGGTGTTAGTTTTATTGGTGGAATCATTGGCTCTGTGGCTTTATTATATACATCGTCAGATGTGTTTAAAAAGCTGATTCCCTATTTACTACTGCTGGCAACATTAGTATTTACCTTTGGCGATTATCTAAGAGGTTGGTTGCAACTTCAAAGTCAAAAATCATCACCGGACTCTGTACCTTTATTTAATTTAGTGCTAGCTCAATTAGCGATCGCAATTTATGGCGGTTTCTTCGGAGCAGGTCTAGGAATATTAATGCTGGCAACTTTATCATTTTTAGGCATCAAAAGTATTCATACGATGAATGCCTTTAAAACATTTTTAGGCAGTTGTATCAATGGAATAGCAATTATTCCCTTTATTTTTGCTGGTGTAATTGCTTGGCATCAAGCGATTTTAATGGCAGTAGGTGGTTCTTTAGGCGGTTATTTAAGCGCTCACTATGCCCGTAAACTTGAACCCCAACTAATTCGGAAATTTGTTTTGGTTGTTGCCTTCAGCATGACCATCTACTTTTTTATTCGTGGCTAGGGAGTGGGGGAGATGGGGAGATAGGGAAGTGTGGGGAGTGTGGGGAGTGTGGGGGGAAAGATTTCTTCCCCATCCTCCCACACCTCCCACCCCTCCCACACTTCCTGCTTGCCCAATGCCCCATGCCTAATCCCCAATCTTTATGCTTATTGCTTTTGATTCGAGAAATTTTCGCCTGTTCTACATAGGTCAGGCAATTTCTCTGATTGGTACGTCGATGACACAAGTGGCTACTAGTTGGCTGGTATATCGCCTGACGGATTCCGCTTGGTTGCTTGGTTTGGTAGGCTTTGCCAGCCAAATTCCCACACTTATTTTAATTCCTCTAGGTGGTATTGTCGCCGATCGCTGGAACCGTCAGCAAATTCTCCTAGTTGCCCAAATTTTAGGAATGCTTCGGTCTTTGGCTTTAGGGTGGCTGGCTTTGAGCGGTAGTATTAACGTTTGGCAAATTACATTTCTGGGTGTGCTGCTAGGGACAATCAATGCCTTTGATATTCCGACTCGCCAAGCTTTTGTACCAGAAACGGTGGGTAAGGAAAATCTCGGTAATGCCTTCGCTCTCTACTCATCCCTTGTTAGTGTTACTACTATGATTGGGCCGGCGATCGCAGGTATATTGATTGGAGTGCTGGGAGCAGGACTTTGTTTTGTCATCGATAGCATTAGTTACATTGCTGTAATTATTGCTCTGTTGGCGATTCGGCTTGCTCCTAAAAAAGCGATGGTTTCCAAACGCAAACCTTTAGAAGAATTAAAAGCTAGTTTCAAGTATGCGATCGGATTTTTGCCAATCCGAACGGTGTTGATTGGTTCATTTTTAGTTTGCTTTGTTTGGGGATTTTACTTGGCGTTGGGGCCTATTTTTGCTCAGGAAACTTTACAAGGCGGATCTAATACCTTCGGCTTTTTAATGACAGCTTCTAGTTTGGGAACCTTGGTCGGTGGTATCTACTTAAGTAAGCAAAAAAATGTATCTGAATTGGGGAAAGTCTTGGCATTCGGAATAGGCTTTATGGGGTTGAGCCTGATTATTTTTGCCTTATCTCGTGTGTTATGGCTTTCGTTGCTTTCACTGTTGGCGGCTGGTTTCGGATTTATTTTGCAGATAATTACCGGACGCACTTTGCTGCAATTGTTAGTAACTGATGAAAATCGCGGGCAAATCACAGGACTTTACGTCATGACATCAACAGGCGCAGTACCCATAGGCAATCTCATTGGCGGCGCACTGGCAAGTTACATCGGTGCTGCCAATAGTGTCATTCTGGCTGCTAGTGTTTGTGTTGTCGGTTCATTTTTGTTTATGCAACAAGTCTCCAGCTTCCGTGATTTGGTTCGCCAAAAAGTTCATAATTAGTGATATAACCAAAAACTGGTAACAACAATGACCACAGTAAACGATCCTGGCATTGTAGATGAAGTGACTGATTTATATCTTCAATATGAGGAAGCACTTTCTAATAACAATTTAGAAGTAATGGATAAATTGTTTTGGGATACTCCCGAAGTAGTGCGGTTTGGGGTAACAGAAAATCTCTATGGTAGCGACGAAATTCGTAACTTTCGCGCCTCTCGACCAAATCCAAAAATAGAGCGAGAAATTTCAAATCTTAAAGTTGTCACATTTGGAAAAGATACAGCAACCGTCACTTTAGAGTTTCGCCGCCTTATCAATGGTGTAGAGCGTTTCGGGCGACAAAGCCAGACTTGGTATAGATTTACGAACGGATGGAAAATAGTTTCAGCACACGTTTCTTTGTTACCTGTGTAAATTTTAATATTATGACAACTATTACTGAAATCGCCTCCGATATCTATCGCATCTCAACCTATGATTCAAACGCAGACCTACAATTTATCCAGTTCTTAGTCAAGGACGAAGAACCATTATTATTTCATACGGGACTCAAGGCGATGTTTCCACTAGTACGTGATGCAGTGGAAAAGATTCTTGAGCCATCAAAAATTCGCTGGATTAGTTTTAGTCATTTTGAAGCAGATGAATGTGGTTCTCTCAATGAGTGGCTGGCGATTGCGCCAAATGCTCAGACAGTTTGTAGTCCTTTAGCAACGTTTGTGAACATAGATGATTTTGCAATTCGTCCATCTAAAAGTATGCAAAACGCTGAAGTTTTAAACACTGGTAAATATAGCTTTCAGTTTTACCACACACCACAAGTTCCTCACGGTTGGGATGCAGGATTATTCTTTGAAACTACCAATAAAACACTATTTTGTTCAGATCTGTTTCACCAATTTGGAGATTTAGAGCCAATAACTGAGTCTGATGTGATTGAGCGATCGCGTCAAACAATAGCTAATTATGAAGCAAGTCCCTTTCCTAATTACATACCATACACAACACATACGGATCGCATTCTCAAAGAGTTAGCTGCACTCCAACCGCGTACCCTAGCAACAATGCACGGAACGACATTTGTTGGAGATGGCGAAAGTGCATTGCAGGATTTAGCTGTGATGCTACGCGAAGTTTTGGTGAAGGAGTAATGATGAGTTATAGTGCGATCGCTTCTATTCCACCATTAGTACAGCAGACTCAAGTGCTGGCTGCACAACTCGGATTTTCTGAATCCTCGCTTCCAGAAGTTGGCCGTTTGTTGCAAGTCCTCACCAACCACATCACACAGGGTCAAATTGCTGAAATTGGTACTGGCTGTGGATTTGGCGCTGCTTGGATTGTGAGTGCATTACACCCAGATAGTACATTTATTACCATAGAGAGCGATGGCGATCGTGCCACACTTGTGCAACAGTTATTTGCACATAAGCCTAATGTACGGGTACTTCAAGGCGATTGGCACGATTTACTTTCCTATGCTCCTTTTGATTTATTATTTGCTGATGGCGGAAACGCGAAAGTTGTTGAACCTCAGATATTAATAAATGCCTTAAAGCTTGGAGGCCTAATTATACTGGATGACCTGACACCAGAAGAATACTGGCCACCAGAGTGGCAAGAACGCACAGATCGAGTACGGGAATTTTGGTTAAAAGATCCTCATATTATTGCTACGGAAATTCGAGTTACCGCTAGACATGCAGTGATTCTAGCAACCCGCATTTCTTGAATTACAAACAAAAATTACCTTTGGTAAAAACTGGTTGAGCAGTAACAAAGTCTAACTATTAACTAACATTGATTAATTATTTTTGGCGCTCAAAAAAATTGGTAACATACAACTTATTTAGTGAATTTACTTTCTAAATAACCTTGAAGAATGGATAAAATATTATGAATACCACAGTTTCATTTGACCGAGTTTCTGATATTTACGATGCAACACGAGGACTACCAACTGGAGTTTCTGAACAAGTTACTGACACTATTTTGAATATAGTTTCAGCCACAGAAGAAACTAAGTTTTTTGAAACTGGAATTGGTACAGGTAGAATTGCTATTCCAATAGCCAAAAGAGGTTATTCTTACAGCGGTGTAGATATCTCAGAAAAGATGCTGGCTGAGTTGCACCAAAAACTAGAAGGAGTATCTCATAAATTAACAGCAATCAAGGGTGATGCAACTTCTCTACCATTTGCTGACAACTCTTTTGATGTGGCGTTGACAGTTCACGTATTTCACTTGGTTTCTGCTTGGAAGCAAGCACTAGCAGAAATTCGCCGCGTCCTTAAACCGGGAGGAATTTATCTTTACACTCACGGTAATATGAATTACAGCAAAGTTAGTGAGGATGTGAATCAGGGTAGGTTTGATTTTCAGCAACGTTGGCAAGATATCATTGCTGGCTATGGTTACCCTTTACCCCGCTATGGTGCAACAGAAGAAGAGGTTTTAGCACAGTTGCGCGAACAAGGAGCAAATTTAGAAACAGTTGTTGCAGCCAAATGGCAATCTGAACTAACTGTGGGCAAATTGATTGATGCTCATAAAAACAAAATTTATCGCCATACTTGGCACATCCCTGATGATATTTTTGCCCGCGCAATTCAAGATTTGCAAGAGTGGTCTTTGCAACACTACGGCTCTTTAGACTACGATTTGTCTGGTGAAAGTAAGTTCAAAATTGTTGTAGTAACTAACTGGGCATAGGGGATGGGAAGTGTTGAGTGTTGAGCCTTCGGCTTACCTCGATTTCGCTCAGCACAAGTCAGTACAAGTCGCTTAGGGTCTAGGCTCTTGACTGTTGATTCAAGTGTCTCCATCTTCCTCATCCTCCCGCAACTCCTCATATTATGTCTGCCTACTCATCGATCAAAAAACTCTCCGCGTCTTCCTTAGGAGAAGTTCTGATGCGGCGGGCAGCGCCCCTGGCTTAAGCAAGCTACAGACTTCTCTTTGCGTCACTCCCAACTATGGGTCTTTAACCGGATACGATATGAGACTGCGATCATTCGTGAATTCCACAGACTTCACCCACCCAGCCTCCCTAAGAGGAGCTACAGTTTACACACATCTCTCTCAAAAACCAAAATCGTTCTAGATCCTTCATTATCCTCCTTAAAAAGGAGGACTTTGAGAGTTTTTTGCCCCTCTTTTTAAGGGGGGTTGGGGGGATCAAAAGCCTGTGGCGCAACTCTAGAAGACTTGTGTGTACACCGTAGCTTTCAAGGAGACGGGCTGGGGGTGAGGTCAAAATCCTATACATCGAATTCACATTGTATTAAACTAATTACTCAATATTTGTCTTGTAAATCACTATTTTTTGTTAAAACTTTTTTGTTGAAAATATCAAAAGGTATAACAAAGATAGAATCTAGTTCCACCTTTTGACTTATGAACTGAAGACAAAAGTTCCTTATATTCAAGTGAAGGTGATCATCACCTTATCAAGTAAGTGAGGTAATTAATTATGTCAAACCAAATCAGTACATTGGATTTACTTGTGGAGTTAACCACAGAAGAACAGCAGCTTTTATCTGGGGGACAACAAGATCCTAGTCAACCTCCTATAAAGGATGGAAATGGTGACGGAAATGATGGAACAGGGCAAAACAATCGGATAAATCGAATAAATAGACTATCTATTCCATTCCAATTTTCCAAATCGTAAGTAAGTAAACCAAATTAAACTAAAGACTCCTCCCGTTGTAGGTAAGGAAAATTTTTCTATTCCTTTATAGAGAAGGGAGTTAGTCTGTTTTATGTTTTTTGAGGTTGGCTTACTTCTACTGCTAATAGTAGACGGTAGAAGTACGTTTTCAGTTTGGAAATACTTGTCATCAAGTTTTGGTTCTAGGTAATAGTAGTAGATCATCTTAGCCTTCTTCTGTCAGATCGGGAGAACCAAATTTCTGAAAGCCTTTTGAAGCTTTGTGTTTCACCATTTGGCTGAAAATTTTAATTCATATTAGAAAATAAAGCCTCAAACTTTGGTTCCATCAAAGCTCCAGAGTCTGTATTCGTTTGTTGTTTTCCGAAAGTGATAGAAGCGTTCCAGAAAAGCGATGTCTGACGACAAACTTATGCGGCGTCTACGCATTTCTAATGAATGTAAAGAAACAGAAATGTTTCTTGCAAGAGGGTTAGACTCAAAAAACTCACAAAACCTAGAGCAGCTACAAAAAGATAAGAAGATTTACTTAGCTCATTCAAAAGCAACCAAGTTTTGAAAAATTTGAGTTAATCTCTTCTGTCTTTTGGGAAATTTAATACATTCCTACCAAAGGAGCGCTCAAAATGATTACGAACTTTTGTTATGTTGAGGAACTTTCTCCTAGTCAAACTGAAACTATTTCGGGAGGCTTCCCAGCAAAAATTGGAAATGCAAACTACGATTTTAACCTTACTGACACAGTGTCACCGGAAGATGATTGGACTGTTACCTTTGTAAGAGGAAAAAATAGAGGAAGAGGTCGCGATGTCTTTACCTATTCAGCGCGATATGTATAACTATTCAGCCACAATTTAACAATTCCCCATCGCCAGCAATCCCCTATTGTCTGCGGCGATGAACACATGCATCAAAACCACAGGCTTCTTCAAAGAAGTTAGTGCAGAGATCAGTTGTTAAAGGAAAAGGCGATCGCAATTGCGATCGCCTTTTTGTTTGAGTCAAGGGATGTCTATAATCGGCTTCCAATCTCTAACAAATAAATCAGCGCCTCGACTAAAGCCTGATTTTGTTCATCAGTCCCAACAGTGATGCGTAATTTATCCTCTAATCCTGGCTGCTTAAAGTAGCGGATTAAAATTCCTTGTTCCTTGAGTTTTTGATAAAGATATTCGGCGTTTTCTGCTGGAGGTTGTGTCAGTAAAAAGTTAGTTTGGGATTCCCAAATCCGAAAGCCTAATTTTTTCAAGTCTATTGCTAGCTTAGTCCGCGATGCTTTAATTTTTGCCACACAGGCATTTTTATAAGCTTGGTCAGTAATTGCAGCAGTGCCAATTGCACAGGCGATCGCATCAATGTTATAGCTATCTTTGACTTTAAACAATCCATGCAACAGCTTCGGATTGGCTACCCCAAATCCTAATCGTAATCCAGCTAACGAGTAGCCTTTAGAAAGTGTCCGAATTACGATGACATTTTCATATTCTTTTACCAAAGCCAACGCATTCTCTTCAGTAAAATCTACATAAGCTTCATCAATTACTAAAACTCCAGATAACTGGCTGGCTAGTTTTCGCAAGTCATCCATTGCCACCACATGCCCCGATGGACTATTCGGCGAGGCAATGAATGTTACAGACCCATTGACAGCAATCAATTCTTCTAGCGGTAAACTGTAATCTTCACCGTAGGATATCTCAGTAATATCTGCATCTTGTATTTGACATAATGTGCGATATAGCACATAAGTTGGCATTGGATAGACTACCTTGCGTCCGGGTTCTGCACAGGCTCGAATTACTACGCTTAACAATTCGTCGCTGCCATTTCCCACAATTATCCAATCACTAGGAACTCCTAATACTTTACTAGCAGCTTGGCGAAATTCCTCTCCAAAAGGTTCTGGATACCGTCGCAACCATTCTGCATCAATGTTGTGCAGTACAGCTAATGCCGCAGGGGAGGGAGGATAGGGGTTCTCATTACTGTTGAGTTTAATAATCTGCGTCCCACGTTGAGGCTGCTCACCAGGAACATAGCTAGCCATTGCATCAACATTGGAACGAAAATACTTGGTCATGCTAATTCATAATTTTGAATTCATAATTCATAATTTACAATTTCTACTGGGTTCCAAGTTGATTAATTCACACTTCCTATCTCAAACTTTTTGCAAAATCTAAAATCTAAAATTCAAAATTGCTTGGCTGACAATATCCCGGTTAACTTTTATATAGCCTGGTTCAATGTGGGTAAAGTGGGAACTCAATTGTTGATGAGCTGTAGGTAAAGCGTGAAACGGAATTGATGGGTATAAATGATGTTCTGCATGAAATGGCATATTCCACATCAAAAATCGTACAGGAAACAGCGTCAACGTTGTACGAGTATTCGTCAACAGATTGGCATCAAGAGTACAACCTGTGTGTTCTGCCAGCAGAATAAAACGTAGAATTGGTTGACCCACAAGCAACGGTAGTAGCCAATAGAGGAAAAACCAAGGCTGATCTGCTGCAATAGAGATAGCGATCGCCCCTGCATAAACAGCTAATTGCCAGCGAGTGGAACGAATAACTTCAGCTCGTGCTGTTTGTGGCACAAATGGGCAATCGTCAAGTTGACCAAAAGCAGCCCGAAAATGTCCACGGATCTTGCCTAACCACCAAGGTAAACCAGTAATTATCAATAAGTATTTACCTAAGTTGCTTGGTTTGGGATCGGTTAGTTCTGGATCTTTGTCAGGAACGCGAGTATAGCGGTGATGCCAGTTGTGGTAATACAGAAAAAATGTGCTGTTGTAAAATGAAAGCAAACCTGCACACCAAGCAACAATATCATTCAATCGATTGTTAGCAAAAGCTGTTCTGTGAACGCATTCATGCATGGGTGCGAACATAGAAGCTATACAAAAGCCGTAGATTACCAGTGCTGGTATTCCTAACAACCAATTGCCAAAATTCATTGCCCACACATAACCACTAACTCCCATAACGGCTAAATGTCCAGCCAATTGAACCAGCCCCTTCCAGTTGTAGCGGGGATTCAAAACACTTAATTCTTGCATACCAAGAATTTGGCGGGGCTTGTGTTGCTGATCAACTTGATTTTCTAATAATTCAGTTTCAATAATTGCATCGCTCGACATGATTAAAACTCCACATAGTAAAGGTGTAAATATTAAACACAAAATACAGTTAATTCTTCTCAACCCTAACTGAGCAACGAGCGCTGAGTCAATACATAGCAGAATCGGCAATTTACAATTGTTGGGTTACCCTGTGGGAACCAAGCTACATTTCTCAACCCAACCTATATTTCAGTCTAATTTTTGATTTCCAAATAGCCCTTAGTCCCAACGCACCAAAAATCTCGAATGCTGCTCTACCCTAAAAAAAGTAAGCTAGATTCACCCCAGCACAACTAAACAAACCAACACAATTATTGTATTACTATGCAGGAAGTCACCCTTTGATCAAGCTAACAAACATCAATTTTACATATTGAATTTGGAGTAAATCCTTATCGAGTGGGCATCTTGACCGCCAATGTCATGTAAATTGAATATCAAATAGCTGATGTACGCTCCTTAATCTAACATCCATTTCTCGATCGAACTCATGCAAATAAATTAACCCATTTGTAGGAGGTAATGGTTAGGCGATCGCTGTATTTTAGGTAGTATCAGAACCAAACAAGATGGTTTGATAATACGTAAAATTCACACTATAAATGTTTGAATTATGTTCAGTCTCAAATTCATCCGTTGTATACAATTAAAAGTGCTAGTTTTTTCAGCAACCTTTTTGCTGGCTGCTGAAACTTCTGCCAAAGCTCAACAAACTATTCCTACTCTGACTCCAAGGCAAACTCAAAATTTATCTCGTGACTTAGTTCAATCTAGCTCTCAAGACTTTTTTAGACAAGGAAATAATGCTTTAGAAAGAGAAATTCAACTTCTCAGAGACAGACAAGTGTCTTCAAATAAACCTATTCTGAAGATTGATTGGACACAGATCCAAAAAAGACTATCTACTCAGGAAAAACCCTGAAATTGTAATATAAAGCATTTAATTACACAAGTAGATAGGGTGCATTAACGAAGCTCAACTCAGGCATTGCTGCTTTTACTAACAACATATCTACGCAGTAACTATGAAAAAAAGAGCGATCGGCGGAAGCTGATTTATCAGTATTTATGTAAAATTATATACAGCAAAGATGAAGTAAAGTTAAAGAAGCAATAGTACTCATAAACCATTACTTCTTGCCTCCTTGCCTTATTTTTTTCAGTACATCCTGACTATTCAAATTTTAAACAAATCCATTAGAAAATATAGCTACTTGGCATTTAGGATTTTCCGTTACCTTCCCCAAGAGCAACAGTACGAATAATGCTCCTGTGGAGATTTCCCAATCTAAGAATTTTATAAATCTAATAGACATAACAAAGTATAGTTTGTATAGTCAGACTTGTAATGAAATTTTAGTTTTAGATTGGAGACTTAAAACATGTCTACTGATACTCACACTGTTGTTTACGTTGAAGAAAGCGAGTTTGATGTTGTTTTAAATGGAAGTGAAGAGCAAGTTGTTGTTGTTGACTTTACTGCTACTTGGTGTGGCCCCTGTCGGCTGATTAGTCCATTAATGGATCAACTTGCCGAGGAATACAAAGGTCGTGTTAAGGTCGTTAAAGTAGACATTGACAGTAACAAACCACTCTTCAAAAAATTTGGTCTTCGCAGTATTCCAGCGGTTTTAATTTTTAAAGATGGTGTTTTAGCAGAGACTATCGTGGGAGTTTCTCCTTACGAACAGTTTACCAATGCTGTTGACAAGCTTCTTTAACTAATTCGTAATTCGTAATTCGTAATTCGTAATTCCAAAGGATTTGATGGCTCTGATAGTCATCAATTTACTATAAATTATGAATTATGAATTATAAAGATTTAAATGTTTTATTTGCGTCTATAATTTATTTGAATTAATCCACTTGGATATTGTTTTGAGTTAATAAAATCTAATTTTTCTTCAGGGGTAGGTGGTGGTAAAAGGCGTATACCTTCACCTAAAATAATTGGAATAATCGAAATAATATATTCGTCAATTAAGCTGTGCTTAAGAAAAGAATTTATTAAGGCTCCACCACCAACTAACCAGATATTTTTAAAGCCTTCTGTCTCTATATTTTCTAATGCGCGATTCACTGGGTCAGAGACAAATACAACATCCTGGCGATCGCATTTGAGATTCCTTTGGGTGAAAACAAAAGATTTCTTATCTGGATAGGGCCATTGGTCAAAACTCAGCCCTAACTCATATGTCTTGCTACCCAAAACAATAGCATCAATCGATTCGTAGAAAGCAGCGTAACCATAGTCTTCTTCTTGAGTCTCAACTATTGATAACCAATCAATTCCTCCATTGCTACGAGCAATATAGCCATCCAAACTAGTTGCAATATAGAGTGTAACTTTCATAATTAGTCATTGGGTATGGGGCATTGGGCATGGGAAAAGAGGAGGCAGGAGGCAGAAATTCTTTAATTTTGAATTTTGAATTAATTTGTCTCCCTCATCTCCCCCCACTCACTTTTACGCTGTCTGCTGCACCCAATTGCAGGGCATAAAGGTTCGCATAGACACCTTGCTGATTGATGAGTTCTATGTGAGTACCCTGCTCTACAATTTGCCCTTGTTGAATCACTAACACTTTATCTGCCTGAGTAACTGTACTGAGGCGGTGGGCAATAACGAAACTTGTACGACCTTGGAGCAAGCGGGCGATCGCACTTTGCACTAACGCTTCTGTACGGGTATCGATGCTGCTGGTCGCTTCATCGAGGATGAGAATTCGGGGATTAATTAATACCGCACGAGCAATACTAATCAGTTGTCGTTGTCCCTGACTCAGGGGAGCGCCTTTTTCACCCAATTGAGTTGTATAGCCCTGTGGTAGTGAGGTAATAAATTCATGAACATTCGCTGCTTGTGCAGCTCCTTCGATGTCAGCTTGGGTAGCATAGGGACAGCCAAAGGCAATATTTTCAGCAACAGTACCGCTGAACAAAATATTATCTTGTAGGACGATACCAATCTGACGCCGTAGACTCGCTTGGGTAACACTACGTACATCAATATCATCAATTTTGACTGCACCTCCAGACACATCGTAGAAGCGCAAAATCAAGTTAATAATTGTACTTTTTCCCGAACCTGTCGCCCCTACTAACGCAATCATCTGCCCTGGGTAAGCGTGCAAATTTACCCCTTTGAGAACGAGTTGGTCTGGATTATAGCCAAACTTAACATTCTCAAATCTTACCTCGCCCTGAATTGGTGGCATTTCCTGAGCATCAGGCGCATCTTTGAGTTGTGAGGGTTCATCCAATAACAGAAAGATTCGTTCTAATCCAGCGAATGCAGATTGAGCTTGGGTGTAAAACTGGCTGAGAATTTGGATGGGGCGGAAGAACTGCTGCACATAAAGTAAAAACGATGTTACTACACCCACAGTTGCACCTCCCGTTACCGCCAGATAACCACCATAAGCCAGCACACCTGCGGTTGCTAATGTGTTGAGAAAATCGATGGACGGTAAAAAGGCCGAAGTAATTGCCACAGCCTGGACGTTAGCATCTCGGTTGGCGGCATTGAGAACCTCGAATTCTGCAATGTTGAGGTGTACGCGATTAAATGCCTGTGCTTCTCGCACACTACCAATATCTTCTTCCAACTTAGCGGAAAGTTCGCCAATGGTTTGGCGCGTCACACGAAATCTAGCTCTTGCCCAACGTGCAAACAAGCCTGTAGTAAAAATCATCAATGGTACTACTAGGTTGCTCAACAAGCCCAGTTGCAGGTTAATTGAGAGCATGGCGATCACAATGCCGATTAAACTGAAAGTATTACCCAGCATTTGGGCAATGGTTAGTCCAAATGCCTGATTCACGGTGTTGACATCATTCAGCAAGCGACTCATTAAATCGCCTGCTTCGCTGCGGTCAAAAAAGCTCAGGGGTAAACTTTGGATTTTAATGAAAATGTCTTGCCTGAGTTGAGCCAACAATCGCTGCATAATCCAGCCGACTCGAATAATTTGGCCCCGGATTGCTAAGATACCAACTCCGTAATTCAGCGCTAGTAGCCCCAATAACAGCAATAGTCCCTGCAAATTTCCTTTAGCAATGAGGTTATCAATCGACCATCCGAGAAAAAATGGCCCAATTGCCTGGGTAACTGCACCAATGAAAACCAATCCGATCGCAATGGGAATTTCTTTACGATAGGGTTTTAGGTATTGCAAAAAACGCCTTAAGGTGGAGGTTTGTTTACTAGCTTGTTCCTCGGATACAACAACGGCAGCTGTAGTTCTCATTTGTTCTCCTTTTGCTGTACCTGAGATTCCAAAATTACACCATAAAGCGGGCTAGTTTGCATCAATTCTTCGTGAGTACCTTGTGCGACTAATCGCCCTTTGTCCATAACAAAAATGCGATCGGCATTCTTGACAGTGCTGATGCGTTGAGCCACTACAAAGGTTGTACAAGCTTTTTGACGCATGAAACCATCTAACTCAGCTTGAATTTGGGCAGCAGTTCTGGCATCTACAGCAGAGGTACTATCGTCCAAAATCAAAATACTGTAATCAGTGAGTAAGGTACGGGCGATCGCAATTCGTTGTTTTTGCCCGCCAGACAACCCCACACCACGTTCCCCAACAATCGTTTCGTAGCCATCGGGCAAACTGATGATGAAATCGTGTATTTGTGCGCTTTTTGCCACCTCAATCACTTCTTCTAGGGTTGCATTGGGTTTTGCATAGGAAATATTTTCGCGGATTGTGCCAGAGAAAAGTGTGGTTTCCTGGAAGACAATACCGATACGAGATCTGAGGCTTTTGAGGTTGAAACTTCTAACATCCCGTCCGTCAATGCGAATCGCTCCCTTTGTGACATCATAAAACCGGGCAATCAAGTTCATAATTGTGCTTTTTCCGGAACCAGTCATTCCTAGAACAGCGATTAGTTCATTGGGCTTGGTTTCAAAGGAAACTTCTTTGAGAGTTTCGGCACTTGCTCCCGGATAGCGAAAGGAAACATTTTCAAAAGTGATTCTACCACCGCAGGTGTCAAAGGGGATAGCATCAGGGCGATCGCGAATTTCTATCTCTGCGTCTACCACTTCGTAAACTCGTTCTGCTGAAGCAGCTGATTGAGCGATCGCTGGTGCAGCAAATCCAATTACCAAAATTGGTTGTAAAATCAAGGCTAGGTAGGAGTTAAAGGCGACTAGTTCACCAATGGAAAATCTATTTTCAACTACCTCCGCTCCGCCATAGGCGAAAACTGCCAGCGTTACCAAATTACTTAACAAAAAGATAAACGGAAAGGTATTACGAATAGCACTAATAGTCTTGATGTTTGCCTTAACTAGGTTATCATTCAAGGTCGTGTAACGCGACCTTTCAGTGGACTCCCGCACAAAGGCTTTTACTACTCTTATTCCGATTAAATTCTCTTGTAATACAGCGTTCAGGTCGCTTAGTTGCTCTTGTACTTGGCGAAAAAGCCTGTTATTGCCAGTCACAAATCGTGCCATTAACCATCCGGTTAAAGGTACTACTGTTAGAGTAATCAGTGCCAATTTCCAGTTCATGACCAGCAAAATCACTGCAATACTCACCAATGTTACAAGTCCACCAATGACCTGAATCAAGCTAGTACCAACAAATGTACGAATTTGCTCAATGTCACTGGTAACGCGGGTTAACAGTTGCGAAGTCTGCGCTTGATCGTGATAGCTAAAACTGAGATTTTGAATTTTGCTGAAAATTTTGTTTCGTAGATCGTAAGCTACACCCTGAGATGCCGCTTCTGCTAAATAGCTTTGTCCAAAGTTAAATAAACCACGAGCGATCGCCGCGACTACCATCCAGCCTGCGCTAATTAGCACAACTTCTAAGTTTTTTTCGGTAATGCCGCGATCGATTCCCCAGCGAAATAGTTGCGGAGTAACGGCGTTAGCGATCGTTAGCAGCAATAGGCTTACCAAGGCTCCCAACGAAGTCCATCGGTAAGTACTCAAACTAACCAGCACACGCTGGATTGATTGCATTGACGAAGTTTCCCGGAGTTCTGGTTGTTGAACCAATGGAATTCACCCTGTGTTTTGGGAAAATTATCTCCTACTTTGATTCTAAAAAACCACTTACTCAAGTTGAGGATGAGGAATATTACAATACGTTTGTAACCTTAGCTATTCTTTGAGACTTGTAAATAAAATTCCGTCATAATTGCTCTGGATTAATTCCCCGCTCTTTTAGTAGAGTATGTAGAGCTTCTAACTGGGCTTCGGCTTGTTCGGCTCGCTGGCGTTGTTGTTCGGCTCGTTCTCTTTCTTGCTGTAGTTGTCGATCTAGTTCCAAATGGGTAAGAAAGCGATCGCCATCAGGACGATAAATTTGTAGTTCTTCCTCGCCCAACTCAAAACGCACCCCCAATCTAGGACTCACCCAACCAGCCATTTGGTCAATAACTTCTAATCGTGAGTTACGACGCTGCCAACCTGTCAAGTCAACCACATCAGGTTCGTACAAATAATATTCTTCCACACCGTAGCGCTCATAAAACTCGAATTTCTTCGCCATTTGAGAAATTCGATTTCCAGGCGACCAAATTTCAAATACTACCTGCGGGGCAATGTTGTCTTCAAGCCACTGTTTATAAGAACCTCGGTATCCTTTTGGTCTGCCAAATACTACCATTACATCCGGAGCTTGGCGAAGCTTATTATCATCTTCCACTGAATACCACAACAAATCCCCAGCGACAAACACATTTGGATCATTGGCGAACAGCAGTTCTAAATTATTTTTAATCCAGACAATTAATTCAAACTGCTTGGTGTTGTCTGCCATTGGCTGTCCATCGCTATCAGGGTAGATAATGCTTTTTGGGGTGGAAGATGGTAGCTGTGTAACCATTGCGATGATTTTCAGGTGATTGTTAGAGGTGGGGGAAAGGCGATCGCTTTTCCCCCACTGTTCTTATTTCACATCGTAGTTTAATTAAAATCGACTATTTGGTAAGTGTACTCTGGTTAGGTATTATTCACAGACACCTGTGTACGTCAAAAATTTACTTGGTGCTACATCAAGACGACCCCAGAGTGTTTCTTGGGGTCGAGAACGTCTATGTGAATCAAATGCTTCTCCACTTGGAAAACCACAAAAACTTCCATTCCCTGCGGAGAAGTAAACAGTACCTCCATTCTCAAAATATCCAGTTGGCATTACACAAGCACCAGTGTAGGCACCAAAATTGTTTGGATCTTGCCGTCCTAAATTTGGCACTGAAATTACTTTTTGATAGAAACTTAAATGTGTCTCACTGACAAAACCGCAGTGTGTATTTCCGTCTGAGTAGAAAACTGTCGCCCCATTATCAAAATAACCAACAGGAGAGTTTTTGGAAGAATTTAGAATTGAGTTGACCCAAGCCATGTAACGGTGCTGCATATTTTGAGCAGCTCTAAACGCTGTCCATCCGCCATCACTCCATACAGCACCGAAAGTAGAAGTTGCCCATGTGTAGCAAGTTGCAACCGAAATACCACCACTAAAAAAAGTAGTCACAGGAGATTCTCCAGCAGCTTTTTCACAAGCGGCTCTAGTAGCAGCATAAAAGTTTCGACTACACTCATCAAAACTACTGCCTATTGTATAGAAACATTTATCATGTTCATAGCAGGCTGGCCGGAAATTAGCTTCATAAGAACCAAATTGAAATTTATCATGAAGTCCAGGTTCTTCCCAAGGCAAAGAACACCCATCAGGTCGCTGTGCATAAGGATAGTAAGCTTTTGGAAAATCGCTATTGTAGGGTAGCTTGTAGGAATTGTAGCTACCATAGTCATCATCTGCATAGCCATCCCAATGAGCATCGGCAACAAGGCTTACTAATAAGAGGATTGATAAAACAGAAGCTATAAACAAGGATAAAAACTTGAATATTCTTTTCATGTTCTTTTGTAAGTGCTGAATTTGTTATGCAATAAATATATTATTTTTAATGAACTCAAGCGAGAAAATCCAGCATCTTTACGATAAAACAATTTTGCGAGAGGTTTATTTAAAGCACAATCCTCATACTCAAATCCAACCACTTCGACTGAGTAATCGGCGCACTCGTAGAAATATAATCGATACCCGTCTCTGCAACACCACGAATCGTCTCTAAAGTCACATTTCCCGAAGCTTCAATTTTCACCCGCTTATCCTGCTGACGAATCAATTGCACCGCCTCACGCATCATATCCAAACGCATATTGTCCAACATAATAATGTCGGCTTGATGCTGCAAAGCTTCTTTCACCTGTTCTAAACTTTCCGTCTCTACTTCTATTGTCAATGGATAAGGAATTTGAGAACGAACCCGGCTAATAGCTTCCCCAATTCCCCCAGCCGCCGCAATGTGATTATCCTTAATCATTACCGCATCATCCAACCCCATACGGTGATTAATCGCCCCACCCACAGCAGTCGCATACTTTTCCAACAGTCTCAGCCCTGGTGTAGTTTTGCGCGTATCCACCAACCGAGCAGGTAAATCAACAATTTTCTCTACATATATATTAGTCAGCGTGGCAATTCCACTCAACCGCATAGCCAAATTCAGCGCTACCCGTTCCCCCATCAGCAACGCATCCAGCGAACCATGAATTTCAGCTACTAACTGTCCTGGCTCACATCTTGCGCCTTCAGCCGTCACAGCCGTAAAACTCACATTTTCATTCAAAATTTGAAACACTCTAGCTGCAACTGGTAACCCAGCAATTATTCCGGGAGCTTTCGCTATCCACTTGGCTGTTCCTCGTGTGGCATCTTCTATAAGAAGGGTGTTTGTAGTGCGATCGCCCCGTCCAATATCCTCCAGCAACCAACCGCGCAACAGCGGATCTAAAACTAGCAAGGGCGGCAAAACACCAAAATTTCTCACAACTTTATTCCTTCTTTAGAGCCTTCAGGAATACTATACCCTAAAACCCTTACCATCTAAGGCTTACAGCGGCGTCAAAAAAAAAGGGCAAAAAAAGTTGTAAAAGTGGTTGACACTCTTAGAGAGGTTCGTTATATTGAATAAGTGCCTGACAGAGCGAAGCGAAGCGACGCCGACAGGACACCGAACCATGAAAATATTATAGTTTGAAAGCCATTATACAACAAGTGGCCTGCGTCAAGTAAATAAAATAACCAAGCTGAGGTTAAAAAAGAGCAGCTAAAAGAGCTACAAACGATTCATTCAAAACGGAGAGTTTGATCCTGGCTCAGGATGAACGCTGGCGGTATGCTTAACACATGCAAGTCGAACGGTGTCTTCGGACACAGTGGCGGACGGGTGAGTAACGCGTGAGAATCTAGCTTCAGGTCAGGGACAACCACTGGAAACGGTGGCTAATACCGGATGTGCCGAAAGGTGAAAGGCTTGCTGCC
>NZ_JACJTU010000017.1 GCF_014698835.1 Nostoc paludosum FACHB-159 | reverse complement strand
CCTCTTCGCTCTCTGCAATTTCAATCTTAAACGGGCGGCTCATGGCTATTTAAACTTAGGAGATGGCTTCTCCCTATTATATGCAGCTTCATATTAAATTGGTATTACAGTAAAAGTAAGTATTTGAGACTAGATTCAGCAACAGTATCCGAAAATATTAACGATATAAATTCAGCAAATCAATACTTCAGTTATTACACTTGTAAGTTGCACAGTTACTCATGCTGTTGACCACTTATGGTTAACGCTTAGGTAATTCAAAGTGGGCTTTTGAGTGGCATAAAGAAACTCGGATAGGATTTGCGATCGCTGTTTTTTGCCCAAGGTTTTATTATTTTATAAGCTAGATAAACTATGTAATAATTTTTGATGTCACCAGGGGAAACTCCTGGTTTTTTGGTATTTGAACCGCAGAGGCGCAGAGAGCGCAGAGGCTAAGAAATGACAGAAGTAACTCTTCCGGCTTTTATTGAGCAAATGTTGGAGCCTGGATTTTATCCCCATGAGGTAACAGAATCTATTCAACTCATTCAAACTCACATTTCTTATGTGCTGCTGACTGGAGATTACGCTTATAAGTTGAAAAAGCCGGTTAATTTCGGCTTTTTGGACTTTTCGACTTTAGAGAAGCGGCAGCATTTTTGTCAGGAAGAGTTACGGTTAAATCAACGGGGAGCAGGTGAGTTATATTTAGAAGTTTTGCCTATTACTCTGGTAGGGGAGCAATACCAACTAGGGGGAACAGGAGAAGTGGCAGAATATGTCCTGAAAATGCGTCAATTTCCCCAAGAGGCGCTATTAAGCACGCTATTTGAACAAGGTAAGTTAAATGAAACACACTTAGATGAGTTGGGACGGGTGGTGGCTCAATACCATGCCAAAGCGGAGACGAATGATTATATTCGCGGTTTTGGTGAAGTGCCAAATGTCCGAGCTGCGTTTGATGAAAATTATCAGCAAACTGAAAAATATATCGGTGGCCCCCAGACTCAGGTGCAGTTTACAGAAACAAAGGAATATACAGATCGTTTTTTTGCCGAACGTCCAGAATTATTTGCTAGCAGAATCCAGAGCAACTATATTCGTGAATGTCACGGGGATTTACACCTGAAAAATATTGCTCTGTGGCACGATAAAATCTTACTGTTTGATTGCATTGAGTTTAATGAGCCATTTCGTTTTGTGGATGTGATGTATGATGTGGCATTCACGGTGATGGATTTGGAAGCGCGAGGACGCAAAGATTTGGGTAATGCATTTTTGAATGCCTACATTGAGCAAACTGGAGACTGGGAAGGTTTACAGGTATTGCCGTTGTATTTGAGCCGTCAAGCTTATGTCCGAGCTAAGGTAACTTCATTTTTGCTAGACGATGCCAGTGTACCTGCGACGGTGAAGGAAGAAGCGACAAAAACCGCTGCTGAGTATTACAAACAAGCTTGGGAGTATACTAAACCAAAACAGGGGCAACTAATTTTGATGTCGGGGTTGTCTGGTTCTGGTAAAAGTACAACAGCAAGACTTTTAGCCCGCGAACTAGGAGCAATTCACCTTCGTTCTGATGCAGTGCGGAAGCATTTAGGGGGAATTCCTCTGTGGGAAAAAGGCGGCGATGATTTGTATACACCCGAAATGACAGAGAAAACTTACACGCGCTTGTTGTCATTGGGGATTATACTGGCTGATCGAGGTTTTGCTGTAATTTTAGATGCCAAGTATGATAAACAACAGCTACGGCAAGAAGCGATCGCCCAAGCTACAAAACACCAACTTCCTCTCCAGATTATCCAATGCACAGCACCCCTGGAAGTGTTACAAGACCGCTTGAAAAACCGCACTGGCGATATTGCTGATGCCACTGCCGATTTGTTAGACTCACAACTCAAGCAAGCTGAACCCTTCACTGAAGAAGAAAAAACATACGTAAAGATTTTGGATACAACTCAGCCACAACAGGCACAATTAAAAGCAGTAATTCCCCAATAGCTTTTTTACTTTATGGCAGACAAAAAGAACGACTTTTTCACTATTTCTCCGAGCTTCTTTTCTCAACTATTATTTGGGGCATTTCTAACATTTATATTAATCATGACCGGCTCGGCTGTACCCCTGAGCATCTTCTTAGGAATATTGGGGGGTTTCATCTTAAGCTGGATTACAAATGCAACCAATAATAGCTCTCAAGCCCCAACTGTAGCCTCCTCTGATGGCGTTGATACAGGATTGAAATATTGGTTATTTTTCATGCTTGGCTTTGTATCTTTGGGGTATCCTGCACCGATGAGTATCTTCCTGGGTGCAATAGCCGCTTTGGGTGGAGGTTGGATTACTGCTTGGTGGGGAAGTAAAGAAGAAGCTAAAACTCAACTGCAAGTTGAAGAATCACCAGAAACTGCAACTGAAGAATCCAACGAAAGGATCAACAAACGCCAAACAAGAAGACCCACCCGCCGTTCCCGTCGTACTAGTGGAAGTGTTAATTTCAGGTTTTGGCAAAGATAGTAATTGGGCATGGGGAGGTGTGGGAGGTGTGGGAGGTGTGGGAGGTGTGGGAGGTGTGGGAGGATGGGGAAGAAATCTTTCCCCCCACACTCCCCAGACTCCCCCATCTCCCCAGTCCCCAGTCCCTAATACCCAATATGTTTTTATACCTCTCTAAATTACTGCCACTATTTTTTTATCCACTAGGGCTGGCTTGTGTAAGTTTGATAGTAGCATTAGTCACATTGTGGAAACGGCCGCGCATCGCAGCGATCGCCATTACTCTGGCACTAACTTTACTGCTGTTTTGCAGCAATGCTTGGATTGCTAAATCCCTAGTGCGATCGCTAGAATGGCAAAATCTCACCCCAGCCCAAATACCCAATGCAGAAGCGATTGTGGTTTTGGGTGGCGCTACCAAATCAGCCTTTCCTCCCAGACCTACCGTTGATTTGAGTGAATCAGGCGATCGCGTCATTTACGCCGCCCAACTTTATCGCCAAAAAAAAGCACCCGTAATCATCCTCAGCGGCGGGCGCATCGATTGGCGTGGTAGCGGTTCGCCAGAATCAGCAGATATGGCAACAATCCTCACATCTATTGGTATTCCATCCCAGGTAATTATTCAGGAACCATTATCTTTAAATACTTATGAAAATGCTGTAAATGTCCGAAAAATTCTGGAAGCGCGTGGGATTAAAAAAGTATTATTAGTCACTTCGGCAATGCATATGCCGCGATCGCTCAAGATTTTTCAACGTCAAGGAATTAACGTTATTCCTGCACCGACTGATTTTCTCGTCAGTGAGGGCGAACTGCAAGAACTCGGCAGCACTCCCAAAGCCGCTATACTGAATTTATTACCTGATACCGACAACCTGCACCAATTTACCACAGGTTTAAAAGAGTACATTGGTTCTTTCGTGTATTGGTTACGCGGTTGGCTTTAATTAAGATTATGTCTAAAAATTTACCTTATATTATTCCATCGCCTCCACCCCAAATTGACGAAGCTTTTGCCGCTTACCAAACAACACATCAGTTTTATCATGAAATTCAGACGCGGGCAGAGTTTCGGCGTTATTGTGAATGGTATTACTCTACAGCAGAACGTAATCGACAAGACTTACAAAAAATGCGCGGCGAACTGAATATTTTCCAGTGGTTTCGCCGCCGATCAATTAAATGACTTCTAATTCATTTTCACGTAAATGAGCTTTAAATTTTTTAGTAAACTGCACTAAAATCGGCAGATTAGCGCTTACAGGTCTACCTTGCCATTGAGTGACAATACCTATCACTTCGCCTTCTGTGCCTTTGAGGTCAAAAGGCTGATTTCGATGTTCTGGATGATGATAGATTACCACCGAATCTTTAACGCGCACGCGATCGCCAACTTTCATAACAACATTTACACCTAGCATTTGCTTTTCCACAAGTATCTGCTACAAAATATATGATTAAATCGCCTCAAATTTGATTTAATCAGCTATTTCTTGACGCTTCACAGGGGTGCGACGGCGCATTGAACCCTCCGCGTCCAGGCACGTTTTAGCCATTCCGTGCATACTTTTCTAAGTTTTTTGCCGCATTAAGGTGTATCGGCCTCATGCTCCGCTTTTACCCCAAAACCAGGGAAACGAAAAAAAAATCAAGCGATATCAGATATCTTTAGTACTTTGGCAACAGATATAACCCTATTATCTTCACTCTAGGATGTTCCCCAGGTCAACTCTCTCACCAATTTTTAGTAGTAGGTGGGCATGGGGCATTGGGTATTGCTAGAGAATTTGGCTGCTTTGCTCCTTGGGATTTTTTAGGCGTTGCCCAATTGCGGTATAAATTCACCAGATCGCTGAGCTTTGCCCAAGTGTACATGAAATTGTTTTCGCTGTTGGCTATTAGCCGTAAAGAATTCAGGGGTTAAAAAAATTGGAAATTGACAATTAGAAAACTCTTGTGGGATGGGCGTCTCGCCCGTCCAGTGCGGGCAAGATGCCCACACTACAAGAAAACTTATTGCAACATTTTAGCTGTGCCACGCCAGTAGGGTGCGTTACGGATTTCATCCTAACGCACCATTTTTTGAAACTTTGTGTCGTACTTTCGGCGCTAACATAGCCTACTTGTATTTTGGAAAATCAAATAGTAGCCTTATACTTCTTTTTCTATTCTTGGTATCAACGCTGGAATATTTCTAAGTTAAAGCTGGTAAATCCAGATATATTGAAATGGCGAATACCTCGAAGCAATAAAGTAGGCTTTACAAGCCATTCTACCGCCAAAAAAAACTCTGTTTCGCTTTTTATATATCGTGGGATACTTATTGATACGCCATCTTTCAAGTGCAAGCTGAGATAATTTTTATTTAAATCTTCTAGTTTTATCCATGAAGTTGGGACTGCGGGTGATACTATCCAGTCAGGCTTCATCTTGGTTATTGTTCCTTGCCAACCACTGAATTGATTTGCAGTAGGTAGAGAAGGTTCATCAACTATACCTCCCAGATGTTCGGAAATTATCAGAATATCTAAAGTGTTATTTTCGTTGTATCTGGCGACTGCACTTCTACGCGTATCTTGATGCTTAAAACCAGTCTCAAAAAAGAACATTGAGCCAGGATTTACTTCTTGAGAACCCCATGAAAAACTATTGTGAAAATGAAGAGATTTAAGATGAGGTTTTTTATGAGGGCCATAGGTTTCTAATTTATTTGTTCCATCAGCATAGGTAGAATAATTTTGATGATTGATTTCATTGCCATCACTGCTTAAATGGAAGCTTCTGATACATTGATGAGACCTAATTAATTCACCCTCTAAGTTATAAACGTTCCAAGTTCCATGCCAGTCTCCAAGATGACTGCAAAAATTCTCCCAGTTTTGAAGTTGGGCATTTGTTATTGTGTCTGAATTCATTGTTAGCTATAATCCAGGTTATTATTTTCTATCAACAACGATAATCATATAGGAATCATAAATGATATAGCAATCCACAAGCATTCGTGAAAAAATAAGATTGCCTATTGCCTACCTCAACGATTAATTTAGTAATGCTATATATAAAAAATTTTAAGTAATCTAGGGTAGGTTGCTGTTTGAGGTTGTAGCAAGCGGCTAGTCAAGTCGTAATTCCTCCCTAAGATTACGGAGGTAAAAGACAACTTGAGTATGTTTCCTACTTCAGGATTTCTTCACGTCGCGTTATCCTATGAAAAAGATAAAACAATATTGCCCTTACATTTAACGCGGCAAATCTTTTCATGTTGGCTGTTCGCTGTTGATGGTTAACTGTCAACCGTCAACAGTTAACCAACCTCATGAGTGAACGTGCAATTTAAAAGCGTAATAGCTGATTGCGATCGTTGGGCAGGTTTTTCCTGCCCAGGGAATTCCAAAAACTAAATCATCCCGTAAATAAACAGGCAATAGTCTTGCCTTTTCAAAAAATATGGGAAAATTTTTGAGAAATCCCTCAAGACTTAAGATTCGCTAGTTATCTGCTCACTCAAGACTCAGGACTCTCTATGTTAGCAGGCACAATTTTACAAGATGGAAAATATACCCTAATCCAAGAAATAGGGCGTGGTGGCTTTGGCATTACGTACAAAGCTAAGCATCACTACTTGGGTCAGGAAGTGGTGATGAAAACCATCAATGAACGGCTGCGACAACATCCTGATTTTGCCAAGTTCGAGCGCCAATTCCAAGATGAAGCCAGACGATTAGCTACTTGTATCCACCCAAACATAGTCCGAGTCAGCGATTTTTTTGTGGAAGCTGGGTTGCCTTACATGGTGATGGAATACATTCCTGGGGAAACTTTGGGCGACGCATTTGTATTACCAGGAATACCTTTGCCTGAAGTCACAGCAATTCATTATATTCAGCAAATTGGCGCAGCCTTGCAGGTAGTACACAATAACGGTTTGCTGCACCGGGATATTAAACCAGATAATATCATCTTGCGCCAAGGAACTCAGGAAGTAGTATTGATTGATTTTGGCATTGCCAGGGAATTTAATGGCGGAGTGAGACAGACTCATACGGGTTTAGTTTCTGAGGGTTATTCCCCCATTGAGCAGTACCTAACCCAAGCACCACGCACACCTGCCACGGATGTTTATGGTTTAGCAGCAACCTTGTATGCACTGTTAACAGCTCAAGTTCCCATGCCAGCATTATTGCGCGATCGCGAACAAATGCCATCCCCCCGCGAACTGCAACCACATTTGAGTGCTGCTGTCAACCAAGCAATAATGCGTGGTATGGCTGTAGAATCTCGTTTTCGTCCGGCGACTGTTGCCGAGTGGCTGCAATTGCTACCAGGGAGTGGGGTGAATGTTGCACCTCAAGCTTTACCCACTTCTGCGGTGCAAACTATTAATTTATCTGTTCAACAGCCACAAACTCTCATTGGCAAAGGTGGCAAAAAAGCGATGCCTGAAGGCAAGGCTAGTGCCAACGCCAAGAAAACTTCACACGCTCCAAAACAGCAGTCATCTAAAATATTTCTTGGTATGGGTGTAGCTATAGTTGCCGCTACAGCAGGTTTTGGCATTACTAGCATGTTACCGAAATCTCAGCCGCAGCCAACCGCCAAACCACTTTTTCAACAGCCTACTCAAGAACCAGCTGCCAAAGTACCTAATTCAGCCTCCTCTAGAAATCCAGAGAACACCACCTCAAAAAGCGAATCTGCACCCATCTCTAATGTCAGGCAGCGTCGGCGTAATCGTCCTTCTTCCCAGGCAGAATCTTCTAGCAGCAGCCCCACAACAGAATCACAACGCAGTAATTTTGAACAATCAGCACCTTCGCCTTCGCCTACCGTTGCTCCTACACCCACGCTAGTCGAAAAACTGCGGGCAATTCGCTCATCTCGCAAAACTTCTGCGCCAACATCACCAAATAATAACTCGCCAACCTCTAATGAAAATTCTGCTCCTCCTAAACCTGTAATTCCTGCAAATTCCGTAGTAATACCATCAGAACCACTGCCACGGGAATTCAGACCCCCAGCCACAGATCCTTCTACTGTTGTAGTGCCAACACTGGAAAAGCAAAATTCACCCACTGAGAGTCAAACGCAAAAAGAACAGAAGTTAGAAAAACAGACGTTAGATTAGGACGATGGCAATAGTTAATAGGCAGTAGGCAACAGGCAATAGGCAATAGGCTTGAAAGTCAATTTTTATGGAATTTTTATGATTGGTTTATGTCCTAATACTATTTCTTGGTGAGGCTGTTTTATGAATTTATGCTAATAACAACTTTACCGAAGTGAGCTGCACTTTTGAGGTAACGATATGCTTCCCGCGCTTCATCAAATGGAAAAATTCTATCGATAATCGGTTTTATTTGATGGTGTTGTATTGTCTGATTCATTGCTTCAAACATTTCCCGACTGCCAACATAAATTCCTTGAACTGTTAAACTTTTAAAAAGTATTGGCATGGGATCAATTTCACTTCCTCTTTCTGACAAAACGCCAATCAAACTAACACGTCCGCCAATGCGAACTGCTTGTAGTGATTTTGGTAGAGTTCCTGCGCCACCTACCTCAATTACATGATCTACACCGATGCGATTAGTTAATTGGTAAACTTGCTTTTCCCAATCTGGTGTTGTTTTGTAATTGATTGTTTCATCAGCACCAAGCTGTTTGACTCGTGCTAACTTTTCATCGCTGCTAGAAGTAGCGATCGCTCTAGCACCGTGTATCTTCGCAAATTGGAGAGCAAAAATCGAAACGCCGCCAGTACCGAGTAATAAAACACTATCACCTGCGCCAATGTTGCCTTTTGTTACCAATCCATGCCACGCTGTGACTGCTGCACAAGGCAAAGTTGCACCTTCAGCGTAGGATAAATGGTCTGGTAGAATTACCAAACCGTCTTGGTGTAAAACGACATACTCAGCCAGCATTCCATCGATACCACCTCCGAGATCGGATTTCATTTTTTCTCTAGTTAAAGAGCCATAAATCCAGTCTTGGAAGAAAGTAGCAGCGACGCGATCGCCTACTTTCACCCGCGTCACGCCTTCTCCCACCGCCACAACTTCCCCCGCACCATCAGACATGGGAATTAACGGATATTTCTGTCCAGCACCGTAGGCTCCTTCAGCCACGAGCAAATCGCGGTAATTTAAAGATGTTGCTTTGACTTGAATCAAAACTTCGCCGGGTGCGGGTTTTGGTTCAGGGCGATGGACTAATGCAAGGGCATCGATGCCAGCATTGCTTTGAATTTCGTAAACTTTCATAGCTAATAGGGAATGGGGAATGGGGCATTGGGCATGGGGAAATGAGGAGGATATTGAGGCAGTGAAGCTCTCAGCAGGGAGCAGAGGTGAAAGAAGTAATTTTTCATTTTCCCCCTTGCTTTCCCCGTGCTGTTGGAGCTTCTTTTCATACCCAATGCCCGATTTTAACTTTCAAAATCAGTATTTGCTGCCACTGCTTCCCATGCATCCAACTCAGCAGTCAAAGAAGCGATTTTATTGCGGAACTTGCTGTAGGCATACTTACCTAGCACTAAGCGCAACGGTGGATTTTCTGATTCCACCACCTTAATTAATGCTTGAGCTGCTTTTTCTGGATCGCCTGGTTGAGTACCTTCAATTTTTTCGAGGAACTCTAAGAATTTTCCCACAGTTGGTTTGTAGGCGTCCATACTATTGGCAGCGCGGTCAAGCGATCGCCCAATAAAATCAGTACGGAAAGGCCCTGGTTCGACAATGGTCACTTTAATACCCAGAGGCGCAACTTCGCCATGTAAGGCTTCTGATACCCCTTCTAAGGCGAACTTAGCACCACCGTAGATAGAAAAACCTAGTTCGTTACTGAATCCAGCAATTGCAGACATATTAATGATATGCCCACTTTTTTGCTGTCTCATGATTGGTAAAATTGCCCGAATAGTATTAATTGCACCGAAAAGATTGGTATCAAAGTTGCGGCGAATTTGTTCGTCACTGACCTCTTCTAGCGCTCCAATTAAGCCGTATCCAGCATTGTTAACCAGCACATCAATTTGTCCAAATGCCTTAACTGCTTCATCTACTGCTGCTTTGACTTGGATGGGATTGGTAACATCTAGGGAAACTGCCTTAGCTGTATCTGGGTATTGATTGACGAGATCTTGAAGTTGTTCGGGCTTACGGGCAGTGGCAATTAAGCGATCGCCTTTTTTAAGTACTGCTTGAGCCAAATTACGCCCAAAGCCGCTAGAACTACCAGTAATCAACCAAACTTTAGTACTGTTATTAGACACGATAGATTCCGCTGGGTTTTCCATCAGTATTTTAGCTATTAAGTAGCAATACTAAGCATTGGGCATTGGGAATATTGACTGTTATACCATTTCACAAAATGCATGATACAAATGGTTAGTCTTTGAATTCTTTCTCCCTGCCCCTCTGCCCCCCATGCCCCATACTATCGCCAATCATCCAGTGCAAACACATCTGGGCGATTGAATCCCGGTTCGTTAGGCCTATGCATTGCTACTCCGATGATTTCACTGCGAAAACCACGAGCCAGCATTCTGCGATAAGCTTCGTCTCGACTGGTATTCACGCCAGCTACTAAACATGACATTCCTTGAGCCAAGGTCAAAGCTTCACACAAATCTAATAACTGCTCGAAACGTTGGCCTGCATTGTTCCCAGAATATACAGCACCAAACCTGACAAAGCAAGTATTACTACCAGCCTCAGTACCTGCTCCATAGTGACAAACTGCAAATCCTGACAAGCCTGCGTCATCCCATAACAATACTGTATCGCCAAGTTCTTGAGTTTGAACTGTCTGAATTTCTCCTGATAAATCTAGTCCTTCATAAATAGAATTAGTGAGTTTAACAATTGCATTGAGAGTTTGGGTTCGTTCATTCTCACTGATCTGTGAATATCTATTTATTTGTGGTATTGGCTCTAATTGTTGTACTTGTTTTGCCAAAATTGCTGTTAGAAAACGCAGACGAAAGCCAAATTTTTGATATAGTATGTGATGCTTAGGACTTTGGGCAAAAGTAAACAGTCCAATCATCGAAGTATTACATTGAGTGAGGTAAGCGATCGCAGCTTCAATAAGATGTTGTCCTACTCCTTGGTTCCAAAAGTCAGGATGAACGCTCAACGGTCCAAAATAGCCAAAGCTTCCCCAATTTATTGCTAGATTAGACCCGATTAATTTTCCATCAATCTCAGCAGCAAATATCGAACTTGGGTTGGCTTTCCATCGATGGTGTATGTAAGCAGCATCCCCGTAAAACTCAGTTGGTTCAGGTAATCCGATAAAAGTACCAAAAGCCAACCGAAAAATGTGGTCAGCAGCAGCTAATTCATTCTCTTGAAGTAACCTAATAGAAACACTCATCTTTTCAATAACTGCCTACATTAGTGATTAGTGCAATTTTTAGGGAATTAAACTCATAGGATAGGGTAGCACAGCTGTGCTACCCTACATCGGCAGATTTTGTTTGCGAGTTAAACTTTTTTCTCTGCTCTTGCCTGTCAATAAGGCTATAGAGAATCTATGAACTGCTCTACTTTTTCTAAGAGTGGCTGATGTTCAATTTTCTCAGCTAACTCTTGGGCATTTTGATAGCACAATCGTGCCATTTTTTTGCGTTTGGTTGTGGCGTAAAGGCTTCCCATATTTAGCAAAGTGGAAATTTCTCCAAGCGAATCGCCCAGTTGTTGGTAAATGACAATGGCTTGTTTGTAGAACTTCATAGCTTGGCGATGCTGAGCGAGGATACTGTGTGTAAAACCAATATTGTGAAGGGTTGTTGCTTCGCCAGAGCGATCGCCAATGGCTTGACGTGTCAAAAGAACTTGATAATAAAGCAACAGCGCTTGTTTGGGTTGTCCTAAATCGCTATAGACTGAAGCAATATTATTCAAGGTGGTTGCTTCAGCAACTAAATTCTTCACAGCTCGTTGAATCGGCAGTGCTGCTTGAAAATATTCTAGAGCTTGGTCGAACTTGCCTAAAACGCTGTAGGCAAATCCAATGCCATTTAAAGTCGTTGCTTCACCAGAAAAGTCACCTAGCAATCGACGCATTGTCAAAATTTGGTTTTGTAGCAACAATGCGCGTTTCGGTTCGCCTAATCGGGTATAAATCAAGGCTACATCATTGAGAGTAGAAACTTCTCCTTGAATATCTTGCAGTTGCCTGAAGATGAGAAGCGCTCGATCAAAATACTCCAGTGCTTGGGAAAAGCGTCCAAGACGGCTGTAGGTAGAACCCAGATTGCTCAGTGCAGTTGCTTGTGCACAAGCATTACCGATTTCAACAGCAACACTAAGCGCTTGTTCAAACCGCTCTAATGCCCTTTGAGGTTGCCAGCAACCCAGATAAGCTAAACCAAGGTCGTTCAATGTGTAACCTTCTCTAACTCGGTCTGGGATTGCTCTTGCTAGCTGTAAATTCTGAGTCACAAGATCGAGATACTCTTGAAATTTTCCCCTTTGGTAATAGTGGTTTGCTTGATCGCGACGTTGTTCCCACTGTTTGACTGGATTTAAAGATTGCGTCATCTGACCTCAGTTGCACTCTGCGATAAATAGGCGAGATATTTCTTGGGATGAACTTCTCTTAGGTTTCCCAAATTTGAGTTAACCTTTATCTTCTACCTTTAGATATAAGACGTAAAGAGAGAAGTATGGTATTGTTTCATACTTAAAAGCATACCCATGAAGCGATTAATACAAATACCGCAGTGAGTATTGAACTGCGATCCTTGTAATATCAAGCCGCCTACGTAGGCGAGCTGATATAATTTTCTGCAAGATATCTGTAAAGCCTATTTATTAATCTCAAGAAGATTTACCGGCCTTCGGTTGAGGGAAAAGGCAACGGGCAACAGTAAAAATGTGGATTGAGATATTAAGATTTGTTGACTGTTGAGTTTCCAAGTGCCCATCGGTGGGTCAAAAACCCCGTCCCTTGGGGCGATTGTGTTGGACAGAGTTTAAAACCCAGATCCTAACCTTAAGAGTTCGCTGTTGTCTTTATCTAAGGTGAACAAACCTCATGAGAGGCAAATCTGGATACTTGACGATCGCAAAATGTAAACCAGTGAAAACAGATAAATTATTATTGTATAGTGTTTGACTATGCGATCGAACTCACAAGTATTAAAAGTGTGTTTTTGGCAAACATGAATATAATGCTCTTATTATGAGCATCTACCAATCTCTCAAGAAAAAATCATACACACAACACGGTCGCGGTGAAAATGACTGGCGGTTGTTTCTGCGTTTAGTGCCTTATGCCCGTCGCAATGGCGGACTGTTGGCACTTTCGATGTTCTTACTCGTGCCGATCGCCGTCGCTAATGCCGTACAACCGCTGTTAATTGGACAAATTATTTCCCTGATTCGCGAGGAACCGAGTACTTACGAATTCTTAAAGAATCGCCCGTCCTCGCAAGCACTAAATATTTTAGAAGGGTTATTGCTGATTGCGATCGCCATTCGATTGGTGTTTACAGGCTATCAGGGTTATCTCGTACAGAAGTTAGGGCAACAAATCACCACAGCAATTCGCCAAGACTTATTCCACCATGTAACATCTCTAGCGGTACGGTTTTTCGATCGCACACCCGTAGGTAAATTAATTACCAGAATTACCAGTGATGTAGAAGTCTTAGGCGATGTCTTTTCTACTGGGGCGATCGGTATTGTGTCCGATTTGTTCTCAATGTTGGTGATTATAGCTTTAATGCTTTCTATTCAATGGCAACTTGCTTGCTTGTTACTATTGATGCTGTTACCGATTACGTGGGTGACAATTTACTTACAAAAACAGTATCGCAAAGCTAATTACAAAGGGCGGGAAGAACTTTCTATACTCAATTCACAACTACAAGAAAATGTAGTTGGCATTAACGTAGTGCAGTTGTTCCGCAGAGAAAAATTTAATGCCCAATTATTTCGTGCTACTAATAGCCGCTACACTCAGCAAGTAGATAAAACTATCTTTTATGATTCAGCTGTTTCCGCCACTTTAGAATGGATTGGACTGGTGGCGATCGCAGGTGTTTTATGGTTGGGTGGTTTGATGCTTTTAGATAAAGAATTGACTTTTGGTACTTTATCAGCATTTATTTTATATGCCCAACGATTATTTGACCCATTAAGGAACTTTGCCGAAAAATTTACCGTAATTCAAGCTGGTTTCACTGCCATTGAACGCGTCGGCGATATATTAGATGAACCGATAGAAATTCGCGATCGGACTAATGTGCGCTACTCAATTCTTGATGCTAAATTCGGCTACATCGACGAAATAGTTGCAAATTTTGAATCTCCAGATTTAACTTCTCCACCTGACTTGGGAGAAATTCGTTTTGAACACGTTTGGTTTGCTTATAAAAACGATGATTATGTAATTAAAGATTTAGATTTCACCATTCATCCTGGTGAAAAAGTCGCATTAGTCGGCCCTACAGGCGCAGGTAAAACTTCTATTATTCGGCTTTTATGCCGTCTTTACGAACCCACCCAAGGACGCATTCTCATTGATGGTATAGATATTAAAGAAGTGCCACAAGCAGAACTGCGGCGTTACATGGCAGTAATTTTACAAGACGGTTTTGTGTTTGCTGGTGATGTGAAAAGCAACATTTCTTTAGGAGATGGTTATACAATTGAACAGATTCAGCAAGCAGCAGAAAAAACTAATATTGCCCAGTTTATAGAAGAGTTACCCAATAGCTACGATACTCAACTGCGAGAAAGAGGCACAAATATTTCTAGCGGACAAAAGCAACTTTTAGCCTTTGCTCGTGCAGCCATTCGCGATCCGCAAATTTTAGTATTAGATGAAGCCACCGCTAGTTTAGATGTTGGCACAGAAGCTTTAATTCAAGAAGCATTAGACCAGCTTTTGTTCAGGCGCACGGCGATTATTATTGCTCACCGCTTGTCTACAATTCGCAATGTAGACCGGATTTTTGTTTTGAAGCGCGGTGAATTAATCGAACAAGGAAGTCACGAACAATTACTACAACAAGGTGGACTTTATGCCACTTTACATAACTTGCAGATGTTAGGAACTTAGAAAGTAAAAATCAAATTATTCTAGGGTGTGTTATGCCAAACCTAGCGCGTGATTATCTTGAGAATAACCCGAAGGCAGAAAGCGATCGCCATATCTGTGATGACATTTATAGCAGGGAACAGGCAATAGGCAATAGGCAATAGAGTTTTAAGCCTGTTGGCTTTTGCCTGCTATAAAATAGCAACTCCAGTACCTAATGACTGAAGTTGCCGCACTTTCACATTTAAACCAACGCCGCCACTTTCTCTAACAATCCTTGAAACAACCGTAAGCCATCGCTATTGCCCAACGTTGCATCAGACGCCCTTTCTGGATGCGGCATCATTCCCAAAACATTACCTTGGCGATCGCAAATGCCCGCAATGTTGTTTAATGAACCATTGGGATTCTCTCCTGCATAGCGAAACAAGACTTGTCCGTTATCTTCAATTGCTGCCAGAGTCGCTGCGTCAGCGTAGAATCGTCCTTCGCCGTGGGCAATGGGCAAAGTGATGATTTCTTCACCTTCATAACCTTGCGTCCAAGGTAGATTGGTACGCTCAACTTTTATAGAAACGCGATCGCAGATAAAATGCAAATCTCGATTTCTAGTCAACACCCCCGGCAATAAACCAGCTTCAGTTAATACCTGAAAGCCATTACAAATACCGAGGACAAACTTACCCTTTTGGGCGTGTTCGATAACCTGCTGCATCACAGGCGAAAACCGGGCGATGGCACCACAGCGGAGATAATCCCCGTAACTAAAGCCACCAGGTATCACAACAACATCCAAATCAGCAATGTCTGTGTCTTGATGCCAAACCATGCGAGTTGGTTGCCCTAACAAATCTCTGGTGACATAAGCGACATCGCGATCGCAATTAGAACCCGGAAAAACAACAACACCAAATTTAGTCATTAGTCAATTGAATTAGGGACTGGGGATTGGGGATTGGGGATTGGGGACTGGGGAATGGGGAGATGGGGAGATGGGGAGATGGGGAGATGGGGAGATGGGGAGAAGTGACAATAGTATTTCCCCTCTGCGCCTCTACCCCTCTGCTCCTCTGCTCTCCGTTCCCAGTCACCAGTCCCCAGTCCCCAGTCCCTAAAACACCCCCGTCTGTGATTCGACTTCAATCAAATCAAAGCGATAATTTTCAATTACCGGATTTGATAGCATTTGGTCACAGATGTTATTGAGGTCTTGACGCGCTTTTTTCTCATCCGGCGAGACGATAATTAGTTCAATGTACTTACCAATCCTTACTTGCTCAACGTTATCGTATCCCAGCTGCTGAAGACCGGATTGTACAGCCACACCAGCAGGGTCTAAGACTGAAGGACGAAGTGTCACGTGAATTTTGGCTAGATACTTCCTTTGCACGGCTTTTTGCTGAATGCTGCGATCGCTATACTATAACTTTCTGTTCCAACTGAGTGAAAATAAGATTACGAAGCAGTTAGAGTTAATTTATTAATTAGTCATTCCAACAGCTTCAAATTACAGTGGCATATTTAAATAATTGTCTATGACAGTCATACGCACCCGCAGTCAAGAGCGTATTTTGAACCTGCTAAAAAGCATCAAAAAAGGCATTTCTGCCCAGGATATTTATGTAGAACTACGCAACAGCAATCAAGGTATGGGTTTAGCAACGGTTTATCGTTCCCTAGAAGCCCTAAAACTAGAAGGCATGGTACAAATGCGGAATTTGGCTAACGGTGAAGCCCTTTACAGTCTAACGCAGCAAGATAAACACCACCTTACTTGTTTGCAATGCGGTACTTCAATTCAAATTAATCAATGCCCAGTCCATAACCTAGAAGACCAGTTAGAAACCAACCATAAATTTAAAATTTTTTACCACACCCTAGAGTTTTTTGGCTTATGTAGCCAATGTCAAAGTTTGTAAAGGGCATTGGGCATGGGGAGGTGTGGGAGGTGTGGGAGGTGTGGGAGGTGTGGGAGGTGTGGGAGGTGTGGGAGGTGTGGGAGGATGGGGAAGCATTAATTCTCTTTCCCCCCACACTCCCCACACTCCCCTATCTCCCCACACTCCCCACACTCCCCACACTCCCCACACTCCCCTCTCTCCCACACTCCCCACACTCCCCAGTCCCCAGTCCCCAGTCCCCAATCCCCACTCTAGCCGTTGAGTTTTTTCTCGACTAATTCGTTAGTCAGTTTCGGATCGGCGCGTTTGGCTGTCTTTTTCAAAACTTGTCCGACAAAGAAGCCTTTGAGGTTGGTGTTACCGTTGCGATACTTTTCTAGTTCTTTGGGATTGGCGGCTATGACTTCATCAACGATGGGTTCTAGTACGGTAGGATCGGTGATTAGTTCTTGGCCAGCAAAGGCTTTTTCTGGAGAAATACCACTGAGTAAGTCCGGCAACTTTTCTTTAGCTTGGGCGTTACTGATTTTGCCGTTTTCAATGCGGGTGATGACATCAGCTAAATTGCTGGGAGTCAGGGCAATTTCAGTGATATTGAGTTTTTGCTTATTGAGGTATGCGGCGATATCTTGAGTAATCCAGTTAGCAGCAGCTTTGGGATTTGCACCAGCAGCGATCGCTGCTTCAAAATATTCGGATACAGGACGATCTTCTGTCAACACTCGCGCATCGTAAGCTGAAAGCGCCAATTCACTTTCGTAATGATGGCGTTTTTGGGCTGGTAGTTCTGGTAGTTCGCTGCGCCATTTTTCTAACTGTTCGTTTGACACCTCAATTGGTGCTAAATCTGGTTCGGGGAAGTAGCGATAATCGCTGGAACCTTCCTTCACCCGCATACTGCTTGTACGTTGTGCGCCTTCTTCCCACAGACGAGTTTCTTGGATAATGCGCTCCCCTGCTTCGATGGCTGCGATTTGCCGCTCAATTTCGTAGTCAATGGCGCGTTGGATGGCGCTAAAGGAGTTCATGTTTTTAATTTCTACTTTGGTGCCAAACTTCTCTTGTCCCACCGGACGCACGGAAATGTTGACATCGCAACGTAGAGATCCTTCTTGCATGTTCCCGTCGCTCACACCGAGATACCGGACAATCCGCCGTAGTTCTTGGGCATATTCAGCAGCTTCGATTCCAGAACGCAAGTCTGGTTCCGAGACAATTTCTACTAACGGTACACCCGCGCGGTTGTAGTCTACCAAAGAATAGGAAGAACCGGAAAGGCGATCGCTACCTGCGTGTACCAATTTTCCAGCATCTTCTTCCATGTGCAAACGTGTGATACCAATGCGTTTGCGGGTAGGTTTTCCCTCAGCATCTACTAACTCAATTTCTAACCAACCATGTTCAGCGATCGGTAGATCGTATTGAGAAATTTGATAATTTTTCGGTAAATCTGGATAAAAATATTGTTTACGGTCAAATTTACTATATTTCGCGATTTGACAATTCAGTGCCAAACCAGCCTTGACAGCATACTCTAATACCTTTTGATTTAGTACAGGTAAAACCCCAGGTAAACCCATACAAACCGGGTCTATGTTAGTATTGGGGTCAGCGCCGAATGCCGTAGAGCTAGTAGAGAAAATCTTGGTATTAGTACTGAGTTGACAATGGGTTTCTAGACCAATAATCGCTTCGTACTCAGTTTTTACAGTTGTAGCAGAGGTCATAATATCACTGAATTTGGGCATAATCCTTTCTAGTGGTACTATTGTAGCGGCGTCTGGAGTGCCCTGAAGACGGTTAATTGGTGAATTATCCTGACTTGAAAAAACTATACTCTCTGGGTCATGCTAACTACACACAGAGCCTATTCTAATTCTGAATTCTGCAATACCATATAGTTTGACTAAATAAATGTTCCTCAAGGATTGGTTTGGTATTTCTTTGCAAGACTTAACTACCCTCTAATTAAAAAAAATTAATATAGATTAAAAATAATAACTAACATCATAATTTATTAAGTTTATCAAGCTAAATTGAGAGTATGCTTAATCATTGAAGTCTAGTTGAGAAATTAAGTAACTAGGTGCAAATAAAATTAAACATTTGTTTAAATGTTTAATACTACAAAACAAAATTTATTTGTGCCAACTTACTAACTAGATTCTCAAATCAGGCGGTGAAAACCCGACCTCAAGCAAGCAATCATAACGAAAACAAAAGTAAACTTAACAAAAATCACGGAACGATGATACAAAAAATTTTGCTGGCTGTATCGGGATTGGGACATGCGGAAGAAATGCTCAAAACCCTCAAAGAAATCCCTTCAATTCAATCTGCAAAAGTTACAGTTTTGCATGTTGTTCCTGCCCAAAGTACTGCTGCTACCATGACAGCTAAATGGGAAGATGGCGGTAAAATTTTAGCTAATGCCATTCAAATTTTAAACTTAGATCCTAGCCAGGTTTCTTCAATTTTGCGCCAAGGTGACCCTAAGGATGTAGTTTGTCAAGTAGCTGATGAAATCGACGCTGATTTAATTATTATGGGTTCACGCGGACTCAAGCGGCTACAATCGATTTTATCCAACTCAGTCAGCCAATACGTTTTCCAACTATCTTCTCGCCCCATGTTGCTGGTAAAAGATGACATTTATGTCAAAAGGATTAAGCGCATTATGGTGGCAATAGACAATTCTGATGCAGCGAAAAACTGCTTGAAATTGGCACTGTTTTTGTTGCGAGACATTCAGGGTGGTGAGTTAATTTTGGCAAATATCGCCACAGATTTTGGCGGTAAAAAATCAGAAATAACTCAGGTTACTGCTGATAAAAATCCAGTTTTGGCAGCCGCAGTTGTAGAAGCTGAAAAATACGGCATCAAACCTCGTTGTTATATCAGTAGTGGTAAACCTGGTGAAGAAATTTGTCGGTTAGCAGAGGAGTTGAATGTAGACTTATTATTGCTCGGTTCTCCAGACCGTCGTCCGTCCATCGCTAAGAGTTTTGTTGATATCGACCGACTCATCGGTACATCTTTGTCTGATTATGTCCGAGTTAATGCCACTTGCCCAGTATTGCTAGCACGAACCATCGCTTAAAGTAAAGAGTGCTGAGTATCAAAATGTCGGACTGACAGCAGAATTCAAAATTAGAATAGGCTTTGGGCTTAGCTACTAAAACTTGATGCTGTACTTCACGCTTCTTGAAATCTGCTGTAGATACTAAACAACCCAGATTTTGTCTCTACTACTGGGCACATCCATAAATAAAAAAAAACCCCTACATTATTTGTGCAGGGGTTTATTTTATACACAAGCTATTAAGTATCTTTTCCACCTTCGCGGCTAGCAGTTTGGATGTACAGAATTAATAAAAACACAGAGGGCACAAGTACGAACAAAATGCTCGCTACGAACCCCAGGTCATTAACTTGCATGGCAAGAAAGCCTCTCTTAAATTTTTAATCAACAACATTAGGATATCATCATCGATGGCAGAGTTGACTGAAATTTTTTACTTGCTTAAATGCTAGCGAAGGATAATTCCAAAAAACTTAAGGCTTTGTGACTACACTGACAGGCCCGTTTACTAAAGTTTGACACGCAAGACGGTAATTTTCCGGCTTTTTCTTTAATTTTCGGTTCTCTACATCTGTACGGGGCGAAAGATTCTGTTGTCCTTCTACTATCTCGACAATGCAAGTACCACATTGACCGTAGCCACCGCAATTGGTCATTTTTCCAATCAATGTATATATATCAATGTTATTTTGAATCGCTTTGAGCCGGAGATTGGCACCATCGGCCGCCACTACTTCTTTATTTTCTTTAACAAATTTGATATTACCCATAATTGATTCCTCCTTGACTCTCGGCTTGGCTTTCAAGGCTTAATATTGACATGGCTTGACTCATATCTTACTTATTATAATAATTCATTACAAAATATTAATAAATGTTAATTTAAAAAATATAGATTATAAAAATAGGACAGGCATTGTACCTGTCCTAATAAAAAGATTGAAAAATCAATTAACTTACCTAAACCCTACGGCTGCTTGCCAAACGAAAGCGAGCAACAAAAAGAATACGGGAATAACTGGGAGAACATCCACTAAAGGATCGAAGATTTGGTAAGCTTCAGGCAGTTTTGCTAATAAAAGTGCTGCTTCCATGTTTGTTTAAATCCACCTATCCAACACAGCGTTAATAATTGAGAAATATCTTAACATGGTTTGGTCGTTGATAATTTGTCATTAGTTATTAGTCATTGGTCATTAGTCATTAGTCATTAGTTATTTCTCCCCCTATCTCCCCATCTCCCTCAAGCCAGTGGCCAAATTCTGTGGTAAAGCGATCGCTTAATATTGCTTCTCTAATATGCTGGGTAAAGCGAATTAGTTCAGTAATGTTGTGAATGCTTAATAAGGTGTAAGCTAAAATCTCTTGCGATCGCACTAAATGAGATACGTAAGCACGGCTGAAATTTTGACAAGTGTAGCAAGGACAAGTTTCATCTATGGGCGCAAAATCTTCACGAAACTTTGCATTTTTCAAATTCCAGCGATCGCCTTGAACTATTGCTGTCCCATGTCTAGCCCAACGCGTGGGAATTACGCAATCAAATAAATCGACGCCAGAGGCAATGGCGATGGCCATTTCTCGATAAGTACCTACACCCATCAAGTAACGTGGTTTTTCGGGGGGTAGAAGTGGTGCTGTGACTTTGACAATCTCAGCCATCAATTCTGGTGGTTCTCCCACACTCACGCCACCAATGGCATATCCTGGCAAATCCAACTTAGCCAAAGCTTCAGCCGCCCGACAGCGCAAATCTAAATATACGCCTCCCTGTACAATCGCAAATAACGCTTGGTCAGTGCGTTGATGAGCTGTTATGCAGCGTTCTAACCAGCGGTAAGTGCGATCGGTAGCAGTTTCTACCTCTTGGCGAGTAGCGGGGTAGGGCGGACATTCATCAAACGCCATGATTACATCTGCCCCTAAAGTATTTTGAATTTCAATGGAGCGTTCTGGTGTTAAATTAATAATTTGCCCATCATGGGGCGAACGAAAAGTTACACCATCTTCAGTAATTTTCCGCATCTCACTTAAACTAAAGACCTGAAACCCACCGGAGTCTGTGAGCATCGGCCCATTCCAACCCATAAATTTGTGCAATCCACCACCTCCAGCAACGATCGCTTCTCCTGGTTGCAAGTGAAGATGATAAGTGTTCGATAATATCATCTGTGCCCCAGTATCTCGTAGCTGAGAAGGGGTGATGGTTTTGACATTGGCTAGCGTCCCCACTGGCATAAATCTTGGGGTTTCTACAGGGCCATGAGGGGTAAAAAACACTCCTGCTCTAGCTTTTGTCTGACTACAGCAAGCAAGACATTGAAATGAAAAATTGGCACTCATACCATTTTGAATTTTTGAAGATGCGCTTATAGAACCTACGCAAAACTACATGATGTAGGGGCAATTCGTGAATTGCCCCTACATCAATAAAGCGCAGCCTTACATAAAATTTATATAACAGTTGCTCAGCTAACGGCGTCTAAGTTACATATTCTCTAGTCAAGACTATCCTTTGCGAACAACTAAGGACAGCCCCATGAGTGTTTTAGCTTAATTTAGAAAGAATCAGAACAGTCATCGTCAATTTCTGCATCCCATCTAGCTGAAAGTACTTGCTCCATCATCGCTTCTATGGCGCTGACATTGAAGCTTCGCTCCCGTCGTTCTTGCAAAGGGGTTGACCGAGGAATCAACCTCAGACACACTCCTTCTTGCATCAAATCAAAGTAAGTTTCTTGTTCCGCAGACTGTTTGAGTTCTAAATAGTCAAAACTACAAACATTCAAATATAGTGCGTGGTTAGCCACTAAGGTAGACCTTTGCGGGTTTGCAAAAACTTCCATCACATCCCCTTCACCCTCGCTCAGTACATTATCTTCTTGGGTGTAGATGTAGTGGACTCGACCTAAATCTGTCAGCAATCGCCGCATGTCGAGCTTATTCACAATGATGCCCGCGTTCACAATGCACGGAGCTGGTATGCTGGTGTCGGGTAGATGGTGACTCATAGGGAAATAGCGATTGAGCTACGGAGAGTAGAAAACATAGGCTAAACAGTCATATTGAATAGCTTAATTTACTCCCTAATATTTTAAAAAATATCATTTGTGGGGCAATCGTCTATTGACAACCGTCTACTTCTTAGATAGCAATAGACTTTTTTCAGTGGTTGATTACCTATTCCACTATTGGCATTTTACCATGTTGAGGCTTTCTTAAAATCTGCGTTAGTGCTGGATATCCTCCAATTTAAAGATGTGGAGTTTTGCACCTATCGCCCAAGTCGAAATCGACTAATTTCTTGTTAAGTAATACAAAACACGAATTTTGCTCCTTGATGGAATTGTAACGTTTTTCAGCGCCTTATTGTATCAAATAGCACTTCTGAATATTGGTTTACCACTGAGAACAGCATAACAAAATTTTCAGGGATAATCTCTAATGGAAGTAAATCTTATTTAAAGCTTTAAAGTCTCCAGATGTCATTTCTACTGAAATTCAGAGTGTTATCGAGCAATTAACAATGTAACTCAAATGATGAAACAGCAACAATGGTGGAAAAACCTGCTGTTCGATTTGGCAGCGAGTATTATATTTTACACAGTTATTCCCCTGCCGTATTTGAATGGATTAGACTTTCGGGGAGTGGCGCGTCTTGCCTCAATTGTAGGGTTGATAATTGGGGGAATTTTAGGGTTAGCAGATACGGTGATGAATTACATTGGTATGCCAGTGCTAACTCGTAGTGCATTGGTAGTCAGTCTTTGGATTGCCATAACTGGAGGACTGCATTTAGATGGGGCAATGGATACTGCCGATGGCTTAGCAGTGGGCGATCCAAATCGGCGATTGGAAGTGATGGCAGATAGCGCCACAGGTGCTTTTGGGGCGATGGTAGCGATCGCCTTAGTACTATTAAAGATAACAGCCTTAACGGACATACCAGAAAACCGTTGGCTGGTATTGATAGCTGCTTGTGGTTGGGGACGCTGGGGACAGCAAATAGCCATCGCCCGATATCCTTACCTAAAACCAACTGGCAAAGGTGCCTTTCACAAACAAGCCATTCGTTCTTACAAAGATTTATTACCAGGATTGTTGTTGCTGTTGAGCTTGAGTGGTTTAGTGTGGCTGATGGATAAACAGCAGTTATTTTTACCAATAGCAATGATACTTGCTGGAAGTGCGATCGCCACTTTCACAGCCGCCTGGTTCAACCACAAATTAGGCGGACACACAGGAGACACCTACGGCGCAGTCGTTGAGTGGACTGAAGCCCTATTTCTCTGTGTGTTGACTGCTGTGGGAGGTTAAGAGTTAGGAATAAGGTTAAGAGTTAGGAATGAGGAGTGAGGAGTAAACAGTTAAAAATTCATAACTCCAAACTCCTAACTCCTAACTCCAAACTCCTAACTCCTAACTCCTAACTCCTAACTTTTAACTTCACTTCATTTAATCGGTTGCAATTTTGTCACCTTGAGTTTAAAAGCCCCAACCCCAGTTTCTCCAAAAGATCGGACGCGGATAACATAAGTCCCTGTTTCTACGATGCGAGTAAATAGTAGAGAATTGCTACTACCATCAGGGCCGTCATCATTTTCTGCTAAAGTTGAACCATCAGGTGCTAACAGTGTGATAATGCTATCAAAGCTTTCGGACGATAGATCGACTGCTAAATTATCGCCCTTCTCTAGCTTGACTGTGTAATCGCGGGCAAATCCACCTTGACCTGTGGGAATGTCTTTGTCTGAAAGGCTATCGGAAAATTCAGTACTGTTAGATAAGGGAATTGGACTGTATAACTTATTTTGAGCCAAGGCTGCACTTGCACTTGTAACTATTGCCAGCAACGTGGCAGGAATGACGATCAATTGTTTTAAACCCGCCGCAAAAGCTTTATCCATAAATTTCAAGCAATTTTTCCGCAAAAATAAGGTAAATTGGTCAACTCATACACTTTTGTGTCCAAGTTGCCCATTAATTCTGGATTGATTCGTCTTTGACGGTAGTGGCTACTGCTACTAATCCTAAGACCACAATTCCATACTCACGAAGTGTTTGCACAGCAGATCTGGCAGTAGCACCAGTAGTATAAATGTCGTCCACTAACAGTACTGGGACATTTGGAGGACTATCGCGAAATTCTTGCCCAACAGCAAAAGCTGTCTTCAAGTTTTGTTCTCGCTCAGATACCGATAAACCAAATTGGGCTTGGGTTTGTCGCACTCTTGTTAATCCATTTAGTTTCAATTTTAATCCAGTTATTTCGCAGAAGCTTTGTGCTATTAAGGCAGCTTGATTGTATTTACGTTGATGTAGCTTGCTAGCGTGGAGTGGAATGGGAACTACCACAGTATGGCTATCTCGTTTGGGTGAATTTAACAACCAAGATTCTCCTAACCATTGCCCCAAAGGACGGGCTATTCGGGGCTGATTCTCGTATTTCATCACCGCGATCGCCCTTTTGACTATACCCCCATACTCACCCCAGCAAAATACTGGTAGTGGTTCTTTCCACAGAGAAATTGAATCTTGACGTTGAGATTTTTGCAATTGTCTAGTGCAGTTGTGGCAGATTTCCTGGGAAGTTGAACGTTGACACAGTGGGCAATGGGATTGGAGAAAAAGATTAAGTAAGCTTGTAAGATTTTGAGTCAATCTGTGCATTTAGAATTGTCCTTTGTCATTAATCATTAGTCATTAATCCAATGCCCCATGACGCCACTTGACGGCAGTTGCTCATGCAGGAAACCCCCAAGACCGCACTGCCTCCCCCATGCCCTATGCCCTATGCCCCATGCCCCATGCCCCATGCCCCATGCCCTATATCCAATGACTTAAAATAGACCCGATCGCAGCGTTTTGTTTCTATTCCTGTTGCTGGTTTGTAGCCGTTGCTTTCATATAGCTTGACTGCTTCTACTAAAACGCTGGCAGTTTCAATCCAGATTTGCTCAAAACCACGTTCTGCGATCGCTCCTTCAAGCTGTTGTAACAAATATTTCCCCAATCCTAAACCCCTAATGCTGGGCAAAAGATACATTTTGCGGATTTCTACGGCTTTTTCTCCGCGTTGGATGGGGTAGTATGCCCCAGTTCCTACTAGCTGGCTTTGGTGTTCAATTACCCAAAACTCTCCCCCAGTGGCTAAATAAAATTCTTCTACTTGCAGCACATCTCGGTCAGCACCGTTTGGTTCCCAACCCAAACCGTATTCTGATAATACATAATTGATTACTTGGGCAGCTCTTGTGCGATCGCTTTGCACCCAATCACGAATTAAAAAATCTTGATAATATTTTTTCATACCATTTGCTGGTAAAGTTTACACAGAAAATTTTTCTGTCTCTATATCCCAATTTACTCAGCAAATAGCAATTCTTGCAGATTTTAGTTCTGAGGCTTGCAATTATCTTACTTCTCTCCACTTGTAGCGCTTGTGTGATACAGCAGATTGCAAATCGGTAAACTAGACAAGCTTAGTCTCAAAGCCATGTATCAATCTGTTTTACCAGCCTCTACGGAGTGGGAAAGCTGCGCCATCGGAGCGCCTTAAAGAGAAGTATTGCCCATTCCCTGTTCTCTCTTAATTCCCAATTCTGAATTCTGCTCTAACTTTCATCGGTAATGCTAAAAATTTCTTAAAAACCTCGCCACTCGTTGCCAAATTGCAGGTGACTTTCTATTTATTTTATTACTTTGACTCAAATCTGATAAAGTGGGAAACGATGCAGATTGAGCATAAGGGCCATTTCGCAAAACTTTCGCTATGGCATTATTATTTTCTCGTAACCCTTCATAAAAAAAGAATACTTCACCTTGAATACCAACTTGCCGATTGTATTCAATTGCCTGTATTAAATATTCTGGACCAATACAATAATTGCCAAGCTTCATTAAAATTCCTGGTGCTAACTTTGACAAATTTGCATCAGTAAACTGTTGAGTTACCAGTCGATGGGCGATCGCCTGATAACTACTAAAGTCACGTCGATAAATCTGCGGATTAATTATATCAACTATTCCCCGATTGAGCCACGTGGGGGAGTCTTGCAGATATTCCACAAAAGCCCAATCATAAATATTAGGTGCGATCGCTACTAATAAATTAGGATTTACTGCTTTGACTTGCTGATATAGATGCGCCCAGAAATCAGTGAGAATATCTGCTCGCCACTGTAACCATTGTGTATCCTTGGGATTTGATGGTGGGTCGCGATCGAATTCCTGGCGATAGCGTGTTAAAGTTAGTCCATCGTAGCCACCTTCAGATGGGAATGCTGGCAAGCGATCGTCCCCTTGGATACCATCAACATCATAATTTTTGACAACTTCAAGTACTAAGTTCAATAAGAATTCCTGCACTTGTGGGTCTAGGGCATTCAACCACTCAAAGCCGTTTTTATTGAGTAAATTACCATTAGAATCGCGCCCAGCCCATTCTGGTTTCTTCTGTAAAAGAATACCACCATTCAAGTTGTAGGAACTGACAAAACCATATTCAAACCAAGGAATAACTTTCAATCCAACTCGTCGCGCCTCTACCACCACTTCCTCTAAAGGGTCGCGTCCTACAGACATGGGGTCAATTTCAACCCCAAAATTCTGTCGCATGGTTTGACTAGGATACAAAGTTACTGCCTGATTCCAAACAACAGGAAACACGACATTAAATCCCGTCTCAGCAAGAAAATCCATTGCCTGGGCAATACCTTCCTTCGATCTGAGAACTTGACTATCAGTAGTGGTCAGCCAGATACCACGAGTTTCGATTATTGCCATTTTCAGAATTTAGATATCGTGGTTCCTTAATGAGCGAATTTTAGACCTATGGGGTAGTGGTTGGAGTTGGTGTTGGTGTTGCAGTTCCAGGATTAGCAATGGAACGGGCCTCTTGCAAGTGTTTTTGGAGAGCTGGTAGCGTTTGAGCCGCGAATGCTTTCACGTCTGTATCTTGTCCCTGTTGAGCTTGATTTTCAAATGCAGCGACATCCTTTTCATGAGCTTGAACCATGTGGTTCATATATTCTTGATCGAATTGGGCACCTGAAAGTTTAGATAAGCGTTGGCTGACTTGCTGATTTTCATTGTTGAGAGTTTTTGGCAGCGTTACACCTTTTTGAGTTGCTAACTGTAGGAGTTGATTGTTCACTTGGGTGTGATCTTGAACCATATGCTGTCCAAACTGCTTTACTGAGTTGCTAGTTGCACGTTCTGACGCCAGTTTGCCTAGTTTAACTTCTGCTAAACCATCTTGAGCCGCTTCATTTATAAACTGTGTGTCTAGTGAACTGAGGTTATTTTGTCCTGGTGTAGTTGGTGATAGTGATGGACTCTCAGTTGCCTGCACAGGCTCAGTTCTAACAGGTGGAACTTCAGATGTTGTATTCTGGTCATGCTGAGTAGTTGGTGTGCAACCAGTAGCCACAGATAAAGCGATCGCTACTAGACCAGTAGAGAATATTTTGAAGTTAGGCATAATCAATGTTCTCCTGAGATAAAGCTGTATCATACAAAGCAAAATTGCAGCAATTCAGAATGGAAAACTTAGCCATACATGAGTGTTAAATGCGATCTTTGGTGTTGAAGATATCAAATTTAAATCGCCACCAAATACAAAAAAAGCTGATTAATTAAACTCAGTCTCGGATTTACAAGTGCAGATTGCATAGTAAAAAAAATGTTCTCCGAAAATACCTATCCTGCGGCTGAATTTGTCTTGACGCAGAATAGAAGTCTTTATAACTGAAGAGGGTTACCGAAAATTCAGTTATTTGTAGTAGGTTGAATAGGGTGTCGCCTTTTCCTTTGATACTCAAGGAATAAAAGCCATCTCTTAGCGATCGATGGTAATACTAGGGTTAATGAGAACGAGCTAATTCTCAGAAAAATTGCTATCTTACTACTGTCTTTCAATAGATGTTGTCTGGCTGAAAATTATCTTAGATGTAATATTACTCTTTATAAAATTTAAATTCTATTAATTATGTCTGTAATACAAGCTTCTTGGCAACACGAATACATAACTACCAATGGGATAAAGCTACACTACGTTACCCAAGGTGAAGGGCCATTGATGTTAATGTTACATGGATTTCCTGAATTTTGGTACTCTTGGCGGCATCAAATACCACAATTTGCCCAAGATTTTAAAGTCGTTGCTCTTGATTTGCGGGGTTACAACGATAGTGATAAACCAACAGATAAATCAGCTTATGTGATGGATGAATTTATCAAAGATATTGAGGGAGTAATTAAAGGATTAGGATACGAAGAATGTGTTTTAGTTGGACATGATTGGGGAGGAGCGATCGCTTGGAATTTTGCCTATGCCCATCCCGAAATGATAGAGCAATTAATTATCATTAACCTACCTCATCCTGCCAAATTTGCCCAAGGCTTACGTACTCCCCAACAATTACTACGTAGTTATTACATATTTATTTTTCAACTCCCGTGGATACCAGAATTAATTTTACAATCTTCAGATTACCAAGCAATTGAAACGGCTTTTAAAGGCACAGCAGTTAATAAAAATGCTTTTACGCAAGCAGATATTAATGCCTATAAAGATGCTGCTGCAAAACGCGGTGCTCTTACAGCAATGTTGAACTATTACCGCAATATTTTTGACCAGAGAATCATCAATCCAAATCGGGGAATCTTGGAAGTACCAACGCTAATGATTTGGGGAGAAAATGACACTGCCCTTGGCAAGGAACTAACTTATGACACCACAGCCTATGTGAGGGACTTTCAAATCAAATACATCCCTAATTGTGGTCATTGGGTACAACAAGAACAGCCAGAATTGGTGAATCAGTATATGGCAGAATTTCTTCAAACTAAGACTGAAAGTATTTGTTAAGCTTAAACTAAAGGGTTAATCTTCAAAGTATAAATACCTATTCATTGAGCAAAAGTCTGCTGATTAGTGTGAGTTTTTCAAAAGATTTAACACTAATTTAATGACAGCGGATTTTCCAGGTTTATTCCAGTAAAATAGGCAAAAATTAGAATAAATCGGATTTTTTGTTTTTCCCTCATCCTTGGTTCTTTAACACAAGAAACTTGCCAGGTCAATCTGTAAGCAGAAGAAGTTTGGTGAGATAATAGAAGTGTGAGGTAAAGAACGGACGCAACTTGATAATCAAGGGGGAAAATTATGAAACTCCAGCTATTAGCGGCCACAGCCTTAGCAACTCCCCTATTTTTCATTAGCTCGGTTAGAGCTGAAAATCCGCAGGACTTACAAAAACTGCTTTCGACTGGGGAATGTATCCAGTGCGATCTATCGGGGGCTAACCTCAGTGGCGCTCATTTGATTGGTGCTGACTTAAGAGGAGCGAAACTCCAAGGAGCCAACCTTGCAGAGGCGAACCTTGAAGGTGCAGATTTGACTGGTGCTAACCTGGCAGGTGCTAACTTAACATCAGCTTATGTCACCAATGTGAATATGAAGCAAGCCAATCTCAACGGGGTAAATTTCACTCGCGCTACGATTCATGATTCTAATGTGTATAAAGCATCAATGAACGATCTTAATCTCACTGATGCCGAAATATTTAACACTGGAATCGGTATTGGTGGAGAAGATGCCGAGATTCCCGATTGGAAATAGGCTCAACTCAACAGGCAGGCTCAAATAAACACAACATAGGTTTTAGTGGATTTTTAATTAAAAACTTGTTGTTTGCAAGCAATTTCACTAAAACTACACCTCCAAAAATATTAAGATAAATAAAACCCTCTACCTTGTAGTTATTTGACAATCATAAAGGTAGAGGGATTTTTTTATTATTAAAAAATTTACAATTAGTAATTATTGTTTAATAACTGCCTTAAATGTTTTAACTTATTTGAATTAACTGTCTTAACTGTCTGATTATTTTTCAATTAATTACTTAAGCGCTAATTTAACTGCTTTAGTCTACGGATTGCTTTTTCTGTTTAACTATGAAAAATTATGAGAGCACAATAAATCGTGGAAATTTATCTGCCAGCATCGCAAATAAATAATGACTTAAATAGTTCTTTAAACTGGTTGCGGCAATAGCAAAGCGTCAAAACGAGTGTCAAAGTTTGCCACTATATTATAGTGGTGCTTAGCCCCTTCTATATGCTGTGTCTTTCAGTTTAGGAACTTCAAATCAAACAAACGTACATAGCTCGTTATTTAGATTTAGGAGCATTCTATTTTTTGCATTAACACAAGCGATCGCAAATAAAGTAAATTTAGTAGTCTGCCAAGGAAACTTTGCATGGTGGTTAGCAGAGGGGCAGAGGGGAAAGAACTAATCTTGATTTCGGCTTGTTGCACAATGCCGATCTCAAGCAACGCATCTTTACCCGCACCGGCCCACCAACTCCAGATGATTTTGATGAATTGCTCTGTCGGCGGCGCAAATCCCGTTTTTTCCTAGCTCATCCTCGCGCGATCGCTGCTTTTGGTCGGGAGTGTAACCGTCGTGGAGTTGATTCCCCAAGCACAGAGGTCAATGGAAAGATTGTACCTGCATGGCGCTTTGCTACCGTAGCTTTTGAGGTTGGAGAAAATGTCAAAAATGAGGTATTGTCAACTTTTTGACAATACCTCAGATAAACAAGCTAATTTTTTGTAGCCTCGTATCAGTTTAAGTTAATGCCTGAGCAGCAGCAGCCGAAAGTAACTCATTTGCTGCCTGCTTCAATAATTCGGCTTTATCGGTCTGTTCCCAAGGTAAGTCTAAATCGCTCCGTCCAAAGTGACCGTAAGCCGCGACGTCCTGATAAAAACGTCCGCCTCGTTCACTTGGTAAGTTGCGTAAGTTGAAGCTATGGATAATCCCAGCTGGACGCAGCTCAAAGTGCTGCTTGATTAATTCCAGTAAGGTTTCTTCGTCTACTTTGCCAGTACCAAAGGTATCCACTAAGATACTAGTTGGCCGTGCTACACCAATAGCATAAGAAAGTTGGATTTCAACTTTTTCTGCCAATCCAGCAGCAACAATATTCTTTGCCACATACCGAGCCGCATAAGCAGCAGAACGGTCTACTTTGGTGGGGTCTTTGCCAGAGAAAGCACCGCCACCATGTCGTGAATATCCACCGTAGGTGTCAACGATTATTTTCCGTCCTGTCAGACCAGAGTCTCCTTGCGGGCCGCCGACAACAAATTTGCCTGTGGGATTGACTAAAAAGCGTGTTTCGTCATTTGGCTTAACGTCAATGTCGCCAAAAACAGGTTCAACTACAGCTGACCATAGGTCTTGTTTAATTTTGGCTTGTACTGCCGCTTCATCTGTGATTTCCCCAATAGCGGCTGTATGCTGGGTGGAAATCAAGATGGTATCAATCCCTACAGCACGTCCATTTTCGTAAACTACAGTTACCTGGGTTTTGCCGTCAGGACGCAAGTATGACAATTCACCTGTTTTGCGAACTGCTGCCAATCGCCGAGCAATGCGGTGAGCCAGACTGATGGGTAATGGCATCAATTCTGGTGTTTCGTTGCTGGCAAAACCGAACATTATACCTTGGTCGCCAGCGCCAATTGTGTCGAATTGTTCATCACTATCTTGCTGGCGGGTTTCTTGGGCGGTGTTGACGCCTTGGGCAATATCAGGTGATTGTTCGTCTAAAGCTAGCAAAACGCTGGTGCTGTTGGCAGAAAAGCCGTTATCAGCATTTGTATAGCCGATTTCAGCAATTTTTTTGCGGGCGAGATTGACAAAATTTACATTGGCTTTGGTGGTGATTTCACCTGTAATTAGCACCAAGCCAGTATTAACTACTACTTCAGCAGCAACACGGCTGCTGGGGTCTTGTGTCAGTAGGGCATCAAGAATGGTATCAGAAATCTGATCGCAGATTTTATCTGGATGACCTTCAGTGACTGACTCGGAGGTAAATAAATATCGACGAGACAAAGGTAGTCCTCCTTGTTTGAGTATTTTCGCTAACTAAATGTGAGTATTTAGTTGAGCTACCTAATTTATGAAATCATAACAACATTTATACCGGAGTCGTTAGTGTCTTTTGAAGATCGATTAAAACTACTAACTATAAGTAACGAAGATAAAATTTCTGCTAATTATTTTCTACGCAAAACGTTTTGAAGAATACAAAAAAAAGCGGGGCATTCCGAAAAGTGCCCCTGCAAGCTTTGACACAAACCTGCTGCTTTAAACTTGAACTGCTAACTTTGCTTCTTTAGCTGTCAGCTGTTCATAAGTAGCACGCATTTTTAAACCTGTAAGCACTTGGAAAAAACCAGTTCCATTGTTGGAACCTGGATATTCACGGTGCTGGAGTAATAAGTGAGTTAACTCACCTTGATATTTGGTTGATGTATTGCTGAGATGGGTTTCGATGTAAATGACTTCTTCTAGGTTGTCAAATTGACCATCCACTTCTAATACTGAGACGTAGCGACCGTAGTAGACATCTGAACCGTAGTAGAGTTGCATACCAGGGTAAGAACAGGTGAGTTTGCGTCCGCAGGGAGTCCAGTTAATTGTCGATCCTTCATCAAATAGGTAGGTTGGCTCAAAGCCTTCCTTTCCTTCCCGCTGGAGCATACGTACCCGTAAGACTCGGCGCTCAGTGTCGTTTTTGATCAAGTTTGTGGGTAATACCTGAAGAACTACATCGGCAAATTCTCTTTGTGGTTCGATAAACTTTTCAAAGTCAGGTTTGCGCGAATTGATTTGTGCTAGGACATCTTCGTAACGATGACCGCGTTCAGCCATATCTCGCTGGATTTTCCAGGCAATTTTGACTTCATCACTGATGTCGAAATAAACGCTAAAGTCGATTAGCGATCGCACCCTTTCATCATATAAAGGATGCAGCCCTTCAACCACTATGATATGATTTGGCTCTACCCGCTCTGGCGGATCGATTAAGCCAGTTTCGTGGTTATAAATCGGCTTATCAATTGCTTGACCGTTTTTGAGCGCTTTAATTTGCTCATACATTAGGTCAAAATTGTTCGCCCTGGGGTCTAGCGCAGTTATTCCTGTTTCTTTGCGCTGTTTGCGATCTAAGGAGTGATAGTCATCCAAACAGATGACTGTCATTAAATCTTCACCAAATAAATCTATCAAACGACGCAAAAACGTAGATTTACCGCAACCAGAGTCTCCGGCTACTCCAATCAGTACCACGCGTTCCGGCTTAGTTGTCATAAATCTCCTCTAAATACTAAAGTTGTGTCAATAATTTTTCACACAGCAGATTCTGAAGCCAGGAGTTTACCGCTTTGGTTTATCCTGCGTTCTTGCTACCCAGCACTGCTATAAGACATCAATAAGTAGACAACAAACTCAAAACTCATAAGTTGCTACTCATCAGACTAGCCTGAATCTTAAGTGCCGGTAAGTATTTAATCCTAGTGGTATATTTGATTTTAACAGAAGGGGGTATCCCATACAAGATTTGATATCAACAAGAATTAGTTTGGTTCACTAATCATTTTGATGATTGATCTGTTAATTTCCAAAGAGGGATCGATAATACCCGTAAGTGTTGCACTGCTCTGTTGTCTGCTAGTTGTGACTTTATGCGATGGAGTTGTAATGGTATAATTAATTTCTTGGACAAAGTTTTTGACGTTCTGAAGTTCTATAGCGCCTAAAGGCTCAAGATATTTAAGACCAAAATCTATCCAACGAATGACTCCCTAACTTGCATTAGTAAAATTCTTGGGTGTAAATTAATAAGTACCTGAGTGTTCTTAACATTCAACGATTCATTGACAAAAATAGTAAGCTATTACGTTTTGAATTGGTTGAGGCTGATGGTTAACTTGTGAATCATCAACAGTCAACAGCCAAGACGAAAAGATGTACTGCTTGAAATGCTCTTGGCAGCTTAAATTATAACCAGATATACATTTAGGCGATCGCTTTTAACCCTAAGTGAAAATACTACTAATACAAACTTCTTATATTGAATATTGCAAGAGACTCCATCAGTTGCACTCACAAGAAGCAATGAAAGTTTATTTTCCCCACCTTTAGTCCCTACTCCCTATTTTCAAGGTAGCCAAGTTATAGATAAAACAGCAAATAAATTTGCTAATAGCGAGGAAATTACGAAAGATGCAGTAAGCAGCTGCTTTTGCTCAAAAAACACAGGGATTAGCAGTAATTCGATTCAGGCTGAGACCCGAAAGTAAAATTACAAACTGTAATAGCAACCTACTGATAGAGGTTGACAGATTTTTCACATCAAGTAAAACTGATTATAGTTGCTTAAATCACAGTTCTCTCTGCCGTTATGTTCCTAGCTCAAGTTGTACTAGTCATGTAGTTAGACATGAGGAAGTAATAAATATAGCTAAGAATATTTCATGAGAGTAGTAGATTTCGCCAAGTAAGGCCAAGGATAAGATGCTTTTAAGTGCATCTATTGATATGCCCTGTCCTGTATTGTGCAGCATTATTATTTGTAGACAAAAGTTAGCAAAAAAGTATCGGTGGTAGTTAACGAAGAAAAGATTAAATTGATTCATTATTAACATTCTCCAAAAGACTTATCCTTTACCTTAGAAGGTGAACAGGTGTGTTTTTTACTATGCCTGCATGTCTTCGGTGAGTGTACTTAGCAAGGCATCGATAAATGATGCCGTTTTTCCAGAAAGCCAGTTTTGTGAAACGAAAATCCGGTAAACTAAAGCTGGCAAGGTAGGGGAATAGTTTTTTTTTGAAAAACGGTTAAGTAAATATCGGAGTGGTAGAACGAATGAACAATCAAGGTGCTGTTGAGGGTGCTGCCAACACACAATTAGGTAGCCGCGTCTTCCTCTATGAAGTGGTAGGTCTGCGTCAGAGTGAAGAAACCGATCAAACGAACTACCCGATTCGTAAAAGTGGCAGTGTGTTCATCAGAGTGCCTTACAACCGCATGAATCAAGAAATGCGACGTATCACTCGTCTAGGCGGCACTATTGTTAGCATTCAGCCCGTAGCTGCTTTAGGGCAAGTTAATGGTAAAGCCACACCTGTGAATAGTAACACTGAAGTTAAAGCTGAAGAACAGCTAAAGAACAAGGACAAGAAAGGCAACACCATGACTCAAGCGAAAGCCAAAAAAGGTGACGTTCCTGTTAACACTTACCGTCCCAATGCTCCGTTTATTGGCAAGGTAATATCTAATGAGCCGTTAGTCAAAGAAGGCGGAATTGGTATTGTTCAGCACATCAAGTTTGACCTGTCTGGTAGCGATCTCAAGTACATAGAAGGTCAAAGTATCGGCATTATCCCACCAGGATTAGACAAGAACGGCAAGCCTGAAAAACTCAGATTGTATTCCATTGCCTCAACTCGTCATGGCGATGATGTAGATGATAAGACGGTATCACTGTGTGTCCGCCAACTGGAGTATAAGCACCCAGAAAGTGGCGAAACAGTCTACGGTGTTTGCTCTACGCACTTGTGTTTCCTCAAGCCTGGGGAAGATGTGAAAATTACAGGGCCAGTGGGTAAGGAAATGTTGTTACCCGACGACCCGGAAGCCAATGTTATCATGATGGCAACCGGAACAGGTATTGCGCCGATGCGGGCTTATCTGTGGCGTCAGTTCAAAGATGCTGAAAGAGCAGCTAACCCAGATTACCAATTTAAAGGATTTTCTTGGCTAATATTTGGCGTACCTACAAGTCCAAACATTCTATATAAGGAAGAATTGGAAGAAATTCAACAAAAATATCCTGATAACTTCCGTCTCACCTACGCCATCAGCCGGGAACAGAAAAATCCTCAAGGCGGTAGAATGTATATTCAAGACCGCGTAGCGGAACATGCTGATGAATTGTGGCAATTAATTAAAAATGAAAAAACCCACACCTACATCTGCGGTTTGCGCGGTATGGAAGATGGTATCGATGCAGCCTTAACAGCTGCTGCTGCAAAAGAAGGCGTCACCTGGAGTGATTACCAGAAGCAACTCAAGAAAGATCATCGCTGGCACGTAGAAACCTACTAAGTTAGTCATTGGTCATTAGTTATTCAAAAAACAAAGGACAAATGACTAAGTGCAAAGTCCGATCTGAGGAAACCTCAGATCGGAACTTTGTAAGAGGCGACAAACGACAAAAGACGAAGGAAGAAGGATAATCAGTAGGTAGGGCGTTATATGCTCTACCTACAATTGTTGTTGGTGAAATTGGGTGCAAAAGTTGTGGGTGTGAAACTAGGAATACTGGGATTAGGAACCGTGGGAACGGGTACAGTGCAGTTGTTACAAGATAAAACTGGCCGTCACCCGTTGTTGCAAGAAATAGAAATATACCGGGTGGGAGTACGATCGCTAGATAAACCCCGTACAGTAGAATTATCTACGGATGTATTAACTACAGATTTAGAAGCTATTGTCAACGATCCAGCGGTGGATATAATAGTCGAAGTTATGGGGGGACTAGAACCAGCGCGATCGCTCATCCTCCAAGCTTTAAATAATGGCAAACACGTAGTCACTGCCAATAAAGCAGTAATCGCCCGCTATGGTGCAGAAATTTTCACTACAGCCAATCAAGCTGGCGTATACGTCATGTTAGAAGCCGCTGTAGGTGGTGGAATTCCGGTAATTCAACCTCTGAAGCAGTCTTTAAGTGTTAACCGCATTCATACTGTAACAGGTATCGTTAACGGTACAACTAATTACATCCTCACCCGGATGCAAACAGAAGGCAGCAACTTCAGCGATGTTTTAGCTGATGCTCAACGCTTGGGTTATGCTGAAGCTGACCCCACAGCCGATGTTGATGGCTTAGACGCAGCTGATAAAATTGCCATCCTGGCATCTTTGGGTTTTGGTGGACGTATTAACCTCAAAGATGTGTATACCGAGGGAATTCGGCAAGTCAGCAAAACAGATATTGCCTACGCCGAAAAGTTGGGATTTGTGATTAAATTGTTAGCGATCGCTAATAGAATTACACCCTCACAAGAGGATGGGGGGACAAGGGGACGCGGGGACGCGGGGACATTTTCCCTGTCTCCTCTGTCAGTGAGAGTTCATCCGACTTTAGTACCAAAAGCGCATCCTTTGGCTAGCATTAACGGGGTTTATAATGCCATTCTTGTGGAAGGAGAACCCATTGGACAAGTGATGTTTTTCGGCCCTGGTGCAGGTGCTGGTGCAACCGCCAGTGCTGTAGCCTCAGATATCTTGAATTTAGCCGCTAGTTTAAAATCGCAAACAGTCAGCACTAAGGAATTAAATCAATCCGAAATCGGTTCGCTGAATCCATTATTAGCTTGCGGACATCACGAATACAGCCAAATTGTGCCGATGGCAGAATTGATAACTCGGTTTTATGCGCGTTTTCTCACGAATGACCAACCTGGAGTTATCGGAAAATTAGGTACTTGCTTTGGTAACTATGGGGTTAGCTTAGAGTCAATTGTGCAAACAGGCTTTCAAGGAGAACTAGCAGAGATTGTAGTTGTGACCCATGATGTGCGGGAAGGCAACTTCCGGCAAGCTTTGGCAGAAATTGAAAGTCTGGAAGCGGTAGAAAGCATTCCCAGCATACTGCGGGTAATTTGAGATTACATGAATAGCGATCGCTCTTTGTGAAATATTCCCGCAGGCTAAAATACCTAGTTTTTTCAGACAAGTCTGTGCTTGCTAAAATCAACAACAAACCGCACTCCTGCGCGAGGATACCTTATGACCTCTGCAACCGACCTATCTACAGACCTGACTCCTTTCCCCGACCATACGCAGCTACCAGAGTCTAATGGCACTTTCGTGAAAAATTGGCAAGAGCATCCCCAAAGCATTTTACTTACTGACTCTATTACACCTGTCCTCAAACAATTACATCCTGATGGTCAATATTGTATCGGTCAGGATTTAGGTATTTACTGGCGCTTGACAGACCCACCAGAAAAAGGAGCAGAAGCACCAGATTGGTTTTATGTACCAAATGTACCACCGTTGCTTGATGGACAAACGCGGAGGTCTTATGTATTGTGGCGAGAATTTATTGCCCCATTAATTGCTTTGGAATTTGTTTCTGGGAATGGCAGTGAAGAACGAGATAAAACCCCTTGGCAGGGCAAATTTTGGATTTACGAACAGGTGATTCATCCGGCTTTTTATGGCATATATGAAGTGAAGAAAGCCAGCTTGGAAATATATGAATTAATTGGCGGACAATATCAGTTATTAACAGCAAATGAACGCGGACATTATCCGATTACCCGCTTGGGAGTTGAGTTAGGTATTTGGCAAGGAGTTTATCAAAATGTCGAATTGCCTTGGTTGCGTTGGTGGGATTTACAAGGTAATTTGTTGTTGACTGGTGATGAAAGAGCCGAACAAGAACGACAAAGAGCCGATCGCTTAACTGCACAATTGCGAGCGCTTGGGGTTGAACCGGAAGCTTAGTTATTTGGCAATAGCTACTAAAAAAAAAGTCCCCTAAGAAGAGGACTCACAAAAGGATTATCGAGGCTAGCGAAAAAATTAGTCCGCTAACAAGTCCATAACTTGCTCTAGCAGCAGTTTAGCTTTGTACAGGTTAAGCAGTTTCTCCTGCTCCCAGCGACTAGGTGCGCTCAAATGTTTGCCTTCTAAGCTTGCCTTGATTAATGCTGCTTGTTCGGTGGTCGGAGAATTCATCTCATCTAGTGCTCCGCCGATGGACTGAAAACTACCAAATGATAATCTTCGTAATCCTTTCCCTTCTTGTAGCTGGTTAAGTGCGATCGCTGGAAATGCAATCAACGATGTAATATAGCTTACCTTCTGCACTGATTTTCCAGTGGGTCGTAATCCATAACGTTGGCACAGCAAGCGTAGTTCAGCAATGGTTTTGATTTCGAGTTCCGATCGTGTAAACATAGAATTGTCTCATTTTGATTGGGATATTGGTGGTTGCTGTACTCGCCAAAGTTAGACAACCACCAAATAAACATTAAACAGTTGCAAACGAGTGTTTCAGACTTATTTTTATATTTCTATACAATGCCTAATCCAAAAGGTAACCCAGAAAGTTTAAGACCATTTGAATCAGAAAGAGAAGAACCACTATCAACTACTATTAGTTTTCGCGCTACTGAAAAAATGAAAGATGAAGTGAAAGCACAAGACGACCCTGCACAATTCTGTAGAGAAGCTATCCAGGAAGCGCTAAACAAGAAAAAGAAAACTTAATCATTTTGCCATGATAATATTTGACTCCGATTTTGGGGTTAAAAGAAGGCGATGTCTACGACGGGCTACGCCTACGCAGATTCTTGCGCGAAGGCGATCGCCTTTCTTATGCCTTTTTTAGAGTCTATTTTTATGCTTATAAATATAATTGTCTAAATATTTTTACATAGATTGAGTATAAGAAATCAAAGCGATCGTTTATTGAATTCGGGTAGTCGTTTATTGAATTCGGGCAAGCGTTTGTTGAATTTGGGTAGTCGTTTATTGAATTCGGGCAAGCGTTTATTGAATTTGGGTAGTCGTTTATTGAATTCGGGTAGTCGTTTATTGAATTTGGGTAGTCAGCTATTACTACTCCCCAAAACTGGATGTTTTGCTAAACTAAAAACAACCTTTAGCTAGTGCAAAGGTAACTTTATGGCCTCTGCAACCAACCTCGATACCAATCTCACCCCATTTCCTGATCACACGCAGCTACCAGACTCTGACGGGACATTTGTGAAAAATTGGCAAGAGCATCCCCAAAGTATCTTACTAACGGACTCAATTACACCCATTCTCCAGCAATTACATCCAGAAGGCCAATATTGTATAGGTCAAGACTTAGGTATTTACTGGCGGTTGACAGATCCTCCAGAGAAAGGAGCAGCAGCACCGGATTGGTTTTATGTAGGAAATGTCCCACCCTTACTCGATGGATTGACGCGCCGTTCTTATGTATTTTGGCGAGAACATATCGCTCCATTAATTGTCTTAGAATTCGTCTCTGGTGATGGGAGTGAGGAAAGAGATACAACCCCTTGGAAGGGGAAATTTTGGATTTATGAGCAAGTAATTCGTCCTCCGTTTTATGGCATTTATGAAGTGAATAAAGCCAGTATAGAAGTGTATGAATTCATTGGTGGACAATACCAGTTATTAGCAGCAAATGAACGAGGACATTATCGTATACCTCCTTTAGGAGTGGAGTTAGGCATTTGGCTAGGAGTTTATCAAAACGTGGAATTGCCCTGGTTACGTTGGTGGGATTTGCAAGGTAATTTGTTGTTGACTGGCGATGAAAGAGCAGAACTTGAATGCCAACGCGCTGAACAAGAACGTCAACGCGCTGAACAAGAACGCCAACGAAATGAGATTCTGATTGCTCAATTGCGTTCTCTAGGCATTGAACCAGACGCATAATTTTGACTAAAAGTCAACTATTTATTCACCTCTAGCAACTGGGAAGTTTCTAAGCGACTCATCCACTTTGCAAAATAAACTCGATTCGCTTTTTCCTCGGATGGGTCTTTAGTATCTAAAGGATAAGGCGCTAGTCCTAAAATCGCTGCTGTGGTCACGCAAAACATCGATTTTTGGAAAGTTATACAAATTTGCACTCGCAAATCATCTTCACCCCGGAGACTGCGACGATAAATTTCATGCAAGTACTCTGGAAGATAATGACGCATATCTTGCATCAACAAGGTAGGAGGGATACCTGCGCCGCCGATGGGCAGAGGATCGGCGTACAATGCGCCATATTGGAATCGACTTTGATCTGGGGAGATTTGATAAGCTTGGGCGTTGTATGAAACTGTACCGTGGAAAGGTGTTCCTCTAAAGAAAACAGCCTCTACATAAGGTATTGCTGTGTCTGCTAAGAAGGTCAAACCAACGTCTTTGGGAATGATATCATAGAGTTTTCCCTTAATTTTGACACTATAGGTAATTGGCTTGGCCGCACTTTCCACTAACCCTGCTTTAATATGGTCTACTACTTGGGGAATCGATTTGATTTCGCCTTTGTCGTAGAGGTCTGATAAGCTGAGGAAAATATCAGCCATGACTCGCCAAAATTGACCTAAACCACTGTAGTAGGCAGAGACGCGTAACTGTTCTGTTAAAAAGTCTGGAAAGAGTTGATTAATGCCTAAAATTAAGGGATTATTTTTAAATTTAGCTGTAATTACGGCTTGCGCTCTTTCTTGAAATTCTTTTGTATCTAAATATTCATCCAAACCACCGCCACCGTGCCACATCATGGCTTTCATGCAATACTCGGCATATTCAAAATTAATGCGATCGTGCCACCAGTGACGAAGTAATTTCTGAAAAGATATTTCTCCATTAAAGTATTTAAAAAATGGGAAAAATACTAAAAACTGATGCTCAGCAATGTAATTCAGATTTATTGAATAGGCATCTAAAACTACGCCGTAGCTTTTGAGAATACCAACTACTTCCACCACATTTTCTGGACTATCGGTGAGTAATGCCTCTCCTTTTTGGAGGCGTTCAATAAACTCAGGTAAAGGTTCGTTAGTAAATTTATTTCTAATAGTTACCATTGCTAGTTCTCCATAAAGTATAGGGGTTGGGGCATTGGGTATTGGTTATGAATTATTCTCCTTGTCCCCTTGTCCTCTTCACTCTCCCACTCTCCCTATCTCCCCGTCTCCCAACTCCCTACTTCCCATTCTCCATTCTCTTATCTAAAGACACTGCTACTACGTTTTGAGTATCGATCATTGCTGTAATTGTTGGTTCAGTCCAGCGTGCTAACCAAGACGGTTGGATGCCAAAAATCACAATTAGCAAGGCTAAAATTGCAGCTGGAAGGCGATCGCTCCAATACACACGTGGTAAGTTGACAACAGGTGCAGATAAGCGTCCAAAGAAGGCGCGGTTCATAAGTAACAGAAAGTAAACTGCTGTTAACCCCGTACCAATCATACACAGCAGTGTTTGTACTGGAAAAACTGCAAAACTACCCCGATAAACGATGAATTCGGAAATAAATCCTAACATTCCGGGTATACCTGCGCTGGCCATGACTCCCACAATCATCAAGCTACCGATTACCGGCATACCGCGTTCTGGGTTGAGGAGTCCTCTGATGATTTCTAAATCCCGGCTACCGGCTTTTTTATACACAACGCCCACCAGCAAAAATAGCATTGCAGAAATCAAGCCGTGGCTAATCATTTGCATGACAGCACCCAACACACTTAAAGGTGTAGCGGCCGCCGCCGCTATCAGGACGTAACCCATGTGTCCAATGGAACTGTACGCCACCATTTTTTTCATATCTGTTTGGGCGATCGCACAGGATGAACCATACAATACACTTACTGCTGCCCAAATTGCTAACCAAGGAGCCACATAATTCCAAGCTTCCGGTAACAAGTTCATACCAAATCGGAGTAAGCCGTAAGTTCCCAACTTTAACAGTACCCCAGCCAACAGTACGGAAATCGGTGTGGAAGCTTCAACGTGAGCATCTGGCAACCAAGTATGGAAGGGAACTAAGGGAATTTTAATTCCGAAACCTACCAAAATTCCCACTAGCAGTAAAAGTTGTGTTGCCAAAGGCAGAGTCTTGGCGTTCAAGGTTGCTAGTGCAAAACTAGAGGAACCACTTAGCCAAACCATGCCCAGGAAACTTGCTAAAATCAGGACTCCGGAAACGGCAGTATAAATGAGAAATTTGGTTGCAGCATAACCCCGTTTTGCACCACCCCAAATCGCTATCAACAGATACAGGGGAATCAACTCCAATTCGTAAAACAGGAAAAATAGCAGTAGATCCTGTGCTAAGAAAGCTCCAGTTACCCCGACGCTTAACAGTAGTATCAAAGAGTAATACAATTTAGGACGCCCAAGGGATTCATCGCTACTATAGATGGCAATGCAAGTCAAAAGTCCATTTAAAACCAGCAATGGTAAAGATAAACCATCTACTCCCAGGTTATAGTTCAAGCCTAAGACATCTACCCAAGGAACAGACTCGGCAAACTGTTGAGTGACTTCTCCAGGGCGGAACTGAATTGTTAGTACAACTGTCAAAAAGAAAACAATAATCGCAAATACCAAAGCTACCCCACGGGCAAATTTCCCACTAATGCTAGAGGGCCAGAAACCAATTAAAGCTGCGCCAATCAAGGGCACTAGAATTAAAGCACTAAGCATACACTTCAGGTAAAGGGATGGGGGGATGAGGGAGAATAACTCCTAACTCTTGTACAGACGCGATGAATCGCGTCTGTACTTAGCACTCTTAAAAGGGCAATTTATCTAATAAACCCAATGACCAACTGATGAAAAAGCCCAGGATGCTAACGACTGCTAGGATGGTCAACATATAACCTTGGGATTGCCCGGAAATGCTGTATTTTAAACTTTGTCCGCTAAGAATCGTGGCAAACCCAACTAAATTCACTATACCGTCAACCAAATAGCGATCGCTCCAAGCAGAAATCTTAGATAGCAGTGCTACTGCACTCACGACGGTGACTCGATAAATGCGATCGATGTAAAAGTCATAACCCAACAAATCTTGGAAAAATCTCCATGCCAGGATTCTCGATCTTGACCAGGCTTTGTGGAGATAAATTGTAGACCCTACAACTACTCCTATTACTGTAGAAGCAAACAACGCTAATGCTACATACCAATTGATACTTTCCCAATCAGGTAGCAAATACCACTGCTGTAACATCAGGGGTAGAAGCAAAGTCAATATTGTTAAAGTCACCATTGGCAATGCCATCGACCAGCCAACTTCTGGAGTACGCCGGGTCTTTTGTTGCGGTTTACCCCAAAAGACTAATCTAAATACTCTGGTCAAGTTTAATGCTGTCAAGCCATTGACTAGTAATAAAACTCCAATTACCCAAGGGCTAATACTGACAAAACCGTCAGCCCATGCTAACATTGCCCAGAAGCTTCCCAGTGGTAGGAGTGTCACCATTCCTGCGGAACCGACGATGTAGGCCGTGGTGGTGGCTGGCATCCTTGACCATAAACCGCCCATTTCTGTCAAGTCTTGACTTTGGGTAGTTAAGATCACTGAACCAGAACTCATAAATAATAATGCTTTGGCGATCGCATGGGTTAACAGCAACATCAAGGCTACACCACCTTGTTGCAAGCCAACTGCCAAAAACGCTAACCCCATGTATGCACTAGTAGAGTGAGATAAGGCTCGCTTAATGTCTATTTGAGCGATGGATACTAATGTTGCACCAATGGCCGTTACCGTGCCCATGATTACCAAAGCATTCAAGGCAACTGGCGACAGTGCTAACAATGGTTGCAGCTTAAATAGTAAGTAAGCACCACCAGCTACCACCAAGGAATTTCGCATTACCGAAGCCGGGTTCGGCCCTTCCATTGCCTCATCTAACCACAGGTGCAGTGGAAACTGGGCGCATTTCCCAGCAGGCCCAGCTATTAACGCCAATCCCAATAATGTTGATGCCATTGGGCTTAAATTAGCTGTTTGTGCCCACTCATATAAATCGGAAAAGTTCAAACTGCCAGCTAAGGTGGAAAGAGTGACAACAGCCATCAGCAGTAACAAGTCTCCCACCCGTTTAGTTAAAAACGCGTCTCGCGCTGCTGTCACTACTAAGGGTTGAGCATACCAGAACCCCACCAGCAAATAAGTTGAAAGTGTCAGAACTTCCAAAAGACAATAGCTGAAAAATAAAGAATCACTGATTGCTAAAGCACTCAGCGCTGCTTCAAAAAATCCCAGCAGCGCAAAAAAACGTGCTAACGACCAGTCTTTTTCCATATAACCCAAGGCGTAAACTTGTGCCAGTAAGCTTATGCCTGTAATTAAAACTGTTGCCCCGATACTCACTGGTGAGAGTTCCAAGGCAAAGGATAAATCTAAATCGGCAGCTTTGAACCAGCTAACCAGCAAATTTTGTGGTTCTCTATCCCAAATATCTTTAAATACAAACAAGCTATGCACAAAAGCCAAAAAGGTCGTCAACAAGTTGAAGTATGCCGCAGGTCTTGGCCCTGTCCGCTGAATTATTCCCAATCCCCACGGCAAGGTCAAAATTGCGCCGAATAAGCTATACAAAGGCACAAACCAACTCGTTAAAAATAAAAATTCACTCATTTAAATTTCCCTTGACGATTCAGCCTTAATTTTAAAAAAGCTTTCGGACAACTATTTAATTTAATTAAATTAATTTGCCAAAACCTCTATGTTTGTTTACTATTGTTTAAACTAAAACTTCGGGGTATTTTTGCTTAATTTTACCTTATTAAAGTTCAGTAACATATAACTTAATATAAGCAAAAGCATTTACTTGCCTTAACATCATCGACCTTTTTACATTTGTATTTCTACTTTAACCAAAGTAATTTATACGATATATTTGAAAAAATTATATGTTTTTTACTTAGTCATTGTAGATGTAGCAAAAATCGAGGAAAGATAGAGACAGCAAAACATACAGCGACTGCTCTTCCTTTCCCACATGAGATTAGCCTTGGCTATGAATCTCATTTTGTATATGTAATAAAGAAATTATAAAGCATAAGTGTCTGCTCTAGGAATCAGTTCACTTTAATTGCTCGTGGACACAGATAAATTTTTGTTAAGTTTTTTAAAACTTTTTTATCATAAACTATTATAGTGATTTATATTGCCAGGGACGCCAAGCTTTCCTATGCTTAATTTGGAAGTGTTTTCTTAGCTCTAAGATCAAGCTCTCCCCGTCAAAAATTTCAAATAACAGTACCGATTGGATTAATTTTGTAGGAGTTCTGCGATGCCAATTGCAGTTGGAATGATTGAAACGAAGGGCTTTCCAGCAGTCGTGGAAGCTGCTGATGCGATGGTGAAAGCCGCCCGTGTCACCTTAGTAGGATATGAAAAAATTGGTAGCGCTCGCGTCACCGTGATAGTTCGGGGAGATGTATCGGAAGTCCAAGCTTCCGTAGCTGCTGGCGTGGAAGCGGCCAGAAGAGTTAATGGTGGTGAAGTGTTATCCACACACATTATTGCTCGTCCTCACGAAAACCTAGAGTATGTCTTGCCGATACGTTACACAGAAGCTGTGGAACAGTTCCGTACCTAAAAGCCGTTTAAACAAAGAAATTAACGCTTTTGTTGTTTTTTGAGCATTGTTTGTGTCCAAGGCTAAAACTTTAAATCTTTAAATAGGGATTAAAACTAATGTCGATCGCAGTAGGAATGGTTGAAACGCTAGGCTTTCCAGCGGTAGTGGAAGCTGCTGATGCGATGGTGAAAGCAGCCCGCGTCACTCTGGTGGGTTACGAAAAAATCGGTAGTGGTCGGGTAACGGTAATTGTGCGGGGAGACGTATCGGAAGTTCAAGCTTCTGTAGCCGCAGGAGTTGAATCTGTCAAGCGAGTCAACGGCGGACAAGTACTGTCTACTCACATCATTGCTCGTCCTCACGAAAACTTAGAATACGTCCTGCCAATTCGTTATACAGAAGACGTAGAGCAATTCCGGGAAAATGTGAATGCAATTCGTCCTTTTGGTAGAAGACCATAATTTGTAATGCAAGTTGCCAAAGTTCGCGGCACAGTAGTTAGCACCCAAAAAGACCCAAGTCTTAGAGGTGTAAAACTACTGTTGTTACAATTGGTGGATGAAAACGGAAACATCTTGCCACAGTATGAAGTAGCAGCAGATATTGTAGGGGCAGGAGTAGATGAGTGGGTGCTTGTCAGTCGTGGCAGTGCCGCTCGTCAAGTTGATGGCAATGAAAAGCGTCCATTAGATGCAGCAGTGGTGGCGATTATAGACACCATTCACGTTGCAGATCGCCTAATCTACAGCAAAAAAGATCAATATAGATAGTCAACGCTTAGAGAAGTTAGGAGTGAGGAGTGAGAAGTTAGGAGCGAGAAGTTAAGAGTGACAAGTTAAGAGTGAGAAGTTAGGGGTAAAGAGTTAAAACTCATAACTCATAACTCATAACTCATAACTCATAACTCATAACTCATAACTCATAACTCATAACTCATAACTCATAACTCATAACTTAATTCAGGAGGAATCTCGCGATGGTAGTCCGCAGCACGGCGGCACCCCCAACCCCGTGGTCAAGGAATTTAGCCGAACCTGACATCCATGAAACTGCCTTTGTACACAAATTTTCCAACTTAATTGGAGATGTACGCATAGGTGCAAATGTAATCGTTGCTCCGGGGACTACGATTAGAGCGGATGAAGGCACACCTTTTTATCTTGGTGAAAACACTAATATCCAAGATGGCGTTGTAATTCATGGGTTGGAGCAAGGTCGAGTAGTTGGCGACGACCAAGACAAATACTCGGTGTGGATAGGCAAAAATGCTTGCATTACCCACATGGCTCTAATTCATGGGCCAGCTTATGTTGGAGACAATTCCTTCATTGGCTTTCGCTCCACGGTGTTTAATGCCAGGGTAGGTGCAGGTTGCATCGTGATGATGCACGCTTTAATTCAAGATGTAGAAATTCCACCGGGTAAGTATATACCTTCAGGAGCAATAATTACCACCCAGCAGCAAGCTGACCGCTTGCCAGACGTGCAAGATCGGGATAAGGAATTCGCTCATCATGTGGTTGGGATTAATCAGGCACTACGAGCTGGTTATCTCTGTGCTGAGGATATAAAATGTATTGCGCCGATTCGGGATGAAATTGCTAAATCTTATACAGGTAATGGTATTACAGTTTTAGAGTTGGAAAGGAGTAATGACGTGGCGAGTAATAGCTTGGGTGCCCAAACAATAGAGCAGTTGCGCTATTTATTACAGCAAGGGTATAAGATTGGCACAGAACATGTAGACCAAAGACGGTTCCGCACAGGTTCTTGGACTAGCTGCCAGCCAATCGAACCAAAATCTTTAGGTGAAGCGATCGCTTCTTTAGAAAGCTGTCTGAGAGACCACAGTGGCGAATACGTCCGCCTGTTTGGCATTGACAAAGGTAGACGCCGGGTGTTAGAAACCATCATTCAACGTCCTGATGGTGAAGCCAAACCTGCCACCACCTTTAAAGCTCCTGCTAGTTCTAGCAATGGCAGCTACAGCAGCAATAATGGTCATAGTAGTAACGGCTCTGGCGGTGGCAAAATTAACAATGAAACTGTAGATCAAATCCGGCAACTTTTGGCTGGTGGTTATAAAATTGGCACTGAACACGTAGATGAGCGCCGCTTCCGGACTGGTTCCTGGAGTAGCTGCAAGCCAATTGAAGCAACTTCGGCAAATGCAGTGATTTCGGCTGTAGAAGAGTGTATAGACAACCATCAAGGGGAATATGTGCGTTTAATTGGTATCGATACCAAAGCCAAGCGGCGCGTGCTAGAAAGTATAATTCAACGTCCAAATGGTCAAGTAGCTTCCTCTAGTAGTGCTAGTAGTGGTAGTCAGAAATCATCATTTTCTAGCAGCAGCGGGTCTTCGGCGAAGGCAACAGCTACCAGTACTCGTTTAAATTCCGAAGTAGTAGACCAGCTAAAACAACTGTTGGCTGGGGGATATAAAATTAGCGTCGAACACGTAGACCAAAGACGTTTCCGTACAGGTTCTTGGACTAGTACAGGTCAAATTCAAGCCTCTTCAGAAAGAGAAGCGATCGCATCTGTAGAAGCGCAACTCGCCGAATATGAAGGAGAATATGTACGCTTGATTGGTATTGACCCCAAAGCCAAGCGTCGAGTATTAGAAACAATAATTCAACGTCCGTAGAAGTTAGGAGTTAGGAGTTAGAAGTTAGGAGTTAGGAGTTAGGAGTTGGGAGTTGGGAGTTGGGAGTTGAAAAAGATTGTTAATTCATAACTCTAAACTTAAAATTTATAACTGCTCACTTTTAACTAACTCCTCACTCTTGGCTGCTAACTCCTAACTCCCTAATTTCTTCTGGCTTCTGAGGTTAAAATTTCCATGTCTGTGCCGCCACTGCGCCTCAGCAATAACTTTGATTCTTACATTAGTGGTGAGGTGACTGTTCATCCAAGCGCGGTACTCGCACCTGGGGTAATACTCCAAGCAGCTGCAAACAGCAAAATCATCATTGGCCCAGGGGTATGTATTGGCATGGGATCGATTCTCCAAGTCCATGAAGGAACCCTAGAGGTAGAAGCAGGTGCAAACCTGGGAGCCGGGTTTTTGATGGTTGGCAAGGGCAAAATTGGAGCAAATGCTTGCATTGGTTCAGCAACAACAGTTTTCAATACTTCAGTTGAACCCGGACAAGTAATTCCACCTGGTTCGATTCTGGGAGACACCAGTCGGCAAATTAGTCAAACAAAGCAACTCAGTTCATCCCCAGATAACCCACCTGCCACAAGTGCAGAAAACAATAATGGTTCAGGGGAAAGTGAAGAAAAGTTAATTTCCTCAACTAACTTTTCCGCTTCAGCTTTTGTGGAGTTAAAAGGGCGATCGCTTTCTTTCTTTAAATCTCCCGCTACTAGTGAAAGCCAGTCTCCTCCACCGCCTAAGCCTGTTAATGAGGCTGAACCTAATTTGGAACCAGCCGTCCAAGAAGACCCCAGTGAGCCACCTACAGAATCTCCCAATAGCTTCGGGACTCAAATTTATGGGCAAGGCAGCATAAACAGACTGTTGACCACTTTGTTTCCCCATAGACAATCCTTGAGCAACCCAAACTCTGACGATTAGTCCGAGTAAGTGTTAATTGTAAGTTGTCAGCTTTTTCCGTATTTTGGAAAATTCACATGGAAACATTTAATCAACGGTCTATGAGTTCTATGCATTCATCAGGTCATTTCGACGACCTCAAGGATACTGCCTTGGGCTTAGTTTCTACCCTCAGTTTCCCGGCGATCGTTGGGACGGCGGACATGATGCTCAAATCTGCTGGAGTTCACCTCGTTGGCTATGAAAAGATTGGTAGCGGTCATTGTACTGCCATCGTCCGGGGTGGAATTGCGGATGTGCGTCTGGCTGTGGAATCAGGCGTACAAACTGCCGAACAATTTGGTCAGTTGGTTTCTAGCTTGGTAATTCCGCGACCCTATCCCAACTTAGATATAGTGCTTCCCATCACAGCTCGTTTCACTAAATTGATGGAGGAAGGCAGTCACAGCCGTTTGAGCAATCAAGCGATTGGTTTGGTAGAAACGCGAGGATTTCCCGCGATGGTAGGCGCGTGTGATGCCATGCTCAAAGCTGCTGATGTCCATCTGGCAGCTTATGAAAAAATTGGTGCCGGTTTGTGTACAGCGATTATTCGTGGTTCCGTAGCCAATGTTGCCGTAGCCGTGGAAGCAGGAATGTATGAGGCAGAACGCATTGGGGAATTAAATGCAGTGATGGTGATTCCCCGACCCTTAGACGAAATGGAACAAACTTTGCCATTAGCAAGCTGCTGGATAGAACAAAGCCAACCGTTAAACTTGCCAGTGAATATTAAAGAGAAAGAGCAAGTTGCCGAAATCGAAGTGTTAAGATTACCAGATTTAACTAAGCTACCCACAAAAGTTGCAGAAGAAATATGGAATGATGAATGATGAATTATGAATTGTGGAAATCCACATTCATTATTCAACATTCACCGTCAGCTAGAAGGCATCTTACGCTTTTCTTATTTGTTCTGATAATAGCTTCTTAAATCCATAAGTCAAATATTTTTCTTTTAATAGCGATAATAGAGTTTTATCTATAATATTAAAACTCGTGACCTTCTATAACCATCGCTATATCATTGGCAACTGTTCAGTAATACTAGAAATATATCTATGAATCGCTATTTACAGGAGAACTACCCTTGAATCAAGCGACGCTGCACCAGTTAAAAGTCTTCGAGGCAGCGGCACGGCACAGTAGCTTTACTCGTGCTGCTGAGGAATTATTTCTCACTCAACCTACCGTTTCCATGCAGATTAAGCAACTGACAAAATCGGTAGGGTTGCCATTATTTGAGCAGGTGGGAAAACGGCTGTATTTGACAGAGGCAGGAAGGGAATTATTTGCTACTTGTCGGCAAATTTTTGATAATATAGCCCAGTTTGAAATGAAGGTGGCAGATTTAAAAGGGCTAAAACAAGGACAACTAAAGTTGGCAGTGATTACAACAGCGAAATATTTTATACCACGTTTGTTAGGGAAGTTTTGCGAACTTTATCCAGGTATTGATATCTCGTTACAAGTCACGAATCACGAACAAATTTTAGAACGGATGTCTCAGAATCTGGATGACTTATATATTATGAGTCAAATCCCAGAGAATATGGATATAACTTGCCAACCATTTTTAGAAAACCCTTTAATAGTCTTTGCACCACTTAATCATCCTTTATCTCAGGAAAAAAATATTCCGATAGAGCGCCTAGCTGAAGAACCTTTTATTATGCGGGAACCAGGTTCAGGAACTCGTCGTGCTGTGCAAAGCTTATTTGACGAACAAGGGGTGAAGGTAAGAGTTAAGCTGGAATTAGGAAGTAACGAAGCAATTAAACAAGCGATCGTTGGTGGTTTAGGAATTTCTGTTTTATCTCGTCATACTTTACTGTTGGACTCCTCACAGTTCAGCATTTTAGATGTCCAACACTTCCCGATTCACCGAAATTGGTACATGGTTTACCCATCTGGTAAACAGCTATCTATTGTCGCTCGTGCTTATTATGATTATCTGCTGGCTGCGGCAAAAGACATCGTAGAGCAAAACGCTACTTATAGTTATAGTGCGGTTGAAGCAACTCATAGATAAATGTTGATTGGGCATTGGGGAGCCAGTGCCGTGGGCGGGTTTCCCGACTTGTAGACGCTTTGCGGCTTCCCGCAGGGTGGCTACTGGCGTCATTGGGTATGAGGTATAGGGCATAGGACATTAGGGACTTGTTCATCTCCCTCAAAGACTAATTCCAATGCCTAATGCCCAATGCCCCATGCCCTATTATCAGATTTTTGATTTTGAATTCCTGAAAGGGGTTGACGGCTAGACCAGCAAACATTAAAAATTAACCAGCAGAACCATTAAAATGGGGGAAAACTCACGGTGGTTAACCCGGAAATACAGTCTTGGCGCAAAACAGTAGAAAGCGAGATTGTAGCTGTCACAGTCTACGCTGATAGAGCATTGGTTACACGGCGAGGTGTAGTTTCTTTAACAGGAATTGAACGGGAATTAGTAATTACCTCAGTGCCAGTTACTCTAGAAACTGAGTCTGTGAGGGTTAGCGGTACGGGTACGGTGGGAGTACGGTTGCAGGGAGTAAGTAGCGATCGCATTTATACTACTGAACCTGTGGCAGAACGTGTAGCACATTTGACCAGGCAAATTCAGCAATTAGAAGCAGAAAAACGCCATTTGCAAGCCCAAATCGATGCTTTAGCATTGCAATCTAGTTTTATCGAAGGCTTACGTGAAAAAACAGAAGAACCTTTTTCCCAGAGTTTGTCTCGAAAAAATTTGAGTCTTAGCGAAACTTTAGACTTTCTCAACTTTCTTGGAAGCCAGTATAGTGAATATGCGATCGCATCTGGAGAATGCAAAGCTCAACAGCAGGAATTAGACAAACAACTGCAAGCACTCCACATCTCACTGCAAAAAATCCAAACACCGCACCCCAAAGAAAGTTTGAGCTTAGTTGTAGGAGTTGAAGCTGCTGGTGAAGGCGAATTTGAACTAGAAGTATCATACTTGGTGAATCGCGCCAGTTGGACTCCGCTATATGACTTGCGCTTTAGCACCACCAGCGATATCGTACATTTGAGTTACCTGGCAGAAATTACTCAAAGCAGTGGCGAAGATTGGATTGGTGCAAGTCTCACCCTTTCTACTGCAAAACCGGGATTAGGTACGCTCCCACCCAAACTCGATCCTTGGTATATTGATAGCCCTAGTCCACGATTATTTAGACAAAGGGGAACTCGCCCATCCTTACCGACAATAGCACTTCAAGCTGCCGCTCCTGCTGGTGAGGAAAATTCGCAAGAAGAAGACGAAGTTGCACAGGATAGTTCCATCCCAGCGGAAATTATTGCAGCACAAGTATCGAAAGAAGGAAGTGTAGTTACCTTTAAATTAAATGGTGGCGGTAACATTCCTAGTGATGGCGCACCACATAAAACAACAATTTTTAATGATGATTATCCTTGTAAGTTTGATTATGTGGCAATGCCGCGCTTGGTAAGTTTTGCTTATCTGCAAGGGAATGTGAAAAATAGTCCCAACGGTGCAACTTTGTTACCAGGCAAAGCGAATATTTTCCGCAATAATGTTTTTATTGGTGCTACTGGGTTAGAAAATATTGCACCAGGTCAAGAATTTAAACTCAATTTAGGGATTGATGAAGGTTTAAAAATTGAACGCGATTTAGTTGAACGTCTGGTAGATAAAAGATTAATTAGCAACCAGCGCCGAATTACTTATAGTTATCGGTTGATAATTACTAACTTACTGGAACAACAAGTAAAATTGAAAGTAACTGAACAATTGCCTGTTAGCCGTAACGAACAAATTAAAGTGCGTTTAATTCGTAGTAATCCGCAAATTCAACTTGGGGAAATGGGTATTTTAGAATGGCAATTAACTCTTGCACCGCAAGAACGACAAGAGATATATTATCAGTTTAATGTTGAACATCCACCGGAGTTAACGGTGCTTGGGTTGGATATTTAGAATCAGTTTTTAAACTTCTATCGTAATACTAAATCAGTGATGAGCGGTGCATGGTCAGAATTAGCATTTGCTCCTGCATAAATTCCAGCAACACTAAAATGTTTGCTCACAAAACAGTGGTCAATAGGAATATTTATCAATGGAATTAGCCACTGTGGTAGATGCACATGGCTGGCTGGTCGCGGCCAAGTTGGTAAAATACCAAACCCTAAGCGAGTATTGTGCAATTTTGTTTTGTTGATAAACTGGCGATAATAAGGTGACCAGGGTGTGAGGTTAAAATCTCCCACTAAAATCAATGGCTGATTTAATTCTCTAATATAATTAGTTAATGCTGCTAGCTGACGATTACGCCTGTGAAAATTTCCTCTCGTTATCGGTACTATAGGATGAGTTCCAATTAGCTTAATCAACTTTTTATCTACTTCTAAAGTTGCTATGAGGTTATGACCTCCTTGTCCATTAAAGTTATCACCCTTGGCATCTTGAATTGGGAAACTGCTGAGAATAGCAAGACCGCCACCGGGACTTCTAAAAGTATAAGGTAAAGTATTTTTTAACCCATTTTTTAAATTTTCCACTGCATTTTTATCAACTTCAATAAATACAGCGATATCTGGTCTATTTTTTTGGACTACATTAATAACTTCTCGATTATTCTGATTTTGAATATTAGTGTTAAAAGATAAAATTCTTATTTGCTTGGCTGGATTATTAACCAACTGTTGGGAATGAGGAAGATACCAAGGAATAATCTCAATAGCGTTCAAACCAACTAGAAATAAAGCTATAATAATTATTACTTTATTTTTGAGATGGCGGCTTTTCCAAAAAAACAATAAAATACTACTAGCTATTAATGATAAAATAAAATACTGGATGCGAAAATGAGTAATTAATTCTAGTGGATAAGACCAAGCAATGTAACTGATTAAAGATAGTAACGTTAGTAATCCTAAAGCTAACAGAGTGGCGATCGCAATAATTAAAGATATTCGTTTGCTCATAGTTTAATAGATTTTATCAAGCTGTCTTCCCAATTAAGCCTATCCTTTTCCAACATTAGAAGAAGTAGCAGCCCAGTCAAAACAACAGAAGCAACGCAGCGATCGCTTGGCTGCAAAACTGCGAGAATTCAATATAGATCCAGATACTATTTAACTGTGGCAATTTTAGATTTTAGATTTTAGATTATAGATTAAAATTTATTTTGGTACATGCTTTGCCCTTAGTGCGCCGAACAAATATTTGCATCCAAAATTTAAAATCCTCAATCCTTAGAGGAATCTGTTCCAATCCAAAATCGTTCGACTGAGCGTAGCCGAAGTCCAAAATCCAAAATCCAAAATTGATTGACTTAATCTTACGGATCTTCAGGAAAAACCCATTTTGGCGGTTCCGTCATTTTTTTTCGCAGACGTTCTTCAGCCATTTCCAACATTTTGTCTAAAGAAGTATCTTCAACAAATTTGGCAGCTGCTTCTCTAAATTCTATGTTGGGGCATTTATCCCCTAAAACGCAGCCGTTGACACAAGCTACAGCGCAGTTAATTTTTTGCTCCATAGTGAATTCCTCTGTTTTAAAGTTATGAGTTATAATTTCAACTCTTAACTTCTTTAACCTCAAACATTACCTTTTAGATAAATTTTACCTTGCTTGTTGCCATCCCAACGGTCTAAATACTTACCATTTAAGAAGTTATGAGTTAGGAGTTATGATTTTTACTCCTAACTCATCACTCCTCACTTTCATAAAAAACACTGATGTCCGAACTCTTTGCCACTACTGGAACTATAGCCGCGATCGCCACTGCTGTTGTCCCCCAACAGGGTAGTGTTGGCATTGTGCGGGTATCCGGCGATCGAGCAATGTCCATCGCCGAAACTTTGTTTCACACACCAGGGCGACAAGTTTGGCAAACTCACCGGATTCTCTACGGTTACATCCGCCATCCCCAGACGCAACAATTGGTAGATGAAGCTTTGTTGCTAATCATGAAAGCACCCCGTTCTTACACCCGTGAAGATGTGGTGGAATTCCATTGCCACGGAGGAATTATGGCAGTGCAGCAGGTGTTACAACTGTGTTTGGAAAATGGTGCAAGATTAGCTCAACCGGGAGAATTTACCCTCCGGGCTTTTTTGAACGGGCGATTGGATTTGACTCAAGCCGAAGGCATTGCCGATTTGGTGGGAGCTAAATCGCCCCAAGCAGCCCAAACTGCTTTAGCTGGTTTACAAGGAAAATTGGCTCATCCCATCCGGCAGTTACGCGCTAACTGTTTGGATATTTTGGCAGAAATCGAAGCTCGAATCGATTTTGAGGAAGATCTTCCTCCGCTGGATGATGAAGCAATAATATCAGAAATTGAGAAAATTGCCGTAGAAATTTCTAGGTTGTTGGCGACCAAAGACAAAGGTGAGTTGTTACGCACTGGGTTAAAAGTGGCAATTGTCGGGCGTCCGAATGTTGGTAAATCGAGTTTATTAAATGCTTGGAGCCAGAGCGATCGCGCCATTGTCACAGATTTACCCGGTACAACCCGCGACGTGGTGGAATCCCAGTTAGTTGTAGGGGGAATTCCCGTGCAGGTGCTAGATACTGCGGGAATTAGGGAAACAACAGACCAAGTAGAAAAAATTGGCGTCGAGCGATCGCGCCGTGCGGCAAATGCAGCTGATTTAGTTCTATTGACCATTGATGCTTCAGCAGGTTGGACTCAAGGCGATGAAGAAATTTACGAACAAGTGCAGCACCGTCCTTTAATTCTAGTATTTAATAAAATTGACTTAGTAGAGGAAAACCAAAGGCAAAATCTTCAATCTCAAATTTCAAATCTCAAATATCAAATTTTCACATCTGCTGCCCAAAATCAAGGAATTGATACTTTAGAAACAGCAATTTTAGAGATAGTTAAAGCAGGAAAAGTCCAAGCTGCTGATATGGATTTAGCCATTAACCAAAGGCAAGCAGCAGCTTTAACTCAAGCTAAAATTTCCTTGGAACAAGTACGAGCAACAATTGAGCAGCAATTACCTCTTGATTTTTGGACAATTGACTTACGAGGCGCAATTCAAGCACTGGGAGAAATTACTGGAGAAGAAGTCACAGAATCAGTTTTAGACAGAATTTTTAGTAAATTTTGTATTGGCAAATAAATTTTAAATATCGGAAATTAGTGATTTTTATGTAGCTAGATATTGTTTTAGGTTTTCACGCTCCCTACAAACGGAAGTTCACTGAGTTTGCAGCAGGGTAGACAAAATAGTTTCTCATTGACGACATACACACACTAGACTCTTAAAATAAATAGTGCGTTACGCTGGTGCTAATGAAACCCACGTTATTTGTAAGCAAAGCCTATGAAGTTTTTTGTTCCAGCAGCGAAAGATGATGTGAAAGCTGAGCAGGTGTATAACGCTCTGGCTCAGTCTCTCGAAGCACCAATCACCGAAAAGCGTATTTGGAAATTACAGTGGTGTGACAATGAAACTGAGATGAAATGCGAGGTAGGTAAATCTTTACCATCCTCTTACCAAACAGGAAAAGAACTAGTTTTGGCAATCTTTGAGTGTGAAAACTTTTATAAAATTTGTACTCTTACCCGTGGAGGAGTAAAGGGAGAACCTATCTTGGCTGTGAAAAACTCTCAATCCTCAGCTACATATTTTTCAGATAATGTAAATAACATTTAAACGCAAAGGAGCGCAGAGTTAAGCGCAAAGGGACGCAGAGAATTCGCTATGAATTAATGATATGAATTAATGAAATGTTGTACTAAGAGGTTGTTTGAAAAGTCTAATTTATTACTCGCCTTGGCACAGGTGCGGCTACACAGGCAAAACCCACCGACCTGGGTTTGAAAACCCTGATTTTCTGTTAGGACAAGGGAGGCGGACTTAGCCTGTGTAGTAGCGAATTATATTCGCCCAAAACTTTTCAAACATCCTCATAAGAACTAGGAAACTCTAGCTTAGCACTTTCTCCCCCCAGTGCTGTCTCGCATGGTAAATGTCGCTCCAACCAATTTTCTAAATCAGCCAGCACCTCTTGATAATTCAGGTCACTTTGAAGCTCGTGATAAGCACCTGGATACTCGATTCTTAGTTTATCTGAGCAACTCACCCGCTCTAAAAAAATTTTCCCTCCCTCAGGTAGAGTTACTCTATCTGCTCCACCGTGAAGAATTAACAATGGTAATTGCCAATCAGCAGCATGGGCATTAACCCAATCAACGGTAGCAAAGAATTCTGTAGCTAGACGCGCACTACCTCTAGTATGGCGCAAAGGATCTTGGGCATAAGCAGCTAAAATTTTCTCATCTCGCGAACCACCAGAAAGATCGAGTCCGGTATTTAAGCTAAAACGCGGCCAAATTCGTGAGAGCAGTTTTCCTATAATTAACCGCGTTTTTGAAACTCCAACTTTTCCTAAAGCTGGTGCTAAGGTAATTACACCTTGTAATGCAGATGCTTGTTGGGGATAACGCAGAGCATAATCCAAGACAATTACTGAGCCTAAGCTATGACCTAAAAGAAAAATCGGTTTTCCTGGGTGTTGGGTTTTAATTAATTCTAAAAAGGCTCGCAAGTCTTCGCGAAACTCACTCCAACGATTAATGTAGCCTCGCTGACCAGGCGAACGTCCATGACCGCGCAAATCAAAACCGTAGACAGCATATTGTTTGTGTATGAAATGTTGAACTAGGTTATCGTAGCGATCGCTGTGCGCTCCCAATCCATGTACGATCGCTAATATCGCCTTCACCTTTTGTTCTGGATACCAGCTTTGGTAATACAGTTTTAGCTTCCCGGCACCTTCAAATGTATCTGCTTTATAGTGGCTCATCAGACTAATTTGTTACGCTTGTTCCCAATTAGCTACTAGCTTATCAAGGTATATTCTCAAGAAAATCGCTTCTGCCTTTAGGAAGAATTACTTTTTTCAACGGAACTTACGAAATAAGACGACACGAGCTTGATTTTTGAGAGATTCTGCTAGGATGAATGCAGACAAAGCCGCCATACGTTTATCGGTGCGGTCAATGCAAAATCCAAAATTTCAAATCGAAAATCTTTTGACATCGAGTCATCAGCAAGAAAATAAGACGCAATCAGAAACTTTACCGCCTCTGAGTGATGCTAGCATTGAGCGGGTAAAAGAAGGTGTAGCCGCAGCTGGCGATCGCGCCGTTCGCCAAATCGTTGAGGAAACTCTCAATTGTCTTGAAGCTACAAATCAAGACGATTGCGAACCTAGAGCTAATCCTTGGTTGCGTCGTTTTGTCATGCGATCGCTTATTCATATCCTTTTCCAAGTACAAATCGAACACCCTGAAAGGATACCTCAACAATCAGCAATTTTAGCAGTTAACCATCTCCACCATATCGATCCATTACTCTTGTTAGCCGAACTTCCCACCCAACCCTATTACTATATTCTGGGCGATGCTCGTACTCTTTATAATAAGTGGTGGAAACGCTTCATCCTGGGTTTTGCTGGAGGTGTAATTCCTTTAAAAAGGGTGTGGAAAGAAGAAGTCGCTGTGATGAAAGCGGCTAAAGCAGGAAGGGAAGATTTAATCGACCTAGCCGCAGCGATCGAACAGACAGTAGCCACAGGTGAAGATATACAGACATTGCGACAGATAGACCGCATTATCTTATCAATTTTGGCTCGTGGCGATGGGATGATTCTGTTTCCCGAAGGACGATTGGGAACAGCTGAGGCTCAGTTGCATCTACCGCTCAAGCGTGGAACTATAATTTATGCCTTGCGTGCTGGCGTACCAATCATTCCCATTGCACTCATTGGAACTCATGACCTTTATTTGAGAAAAAAATTAACTATAAGAGTCGGTGAACCGTTACAATTTGCCTCAACAACCAGGCCAAAACGACAAGAAGTAGATGTAGCTTTGCAAACCCTAGAGAAAGCAATGTTGAGTCTGTTACCAACTAATTATCAGGAACCAACAGGCTTCAAACCGTTACGTTATTTCCTCAATCACATGTTGTGGTGAAAAATTATTTTTCTAAAAACTTGGTAATTTTGAAATTTGAAGTTCCCTCCCAACAGTGGTTTAAAAATGCACTTACTTGAGCATCTGCTGAATCAGCCGATTCTTTAGAAGCATTAAACTGAACTGCTGTCACAATATACTCAAAAATAATCACAAACTGCTTTTGGGTTGAAATTCTCTCAATAACAATTGTTTCACCTACTTTAGGAATTTGACATACATCCACCACAAACGTTTCAATCTTTGGTTTTTCTAATGGATTTTTGAAATTGAAATATTTAGAATAAACAATAATCTTCACTTCATTAAACTACAAGTAACAGTAAACTATATATAGGAATCCGGTTTGATTCCTGAACAATTCGTAGAGACAGGGAACGGGGAACAGAAAACAAGTAAAAAGGAATAAAATTATACTGAATTTTTTTTCAAAAATCAAATATGAGTCCTATATCCTACATATATTTAAAGTGCGTTGTTGTGCTGCACAACGCACCTTAAATCTTGACGGTACATTAGCTTACAGCATAAAGCACCCTACGTTTACTTAGATCTGCCTGAATTTCTGAATTACGAATTACGAATTACGAATTACGAATTACGAATTATTTATTGCCTTCCCACACTCGTTGTAACGACTGAAAAATTTTCGCAAATGTTTCTTCTAGCCAAAGAATAACACGATCGAGCCATTCCAGAACTTTCTCTAGAGGGTGCTTTTCATAACCCATTGCAGTTGCTTTGGTTTCTATCCAGTCTGGCTGTGCTTCCACTTCAGTGCTTTGAGAAAACTGCTGTTGGGAAATTTCCCCTTGAGTTTGCTGGAAAGAGGTAACTTTTGCAGATGTTTTGGGAATTGAGGCGAGATGACGGGTTGTTTTTTTCCTTTGTACTAATTCAGATTTGGCTTTCGGCTGTTGTCGATGCAAATTCTTTGGCCAAGAAAGCCCTGCTGATAAACTAGAAGCTAAAGCAGGAGTTGTGTTTTCAAGTGTAACTGCTTTGTCGGCAACTTTTTGGCGATCGCCAAACAAATCATTCCACGTTAACCAAGGATCGTCTGTTAAATCCTGGTTTTGGAGATTACGATTTTTAAATAAAGCTTTTTTTGGGTAACTAGATAATAGTCTCTCTGGCTGGTTGTCAGCAGTTGTTGATTCAAGCGTTTTTCGATTTCCAACACCAAAAAAGTAATTCAGCGCTGCTTCAATTAAAGCCTGAAAATTTAGTGCATGAGTTTCTAAATCATCAGCTGTGACTGCAATTTCTCCCTTAGCACTTAACTGCTCTTTTCCATAGATAAATATATTTAACTGAGTTTGGACTACTTGAATAATTTCTTGGCTACGTTGTTGAACTGGTATTAAAGCATTTGATTCGACTTTAGCAACAGCTACATCTAAAAATGTTAATAATTTACCTGAGTCCAGTAAAGTTTTTGATGTTGTTCCGTTGAGGATTGGAATATTAACTGAATTTTCTCCAGTTAATTTTGCTAATAAACCCTCGATTTTTGGTAATAATTCTTTTTGTCTTTTAGCTTCCGATAATCGCCAAAACTGCCAGTAATTAGCAACTTCGCTAATAATCTTGTCTTCTAATTTTGCCTGCTGCTGGGGTGTCAAAATATCGAGAATTTCATTTTCAGCGGTGACAAGTACCAAATTACGATTCAGCAAGTTTGTCGCAATTCCCCGTATCGCTGCAAGATGCTGCTTAAGAGCATTTTTGGGTTGTGAGGATTTGATACTTGCGGCTGAATTCTCTGTAATAGCTGGAGAATGAATAATATTAGTTTTTGCGGAATTTTTAGGAATAGGTTTTTGCCAAAAACCTCCTAAAAAGCTTAAAGGATTAAAAGATTGAGAGGTTTTTTTCGGAGTAGCCATCACCTCCTCCGATGACAGATAATAAACTGTCTCTAATACATGCTCAATGGGAGTATCAACATTTAAATCAGTTTCCGGCTGAAAATCGGTATCATTTGATGGTAAATTCAGCCTGGATTGTGGTTCTTTGGTGTGTAGCGTTTTTGCATCTGATTCAGATGACACAAACAGTAGATACACTGGGTAAAGTAGCAATTCCACACCCCACTTAGTGGCAACTTGCAAATGCCGGAAGGTGTTTTCCCACTGTTCTGTCAACCGCCGAGATTGCTGGTTGACAAAATTAAATAGTCTGCTTTGATAACGACCAGAAGAACCAGAAGACATAATAGTAATTTTTGAGTTCGAGTCTTGTTTAGTTGTGAGACTCCCGCCGAACAATAAAAACCACAAACTGTTAATTATTGTGTGCCCTCATTTTAGCGAAAATATGACTCAAATTATCTCTGAATCTCAGTCCAATTTCATCTCACAAGCAATTGAGCAATTACGCTCTTTTTCTCAGGTTAATCTTCAGTCTACTTGGTTATACCGAGAATCTGACCAGATAATTACTGATGTTACATCTGCTAATTTATCTGATTGGCAACCTGTAGAGTTGAACGCTAAAGAACATATTGCTTGGACAGGAGGGAAAAAAGTCCTATGGCTAGGGCAAAAATTGGTGGTTCCCCAAGACTTACAGGGTTATCCTTTAGCTGGGTTATCTTTGCGACTGGCGTTAGCTTGGTGGGCTGATGCAGCTGAAATTTATGTGAATGGAGAGTTAGCGCTGGAGGGTGATTTATTTGATTCTTCACCGAGAGTGCTTTTGAGTCGCAAGGTGACTCCAGGGGAAGAATTTATTGTTGCATTGCGGTTAGTGAGTCCGGGACATTGTGATGGTGCTTTAGTGCGATCGCTCCTTATATATGAGTCTAATGATGATGATAATCCCGATCCGGGTTTTGTGGCTGATGAGTTGGCTGTTTTGCAACATTATTTGCAAAAGTTTGCACCGGAGAGGTTGAATGTTTTGGTGGAGGCGGTGGAGGAGGTAACGAACCGCAGAGGCGCAGAGGACGCAGAGAAGGGAGAGTTGGTTAGGTCGTTAAGGCAAAAGTTAATTCAATCTGAGATCTTAGCCCCCCTTGTGAAGGGGGGTTGGGGGGATCTAAAATCTAAAGTCTATTTATTGGGTCACGCTCATCTAGATTTGGCATGGTTGTGGCCTGTGAGTGAAACTTGGAATGCAGCACAAAACACCTTTGAATCGGTTTTGAAGTTGCAAGCAGATTTTCCTGAGTTAATTTTCTGTCATTCGACTCCGGCGCTTTATGCTTGGATTGAGGAACATCGCCCGGATTTATTTAAGGCAATTCAAGCACAAGTAGCAGCCGGAAAGTGGGAAGTTATTGGCGCAACGTGGGTAGAACCAGAACTGAATTTGATTGCTGGCGAATCGATTGTGCGTCAGCTATTGTATGGTCAGCGATATATACAAGAAAAATTTGGCAAGCTTTCGCCTGTGGTGTGGGTTCCAGACTCCTTTGGTTTTTGTGCAACTTTACCTCAGTTTTTCGCTAATGCCGGAGTTGAGTATTTTGTCACCCAAAAGTTACGCTGGAATGATACTACTAAATTTGATTATGGTGCTTTTTGGTGGCGATCGCCTGATGGTAGCCAAGTCTTTAGTTTCATGTCTGCACCCATCGGTGAAGCGATCGACCCAGTTAAAATGGCATCATACGCCCTAGAATGGCAAAGCCAAAGTGATTTACCAGAATCTCTCTGGCTTCCTGGTGTCGGCGACCACGGTGGCGGCCCCACCCGTGATATGTTAGAAACCGCCCAACGTTGGCAAAAATCACCTTTCTTCCCAGATATAGAATTTACCACCGCCGAAAAGTATTTAAACCAGATTTCACAATCCAAAATCCAAAATCCAAAATCCAAAATTGAAAGCCTCACCTGGAATGACGAACTATACTTAGAATTCCATCGTGGTTGCTACACTACTCACGCAGACCAAAAACGTTGGAATCGTCGTTGTGAAACTTTGTTGTATGAAGCAGAACTATTTGCAACTCTCGCAAACATCAGTTGTGGTGTGACGTATCCCAAAGCCGAAATTGAAGCAGCTTGGAAACAAGTGTTATTTCAACAGTTTCATGATATTTTGCCTGGTTCTTCCATTACCCAAGTTTATCAAGATGCCCTACTGGAATGGCAACAAGTCGAAGAAACGGGAACGAAGATATTACAAGAATCATTGCAGGCGATCGCATCTCACATTACCTTACCACAACCACCACAACCCAATAGTTTACCTATTTTCATTTTCAATTCTCTCAATTGGCAGCGTTCTGAAGTAGTTTCCATCACCTTACCCGCACCAACAACAACTACCCAGCAATGGCAGATTTACGATGCTTCTGGCAAAGTGCTTGTCTCCCAATTATCTCAACCATCAACCCTACTATTTCTCGCCCCCGACATCCCACCCGTAGGCTACCGCCTCTTCTGGCTTTCCCCCTCATCCCCGGTTGGTGAGCAAAGCGCCGCCCTGAGCCTGTCGAAGGGTCGAACCACATCCCCAGAATGGGTTCTAGAAAATGAATTCCTCCGAGTTGTTGTCAACCCTGATACGGGAGATTTATCAAGTGTTTTTGACAAAACTTATCAACGGGAAGTTTTGAGTGGTGCAGGAAATCAGCTGCAAGCTTTTAAAGACAGCGGTCAATATTGGGATGCTTGGAATATAGACCCCAATTACGCCCAGCATCCCTTACCGCCAACAAATCTTCAATCTATTGAATGGGTAGAACAAGGCGCAGTACAAAATCGCCTGCGCGTAGTGCGTCAGTTGGGCGAATCAGAATTTTGCCAAGATTATATTCTCCAAACTGGTTCACCTGTGCTGAAAATTTCCTCTAAGGTTAACTGGCAAGAAAATCAAGTATTGGTGAAAGCTACTTTTCCTCTCAACATCGAAGCAGACTTCGCTACCTACGAAATTCCCTGTAGCGCAATTCGCCGTCCAACTAAACCGCAAACCCCCGCAGAACAAGCAAAATGGGAAGTCCCCGCCTTGCGTTGGGCTGATTTAACAGGCGAAACAAATCAAGGTTTATACGGAATCAGTTTGCTAAATGATTGTAAATATGGTTACGATTCCCAACCGAATCAATTACGTCTCACACTGCTACGTAGCCCCAATTGGCCAGACCCCGAAGCTGACCGAGGTTTCCATGAATTTACTTATGCCTTGTATCCCCACACCAATACCTGGGAATCAGCCCATACAGTACAGCGTGGCTATGAATTGAATACACCTCTACAAGCAATAATCAACCCAGTCACCAGCGATGCACTGAGCTTGTCGTACCCCTACGGGGAAGCAAGCTACGCGGAGCGTCTCGTAGAGAAGTGTCCCCAATCCCCAGTCCCTAATCCCGACAGAGCAAGTTTTTTAAATTTCTCATCCGAAAATCTGATTTTGATGGCTTTGAAGCCAGCAGAAAATGACCCACAGCAATTGATTCTGCGATGTTATGAATGTCACGGAGAAACAGCCGAGTTATCTTTGCAAAGCGATCTAGGAATAAGTCTCGGAAATACGGTAGATTTGTTAGAGCGTTCTAGTGATACTGCTTTGGAATTCTCATCTGAGCAACAAATCTTGACGATACAGCCTTGGAAAATCGTCAGCTTCAAGGTCAATCCCAATAAGTAATTCTAGACCCCAACAAATCACTACTCTAGAGTTGAGAGTCTAGAGTTGTTAACCTTTGACTCTTAACTCTTAATTCCTAACTCCTAACTCCTAACTCTCCTAGTCTTCGTGATCTTCAAAAGGATCGCTCAACTGCTTGCTGGGAGGGCCAAAGGAGGTATAAATTCCATAGCCTGTAATGGCAATCAAAACAGCTGCTACAGAAATGCTAAGAACTATTGCGGGTTCCATAATTTTAAGATTGATTATGAGTGCTATTCTTATAGAATATTACAGAAGATTAAAAAAAGCTTGGGCAAGTAATCTTAGGTGAACTATGGCACAAAGGACTAGGTTGGGAGATATCCTGAGACCGCTGAACTCCGAGTATGGGAAAGTGGCACCAGGTTGGGGTACTACCCCTGTGATGGCTGTTTTTATGTTGCTGTTTTTTGTGTTTCTGCTGATTATTCTGCAACTTTACAATAAAACAATCTTGGTTCAGGATGTAAATGTCGATTGGCGGAGTTTAGGACGCTAATGGATACATAGTTATCTAGTTTAGATAACAAATGAATTCATACCCGGCTAGTCCGGGTTTTTTTGTCACAATTGAGAATTTAAAAGAAATCCACGTGTAGTTTACTTATTAGCCGGAGGCGTTTCGCGGGTTAATACTAAAACACAGTAGGTAGCACAGTTAGCTGTGCTACCTACATTCATCTGCGATCGCATCACCTATTTAATTTTTAGAGTAAGGGTGATTGAAGGTATCCCAAGCAGCTTTAGCAGCCTTTTGTAGGCGATAATTAAAATCTACTAAATCTTTCATCATTAAGTACCAATTTCTTTGGGCTTCGTCTTGAATTACCACCCAAGCATTTTCTAAATGAAGGCGATCGCGTTCCATAACTTTCCTTCCTTCAATCAATTCTCTGGCTCGACGCACAGTATTTAAATAAGTTTCGCGAGTGAGAGTACCTGCCGAATCAGCCTCAGCTTGAGCGCGTCTTTTTAGTGCCTCAATCAGCGCTTTGGTTTCGCGCTTTACTTCATCACTTTCACCAGCCATTTCAATTTCCACTAATTCATCAGTTTGAGAACTGATTTCTACAATTACTGTAGTTTCAGTAGATTCAACAAATGTAGCTTCAACGGATTCGATGTTGTTATAAGTCATCTTTAAAACATCCTTAATTGCAAAGCTTACTCTTGAATAGTCATTAGCCCTTGGCAAATAACCAATGACTAATAACTAATGACTAACCAATTGTTGTCAACTGTTGTTCTAGTTTTAATAGTGCCGCAACTCGCGCTTCTGTAGCCGGGTGACTTGAGAATAAGTTACCCAAAAACTGTCCAGAGATGGAATTGATAATTAATAATGGCTCGAAAGCTGGATTAGCATTTAAAGGCATCTGTCTGGCTGTAGCTTCTAGCCTTTGTAAGGCTCTAGCTAAAGCGCGGGGATTACCAGTTAATTTAGCTGAACCGGCATCAGCAGAAAATTCTCTTGTGCGTGAAATTGCCAGCTGAATAATTGTTGCAGCTAATGGCGCAAGCATTACTGTTAATAAAACACCCAAAGGATTTCCACCTCTGTCATTGTCTCGCGAACCACCACCAAACCAAAGGCTGTAACTCACCATTTGTGCTAGGAATGAAATCGCACCAGCTACTGTAGCAGCAACCGCTTGTGTAAGGGTGTCACGATTAATAATGTGGGTAAGTTCGTGGGCGATAACGCCTTCGAGTTCGTCCTCTGGTAATATATTCAAAATCCCTTCGGTAACAGCAACAGCAGCGTGTTCTGGATCGCGTCCTGTAGCGAAGGCGTTAGCAGTTTGACTAGGAACAATATAAACTCTAGGTGTAGGAATATTCGCACGACGAGACAACTTTTCGACCATTCGATAAAGTCCCGGTGCTTCCCTTTGACTTACAGGCTGTGCCTGATATACTGCAAGGGCAATTTTATCTGATTGATACCAAGAAAACAGATTTGTTACTGCTGCTAAGGCGATTCCAATCAATAAGCCAGTACTACCACCAATTACCCAGTAACTAATCGCTATCAAAAGACCACTTAGTGCAGCTAGCAAAGCAGCTGTTTTGAATTGATTTCCCATATTTTCGCTCTCCTGCTAATGCTGTATGGTTTTTCTAAAAAACAGCATTCATTAAGCCACACTTTGATTGTATCCAGCTAGAATTAGATAGTATGATGCAGAAAACCTATCCAATATGTACGGTTTTCCCCCTGCAATTTATAAAGAAGAATTCGGCAGTTCCTAAGTCAGGATTCAGCAGAAATTGGAGTCCGACTAGATGAATGGGGCAAGCCGCAAACTTTAATTACAACTTTCCGCTTTATACGTAAAGTATTCACCAATTGATAATTTATAATTGAGAATTCTGAATTCTCTTTATTTTATATATAATCTAACGTAACGCAAGATAAAATTGCATCTATCTGTAGTCATACGTTTTATCAATAATTCACAACATTAATTGAACAAAAAAGAATTCATAATTGAATCACCATCGTTGTTGATTCTGGATTCTGGCTGCTGAATTCTGGCTCAGGAATTGCTGCATTATTCTTCAATTATCTCTATCATCAGAAAAGGGTTTCAACCGAGCTGTAACTCTTAATTTAGTTAGTCTTCGCACTAGGCGCAAAGCTTGTTGTTTATATAATACTTTTGGTAGCTGTCCAGGTAAATTATCCATCAATTTTCTCGCTGTGCCGATGCTGCATCCTGAAATTATACTTATTTCATTAGCACCATCAAAAATAGCATCTTGAGCTAATGCTTTTTCGATTTCCACTTGCCAAGTTCTTTGAAACATTTCGCCTCGCTCAATGCGCTGAAGGCTATTAGTATTGGCTAGAACGATGAGGCGATCGCCAATAGCAAGTTGTATATTATCAGAAGGCATTAATTTCACAGGCGATCGCTTGAAACTTTGGTATAAAATTGGTACAACTCCATAACCATAGGCAACCTCAGCCAAGAGTAATCCGTTGAGTGTATCACCAGCTTCAATCGTGTACTCGACTACCAAAATAGTTTGACTATCAAAGTTAAACAAGCTGAGAATATTTTCTCCAAAAGCCGCAGCCGCAAAAACTTCTGCGGAAATAGCAGAGGTGCAAATCACTTGAGCATAAGGAAATAACCGCGCGACATTATCACGAAAATTTCGGTCGTAAGTCCGAATAATTACACTAGTTGTAGGACTTTGAGCATGTACCATCAAAGCTATTTCCAAATTCTCCATGTCATCGTCTGTAACTACAACGACACTTTTACTATTAGCTAGATTGGCTCTCCCTAGAGCATCGGTAATATTATCAATAATTAGTGGTATTTTGTGGAAAAAATCCGCGTCCAGTGCTGTGTTACTAATACCCACTAGAGGTTGTTTGAATTCTTCTAATAAAGCTGCAACTCGTTGACCAACTCGATTTAATCCAATCAATACAACATGGTTTTTTACAGGTATTAATGGTTGATAACTCTTGAAAAATTGAAATCTGGAACTTAAGAGAGCATCAGTGAGCAATGCATATAACACCCCAACAAAACCTACACCCGTTAAAGTTAGTCCCAGACTAAACAATCGCAACCATCCTGGGATATGTTCTGCTTTTTCTGGTGGGGTTCTAAAATTAATGTCGCCAAATAAATCTCCGTATCCTCCTAAAAGTAAAACAGCAGTACCATAAAATGCTTCTACTATATTACTTTCAGGATAATTTAAGATATAAATAATTGTTCCAAGACACCAAAGGAAAAGTATTGTAAGTCCGCAAATTATTGCCACTCGCAAACTTTGATAACTATTTAATTTTCGCCATAAATATGGAATTTTACGTTTGCAAGTCTTCCAGACTCCACCTAATGTAATTTCTTGCCATAACTGCTGCCAATTATGCTGACGCTTAATAGCAACTTTTTTTAAACTTTGAAGTTGCTCTTTAACTTCAATATAAATAATGGTATCGTCTGGGCTTAATTTTGCCTCTGGTTCCCACTGATGAAATTCTTTAGGTAAAACAGATGAAGCATTAGTGTGATGTAATACTCGAAGATGTTGTGTGTTGAGTTCGTGGATGTGCAGTTGATTGCACCAGCGATCGTGCATTTGAATTTGATGCTTGACTACCCGAAATTGGTGTTCTTCCAGTTGAAAATAGCCAAGATTATCGTCTCCAAGGGCTGCAATAGCAAAGCCAGAAGCAGAAATCTGATTCGGTTCAAAGGCAATAAAATTACCAAGCGTCTGACTTAAAAGTTGATTAAGATTTTGTTTGTCAGAACGTATCACTAAACGAACTTGAGGATTTAAAAGCCGTGCTGCAAAGGCAGCTTCTATATTTACTCGTTCATTACCAGTGACTAAAATTATAGTTCGGCACTGAATAATATTTGCCTGTTCTAAAACACTCGTCTCACGGCAATCTCCGATGAATAAATTTTCTAATAAATTTAATAAATTTCGTATTTGAAAATTTTTAGGTTGTTCTAGATCTATCGCACTAACAACAGCACCATACTCTTTGAGGATAGCAACACAATGCTGACCCAAACTTCCTAACCCGCAAACTAAAAACTTATCTAGTTTTGTTTGAGAATTTTCAACAGACTGGTAATTAGTTTCTGATGATGACACCATAACTTCGCCCAGGCGTATCAGATATTGCTATTCTAAACTTTTGAGTGCATATAGCAGTCCTAAATCATTTGTGAAAATTATATATCTCTTTGTTCTTTCTTACCTTTGCGTCCTTTGCGTCCTTGGCGGTTCGTTTCCTTATCCATATTTTTCACGACTCATTTAGGATTGCTATAGTCATAAAGGTTATGAGTCGATAGCTTGTCCTTAGGGAACTTGAAAAAATAAATTATCCTACTTAAATTTGTTAACCGTTGACTGTTCGCTGGCATTGTGACTCGATGCAATGGCATTGTCACCCGATGCAATGGCATTGTTACTCGATACAATGCCATTGTCACCCGATGCAATGCCATTGTTACTCAATGCAATGGCATTGTTACTCGATACAATCGCATTGTGACTCGATACAATGGCATTTGTCAGAGAAACACGCAATATGCAGCTACAAAATAAATTTTTTCAGGAAATTCCCCGTACCGTTTGGGTGTTGGGGTTCGTCAGTCTGCTGACAGATATTAGCTCCGAGATGATTAACTCTCTGTTGCCTTTGTTTCTGGTGTCAGCTTTAGGCGCAAATGTTTTGACTGTCGGCATTATTGAAGGCATTGCCGAAGCAACAGCTTCAGTTTTGAAAGTTTTTTCGGGAGTATTGAGCGATTACCTGGGACATCGCAAAGGTTTAGCGGTGTTTGGGTATGGGTTATCTACCTTTGTTAAACCTCTATTTGCTGTAGCTACCAGTCCAACTGGGGTGTTAATAGCTCGATTTGGCGATCGCTTTGGCAAAGGTATCCGAGTCGCACCCCGTGATGCTTTAGTTGCTGATTCTACTACATCAGAGGTACGCGGTGCAGCCTACGGATTGCGTCAATCTCTCGATACTATCGGCGCATTCTTGGGGCCTTTGATAGCATTTGCCCTCATGGCTGCTTTTGCAAACAACTTCCGCCTGGTTTTTTGGCTAGCCCTCATCCCTGGTTTTTTGGCGGTGGCTTTATTAACAGTGGGAGTCAGCGAACCGAGAACAAATGAAACTCAAGTAAAGCGAATTAATCCTCTGCAATGGGAAGCTTTACGCAGTTTAGGTCAAAAATATTGGGTACTTGTAGCAGTGGCGCTGCTATTCAATTTAGGCAACTCCAGCAATGCGTTTTTGTTGCTGCGAGCCGAGCAAATAGGCATCTCTGCTTCACTCATACCCTTGACATTTGTAGTGATGAATATGGCTTATTCCTTCAGCGCCTACCCAATAGGAATACTCTCCGATCGCTTGGGTAAATTTGGGTTATTGGTGGGCGGATTTCTCCTGTACGCTTTAGTTTATCTGGGCTTCGCCTTCGTACAAGCACCTTGGCAAGTTTGGGGATTGTTTGCCCTTTATGGTTTACATTTGGGCATGAGTAAAGGATTGTTGTTGGCATTAGTAGCAAATAGTATACCTGCAAATCTGCGTGGCACTGCTTTTGGATTTCTCAATTTGGCTATAGGAATAGCGCTTTTACCTGCGAGTTTCCTAGCTGGTGGATTGTGGGAAACACTAGGAGCAAAGGCAACATTTATTTTTGGGAGTTTGTTGGCGATCGCATCTGTATTATTGTTAGTTTCTCAAAAAAACAAATATTAAATTCAGTCAAAAGCAAAATGCCATAACTTCAGATGCGCTGAAGACTATTTATCAAACTTTAAGACTAAGAACTGAGATGCTATATTTAATCAAATAATAGGGAGTTAGAGTATGGAAAGTATCAAAATACGCTCTTATGTAGGCGAAGACGGAGTGTTACATCTAGATATCCCTCTAGAAATGAAAGAAACTGAATTAGAAGTTATGGTGACATTAAAACCTATAAAAAAACAAACTGCTTCTTTAGAGGAGGAAAAATTAACTCAATTAGAATGGCATGAGTTTATTGATAAGACTTATGGCTGTTTAGCAGATGACCCAATTATAAGACATCCTCAAGGAGATTATGAAGAAAGAGAAGCGTTAGAATGATTTATCTTTTAGATACTAATGCTTGTATTATTTATCTTAATGGTAGAAATCTAAATTTACGGCGCAGGCTAGAAGAACGCTCAGATTTAGATATTGTTGTTTGTTCTACTGTTAAAGCTGAATTATTTTATGGGGCAAAGAGAAGTAATAATCCAACTCGCAATCTAGCTTTACAAAAACAATTTTTGAATAGATTTATTTCTTTGCCGTTTGATGATATTGCAGCGGAAATATTTGGTGATATCCGCTCTCAACTGGGTAGCTTGGGAACTCCCATTGGCCCTTATGATTTACAAATTGCTGCGATCGCTTTAGCAAATAATCTGATTTTAGTAACTCATAATGTAGATGAGTTTAGCCGTGTGCAAGGTTTACGGGTTGAGGATTTGGAAGCAGAAAGATAAGTATTGTATCGTGATTCAAGTTAATAATTAACTGTATTCATAGCCTGAGAATAATTATGCTAAACTTAGCTAAAACGCTAACTTAGAAAGCAGGACGTGAAGGAGATCGCATCTTTTACTGCCTATTTTTATCTACTAAATCATTCCTTCCAATTCTTGCAAAGCTTGAAAACTTCCTACTTGCCAACTACGTTCTACAGCCGCAGGAATAATTTCAGTAATAGCTATATCTTCAAAATTAAGACTGGTGTCAGATTTTATATATTTCCCATCTTTTAGCAAATAAATAGAAAGGCTGCCGCTATCATAAACCCATAATTCTGGGACTCCAATGGCTTCATAAGCATCAAGAGTAGTTTTTGATGTGACATCAGTTTCAATCGCTAAATCTGGCGGCGGATCGTCAGGTTGTAAGCGGCGACGACCAATCATCTGTTGATAATTTTGAATATAAAAGCAAGCATCAGGTTCAACTCCTGCTAAACCTTGCTTTTTAAAGGTGGTGGAACCAAAAGGTTGATATCTGATATTTTTAGCCTTCAGCAATATTTTGACAATATCAGAAATTAAATCTTTGGGAATTTCATGTTCTGGTAAAGGAGCCATAATTTCTAAATTACCCTGGCTGTAGGCAATTCTTGTAGTTCTTTTTTCTCCTAATTCTTGCAAAATAGATTCAAATTCTTCCCAGCTAACATCAGGAATGGTGACGGTGCTACCAGGTGACAATTGTATCTGACTAACAGGTTTAAAAACAGGAATGGCAGCAGTCATAACCAATAATATCAGTAAGCTAAATCTCAATATTTATCTATCGGGTTGCGGTGGATAATATAGCCCACCGTAACCTTTAGACTAATAGAATGAGTTTAACAAAAGCAGCTAAAAGCGATCGCCTTACACTTTAAACTTCTCAGTAATGCGTTTCATCGCTTCTTCCACATTCTCCCGGCTATTAAACGCAGAAATCCTAAAGTAGCCTTCACCCGCAGCACCAAAGCCAGAACCGGGTGTTCCCACAACGTTGACGGTTTGCAGCAATTTATCAAAGAATTCCCAACTGGATAAACCATTAGGCGTTTTCACCCACACGTAAGGTGCATTCACCCCACCGTAAACTGATAGTCCTGCGGCTGTAAGTTTCTCGCGGATAATTTTGGCGTTTTCTAAATAGAAACTAACCAGTCCTTTAATTTGTGCTTGTCCTTCTGGGGAGTAAACTGCCTCGGCTCCCCGTTGGACGATGTAAGAAACGCCATTAAATTTGGTAGACTGGCGACGATTCCAAAGTTTCCACAATTCCACATCGGAACCATCAGCGGCTTTGGCTGTCAGCGTCTTCGGCACCACAGTTAACGCGCAGCGAGTTCCTGTAAAGCCTGCATTCTTCGAGAAAGACCGAAATTCGATCGCAACTTCTCTTGCACCTTCAATTTCATAAATTGAATGCGGTATCGATGCATCGGTAATGTAAGCTTCATAGGCTGCATCAAAGAAAATAATCGAGTTATTAGCTTTGGCGTAGTCCACCCATGCCTTTAAATATTCCTTTGTAGCAGTTGCGCCAGTGGGGTTATTGGGAAAGCAGAGATAAATTAAATCGACTTTCTTCGAGGGAATCTCGGCGGTGAAGTTGTTATCAGCCGAAATTGGTAGATAAACTAAACCTTCAAACTCGCCTTTATCGTTAGCATTTCCTGTATTTCCCGCCATAACGTTAGTATCTACGTATACGGGATAAACGGGGTCGGTAACGGCTATAGTGTTGTCATGACCAAAGATTTCCAGAATATTGCCGGTATCACACTTGGAACCATCGGAGATAAAGATTTCTGAAGCATCGATTTCGGCTCCCCGTGCTTGGAAATCTTGAGCAGCAATTTTTTCCCGCAACCAAGCATAGCCTTGTTCTGGGCCGTAGCCTTTGAAGGTATTGCGATCGCCCATTTCTTCCACAGCTTTAATCATCGCTGTCCGGCAAGCTTCTGGCAGAGGTTCAGTAACATCACCAATGCCCAGTCTAATGATTTTAGCATCAGGGTTCGCTTCTGCAAAAGCATTCACCCGCCGAGCAATTTCTGGAAACAGGTAACCCGCTTTCAGTTTCAGGTAGTTGTCGTTAATACTTGCCATACTAAATATATGAAAAACGCCCTAAAATAGCTTACTGCTAATTTATCTGAGCGATAACTTTTGAGTGGGGATGAGGAAGTGGGGAATAATTACCTCTGAATTCTGAATTGTGAATTCTGAATTCTTGATGAATGTGATGTTAGGATATTTCTTCACCAGCTGAATCTGACTTATGAAATTAGTTTGCGCCCAAAGCGACCTCAGTACAAACCTCTCACTCGTCAGTCGTGCTGTGCCTTCACGACCGAATCATCCGATACTTGCCAATGTGCTGTTACAAGCAGATGCAGAAACTAACCAAGTAAGCTTAACAGCCTTTGATTTGAGCTTGGGTATCCGTACTAGCTTTAATGCTGAGGTATTGGAAGGAGGAGCGATCGCGCTTCCTGCTAAGTTACTAGTAGATATCACTTCTCGTCTTCCAGAGGGCGAGATTACTCTCGATGATGAATCAGCCCTCACAGGTGCAGGATCAAGTGGCGAAGGTTTAATTGTTACACTCACACCGAAGAGTGGATATTATCAAGTCCTAGCAATGGGGCCAGAAGAATTTCCCGAACTACCTATAATTGAAAATACAGAAGTAATCCATCTCACCACCGCTGCATTAATTGAGGGATTACGGGGTTCATTATTTGCCACCAGTGCTGATGAAACCAAACAAGTACTTACGGGAGTGCATTTAACAGTTAAACAAGATACTCTAGAATTTGCAGCTACCGACGGACATCGCCTAGCAGTAGTAGAAACTAGCAACGAGCGTCCTTTAGATGGAACTAATCAACTAGAAGTCACAGTACCAGCTAGAGCATTACGCGAACTACAACGAATGCTAGCTCATAGCGCCTCATCTGATGAACCTGTAGCTTTACATTTCGATCAAGGTCAAGTCGTGTTTGCATGGCAAAATCAACGCTTGACTAGTCGCACATTAGAAGGGCAATATCCCGCCTATCGTCAACTAATTCCCCGTCAATTTGAGCGGCAAGTCACAATTGAACGGCGACAATTCATCAGCACTTTAGAGCGAATTGCTGTGCTAGCAGATCAGAAAAATAATATTGTCAAACTCAGCATTGATAGTGAAGCCCAGGAAATTATTTTATCTTGTGAAGCTCAAGATGTGGGTAGTGGTAGAGAGCCAATGCCAGCACAAATTTCTGGGGAAAATATAGAAATTGCTTTTAATATTAAATATTTAATGGAAGGCTTAAAAGAATTACCATCTTCTGAAATTCAAATGCATTTGAATCAAAGCCTAACTCCAGTGATTTTTACGCCACTGGGTGGTTTGAAAATGACTTATTTAGCTATGCCTGTGCAACTGAGAAATTAAAATTGAGTGGAAAACTTGACAATTAATTGTGGCTGGCGATCGCCAGCCACAACCAAAACTCAAAGTTAATCTCTCAACTAGTCTAGAAACAGAGAGAATTGATTCAAAAACTATGTTGTGATTTCTCGATTTACACGTCACGTGCTTTGAAAAAATTGTAAATAGCAAGTGCAATAGCTATAAGCAATACCGCATGAATTAAATTTCCGGCAATATGAAGTACTAATCCTAATGCCCAAAAAGCAAGCAGCACAACAACAACGCCCCAAAGGATACTCAACATATATTTACTCTTACTAAAGTGATTTTTACTTGTTCAGATATCTTATAGCCTCAGTTGATTTTTATGTATTTCTCCTCAGATAGGTTTAGCTATTCAAATCATCTATCTTGAGAAATAAAATTCCCTATAGCAGTCGGTTTTGAGACCAACCTAATAGGTAGGTAGTAAACATTTCCAGAAATTAATTCTGCGTTACCTGAAATCGTTGTAGAGACGTAGCACTGCTACGTCTCTACTTTTTCACCAGATGTATATTTTTCTTGCAAGATATTTATTTACAATAATCAAATTCTCAAAAATTGTTCGCTAACCTACAGCACTTGATGGTGCAATTTGGTGATTTGTTTTATCGGAATTTCAATCCAAAATTCTGTACCTAACCCTGGTTGCGAATCGCATTTAAATACACCGCCGTGTTTTTCAACAACGATTTGATAACTAATTGATAACCCCAAGCCAGTGCCTTTTCCAACTGGTTTAGTAGTGAAAAATGGGTCGCAGATTCTGACTTTCAGGTCTTCGGGTATTCCTGGGCCGTTGTCTTTTATGCGAACTACTACACTCTTGATATTACCTTCTATTTCCCCAAGAGAAGTAGTAATGGTAATTTGGCTGGTATGAGCTTTGGATGTATCTCTATAATCTTCTAAAGCATCGATCGCATTACTTAAAACATTCATAAATACCTGATTCAACGGCCCTGCAAAGCATTCTACTAAGGGAAGTTGACCATACTCTTTAACTAATTTAATTGCCGGACTTTCTGGTTTTGCTTTCAAGCGATGCTGCAAAATTAGCAAGGTACTATCAATACCCTCGTGGATATCGACTGGTTTTTTTTCTGCTTGGTCAAGGCGAGAAAAATTCCGTAAACCCGAAACAATTTGCCGGATGCGATCGATACCAATTTTCATTGAGGAGAGAGTTTTTGGCAAATCTTCAGTCAGAAATTCTAAGTCTATTTCTTCTGCGCGATCGCGAATTTTTGGGTCGGGGTTAGGGGAGTTTTGCAAATATAAATCTAGAATTCCCAGTAAATCCTGGGCGTATTCGCTGACATGATTAATGTTGCCATAAATAAAGTTCACTGGATTATTAATTTCGTGAGCAACACCAGCGACCAATTGACCCAATGAAGACATTTTTTCTGTCTGAATCAGTTGGGTTTGAGTTTGCTTTAAATCCTCCAAAGCTTGAGCCAATTTTTCTTTCTGCTCTTTAGTTTGATTGAGCAATTCGACTTGTTGGAGTGCAACCCCCAGCTGATTGGCTATTTGAGTGATAAACTGAATTTCTGAAGTTTCCCAATGGCGGGGTGCAGAGTTTTGATAAGCTGCTAGCAAACCCCAAAGTTTTTGTCTAATAAAAATTGGTGCGATCGCATAGGCTTTTGCTTGAATTTTCTCTAAAACCGCAACGTGACACTCAGAGTGATTAGCTTCATAAATATTATTAACTACAAAGGTTTCATTATGGCGATATCGGCCACCTTGGGTTTCCTGCAAATAGCTATCTCGCCAAATTATATTAGTACCAGGATTTACTAATTTGACCCAACCTTCATTCACAAACTCAGCAATGTATTCACCACTCCAATCTGCTTGGAAACGGTAAACTGCAACTCGATCCGCTTGTAGCGATTTACAGATTTCTTGAGTAGTTGTCTGAAAAATTGCATCTAAATCCAGAGATTCTCTAACTTTGGCAACAACTTCAAACAATACCCGTTGTTGTTCTGCTGCTTGTTGCAAATCTAACGCCTGTTCTCGTGTCTGAGTGAGTAATTGAGCTTGCTGGAGTGCTACCCCCATTTGAGCCGCAATCTGACTGAGAAAGTGAATTTCTGGGGCTTTCCATTGACGAGGGCCAGTGTGTTGATAAGTTGCCAGTAAGCCCCAAAGGTTTTGACCAACAAAGATCGGTGCAAGTACAAAAGCGCGAATTTGAAACTGCTCTAAATTGTCGATATGACACTGAGTAAACCCTATTTTGTAGATGTCATCAACTGCAAATGTTTCATTGTTACGGTAGCGTCCTCCCTGTGTATCTTGTAAGTAGGTATCATTCCAAATAGTATTAATACCTAAATCAGATTCATTTGACCAGTATGGACTAGCAGCCTCGAAATCACCGACAAATTCGCCACCCCAATCAGCATCGAAACGATAAACAGAAACGCGATCGGCTTTGATTAATTGACAAACTTCTTTGGTAGTTGTTTGAAAAATTGTGTCTGTGTCTAAAGATTCACGAATCTCGGCAATAACTTTAAACACAGCTTGTTGTTGTTCGGCTGTCCGTTGTAATTCGATGGTGCGTCTTTTAACTTGATGTTCTAAATTTTCATTGAAAACTTGTACTTGTTGGTATAATTCATACTGCTGAACTGCAAAAGCAAAGTGTTTACCGAGGTTTCTAGCCAATTCAATTTCTTCAGGTGTCCATGGCCGCACTTGTGCTTTTTTAGATTCGCGCCAAGCTTCAAAAGATCGCCGGGGGTATAATTGCCTCTTGTCGCTGTCATACTGTCCCGCCCACAGGGTTTCTATATCTATTTCGTTACGGAAAATACTTAAATAACCCAACAACTGCTGACGATAGTGGAGTGGAATCACCAGCATACTGCGAATTTTAGTTGGTTCAAAAGCGATTTGCAAACTTCGCCAGCCTGGAGTTTGATAAATATCTAAAATCGGCCAAACATCATATTCTCCAGTGGAATTGAAGTGTTCCTGCCAAGCAGTATATTGCTCTATGAGTGGATATATGGTTTGTCCTGGTATTACAGGTTGCTGACCGCAGGTATACAGTTTTATACAAGTATTTCCGGGGATTAAGCATTCTGTGAAGCTGGCGACGCTACCATTGTGATAATCAAAAGCTGCACTTCTAATGCAAAGCCGGCCACCAGCACCATCAAAGGCGGCAACAGCAGCTTCGAGGGCTGGCTGCAATACAATTGTCGGTAGTGAATGTAGCAGGCTAGCAATGCGGTTAACGATCGCTTCTTGTGCGGCTGTTTTGCGAACTTGAGTTAAGAGGGTACTTTGAGCGATCGCAACTGAGAGTTGATCGACTACTATTTGTAATGCTTCTAGTTCTGATTCTAAAATCAAACGTGCCTCGGAATTATGAGACACTAGCAGTCCCCAGAGTTGATTTTGGTAAAGAATAGGGGCTACCATACTAGACTTTACCCCCATTGCCTTTAAATATTCAATATGGCAAGAGTCTACAGAGCGGTAACGGATTTCCTCTGTCGTGGTTTCTCCATTTTCCAAATCGTGTAAGTTACTTTGACCAATTTCTTGAGTATCAACATTCACAACAGAACGCACCCGTGATTTAACAAATAGTTCGCGGGCGGCTGGTGGAATATCATCAGCAGGAAAATTTAGTCCTAGTAGCGACGGTAAACGATTGTTGTAGATAGACTCAGCAATGACCTGACCACTACCATCTGGATGAAATTTGTAAATCATCACTCTGTCAGTTTGCAGTAGCGATCGCACCTCTGCTGTTGTGACTGTGATAATATCTTCTAATTCTAAACTTCGCCGGATACGGTTTGTAATCCGGTGGAGTAAAGTTTCTTCATGGCGAGTTTCCCGCCAATCTTGCTCAGAGTTCGAGGTCATTGCTGATAATATCTTCAATTAATAATTTGGAAATACATCATGATTAAAACAGAAGTCAGAATTCAGAATTCAGCATGTAATCAGTGGGACACTTAAACTCCTTTATTGATTCACCAGCCACTAACAGGGCTTCTGAATTCTTTATTCTTAAATCTAATGATATTTTTGAATTAATTTCATCAATTTGTCTTCAGTAAAACTACGGCAAATCACTAACTAAATTCATAAAAAATTAAAAAAAGACGCAAGTAAAATTGCGTCTGTTTACGATATTAGAAAAGATGTTTGCTTTTTAGTTGAAAGTTTTTGTTGAACGTTTACGTCTCAACAAAATTAAAATCTTACATTGGTGCAAAGCTAATTTTTAGATAATCATTTTCCATCTTTGCTCCTGCTGGTTGTAGTGCTGCTAAGGCTTGCGGCAAAACTAAGTTACGCCGATGATTCCCAATAGTAATATTCAATTCGTCCCCAGTTTTACTCAGTTGAACCTGGTTTTTAGGAATGCCAGGTAAGTAAAGTTCTAAACTGTATTGATTTTGCTCTTGTACGACTCGAATAGTCGTTTCTTTGTAATAAACTTGAGTTGGATCTTCATCTTTATAAAGCGTTTCCTTCAAACGTTCTAATGCCGCCAATCCGCACATTTCCTCAGAAAAAAGTGGAACTTCTTTTACTGGTAAAGGATGGAAATTATCATGAATTTCCTGGCGATACTGCTCCTGATTTTCTTTCCAACGTTGAAAGAATGGGTCTTTTACTTCACTTGGAATGATGCGATTTGCCACAACTAAATCCGTGGCAACATTATATAAACTCAAATAAGCATGGGCGCGGAGAGATTCTTTAATCACCATCTTTTCGGGATTAGTCACAAGGCGCACTGAGGTTTGAGTATTATCTGTTAATACTTTTTCCAGAGCTTCAATTTGTTCGTAAAACTCATAAGGCGCATCCATTACCTCTTTATCTGGTAGCGAAAAACCAGCAATTGGTTTAAAAAAAGGCTCGACCAAAGGTCTAAGTGCTACCGAGATATTTTGAAAGGGTTTGTAAAAACGGCGCATATACCAACCGCCGACTTCTGGTAAACTCAGCAAGCGCAGTGCTGTGCCAGTGGGGGCTGAGTCAATAATTAAGACATCAAACTCGCCTTCATCGTAGTGGCGTTTCATCCTTACCAAGCCAAAAATCTCATCCATACCTGGTAAAATTGCCAATTCTTCCGCTTGTACCCCTTCTAAACCCCTGGCTTGTAAAACTTGGGTAATGTAACGTTTCACAGCACCCCAGTTTCCCTCTAATTCTTGCAGTGCATCTAATTCTGCACCCCACAAATTTGGGCGAATTTTTCGGGGTACATGTCCCATTTCCATGTCAAAGCTGTCTGCTAGGGAGTGAGCGGGATCTGTACTTAAAACCAAGGTCTGATAGCCTAATTCTGCACAACGGAGTCCAGTTGCAGCAGCAACGGAGGTTTTACCCACGCCGCCTTTACCAGTCATTAAAATTACACGCATGGATGCTTCTTTCCTGCCTGAGGATTTTTTACATTTATTTACAATTATCGACTGTTTAAAGAAAATAAATGCTGCTTTAGCACGTTTAAGTGCAAACAGTTCAATAATAAATACGGGGAATAATCCAGCTATATTGCGATATTGACTGCTATTTATATAGTAGTGGATTAGAGAAATACGGTAGGAGGCGGTAATGTCAAAAGCAAAAATTCTCCAACCGGATGGGAATTATTCATTTCGTTCATATTTTGAGTTTTCCAGTGATACAGATGAAGTTTTAGCAGAGTTTGACTATGCTTTTGTCCGTAAGCGTTTACAACTTCCTAGCACGAGTAATCAACTAGAGGGACTCGATGAACTTCGACAACAACTTGAAGATACTATTCCTTACGTTACTCTGAGCAGCGAAACTGCCAAAAGGGAAATTTTGGTTGCGCCCGTGTTAAGTCGAGTAGCGGTTACTTGTAAGCGACTGTTGCGAATTGAGTATCCCTTAAAGGTAAATAATTTACTCCAAGGGAATCTAGATTATTTCATTCAATCGGAACACAACTTAGTTGTGGTTGAAGCAAAACGCGATGACCTGACACGAGGATTTACGCAGTTAGCAGTAGAAATGATTGCATTATCCATGCTGGAAGATGCTCCAAATATAGTGTATGGTGCTGTAACAATGGGAGATGTTTGGGTGTTTGGAACTTTGGAGCAGAATTTACGTACCATTACACGGGATATAACATCTTATACTTTGCCTGATGATTTGGCAGAGATAGTCAAGATTTTGGTGGGAATTTTGGAGTAAGCTTTCTTACTAAGTAGATGCACTCAAGGAGAATTCACAAGCCAGAAGAAAAATAAGCTTTATGCTTGGTTGTGAAACTGAGGTTGTGTAGTTTACTAACCTAATATCTGCTGCATTTAACCTAACTCATCTGTTGAGTTTTGCTGTAATAGCAGATCGAGCTTTGTTTCAATTGCTGAAAGTTTTTTGAGAATTGTGGGGCGATCGCCATCGACAGCAATTAGTAAATTAGCTATCTTATCTTGTATGTTGGTTAATTGTGCCACTGCATTCTGAAGTTGGATCATTCCTTCTCGGAGTTCTTGGCGTTCCCGTCGGGCTTCACTGATTTCATCCAACATAGCTTGGACTGTTTTAGCATTACTCTCAATTAGATGTTTGAGTTCTTTATCAGTCATTGCGATCGCACTTTGAAGATCAATTTATTATTCATCATAATTTGTAGGTTGAATAGAGCGATCGCTAAACTCAATATTTACAGCAGAATTGGTGGATTCTCCAAGTCAGAATTCACCAACTAGAATAGGCTCTTGGGTCTAGTTACCAGACCTAGATGGTGTACTGAAATTAAATATACGTTATCCAGAACCCTTGTAGAGACATAGCACTGCTACGTCTCTACATTCATTTTCGCCAGATGTCTAATTTTTTGAAGATAAAAAATGCTGTTTCACTACGTCTAGGCGCGAACAGTTCCAATAATCGATATGAGAGATAATTAAACCATCAGAATTGAGAGTTAATTCACTCCAACCAGGGATAGAAATACGTGGCTTCCAAGGGATAGGGGTATTCCAACTCAGTGTCCACTCTGTTTTAATTGTGTTTCCTAAACATTGGATATTATGTAAATCCATTTTGGGATTTAAAAACCAAGTTTGAATAAAATTAATCATTCCTTTGTAGCGTTTAACTCCCCGAAATTTATTCAATGGGTCTTGAAAATAAACATCTGGAGCATAAATGCTATAAGTTTGATTGGCTGGGAATCTTTGATAGTCTTCTTTGAGGATTTCAATGATATCCATAATTTCTTAATAATAACTCAGAACTCAGGAGTCAGAATTCAGAATGAATTTTGTGCGACTCTTTGGCGAATATTGCTTTAAAACCGGACTTGTACTGCTATGCTAATGCTCTTGATGGGCGAAACTAGTATTAAATATCCTTTCTTATTAAAACTCTATCGCTTTATGAGTAGAATTTTCATCAATTCTGAATTCTGAATTCTGAATTCTTCTTCAAATTTAGACCTCATCCCATAAGCGTTCTAACTGACGCCGCCAAGCAGCTAGGGTTTGTTCTTGCGCTTGGGCGGTTTGGTCGATTTCACCCATAATTCCTTCTGCATAAAAGCGTTCTAAGTTTTGGATGGTAGCTTGCAAAGATTGTCCTTGTAGTTTTGCTGCTTTGATAACTTGGCGGATGCGGCTTTCAACTAATCTATTGAAGGCATTATCTATACCTATCTCATGTAGAGAAACTAGTCGAGCGATCGCTCTTTCAAAATCCACTTTTACCAAAGTGGTAATGTTATGGTGAAACACTGCCCAAATTTGCCCATCATGCAAAGCATACCGCACTTCCTGGGTTTCATCAAAGTTAGCTGACAAAAACTCTGCTAAAAAAGGTTGGGCTTCTTGTAATGGTAATATTGGTAGCAAAACTCGCAGCCAAGTATTATCTTTAGACAGTAGTACTAAGAGTTGAAAACTATAAGTGTTTACTTCCCAAGAACCAGGAGAAGTTGCATTAACATTTGTGCCAAATAATTCTGTTAGGGTAGCCGTAATTTCTTCAGGTGTCATATGTGTTTTTTAAAGCTAGGCTATAAATTAGCAAATCTAGGCATCAGCTTATTCGTTAACACTCTCTGCTGCTTGCTGTACTACTTCCAAGGGTAAATTTAATAATTGAGCTATCGCTTCTAAGCTCAACCCAAATTTTATCATCCGTGGTATTGCTTCTAACTTACCTTGCTGTTTACCTTCTTCTAAAGCTTCTTGATAAACTTTAGTCTGCTTTAACTCACTTAAACCTAACATTGCTTCAATCTCCTCGCGGCTCTTTTGTGGTAGTTTGTAGACAATAATTGTCTCAATTAAATTGATGAGGTCGCGCTGGGTAACTTCATCAGTTATCTGTTGCTTAGCTTGCTCAATTAAGCGTTTTGCTACCTCTGGTGCTGTTTCCTCAGCCTCAATAACAAGCTTAACAACACCAACCCCAACTGAGGCTTCTGCTGTTTGGCTTAACTCATCTAAATAAATGCGTCTAACTCTATTGAGAGCTAGCATTTCACTAAACTGCAACGTCTGTTCTCTTTCGATACTGCGAGTTGGATAGATAATTACAACTTGCCAAGGATGAAGGGGTTTTTATTGCCGCAAGTAGAGGAATAGTTCAGCAAACAAACGGTAATATAAATCATCATCGGGCTGAAACTGAACTTCGACTATATAAAGAGGTTTTTCTCCATCATTGGTAATTGGTAAAAACAAACCATCTAAGCGAAAGGCAAGTTGTTTAACTTCGCAGGAAGTAAATTTATAGGCAATTGCTTCTGCTGGCGACTGGTTAATCAGTTCAAAAAAGATGCTAGGAAATGCCTGAAATAGGCTATAAAAGATAGTGTCAGTTTTCACTGTTATTATTAGTTAGCGACTTCAAAATCGAAAAATATCCAACTATTTCTTGTGGGGTGGGCATCTTGCCCGCCTGGGATCGCGGGCGGGCAAGATGCCCACCCTACAAAATTGAATAATTTATTTTTTATAAATCAAAAAAACTGAACCAATCGGCCCATAATTTTCTACATAGATTTTTTGGTTGTAATACAACCCTGGAGACATACCTCCATCAAATAAAATTCCTTCTTGAATTTTTCCTAAACAGTTATTCTTAGCAATGCCTTGCAAAACATTATCAAAGGTATCTGGTAGTAACTCTTGATTATTTTGAGATAGTTCAATATCGGAATTAGCTTTCGCATCATTCACCAATAATATTACATATCCTTGATTAGTAATAGCTGCCATAGACCGATTTGTTGCACTTTTACAAGCAAATTCTCCCAAATCTTGACAAATATCTTTAAATTTACCCTGGCGATAAAATCTGCCATTACCTCCGACTAAATTGTAATTGAGAACATTGCTATTTCTTCTACCAGCTTGGATAGTGGCTTGCCGTTGTGTGGGCGAACCTCCTGATATCCCAAAGGAAGAACGTTTATTTTTAAATTCTCCGGAATATTCTACGCCACGAGAAATATTTAAACCTTGTGGTTTATCGGCGGTATCTATATAGTCGGCGTTAATTGCAGCAATGGGTAGCTGTCCATTTAATTTAGCGTTATCACCAACTATGAGTTCGCGAAATTGTTTTGGTACATATTCTTTTCGTAATTTTCCTTGGGTATCTTTAGCGTAGAGTTTATGAGATAAACCAAGATTAACTTTAAAATCTAATTCTGGTGATTTAGGATTAAAAATAATTACGTGGTTAATACCTTTGGAATTTTTTTGTCCTTGATTATTAGTTTTGAAAAAATCAATACTGAATTTGGGATTTTTGCCAGGACAAATTTTAGAGGCTTTTGGAACTGAATTAGCTGCAATTTTTTGACAACCTGGTAATAAGGTTAAAGCAGCGATCGCCATAAATAACAAAAGTAAATTTTTTTTAGACATAATCATACAAAAAACCCGCTACAGAATTACTATAGCGGGGATAATTTAAAATTTCAGTCTGGAGTTAATCAGAAAACTAAAGCTTAAGGGAGCCACTCTAAAACGGCTTCTTCTTTGGTGTTAGTGTTCCGGGATGGTGTTTCACGATTGAAATTCATGTGAATTGAGCGAGTTTGCTCGCCATCAGCAGCCACAGCCAAAATTGGATAGTCAATTAAACCGTCTTGGAAGGACATCTGGAAGCGGAATGTACCATCTGGATTGAGTTTAATTGGACGGCCGCCAATGGTTACGGTAGCATCGGGTTCAGTTGCACCGTAAACAATCAATTCAGCATCGGCTATTAGCCAGAACTTGCGCGGACGCACTGGTACGGCGGAAGCTGAGAAGCCAACACCCGACATTCCCACACCGGACATGGTTAAACCGGAAGTGGTGGGAACTGCCCACATACCTACACCAGAGGGGAAAATGTAGGAACTGATGGCTTGTTCGGGGCGTACTGAACCAGCTTGTTGCATAGAGCCAAACAGAGAACCAGCAACGCGTTGTGCTTCGGCAGATTCCGCCATGCCAAAGATTTGGTCGTAAATGGGGTTGCCACCGCCATTTGCACCAGCTGTTGCCACTTTCTTGGCGGGTGGAACGAGTTCGTACTGAGTTTTGCCGCGTAAATCTTCTTCAAAGCTGACGGTGATGAAGACATCTTCAATCCAGTCAGAAGGATATACGGGAGGAATATGTACTCTCGCAGAACGAGCGAGTACCAACCAACGACCATCAGCAGCACGATAGCCGATATCAATGACATAATCGCGATCGCTGACTGGAATTGGTAAATACCATTCTCTTGCTAGTTCGTCAGCAGGATATTCTTGGATGCTGTGGGGACTTTGAAAATCGATATTGATGTCGGTAACGTCATAAATCCGCAGTGCCAGCTGTTGTCCACCTTGGCGGCGCAGTTCTTCTTTATGTTCATTGGGAACATCCCAGTAGGTGTAAGCCCATTGAGGATCGCGGGGTAAGAGTACAATCCGGCTTTCACCATAACCAGAGGGCAGATCTGGGAGTCCTTCATCAACATCAGCAAGAGATCCACCGGTTCGATCTTCCTGACCTAATTCAAACTTAGCTGCTTCCACGGTTTCTTGTGCCTCCAATGAACGAGATGGACTGAGCGAAATTTTGCTGCGCTGGACTTCTTGAATTGATGCCAGCAGTTGGGATTTACGCATTCGGCTATAGCGAGAGATGCTATATTCGCTGGCAACTTTACGTAGTTGCCGTAAGGTCATCTCCTCTAGTGGCGGGCGTTCTTTTGCCATTAATTTGGCCTCCAGTAGTTTATGCGGTAAATGATTTCCCCTGGTTAAAGAATGCGATATAAAATGTCATCCACTCCAGATGAATTTCTTATTCCTGACTCCTGGTTTTGCCCAGTTTTTAAATTTTTAGTCTTTTTTAAATTGAAGTCGTTTCCTATCAATTCCTTTAGCTATGCCGAAATTAGCATTTCTTTGGGATCGCAGGAGCTGTATTTGTTAAGTCAATATTAACCACTAAGCATATCTAGGGATCAAGGGGTTTGAATAGATTTTTTGCCTATTCCACGAATTTATCAGCCCTTGTGGGATCGTAATGTTATGGTTCTATGACATATTTGTGAAACCCATTGGATTTCTCGGTCAAAAAGTCATAATTTCATGACATGAGGTTCCAGTTAGCTCAAAACCCAATACACTAAGGGCTTTTGAGTGGGGAGGGGGGATTGGAAGAGTAGCAGATACAAAAATTAATAATTATACTCAGTACAATAAGGTCTAGGCCGTGTTTTCAACAAGAAGGCAATGGAAAACAGGGAGAAACAACCTGTTTTCTTCTAACAAAATCAAGGGGTGTGAGTCCTCTACTAATTGGAATAGACTTGTCCGATTACTCGTGCGCTTTAGTAAGGTGTTACACTGCAATATGCGTATTACTTAGTTATAGTTTCCTGTTCTTTTTTACACTCTTATACTGTTTCACTTTCAGGTTGATACAAATACCTTGGTAGGGTAGCAAAGCTGTGGGCTACACAGAAAATGTATATGTATCAAGATTTTTGTGAAATGGTATTACATCTCTCGAACTTCCCGGAGGATGCGGCTGGCGAATGGGCGGTAACACCCCTGTTTATCCACAAAATGGTTCGTTGAGACGTTGCAATTGCAACGTCTCAACATATGTTAAAAAATCCTAGAATGTGAACTCTAATTCGCCAAAAGCATCTCTGAAAATTGTTTGACAAATAACAAAGACAAATGACTAACCTGATTCTGGTTGTAGACGACGACCATTTAATGCGAAGGTATCTGTGTGAGCTATTGAAAGAAGCAGGGTATCAGGTGGTAGAAGCGAGTAACGGTTTAGAGGCGATCGCTACCTATACTCGCCTAGACCCAGATATAGTCCTGTTGGATGCCATGATGCCAGAAATGGATGGTTTTAGCTGCTGCGCTCAACTGCAAGCACTCTCCGATGGCAAAGAGACACCGATGTTAATAGTTACGGCATTTGACGATCCGGCATCGGTGGAAAAAGCTTTTGCTGTGGGTGCAACTGATTTTATTACTAAGCCAATTCAATGGCCGATATTACGTCAAAGATTGCGCCGTCTTCTAGAAGCTCATCGTACTAAACAGCAATTTCAACAGCAAACTGCCCAAGCACAAGTGCGGGAAGCACAGCTGAGATTAGCATTAGAGTCTGCTGGTATGAGCATTTGGAACTGGGATCTTCTAACTAACGAAATTAGTTATTCAGGTAACCTAGAAACAGCTTTTGGTTGGGAAAAAGGCAGTTTTAACAACACCTATGATGCTTTTGTTAACCGCATTCATCCCCAAGACCGCGATATTGTCAGGCGATCGCACCAGCAAGCTATTAAAAATGGGATAGAATATGACATCGAATTTCGAGTCATTTTGCTCGATGGTAGCATTCGCTATTTAGCAAGCAAAGGAGTTGTCTGCCGGGATGCCTTAGGTGTGGCTGTGGGAATGTCTGCAATAGAAGTAGATATCACCAAGCGCAAGCAAGCAGAGGAAGCGCTGGAAGTTCATGCTAACCAGCAAGCAATGGTGGCAGAACTCAGTCAAATAGCCCTAGCTGGTACAGACTTAACTACACTGATGAACTTATGTGTGAGTATTGTCGCCCAATGCTTAAAAGTTGAGTATTGTAAAGTTTTAGAACTACTGCCAAATGGTAATGCATTACTGCTGAGGGCTGGAGTAGGTTGGCAGCCTGGTTTGGTGGGGAAGGCCACCGTCAGCGCTTTGATGAATTCCCAAGCTGGCTATACACTGCTTTCTAGCGGCCCGGTAATTGTCAACGATCTGCGAACCGAAACGCGATTTAATGGGCCACAACTGCTATTCGACCATCAAGTAGTGAGCGGAATTAGCGTGGTGATTCATGGCAGAGAGCGTCCTTTCGGTGTCTTAGGGGCACACACAACCAGACACCAGACTTTTACCAAAGATGAAGTTTATGTTCTCCAATCTGTTGCTAATGTTCTCGCGGCTGCCATTGAGTGTCAACGGGTGGAAAACGCCCTCAAAGCAAGCCAAGAACGCTGTCAGTTAGTGGTGCGGGGTACTAATGATGGTATTTGGGACTGGAACGTTCAAAATAATCAAGTATTTTTTTCAACTCGTTGGAAGGAAATGCTTGGTTATGAAGAAGACGAAATTTCTGATGATTTAGATGAGTGGGCAACACGAGTGCATCCAGATGATAGGGCATTAGTCAGACAAGCGATCGCCGATCATTTTGCCCAGATTACTCCGTTTTTCATTAGCGAGCATCGAATTCAGTGTAAAGATGGCACTTACAAATGGTTTTTGAATCGCGGTCAGGCAGTCTGGGACGAAGATGGAAATGTAGTGCGGATGACTAGTTGTCATACGGATATCACCGAACGTAAATTAGCAGAAGAACAATTGCATAAAAGCGAAGAACGTTTCCAAATAGTCGCTCGTGCTACCAACGATCTGTTATGGGACTGGGATTTGCTGACTAATAAGGTGTGGTGGAATCAAGCTTTACAAACACTGTTTGGTTACTCCCTAGAGAACATAAGTTTTACCGCTGATTGGTGGAGCGAACACATCCATCCATACGATAGGCAGAGAATCGCTAAGCAAGTGCGTGCTCTAATCGATAGCGGTGAAAAATTCTGGTCAAATGAATACCGCTTTCGCCGCAGTAACGGTTCCTATGCCTACGTGTTCGATCGCGGTTACGTTATCCACGATCGGACAGGTAAGCCAGTGCGAATTATGGGGGCAATGATGGATATTACCGAACGCCAAGCCGCCCTGCACGAACGCAACCGTGTGCAAGCAGAATTACAACGCCAAAATATGCGATCGCAACTGTTTGCTAATATCACCCTCAAAATTCGTCAATCCTTACAAATCGATGAAATTCTTCAAACCAGCGTCATAGAGGTGCAAAAGCTACTGCTTGCCGATCGGGTATTAATCTTGCGCCTACAGCCAAATGGTTCTTTTGTGGCAGTTCAAGAATCAGTAGTTCCCGGTTTGCCTATTGTTATGGGGCAGGAAATTACTGACTCTTGCTTTCGTGACAATTACGTTGAGCATTACCGCCAAGGGGGAATTAGTTCCATTAGGGACATCAAGGAAGCTGATATTCAACCTTGCTACATGGAATTGCTGCAACGATTCGCCATCAAAGCCAATCTTGTAGTCCCGATTTTACTGAAAAATGAACTCTGGGGGCTGTTGATTGCCCATCAGTGCGCCCATCCCCGTCAGTGGACTAGCTGGGAAATTGAATTTTTACAACAACTAGCAGATCAAATCGGTATTGCCTTAGCTCAGAGCCAAATTTTAGAACAAGAAATTCGCCAACGGCAAGAACTCGCCCGTTCCAATCAAGAATTGCAGCAATTTGCATTTGTCGCCTCCCACGATTTGCAAGAACCACTGCGTAAGATTAAAACCTTTGGCGATCGCCTCAAAGTTACCTACGGCGACATCTTGACCGAACAGGGACGCGATTACTTAGAACGGATGCAAAATGCTGCTAACAGAATGCAGACATTAATTGAAGACTTGCTGACACTTTCACGGGTTACTACCAGGGCCCAGCCTTTTGTATCGGTAAATCTAGCAAAGATCGCCCAAGAAGTATTGTCTGATTTAGAAATCTATGTCCAGCAAACTGGGGCAACTGTGGAAATTGGAGAGTTACCCACGATTAAAGCCGATCCCGTACAAATGCGCCAATTGCTGCAAAATCTCATCGGTAATGCCCTAAAATTCCACCGCCCAGAAGTACCGCCTGTAATTAAAATTTATGGCAGCATTTTAAACAATCAAACAAATAAACTGTGTAACAGTTCTGACGTTTGCGAAATAGTTATAGAAGATAATGGTATTGGTTTTGAAGAAAAGTATCTCGATCGCATTTTCAACGTTTTTCAACGTTTACACACTAATACTGAATACGAAGGCACTGGTATCGGTTTAGCTATCTGTCGGAAAATTACTGAGCGTCATCATGGAGCGATCGCAGCTCAAAGCATACCAGGTAAAGGATCGAAGTTTTTTGTCACATTATCAGTTGATTGCGTCCCTTAATTTTTATTCCCGGAGAGGGATTAAGACCAGACCCAAAAATTAGCTTAATTGTACAATTGTGACCTCTAATTTTTCGGACTTATTGATTGTATAGATTAAGTACTATGTTAACTATTAATAAGATTCTGTTGTTTCCGGTTTTAGACTAACACTGCAATATATGATTTGTTGTCAAAAAATGAAGCTTTCATATATCAATATATAGATTGCATATTTGTTTATTTTTGTCAATGTGCGAGTTGCCATCTGTGCCAAGTTAACAACTTGATTCATACTAATAAACCAATGCAAAGGAGACGATGCATAGTGAACGGTCGAGAAACAAACGTCACAATTTTAATGGCTGATGATGACGAAGACGACAGAATGTTAGTTCGCGAGGCATTGGCAGAAAGTCAATTGCCAATTGAACTGTACATCGTTACCAATGGTGAAGACCTGATGGATTATTTATACCACCGTGGTCTATATGCTAGCAACAGCGGGAAACCGCATCCAGGGTTGATTTTATTAGATTTGAATATGCCGAAAAAAGACGGTTTTGAGGCACTCAAAGAAATAAAAACTGACCCACAACTGCGGCAAATTCCTGTTGTTATACTGTCAACTTCAAGCGCTCAAGAAGATATATTTAATACCTACAATTTGGGTGCAAACTCGTTCATCATTAAGCCAGTGACTTTTGCTTCTTTAGTAGAGGTAATGAAAACTCTAGGAAAATACTGGTTTGAAATTGTGAAATTGCCAACAGAAGCAATGGGAGACAAAAATGGACACCAGCCCCATCAAAGTTCTGTTCGTTGATGATGATGAAGATGATTATATTTTGACTCGTTATTGGTTCAGTGAATTCCAGGCGGCAAAGTGCGAACTGCAATGGGTGGATAATTATGAAGCAGCCAGGAGTGCGATCGCTCTACACCAACATGATATTTATCTTGTAGACTACCGTTTAGGGCCGCACAATGGACTAGAACTATTGCGCGAAGCCATTACCAACGGCTGTTGTTCTCCAATAATTTTACTCACCGGTCAGGGCGATTGGGAAATTGACCTAGAAGCCATGAAAGCCGGAGCCGCAGATTATTTGGAAAAAAGCCAATTAACAGCACCTTTGTTAGAGCGTTCCATCCGCTACGCCATTGAACGCAAACAAACAGAACAGAAAATTCGCGAACAAGCTGCTTTACTAGATGTTGCTACCGATGCAATTTTTGTCCGCGATTTAGACGATAAAATTTTATTTTGGAACAATGCTGCCCAGCAACTGTACGGTTGGAAAAAAGAAGAAGCCATCAATAAAAAGACACGAATTCTCTGGCAGGAAAAACAGCTACCTCAAGTTCAAGAAGCACTCAGTATTTTAATGAAAAATGGTTCTTGGGAAGGAGAATTACATCAAATAACAAAATCAGGTAAAGAAATTATTGTTGAAAGCCGTTGGACATTGGTGCGAGAATTCAGTAAAAAAACAGAAACTATCCTCGTTGTAAATACTGATATTACACAGAAAAAACAACTAGAAGCCCAATTTCTCCGCGCCCAGCGATTAGAAAGTATTGGCACCTTAGCCAGTGGTATTGCCCACGATTTGAATAACGTTCTAGCGCCGATTTTGATGACAGCGCAGCTATTAGAGGCACAACTAAATGATGAGCGTTCTCGGCGACTGCTGCCAATATTAATTACTAACGCTAAACGGGGGGCAAACCTGGTAAAGCAAGTATTATCTTTTACTCGTGGGTTGGAAGGCGATCGCACAGTTTTACAATTAAAGCATTTAATAATAGAAATTCAGCAAATTATTAAAGAAACTTTTCCCAAATCCATAGAAGTTTTTACCCAAATTTCTCCAAATCTGTGGACTGTATCTGGCGATGCTACCCAGCTGCATCAAGTACTGATGAATTTGTGTGTCAATGCTCGTGACGCGATGCCAAATGGTGGAGCTTTAAAAATCTCTGCCGAAAACCTTTTCATTGATGAAAATTTTACCAAAATGCATATTGATGCTAAAGTTGGTCATCACGTTGTGATTACTGTTGCTGATGGGGGAATTGGGATTAAACCAGAAATATTAGATCGGATATTTGAGCCATTTTTTACTACTAAAGAAGTTGGCAAAGGCACTGGTCTTGGTTTGTCTACAGTACTGGGTATTATTAAAAGCCACGGCGGTTTTATCAACGTATACAGTGAAGACAGAAAAGGCAGCCAATTTCAGGTATATTTGCCAGCCCAAGATGCAATGGAGACTATAGAAGAACAACACCAAGAATTACCTCCAGGTCAAGGAGAATTAATTTTAGTTGTAGATGATGAAGCAGCTATTCGAGATGTGACAAAAACATCTCTAGAAAGCCATAATTATAAAGCAATTACAGCCAGCGATGGCATTGAAGCTATAGCCTTATATGCAGAACACCGAGATAAAATATCTCTTGTATTAACTGATATGCTTATGCCATCTATGGATGGACTAACTACCATCCGCACCCTGCGAAAAATTAACCCAGATGTTAAAATTATCGCTGTCAGTGGACTGAGTTCAACAGATAAAGTTGATGCCGCTTATGACATAGGAATCAAAGCCTTTTTGTCTAAACCTTATACAGCTAATCAATTATTACAAACTATTAGTACAGTTAAAAAGAGTTAGGAATGGGAGTAGGGAATAGGCAATAGGGAATCAGTCCTTTCAAATTGTACTGAGTTTTTTCAAAAATTAAATCGTAGTCCTATATAATTTAGTGATTCCCCACTCCCCATTCTCCATGACCAAAGATGAAGTTTTAGCCGCTAATACAGCTTTTTATCGCGCTTTTGAAAGAAAAGATATTGAGGCGATGAGTGCAATCTGTTCACAGGGAACTGGTAGTTTTTGTATTCATCCGGGAAGTAGAGTATTGCGGGGTTGGAAAGAGATTCGCACCTCTTGGGAGCAGATATTTAAAAACACTGCTTATATTGAAATCAGCACAGAAGTAATTGCTACAGAAGTAACTGATAATATCGCTTATGTTGTGCTGATAGAAAATGTGTTTCAAGTCGTAGGTTCGAGAAGACTGGAAGCACAATCAACCGCGACAAATGTATTTCAGTTTCTCGGTGGAAAGTGGTATTTAATTCATCATCACGGGAGTCCGATTTTGCGGTGAGTGTGGGAAGATGGGGAGGCAGGGGGAGAAATAACCAATGCCCCATACCCAATGACTAATACTTCTCTACGAGAGGCTGCGCCAACGACTCCGCTCAGTACAAGTGACTAATCAAATCTTGAAACTGCGGATCTTCTCGAATATTGTCAAAATCAGCGTCAGTTTTTGCTATCTCTCGCCATTCAGGATTTAGGTTGATAGCTTGTTGCAAATTCTCTATTGCTAAATCGATATTCCCCAGCAAACTATAACAGCAAGCTTTGTTGTACCAAGCATTGTCTTTGTCGGGTTTGATTTTGGTAGCTTGGTCATAAGAGGCGATCGCTTCTTCTAATCTTCCCAAATCATCTAGCGCATTGCCCCGGTTGTACCAAGCTTCGTGGTCGTCGGGTTTGATTTTGGTAGCTTGGTCATAAGAGGCGATCGCATCTTCTAATCTTCCCAAATTAAATAGCGCATTGCCCCTGTTGTTCCAAGCTTGGTGGTCGTCCGGTTTGAGATTCAGGGCTTGGTCAAAAGAAGCGATCGCTTCTTCTAATCTTCCCAAATCAACTAGCGCATAGCCTTTGGCAAAACAAATATCAGAGGAATCAGGTGTGAAAGTAAGAGCTTTGTTTAAGCAACGTAGCGCATCTTGATAGCGTTTTAAGTTGATTAAATTCCAGCTAAAACTCAACAGGGAAGATTGAATTTCTTGGTGTTTCTCCGCTAGCTGCAAAATTAAACGGGTGAAAGGCAATGTGTATTCCCCTACTTCTACCTGCTTTGGCTTAGCTTCAATTGTGGGCTTTGTTTGTGTAGCCGCGAATTCCATTCACCTGGGCTTAAGTTGACTACTGTAGTTCCATGCCCCATGCCCCATGCCCCATGCCCAATACCTAATCTCCCATCAACTCTACTGCATCTCTTCCATCACAATCTTGTAAGTAAACTTTGACAATTTCTTCTTTAGCGGTAGGTAACTGCTTACCAATAAAATCTGGGTGAATTGGTAACTCACGATGACCCCTGTCCACCAACACAGCCAAACGAATTACCTCTGGCCTTCCGTATTCATTTACAGCATTCAAAGCAGCGCGAATTGTCCGTCCTTTGAAAATCACATCATCCACGAGTACAACAGTTTTCCCCGTCAAGTCAAAAGGAATATCAGTCTTGGCAGGAGTTCGCAAACCAATTTTGTCAAGGTCATCTCGATAAAATGTAATATCCAAAGCGCCAACGGAAACCGCTACACCTTCAAGTGTCTCAATCTGACGTGCCAACAATTGGGCTAATAACGCACCCCTAGTATATATACCCAGAAGCACCAATTGGGATAAATCACGCGACCTTTCCACAATTTGAGACGCAAGGCGAGTCAAAGTACGGCGAATTTCTTCTGATGAAAGGATCTCAACTACTTTTGCAGACATAGTTATCTTTGGGGAATAGGGCATTGGGCATTGGGCATTGGGCATGAGGATGAAGAGATGAGGAGATGGGGGAGTGTTGGGAGATTATGAAAAAGCTTCCCAACCCTCCCACTCTTCCCCATACCCTATGCCCTATGCCCCATGCCCCATGCCCTAATTAAGATGATAGCGATCGCTATCCCTAACCATAGTAAAAAACAATATCGAGTCAGTTGCAAAGCATTATAAATAGAATTCGGGGTGATGGGATAAATAGCATCTCCTAGCAATGGTTTGTGTTTAGCTACCCCACGATACCAATTTTTACCACCCATTTGTACACCTAAAATCGCAGCGTAGGCGCACTCACTCCAACCAGAATTGGGACTAGGATCGTTAATTGCATCCCGGCTACAAATTCGCCAAACATGCATCGCCCTCCCCGATAACACCGCAAGGGTAATAACTGTTAACCGACAAGGTAACCAAGTTAAACAATCTTCCAACTTGGCACTAAACCATCCCAAATAAGTATAAGGTGCTTCCCGATAACCTACCATTGAATCAAGAGTACTGCTGGCTTTATATGCTAAAGCTAACGGAATTGGCCCCACAAATGGCATAAAGCCACCAATAATTCCATAAAAAAGTGGAGCCATTACCCCATCAGTAGCATTTTCGGTGACTGTTTCTAAAATAGCTCGCAAAATTTCTGCTTCTGAAAGATTTTGTGTATCTCGACCAACATAATTACTTAAAATCTTACGCGCTTGTTCTAAATCTCCTGCCGTTAAAGGTTGTAAAACAGCTACTGCTGCTGTTCGCAAACTCCTCCCAGCAAAACAACTAGCCAAAAGAATACTTTCTAAAGCAATTCCCAACAACGGATGCACCCATTTGACACTTTCAATCAGGAAAAAACCAACAACACCGCTACCAATTATGACGATAATGCCTAGTAAAATTCCAGCTAGACGTTGTGTTAGAGAATTTTGACATAGTTGCAGAAATAATTTGGTTAATCGAGAAATTACCCACCCCATAAATTGCACGGGATGAGGCCAACCCCAAGGATCGCCAATTAAGTAATCTAAAAATGCCGCAATGATTAAAACAACAGCGGATGTCATTAGTCGTTAGTCGTTAGTCATTTGTTTTTGTGTGCGTCCCCGTGTCCCCGCGTCTCCCCATCTCTCAATGACTAAACCACAAAACTAGCTTCTTCTCCAAGGGAAGCTTGCCAACTACGAGCATCGTAATAAAGGTCTGCCAGAGTAATACTGTACAAAGCTTCTTTGAGCTTTTGATTAAGTCTTTGCCAAAGGGTAAATGTTACCCAATCTTCAGCTTGTGTAGGTACTGGAGTGCCATAGGGTAAATGAGTAATGCTCTCGCCCACTGCTTCTAAAATTTGTCCTATAGATATTTGTATAGGTTCTTTTGCCAATTGGTATCCGCCGATGCTACCACGAATTGAATTCACTAACCCAGCGCGACGCATTTCTATTAGTAGTTTTTCGAGGTAAGGAGCTGGGATATCTTGACGTTTGGCGATCGCTTTTACAGATACAGGGCCATATTTTGGCTGTAAACTCAAATCTAGCAACGCCTTCACACTGTAATGTCCTCTGGTAGTTAGTTTCATTGTGGTAAGCTTTGTGCTCTGTTACAAAGTTCTGATGGTCGTAAACCTACCCTCAGATTTTACGCTTTATCCTCTGTTACAAAGTTCTGAGTGCCGGAAATCCCTGCTAGTGAATTTGCCCTTTGTCATTAGTCATTTGTCATTTATTTAGGCCAATGACTAATGACTAAGGATCAGTTTTGCTTATCATTGTCTGACTCAGTTATGATTTTCAGCAACTAGTCAACCTTTTGATGGTTAGTTTAGAAAACTTAAACAAATATAGTTTAGCAGTAATTCACAAACTACATATATATAGTTATCAGCATTGCCAGCATTCTATAAAATAAATTGTTGGGAAAATATTTGGTAATCGCATAACAATTCTGGCTTTTAGTGTAATATACTTGGCTATGTTGAGATAAAAACTAAAGGATTATCTTCCTATTAGCTCAACCTCAGCTAAAATAAAATCGATTCAAACACTTCAAACATTCGTTTTCGACCTAAGTTGATGCCTAAACAGAAAAAAATTGAACCCCTAGTCGGCGAAGAACTGCTCAGAAAAGTCAAAGAGCTAGAGAACGAGAGCAAGGAAGACAAAGCCAAAAAGTGCGGCTACTATACCGTTACCAAAAATGGTATAGAGCGCGTCAATATGATGAAGTTCTTAAATGCCCTAATCGATGCCGAAGGCATTCAGTTAGACAGTACACCCAGTGCTAATGGTCGCGGTGGACGTAGTGCTAGCTATAGGATTAGCGTGCAATCCAATGGTAACTTGCTTATAGGTTCGGCTTATACAAAACAGATGAATCTCAAACCAGGAGATGAGTTTCTCATTACTTTAGGTAAGAAGCACATTCGTTTGAGACAAGTAGATCCAGAAGATCGGGAAGAGGATGAAGCTCTAGAAGCCACGGCTTAATAAATAGTCATTAGTCAATTGTCAATAGTCATTTGTCTCTGTTACAAAGTTCTGAGGGTAGGTTTTTTACCATCAGACTTTGCACTTTGTCTTTTGTCATTAGTCATTTGTGAAAACCAATGACCAATGACTATTGTACAGACACGACTAATCGCGTCTCTAATTATTATACAGACGCGACAAATCGCGTCTCTAATCTATTGTACAGACGCGATTAATCGCGTCTCTACTAATGACTAATAACTATATCTGTTGTTGGTAAGACTGGTAAATAGTGTCGCAGTGCTTTGCGAGTAACTGCTAAATTGCACGTTAATGCAATTTGCTCTTTTTCTAGTAGACCTAAAATGCGATCGGGTTTGTCTCGTGCTATCACTGGTAGTTGATGCAGACCTCGCAAACTCATGCGGTCTAAAGCTTCAGATAATAGTTCATCCTGCCATGCGTAAATAATTTCAGTAGTACAGATGTCCTTGAGAGTTTGACTGGATAAATTATCTGAAATTTCAGTTGAGGAATTTGGGTAAGTTTGCCAAAGAGCAAGGGCACGGTTAATGTCTTCTAGAGAGAGGATACCAATTAATTGGTCTGCTTGATCGACTACTAAAGCACTTCGTGTGCGATCGCGGAGCATTTCCACAGCTGCTTCTAATACACTCAAAGTTGCAGGTAATTTTTTTGGATAGGGATGCATAGCATCTTCTACCAAAATTTTCTGCACAATTTCTGCTCTTTCATCTTTCAATTCCGAAAGACCAATTTGTTGTAGATTGGAATTAGAGTTAAAAGTTGGTTTAATCCTTTCTACTAACCAAACACTCAAACCAACAGCAGCCATCAACGGTAAAACAATGCGGTAGTCCCGCGTTAATTCAAACAGCATTAAAATAGCCGTTAATGGTGCCCTGACACTCCCAGCCAACATTGCCGCCATTCCTACCATTGCATAAGCTGGAGGAGCTGCCATTTGGTCACAAATTGTCGGGAACACCACAGCTAAAATTTTGGCGTAAGCCGAACCAAAAGAAGCACCTAAAAACATCGCTGGTGCAAACAAGCCGCCGATAAAACCGCTACCAGCGCTAATTGCAGTCATCACTAATTTCACCACCAACAGCACAACTAATAGGTGCAGTGAAAATTTGACATCCTGAAGCATTGCTTCCACAGTTTCATAACCAACCCCCAAAATTTGCGGGAAGTGCAAAGCCACTGCGCCAACAATAACACCGCCAATAATTGGATGAATTGGCTGAGGAATTCGTCCTAGAAATTGAAAGCCCGGTACTTTGCCAGCAAAGCAAGCTTTAGCCAAACGAATTGATTCAGTATAAGTAAGGGAAATTAAGCTAGCCCCTAAACCCAAGCCAAGATAAAGGGGTAATTCTAAGGGACTGCGGACTTGGTAGGCAGGTAAATCAAAAGCGGGTTGTGCCCCCAAACCAATTTGAGCAATTAAAGCTGCTACCACCGCCGCCAGCAGCACCACACTCACAGCAGAAGTAGCAAAGGATGTAGCTCCCATCACCACCTCTAAGGCAAAAAATACCCCAGCGATGGGAGCATTAAACCCAGCGGCTAATCCAGCAGCAGCGCCAGCACCCAACAGTAAACGTCGTCGTTCTTGAGATACGTTGAGGATCACAGACAACAACATACCAAAATTTGCACCAATTTCTACACTGGGCCCTTCTGGCCCTAAAGAAGCACCGCTTCCCAAAGAAACAGATGCGGCTAACATTTTGGTAACTGGTCTTAGCGGTCGCCTGATCTCTGTTCCTTGAGAAGCGGCGATGAGAGATGAAAGTCCAGGGCCGAAATCTTGAGTACGCCAGCGCATCAAACCAACGATTAATCCGCCAAGAGTGGGAACGCAAGCTAGAGTCCAAGCACCCCAGACACCGATCTGACCCATGAAATTTTCTAGCATTAAATGGTGGATCAGCTCGATCAAATAGTGAAAGGTGACTACACCCATACCAGTGCCACCGCCAATTAACATGGCTAAAAAGAGCACAACGGTTTCTGGGGATGGTTGAAAACGGTTTATTAGGTGAGCTAAGCGGGCAGAAGGTGTGGGAAAGGCAGGTTGTTCCGTTACCTTCCTCAGTTGAGTGGGAGGCAAGAGAGTCATTGAGAGGCGGGGTAAATGTAAGAAAAAATTTAAATTTTTATCTGTTACTTCTCATTGTGAGCCATTATTTAGCAACCAGACAAGTAGACTTTATTTACTCGATTGACAAAGCCATAGCAAAAAATGTGACTATGCAAAATTTTTGTGGGGAAAATAGTTAAATGGGAGACAATTATTTAGGGGTCAGCGATGCCTACGCTTTTTGCTAGCCTCAGCTGATGGGGTAGGAGTCAACGTCAACCCTATTTTCCCTAAAGACAGCAGAAGTTCTATGAGCCAGAAACATTAATGAGAAGCCATTTTTGCCTAAATCTAGCTATACTCGTGTTGCGACCATTGAGCCATCCTTGGTAGTAATAGAATGTATGTGTGATTCAGCATTGATGTAAAAATATACTTAGAAGTCATAGGAGTGCTAGATAAGGAAACAACGAGACAAAACCTATAAGATAACTATCTGCCTTTGTCTGTGCTTATCCCTGTCTCACCTTCTCCTTGTCCTCTTCGTTGACCCCAATTCAATATAGCTATTCTTATAGAGCGAGTAAATGAATATACACACGTTTGATAATCATTATGTTACTTGCCCGATTTGCCAAAGAAATGCCACACCCAAACCAATTAAAACGCGTATTGGCTTGTTTTGTTGTCCCTATTGCCAAGAACGGCTAGTAGTTTGCCAAAGCGGTCATTATGTCCGCGATCCGTTTACTTGGAGACAAATGATGGTGTCTTCGGCGCTGCGCCGTCAAAGCCGACCTTTGGCTAGGATTGTCAGGGATTTTGTCCTACTTAAGCGTCCTATGGTGGCGTTTGCTGTAGGAAGTGCAATTTTTTTTAGTATGATTGCTATCACTCAAGAAACCACGAGTTCCGATCGCCAAGTGCTTCCTACAGAACAAATTAAAAAACCACAGGAAAAATCGCCATAATTTGGTCTTTTCCATATGATGAATCAGATCTTACTTTAATCTTTCTAATTTTGCAATCAATAATATTTATGTAAAACAGTGTTCTATATTTTTCCAAGAAATAGAACACTGTTTTATATATAACGCTACTAAATTATTAGTGAAAAGTTATGAAGTAGGGAAGAGGCAGGAGGCGGGAGGCAGGAGGCAGGAGGCAGGAGGCAAGAGGCAAGAGGCAGGAGGCAGGAGGCAGGAGGCATTAAGGTATAATCCAACCTTTGTATCCGATCGCCTTCAAGTAAACACTCAACGATGGTTGCTGAGTTGGTGGTGTTAACTGGAGCAGCATTTGTCCACTGTAGTGGAACTGCATACTAATAAATAAATCCCATGACTCTGGGATCGTCTGCTATGTATTTGTGTCGAATATCTCCCAAATTCTTGGCAATTCATGTAAAAAATTTAGATGGGGAAATTTGTTGAGCATAGGTACAAAAAAAATTCATCTTGCAGACAAAACCGCAAGATTACGGAGTTCATCATTTTCTCAAAATAGGGGAATGGGGCAATAGGGTATGAGGGATATGGGGAGACAAATCAATTCAAAATTCTTGCATTAAAGAACTTCTGCCTTCTGCCTCCGTTCGGCTGACGCGGAAGTTGAGCTTGTCGAAACTCACGGCGAAGCCTGCCTCCTGCCTCCTCTTTCCCCAATGCCCAAATCTATAAACGATTTGTATCTTTAGTAACTAATTTCCAACCTTCAGCTTGGTCAATTAGCTTGATTGACTCTAGTTGCAGATTATTGAGAACAGATGCATGAAGCAGGAAGTAGGGTTGGCCGTTGTAGTGCCAATAATATTGCAGTTCGCCAACAGAAGCAGGAATAATGGTGCGATCGCTGTAATAATCCAACGAGGGACGAGAGTAGGGAAAAGATGTATAAATCTTCTGCGTCGCTGGATTTGCCCGCAGGATCATCGCGGCTACTGGTTTAACTGGATAAGCCTCAGATAACTCCCAAACCCAATAATTCGATTTCATTAACAGTAGCAGCGAAATATAACTTCCCCAGAACAAAATCTTCAGAAATTGCCCGTCGCCTCGCTCTGCCAAAATAGATGCTAAGGTCATTGTTAAAGCTACTGCTGCAAAAATTAGTTGTAAGTCGGTTTTCGGTGTTGTACCCCAACTAAAATAAATGCTGCCCGCAGAAGCGAATACGGCCAAAATCGCCAAACCTGCTACCCAAGTACGGGGATAGGATGACACTAAAGGCAAATTTTCTGTCTCTGCTAACTGGATACCAAAAGCTAAGGCTAAGCTGGGATAAATCGGGAATACATACCAGGGAAGTTTGGTAATCATCAAGGAAATTACCAGTAGATAAACACCACTCCACGCCAGTACTAGTTTTGCCCAGCTAAGGTTGCGATTTTCCCAAGTTAGACGTACAGTTTGCGGTAAGAATAATAACCACGGCCATGTGTACTTAAAAAGTTCAATGATATAGTACCAAGGTGGTTCAAAATTCATCTGTGCAACTGTACCAATTCGGGTCGATGAATTTACAAGACCAACTTCGGCGAAGGTATAACCATAGTGAATTAGTTGGGCGCCGTACCAACCAACCACAGGTAAAATGCCGATTAAGATGGCTATCCAGAGATAGTAACAGGTGAGTAATCGTGGTGTATCCCAAAATAAGAATACGATCGCGATCGCACCTAGCAATATGCCAACCAATCCTTGAGTCAGACAAATTAAGCCAAAACCGATGCCAACACCAAGGCAATAACGTAAATCGCGGCGCGATCGCAATACGCACAACATCATCACCATCAAAAAACTCACCACCGCGCCATCTAACATCGCCAACCGTCCATGACGCACCACGGGTAGCATTGTTAGATAAATCAAGGCACTATAAATAGCTGCCCAACGTTGGCGAAATAATTCCCGACCAATACAATACAGTAAAGGTACTGAGCTTGATGTTAAAATTGCTCCAGGAACCCGCGTAGTGAATTCATTTTCACCTCCTAGAGAATAAGCCCAAGCAATTAGCAAATGCATTAAGGGCGGCTTGTTATGGTATGGTTCGCCTCCTAGCGTTGGGTAAAGCCAGCGCATTGAGCCTGCTGGTGCGTGCCAAATTTCCCTGGCGACTTGTGCCACGGTACCTTCATCCCAATCTCGTAGAGGTAATCCTCCTAGATTGACGCTAAACAGTAACACTGCCGCTAACAGCAACACGACAAGCCATACCCAATCAACCCATCTGCCGACTGTGCGATGCTGTTTTTCTAGATGACCCCAAATAAAGCTTCCTTCTTGCATATTCTCTGGTAATCATTTTACTTGCTGGTTTGATTACATAGAGACCAAAGCGAATCTCCAATGTTGTCACCCAGTAACAACGTCTGTTCTTAACTATTGCTAGTTTCCAAGGTTAACTCAACTTTCTTTAATTAGTACTATTTTTCCGGGAAAATTATCTGAATTATTTAACGATCATTTTTATAGATAAATGATAAAAATAAGACGTATAAAAATTGGCTTTATTATTTTGGTATATCCTGTAAATAAATCTACATTGTCTAATATTTTATTCAGTTTTTTGTTACTACTAGTATGAGAAGATTACATAGTAGAATTCAGAATCAAGAGTTGTGCGATCGCCGAAAGTAATACACCAAAACCTTTAGTTGGTGCGTTATCTATGTCTCAAAGAGAAAAACAATGTAGAGACGTAGCAGTGCTACGTCTCTACAAGGGTTATGGGTAACGCATATTTAATTTCACCAGATGTGTATTATAATTTTGAATTCTGCTGTATGAATTCTACAGTACTCCTGACTTCTGAATTCTAACTCCTGACTTCTGAATTCTGAATTCTTAAAAAATAAAAATAACTTGCAAGTGCCATTTTTGCTCTTGGCGAACAATTTCAATTTCTTTAATGAATTCCCGAAAGTAAAATCGTCTTTCTGTTTCTGACAAATCTAACCAGAATTGCGGAATCGAAACAGCAACAGCGACAGAACGCAAATTAACGGGGGGGAGAATTGCCAAGTTGGCTTCGAGTGCAGAAATTTCTGTGCGGAGTTTATAAGCCCTTAATTTTGCTGTTTCGGTATCTAAAATTCCACTTTCAATTAAAGCGGGTAACTGAGCGAGTATTTCTTGCTGACGAGCGATCGCTTCACCTAAACTATTTTTAACAGCATCCAATTGCGGAAAATTCATTCCCGCTACAGCTAAAGGTAAGTCGCGGCAAACGGTTTCAATTGTCTGTTCTAAAACTTCCTGATAAGGAATAGCCGGACACTTAGGGCGTCGGGGACAGCTAAGACAACGTAAATACAGATATTCTCGATCTTGCTTGCGTTGGGTGACACGGGTAACCGTCAGATGCGATCTACATTCGCTACAGACAACCAACCCAGCTAAAGAACGTGGCGCACTAGCAGTGCGGGATGGTAAACGGCTGTTACGGCGTAAAAGTCGGTCAACTTGGGCAGCTTCTTCCTTAGAAATGATGGGAATATGGGTGTCGGAGATAATTTCACCATTTTGGTAAGCTGTATTGCCACGATAAACTGGATTAGTTAACCAACGGCGTCCAGTGGTAACAGAAATTTTCTTACCGTATTTCTTCGCCAAGTAGCGGACTGAACCTCGTAAGGAACCATAGAGTAAAAAATGGTCAAAAAAATCCTTGACCACTGGTGAAGTACTGCGGTCAATGGTATATTTTCCCTTACCTCTGCGATAGCCGTAGGGAACTTTACCGGGTGGTGGTGCAGCGTCAAGACGATTACGGGCGTGTCCTTGACGGATGCGACGACTGCGTTGTTCGCTTTGGATTGCGTGTAGTAAAGTCAGCAAGTCAGCGCCAAGAGGAGAATTTTCTGAGGTGTAGGGTTGTTCTGTGGCAATTACCGCTACTCCCATCGCTTCGAGTTCATTGAGGCGATCGCTTACTTGTTCTAGAGTATCGCCTAATTCTTCCAAGCGACGAATCAGCAGATAATCCGCGCCTTCAGTTTGGCAATCTGTGAGTAATTGTTGTAGTTGCTCTCGCTTGCCCAAATCTTGATAAACTCGATCTACTTCCCATCCCCAGCTGCTTTCATCGGGGAAAGATTCTAGTAGAGGATCGGTGTAAGAATAGGCAATGATTTTCATTTAGTCATTAGTCATTGGTCATCTGTCATTAGTTATTAGTTATCCTCCCCTGCCTCCCCTGCTTCCCCTGCCTCCCCTGCTTCCCATCTCCTCACTGCTGACTCAACTCAACAATATTCCCATCAGGATCTTGAGTAAACAGGGCGGGGCGGCCTGAGGCGCTGGGTTGGATGGGATAATTGCGGTCGAGCAACTCTTGTTTTGCAGCCTCCAAGTCAGCAACCGAGAAGGCGAAGTGGGGGTTACGTCCCCATTTTTCGTTTTGGTTTTCGGTGGGGACAGTCGGTGCAACTATGAGGTGAATTTGATAGTTGCCGACTTCATACCATGCGCCAGCGTATTTTAGAGAACGATCTATTTTGGTTAATCCCAATACTGTGCCATAAAAGTGTTCAGAGCGTTCTAAGTCAGTGACGAGAATTGCTGTATGAAGACTTTGGGTAATCTGCATTTTGGTAAGTGCGATCGCGTTTATTTCAATTTTGACCTAGTTTGAACTATTACGGAGAGGGGGATGAGACAGACAAGGGAAATAACTCCTCAGTCAACACTCAACAGTCAATAATCAAAAGGCATTGCTAGGATTAAAGTTAAATATTTGGGAATTTGGGAGAACAAGTTTTGATAGATGCAGATTCATATTTTATTGTCAATACTCCAAAAGGCACAAACCATCAATGTAAAGTCTATTTACTATCAGTTAAGTAAGTAGACACAATTAAATCAAACAATGTTCAGAAAAATAAATTAGGCTAAAACCCTTATTATTGCCTATTGCCTATTGCCAACGATACTTATTAATACCAACTTACTTACTCAATTGCGATCGCCTGACTCGAAGGATTGCTAAAAGTCGTTTTCAAGTAACCACACGGAGTTGGTAATAAAAATATAGTACACTTAATCAACTAATATAAATTTCAGTAAAAAAACTGAGTATTACCAGCTTCTGTAAATTCTGCCTCGACAGGCTTGTATGTTGTTCAAAGGTTTGAAAGAATAATTAAAGAATTATCAGTGATGCTGAATTATTAATTGTTATTTCTGATTCCTGAGCCATTAATTGTTGATGAGATGATAGTTTCACATAGCAATAGCTGAAATTTTTTGTTTCTCTTTCCTGAAATCTTCTAGCCAGGGTTCAGGAGCAAAGCCAGAGAAGTTTCTGTTGATCCGGTCAGTGGTCAAAATGCAGAACATTTAGAACATTAATGGTTATATAGCTTACTGATTTTCTTGAAATTATTAAGCTTTGACCCTAAAGCCTTCTTAATTCTGACTTAGAAAATACTGAATTTGTAGTTCTGACATCTTCTCTTTCCTCTAACCCATCATTTTGCAAGATCAGCCTCAAGCCTGTTCTCACACCACAATGAAAGACCAAGTATTAGACCGGATTTTAAATAAACCTTCTTTTCCACATAAATTTGAACGCTTGGAATTGGATGATAATTTTTGCATTATAGATACATCCGAGCAAGTGCAACGGTTTGCACATCGCCCTGAGGAGGTGACACGGGGTAAAGATATCCGGCTAAGCTTTCCTGAATTGATTGGACTTGAGGATATTTTAAAAGCTATTTTGTACGGCAAGCAAGAACTGTTTGAATTACAAGGGGTGAGACGAACTTCAAAACAACAATCTCATTTATATATAGATATATATATTATCGGCGAACAACATGAAAAACTTGAAAATAAATTAATTGTGCTGATTGAGGATGTTACTGACAAAATTGTTTTAAAACAAAAGTTGGCACAGCAAACGAATGAAGCAAATTTGCTATCCAGTGCTTTAATAACTTGTAAAAGTTACATGGAACAAGTAATCGCTTCAATGGCAGATGCTTTTTTAGTAACTAATAAATTGGGAAAAATTATCAAATTCAATCATGCTGCTGAAGAATTATTTGGTTTTAATCAAGAAGAATTAATTAATCAACCTATTTCATTAATAATTGACGACCAAGTAGTAATCAAAGCAATTTATCAGCATTTTGCTGCTAAGCAAAGTTTTCAGAATTTAGAGGTAGTTTGTAGAACCAAAAACCTAGAAAAGCGGTTAATTGCTTTTTCTTGTTCGGTGATTTCCAAAGGAACAGAAAGTCTAGAAGATATTGTTTTTATCGGTCGAGACATTACTGCTCGACAGCGCCGGGAACAGCGTACAAGTGCCCAGTATGCTATCACTCGCATATTATCAGAATCACAGAGTATAAAGCAGGTAATTCCGGAAATTTTGCGGTCGATTTGTCAAAACCTGGGATGGGATTTAGGCGAACTTTGGACACCAAGCCAATATATCGGTACTTCAGTCAAAAGACATAGCGTCAATGCAGTATTAAGATGTGTAGAAATTTGGTCAAGTCGAGTAGTTTCTGGCAGAGAGTTTAAAGCAGTTACGTGGCAAACTACATATACTCCTGGTGTTGGGTTACCTGGTGAAATTTGGATTCAACGATCGCCCCTGTGGACTGAGGATATCACACAAGATGGAGACACAAGGCGATCGCAACCTGCTGCTGAAGCTGGATTACACGCGGCTTTTGGTTTCCCCATCTTAGACGATAATGAAATCTTAGGGGTGATGGTTTTCTTTAACCGAGACATTCAACCAAAAGATACAGAACTGTTGGAAATGGTAGGTTCTATTGGTAGCCAAATCGCCCAGTTTATCAAACGCAAGCAAGCAGAAATCGCTCTTGTTGAAAGCGAACAACGATATCGAGATTTATTTGAAAATGCTAATGATTTGATTCAAGCTGTAAATGCCTATGGTCGTTTTTTATATGTGAATCGCGCATGGCGAGAAGCTTTTGGATATAGCGAAGCTGAAATTGCTTCTTTGAATGTCTTTGATATTATACATTCAGACTTTAGACAATACTGTTGGCAAAAGTTTTATCGCGTGCTTTGTGGAGAAAAACAAGAGCAAATCAAAGCCGCATTTATTACCAAAAACCGTGAGACGATATTTTTAGAAGGTAACATTAACGCTAAATTTATTGAAGGTCATCCAGTCGCTACTCATGGGATTTTTCGCAATGTTACCCAGCAATTAGCAGCAGAAAAAAGCGAATAGGGCATGGGGCAAGCAGGAAGTGTGGGAGGGGTGGGAGGTGTGGGAGGAATGGGAGGATGGGGAAGCATTAATTCTCTTTCCCCCCACACTCCCCACACTCCCCACACTCCCCTGCTCCCTCATCCCCCAATCCCCAGTCCCCAATCCCTACGTATTCGGAATCAACCTACCGCAAGGATAAGTAGCTGTTGGCTGTGAAGCATTTTCAGCTACGGCTGCTGGAACTCGATCTGATGGTTGGGTTTTGGCTGCTAAATAATCTGTTTGCAGTTTCTCTAACATGGCTTCTCGTCTGTCATACAAGCGTTTTAGGGGACGAGGTTGGCACTTGTTGAGGACGTATGCTGTTACAAGTGGTAGAGCGATGGTGCTATCCGTGTAACAAACAATTGTGTTAGGTAATTCTTCTGGGTCAATCTTACCCCAGCTGACGGCTTCCGATGGGGTTGCTCCAGACAAACCACCTGTATCTGGACGAGCATCGGTAAATTGCACAAAGTAATCATGTCCGCGTTCTTCTAGTCCTAAAACTTCGTGAATTTGCGGTTGTGTTTGTAGCAAAAAGTTTTTGGGACTGCCACCACCGAGAATGACAGCGGCACTTTTCCCTTCTCCTTCACGGGCATTGTAAGCGATCGCTGCTGTCTCGTTCACGTCAATTGAAGGGTCTAATACTAATTGCGAACCTTCTAATGCCAAAGCTGCTACGTTCATCCCGATAGAACTATCTCCAGGTGAAGAAGTATAAATCGGTATGCCATATTCATAAGCTGTAGCCAGCAAGCAAGAATTCTGCACACCCAATTGCTTTTCTACTTCCCGGACATACTTGCCTAGTAAATGGTGAAACTCAGCGGTTCCCATACGTTTTTGGAAAGGTTCTGCTTGCAGAATTTTGCGGATAAAAGCATCGGTTTCCAAAAGTACATCGTAGCCAAAGATAATGTCATAAATCCGGATTGTGCCTTGTTGGCGGAGTTTCACATCATCTAAAAACGGATTACCAGCAAACAGTTCAAAACCCAAACCATAATGCATATCATGGTAAAGATTTGCACCAGTACTAATCATCCAGTCAATAAAGCCGTTGCGAATTAAAGGTGCAAGGGCTGAAACCCCAAATCCGGCTGGCGTCATTGCACCTGAAAGGCTAACTCCCACGGTGACACCTTCTGTTAGCACATCGCGGCTGAGTAGTTGGCAGATTTCGCGCAAACGTGCTGAGTTGTACGCAGTGAAGTATCTATCAATTAAATCCACCACGCCAATATCATTAGATATAGGTGTGGGTGCGATTTTTTGACCCAGCTGTTTAGACATTTTGGCACTCCTGAACAGTAACACGCCGAATCTAATGTTATAGCAAAGTACTGGGTTCGGAGTTGGGAGTTAAGAATTATACTAATTTAGCGAAAAAGGGCAATTAATTAAAAAATGAGTATAAACACTCGATCGAACAATACCTTCGCCAATTTACGAGGGTGAGATGATGATACTTTAACCATTAACTCCCATTTCTTTGACCCGGATTTCTCACGAGGGAGAAATCCGGGTACAAGGCAAACTCTGGTGGGAACTGCACTACTTGATGAGCATAAACTCGTAGTGCAGTTCCGTCAGGGTGATTGAGTCACTTATCGAAGAGTTGTAGTTTTATTTGCCTAACTACACTAGAATTGCCATACAGGAGGGGGGCAAATCAATCCGTACAGAAGCCCTACCACGATCGTGATAATGTTGCACAGTGACAGTTTGTCTATCTGGCGGATAGCGTAATTGTTTATCGCTCCAATCGCTCTTGTATAAATAAGTCATGGTTGAATCGGGAGGATGCATAGCAGCATCGACTGTCACTTCAGCACCGCGATTTTCTAAGGCGTGGGTGTTCAGTACCATCAACACCTCTGTATCAAACAGAATTTGTGACCAAGCAACTAATTCTCCTTGTTGAGGAATCGAGAACGGATAATTACAAAACGATGTTTCCCGTAGGATGTGATGTCCTCGACGTAAAGCTTTGCCAATTTTATCGTGTTGGTTGCGGAGGCGAGCGATCGCTGCAATTCTTAAATAAGTGGGATGATCTGGATTGAAGAAATGACAGCCTGCTGTTTGAAACGCGCCAAAATCACCACCAAACATGGCTTCACGGCTACATTTATATGTTGCAAACTGCGTGTCTTCAAGATTATCTACATTGCCATCAAAAGCCTGTTCTGTTCCGTAATAAATAGCAGGAATTCCTGGCATGGTTAATTGCACGCCAACAACGTTAGCAACCTGCTCATAAAGGTTGGGAACATCGCTATGGACAGCAAATCGCTGCTTACAATTAGCGGATGATATATCATCATCCAAAATAGAAACATGATACAAACCATCTTGACGACATTGCCCTGCAAGATGACTTTCGCTGTACAAATCGAAAAATACACAAGGGTCTGCTAAACCCTTAGCCATTGAGGTTAAAGTATCAGGAGCGCTGGCGATGTCGAGTACAGCACTGAGGTTACAACCGAAAATATCTAAGTAAGCATCTGCCATGTTATCGGAATTTATCTTTCCAGTCAGCAAAAAGTTGTCCTTGCCGATAGATTGAGCATATTCACGAATAGCAGTACAGAATTTGCGGGCATTTTGAGGAGGAATGCGCTCGGTTGTCTTGATGCAAAACCCATCGCAGTCAACAAGAGCAATCCAGTACTGATAAACTCTTGCCAGATTTGCAATCATTTCATCTCTATAGAACCAGTCATTACCACTGTGGTTAGAGATGACATCTAGGATGACATACATCCGGCGATCGTGGGCGGCATCTATTAAATCTCTTAAATCTTGACAAGTTCCTAAGTGGGGGTCAATATCTAAAAAGTTTTGAATGCTGTGATTGTTGTCTGTTTCTAGGTCAAGTTGTCGCCAAGGGGAGTTAATCCATAATGTTGTCACTCCTAATCCTTGTAAGTAATCCAACTTACTTCTAATTCCCCTGAAAGTTCCACCTAAAAACTTTGTACTTGCTGCTATCCAGTCAGCTTTGTTTTTTACCTGGAATCTTAAAGGATTGATACGGTCAAAAAGTTCCCTATGACTTTCGTTATCGTCACTGAATCTATCAGGTAGTAGATGGTATAAAAACTGGTCTCGCCAACTGACAGGACTTAATTGAACCCTTCCGCGTGGTTTTAGGTCTGTGTCAGAGAGCTTTTGGGGTGCAAATTCTTCAACTTTAGCCATGAGGACTTACGCATTGATTCCGAAATATGCACCTCAATGTTTAAAACAATTACCTCAAATTTTCATGAATCCACAGAGGTATTTAATATTATTTCGTAAATTTTAATTTAAGATACACAGAAAAAGGCTTCATAACAGCGCTTTCACTGTAAGTAGGTGGTTGTGAATATTTATCGTCAGGATAAGGCAGGAGGAAAGAGGGTTTGAGCTAAATTAACCTTTATTAACATAGTTTGATTTTTTCACACCGACTTACTTACTTAAAAACAGGCAGACTCATTGCTCGTAACTGCGAGTTCATCTAACGCTATTAAAGGATGTTCGCCGTCTAAATATGACACCTGCGCTTCTAATTTGTCGCAGCACTCCCGCACTAAACGCAAGCCTTGATCTCGTGAAAGTTCCGCAGTTGCAGGGGTAAATTCTTCCAGAATTTTCGCTTCGATACTTTGATATTGCTCTAGTTCTGCTCTCAATTTTGTTAAATATTTTGCTCCTTCGCCACCTTCTGTAATGGCAAAGTCTAAAACAGAATCTACGTAAGCTTTGACTTTCGGATGCTTAACTCCCTCTGTAGCCGCAGCATACAGTAATTGGCCATTTAAATACTCAAAATCTGGCACCCAAAGATGATTTCCACTTAGATGAAATGTATCAACTTCTTTATTTGGCATGACTTTTAGTTGTTCTGTTCTGACGCGCCGAGCAGCTTTTTCTAAAAGTGCGATTACAGAAATTATTACTGAGGGAAAGTTGCTATCTATACATCTAATTTCTACTGTGCCAAGTTTGTTAAGTCGAATTGGGTTCCAAGCTGATTTAAGTAAGCTTCCTCCCGCTTTTTTGAAAAGATGACGCTCAACTCCCGCTTTGTCCATTGCTTGCAACCAAGCATAATAACGAGCGAATTGCTGTTCAACTAAACTTTCAATACTGTCGGCATAAGGCATCAGTCCACCAACAGGCTGCAAATGAGTGTAAACTCCTTCCCAGTCAAAGGTTTCGCTACCACGATAACGAATTGTGTGCATGGCTAGTCCGATCGCTCGTCCTTCATAAAACGGACACGATCGCGTTAAGCAAATTAATGCTGAGTCGAAGGCTGTAGCTAAATTATAAATATTTAGTAGCTCTTCTCGCTCTGCGGCATTTGAATTGTAAGACACTACCACGCGAGAATCAATCACTCCCGCTGGCACTTCTAGATGTATGTGCGTACCCGTACATTTGCCAGCGTGTAAAAATTTATCGTAACCCACAGTCCGCGCTTGGATATGATAATTGAGTTGGTCGCGCATGACTGGCATGATATGTAAGGGGTAGCTAGACTGAGCATAAAGCCTTAAATCCATCTGTCTGGCTACAGCGATCGCTAGTTTTAAATTTCTCAGATATTCTTTTGCTAAATCTGTGGCACTATACGCCGGTGCGGTGTTAATTTCCACCATATTCTTGACGAACTCTGGCACAAAGTATTGTGGGTTCACTCCTTGTGCTTGTGCGGCTAAATGGCAAGCCTGTAAAAATTCATCTGCACGATTACTGATTTCACCCGTCTCATTTACTAGAAAAAACTCTTGCTCAAGACCAATGCGACGTTTTAGTACATCCATTTCTCAAGTCTCTCTTAGTTAATTTGCTGTAATTATCGATTTACTGGAACTTGGGGACAGTATTAGAGATTATTAAAAAACATCAAGTGGAACTTTTAATTCCCGACATAAATATGCTACTAGAATATGGGCAATAATCTCAAACATTTATTTGTAAGTCGCGTTTGAGGATAAAATTCCAACTTCTTAAGATTGTCAATTTGCAATACTCCCAAAGCGGGAAGCAAGCTACGTAATTCACAATTAAAATACAAAAAATCTGCTCAATTAAATAATTGGGCAATTAATGGGTTTCAAGTCCCTACTAATTATAACTGCCTTAGCGTAACATCTCGTAGAGAGGAACAAGCTTAACTGAAAATTGCGAATTGTCTTGACTTTCGCAAAACTGGGTAAAACTCAACAAAACTTTTTCCCTACTTCCTACCTACCCAAATGGTATTCTTCCCTTTGATAGAAGTTAGAAAATGAAAGGTTTTTCAAGATTTGAGTTAGGACTTACCCAGCGAGGCGATAAATCTCCATGACTCAAGATATCTTTGAATTACCCGGCCCAGAAGCAAATTCTATCGTGGGTAGTCTGCTTGATTTTGGTCGCGACCCTTTGGGATTTTTAACTAAGTGCGCTCGTGAATATGGTGAGATTATACCGATACGTTTAGGATTGACACCAGCTTGTATATTAACCAATCCTGATTATATTGAGCAAGTATTAAAAGACAGAAGTTTATTTGTTAAAAGTCGTTCCTTACATGCCCTCAAAACGTTATTAGGTGAAGGACTTCTCACTAGCGAAGGAGATTCTTGGTTTCGCCAACGAAGGTTGATACAACCTATCTTTCACCAGAAACGCATCGCTAGTTATGGCGATATTATGGTCGCCTACACCGAACAAATGCTGGATACTTGGCAAGATGGGGAAACTCGTGATGTTCATCGAGACATGATGCGCCTGACATTAAATATTGTAATGAAAACAATATTTAACCGCGACCTCAGCGAAGGACAAGCGCAAGATGTTGCCCATGCACTAGATGTAACATTAGATTGGTTTGAAAGTAAACGCCAGCAAAATTTTATTTTTGTAGAATGGTTCCCTAGACCTGAGAATATTCGCTACAGAAATGCTATCAAGCAGATGGATAAAACTATTTATGAGATGATAAATCAACGGCGGGCTAGTGGTGAAAATCCTGGAGATTTACTGTCAATGTTAATGGTAGCAAAGGATGAAGAAGATGGCAGTCAAATGAGCGATCGCCAATTACGAGATGAAATCGCAACTTTAATGTTAGCAGGACATGAAACCACATCCAATACTTTAACAGGAGCCTGGATACTTTTATCTCGATATCCACAAGTACGTAGTCAATTATTAGCAGAATTACAACAAGTTTTAGGAGGGCGTTCTCCTACCATTGCAGATATACCAAACTTGCGCTACACCGATATGGTTATTAAGGAGACAATGCGAGTATTTCCTCCTGTATATAACATGGCGCGTAAAGCTAGCCAAGATTGTGAAATTGGCGGTTATCAAGTGCCACAAGATTGTACAATTATTATGAGCCAGTGGGTAATGCATCGCAATCCTCGCTACTTTGAAGACCCAGAAGTATTTAAACCAGAACGTTGGGCTGATGATTTAGAAAAAAAGCTGCCGAGAGGAGTTTACTTTCCATTTGGTAATGGCCCTCGGATTTGTATTGGTAAAAGTTTTGCCTTGATGGAAGCAGTTTTATTATTAGCAACCATCGCCCAAAAATTTGAATTAAATCTTGTTCCAGATCATCAAATTGTTCCTCAAGCTTCAATTACCCTACGTCCAGCAACTGGGGTAAAAGTAACATTGAAGCAAACCACACCCCTCACGACTCAGGGTGTGATTTAAGTGCTTTCTTGCTAGAAGATTACTTATTTTTCTTCTCTCTGCGCCCTTGACGTTTTTGGCGGTAGCCTGCGGTAAGCCGTTACGCGTCTACGCAAAAAAAAGATGATTTATCTCACGCACAGACACTCAAGACACAGAGAGAATGAAGAGTTCATGCATAACTTTTATCGTTTGTTATCCAATACCACAAATTAGATGTTGTTGCCGTAGGATAAAATTAGTGTCAGAAAATTGTGACAATTTTCAGGATAAGGTTATGGGTTTTTCAGGGATATTGTGGGGTTAATTAAAAACCACGGTTTTTCCATCGGATTTGGGTGCAAAAGATAGAATTTTTTGTAAAAAATATTTGCAAAAGCTTACTGGATAAGGTACGTAGGTGATTTTATATTGCGATCGCCACTTTCTAAATTTAGGAAACTAGACACTGAAATTAAATTCCCACTTTTTCATGTGCCTATGTGGTTTTTATGCCAATTACGAGTTTTCAACATGCATAATTTTCAGTTATCTGGCGTAAATTAATTGTGTAGAAAGCGTCAAGTTAAACTGATATGAATAACAATATTTTTAATCTAACAGTTTCTCCAGTTACTATTGCAATTATTGGTGGTGGTTTAAGCGGTTCTTTAGTTGCAGCTAATCTTTTACGTCATGCAACTACACCATTATCTATTAAATTAATTGAACGGAATTCCGAAGTGGGAAGAGGAGTTGCTTACGGTACACCAGTGGATTGTCATTTGCTGAATGTCCCAGCTGGTAAGATGAGTGCTTTTGCAGATGAACCAAATCACTTTCTCAACTGGCTGCACAGCAACGGACACGAACAGGTAACGGCATCTACCTTTGTTCCACGACGGGTTTATGGGGATTATGTCCAAGCCACTTTAAAAGCAGCACAGGTAAATGCGGCAGCGTATGTGCAATTAGAGAGAATTGTAGATGAAGCGATCGCCATTGAAACAAAATCCTCTAGCACAATAATATATCTGGGCAGCGGTCAGTGTTTGCACGTACAAAAGGCTGTGCTAGCTTTGGGGAATTTCCCGGCAATTCTGCCCAAACCAATTGCGAATTTAAACAAGCAATATGTCAAAGATGCTTGGTCGAGTAATGCGATCGCTGACTTAAATCCAGAGGATGCTATTCTCTTGGTGGGCACCGGCTTAACAATGGCAGATACCGTAGTTGCCTTACGCCAGCAAGGTTTCCAGGGAAAAATCCATGCTGTCTCGCGTCACGGATTAATGCCTTGTCGCCACAAATCAACAACTCCTTACCCAGCATTTATTGATATCGAAACTGCACCAAAAACCGCACGAGGACTGCTACATCTAGTACGTCAACAACTGCGGACACTTACCCAAGGGCAAGATTGGCGCGGGGTAATTGATGCCATTCGTCCAGTGACTCAACAACTGTGGCAAGCACTACCATTACCAGAACAGAAGCGATTTTTGCGTCATGTCAAAGCTTATTGGGAAGTTCACCGCCATCGCATTGCCGAAGAAATTGCCCAAGTACTCGATGCTGCAATGGAATCTGGTCAACTCATCCATTACGCAGGTCGAATTCAAAGCTGTGAGCAGTTAGAAAATGGCGTAGAAGTAAAAATCTGCGAACGCGGAACGCACAAAGATATTGTTCTGCGAGTCAAGCGAATTATCAACTGCACCGGTGCAAATTGCGATTACCGCAGATTGCAACACCCATTGCTGGCTAGCTTGCAAGAACAACGCTTGATTCGTCCCAATTCATTGTCAATGGGAATCGACACAGCCACCAATGGTGCGCTGATAGATGCAGATGGCAAAGCATCTCAAATGCTTTACACCTTAGGGACACCGCGCAAAGGCAATCTTTGGGAAACCACCGCTGTTCCAGAAATTCGGGTTCAAGCAGCAAGTTTGGCGCAGGAGTTACTGAAATCCCTCAATTCTCATGCTATTGCTGGTGAAAGGGACTGGGGACTAGGAACTGGGGACTGGGTAAATTTTCCCACCCAATCCCCAGTACCCAATCCCCAGTACCCAATCCCCAGAGTGGGGAACTCGTGGCCGCGACCAGCCCAAGAAAATTTATCATCGTTGAGGAAACCTGTTATGCTATTTCGTCAACTGTTCGATAAAGAATCGAGTACTTATACTTACTTGATTGCTGACCCAGAAACGAAAACAGCCATCTTAGTTGATTCTGTATTGGAACAAGTTGAACGCGATTTAAAAGTATTGCAACAATTAGATCTGACTCTGCGCTACTGTCTGGAAACTCACATTCATGCCGACCATATTACTGGTACAGACAGACTCAGGTCACTGACAGGTTGTTTAGGTATTGTGCCTGAGAATTCAGCGGTTATCTGTGCAGACCAGTACATTGGCGATGGTAATATCTTGCAATTGGGGAGTGTCCAGATTCGAGCGATCGCTACTCCTGGTCATACTAACAGCCACTTAGCATATTTAGTCAACGACACTCATCTGTTAACGGGAGATGCCTTATTTATTGGGGGTTGCGGTCGTACTGACTTCCAAAACGGCGACCCAGGAGAATTATATGATGCCGTTACTCAAAAGCTATTCACATTACCAGAAGACACCCTAGTATATCCCGCTCACGACTACCAAGGACGGACAGTATCCACCATTGGCGAAGAAAAACGCTGGAATCCCCGATTTGCTGGACGCACTCGCAACCAGTTCATCGAACAAATGAACAACCTCAACCTACCCCAACCGAAAAAAATCTTGGAAGCCGTACCCGCAAATCAGCAATGTGGCAGAGTTTTACTTGCACTGGACTATCAAATCTAACAATAATTAATACTTATATAGGTCATTGATCCTAGTCAAAAATAGGACACTTATACGATGCGTTCATTAAGGCGATCGCTGTAGGATAAACTAATCCAATAATTACAGCACTTTTCATGCATTTGAACCACATCTGTCGTAGGGGCACAGCAATGCTGTGCCCTTACCGCTTGGCTTCTCCAAAATCATTGGTTTGAAATTCACACTTTTAAAGGAGAACTCAATCAGATTAAGAGTGAAATCAAAGTCTTGAAAAAACCTACAGAATGACAAAAAAACTTATAATCAACTACAATCATGACCTCTTGTAACAAATGACAACACAAATAGTCTTAAATAAAAAAGTATCCTTATCTGCAAATGTTCTGACTCAAGACTTAGCAGGGGAGTCAGTTTTATTGAATTTGCAAACTGAAGAATATTTTAGTCAAAACGAAGTTGGTACAAAAATATTCTTTGTGCTAACTGAGTCAGATTCTATCCAGACAGCTTACGACACCTTGCTAAAAGAGTATGATGTCGAGCCAGAGAAGTTAAAACAAGACTTGCTCAAGTTTATTGATAAATTGGTTAAGGCTGGACTAGTGGAAATTACTGATTCTTAACTCTTAACTTAAAGCAAAAAATCAAATCATGCGTGTACTGATGATTGGTGCTGGGGGCGTTGCCTTGACAAGACCCTTAGATTGGGTAGTTAAAGCAGGTTATGAAGTTTGGCTACTAGGAGATGTAGACCCCTATGAAACCGAAGCTCCCAAAAATTATCGCTATTTCCCCACTGTTTGGCGAAAGTATCAAGAGGAGTTTACCAACACCTACCCATACGAAGATCGGATGGCCGAGGAAATGGCGGAGCCGTTACGTAAACTTGCAGACGAATTCCAGCCTGATATCATCCATGTCCACGCCATTGGCTGGCACGCCCAGTGTTGTGTCCTGGCGAATTTAAGCCCTCTTGTCGTCTCTGCTTGGGGCTTTTTAAATCATTTGCTACAACCAGAAAAGGAATCCAGCAAGCATAAAGATAGGGTTAGCCAAGTATTTAAGCATACTGGTGTGCTGATTGTAGAGACACCCAATTTGATAGAAAAATCCAAAGCACTGTTGAACCCCGAACAACGGGTAGAATTAATTCCTCTAGGGACAAACCCTAAACATTTTCGCTCTGGAGTCACAAAAGATTTACCAAAGTGGCGACGGGAAATCTTGAAGATTGATGAAGAAGCCACAATTCTGCTTTCGCCCCGTGGCTGGTCTAAACTGTACAACCACGAGCAGATATTTACAGCCTATACACAGGCTTTTCCCCAATTCACCAAACCAACGGTACTCGTCTTTTCAAAGTTAGGGCGTGCTGGTGGGGAAGAAGCAGTAACTATATACGAAAGCATCAGCAAACAAGCTCAACAACTTGGCTTATTAGAAAACCTGCGCTGGATGCCCGCCCTACCTTATAGTTTCATGCCTACAGGCTACAACTTAGCAGATGTAATTATCAATTATCCTACTAACGATGCTTTTCCTTCCACACTCATTGAAGCAGTTGCCTGCGAACGCCCGGTGATTACTTGTGATTTGCCAGCTTATCGGGGTACTTTTATTGAAGAATTTTGTACTTTGGTAGAATCTGAAAACCCAGAAGCTTTGGCAAAGGCAATGATTAAAGTCGTCAATCAACCTCCCCAAGAACGAGAATCACATCTTGCAAAAGCACGGCAAGCGATTGTCGAACAATATGATGAAGCGAATTTACAAAATCGGCTGTTCCGAGTATATGAAGATTTGGCATCTACTACTAAGCCAATCTCTGCCTAAATTTTCCATTATTAAGTTTGATTATGTCTTACATATAAACAGGACTTACGCAAAATCATGAAAAAACGAACCGCAAAGGACGCATAGACACGAAGTGGCTTCCCGCAGGGTAGGACACAAAGAAATAAGAGCAAGAGAGAGTTTTTGCGTAAGTCCTGATAAATATAAATGACAAAATAAATAAACTTAGAAGATACAAAACAATGATATAGCTTCAGCATAAAAGTAGGTTGGGTTACTCTACCAGTTCTCGTAGATTATCCTCAATTCAACCTAAATCAATTGCATTTTTTAGCATTAATTGAACAGAATTGATTTTTATTTTTAAATAATCTTTATTATGCTCTTTTTTGATAATTCTAATAACAAAAAATAGGACATATTTTACACAAACTTTATAAAAACAACGACGCGATCGTTGTACTGTATTCATAATGTGATAATTCCAAATCAGCAAAGCACAAAAAACAAGGATTACTCAAATGTTTCAATTTTAAAACATGAAAAAGAACTATTCTGAGCCTGAATTGAAAGCTCACGGTAAAATATCTGGTTTGACACAACAAGTGGGTGGTAGCGGTGGTTTTGGTACTACAACCGGATTCCCCATACCTACTACCACTGTGGCTCCTCCTTAGTAGTTAAGTAGAAAAAAACACCAAAAGCTCAACTTCACTCGCTGTCATATAAATGATGGCAGGGTAGAGTTAGCAAGTAGGAAGGATTTATTAGGTCAATAAAATTGCCTAATAAATCTAGATTAAATACACCTTTCTACTTGCCCTCTTATGAGGCTATTGTTTACACACGTAAGGATTCTTCAAATGTCACAATCTGAAAACGTGAGAAAGAATTATTCTGAGCCGGAATTGAAAGCTCACGGCAAAATATCTGGTTTGACACAACAGGTCGGTGGTAGTGGTGGTTTTGGTACTACCACTGTATTTATTATAAACACTACCGATTGATGAACTGAATTCATAATCTGATAATTCCAAATCAAGGGAACACAAAACAATAAGGATTACTCAAATGTCACAATCTGAAAACGCGAAAAAAAACTATTCTGAACCAGAATTGAAAGCTCACGGCAAAATATCTGGTTTGACACAACAAGTCGGTGGTAGTGGTGGTTTTAGTACTACAGCCGCACCCATCACCGGTCTTCCGTAATACATTTTCCACTTTTTTCTTCCATTGGAGGAAAATTATGTAAGTTTTAGTTTTCAAAAAATCCTGACTTTTTAAATAAGTCGGGATTTTCAAAAATTTGAATTTGCAAATAAAAATAAACACAAATGTTGATAAAAAATGATAATTATTCCTATCAATTTTATGGACTCAACCTATCTATTAATCGACTGCTTCCAGGGTTAGCTACTGTTAACAGTTCTGCACCGATAGATGTTGCTATTCACCTAGTAGGTGAACAACAAAGTCAACTACCGTTACTCGACCAAGCTTTTTGGAATGTGCCGCTTGAATGGTATCAACAAACAGGCTTCCATTTGTGGACAACGCACCGAGATGACGGTATTTACTGGAGGATAAGGTCTTTTGATGGGGTTGATTGCTTGGAATTCATCTTGAATCCTGATGGTAGTCAAGTTTGGGGTTTTTGGTCTAGAGATGCACTATTTACAGATGCTGTATCTTTGCTGCTGGGTTGTGTACTCGGTCATCTGTTACGGCTGCGGGGAGTGACTTGTCTTCATGCCAGTGTGGTTGCGGTTGATGGTAGCGCGATCGCCATTTTAGGACAATCAGGCGCAGGTAAATCAACCACAGCAGCAGCGTTGGCTAGCCGTGGATTCTCCGTATTGGCAGATGATATTGCCGCACTTGTTCCTGATGAAAAAAGGTTTTGGGTACAGTCTGCTTATCCTCGTCTACGCCTGTGGCCTAATTCTGTAAATGCCATTCACGGCTCAATAGAAGATTTATCACTGGTATCAACTAGTCTAGATAAACGCTTTATAGATTTGCAAATAAAAGATAGAGAACATTGGCAGTTTCAATCGGGAGCTTTGCCATTAATTGCTGTGTACATATTAGGAGAACGTGACCAAAACCTCACAGCACCTATCATTAACTCTCTTTCTCTACCTGAAGCCATGAAGCATCTAATGTTCAATTCCTATGGGCGTGCTTTCCTCACTCCTCAACAGTGTAGACAGGAGTTTCAAGAATTAGGTCAATTGGCAAAGACTGTTCCTGTGCGGGAGTTATTACTTCCTGATAATTTGGGAAATTTGGGGCAAATTTATGATGTTATTTTAGAAAACTTGCGCTTGATTCATACTTTGGTTTAGCAACACCAGTAATTTGGATATCTGCCTATATTTATTAATAAGCAAATTTTTAAATATGCAAGTTTTTAAGCCAGCTGTCAGCGTTATTATTCCTACTTACCAGCGTGGCCATCTTGTCAGTCAGGCAATTAACAGCGTTTTGGCACAAACCTACAAAGACTACGAAATTATTGTCATTAACGATGGTTCTCAGGATAATACTCAGCAAGTTTTGGCTCAATTTAGCGATCGCGATCGCATTACCGCTATTCATCAAGCCAATCAAGGATTATCTGCGGCTCGCAATGCTGGAATTCGCTCTGCTAGAGGGAAGTATATTGCCTTTTTAGATGATGACGATCTCTGGGAACCTCAGAAGTTAGAAAAACAGATTTCCGTCTTGGAAGCCAATCCACGCATTGGTTTGATCTATTCAGATTCACTCTTTTTTTCTGATAAAGGGGGTTTATTTCCGGGTTCGTACAATACAGCATTTCCTACCCCTAATCTTCAGGTATTATGGACTCTTTTTAGATACAACTACATTCCAGTCCTAACGGTTGTTGTGCGTCGAGATTGTTTAGATAAAGTGGGTTTGTTTGATGAAACTCTAAGATCTTGTGAAGATTACGATTTATGGCTGCGCCTGATTGAAAAATTTCAGATTTATTTTTTAAATCAACCCTTAGCACGTTATCGGCAATCGCCAAATAATCTTTCTCAAGATAAAGAGCAGATGTTCACTAGCCACCTGCGTGTTAAGGAAAAAGTCATCGATCGCAATCCAGAATTCCTAAAAATCCCTGTTAATTTTCTCGATCCTTACTTTTATAATATCTACCTCCAACTTGCCAATTTGCATATTCAAAATCATCAAATAGAGCAAGCGCGTAGAGTTTTGCATCGCTATCGAGAAATACGGGGTGAAACCGCTAGGTATGAGAAGTTGCGATTATCTATATCTACTGAGCAAATTTAAGATCATGCATTTTATTGTCACTGGCGGAGCCGGATTTATTGGCTCTCATCTTACAGAACAATTGTTATCAGAAGGTCATCGTGTCACTGTAGTTGATAATTTGACCACTGGACGCTTAGAGAACTTACCCAAACATCCTCGTCTGACGTTTCTCCAAAAAGATATTTTGATATGTCAACCAGAAGATTTTACACTTAAAGTTGATGGAATCGCACATTTAGCAGCTATTTCATCGGTGACAGAATCTTTGTATCGTCCCCTAGAGGCTCATCACAATAATCTTTCGGCAACCCTGGCTGTGATTCAACTTTGCCAAGCTTTAACTATTCCTAAGTTAGTGTTTGCTAGTTCCGCATCTGTATACGGCAATCTTACGCAATTACCGATTTCAGAAGAACAAAAAACTTCTCCTCTGTCACCCTACGGCTTACAAAAACTGGTGAGCGAACAATACGCTAGTATGTTTGCTAAACAACTAGGTTTTTCATTTGTTGGCTTACGAATTTTTAACGTATTTGGCCCTAGACAAGTTCCTAATTCCAGCTACTCTGGCGTAATTTCCCGTTTTGCTGATACTATGCAACGTGGCTTACCAATTACTATTTATGGCGATGGAAATCAAACCAGAGACTTTATTTATGTTAAAGATGTAGTAAAGGCTTTTACTCAAGCATTAAAAGCGAATATTACTCCTGGCTCATCTTTAATTTGCAACTTAGGAACTGGAAAATCTACTTCTTTAGTACAGTTGATTAATATCCTCAAAAATAATTTCCCACAATGGCAACCAGAGATTAATTTTGCTTCTCCACGTTTGGGAGATATTCAGCATTCACAAGCTGATATTTCTAGGATATCTTCATGTTTAAATTTTCATCCTCAATGTTCAATAGAATCATCTCTTAATTTAATTACATCATCTTTGAGTAGCAATGGCAATTATTCAACAGAAAAATTACCTCTGCTTGCTTAATTTTTAATATTTTTTTGAATATAAAATATAAAATATTTGAATTGAAAATGAAGCATTTATCTAAATTTTTGGCGCTAAATTATCAAAAAAAACTACTTTTATTTAGCACTTTTATTCTCTTGATATTAGTCAGAATGGGTTTGTTGTTGCTATCATTTAAAAGATTGCAGCAACTTCTATCAAACATCAGTAATCCCAAACCTCAACGCCAAGACAAATACCAAATCTCTATTGATAAAATCGTCTGGGCTGTGGAAGTTAGCAGTCATTATATGCCTGGTGGTGTCAAGTGTTTAGCGCGTGCCTTGACTTGCCAGGTGTTCATGAGTCGCCACGGTTATACATCTAATCTCTGCATTGGTGTTGCCAAAGATATAGAAGGAGAGTTAAAGGCTCATGCGTGGCTAGAAAATCAGGGAAAGGTTGTAATTGGTAATGTTCCAGACCTTTCTCATTTTAGCCAAATCACATCTTTTACAAAAGAGTGTATTTAAAACATGAAAGCAGGTAAAACCTTAAGATATAAAATCCAGCAAAGCTTACGCATTCTGCCTGCCTTACGCTTAGTTTGGAATAGTAGTCCTCGTTTGACTATTGCTTTCGTTGCACTTTTATGGATTCAAGGTTTATTACCTGTAGTTTCTCTTTACCTTACCAAACTCATCGTAGATACAGTCGCCGCCAGTGTTAATGTTGCTGACAAAGGAGCAGCCTTTAGTCGAGTATTACTTTTGCTTGGCTTCTTTGTTGCTATCACCCTAGTAACTACTTTGTGTTCTTCCCTGACGGAAATAGTGTATGCCGCCCAATCTGGGCGACTCACCGATTATATGCAAAACGTCCTCCATGCTAAATCAATAGAAGTAGACCTAGAGTATTATGAAAACTCTGAATATTATGATGCCTTGCAGCGAGCGCAAAAAGAAGCTCCTTCTCGACCGGGGCAAATATTACATCGTTTGGGATGGCTAGGTTTGAGTAGTATCTCTTTGATAGCAATGCTGGGGTTGCTACTGTCATTGCATTGGGCAATAGGAGTTATCTTATTTGTTGCCGCGATTCCGGCTTTGGTAGTGCGGGTGAGATACTCCGGCATCATGTATCATTGGCAGCGCCGAAAGACAGCCCAAGAACGCCAAGCAGGGTACTTGAGTCGGATACTGACTACAGAACAACACGCTAAAGAAATTCGCTTGTTTGATTTGGGTTCTTTCTTTAGTGAGTGGTATTTACGCTTGCGTCGGCAACTATACCAAGAAAACATAGCCATGATTAAAAGACAATCTGTGGCTAATCTTGGCGCTCAAGCAACGGCGACAACTTTAGTTTTTGCTGCCTATGGTTTCATTATTTATCAAACTATGCAAGGCACTATCCGTTTTGGTGATTTAGTCCTCTATTACCAGGCATTACAACGGGGACAAAACGACCTGAAAAGTCTCTTGGGTGGTCTGTCTGGTTTATATGAAGACAATCTATTTCTTGCTAACTTATATGAATTTCTAGATTTGAAACCAAAGGTTGTAGAACCGTTACATCCAAAACCATTTCCCATACCAATGCAAAATGGCATTGTGTTTAATCATGTTAGCTTTCAATATGCAACTACAAAACGTCAGGCACTTCAGAATATTAATCTGACTATTCGCCCAGGAGAAGTGGTGGCGTTGGTAGGAGAAAACGGCTCAGGTAAGACTACTTTAATTAAGCTTTTGTGTCGCTTATACGATCCCACTTTTGGTAGCATTACCATTGATGGCATAGATTTACGCCAATTTGAAATTGCTGCTCTCCGCCGTCAAATTAGCGTGATTTTTCAAGACTATACAAAATATCATCTGACTGCTAAAGAAAACATTTGGATAGCAAATATAAACCTGCCATTCACCAACGACAAAATCATCGCTGCTGCCCGTCATTCTGGTGCTGATGATGTCATCAGTAAACTACCTCAAGGTTACGACACCATACTAGGTAAATTGTTTGAACAAGGGGAAGAATTGAGCATCGGTCAGTGGCAAAAAATCGCTTTAGCCAGAGCATTTTTGCGAGATTCACAGTTAATTGTGTTGGACGAACCAACTAGTGCTTTAGACCCTAAAGCCGAAGAAGAGGTGTTTCATAATTTCCGCCAACTGATTAAAAATCAAGCTGCTATCCTCATCAGCCATCGCTTATCAACCGTCAGAATGGCTGACTGTATCTACGTGATGGCAAACGGTTCAATTATTGAAAGCGGCACCCATGAAGAACTGATAAATCTGGGTAATAGCTATGCAAACTTGTTTGAAACCCAAGCCCAACACTATAAGTAATTTATGATTACCTTAAACAAGCCTATTACTCAATTGCCAACAAAGGTTCAACGTCCAGAAATTGAGCTACTTCTGTGTTGTACCCGGACTCACATAGACCCCGAAACAGCAGAGCGAATTAATACCATACTCCAGCAAGATATAGACTGGACATATCTCATGGAAATAGCAGCATATCATGGGACGATACCACTCCTGTACCAGAGTCTCAAAACTACTGGGAAAGAAGCTATTCCCAAAACAGTTTTAACTCAGCTTCAGAATCATTATCACACTAATGCTAGCCGCAACTTATTTTTGAGCCAAGAATTGCTTAACATCCTTAAGCTTTTTGCAGCTCACAAAATTCGGGCAATTCCTTTTAAAGGCCTTGTTTTAGCTATTTCTATTTATGGCAATTTAGCCATGAGACAATTTAGCGACCTAGATATTCTGGTGAGACAACAGGATATAGTCAAAGCTCAAGAATTATTGATTGCTCATAAATATCAACTAGAAGCTGACCACTATGGTTGGCAACAAACTTTTGTCCATAGCCAGAAACCAGAAATAGTGGTGGATCTTCACTGTGAATTGACTCCCTTATCTTACTTCCCTTTTAAACTTCCTGATTTTGAAACTTTGTGGCAACGAAGCAGGTCTTTAACACTCCAAGGTGAATCTATCATCGACTTGTCTTCTAATGATTTGTTGATCATTCTCGCTGTACAAGTTGCCAGAGGAGTTAATGAAGGGAGAGAATCTTTGGCTCAGATTTGCGATTTAGCTGAATTATTGCGTATTCAAAAACCATTAGATTGGGAACAATTATTGCAGCAAGTAAACAGTCTAGAACTTGAAAGACCATTCTTTATTAGTCTGTTGATAGTTAACACTCTCCTGAATACCCCTTTACCAGATCAAATAAAGCAGGCTATTCAACAACAGATCCAAATCGATCCAACAATGTTAATTTATGCTGTGCGGATGCAGAAACAGCTTTTCACGGAAGTTAAAACTCCACTGTTTATTAAACTTTTTTTTCACCACTTGATGATCGAAGGGCCACTTAGCAGAATGCCAGTTCGTGTTTATCTAGTGTGGCAATTTTTGAGTTTTACAACCAGGTTGGTAATCACTAATGTTAATCAAGAAGACCGAGAAGTTTTCCCATTGCCATCTGGTCTTTCTTTCCTATACTACTTAATCCGACCAATCCGATTGGTAAGCAGATACATAACTAATAGTACATATAGGTAAACTACCAGGGCAAACGCGTCTAAATATTGAAATACGAGAACCATAGAAGCGATCGCTCATACCGCTGTATAAAAAAACATCGATCCCTTCCTAAAGTGCTTGTAAACCATCGTTCGAGATTACATATAATTCTCTCTTGGTATAAAAATATATGTAAATTCCTATTATATCAATAAAATAAATAATTTGAGATACATCTAATGATAGATATAGTTTATCGAAGAATAGTTTAGATTTGTAACAAGTTACACAGAACTAGGTAAAACACATGGCCAACATAATTGAGACTGCCACTAACAATGGTTCTTTCAACACACTAGTTGCAGCAATCCAAGCGGCTGGTCTGGTAGATACGCTTAATAGCGACGGGCCATTTACTGTCTTTGCACCCACCGATGAAGCGTTTAATCAACTTCCAGCAGGTACAGTAGACGCATTACTTCAAGACATTCCCAAACTCAAGAAAATCTTGACCTATCATGTTGTTTCAGGGAAAGTGCTGGCTGCTGATGTGGCTAAATTGAAGACAGCTAAAACAGTTGAAGGTTCAGATGTGAAAATTGACGCTTCTAATGGCGTTAAGATCAATGATGCGACAGTTGCAGCCGCAGATGTAGCTGCTGATAACGGTGTCATCCACGTTATTGACAAAGTTTTGATTCCTGCATAAGCAAAACGTCAAAATAGTAGATGCTATTTGTGGGACGGCGACCAATACGGTTCGGATAAGCACTATGAACTTTCCTTGTGGTCTGGGAAAAGGTTAAAGGGTAATGGGTAAAGGATGTATTTAAAACCTTTCCCCTTTAACCGAACCGTATTGGGACGGCGACTATTTACTACTTCCTTCTCTATAACTGTTTGAAGGTTTTTTAGTCAATATCAGCTATAAATAAATCCATCTAGATACTGTCTAGATGGATTTATTGTTTAATCGAGTGCAATTAAATTTTCAATTTTGCCAAACCCAAATAACGGATACCTTCGGGGGAAATATCAAAACGGCAAGGTAACACTTCTAAACCAAGAGCGATCGCTTGCCGCAATAATTTACCATATACTGGGTCAGTGCGATCGCCTGGGGAAAACTCAGTACAATCACCACGATTAATAAAATAAAGCATCACCGCACGAGTTAAAGGTAACAGCGCCATTAATTCTCGCAAGTGCTTTTGTCCTCTGGTAGTTTCCGTATCTGGAAATAAAGCTAATCTCCCATCGCAGAAAGTTGTATTTTTAACTTCTAAATAAATTGGGCGTTCCTCAAGACTTCCTGTTAAGAAAAAATCCACCCGACTTTTGTTATCTAGCCCATAAACCACCTCAGTTTTGATGAGGTTATAATCACCCAATTCTGGAAAAAGATACTTCACCAAAGCTAACTTTACCACCCGATTAGGCAAAATAGTATTCACACCCACCCAAGTCGGCTCATTGTCATTTACCTGAATTAGTTCTAAAGTGTAAGCCAATTTGCGGTTTGGATTATCAGTTTTAGAAAGCTGTACCGCGCTTAGGGGAGTCGATACCCCAGTCATCGGCCCTGTATTTGGACAATGTGCTGTCACTATCTCGCCAGAAGCAAGTTGAACGTCCGCAAAAAACCGCTTGTAGCGTTTTAGCAGAATACCCGGATATAAAGGCGGGTAACGGTAAAGCCAATCAATCATGAGCGAACCTTGGACAATTTTGGATTTTAGATTTTAGATTATTTCAGTTCATTACAACTGTTGGCCAATCAGACATTATACCCCACACTCCACAATTTTTCCCTATTCAAACAGATGTAGAGACGTTGCAATGCAACATCTCTACAGCCAATGATGGAATTTGGCTAACTTTGTATATCACAGAATGTCAATTTTTGTAGTCAAATTTACGACAGTTTAATAAAAAGTAGCATATACTAGGTGTCATAACCCTCCCAGTAAAGAAAAATCCGGGAGAAATTCAACGTGCAAGGAGGTAAATCCTATGCAAAAAGTATGGACATCAACGGAATTAGAATATGCTTTTCTGTTTACTTTAAGAAAAGTAAATTCAATTAATGTAGAAGGTTTCAAGCCATTTTTTAGGAATCTGCCTATCGATCCTTATATTAAAGGCAATTATCGTTCGAGAAGATTATCTCGGTTCATAGTTGCTGAGGATAAATTAATCAAATTACCTCATGGCTTTCTCTTCCAAAGTAAGGACTATAATCCATTATTGGGCGACATCAAAAGAGAGTTTGCAGAATTAGAAGATGCACTTATTGAACTTGATATTTTTAGAAATCTTGTCTTAGCATTTCACGATTCTTGCAAACTTCATCCAGAAGCAGAAATTGGAGTTCATCAAATCAGAACTATTTGTTCGCCAGATAATTTAGGGAATCCTGCACCTGAAGGCATCCATCAAGATGGTACTGATTTTATTGGTATTTTCTCAGTGGATAGAGATAATATTCAAGGTGGAGAAACACATTTGTACGCTGCCAAAAAAGAAAAGCCTGTATTTAGCAAAATTCTAAATCCCGGAGAACTTTTATTGGTCAACGATCATGACTTTTTCCACTTCACAACTCCCATCAAACCAGAGGTTGCGGTTCAAGGGAGCAGGGATGTCTTTGTGCTAACTTCACCTAGCTTATTAACCGAATAATTTTAATATCAAATAATTTAGCTGCGTAGGTGAGACTGTAAAAATTTTCCTAGTTGGGAAATACAAAAAACCTAGTTAATTTGTGAAAACTCGCAGTGTTTAAATCCCCGACTTTTTCAAGAAGTTGGGGATATCATTTTTTAGCAGTAGACGCCTATTAATTCCAGTTCTGTTAACTTAGTGTAAATAGAACCGATCGGAGTATTTGTCATGAAACTGCCAGAAAGTCCACAAACTCCAAAAATTATACAGCTGCTTCAGTGGATTTTTAACCCTTTGAAACTGATGGAAACATCTGCAAAGGCGTATGGGGAATGTTTTTCGCTAAACCTAACTGCTAATAACCCGCTTGTGTTGTTTAGTAATCCCCAAGCAATTCAACAGATTTTTACGGCTCCACTTGAGCAGTTGGACGCTAAAGGTTCAGCGCAACTTTTAGGATCTTTGTTGGGTGAAAACTCATTAATATTGCTATCTGGTGCATCTCACCAACGCCAGCGGCGATTATTGACCCCACCTTTTCATGGCGATCGCATGAAAGCCTACGGTCAAATTATTGCTAATATCACTCATGAAGTCATCAGTAGATGGAAAATTGGCGAACCTTTTTCTATCCGTGACTCCATGCAAGAAATCTCCCTGAGAGTCATACTCCAAGCTGTATTTGGTCTGCATCAAGGAGAACGTTTAACAAAATTGCAGGGACTGTTGCGTTCTGTCCTAGAGTTATCTGGTTCCCCCTTGCGTGCTTCCATAACATTTTTTCCCATACTGCAAGTAGATTGGGGTAACTGGAGTCCTTGGGGGATATTTTTGCGTCAAATGCAGCAAATTGACGAACTCCTCTATAGTGAGATTCAAGAACGCAGAGATAGTCCCGATGCTTCTCGTAGCGATATCCTCTCGTTGATGATGTCGGCGCGTGATGTCAATGGCGAACCCATGACTGATGTTGAGTTGCGCGATGAGTTAATGACTTTGTTAGTCGCTGGTCACGAAACCACCGCTTCAGCTTTAACCTGGGCAATTTATTGGATTCACCATTTGCCAGAAGTACGAGAAAAGCTGCTAACTGAGTTAGATAATGTCAATGAGAATGCCGATTGGAATGATTTTTCTCGCTTACCTTATCTAACAGCGGTATGCCAAGAGACACTCCGCATTTACCCAATTGTTATGCTTACTATCCCTCGCATAGTTAAGAAACCGATAGAAATTATGGGCTATGAATTGCAACCGGGGACATTATTAACAGGTTCTATATATCTAATGCATCACCGCGAAGATTTATATCCAGAACCAAACCAGTTTAAGCCAGAACGATTTTTACAACGCCAGTATTCACAGTATGAATATTTACCCTTTGGTGGCGGCAATCGTACCTGTATAGGTATGGCATTTGCAATGTTTGAAATGAAATTGGTATTAGCAACAGTGCTATCACAAATGAATTTAGCATTAGTTGACAATTATCAAGTTAAACCTACCCGTCGTGGCATAACTTTAGGCCCTTCTGGCGGTAAGTGGTTAATCGCAACCGGTCAGCGGCAAAAGGTGAAAACTCCTGTGGGCGTGTAATACGAATTCGTAATTCGTAATTCGTAATTCGTAATGGGCTACGCCCCGCTACGCTAACGTAATTAAGAAATTGGGATTTTATTTGGAAGCGATCGCACAAGATAATTCTAGAAGGTGCGATCGCTTTTTTAATATTTAAGCATTTGCCCCCAAAATAGAAGAATCATAGTGCTGTAGCAAATCTTCTGGGTCATCATAAATTGCCAGCGCTTGAGATAGTTGTTCATCGCTAAAGCCACCGCAGCGCACAGCAATCACACCTACCCCTGCTTTGCCAGCAGACTCAATATCGTAGGGGGAATCTCCTAGCATCACTACTTTATCGGGTGTCATTTGCCCTTTCTTCAAAGCAGCTTGTACTATGTCAGGAGCAGGTTTAGATGCTTCGGCATCATCGGATGTGGTGACTTCCGATAGCAAATCATCTACTTGGGCAATTTTGAGCATGATGTCGAGTTCTTCAGAACTGGCTGAACTACCAACAACCAAACGCAATCCTGATTTTTGCATCTTTAATATTAAGTTTCTGCTACCATTGGCAGCAGTAATTTGTGGTATATATTTGTCAAATAATAGTTCTTTGCGTAGTTTAGCGATCGCTTTACCAGTTCCTTCTTCACCATTTAATTTTGGCACTACTTTGGGAATAAGTTGGTCTCCACCCATGCCCATGAGTGGTCTGACTTTTTCAAATGGCACATCCAAGTCATAAGCTGCAAATGCCTCTACCCAGGAATTTGCATGAACATCATTACTTATAACCAGCGTGCCATCAATATCTAAAATTACTCCATCTAATGCCATGAAAAACCTCGCCTGACGTTTTATTTCATAGCTGATGATGGCATGGTAAATAATTTACTTCATCGTCCCAACAGAAGAGAAGGAGGTTAGAGAAGAAATGGCGATCGCTTATAATTATTTGCAATTGCGCTTGCATTCGAGACCCTTGGGCGATGGTACAGTGCCGGAGCCGGACGCTAAGAAAGCTTGTAGAATTTGTTAGTTAATAGGATAGGCATCATTTACCGAATCCCTATTGGCAAGAGGTCAAGATGGTACAAACACCCGCTAGTCCAGAAACCGAAACCCTATTGATTGAGTTGCCTAAGTCCATTGGGCTGTATGTTACCCAAGAACAGTTTGCTGCTTTAGCCGCAGCCAACCGAGAGTTGAGGCTGGAAAGAACCGCACAAGGAGAATTAATAGTGAACCCTCCAACAAGCTGGGAAACTGGGAGACGTAATTGGAGTATTTCTGGCGAATTGTATTTGTGGTGGCGTAATGCGGGTGAACCTGGTGAAGCCTTTGACTCTTCTACAGGCTTCATTTTACCCAATGGTGCGACTCGCTCCCCCGATGCCTCTTGGGTGAGTGGAGAACGATGGCAGGCGCTTACTTCGGCACAAAAAGGAACGTTTGCTAATATCTGCCCCGATTTTGTAGTTGAGTTACGCTCTAGTTCAGATACCCTCAAGTCCCTGCAAGATAAATTGAAGGAGTATATCGACAATGGCGCTAAACTTGGTTGGTTAATCGATCCGCAGCAGCGACGGGTGGAAATTTATCGACTGGCTAAGGATGTGGAAGTGTTGGATAATCCAGCTGAGTTGTCGGGTGAAGCGGTGTTGCCGGGTTTTGTCTTGAATTTGCGACGGGTGTGGGATTGAAAGCATCTTGTTCGTTACGGGTTAGAGAAGAGATGGCATTGCCTGAGATAATCTGAGTAAGGGCGTAAATGCAGAGCAGGCGATCGCCAAAATTAAAAACATTACAATGTTGGTCATCTTCCGGTTTGCTCACAACCAGAGTCTTGGCAGGGTTGCAAGCTTGAAAAAACCTGACTAAATCTAGTTTCATCACAAATCACCCGAAATCAGCTTGGCATTCTTCCCCATCTCAGTGATTATATAGACGGCAAAGCCGCTATTTCGGATAATTTACCTCAGAATTTCCAATATGTTTGGTTAAGATACCAGACGCGATAAATCGCCGTCTCTACAAGAATGATTCTTTTGTAGAGACGGCGATTTATTGCGTCTTTTTAATTAATCCAAAATCCCAAATCTAAAATCAAAAATTGGTATTAATCATATTCTCTAAAGCAGTTTGCAAATCTTTAGTTAATTGGCTTGTAGCTTGCCTAGACGCGTGGCGTAGTTTACCGCCGTAGGCATCGCCCTGACATTTTTCCCAACGTTCGGTAACTGAAATTGGCTCTCCCACAGTAATTTTTGCCCGTCGCAAACCTAACCGAGGTCGCCCTGGAAGTGTGGTATCTTTAATCCGAGAAAGCATATCAAAAATTAGCAAAGTTGTTTCCGCAAATTTCTCTGCTGTGGGTTTTTCTTTAATATAATTTGCGGTGACTGCAACAAAACTTTCTACTATCCGCATGTGCCGCATTCGCAAATCTGCTTCTTGGGCAATCCAGTCTGCTAAACCACGTTTAAACGGTGGTAAATTATCAATATCTGGCAAATCTTCGCGGTAAATATAATTCCAACCAGCTTCTTCTAAACGGCGACAACGGTCAATGAAATTTCCCTGCGCCTGAACTCCAAAATATTGCTCGGCAACTGCTAAAGATTTATCTAGTAAGCGATGGAGTCTGTCAATTAATACTTGATTTGGACTTGCAGATTCATCATTTGAGACAGTTTTAGGAATATCTTGATGATAGAAACGACGGTAAAATTCCTCCATTTCTGTAATTAGATATTCACCAAGACGAAAGATGCGTTGATAGTAAATTTCTTCACCATTGCCTTGAGTAATTTCCATCACAGGCAAGCCACTATCAGCTTCCAATTTACTCAATAGCCAATCCAATTTTGACCAAGGTGGCTTGTCATAGGAGTATTGAATGGCGATCGGCAAAATAAAAACTGTCTCAGAACGGTTGGCTTTTTGCAAATCTTCTACACACCAGAACCCCATTTGAGAAACACCGGGTTCCAGCGGACTAACAATGCCACTATGACCATTAGTACCGCCTTCTGGAGCAACTGCGATCGGCAGTTCGCCATTAGCAAACAACTCCCGTGCTGTTTGAATAGCTTGGCGATCTAGTCGCCTACCGCGACGAACCGGTACACCCCCCAGCCGTGAAAATAACCAACCTAGCCAGTCTCCAGCCCAAACCGTCATACCCCGGTCATAAAGAAAATAGCTGTGAACAGGATATTGCAACTTGATATTTTTCTGACGCGCAACCTGTGGCACAATCCGAGAAAGCAAGTACAGCATACACAGCGGATCTTCTACCTCAGGGTGGCGAAATGCCAACAAAAAGCGAATTTTTCCAGCTTGGAATTGTTGATAAAGTTCAGCCAATACCTCAACATTCTCAGCTTCAATTCCGACAATCCCAGCTGGTAACCAAGGCCGAGTCCGGAACCGTAGCACCATTGGTAGTAACCACCGAACAATCTGGACTACCGATGGGTTAAACCTTTGGAGAATAAATTTCAGTGGTGGTTGAGTAGATTGAATCGATCTAGGCAAGTCGCTTTCTTTGATTGTATTTTTAGGGATTGTACAATATCTAAGCTAACAGCGATTCTATAGAAATCTATCTCTGTTATAAAAATTACTATTTAAAACGTCTTCTTTGGCGATCGCACCTGAAGAATATCGCTCAGCACTAGCAGCAAGTTCTCGCTAATTTTTGGTGGTTCGATTCGCTTAAGCAGATTTTGTAAAATTTGAGGCTGAGGCTTGAAGTGCAATAACGCCAAATCTTACTTAAGGAGAATGAATTGACGAACAGTTATGTCTGAAGCTAGAGATGGCAGATGTGGAAATTTTAGGTGTCAATTAGGCTACTAACAACCTGATTGTGGCAACGAGAAAGTTTACCGAGGAAATAAAACCCTAAATCAAATCGAGTCAAAAGCACATTTGCTGGCGATAGGCTTTCTTGATTTGTAAATAACTGTTTTCAATTATTTACAGAAAGAGTGTTAAAATTCAGAACCATTTTGTTAGGTAAGTATACAATATTAAACTTGGAGGAAAATTATGAGCGCTACAGTCAATTTATCAAAATTACAAAACAATTTGAATGAAGTTAATTACCCAATCAGCAGAGAAGAATTGCTGAGATATGCAGAAGAAAAAGGTGTTGATGAGGTTATTTTACGAGCTTTAAAGCAATTACCCTCAAAACAGTATCAAACCTTAACTGATGTCAGTCAAGCTATCGGAGGCAGCGAATAACTGTTAGTAAATAACTAATTCTTATTGTGTAGTATCGAGCGTACCAGTACAGAGTAACTGATTGCTTGCCAATATTTATCGGATAAATACTCTTCACCTCTGGTGCGATTTGGGAAAAGGGTAAAGGGCGAATTTAAATCCTTTGCCTTTTCCCCTTTAACTGACAAGTATTGGATGAAAAAAACTCAATACACTTAATCTTCTTGAATTCTGTTGCCCCTCTTTACGAGAGGCTGCGCCCGAAGCGTAGCTATGCCGCAGGCTTTACGGATTGGTGCAGTTGCTTCTCCTATCAAAGACGCTACGCGAACAAGTCGGGAAAGCGCAAGAGCGCACTGCTTCACCTGTTGCTTTTTGCAAGAGTGCCTATCTACGCAAATAATTTCAGTAATCAAATCGGATTCCTATATGATGCTTCAGAAATTGGCAATGGTAGCACAGCGTTATGAGGGAAAGCCCAGAAACGACCTTCAAATATAAATAAATCCGTCCATCCATATTGGTTACACCAATTGGTAGAAGTTGCTAAAACATCACTATCAATTTGCTGTTTGAGGCGTTCTAAACCGTACTTGATTTTAATCTGTGCCAGGAAGGGAACGCAGACTAGATCGCCACCACAAGCTCGAATTTTTAGAGATTGTTGCCATCGCTGGCCTGCTTGGAAACAAGCATTTTGGTAAGTGGTTTGTTCTTGTTCTTTAATAGTTTTAATTTCAATTAACTCTGTTAGAGAAACAGAGCGAGACAAAAGTCGGCAGCTTGGTGGGTCGCTATCTTGTTCTAACCAGCGTTGAATAATATCAATGAGGATTTCATGTACTTCATCTCTCATAAATTTTATCTTTTTTGGTTCTGATAGCCATAGGCTAAACCTGTAAATTAGATGGAGCAAACATTTTTAAGGTTATTGATTCATCCAAAAAGGAATAGCTCCTTGTTTGCGCTTAAGTTTATAAATTCTCACAGGATAATCATCATTACTCCATCCTGGCTCGATTTCAGAAGCTTCAATGAGATCGCGCAAAGCCTTGTCAAGAACACTATAACTACACTCAAGGGCGTCTTTAAGTTCTCCGGCAGTTTTTCCCCCGGAATGCAGCTGTTCAACGATAATTTGGTTGATATAATTCATAACTTCTCCAGATGTAAAATGAGTATTGATAAATACTAAAATTTCATAAAACAGTAACCTCGCAGAAGTTGTAATCAATCAAAGACTAATAAGATAGCTTTGATCCCAAGATACTCCCTTGAACTCGTGGCTCTGGTTCTACTAAAGGAGGTATTCTGTATTTTCTGTGGAAAATTTTCGCCTACATATCTTATGTAAAGGGGCAAGTTTTGTCACAGCCAGGTTGCGTTTGTTAGCTGATGCCGAACTCAAGTTAACCACAAAGGAGTTAAGTTTGTGGCAAAGGCAGTCATGTCTGCATTATTGCTAAGAGTACAATATTTAGCATAGTGCAACCTTTAGAGTTTGGGGTAACAATGGAGGTTAGCGGACTCGAACCGCTGACATCCTGCTTGCAAAGCAGGCGCTCTACCAACTGAGCTAAACCCCCGTAAAATTAAAATAGCGGGTAATTTTGTTTGCCGTTGTTATTGTAACTTATATTGTTCAATTACTAAAGGGATGAAGCCAGAAAATATCCAAGTCGTCGCAACACTATATAAATTCGTCAAGTTGCCAGATTTTGCCGAAAAGCGAGAACCTTTGCTGTCCTGCTGTCAAGGGCAAGGTATTAAGGGAACAATTTTGCTGGCAGAAGAAGGAATTAACGGTACAATAGCAGGTTCGCGTCAGGCGATCGATTCTGTTCTCTGGTTTTTGCGTTCTGACCCTCGTCTAGCTGACCTAGAACACAAAGAATCTTATACCCAAACTCCACCTTTTGAGCGGATGAAGGTGCGGTTAAAGCAAGAAATTGTCACTTTAGGATTGCCAGAAATTGACCCAAACGAACAAGTTGGTACTTATGTCACTCCCCAGGAATGGAATGATTTAATTTCCGACCCAGAAGTAACTGTGATTGATACCCGCAATGATTATGAGGTGAATATCGGTACTTTCCAACGAGCAGAAAATCCGCAAACTGTCTCATTCCGGGAATTCCCCGATTATGTGCGCCAACACCTCGACCCAACAAAACACAAAAAAGTTGCTCTGTTTTGTACGGGTGGCATTCGCTGTGAAAAAGCCTCATCCTTTATGCTTACCCAAGGCTTTGCAGAAGTCTATCATCTCAAAGGCGGCATTCTCAAATATTTAGAGGAAATTCCAGCCCAAGAAAGTTTATGGGAAGGAGAATGTTTTGTCTTTGATGAACGCGTAGCCGTCAGTCATGGGTTGGAGGAAGGAAGTTATGAATTATGCCTATCTTGTGGGCGTCCCATTTCTGAGGAAGATAAATTATCTTCCAAATATGAGCAAGGTATCTCCTGTGCTTATTGTTTTGATAGCCTAACTGATGAAAAAAGAGCGCGTCAGCAGGAAAAATGGCGACATTACCAAAGCCAACTTGCTAAGAAAAATAAGGAATAGATTGGGCATGGGGCATTGGGCACTTGTACTGAGCGCAGCCGTTGGCGCAGCCTCTCGTAGAGAAGTATGGGGCATTTGTCATTGATTATTCTCCACGTCCCCGTGTCTTTGCCTCCCCGCCTCCACGCGTCCCCTTCAAGCCACCAGGTATTCTCAGCTTGGCATAATCGCCGCCGAGTTGAACCTTTGAAGGTGGCTGGTGTAGGATTGCACAGCATCTTTGAACTGCGGCTTGGTACTCTCGCCATTGCTTACGAATTGCAATACTTCCAGCATCATCACCTAAGTCTGAAAATTTTAGCCCTGCCCGAATCAGCCAAACTTCAACATCTGTTGTTTCACCCACTATTTCGGGAATGGGATTAATGTTGTCCATGAGTAATCTCTTATACAAGCATATAAAATCTCTAATTTCACTCTAAGAGAAAGTCTCAATAATAGCCAATACGATTTTTTTTCAAAGTTATAAATAAAAATGATTAATAAAAAGATTGAGATCTGAGTGTAGATACTCAGATCTCAGAGGATAGATTGCGATCGCACTTATCAGATATCATTAGCTTCTGAATCAGCCGTTGCGATCTTAGAAGCGATAACCCAATCCAGCTTGGAAGCTCACAGCATCAGCATCACTGTTTTTATAGGCGTCAATGCCCCATTTGGTATCACCATAGGCGATGACATTGTTAGCAACTTCTGATTCAACACCAAGGGTGACTACAGGTGCATTGCGATTGCCTAATGGGCTGTTTTGACCTTCGTCAGTTACAAAAGAATAACCACCACCGAAGTAAAGGTTAGTGTTTTTAGCGATGGGCGCATCGTAAGTAACTATGGGCATAATGGCAGCAGAATCACCACCGTACAGCACAGAACCCCGTAGTGAAACAGGTGCATTGGGAACGGCGTAACGTCCTTGAACATTCCCACCAAGTTGTGCGTCATCGTTTCCTTGTCCGCCACTGGTTGCACCAGCCGCAATACCAGCACCAATATAGTTACCATTAGTACCGTTAGTACCCGCTGTTTGAGCAGAAGCAATGCCACCTGAGAGGATAATGGAAGCAGCAGCGAGGAAAGAAGCAGTTAATTTTGTCAGTTTCATAAGATTCTTCTTACTAGAGTTAGGTAATATGAATGTTCTCTATTACCAGAATCTCTTTTTTTACAAAATGTAACCTCCCACACTCGGTTCACCTTGGTGGTTGAATTGTTTTTCACCCAGTAGGGTGATAGATAGCAGGGAACAGGGAATAGGCAATGGGCAATGGGCAATGGGTTTGAAATTATCTTGGTATAACTGCCGATTTAGAATTTAAGAAAAGTAGGGTAGCACAGGTGTGCTACCCTACCGGATGTTACTTTTTTAATACTTAGACAATAACTCTCTGCAACTCTTATTCCTCCGTGTCCTCTGCGTCCTCTGCGGTTGGTTCCGTTACCTTTGCGTAAGTTCTCTTTTTTTTCCAAAAGCGCTGATGCAGACGATCCACAAAGGTATTCACCTCTGGTATTTTCATGCATAAAGCGATCGCCGCGAATACCCCAATTCCCACGCAGCCAGATAGGCACAACTCCAACAGCAGAATCAGGAAACCTGTTTTACCTAAAAATTGTTGAGAAGCAACCAAAGTTCCATAGCTGGCTCCACCAGCTACTACACTAGCAGCAGTTAGGCCAATAATCGGCAAACTCCACTCACGCCAAGGTAAACCATTGAGTTTGCGATCGAGTAACCACAACAGCATCAATACTGAGCCGCAATTTACACCCACTGTTGCTAACACCAAACCGGGAGCGCCAAAAGGTTTAACGAAAAACCAATCTAGTAAAACGTTTAGCAAGATATTAAAAGTACTGATGCGAAAAGGTGTCTGTCCATCTCCTAAAGCATAAAAAACTCGCACCAAGACATCACGCGCTAAATAAACAAACATGCCAATTCCATAAGCTACTAGCAAGGATGAGACTAGTTGCGTGGCTTCCGGCTTGAAAGCACCGCGCTCGTATACTACCCGAACAATGGGTACAGATAGTGCCACCATCAAAGCTCCTAGCGGTAGCATAGTGAAGGCAGTAAGTAGAAGCCCTTGGCGAATGCGTAATTTTAAATCGTGCCAATTTTCGGGGCTAGCAAGTTTGGCAAATATTGGTAATAAAGGCAGCAAAATGATATTTGAAATAATTCCTAAAGGAGTTTGTACTAACAGATTTGCATAGTTAAATCCTGCCGCTGCACCAGGGATGGGACTAGCAAAATATAGGTCAGTAGCGACATTAATTGGCATCATTCCCGATGAAATTGTTGCCGGAGTCATAATTTTGATTACTTCTTGGACGCCAGGAGATTTAAAATCAAACCGCAGGCGTAATGTACCTAGTCCTAATCGCCATTGAATAACTAGCTGCACCAACCACTGGAGAACTGCCCCTGCCAAGGTTCCCCAAGCTAAGACCATGCCACCAATGAAGGCATACTCTGGCTTGATAATGTCCTTACCTAGTTGCAAAGCCAAGATACCAAGACCAGCAACAACGGTAATGCTTGATAATAAAGGACTAATGGAGAGCAACCAATACTGATTAGCTGTGTTGAGAGTACCGAAGCCAATGCCAATTAATCCCGAAAATAAAGCCATCGGTGCCATGATTTGGATTTGTTGAATAGCGATCGCTCTGGTTGTTGGATCTAAACCATGACCGACTAAATCAACAATTTCATCTGCCAAGAAAATTTGAGCAAATGTCACCACTAACAGCAATCCACCCACCAGTGTTGTCACTGTTTCTACTAGGGGTGCGGCTTCTTGTTGTTTACGCTTGGCTAAAACACTGACGATCGCACTGTGTAATGGCCCATTCACACCACCTAGTAATATCAATAGAAAGCCAGGAATAATATAAGCGTAACTATAGGCAGTGGCAGCTGCACCAACACCAAAAGCAGCAGCGATGGCTTGCTGCCGAATTAAACCAAAGATTTTACTAATTAATGTGGCAATGGCAACAATGCCAGCAATTCCAGCGAAAGAACGAGAGGGTTTTTGGTCTTGTTGTGTCACGAAAAATACCTGAATACTCCTGCAAAGTCCATACTTGAAAACATTTAACCTAAATTTTATGGTCTGTCAGGCTGATTTTGATAAGTCAGTCATTAGTCTAACGGCAATTAGTCAAGTGCGTAGACGCAAAGTGTCTTATCACCAGACATGGCCTTTTCCTTAGTTAACGCATTACAGGGTATTGACAAAGCGATCGTGCAAATAGGCATCAGTCACTGCCCGTCTACATATTTTAGTGTGTGCTTAAAAACGCTAAAATTTTATACTAATGCATACACAGACATGCGGTAAAATTAGCGAACAATCAACAATTGAGCTAAGGTTTACACATTTAAATAGCACTTTCAGAAATAATAACTGTCATTTGTCGTGTCTGACAGAGTTATGACGATCGCAAACCTCTCTACAAGACGCTTTGCTTAGCTTGCTTCTTTGAACGACTACCCAAGACACTTTGCACTTTGTCATTTGTGTTTGCAAAGGACTAATGACTGATTCTTAACAAGTTGTGAAGATAGGTCAAGAAAGGGGAACTATAACAATAACCATCTTCTTTACAAGAATTGGATACTTCAAAAAGAAGTTTGTCATACTTACAAGCTTGACACTCTTCAACCTGACGAAGTTTGACATGATAAATTTTTGTATAACAATCCCTCAAATCAATAGCAATGGAACTCAATTCAACTTTCACTGAAAATCAACTTCTATTATCAAGCACTCAACTTCAAGAACAACTAGAGAAACAAAAGGCTCTGGCGAGTGTGATTATACGAATTCGGGAGTCTCTTGAGTTAAAGACGATTTTTCAAACTACAGTTACGGAAGTGCGTCAGTTGCTCAATGCTGACCGAGTTGCAGTCTTTCAATTCGATCCTGAAAAAGACTGGGAAGGAGAATTTATTTCAGAGGATGTTGCAGCTGGTTGGACTTCGGCAATGGCTGTCAAAGTCCACGACCACTGCTTTGGAGAACAATTTGCTGCTAGTTATCAACAGGGAAAAGTGCAAGCAGTTAGTGATATTTATGAAGCGGGCTTGAGTGATTGTCATATAAAAATTTTGGCTCAATTTCAGATCCGTTCTAACCTCGTTGTTCCTCTATTAAGGGAGAAGAAACTATGGGGATTAATTTGTATTCATCAGTGTAGTGATACTCGTAATTGGAAAGAATCAGAAATTGAATTTATTCGCCAAATTGCTGATCATTTAACAGTTGCTATCCAACAAGTAAGTAGAACAGGGTAAAAAAACCAAAATATGTAACGAAAAGTAAAGATGCCCAAAAAGCTCTTCCCTTCTGCCTTCTGCCTTCTGCCTTCTGCCTTGTCATAACGACAATTTTCAACACCGACCTACTTAAAGCATCTCCATGAAGTTGAATTACAAGCTGCAAAATTAGCTCAAGCAGCCCAGCGCGACCAAGTAATTGCTCAGCTTGTTGATACAATTCGTTCGCCTCTCGATCTTGACACTATTTTTAAAACAACAAGTGAAGAAATACGCAAACTACTGCAAGCCGACCGAGTTGCAATTTTTTGCTTCCATGCCGATTGGAGTGGTAGCTTTGTAGCTGAATCATTTGCCGAAGGGTGGACTCCCTTAGTTGGAATTCAAGGAGCGATCGCTGATACTTATTTACAGCAAACTCAAGGTGGACGCTACCTTAAAAACGAAACATTTACAGTTAATAATATTTATCAAGCCGGATTAACAGATTGCCATGTCACTTTGTTAGAGCAATTTCAAGCAAAAGCCTTTGCAACTGCACCAATTCTCCAAGGAGATAAACTTTGGGGAATTATTGCTGCTTACCAAAATGCCTCAACTAGAGAATGGCAATCCTATGAAGTCGAATCGTTGAGTAAAATTGGCACGCAAATTGGTGTCATACTGCGACATCATGAGTTGTTAGCACAAGCTCAGTATCAAGCAGAACAACAAAAAACATTAACCAGCGTGATTACTCGTATTCGGAAGTCGCTGGATTTGGAAACAATTTTTCAAACTTCTGTCACCGAAGTCCGGCAAATGTTACAAACAGACAGAGTGGCAGTCTTTCGTTTTGACCCTCAAAAAGACTGGGAAGGAGAATTTATTTCCGAAGATGTTGTAACTGGATGCGACTCAGTAATAGCAGCGAAAGTCTACGACCACTGTTTTGGGGAACAGTTTGCTATTGATTATCAACAAGGTCGAGTGCAAGCAGTTGCAGATATTTACGACGCGGGATTAAGTGAATGTCATGTAACGATTCTGGGCAAGTTTCAAGTGCGAGCTAATCTGGTGGTTCCTTTGTTGAAGCAGGGTGAATTATGGGGATTATTGTGTGTTCATCAATGCAGCAATCCTCGAACTTGGCAGCCTTCGGAAATTGAATTTGTTAGCCAAATTGCAGAAAATTTAGGCGTTGCTTTACAACATAACAAACTTTTGCATGAAGCTCGATATCAAGCAGAACAACAAAAGATATTAACTAGTGTTATTGCTAGAATTCGTGAATCTTTAGATTTAGATACTATTTTTCAAACTTCTGTTACGGAAATGCGGCAACTACTCAAAGCTGACCGAGTGGGAGTGTTCCGTTTTAATCCTCAAAATGACTGGGAAGGAGAATTTGTTTATGAAGATGTGGCTGATGGTTGGACTTCAGCAATCGGAGAACAAGTTTTCGATTACTGCTTTAGCGAACATTTTGCACCGCTTTATGCCCAAGGTCGAGTAAATGCGATCGCTGACATTTATCAAGGAAATTTTCAAGCCTGTTATGTGCAAATTCTAGCAGCATTTCAAGTACGTGCTAATATGGTCGCTCCACTTTTGAAAAAAGGCGAACTTTGGGGCTTACTATGTATCCACCAATGTAACGCTCCTCGTCAATGGCAACCATCAGAAATTGAATTTGCTACTCAAATTGCCGAACAATTAGGAGTAGCATTAAAACAAGATTCTTATTTCAAACAAGTTCAAATGCAAGCTGTCCAGTTAGCAGAAGCTACTGAACGAGAAAAAGCAATGGAACGACAAGAATTGTTGGCTGCTACTATTGATAAAATACGTCAGTCTCTCGATATTCAAACTATTTTTAGAACTACTACTCAAGCTGTACGAGAATTACTCGAAGTTGAACGAGTTGCAATTTACCGCTTTAACTCAGATTGGAGCGGTAAATTTGTAGCAGATTCCTTTAAAGATGGTTGGAAACCTGTGATACAAACTCAACCATTGATTTTACAAACCTTTGAAGACACAGATGATGATAATGAACTTCCACGCAACGAAACTTTCGTTCCCATTCGTCAAGGGGAAAAATTATGGGGTTTGTTAGTTGCTTATCAAAATTCTCAACCACGTTATTGGAAAGATGAGGAAATTAATCTCCTGGCTCAAGTGGGAGTGCAATTAGGAATTGCAATTCAGCAAGCAGAATTGCTCGAACAAACCAAACGTCAAACTTCAGAACTAACTCAAGCTCTACAAGAATTAAAACAAACTCAAAGCCGATTAATTCAGGGTGAAAAAATGGCTGGCTTAGGACAACTCCTGGCTGGAGTTGCTCACGAAATTAATAATCCAATTAATTTTATTTTTGGCAATCTTATACATTTAAAAGAATATACTCAAGAACTACTGGAAGTTGCGAAATTTTATCGTCAACTGCCAGATGTACAAAATAAAATTGAAAAGACTGATTTGGACTTTATTATTGAAGATTTACCCAAAACAGTTGACTCAATGCAGATAGGAGCAGAGCGGATTCATGAAATTGTGTTATCACTGAGAAACTTCTCTCGTACAGATGAGGCAGAATTGAGAGCAGTAGACGTTCATGAAGGATTAAATAGTACTTTACTGATTTTAGGGCATCGGCTAAAAAGTAATAGCGATCGCCCAGCTATTGAGGTTATTAAAGAATATAGTACCCTACCTTTACTCGAATGCTATCCGGCGCAATTAAATCAGGTATTTATGAATCTCCTGAGCAATAGTGTTGATGCTTTAGAGGAAAAATTCAAAGCTATACAGCAAAAATATTTAGATTCAAAAGAAAAACGCCCCAGGATTCCCTTAACTATTTGGATTAGTACGCAAATAGTTAATCAGCAAGTCTTAATTAGAATAGCTGATAATGGTTTGGGTATGCCAGAGGAAGTGCGATCGCACATTTTTGACCCGTTTTTCACTACAAAAGAACCAGGTAAAGGTACAGGTTTAGGATTGTCTATTAGCTATCAAATTGTGGTTGAAAAACATCATGGTGAAATTAAATGTTTGTCCAAACCAGGTGAAGGAACAGAGTTTTTAATTAAAATTCCCACTGATAATTAAGGACGAATATAGCGTTTCCCTGTTAAGTGAGGTACAGAAATTTTTGTTTTTAAACGCAAAGTGGCGCAGAGTCAAGCGCAGAGTTACGCAGCAAAAAGTTTGAGTGCCGGCTTCCGGCGTAGACCCGAAGGGGCTTGCCGCAGGCATCAAAGCTTTTCAAGACAGATGTTTGCCTAATTTAGAGAGTGAATTATTCAGTACCTCACCAGATTAGAAAAAGCTATAAGTTAAAAACCTAGCTTTCTAAAACTAGCCATGTCTAGCTTTTACTAGATTGAGGTAGTTTTGGGTAAATTTTATAGAGCAGTTTAAAGTTTTTGACTACCTCCTTGTTAATTTGGAAGAATTATTATGAAGTGGGCAGGTAGCTTAATTTTTGCTACGGTGCAAGTGAAAGAATAACGTTGGATAATTGTGTTATGAGCGTTGTCACACCGAAGCGATTCACCATTGAAGAATATCATCAGTTAATTGAACTCGGATTTTTAAAGGAGGGCGATCGCATCGAATTAATACGGGGAGAATTGATTCAAATGGTAGCTAAGGGAACACCTCATACCTTCTGTGCAACTCGACTTTGCCGTCAACTAGACCGACTTTTAGGCGATCGCGCTGTTGTGCGTTGTCAAGAACCGATTATTCTCCCATCAAATAGTGAGCCTGAGCCAGATGTTGCGATCGCACGAGGAGATGAAGTTGATTATTTAGCTCATCATCCCTATCCCGAAGATATTTTCTTGGTTGTCGAAATTTCCGACTCAACCCTAGATTATGACCAAACAAAAAAGTTAGAACTCTACGCAGAAGCTGGAATTACTAACTATTGGATTGTCAATTTAAATGCTCGTCAGTTAGAGCATTACAGTCAACCTTATCAAAATGCTCAAGGTAAGTTTAATTATCTCAGTAAGCAAATCTATTTACCAAATGAGAAAGTAGGAATTCCTGGGTTTGAAAATACCTTGTTGGATTTGACGAGGATTTTTCCAAAAGGTACTGGATCTACCTTATGAAATGAGAAAGTTTGAAGATACCTTGTTGGATTTGACGAGGATTTTTCCTCAAGATGCGTAGAATAATCTTCTATCGCGGAGGTTAATCCATTCCCTGTTCCCTGCTATATACCTATACACCAGCATTAATAACTTGGTTAACAGTCAGCTTCAGTTCGGGGAATGTAGGAATTTCGATAATTTGTTCTCCCCTGTAAACTGCTTCATCGTAAAAAACTTCAACTAAAGTGAGAACTGTTACGCGCTTATCTACTGCTTTGCCATTTTGGTCAAAGTCCAGAAAATCTACTAGTAGATAAACTGGGATGCCAACAATATTGTATTCTGCTCTTTTGGCTCGATGGTCGCGGCTTTCGGTTCCAGCACTATAGCAGCTTGACGCGCAACCCAATTTAGTCCTAGTCGCTCAATTTGTGTTGTAAAACCACGTTCTAAAAAGTGCATGATTTCACCATGTCCGCCACGAGCTTGAGCCACTGGTATCAATTCTCCCCGTTCCATTTCATAGCGTGTATCAGTGCCATCGTTATAAGTTAAATATTGTTCAAAGGTAACTATTTGTTTAGTTGTAGTCATGTTGCTACCTTCGTATCTACTGAATATAGTTTAGGATTATTCGGAGTGCGATCGCACCAATTCATCTTGAGGTATAGACACCTACTAATTTGCAGCGAGGAAACTTTTGATCATCTTAACTATTTCTTGTTCCTCTTGAAAACCAAAACTATAGCACCCATTCAAAGGCACAGTTTCACCAGATTCTAAAATTAAGCTAACTCGATGCCCTGTGCCACCTTCATCATAATTAAAGCTTTCAACTTTAACATTAACAATTTCATTCAACGAGTACAAAGAAATCGCTTTTCCCAATATCCCAAACCATCGATAGCAGCTAAGAGTGAAACTATTTGATTCTTTATCAAAATAATAGTTAATAAATGAACTTGGTGCTATAATCAGTAAACCTAATAAAAACCAAAATAGGGTCATTCCAATTGCACCATAAAGCATTATAGTGTCATCTTGCTTAACCAATAATTTTTTTTCTAAAGGTTGTGCCAAAAAATTTTTAATCTTTAATATTATAAACTCTGCTTCTTCAGAAAAATAATCACTGTAAGGAATTCGTCTAAATGGAATACTCTCTGTATTAGTCAATAGCTGAACTTGATATTCATATATAATTTTTCCCTCTTTATCTGTTTTATTTTGTTTTTCTAAACTAGTTCCAAGTAATCCAGAAACTTGTTTTTGGCTTTTTTCATGACCAACAAAATCAAATTCTCTCAGTTGACATATAATTTTTGTTGACTTTTGCTCAATACTGGAAGCTTCTAACTTTTGCGTTACGCGGTCACAATTAAGTTGTGTCACAGGTACGATCGCAAAAATAGCAAATAAGTAAATTATTCCTAATTGCCCAATAAATAACCCAAGAAATCGAAGCAACTTTGGTTCGATAGTAAAGTTAAGTTTATTCTGTGTTTGCTCATGAACTTTTAGATTTTTCCCTTTGAGAAAATACAAAAATAAAAGCAAATTCGTAATTAATAATGTATAGTCTAATAAGGCAGTTTTATCTTGCATTCTTGAGTATATCTGTGTTTTCAAGCTCAACACTCAAATTATCTACTTACAACCTAAACTATCCCGCGTTGACACACCTGTAACTGGATTTACGCCATCGGCTCTTTCACACAATAGCGACACTTGATAGCGGTCAATTAAAGCATCGCTAAAATCAGCGCCAGTGACTTCAGCATCATAAAAACGACTGCGGGTTAAAGTTGCTTCTGTAAATATGGCATTTTTCAGATTAGCACCATCCATAGTTGCGCGATCTACCAAAGCACCAGTCAGGTTCGCGCCTTCTAGGTTTGCGTTTAATAAAACTCCCTTAGTCAGAATTGCGTTGGTTAAATTCGCGCCTTGAAAATTTGTCCCTCGCATTTCTGCTGCAACAAAAGTTACGCCTGCCAAATCAGTATGGGAAAAGTCACGATTTTCTAAATTTATATTGTTGTAGTTGATTGTGTTTAGTTGAGCAAAAGCAGGTTTTGGATTAAGTACTATCCACATAACTGCTAGTATCAAAATCACAATCAAACCCAAAAAGCGGAATAAAATCTTTTTCATAACTTTAATTATTAGTCATTAGTTATATCTTACAAAGTGATGAGCGCCGGAAGCCGACGCTCATCACTTGCGGTTTATCATTTGTTCAATGACCAATGCCCAATGATTATTTCCAATCTTTCCCAATGCGAATTGTCAGGTCAGATTCTAAATCACCAATGGCCGCCACCTCGATTTGACCCAAACCTAAGATTTGTTGCAAATCAGCCCCAACTTGTCGGTTACCTTTTTGGACAACAATCTGAGTTTGACGTTGGGTATCTGGCCAATCAGGAACTTTGTAAATATTAGTAAAGCCTTTCTGTTTAAGATAAGCAATAACTTTTTCAGTTAATTGAGGTTGATTGGAAGCATTTTGAATAGCAATTTTGAGGTTAGGAACCCGGCGCATATCTGGCTTAAGACCAGGTACATTTACCCCAACATAATCATTCAGCAGGCTTTGTTGTCCGGTCATGTTCAGCCAATAGCTATCAGGGTCTTTGCTGAAGCGGCTAAAGGTACCAGGCAAAACGGTCATTTGGAAGTTATCTCGATCTAAGTTCAGACCGAAATTCACCAACGCCATCATTTCTTCCATTTTCAGGTTGGTGTCAAAGTATTTTCGCATGAGGCGAGTTAATTGAGGCAACCTGGGTAAGAGGGTGGGGCTATTGAGGCGTTGCAGCAGTGCTGCGATGAGTGCTTGCTGGCGCTGCACCCTTGGCAAATCTCCCAAACCGGGTTCGCGGAACCGGGCAAACTGTTCTGCTTGTTCGCCGTTGAGGGTTTGCCAGCCACTAACCAAATTAATCGACAGATGACTGCTGGAGTCCTTATATTCCATTGATTGGGGAACAAAGACTTCAACTCCACCTAATTGATCGACTAACTGGCGTAAACCGCTGGTAGAGATGCGAATATAGCGATCGATTGGGGCATTGTTTAAAGTACGGCTAACTACCCGTGCAGCCAAAACTGGGCCGCCTTGGGCATTGGCATCAGATACCTTAGTTAAACCCTTTTCTCCCTTTTCTGGGATCGCAATCATCGTATCTCTGGGGATGGAAAGCACCCGTACAGATTTTTCATTAGGGTTGAGCCGTACTAGCAGCATAGAGTCGCTTTTACCAGCAAAGCTTTCTGGCGAACCATCAACGGTACCGTTGACTGGTTCAATCCCCATAATTAGGATGTTCATGGGTCGTGAAAGCTTGTACTGAGAAATTTTGCTCCATAGTTCGCCCGGTAGCGGGATTTTTTGCTCGTCCTTAGTACCAGTTCCTAAATCATCATCTGTTCGGTCTAAATTGCTCCATAAAGGAGTCCATAACGCTAACGTTGACACCAGCAGCCCAGATAAAATGATGCCGATAACAATCGTCATGAACCATAACAGCCATCGAGGCATGGTCAAGCCCAATCTCTCATAAAGCTGATTGGGAATTGCACCCACCGATTCAACAACGCTACGATTAGTATTTGCTGGCGCTTTGAATTCGACCTCTTGTTGGGGGTCTGCTACTGATGGAAGTGTTGCTTGATTTTCCGGATCTTCAAGTTCCGGCTCCCGCACTTCATCTTCAAATACTACTTGCCCTGATGTGACCTGATTTTCCGACCATTCGACTTGTTTTATCACGATTATCTCCCCACTGAACCACTCCCTAAAAGTATGTTAATGCAAGCTACAAATATTGCCAGTAGAAAACCTCACTGTAAACTTGTAATGTTCTTCAGTAGACGTGTATGACAACATGAATACTTTATTGTTCCCTGTAATCCTTGCTGGTGGTAAAGGTGAACGTTTTTGGCCTTTAAGCCGGCGAGACCGACCCAAACAATTTTTAAGTCTTGATGGTAGCTCTAGAAGCTTATTACAAGCAACCGCCGATCGGTTGTTAAAACTCGCTGGCGGGTGGGATTCCTTGTGGGTAATCACTTCTAGTCAGATAGCCGAAGGGGTTAGACAACAATTACCCAATCTACCATCTCTTAACTTACTAATTGAGTCAGAAGGAAGAGACACCGCCGCCGCCGTTGCTTGGACAAGTTTAGAAATCAAACAACGTTATGGTGAAGACGCTGTGATTGGCTTTTTCCCTGCTGACCACTGGATTGCCGACCAACAGGCGTTTGCAGACACACTAAGTGCAGCTACGCAACTGGCGACGACCACAGAAGCCATCGTCACACTGGGGATCAAGCCTACTTTTCCATCAACCGGTTACGGTTACATTGAACAAGGTGAAAAAATAGGTAGCTTTAATGAGTTGCCAGCTTATCACGTCAACCGCTTTACTGAAAAGCCCAACCGTGAAATAGCAGAAACTTTTTTATCTACGGGACGTTTTAGCTGGAATAGTGGCATGTTCGTCTTCCGGGCAGGAGTTGTTCTCAAGGAACTACACACCCATGCTCCAGAAATCATTGAACCATTACAACAATATGGGTCTAATGTCTATCCCCAGTTACCTAAGAAGAGTATAGACTATGCACTCATGGAAAAGACAAGTCTAGCATACGTTTTACCAGTTGACTTTGGTTGGGATGATTTAGGAGATTGGAATGCGATCGAACGCTTACTGAAAAAAGAAGAGACTCCCAATGTAGAGCTTGCTACCCATATAGGACTAGATACCGAGGGGGCAATTATTTATGCTTCAAATCCAGAGGATGTAGTTGTTACTATTGGTTTAGACGATGTGGTGATTGTGCGCGATCGCAACGTCACCCTTGTTGTTAAAAAAGAACGTACCCAGGAAATTAAGCAGATCCTGAAAATTCTCCAGAGCGATTCCCGATTCACCGACCTGCTGTAAAAGTTAAAACCCTTGGCAGAAGCTAAAAAGTCTATTTTCTCATTATAACTTGAATGTTGAAAAAGGGGAATTGGGAATTGGGCAAACAGGAGTGTGGGAGGTGTGGGAAGAGACGAGGGCATAAATTCTCTTTCTCCCCACACTTCCCCATCCCCCTACACTTCCCCATCCCCCCACACTTCCCCATCCCCCCCATCTCCCCACCTCCCCACTCCTTAATCCCCACATCCCAAAATGTTTCTAACTCAAACTGTTCCCCGTCAACGAGAAATTATTGAAGTTTTCCTTCGCAATGGCTGGGACTATATGCGAAGGTTACTGACTGGTGGTAAAGCTGATGAACCCCAGCTACCTACACCTGCGGTTTTGAAAAATATTCTGGTTGATTTAGGGCCAGTTTATGTCAAACTCGGTCAGCTTCTTTCCACCCGTCCAGATTTACTTGGCGCATCTTATATAGAAGAATTGTCAACCCTCCAAGATGAGGTACCGCCAGTTCCTTGGTCGGAGGTGGAAATACTCATTCGTAAAGAGCTAAAACGTCCACTGGCAGAAACTTTCAGTACAATCAATCCTGTTCCAGTAGCAGCGGGATCGATTGCCCAGACGCACAGGGCTACATTAGTAGACGGTCGAGAAGTCGCTCTCAAAGTGCAGCGTCCGGGGATCGATCTTACTATTGCCCAAGATATTGCTTTAATTCAAGGTATTGCCGATTTAGTAGCGCGTACTGATTTTGGGCAAACCTACGAAATCAAATCCATTGCGGAAGAATTTACCAAAGCCTTGGAAGCTGAGTTAGATTTTACACGAGAAGCAGGTTTTACTGACCAACTGCGACGTAACTTATCTAATAGTCGCTGGTACGATCCCAAACAAATAGTGGTTGCGGAAATTTATTGGGATTTGACCACAGAAAAATTGCTGGTGATGGAATGGTTAGACGGGGTGCCGTTCCTGTCGGCAGATTTGAACAGTAGCAACAATGGCAAAGACCCTGCTGTAGAGCGTAAAGAAATAACTACTTTATTATTTCGGGTATTTTTTCAGCAACTATATATAGATGGATTTTTTCATGCAGATCCCCATCCAGGTAACTTGTTTTATCTCAAAGATGGTCGGGTTGCGCTTTTAGACTGCGGGATGGTGGGACGGCTAGATCCTCGCACACAGCAGATATTAACAGAAATGTTGTTGGCGATCGTAGATTTAGATGCTCAAAGGTGCGCTCAGTTAACTTTGCAGCTCTCAGATTCTGGTCAGCCAGTAATTTTATCGCGGTTAGAAAATGATTATGACCGGATGCTGCGAAAATATCACAACGTCAGCCTAACGCAAATAAACTTCAGTCAGATAATTTATGAGGTTTTACAAGTTGCCCGCAACAATAAAATTAGATTACCTAGCAATATGGGATTGTATGCCAAAACCCTGGCCAATTTAGAGGGTGTAGCCCGGACATTCAACCCAGAGCTTAATTTTTTTGATGAAGTCAAGCCATTAATTACAGACTTGTTTCGTCGGCAGTTATTAGGGGATAATCCAGTGCGATCGCTCTTAAGAACAGCCTTAGATTTGAAAAGTCTGTCTTTGCAATCTCCCCGACAAATTGAACTGTTATTAGACCGAGTTACCTCCGAAACCCTACAGTGGAATTTATCACTGCGAGGCTTAGATGGCGTGCGGCGAACTATGGACGACGCTGCTAACCGATTATCTTTTAGCATTTTAGTGGGTTCCCTAATTATGGGAGCAGCAATTATTACTACCAGAGCGCAGACAGCCCAGCTATCTTTTTTAAGCAGCGCTTTGTTTGCAGCCGCTAGTTTATTGGGTTTGTGGCTAATTATTAGTACACTGCGATCGGGACGTTTACGGTAAAGTTGATGCTTTTGGATTGAATAATTCCCAATAAGGGAACTTATGATTACTAAATCTGCATTTGATTATTTGGAACTACAGACAAACACAGATAAATTATCTGTGTTCATCTATGTTTGAGCTTCATCTGCATTGAAATGCCAACGAAAAAATAGCTAAGAGGTCAACTATAAAAGTCTTTTTTTATTTTGAATTTTGAATTTTTTTCTGTAGTTCTAAGATAGAAATATGTCAGTTATCATTGCCGAAAAGCTAAGCAAATCTTATCCTGTGGCGGTAAAAAATCCGGGTATTAAAGGCACGATCGCCCACTTTTTTCACCGCACCTACCGTACAATTAAAGCAGTTCAGGATGTTTCCTTTGAAATTGCTCCTGGTGAAGTAGTGGGGTTTTTAGGGCCAAATGGTGCTGGTAAAACCACCACACTCAAAATGCTCACGGGGCTGATTCATCCTTCGAGTGGTACAGTCACAGTAGCCGGACAAGTCCCCTTTCGTCGCCAAGAAGCATTTTTGCAAAAAATTACTTTGGTGATGGGGCAAAAGCAACAGCTAATTTGGGATTTACCAGCGCTAGATTCTTTGAAAATTAATGCTGCTGTATACAACATCTCTGATAAAGAGTTCCAGCGGCGGGTAGGAGAATTAACAGAGATGCTTTCCCTGGAAGGTAAACTTACCCAACCAGTGCGAAAGTTGTCTTTGGGTGAGCGAATGAAGGCGGAACTATTAGCAGCACTTTTGCACCGTCCCCACGTGTTGTTTCTAGATGAACCAACCTTGGGACTAGATGTCAATGCTCAAGCTGCGGTGCGCGATTTCTTGCGCGAGTACAATCAAATTTATCAAGCTACAGTGCTGTTAACAAGTCATTACATGGCTGACATTACAGCTTTGTGTCAACGGGTGCTGTTGATTCATGAAGGAAGCTTAATGTATGACGGTAGCTTAGATGGGCTGTTAGAACGTTTTGCTCCTTACCGCGAAGTCGATATCGAGTTAGCCCAACCTATAACAATACAAAAACTCATGACCTATGGTGATGTGCAACACCTAGAAGGGCGAACAGCGCGTTTTCTGGTGCCACGAGAGGAACTCACCCGCACTGTATCTAAAATTTTGGCAGATTTAGAAGTAATTGATTTAACAGTTACCGAACCGCCTATAGAACAGGTGATTGGGCAAGTTTTTCAGGCGGGGGTGGTGGAGTAGAGACGCGATTAATCGCGTCTGTACAAAAAGTCTAAATTCTGGGTGTTAAATAATTTTTGTTGTGGGAAGTAAATAGATGAAGCGGATAATCAGAAAAGCCTTAACTTTTCTCTCTGTATACTATGCCTATATGGTTGAATATCGAGCAGAACTTATTTTATGGGTTTTGGCTGGAACTTTGCCAATTATCCTCATGGGTATTTGGATACAAGCAGCCCAAGGTGGGCGGTTTGGACTATCACCTGTAGATTTTGCCCGTTACTTCATTACCGTTTTTATTGTCAGGCAATTTACCGTGGCTTGGGTAATTTGGGACTTTGAAAGAGAGGTAGTAGAAGGCAAGCTTTCGCCGAGATTACTACAACCAATCGATCCAGTATGGCATCATCTTGCAGGGCATATTTCTGAAAGATTTGCCCGTTTGAGCTTCGCTTTTTTATTAATAGGATTATTTTTTATTCTTTATCCTCAAGCTTTTTGGTTACCAAGTTTAAGCCAAATTCTGTTGTTTATATTGGCGGTGGCGCTGGCTTTTACTTTGCGGTTTATAATTCAGTATACGTTTGCAATGCTGGCTTTTTGGACAGAACGGGCTAGCGCTTTAGAAAATTTTTGGTTGTTGTTTTATCTATTTTTATCTGGTTTGATAGCACCTTTAGAAGTTTTTCCAGAACCTGTACGGAAAATAGTGATGTTTACACCTTTTCCCTATTTAGTTGATTTTCCTGCAAGTATTTTGGTGGGGCTACCTGCGGATATATGGCGAGGATTTTTCTCAATGATGGGCTGGATATTAATATTTTTGGGTGCGAATCGCTTGCTTTGGCGTGCGGGTTTGAAGCGCTATTCTGGCATGGGAGCTTAAGTACAGTAAAATTCAGAATCAAGAGATAGGAAATTGCGATCGCTACCTAAAAATCTCACCAAATTCTAAATTTAGTGTGGTGTTTTAGGTTTATCTATCCGCCAGAAATAATCATTATAAATTACCTGGTATGGTCTTAAATTTCTCAGCCGATCCCAAAGAATAATCTTCTAATTTAAAATCAGCAAAAGGCTTTTTTTCTAACCTATTTCGTAAAGCTTCATCTAGAATTACGCTTGTTGATTCTTTTTTAACGCCAATAATTATAATACTTCTTTGATATGTAGTTAAATCCTGGTGTGCTTGACAATCAGCCCGTTTAAATTGACCCAAGTTTAATAAGCGATAGCGTTTGATGCTGGGTTGATTGATAAATAATTTTTTTACTAAAAGTTGTATTTGGAAGGAACGTTCTAAAGCTACACGTTGTTGAAATTCTATATTGCCTTTGCAAGAAGCTGTACCTACAGAAATAATTTCACTGGGTTCTTCCATTATATTCTGTATACCTTCTGTTTCTAAGTTCAACTTTAAAAGGTTAAGGCTAATAATTTGATCGTTATTTTGAATTTGAAAATTGCTACCTACAACCCACTTGTATTGTAGTGATAAAACAGCGATGTTAAATTTGGCGATTCTTCCTTGACTATCTCTACCTTCTTGATAGGGAAAATAATCAATATTACCTTTTTTTTCGGGAAATTGCCCATAATTTGGTATTAAAGAACTTTTTGATGTCTGCGTTGCTATTATTAGTATACTAAGTAATCCTAAAACTACTAGCAGTGTTGCGAAAATCCGCAGTAGCGGTAATTTTTCCAGATGGTTATTTGCATTGGAAAAGTTTGGATTTATTGGGAGCGATCGCTCGGTTTCAAAGTTATTGATATCGGGATTTGAAGTATTATTTTTTATTAGTTTATTTTCAATTTCTTCTAACCGCTGTAAAATTTCCTGGGCATTGTTGGGACGTTTTTCTATATCTAGTGCTATCAGCCAATCAATTAAATTTAATAGTAAGGGTGAGATATCGATCGCATGATTTTTCCAGTGCAACAAATTGTGCTGGACATCATACATATCTAAGGGATGTTTTCCTGTCAGCAAAAACACAAAGGTGCGTCCCAGGGCAAAGAAATCTGATTGTGGCACTGCTTCACCATTCATTTGCTCTGGAGCACTGTAACCAGACGACATCAGTGCTGTCATTTTAGGGCTTTCGTCTGGGTAGTTTTTGACGATTTCATTGGCAGTGCCAAAATCAATGATTACTAATTGGCCATCGGGTTTAATCATGATGTTGGATGGCTTAATATCTCTATGCAAGTATTGTTTGTTATGGACTAAATCTAAAATTTCTGTTAACAGTTTTAACCAGGCGATCGCTTGTTCTTGGGAAATAGGTTGATTGTGCTGTTGAAACCACTCTTCTAAGTTGTAACCGTCGATTTTTTCCATTGCGATGCAATGCAAAACTAAACCATTTCGAGTTTGATATTGGAAATAACTATCTTTCTTGGGAATACCGGGATGGTTTAGTTTCAAAAGGACAGTGAACTCATGCTGAAATAGTTCTACTGCTTCGGGGTTGCTTGATAAATCTTCTTTGAGTATCTTGAGGATTTTGGGGGTATTTTGTTCGTATGCCTCATAAACTTTACTAAAACCTGTTTTGTCACTCAACAGAGAATTCACCCGATAACGCCCTAGCAATTCCAGATGAGAACCACAACTTTGACAAAAACGGTTTTGATGATTATTTGGGTGATTTGGTTTAGGACAAACGGGATTGATACAAAGGCTCATGACTGAGGGTGGGGAGTGGGGAGTGGGGGATGAGGGGATGG